>CAVQTY010000005.1:0-321891 GCA_963716665.1 Ilumatobacteraceae bacterium
CCCGCCGTCCAGTGACTTCATCATGCGCACTCGGCGAACGCCGAGCAGATCGAGGTGGGCTGGTGGCCCGGGGACGCCCGCTACCCGCACGCCGCCTTCTTCGCCTTCGCCTTCCCGGCCCCCGACGGCTACGACACCCCAACCCTGTCACCGTCGGCGGCGCGCTGGCATCCGGACCTGCGCGAGTTCATCTTGAACTGGGACGACGTTCGAGCGGCACCGAACCCGGACCGAGTCGCGCCCGACTTCGGCCGTTCTGCTGTCGAGAACGCGTGCTCCGTCTGCGGCTGGGACCCCGACCTCGCCGCCAGCGCCCAACGCGTTTTGCCACCGATCGTCTGATCGGCCGCGACGAAACGGTCGCTGGGGGGCAGGCGACGTCACTTGGTGGTGCCGCGCGGGCGTGGCTCGCGGCCTGTTGGTTGGGTTGGTCGGGTGAGCGCGTCCGCTTTCGGGATCAGGTGTCGGATCGGCTCGCCGGCCAGCTCGAAGTCGTCGCCGTGGTGGGCGATCACGGTGGGCGTCCCGCTGACGAGTCGATACGTCGCGTGACCGTGCTCGGCGGTGACGCTGATGCAACGTCCGCGGTAGCGGACACGGAACGCCAGCCGGCGGATGCGGCTGGGGAGACGGGGGGCGAAGCTGAGTCGCCCATCGCGTGCTCGCATCCCGCCGAAGCCTTCGACAAGGGCGGTCCAGACTCCGGCCAGGGAGGCGAGGTGGAGCCCGTCCCCGGTGTTGTGCTGCAGCCCGGCGAGGTCGATGAGCGCGGCCTCGCCGAGGTAGTCGTGCGCCAGTTCGAGGTGGCCGACCTCTGCGGCCATGACCGACTGCGTGGCTGCCGACAGCGACGAGTCACGCACGGTGAGTGCCTCGTAGTAGCGGAAGTTCCGTTCCTTCTGCTCGGGGGTGAAGGCGTGGCCTTGGAGGTGCATGGCGAGGACCAGGTCGGCCTGCTTGACCACTTGCTTGCGGTAGAGGTCGAGGTACGGGTAGTGGAGGAACAGGGGATAGTGGTCGGGTGGGACGCCGGCGAAATCCCAGACCGCATGGTCGGTGAACCCCTCGCTCTGCGGGTGGACGCCGAGACGGTCGTCGTACGGTATGACCATGGCGTCGGCGGCCTCGCGCCAGGCGTGCAGTTCGTCGGCCGTCACGCCGAGCTGCTCGGCGCGCTCCACCTGACGGGCGGCGATGTCGGCGGCGGACCGGAGGTTCTGCTGCGCCATCAGATTGGTGTACACGTTGTTGTCGGCGACGGCGCTGTACTCGTCGGGCCCCGTGACCCCGTCGATGCGGAACCGCCCGTCGCGGTCGTGATGTCCGAGGCCCCGCCACAGGCGGGCGGTCTGCACGAGGAGCTCGACGGCCACCTCGCGTTCGAAATCCCCGTCACCGGTGGCGTCCAGGTAGCGGACGACGGCGTTGGCGATGTCGGCGTTGATGTGGAACGACGCCGTGCCAGCCGGCCAGTAGCCGGATGACTCCCGCCCCCGCAAGGTGCGCCACGGGAAGGCGGCCCCGGGCAGACCGAGCTCGGCGGCTCGCTCCTGCGCGGCTGCGAGCGTGAGTCGCCGCCAGCGCAGCGGATCGGCGGCAGCGGTCGGCATGGTGTAGATGAGCACGGGCAGCACGAACGTCTCGGTGTCCCAGAACGTGTGCCCGTCGTACCCGTTCCCGGTCAGGCCCTTCGCCGGGATCGGCCGTTGCTCGGCCCGGGCGGCCGACTGCAGGATGTGGAACAGGCTGAACCGGACCGCTTGCTGGACCTCGGGGTCGCCGACGACTTCGACGTCGGCGCCGGCCCAGAACTCGTCGAGGTAGCGGCGCTGCTCGGCCACGAGCCCGTCCCAACCCGTCAGGCGAGCGGCGGCCAGAGCCGCGACCACCTGGGCCTGCAGGGCCGGGCGGGTGCGTCGACTCGACCAGCCGTAGGCCAGGAACTTGACGAGCCGCAACGGTGCTCCGGGCTCGAGCCGAGTGGCGACGGTCAGCCGACACCCGTCGGGCGAACTCGACACGTCGACGGTCATCCCGTCGGGGCCCTCGATGACGTGCTCCATGCCCGACGCGACGAGCAGCCCACTGCGACGGGTCCGGTGCACCATCAGCGCGCCGCGGCTGCCGACCGTCTGCTCCTCGATGACGAGTGGGTTCTCCAGCACCGCGGCGGTCCGAGGGTCTCGACCCTGGGCCGGGAGTGCTTCGTTGGCCACGAGTTCGGACTGCACGACGATGCGCAGCGGCGTGTCGATCGGTTCGATCTCGTAGGAGATCGCCGCCACGGCCCGATGGGTGAGCGAAACGAGCCGCACTGACGAGATCCGCACCCTGTCCTGGGCCGGCGAGGTCCACCGGACACGACGACTGAGCGTCCCGGCCCGGAGATCGAGCGTACGCTCGTGTGCGTCGAGCATGCCGTAGCGCACGTCGAACGGTTCGTCGTCGACGAGCAGCCGGATCAGCTTGCCGTCGGTGACGTTGATGACTGTCTGCCCCGACTCCGGGTTGCCGTAGCCGGCCTCCGCGTAGGGCAGGGGACGCAGCTCGAACACTGAGTTGAGGTAGGTGCCCGGCATCCCGTACGGATCGCCTTCGTCGAGGTTCCCCCGCAGGCCGATGTGCCCGTTCGAGAGCGCAAAGATCGACTCGCTCTGGGCCAACGTGGCGAGGTCCAACCCGTGTTCGGTCACCTGCCACGGCTCCACCGAGTAGCCGCCACCTCCCGTCATCTCCACTTCGATGGCCAGATCGTCCGGGGCGGCCGTCACGGTGACACCAGCAGCTCACTCAGATCCCTGACCACGTTGGTCGAACGGGACGAACGGCTCGCCCCGTCCACTGGCACCATCGGTGCAGCCCGTCGTCACTCATCCGCCGCAGCACCTTCGGTCACGAGCCACGTTTTACAGAGCGAACCGCAGCGCGGCGCCCGTGAGACCACTGCTTCGCAGCAGCCCTCGAGGCGCGTGCTTGGGTGCGATCACTGAGTGCCGAACCCCGGCGATTGCAGCAATCGTTGTCGGCGCAGACTCTGCGCGTACCGAGCGACGAGCGTCCACCCTGTGCGTGATCACCGGCCTCCGGCCGGCAGCGGCGGCAGGGGCGGCGGTGCACAAGGGAATCGGGACGCGCGATGATGGGTTTGAGATGCCAGCAGTCTCATTGGTTGGCCGGAGTCACGAGGCAGGCGTGATCGCCCGCCTGCTGGAGGGTTTGCCTGAACGGGGCGCAGCGCTGGTGGTGCGAGGCCAAGCCGGCATTGGGAAGTCGGCGCTTCTGGCCCAGGCGAGCAGTCTCGCCACCGATCGCGGGATGCTGGTCATGAGCGCGACGGGCGTTCAATCCGAAGCGGACCTTGCGTTCGCGGGCCTGCACCAGCTCCTGCGGCCGGTGCTTGCTCACGCTGATCGCCTTCCAGGGCTTCAGCGCAACGCGGTCATGGCCGCATTCGGCATGACCGACGCCGCCGCCCCTGACCTGTTCCTGATCGCGCTCGCCGCGCTCGAGTTGCTGAGTGAGGCCGCGGCACACTCGCCCGTCGTTCTGATCGTCGAGGACGCTCAGTGGCTCGACCGGTCCACCGCCGATGTGCTCGCGTTTATCGGCCGGAGAGTGGAGTCAGACCCGATCATTCTCCTGGCAGCCATCCGCGAGGGGTACAAGAGCTCACTCGGCGGACTGTCCGAGTTGCATGTGGAGGGACTCGCCGATCGCGCCGCTCGAGAGCTGCTGGAGGCGCACTACCCAGAGCTCGCCACCGCCGTGCGCGAACGGGTGCTCTATGAGGCAGCGGGCAACCCGCTGGCGCTGCTCGAGCTACCGCTCGCGCTTCGCTTCCGCGTCGGGGACGAGGAAGGATCTCTGCCCACGCCCCTGCCGCTGACGGGTCGCTTGGAGGAGACATTTGCGTCACGTGCCGCCGAGCTGCCCAGCGCCACGCAGACCGTCTTGCGGATCGCAGCGTTCGATGAGAGAGGGGTTTTGGCGGAGGTTATGAGGGCCGCGGAGATCGCTGACGGCGTCACTCCATCGGTCGAGGCACTGGTTCCGGCGGTCGACGCGCAGCTGATTGTCTACGATGGTTCGGCACTGCGATTTCGCCATCCACTCGTGCGCTCGGCGATCCAGGCAGCGGCGAGCGTCACCGAGCGTCACGCGGCGCACGCAGCGCTCGCCGAGGTGCTTGCGTACGACCCCGACCGGCGCGTGTGGCATCGGGCGGCAGCGACTGTCGGACCGGATTCGGCGGTCTCCACGGAACTCGAAGAGGCAGCAGTCCGCGCGCAGAGGCGTGGGGCCTTTGCCTTGGCTGTCAATGCCTTCGAACGGGCGGCGGCCCTCACCGAAGAACCTGCTCGGCGAGCTGCCTTGCTGCTACGTGCGGCCGCCATGGCGCACGAGCTCGGGCGGCGCGAACTCCTGATACGTCTCTTGCGCGAGGCGGATTCGCCTGAGCTCGGACCGCATGACAGGGCGCTGTCGATGTGGTTGGCGGACGGTTATAACCAAGGTCCCGCGGGGGATCCGGCCAGGGTGCATGCCCTCGTCGAAACGGCGGGACAACCGATCGTCGGCGGAGACACCGATCTAGCGCTCAATCTTCTCTTGGCCGCCGCGTTCAGGTGCTGGTGGGCTGACCCAGGCGAGCAGGCGAAACACGAGCTGATCGCAGCGACCGATCGGAGCGGAGCCTCTCCAGAAGACCCGCGACTGCTCTTGATCCAGGCGTACGCGGCGCCGATCGAGCGAGGCTCGGTGGTCATTGATCGGCTGGCAAGCTCGGTGGCTGATGTCGGCCCCGACGGGTCATATCTCCTTGGTACGGCCGCCCAGGCCGTCGGCGCCTTCGATCTGTCGTTGCCGCTGCTCGGGACAGCCGTCGCCAGACTGCGCGAGCAGGGCCGCCTCGGCGTGCTGGCGCAGGTGCTCGTGAGCCATGCCTGGGCCGCGATCCAGCTCGCCGACTGGAGCGTCGCCATCCCGGCCGCCGAGGAGGCCGCCGCGCTGGCGGCAGAGACCGGGCAGCCGTTGTGGGAGGCGGGAGCGCAGTCCACCACGGCGATGATCGCGGCACTGCGCGGCGAGCAGAGAGCGGTCGAGGATCTCACCGCCAAGGCCGAAAGCGTCGCCCTGCCTGCGGGCGCTACGGCCGTGCTCGCCGCGGTGCAGCTCGCGTGGGGTTGGTCGGCGCTTGGACAGGGACGCCACACAGACGCCTACGACGAGTTGCGTCGACTGTTCGAGCCCGGCGACCCGGCCAATCACCACATGATGCGTTGTTGGGCGTTCGGCGATCTCGCCGAGGCAGCCGCGCACAGCGCTCACCACGATGAGGCCCGGGCGATCATGCGCCAGCTCGAGCTGCTGGCTCGCCAGACACCGTCCCCATGGTTCCACGTTGGCTTGCTGTACGCGCTGCCCACTCCTTGCGGCCGAGGAAGACGCCGAGCCGCTGTTCCGTGACGCCCTCGCCACCGACATGGCCCGCTGGCCGCTTCACCGTGCACGTCTGCTGTTAGCTCTTGGGCAGTGGCTTCGTCGACAGCGGCGGATTGCGGACTCGCGTGCGCCGTTACGCACTGCGCGGGATGCGTTCGATGCGCTTGGGGTCGGCCCGTGGGGTGAGCGTGCGCGCCAGGAGTTGCGGGCGTCGGGTGAGAGCAGCCGCCGGCGCACGCCCGACACGCGGGACGAGCTCACGCCACAGGAGCTTCAGATCGCACAGATGGCCGCCGCCGGGCTGTCGAATCGCGAGATCGGTCAGCGGCTTTACCTCTCGCATCGAACCGTCGAATCGCATCTGTATCGGCTGTACCCGAAGCTCGGGGTCACCTCGAGGGCGCAACTCTCCGACGTGCTCGGCGGCGTATCAACCGAGTCGACCTGAGCCACCGCGCAGCGTCCGACTCAGTAGCCACACCTAAGCGACGTCCACGCCGGGCACTGCACGGCAGTGGCCGCACGGGCGCAAGCTCCACCACTGGCGGCCTAGAACAGAGGTCATGGCCTCTATCGGCGCATCTGATCTGGACGTCTTTCCGCTCGCGCTGGGGACCAACAGCTTCGGCTGGACGGCTTCGCCTGCGACGTCCCATGCGATCCTGGACGCCTTCGTCGCCGGCGGCGGGAACTTCATCGACACCGCCGACACCTACTCCTACTGGGTTGCCGGAAACTCGGGCGGCGAGGCCGAGGCGATCCTCGGCGATTGGCTCGCCGCACGGGGGAAGCGGCCCGACGTCGTCGTCGCAACGAAGGTCTCCGGTCTGCCGGCGTACGCGGGGCTGAGGGCCGCGAACATAGCCGCTGCGGTGGAGCAATCGCTGCGGCGCTTGCAGACCGACTACATCGACGTCTGCTACGCCCACTACGACGACCCCGACACCCCGCTCGAGGAGTCCATCGGCGCACTCGACGCGCTCGTGAAACGGGGCGTCGTCCGCTACACGGGACTCTCGAACTACAGAGCGGAGCGTGCACAGGCGTGGATCGAGGTCGCGATCAGCACCAGCGCCACCCTCCCCGTCTCGATCCAGCCGCACTACAACCTGCTAGTCCGCGAGCCGTTCGAGGCAACGCTGAGGCCCCTCGCCGTCGAGCACTCGCTCGGGGTGGTGCCGTACTTCGGGCTGGCGGCTGGGTTCCTGACCGGCAAGTACCGATCGCCTGGCGACGCGGACAGCGTCGCGCGATCGTCGATGGTCGCCGACTATCTCACCGACGCCGGATTCGCCGTGGTTCGCGAGCTCGACGCGATCGCCAGAGAGCACGACGTCCAGCCGGGAACCGTCGCCCTCGCCTGGTTGCGCGCGCAGCCCACGATCGTCGCGCCGATCGCCGGCGCCAGCGCACCAGAGCAGGTAGCACCACTGCTCGCCTCAGCAAAGCTCGAGCTGAGCGATGAAGAGCTCGCCCAGCTCACCCGAGCGTCGGATGCGTACGCGGACGCGACCGCGGCCACGGCGTGACCTCGTGAACCACATCTCACTTGACGGCCTGGAGGTCTCGCGGCTCGGCCTCGGCTGCATGGGCATGTCGGCCTACTACACGGGAGCGGGCGTCGACGACGCTGAGTCGATCCGCACGATCCACCGCGCCCTCGACCTCGGGATCACCTTGATCGACACGGCCGAGGTCGACGGCCCCTACGCGAACGAGGAGCTCGTCGGACGCGCGATCGCGGGGCGCCGAGCCGAAGTGGTCCTGGCGACAAAGTTCGGGGTGGTCTCCCACCGCCACGGGGACGCAGCCGAGTACGACAGCCCGCAGAACATCCGTACCGCCCTCGAGGGATCGCTGATCCGCCTCGGGACCGACCACATCGACATCTACTACCAGCACCGCGTCGACCCGGCGACACCGATCGAGGAAACGGTCGGCACCCTCAGCGAGCTGGTCGAGGCAGGCGAGATCACGCACATCGGCCTTTCCGAGGCTGGGCCCGAGTCGATCCGGCGTGCGCACGCCGTGCATCCGGTGACGGCGCTCCAAACCGAGTACTCTCTCTGGACGCGCGGCCCGGAGGCGGAGGCCATACCGCTGGTTCTTACACTCGGCATCGGCTTCGTGGCCTACGCCGCCGCTCGGCCGAGGGTTTCTGGCCAGCCGGCTGCGCGCACAGGACCACCGGATGAGCATTCTCCGGTTCATCGGCAGCAACTTCGATCAGAACCTGCGGATCCTGAACGAGGTCGAGGCGGTCGCGGAGGAGGCCGGCGCGACGCCGGCGCAGGTCGCGCTCGCGTGGCTTCTCGCACAAGACGACGACATTGCTCCGATGCCCGGCACCAAGCGGGTCTCGCGCCTCGAAGAGAACGCCGCGGCGGACACCATCGCGCTGACCGCGGGCCAGCTCGCGCACCGCCCGTGGGCGACCGCCGTCCAGTCTCATCGTCAGCAACCCGATCATCGCGTTCACCATGATGCGCGACGACCTGATCGGCGGGGCTCTTCGCACCCGTCGAGAACCTGCCCGTCGAGGGAGACGACGGAAACGGGTGCACCGTGGCGTACGTCCTGCCGTCCTCCTCGTCGCCGCAGCGAACCCCTCGCTGCTGCCAACCGCCCGTCAACTCGACAGGAAACTCGGCGCCCTCATCAATGGCGCCACAGGCGTGGCGAACCCATCCGCAACCAGTCCATCAACGAAACCCCGATTGGAGACAACCATGCACAACCACACGTTGGAGCCGGCAGCACGACAGTTCGCCGACGCCACCGCACAGCCCCCGTTCCTGTACGAACTCGGACCTGACGCTGCCCGCAAGGTCCTCGACGACCTCCAAGCCGCGCCGATCGCGAAGCCCGACGTCGACGAGACATGGATCACCGTGCCGGCAGAGGTCGGCGACGTCGCCGTCCGCATCGTCAAGCCCCTCGGTGCAACCGGCCCCCTACCAACCGTGCTCTATGTGCACGGCGGCGGCTGGATCCTCGGCAACGCCGGCACCCACGATCGCCTCGTGCGCGAGCTGGCGGTCGGAACGAACGCCGCGGTCGTGTTCGTGGAGTACGACCGGTCCCCGGAAGCGCAGTACCCGGTCGCGATCGAACAGGCCTACGCCACCGCGCGCTGGATCACCAAGAGCGGCCACGCTCACGGCCTCGACGCGTCACGTCTGGCGGTTGCCGGCGACTCCGTCGGCGGCAACATGACCGCGGTGCTCGCGATCCTCGCCAAGCAGCGCGGCGACGTCACCTTCGTACACCAGTCGATGTACTACCCGGTCACCGACGCCGCCCAGGACACCGACAGCTACATCGAGTTCGCCGACGGCCCGTTCCTCACCGCCAAAGCCATGGCGTGGTTCTGGGACGCCTACTGCCCCGACGAGGCAAGACGATCGGAGATCACCGCGTCGCCGCTGCGCGCCAGCCTCGACGACCTGGCCGGCCTGCCTGAGGCGTTTTTGATCGTCGACGAGAACGACGTCCTGCGCGACGAGGGCGAGGCATACGCCCGCAAGCTCACCGAGGCCGGCGTGCGTACGACCAGCGTCCGCTTCAACGGCGCCATCCACGACCTGCTCATGCTCAACCCTCTCCGTGACACGGCCGCGACCACCGCCGCGCTCGAGCAAGCGATCCACGTCCTGCGCAAGGCCCTCGGCAGCAACCAGCCGACAGCTCAGTAGAGCAGCGCTCGTCGACGCGAAGGAAGGTCCACAGCCCATGTCTCAACTGCTCTACCGTCTCGGCCACTGGTGCGTGCGACGCCGACGCGTCGTGGTCGTCTTCTGGGTCCTCCTGGTCGGCGGCATCGGCACCTGGTCCAATGCCGCCGGCGGCAAGACCACCGACACGATCTCCATCCCGGGCACCGAGTCCCAAGAAGCTCAAGACCTGTTGTTGGAGCGATTTCCGACGCAATCCGGAACGACAATACGCATTGCCGCCGAAGCGCCCGAGGGGCGAACACTCGCTGACTTCACCGACGACGAGGAGCTCAGGGCCGGTCTCCGGCAACTCTTCTTGCTACCCGACGTCGTACCGCCCGCCGATCCGATGTCGTCCGTGACGACCTCGCCCGACGGACGAATCGCCTTCATCGAAGTCCGCTTCAGCAAGGCGGCGGTCGACCTCGACGAGGAACAGATCCGCACGGTCATCGAGGCCACCCGTGAAGCGACGCCCGCGGCACTGACGGTCGCGTTCAGTGGTGACGCGGTGAGCAAAGCGGTCGAGGAGCCGGAAACGCCCGCCGAGTTGATCGGGTTCGCCGTCGCCATCATCGTGCTGTTGATCGCGTTTGGTTCCGTCATCGCGGCCGGTCTGCCACTGCTCACCGCCCTCGTCGGCGTTCTGATCACGGTCCTCGGCATCACGCTCGTCTCGGCGTTCACTGATTTGACCAGCACCGCACCGACGCTGGCGATCATGATCGGACTCGCCGTCGGCATCGACTACGCGCTGTTCATCGTGACTCGTCACCGCGCTTTCCACGCTGCCGGACTCTCCCCAGAGGAATCCGCGGCACGCGCCAACGCCACGTCCGGTGGAGCGGTCGTCTTCGCTGGCGGCACCGTGATCATCGCCCTTGCCGGATTGTTCATCACCGGCGTTCCGTTCCTCACGGTGATGGGCCTGTGCGCCGCCGCATCCGTCGCCGTCGCCGTGCTCGTCGCCATCACTCTCGTCCCAGCGTTGCTCGGATTCGCCGGCGACAACATCGACCGCTTGACCATCCCCGGCATCAAGGTCACCACCGGTGAAGGTGTCGCGATCGAGGAGTCCGTCTCGGGACGGTTCTCCAAGCGGATCACCGACCGGCCCTGGATGTACCTCCTTGGTGGCATCGCCGTCATGCTCGTGCTGGCCGCACCGTTGCTGGCCATCCGTCTCGGCCTTCCCGACGACGGATCCAAGTCGCCCGAGACCACACAGCGCGAGGCGTACGACATCCTCGCCCAGGGTTTCGGGTCGGGATTCAACGGCCCCCTGGCTGTCGTCGCCGACCTCCGTGGAGTCGACGACCCGTCTGCCGCACTGATGGCGATCAGCTCGGTCGCCGAAGCGGACCCCGATGTCGCACTCGTCGGTCAGCCGATCACCAACGCAGATGGTGACACCGCGATCGTGACCGTCATCCCGAGGTCGGGTCCAGCGAGCAGCGAGACCGAAGACCTCGTCCACCGTCTCCGCGAGGGGTTCTCGACCAGTTCCGTGAGCGACACAGGAGTGAGCACCTATGTGGCTGGCAACACGGCATCGAACATCGACATCTCGGACAAGCTCAGCTCCGCGCTTCCCAAGTACATGGCATTCGTCATCCTGCTCACGATGCTGCTGCTGATGGTCGTCTTTCGATCCATCCTCATACCAATCAAGGCAGCTATCGCCATCCTGCTGTCCATAGGTGGGGCCCTCGGCGTCACTGTCGCCATCTTCCAGTGGGGCTGGCTCTCCGGCTTGATCGGAGTCGACACCAACGTCCCCATCGTCAGCTTCATCCCGACGATCATGTTCGGCGTCCTGTTTGGGCTCTCCATGGACTACGAGGTCTTCATCCTCTCTCGCATCAGGGAGGAGTACTCCCGCACGGGCGACCCACACGGCGCCGTCCTCAACGGGCTCGCGATGTCCGCCCGGGTGATCACTGCTGCCGCCATGATCATGATCGCTGTCTTCGGAGCGTTCGTGCTCGGCGACGACGTCATCATCAAGATGTTCGGCATCGGACTCGCCGTGGCCGTGTTGCTCGACGCCACCGTCGTGCGCATGGTCATCGTCCCGGCTGCCATGACGCTCTTCGACCGGAGAGCGTGGTGGCTCCCAGGGCCCCTGCGGAAGATGCCCGACCTCGATGTCGAAGGCGCACGACTCCTCGAGCACCTCGCGGACCTGGAGGCACGGACCTCCACCATCTCGGATGATGCAGTTCCAGTGCCGCAGCCGACCTGCCCCCGTCCTCTCACAGAAGCGGAGGCGCCCCATGACCGACATCGACAACATGAACAACTGGAACGCGCAGATCATCGCTGAGTTCCGCGCCAACGGCGGCGAAGTCGCCTCGCTCGGCGTCATCCCGATCGTCATCCTGCACAGCAAAGGCGCCAAGTCGGGTCTGGAGCGGGAGAACCCCCTGGTGCCGTTGATCGACGGAGACGCCCTGTACCTGTTCGCCTCCAAGGCCGACGGAGGCGTCCATAACACGTCGAGCTCACGACTGGAGAACCCCATGCAGTACCGAAACCTGGGCCGAACAGGCATCAAGGTCAGCCCATATGCGCTCGGCGCGCTCATGTTCGCCACACAGGTCGGCAACACCGACCCCGAGGACTCGATCCGGGGTGGGCGTGGGGCACGTCGACGCGTTGCGGGCGCGAGGCGCCATCGTGGTCGGGGATCTGAGCGAGCTGGTGTCACCGTGACGGCGGCTCCGGACGATCTGGCCATCGAAGCGGAGATGACGGGAGGTGGCGGCTACTCGGTGGAGCCGTGGCACGTGACCGAACACGGGTTGGACCTGGCCATGTTGGTTGCCAGCGAGTCGATCTTTGCGCTCTCGAACGGGCACATCGGCCTGCGGGGGAACCTCGACGAAGGCGATCCGTACGGGATGCCGGGCACCTATCTCAACTCGGTGTTCGAGCTGCGTCCCCTGCCCTACGCCGAGGCCGGCTACGGCAACCCGGAGTCGGGGCAGACATCTTCGCCTTCGACGCCTCCACGGCCATCACCACCTGCGCCACCTGCCACCACACTCACCCGATCGCGACTCTGCGGGCCTACCTGCGGGCACCCGGCATGGTGCTGCGCTGCGCCTCCTGCGACGCCGTCCAAGTCCGCTTCGTGCGCTCCCCTGAACGAGCATGGCTCGACCTGAGCGGCATCGACATGCTCGAAATCCCGCCGCCCAAGGAAGCGACTCCTCGGGAATGAGAACTTCGTCCGTGATTGAGCTGATCGAGCCGCTGGAACTGGACACCTTGCCCGCGGCGCTCGACAGAGCGAGCAGCCATGCGACAACGAGTGTCCCGATCGCAGGGCCGCACGAGACGGTAGGAGCAGTGCGGGAGCGCCTGATCGGTCGTACCTACGACACGGTGGCCGACATCCCTGTCTGTGTCGACCGCCACTTGGTCGGCATGGTGCAGATTGAGGCCCTGCTTGCTGCCGACCACGAGGTCGCCGTGTCGACGCTGATGGATCCGGAGCCGGCGCGCATCTCACCTCACGCCGATCAGGAGATCGCTGCCTGGACGATGCTCGGCCACGGGGAGGTGGCCTTGGCCGTCGTCGACGATGATGGTGCGCTCCTCGGGGTCATTCCGCCGAAGCGCATGTTGAGGGTTCTCCTGCAGGAACACGAAGAGGACATCGCCCGGTTCTCAGGGCTACTGGCGAATAGCAGCAGAGCACGCATTGCCAGTGAGGAACGGATTGCGCAACGGCTGATACACCGATTGCCGTGGCTAGCGATCGGGTTGATCGGAGCGATGCTCTCGGCCTGGCTGGTCGGATCGGCCGAGGAGCAACTCGCACGCACGGTTCAGCTTGCCTTCTTCCTGCCCGCGATCGTCTACATGGCCGACGCGGTCGGCACCCAGACAGAGACCTTGGCCGTCCGCGGGCTATCCGTCGGTGTGCCGATCCGCCGATTCGTCGGCAAGGAACTCGCCACGGGCGTCCTCATCGGAGGGCTGATCGCTGCTGTGTTCTTCCCCTTCTGTGTTTGGACGTTCAACGATTTCTCGTTGGCGGTCGTGGTGTCGCTCTCGCTGTTTGCCAGCTGCGTGGTCGCCGCTGCCGTCGCCCTCGTGTTGCCGTGGATACTTGGGCGACTGCACCGCGATCCCGCCTTCGGTTCAGGGCCGCTAGCGACGGTCGTCCAGGACCTGCTCTCCATCGCCATCTACCTGGCGCTAGCGGCCACCATCGTCCGATGAGCCGAGCATGGTTACATTCGGGCTCGTGGACGGGCTTGAGGATGTCGAAGTGTCCGACGGCGACGTGGTCGCCGCGGCGCTCATCCCGCGTGCGGTGACGGCGGGAGAGCTCGTTTTCTCGGACGGTGCGACCCAGGTCTTCGTGGCCGACGGCGGGACCACGTACGTCGAGGGCGGTCGTCCGACCCGGGGCGAGTGGTACGTCGACGGAGACGGACATTTTGGTTCGTTCTGGCCGCCCAGCTACCGCGCCAGTTATGACCTTCATTGGATCGTCGAGGACGGGTCCATCGTCGGGCTCAGGTTCACCGAGCTCGGCCGAGGGTCGCGGTTCGAAGGTCGCTACCGGGATTGACTCCTCAGGGCTTGCCGGGGCGCTTGGGCAGCGGCGAAGGCATCAGCTTCTGAAGTACCGATCGAGCGTGGCGCGGACCTTGAACCTGGCCCGGGCGAGGCGTTTGCGCGCTTCACCGGAGGGCAGGTCGAGCTCGAGTACGGCCCGGCTGAACGGCGTCCCCTCGACGTCGATGAGGGTGACGAGACCAGCGTCGATCGGATCCAGCCCGGCGAGCGCTGCGTCAACGACGCTGTATGCCTCGGTCGTGACGAGATCGTCCTCAGGACGAAGCACCCGCGCCTCACCCCAAGCCACGGGCGATTCGACCCATGCCCCGGCATCGGCGCCGTCGGTGTAGAAGTCGGGGTAGAACAGCTCGGCCTCGTCGGCGTCGGGATCACTTCCTGATGTGGGGACGGCCGGGGACTCGACATCGGGCCGACGTTCGTCGGCGAGGCGTAACAAGGCCGCGACGAGACTCGATCCGGTCGTGTCGGCGTCGGGTTCCACAAGCGCGGAGATGAGCGTCTCCTGGACCAGGTCGTCGGCGGCGTTGGCGTCGAGCGCGTTGGCGAGCGCGTAGAGATGTGGCAGCTGCGCGGTGAGTGCCTCGGCGCGGCCGCCCTCGGCGCCGGCGACCATGGCCCAGAGCGACTCGGGGACCTCCACCTCAGGCCGTGACTCGAGGATGGCGATGGTGCTGCGTAGCTGGTCCGTGAGGCACGTGCAGCTGTCGCAACCGGCCAGGTGGTCCTCGAGCGCTCCTCGCTCGGCGTCGGACAGCAACCCTGAGAGCTGGTCGCTCGCGGCCCTCACCGCGCTTCGGCAGGTAAGCGGCTTCACGACATCGCCTGCACGGCCAGCCCCGAAGTGCCGCCCTCGGCCAGCTTGAGTCCTGTCCAAACCTTCATGTTGATGGCGATCCGATCATCTCAGAAGATCTCGCTCTGTAAAGACGTGCGATGCCCACGCCCTGCACGTCGTCCGCGACGGCTCGCACGGCGTCTGCGGCGGGCTCGCCGAAGCTCGCCTCGCCGCCGAACACCTTGTGTCGTTAGCGCAGTGAGCTGAATGCTGCGCGCAGTTCAGTGGAGAAGAGCATCGGTTCTTCCCAGGCGGCGAAGTGGCCGCCCTTGTCGGCCTCGTTGAAGTAGGCGAGGTCGGGGTAGACCGCCTCGACCCAGCTGCGCGGGGAAGCCCAGATCTCGCCGGGGAACGTCGTGAAGCCGACCGGCACGGTGACCGCCGGAGGAGGCTGGCCGCTCGCAAGCGCTGCGGCCAGCGCTCGTGCGTCCTCCCAGTACGACCGGGCCGCCGACGCTGCGGTGCCGGTCAGCCAGTACAGCGTGATGTTGTCGAGGATGTTGTCCCGGGTGAGATTGCCCACGGGCTCGCCGTCGACGAAGGCGCGGGAGATCTTGTAGTAGCTGTCCGTGTCGTGGTCGAGCATCCAGGCCGCCAGCGCGACGGGTGAATCGAGCAGCGAGTAGCCGATCGTCTGCGGCCGCGTCGCCATCTCGAGGAAGTAGCCGAAGCCGTCCGTCCTGAACGTCGCAACCGCCTCGGCCGCTGCGCGTTCCTGTTCGGTTTCCTTGGGCAATTGATCGCCGATTGCGAGCACTGCCGTGAGCAGGTTCAGGTGGTGGCCGACCAAACCCTCGACCGCTTGGCGGCCCATCAGGTCGGTGACGAGAGCGCCCACGTCGCCGCCCTGGGCGACGTAGCGGGTGTAGTCGAGGCCTCCCATCAGCTCCGCCCAGGCGCGTGCGGTGCGGCCGGACTCCCAGCCGAGCTCGGCCGGCTCGCCGGAGAAGCCGTAGCCAGGCAACGACGGCAGCACCAGGTGGAATGCGTCCTCGGGGTTGCCGCCGTGCGCGGTCGGATCGGTCAGCGGGCCGACGGTGTCGAGCAGCTCGACGACCGAGCCGGGCCAGCCATGCGTCATGATCAGCGGCAAGGCGTTCTCATGCGGCGACCTGACGTGGATGAAGTGGATCACAACCCCGTCGATCTCGGTCGTGAACTGCGGCAACGCGTTCAGTCTCGCCTCACCCCTGCGCCAGTCATAATCCGTCGTCCAGTAGCGGGCCAGCTCCTGCATCGTCGCCAGCTGCACGCCCTGCGATCGGTCCGCGACGAGCTCGGTGGTGGGCCAACGCGTCGCCGCCACACGCCGGCCCAACTCATCGATCTGCTCCTGTGGAATCTCGACCTGAAACGACGAAACTTCGGTCGTCGTGTCGACAGTGGGCGGGACGCTAGTGGCGCCGCTCGCGGCAGAGACGGCGCGCGGCGCCCAGCTTCCGAGCAGTGACATGCCCGCCGCCGCAGCGGCACCTCCGGCGAAAGCGCGTCGCGAAATGACCGAGCGGACGAAGGCGGTGGGCTCGCCCGAGCTTTCTCCGATGGGTGGCTCGGTACGAGAGGTGTTCATGGGGTTGTCCTTTCGACAAGCTGTCGGATCGTTGGTGCGATTGATCCTGGTCACGTCGTCCGTCTGCTGGCGCCCGTAGAAATCCCTGGTTCTCTCGTGTGCGCTCGAGCGACGCGGACCGACGCTCCTGGCGCATGCGCACCGACCCGGGGTACGGGTGCGACGCCCGGCCGCGTGGTGCGATCGTGAGGCTGTGGCTTACGCACCAAACGATTCGGTGACAGTCGCGGTACTCAGGCCGGAGCTGCGCCCGGATCGGTACTTCCGATGCCCGGTGGGTTACGTGCCGCACTCGACGAGGCCATGTCGACTGCGCCGGCGGCGTTGAGGCAACTGTCGACCGCTGGGGAGAGCTGGCTGGAGTCGGGATGACGCTGACGCCCGCCTTGAGCCTGCACGGAGCAGAACCGTCCGGCCCCGCTGGCACTCAGCGGTGTTGGGCGGCACGGGACGGCACCGGAAATCCTCGGAAGGTTGAACCACACAATTTCCGGTCCGTGGTCGACAACCATCTCCTTGCGCAAGCGAAACTTGCCAGCGATCGTCCACACTCAGACGATGCCCCGGTTTCTCCGGTGGCGGTCGACCGTCAGATCCGGTGGGTTAGGCGCCGAGTGTCGACGGATTGTCCACGGACGACACGAAACAGGCTGTACGAGGCGGCACGAGCCGGACACCCCGATCGCGAAATCCCTGCGTAGGCGGCATCAGCTGACACCCGACGGCACCTGCCGGACCGCTCGGGTGTCCCTTGAGTTACCGCCGATGGTCGAGCACTCGAATCGGTGGTTGAGCGATCGACTCTGCTCAACCGCTCGTTCGGCGGATCTCCGGTTGCACCCCAAATTGCACCCCAGAGACGGCAATCTCCCGCTTGATCGATCAGTCATACCCTCTGAACTGGACCGATCGGTGGGGCTAGCAAGAATCGAACTTGCGACCTCATCCTTATCAGGGATGCGCTCTAACCGACTGAGCTATAGCCCCGGAAGACGGGCGCCTGGACGGCGGCCAGGAAATCTGGCAGCAGTCGAGGCTATCGGCGGCTCAGCCGCCGCGGGCGCGGCGGACGCGTGCCTCGGCACCCTGCCCGGCCGACGGGTCCGGCGCGCCGCTGGTCGGCCGGCGGGCCGGCGCCGTGGCGAAGCGGCGCATCGATGAGGCGGTCTTCTCGATGACCTCCTCCTCGAGGACGGTCAGCCGGATGCCGCCGACGAGGTCGGTGATGAGGTTGAACAGGGTGGCAGTGAGCACCGCCAGGCCGGTCAACGCCACAGCACCGAAGAGGCCGCCGATCCAGGCGTTGTGGAAGATCTCGCCGCCGTCGAGCTCGAAGACCTCCCACCCCGTCGACTCCATGCCCCGCTCGATGTTGTCGATCGTGCCCGTGGCGTAGGCGACGTTCCACAGAAGCACGCCGGCGATCAGGGCGATTGCGTAGGCGACGATGCTGAACGCCGCCGCCACCTTGAACACGCTCCACGGATCGATCTGGCGAACGACGCGGGTGACTCGCCGAACCCGCGGCCGGCGTCCAGCGAGGCGCGGCACCGGGGCCACCGTGGTCGGTCGCAGCGTCGCCACCGGTTGGTCCGGTGGACGGGTCGGCGGCCTGGCTACCGTCGGCGTTGCGACGTGGGCGCCGCGAGACGCGCGTCGCGCCGCCGGCTGGGCAGCAGACGGCACGGCGATCCCCGACACCGTGGCGGGGCCGCGCTCCGCAGGCTCGGCGGGCGGTGTCGGAGCAGGTGGTCGCTTCGTTTGCTTGGCTGCGGGAGGGGGTGGTGGCTTGGCGACCGTGGGGTCGGCGGGCGGAGCGTTCGCCGGCGCCGGTCCGACCAACAACGGGTCCCCGCTCACGAGTTGGGTTGACGGCGGTTCCGGCTGCGCTGTCCGTTCTGACTCGTGCTGCGGCTCGAGGAGTTGGTGAGTGCCACCCGATCCGATCGCCACGGGTCCGGACTCGTCGCCAGCGGCCGGTACCGGCGACTCCTCGGTCTCGCCCGATGGCAACGCCCGTTCCGGCTCGACGTCACCGTTGCGCGCTGCCGGCAGCGAGTCATGCTCGTCCGCCGCCGTCGACGCAGGGGCGTCGGGGCGCTCGGTACTGGCCATGACGTCGAGTGTACGCAGCGCTTCCACTGTCTTCCGGGCAGGCAGTGAGCGTCACGGCCCCCGATTGCTGGCCGACGCAGTCGCCGTGGCACGCCCGATTCGCACCTCCACGCTGACCGCGACCCCGGCACCGTCGGCCCGGCTCGACCACAACACCAGCGTCGCCCCGTTCTCCGCGGCAACCCGTCCCGACGCCTCGCGCCCTCCCTCGACACCGGCCAACGCTGCCGCGTCGGCGGCAGTTCGCGCCCGACTGGCGTCGACGACGTTGCTACCGAGCTCGGCGAGCGCCACCGTGGCGACGATCGCCAAGGCGACGGCAACGAGGGCGAGCGGAACGGCCTGGCCGCGATCGTCGTGTACGCGCATCATCCACCTCTGTCACTTCGACGAAGCAGGCACCAGGCAGGTGCGAAGCGGACGTCGCCCGTGACGACGTCGATCAACGGCTACTCGTCGGCGGCGAAGATCGGGGCGACCGACGCAACGGTCTGGCCGTCGTCGAGGTTCATCACCCGTACTCCGGTGGCGCCGCGCCCCTGCGACGAGATCTCCCGCACTGGCATGCGGATCGTCACGCCTCCGGACGACACGGCCACGATCTCGTCGTCGATGCCGACCATGAAGGCAGCAACGACGTGACCCTTGCGGCCGGTGAGCTTGATCCCGATGACACCCTGGCCGCCTCGACCCTGGGCGTGGTAGTGCTCGAGTTGGGTGCGCTTGCCGTAACCGGCCTCGGTGATCATCAGGATCGCTGTCTCGTCGCGGGCGACGTCAACGGAGACGACTTCGTCGCCGGTCCGCACGCGCATCCCGCGCACGCCGGCCGCAGTGCGCCCCATCGGGCGGACTTCGTCCTCAGTGAAGCGGATCGTCATGCCCCGCCGGGTCACCATGAAGATGTCGTCGCCGCCGCTCGTTTCGATGACACGAACGAGCTGATCGCCGTCACGCAGGTTGATGGCGATCAGGCCGTCGCGACGGCTCGAGTCGTACGCGTCGAACGCCGTCTTCTTCACCTGGCCTTGGCGGGTGGCGAAGAACAGGTAACGCTCACCGGCGAAGTCGCGGGTGTCGATGATCGCCTGGATCGTCTCGCCGGGCTGCAGCGGCAGAAGGTTGACGATCGGCATGCCCTTGGCGGTGCGCTCTCGCTCGGGGATGTCGAGCGCCCGCAACCGGTACACCTTGCCGAAGTTGGAGAAGAACAGCAGGTGGGCGTGGGCCGTCGTGAAGATGACGTGGCGCACGAGGTCGTCGGCCTTGAGCCTGGCGCCGGCGACGCCACGACCACCGCGGGCCTGCGTCTTGAACTGGCCCGCCGGAACGGCCTTGACGTACTGGGCCTCAGTCATCACGACGACGAGTTCTTTGTCGTCGACGAGATCCTCGATCGACATGTCGCCCGAATCCAGGGCGATCTGGCACACGCGCGGTGTGGCGAACTTCTCGCGGATCGCCGCCAGTTCGGACTTGATGACGCTGCGGAGCAGAACGGGGTCGGCAAGGATTGCCTGCAACTCACGGATGGCTGACCGAATCTCCTCCAGCTCCCGCTCCAGCTCGATTCGTGACAGCCGGGTCAGCCTGCGCAGCTGCATGTCGAGGATGTCGATCGCCTGGATCTCAGAGAACCCGAACGGTTCCACCATCAGGCCGTCCTTGGCCGCTGTCGCGTCCTCACTGGCGCGGATCAGGGCGATGATCTCGTCTATCACGTCGAGAGCTTTGATCCGCCCCTCGAGGATGTGCTCGCGCTCTTGGGCCCGGCGAAGCCGGAACTCGGAGCGGCGGGTGACGACTTCAACCTGATGGTTGACGTAGCCCTGGAGGACCTGAGCGAGGTTGAGCGTGCGGGGAACCCCGTTGACAAGGGCCACCATGTTGATGGCGAACGACGACTGCAGCTGGGTGAGCTTGAACAGGTTGTTGAGCACCACGTTGGCGTTGCCGTCGCGCTTGAGCGTGATGACGAGCTCGGTCTTGCCCTCGGCCGAGGCGTCGTTGACGTCGGCGATCCCGTCGAGCTGACCTGAGTCGACCAGCTCCTGAATGCGCGCGGCGATCGACGAGCAGCTCGTCTGGTACGGCAGTTGGGACACGACGATCTGCATCGCCCCCTTCTTCGACTCCTCGATCTCTGCCGTTGCCCGCAATTTCACGCTGCCGCGACCAGTGCGGTAGGCGTCGATGATTCCGGCCCGGCCGAGGATGCTCGCGCCCGTCGGAAAGTCAGGACCCTTGACGAACTGCATGAGATGGTCGGGTGTCGCCTCCGGATTGTCGATGAGATGCACCGTCGCGTCGATGACCTCCCCGAGGTTGTGCGGCGGGATGTTGGTCGCCATGCCGACGGCGATCCCCTGCGATCCATTGACAAGGAGGTTGGGGAAGCGCGACGGCAGCACCGTCGGCTGCTCCCGGGTGCCGTCGTAGTTGGGCACCATGTCGACGGTGTCCTCGTCGATGTCGGCGAGCAACTGCATCGCCAACGGCGCCAACCGGCACTCCGTGTATCGCTCAGCCGCCGGGCCGAAGTCTGGGCTCCCATAGTTTCCGTGGAAGTCGATCAGCGGATGGCGCAGGGAGAACGGCTGGGCCATCCGCACGAGGGCGTCGTAGATCGCCAGGTTCCCGTGAGGGTGGTAGTTGGCCATCGTGTCGCCGGTGACACGAGCGCACTTGACGAAGTTGCGGTCGGGGCGGAATCCCTGCTCCTCCATGTCCCAGATGATTCGTCGGTGCACCGGCTTGAGACCATCCCGGACATCGGGCAACGCTCGCGCCGTGATGACCGACATGGCGTAGTCGAGGAACGAGCTCTCCATCTCGTCCTGCAGGCCGATGGACTGCACCGGCTCGAACGGCAATTCAGGTGGAAGTGTTGCGTCAGACATAGGGGCTTAGTTGCTTTCGGCGGGGGTGTGGGGGCAGAGGCTCCGCCGGAGCCCCCGCCCGGCGATCGATCCGGCTCTGCCGGTCGATTGCCTGAGATTCTTCGGTGCGGCCGCAGGCCGCCCAACGAGCTCGCCTGAACGGAGAGAGCGAGCGCAGCGAGCGAACGAGTGAAGGCGAAACATCAGAAGTCGAGGTTGCGGACATCGCGGGCGTTGGTGGCGATGAAGTTGCGGCGGCTCTCGACGTCGTCGCCCATCAGCACACTCATCACCTCGTCGGCGAGGGCGGCCTCCTCGACCGTCACTTGCAACAACGTGCGGGTAGCCGCGCTCATCGTCGTGCCCTTGAGCTCGTCCCAGTCCATCTCGCCAAGGCCTTTCAGGCGCCCGAACTCTTTCTTGTGGTTGGGATGCTCGCTGAGGAACTGCGCCTTGGCGGCATCGTCCTTGATGTACACCTTCGCCTTGCCGACCTCGGTGGAGTACAGCGGCGGCTGGGCGATGTAGACGAAGCCGTGCTCGACGAGCGGGCGCATCTGGCGATAGAAGAACGTGAGCAGCAGGGTGCGGATGTGGCTCCCGTCGACGTCGGCGTCGGCGAGGGCGATGACCTTGTGGTAGCGAGCCTTGGCGGCATCGAACTCTTCGCCGACTCCGGCGCCGATCGCCGTGATGAGGGCCTGGATCTCGTTGTTCTTGAGCATCTTGTCGATGCGCGCCCGCTCGACGTTGAGGATCTTGCCGCGGATCGGCAGCAGCGCCTGGGTGCGCGGGTCACGAGCGTTGAGCGCCGTACCGCCGGCGGAGTCACCCTCGACGATGAACAGTTCGCTCTCGGCGGCGTTGCGACTGGAACAGTCCTTCAACTTGTCGGGCATCCCTGCGCCGGAGAGCGCCGTCTTGCGACGGATTGCATTACGGGCGATCTTGGCGGCGACCCGTGCCTGGGCAGCGGAGATCGCCTTCTTGACGACCCGGTTGGCCTCGGTGGGGTTCTCTTCGAGCCAATCGCCGAGGCGCTCGTAGGTGGCCTTCTGCACGAACGAGCGCATCGGGACGTTGCCGAGCTTGGCCTTGGTCTGACCCTCGAATTGCGGGTCGCGCAGCTTCACGGAGATGATCGCCGTGATCCCCTCGCGGATGTCCTCGCCGAGGAGATTGTCGTCCTTCTCCTTGAGCAGCGTCTTGGCCCTGGCGTACTTGTTCACCACCGACGTGAGTGCCGTCTTGAACCCCTCGACGTGCATCCCCCCTTCCGTGGTGGAGATGCCGTTGGCGTAGCCGTGGATCCCCTCGTAGTAGCCGGTGTTCCACTGCACGGCGATGTCGAGCATCTGGCCGTCGTCGTCGACGTCCTCGAAGTTGCAGACCTTGGAGAACAGCGCCTCCTTGGAGGCGTTGAGATGCTTGACGAAGTCGACGATGCCGCCGCGGTACTGGTAGGTGACCTTCTGTTCTTTCTCCGGGCGCTCGTCGACGAGCAGGATCTCCAGGCCGCGGTTGAGGAAGGCCATCGTCTGCAGCCGCTCGAGCACGGTGCGGGCGACGAATTCGGTGCCCTCGGCGATGAACACCGTGGGATCCGGCCAGAACGTGATCGTCGTTCCGGACTGGCGTCCACGCGACGGTGTCGAACCGACGATCTCGAGCTTGCCCTGTGGCTTGCCGCCCTTGGCGTACTCCTGACGGTGGTGCTTGCCGTCGCGGTCGACCTCGAGCAGGAGTCGTTCGGACAGGGCGTTGACGACGCTGACCCCGACGCCGTGCAGGCCACCGGAGACCTTGTAGCCCTGGCCGCCGAACTTGCCGCCGGCGTGCAATACGGTGAGCACGACCTCGGCCGCGCTCTTGCCCTTGTTGCGCCCCGACGGATAGGGATCGACGGGGATGCCCCGCCCGTTGTCCTCGACTCGGCAACCGCCCTTGGCGAGCAGTGTCACGACGATGCGGTCGGCGAAGCCGGCCATCGCCTCGTCGACGGCGTTGTCGACGACCTCCCAGATGAGGTGATGCAGTCCGGCGAGTCCGGTCGAGCCGATGTACATCCCCGGGCGCTTGCGCACCGGGTCGAGGCCTTCGAGCACCTGGATGTCCTTGGCGCCGTAGTCGCGCGAACCGCCGTTCGGCGGACTTTGGCCGTTGCCGTTGCCGGCATCACTGATGCTGTCGTCACTCGACACAGATGTGTTCTCAGTTCTCGTCATGAAGCGTCTTCGTTCGCTGCGTTGGGGTCGGCGGGCAGGGGGTAATGCCTGACCGCCGGTCGGGGCATCCACGACCTCCTGCGATCAGCGGATCTGCCCACGTCACGGGCCATTTCCACGACCCGCAACCTGCCTCGGGAAGACCGCTTGGAGGCGTGTTTGCGATGTCTCCCAGTCTACCGGCGGGGTGTCACGGTGGGGTGGATCTGAGGGGTTCAGCGACGGCGCCGGCCGACGCGGATCTCGACCGTGTCCACGGCGGTGCCGGTGACCTCGTGGACGCGCTGCTGGACCCGGTCCGTGAGCAAACGCATCTGCGTCGCCCACGCAGGGTCGGAGACCTCGACGACCAGCCGTCTGCCGTCGAGGCGGACGGGCTGGACATGGGCGGCGACGGCCTCGCCGACGATCTCCGTCCAGCGCCCGAACACACCACCCATCGCCTGCGCCGCGCCAGCTTCGCGGCGCGGCCCGCCTTGCATGGACCGCACGAGCCCGTCGAGCGACTCCCCCAACGGCATCGGGTCCTGCTTGCGCCGGTTCGTCACCTGCCAGCGCTCCGCCCGATCATCGCTCGATGATCGCGCCGTTGGCGATGCGAATGAGACGCTCGGGTGTCGCCGCCGGCGGGATCGTGCCGGCGGTGGTGATGATGATCTGGCCGGCGGGGAGCATCTGTAACAGGGCACTCGCTCGGTGAGCGTCGAGTTCGGACAGCACGTCGTCGAGCACGAGCACCGGCGTCGAGCCGGTTCGCTCGGCGACGAGCCGGTGAACCCCGAGCCGCAGCGCGAGGGCGAGTGTCCGCTGCTCCCCCTGCGATGCATGGGAACGGGCTGGCATGCCGGCAAGCTGCAACTCGAGCTCGTCTCGGTGCGGCCCGACCGTCGACACGCCGCGCCTCACGTCATCGTCGCGGGCCGCGGCGAGCGCCCCGGCGAGCCCGGTCACGCGCCACGGTGGCGAGTAGTCGAGGCTCACTGCGGTCGACCGGCCGGCGAGCTGGTCGTAGGCCTCGACGACGTGGGGGCCAGCCCGATCGACGAGGGCTGCTCGCGCGGTTCCGAGCTGCTCGCCGCTCGCGGCCAGGCGGCCGTCCCACACGTCGAGTGTCGTCACGGCATCACCGTCGAGACGCCCGCCGAGTTGGCGGAGCAAGGTGTTCCGTTGGCGCAGGATGCGGTCGAGCTCGAGGCGAATCGCGTCGTACTTGATCGCCAGGCTGACGAGAGCGTCGTCGAGAAACCTCCGGCGTTCGCTCGGCCCACCCTTGACCACGGCCAGATCATCGGGTGAGAACACGGTGACGCGCAGGACACCGAGCAGATCGCGAGTGCGCCCGAGACGCTGGCGGTTGACCTGGACGCGGCCGCGGCCGGACGGTGTGATCTCGACTTCGATCAACGACTCTCGACCATCGTCCTCGTGGAGCTCGGCGCGGACGACGGCGTTCGCTGCACCGACTCGGACGAGGGCATCGTTGGCGACCCCGCGAAAGCTCTCCAGCGTGGCGAGGTACACGAGCGCTTCGGCGAGGTTCGTCTTGCCCTGACCGTTGTCACCGACGACGACCGTCGTACCTGGAGTGAGCTCGAACGTCGCCGCCGAATAGTTGCGGAAGTCGACGAGCTCGAGCCGGTCAAGGATGGTCAAGGGGACTAGTCGCCGGAGGCGACACGCAGAGGCATCAGCAGGTACAGGTAGTCGTCCCGCTCGACGCCGCGCAGCACCACGGCCTTGACCGGATCACGCAGTTCGAACTTCACCTCGTCGGCGTCGATGGCGTCGACGCCCGCCATCAAGTAGTCGGGATTGAAGCCGACGAGCATCTCCGTGCCCTCATACTGCACGTCGACTTCCTCGACGACCGCGCCGTAGTCCTGGTCCCGCACGGACAACGTCAGCGTCTCCCCGCCGAGCTTCAGTCGAACGGCGGACGCGCTGTCGCGCTGGGCCATGATCTTGACGCGTCGAAGCGAGTCGAGCAGCGCCTCCTTGCCGATGGTGAGCACGTTCTCGCTGCTCGCCGGTACGAGGTTTCGGTAGTTCGGGTAGTCACCCTCGATCAATCGGGTGGTGAGTCGAACGTGACCACACTCGAACGTGGCGTGACGGGCGCCGAGGCGCACGGTCAACTGCTCCGCCGCCGACAGGATGCGTTGCAGCTCGGCGAGCGCACGATGAGGCACGAGCACTCGCTGCCCGGCGGTGAGGATGCCCTTGTCCGGCAGCTCGCGGACCGCCAAGCGGTACGAGTCGGTGGCAACCATCCTCACGGCGTCGTCCTCGGCAGCGATGAGTACGCCGGTGATGACACCGCGAGCCTCGTCGGTACTGGCAGCGCGGACGACCTGCCGCAGCGCGTCAGCGAACTCGGTCGACGACAGCGTCACCGCCTCAGCGGCGGGGTCGACTTGCGCCGGATAGTCGTCGACGTTGTAGTTGCGAAGTGAGAACTGTGATCGGCCGGCCGAGATCGTGACGTCGTCATCTCCGGCGGTGACCTCGACGGCGCCGGCCGGCAACGACTTCACGGCGTCGGCGCTGAGCCGTGCCGGCACGACGACTGCACCGTCACTGACTCCCCCGACCGTGACACTGAGGCGAATCGACATGTCGAGGTCGGTGCCGGTCACGGATAGTTCATCGCCGACCAGTTCGAGATGCAAGCCCTCCAACACCGGCAACGCGCCGGTACGGCTCGTCGCCGCTCGGCCGGCCGTCGTCAACGCCTCGGCGAGCACGTCTCGCTCACATCGGAACTTCACAGTGGCGCCCTCTCGATTGGTGGTTTACAAGAAGTAGTAGTCGTAGTAGGTGCTGTGGATTGGGGATAACCCACGATTGGCGCAGCGTAGAGCCGACATGTCAGCGCGCGCGATGCTCGCAGGTTGTTCCCAGCAGTGAAGTCACGGCCCTGTCGTTCGGTGGACAACGGTGAGTTGTCCACCGTCGTGGTAGCTGCTGTCCCCATGCCATGCGCAGGCTTGTCCCTCGACATCACTTGAGTCGTTGCAAGAGGTCGGTGACCTGGTCGTAGATCTGCTTGCGCTCGCTCATCAGTTTCTGGATCTTGTCGACGGCATGGATGACGGTCGTGTGGTCGCGATTTCCGAACAGCCGGGCGATGCTCGGATAGCTCAACTCGGTGAGGTTGCGGAAGGCATACATGGCGATCTGCCGGGCCGTGACGAGCGGGCGTTGGCGGCTCTTGCCCTTCAACGCCTGAACGTCGAATCCGAGAATGTCGGCAATCTCTTGAAGCAACTCGTCGTCGGTGCGCGGCTTGGCGGTTGTGTCGCCGAGCAGGTCGGCGAGCAGTTGTTGGGCGAGTTCCGTCGTGATCGGCTCGCCACTGAGGCTGGCGTAGGCAGTCACGCGAATCAGCGCGCCCTCCAACTCACGGATGTTCGACGGAATCTTGCTGGCGATGAACTCGAGGGTTTCGGGCGGGACCGGGACGTGATCGCGGTCGGCCTTGTTGCGCAGGATCGCCATCCTCGTCTCGAGGTCGGGCGGCTGGATGTCGGTGACCAGGCCCCACTTCATCCGCCCGATCAGCCGCTCTTGCAGCGTGGGGATGAGGTCGGGCACGCGGTCCGACGAGATCACGATCTGCTTGTTGGCGCCGTGCAGGGCGTTGAACGTGTGGAAGAACTCGTCCTGCAGACCTTCGCGTTCCTCGAGGAACTGGATGTCGTCGATGAGAAGGGCATCAACCTCTCGATAGCGGCGTTGGAAGGCGGTGTTCGTCTTGTAACGAATCGCGTCGACGAACTCGTTGAGGAACGTCTCGCTGGTGACGTAGCGCACGTCGTAGTGCTGGTAGTTGCGATGGATGTAGTGACCGATGGCGTGCAGCAGGTGGGTCTTGCCGAGTCCCACCGAGCCGTAGATGAAGAGTGGGTTGTAGGTTCGTCCGGGCGTCTCGGCGACGCGCAGGGCGGCGGCGAGGGCGAACTGATTGGACGGACCCTTGACGAACGTCTCGAAGGTGAAACGCGAGTTGAGCCGAGCGTCGTCGGCGTCGAGTTCGGGCCGCGGCGGAGGCGTCAATCCGGCCCCTTCGAGCGCCTCGGAAGAAGCGCCGTCGGTGGCGCCGTCGGGGCGCTGGTCGAGATCGAGGTAGGGCGTGGACGGGTCGACCAGGATGACGAGCTGGCAGGGACCGCCCGTCGTCTCCTCGAGGGCGTCGGAAACGAGGGGTAGGAAGCGCGTGAGGATGCGGTCGCGAACCTGATTGTTGGGAACGCTGACCGTCAGCTCTCGATCACCGATGCGAATCGGTGCGACGTTGCTGAAGGTCGACATCCAGACGGCCTCGGTGAGCTGTGTTCGCAGAACATCGGCCACCGACGCCCACACCTGGTTGCCATCAGTGAGCTGCATCCCCCGCTCCCATGCCTGTTGCGGTCCACAAGTTACGCACAGGTTGTGGAAGGCCCTTCTACCACGCCGACGGTGAGGCCGACCGGTGGCCGCCGTGCCGAAGTCGTTGGTCAGGTCGTCTGTGCAGAAGCGGCGATCGTAGCAGCCCGCCGACCGTTCGATTTCCAACGGCCCGAACCGTTACCAGGAGTAACACATGGCGACGACGAGCGGTTGTCGAACGAATCCACGAGGCCCTAGCCTTGGTGCGTTCAGGCTCCGTCGCCTGGCTGCGCATCCTGAGCGGCCCGTCGCTGGTTCCGCTGGTCGCGGCGCCTGGCCATTCGTCGAACATGCCCGAGAAGGTCGAGAACCCGTGAAGCGCACATTCCAGCCCAACACCCGCCGTCGTGCTCGCAAGCACGGCTTTCGCGCCCGGATGCGCACCCGCGCCGGTCGGTCGATCATCAGGGCACGGCGGCTCAAGGGCCGCACCCGGCTGTCGGCTTGATCTGGAGGATCCGCGGCCGCCGGGCGTTCCAGACACTGGCGCGATCCGGCCGCACGGCCCGAACCGAGACCCTGTGGTGCACCTTTCTCAACGATCCCGCGGCAGTGCCGTTGCGCGTCGCCTTCGCGGTCGGCCGTTCCATCGGATCGGCGACGCGACGCAATCGGCTGCGCCGCCAACTCCGGGCGATCGTCGCGTCGATCGCCCCCGAGATCGGACTCGATCACGGATGGTTGCTCATCGGGGCGACACCGGCGGTAGGCAAACACACGTTCGGCTCGCTCCGCAACGAAGCGACAGCCCTGCTCACGTCCGCCATCGAGAAGTCCGCACGATGAGCTCCGACTCCCTCGCCGTACGACTGATCGACTGGTACCAGGCTGCCCGCGCCGGTCGCCCGTCGCCATGTCGTTTCACCCCGTCGTGCTCGACGTACGCCCGCAACGCGTACCTCGTGCACGGTCGCTGGCGGGGAACGTGGCTCGCCGTGCGCCGGCTCCTGCGCTGTCGCCCGTTCGGCCCCTCCGGGTACGACCCGGTGCCGAGTCCCAAACCGTCGACCGTACTCGCGAGGACTGACTGCCGATGATCGCTGCCGGAGTGTTCGACCTCCCCTCCAGCCTGCTCGCCTGGTTCTACGCCCTGACCCACAGCTACGCGGCATCGATCGCCCTGATCGCCGTCGTCGTCATGGTGATCACCGCACCACTGACGTTGAAGAGCACCAAGGGCATGCTCGAGATGCAGCGGTTGGCGCCGGAGATGCGCAAGTTGCAGGCTCAGTACCGCAACGATCGGACCAAGCTCAACGAAGAGATGATGAAGCTCTACCAGGAGCACAAGGTCAATCCGTTGTCGTCGTGCCTGCCCCTGCTGGCCCAGATGCCGGTGTTCATCATCATGTTCCGGATCCTCTACGGCTTGACCTACAGCCCGAGCGGAGGGTCGGGGGCGTTGGCCCAGGGCGTGTACTGGGCGGCCGGACGCCAGGGCCAGGAGGTCGGGTTCCTCCCCCGCTACATCGCCCACGACAGTGAACTGTTCCAGTCGCTCGTCGGTCAGACGGAAATGGTCTCGCTGGGCCTCGACCTGGCCAAGTCGCCGTTCGAGGCACTCGGTGACAGCTTCGGGATGGGCCTGATCTACCTAGGCCTCGTCGCCGTGCTCGGCGTGCTCTACTTCGTCCAGCAGCGGATGGTCGCGGCACGCGCCGCCGTCAGCCCGACGATGTCGCCCACTCAGCAGAAGCTGATGCAGTACCTACCCGTGGCCTTCGCCGTCTTCCAGGTCTTCTTCGTCCTCGGCCTGGTCTTCTACTACATCTCCCAGGCGATCCTGCGGATCGGCCTGCAGCACTACATCACGCGGGCGTTCTACGGTCACGACGAGGCGCTCGGTCGCCAAGCGCAGCGGGCCAGCGAGCATGCCCGCGAGCTTGCCAAGCAGGACAGCGACGCCGGCGGTGGCGGTGGCGGCTTGTTCTCCCAGGCGCGCCGCGATCTGGCCTCGACGAAGGCCGACAAGGCAGCGGCGACGGCAGCCGTGTCCACGGCGGCGAGCACGCCGAAGCCGTCGAAACGTACGACCGAGCCGAAGAATCGCCCGACGCCGTCGGGCAACCGCCCGTCGGGCCGACCCCAGCGTGGCGGTACTCGCCCCGGCGGTCCGCGGTCGAAGAGCACTGGCAAGCGCCAGCGCTGAGGAGGAGTTCGTCATGGAGTGGGTCGAGGTGACCGCCAAGTCGGTCGAGTCGGCGAAGGAGTTGGCCCTCGATCGACTCGGGATCAGCGTCGACGACGCCGAGTTCGACGTCGTCGAGACGCCGCGACCGGGTCTGTTCGGCCGGACCCGCGGTGAGGCCCACGTTCGCGCCCGGGTGAAGCCGGCGATGGTCCGCCAGAAGCTCGATCGGCGAGGCCGGCGCAGTGCCGACAGCGGTGATCGGGGGACGTCGCCGCCCACCCCTACGCCCCCGGGAGACGAGGTCGGTGGCCCGACCGGAGCGGCGGCGCCGGGGGGCGACGACGACCGGCAACCACGCAAGCGGTCGCGGGGTACGAGACCTCGAGTGGCCAGCAATGATCTCGCCGCCAGTGGCGATTCCCAGCAAGGAGGGGTGATGGAGGAGCGCCAGAGTGCGAATGCAGAACCAGTCGCTGTCGACGATGTGCGGGTAGCTGCCGAGGGGTTCGCCCAGGGGTTGGTGAGCGCCTTCGGCCTGCAGGCGGAGACGTCATCGCACGTCGAGGGCAACGAGATCGAGGTTCGCATCGACGCCGCGGGCGACGGCCTCGGCCTGCTCATCGGCCCGAGCGGCCGCACCCTGCTGGCGATCCAGGATCTCGCCCGGGTGGCCGCCCAGCGGCGCCTCGGCGACCACGACACGAGGTTGCGTGTCGACGTCGCCGGATACCGCGAGAAGCGCCGAACCGCCCTGGAGCGCTTCGCCCGCGAGGTTGCCGACCTGGTCAAGACGTCCGGGGTGGCGCGGTCGTTGGAGCCGATGCCCTCGTCGGATCGCAAGGTTGTGCACGACACCTTGACAACGATCGACGGTGTCGTCAGCAGGTCCGAGGGCGAGGATCCATACCGGCGGATCATCGTCAGCCCGGCCGGCCACGACGACGTCAGCTGACGCGCCACTTGTCGAGGCGCTGGCGACCTCGCAGCGCCACGGCATGATTGGCGTCGCCCCGATCGCCGACGTCATCGACCACAGCACGGCGTTCGTCGACGCCCTGGTAGACGTCTCCGGAACGGTGGTCGACCTCGGCAGCGGCGGCGGCGTCCCTGGTCTGGTGATCGCCTGGCGCCGGGCCGATTTGCGGCTCGTTCTCGTCGATCGACGGATGACGCGTGCCGATCATCTTCGCCGTCTCGTCGGCCGCCTTGGCATGGGCGACCGGGTCAGCGTCCTCGCCGCCGATGCCCGGGAGTTGCCGCGTCTCCTCGATCGGCCTGTCGACGCGGTCGTTGCCCGCGGGTTCGGAGCGCCCGACGTGGTCCTCGACGCGGCGCGGCCGATCCTCGCCGAAACGGGGATCGTGATTGTCAGTGAACCCCCGGCAGGCCCCGACCGCTGGACCTCCGACGTAGTCGGCGACGACTTCGCACGAGTTCCCGGAGAGCCACACGTCGCCGTCTTGAAGCGAGTTCCACGGGGAACATCGTGACGACCGATCCGTATGCAACGGTCGCCTTGAGCTTTCGACCTAGACTCCCGGCGTGACCGACGCGGCGTTCCCACCGCCACCGTCGCCGGCCGTGGCTGAGTTCGACCCCACGCCAGCGGTGATTCCGCGCCCAGCCGAGAACGCCGCCCCCGTCGAGACCGATGAGGGCCATCGGCGCTACCCGCTCCCCCGCGTGATCGCCATCGCCAACCAGAAGGGCGGCGTCGGCAAGACGACGACCACGATCAATGTGGGTGCCGCCCTCGCCGAACTCGGCCAGCGTGTGCTGATCATCGATCTCGATCCGCAGGCGAACGCCTCGACCGGCTTGGGCATCGAGAACCGTGGGCTGGAAACCTCGATGTACCACGTCCTCATGCAGGATGTGGCACTGGAGAACTGCATCGAGCCGACCGACGTGAAGGGGTTGTTCGTCGCTCCGGCGAGCCTCGACCTCGCCGGCGCCGAGATCGAGTTGGTGCCGGCGTTCAGCCGCGAAACGCGCCTGCGTCGCTCGATCGAGGCCGTCCTCGAGCAGTTCGACTACGTGCTCATCGACTGCCCGCCGTCGCTCGGCCTGCTGACGGTCAACGGGCTCAGCGCCGCTGCCGAGGTACTCGTCCCGATCCAGTGCGAGTACTACGCCCTCGAGGGGCTCGGTCAGCTACTCCGCAACGTCGACCTGGTGCGTCGCAACCTCAACCCGACGCTGCACGTCAGCACGATCGTGTGCGTGATGTACGACGCCAGGACGAAGCTCGCCGACCAGGTCGTCACGGAGGTGCGCGACCACTTCGGCGACAAGGTCGTCGATACCGTCGTCCCGCGTTCGGTGCGGTTGTCCGAGGCTCCGTCGTACGGGCAACCGATCACCACCTTCGACCCCCGTTCGCGTGGCGCGCTCGCCTACCGCGACGTCGCCAAGGAGATCCACGATGAATCGACGCAGCGGATTGGGTAGGGGCCTCGGCTCGCTGATCCCCCACGTCGGCACCGAGTCCGAGGCCTCGGAAACGCCGACGCTCACCGAGATCGCCGTCGCCGAGATCAGCCCCAACCCCAACCAGCCGCGGGTCCACTTCGACGAGGAGTCGCTTGGCGAGCTGGCCGACTCGATCGCCCAACTCGGGCTGCTGCAGCCAATCCTCGTGCGGCGTGTCCCGGACGGCTACCAGCTGATCGCCGGGGAGCGACGGTGGCGGGCGGCGCGCCGGGCCGGTTTGACCACCGTTCCGGCGGTCGTGCGGGTCTCTGACGACGTCAACGCCGTCGAGGAGGCGCTGGTCGAGAACCTGCACCGGGAGGACCTCACCGCCCTCGAGGAGGCGGCGGCCTACCTGCAGCTCATCGAGGAGTTCGAGCTCACCCACGACCAGGTCGCCCAGCGGATTGGGAAAAGCCGGTCATCGGTCACCAACACGCTGCGACTGCTCGGGTTGCCTCCCGAGGTGCAGCGCCTGCTCGCCGACGGCAAGCTCAGCGCCGGCCACGCCAAGGCGCTGCTCGGGACCCCGGATCGTGGCCTCCAAGAACGCCTGGCCACGCTGGCGGTCGAGGAAGGATGGTCCGTGCGGACGATGGAGGAGGTCGTGCGGGCCGGGGGAGTGAGACCGGACGAGGCTACTCCGACCGATGAAACCCCACCGTCGCCACCACGGGGCATCGCCGGCGGGGTGCCCGGACGGCTGCGGCCACCGGGTCTGCTCGAGTTGGAGGAGTTGCTCGCCGCCCATCTCGACACGCGTGTCGGGGTGCAGATGGGTTCGAAGCGCGGCAGGATGACCGTCGAATTCGCCGACTTGGAGGATCTCGAACGGATTTATCGCCTGATCGTCGAGTGACAAAAGTCTCTATGACAGGTTGACGTCCACCCGAAAATGGGCACCTGAGACCTCATCTCGATATTTACACAGGGGTGGATAACTCTGTGGATAACTCTGGTGGGACGCCGTTTGCCCAGCGTGCCGGCATCACAGACGATCACCAGGCCAGCCGTGTCGAAACCTTTCTGAGCGCTCGCGTCGCTGTTGACGGGGGGCGAACACGCGTTTGTTTTCGGCCGTGTGACAACGCGCACACAACAAACCGGATGGCTGCGGTGTCGGTAGTTGTTGGAGCCGAGTACGCGTGGGCGAGCGAGCCGGGGAAGGAGTGAACGAGGTGATGGGGGTCGGCAGAGTGTCGACGACGCAATCGGGCCAATCGCCGGTTGCCGTGATCGGTCTCGATGACATCGGTGGCGCCGAGGCGGGGACAGTCGGGGCGAAAGCTGCGGCGCTGGCGAAGGCACGAAGCGCCGGCCTGCCCGTGCTGCCCGGGTTCACCATCCCGGCGAGTGCGGCAACGGCGGTCGGCGCGGCGTCGGCGCCGACCCTGGCCGTCCTCGCCGAGGCGTGGCGTGAGCTCTCCACTGCCGGCAGCCGACCCTTGGTCGTCCGCTCCTCGTCGGTGGCGGAGGACGGTGCGGTGAGCTCGATGGCAGGTCGCTTCACCTCGGTGCTCGACGTCCGCGACTGGGAGCCATTCCTCGCTGCCGTTGGCAAGGTTGTCGCCTCCGCCGGCGACGAGGCAATGAGTGTGCTCGTCCAGCCATTCCTCGAGCCGGCATGGGGTGGCGTGATGTTCGGCGCAGATCCGGTGACTGGCCGTAGCGACCGGGTCGTCGTCAGCGCCGTCCGCGGTGGGCCGGACCGGCTCGTCAGCGGACAAGTCGACGGCGTGCAGTTCACGTTGTCACGCCGCGGCCGCTTGGGCGAGGCAACCGAACCGCTGCCGGATGAGTTGCGTGCCCGGCGCACCCGGCGCCAACTGGCGCGACTGGCACGGGACGTCGCGGCTCTGTTCGGATCACCGCAGGACGTCGAATGGGCGATCGATCACGACGGTCGTCCGGTGCTGCTGCAGAGCCGTCCGATCACGGCCGTTGGCTCGAACGCACGGGCCGGGGGACCGGTGTTCGGCCCCGGGCCGGTGGCCGAGACGTTCGCCGCCCGTCTCCGTCCGCTCGAGGAGGACCTGTGGGTGTCACCGCTGCGCGACGGACTCCGCGAAGCGCTACGTATCGTCGGCACGACGCCATCGCGCAAGCTGCGGGCGAGCCCACTGGTCGTCGTGGTCGACGGTTGGGTCGCCGCCGACCTCGACCTACTCGGCGTCGCCAAACGCCGCCGATCGATCGTGACCAAGCTCGACCCGCGACCACCAGCGCGGCGGTTGACGGCAGCCTGGCGGGTGGGCCGTCTGAAGGTGGCATTGGCCGCGTTGTCCGACGACTTGATCGACGATGTCGACAGCGATCTCGCCGGATTGCCGAATCCCGAGACCTTGTCACCGGCAGATCTGGTGCATGTCCTGCGTCGATCGCACCAGACACTCGTTGCCCTCCATGGACACGAGGTTCTCGCCGGCACGTTGCTCGACGAGGACGGCGCTTCGACGGCAGCGGCAGCGGCCCTGCGGGTCCTTGCCGCCGAGCGCCGTCCGACAGCTCCCGACTCGACGTCGTCCGATCCGGTTACCGACGAGCAACTCGTGGCGCGCCATCCCGTGCTACTCAGCCTTGTTCCTCCGAGCATCGGCGCACCGATCAAGCTCCCCCCACCACCAGCCTCGTCACCGCCGGCTCCGCCGGCCGGTGGCGAGGCCTCGGTGCGTGAGTCGCTGCGTCTGCGCATCCGCTGGATCCACGAGTTGACGGCGCGGGTGGCGATGGTCCTCGGCGCAGAACTCGTCCGGCGCGGCGCCCTGGCGACGGCTGCGAACGTGAGCAGCCTGGCGCTCGACGAGGTCGCCGCCCTGATCGAGTCGAGCGGCCCGCTGGCCCGTGATCTCCGCGCCGCTCCATCGGATGTCCCCCCCTCGGTGCCGTTGCCTGCGGCATTCCGGTTGACCGACAACCACGACGTCGTTCCGCTGGCGTCAGACAACGGGATCGGGGGGCGGGGAGTCGGAAGCGGTCGTGGCACCGGACCCGTCCACGTTGGCGTCGATCGCCCACCGGCACCCGGTGACGTGCTCGTCGTTCGCACGCTCGACCCAGCCCTCGCCGGCGTCCTTCCGACCCTCGGTGGCCTCGTCGCCGAGACCGGAAGCGTGCTGTCCCATCTCGCCATCCTCGCCAGGGAATACGGCGTGCCCACGGTCGTCGGCTTCACCGGGGCGACCGAGCGCTTCCAGCCCGGCAGCTGGGTGCTCGTCGACGGATCGACGGGTGAGGTGTCGACTGTCGACGACGTTGAATGGACAGCCGCATGAACGCCCGCCGTCTGGGAATGCTGGCGACGATCGCTGTGATGGCGGCGTCGGGCAGTTATGTCTTCGTCTATCTCTACCGCTGGGAGTGGAACCGGGCCTTGATCTCGGCGGCCATCTTCGTCGCCGCCGAGATCGCCCTGTTCGCCGCCATCCTGCTCGCCCGCTTCGCCAGGCTCGATCGCCGTGTGGAGAGTCTGGCGGGGGCGCCGCCGCCGACGGACGAGCGGGTCCGCAGGCGGCTGCACGAGAACGCTCCTGCCCCTGCCAAACCGTTCGCCTGGCTCAACCGATCGCAGACCAACGTGTTCGTCCCCGTGCTGCTCGGTGCCGGGATCGTCTTGTCCGGGCTTGCCTGGTTGGTCGACCGCATCGCCCGCGTGACGGCTGGACCATCGGTGGAGAACGATCTCGCCCGCCGCCTCAGCACGTTGCAGCCGCCGCCCGGCGGACTGCTCGGAGGGCGGCCACGGGACCCGTACCGACCGCGCAGCCCACACCCGGTGCGATGAAGCGTGTCGTCATCCTCGTTCTGCTGGTCGTCGTCGGCATCGTCGCCGTTGATGGGCTGAGCGATCTCACCCAGAGCCGATCGGACGCGCCGAACCGCGATGCTGACACCGAGGTCGTGGTCGCCGTCGACGAGAATCGCTTCCGCGGGGGCGTCGACGAAGCGGCGGCGGCATTATGGGCGGTGTGCGCCGGTCAGACGAACTCGCGCCCGGTGGATGGAGCGGCGCTCGACGAGATCGACGCCGGCATCTACCGAGTGGTGTTGCGTCCTGCCGTCGGCGAGGGTGAGCGACGCAAGCTCGTCGGGTGCCTCGAGGACTTCACCGTCGAGCGCGTCCGAGGCAACGTGCGGACGTTCCGCGAAGTCGACATGGTGCCGGCCTTCCCGGGGGTGTAATGGGCTTCAACTCTTTGGTCTCGTTGGCGACGTTGGTGGCGCCAACCATGCCAAAGACACGACGGCTGCCCGCTTCTAGAGCCAGCGCGCCTGACCGGCGCGACGACCAGACCCGTCGGCCGTAAAAGGCCTTCGTTCAGGCCCCGGCTTGCAGGTGGGCGGCGCAGGGGCGCCGCCGGTGCTGCCGGGCGAGCAGCCACTCGGCGCCACGGAGGAAGAAAGCTCCGACGATGAATCCGGCGACGACGTCGGACAGCCAGTGCACACCGAGGTAGGTGCGGCTGGCGCCGATGGCGACGATCAGCGACGCCGACGTGATCGTCGCTGCCCACCAGATCCGCCGGTTGCGCGTGTACAGCGTGACGACGAGCGGCGCCAGGCCCCACAGCGCGGCGGCCGCCATGACGTGTCCGCTCGGGAATGACGGACCGGTGCCGTTGACGAGCCGTTCCAGGTCGGGGCGATCGCGGTCGACGATCGCCTTGATCGTGAACTCGATCAGCGGCCGACCGAACGTGGCGATGAGGACCACCGTGGCCACGGCGCGGCAACGTCGCCACGACACCGCGGCGAGGAACGTACCGAGCGTGAGCACCGCGATCGTGCTCCCCAAGAAAGAGATTCGCTTGACGACCGCGGTCATGCCCGACGTCCGCGCATCCTCCACGGCGCGCTGCACGGGCTCGTCCCAGTGCAGCAGCAACCACCCGTCCTTGGTCCACGCGGCAATGGCCAGCGTCGCCAGCAGTGCCGCCAGGGAGGCCGCGAAGTAGCGCCAGCGCTCGAGCATGATCGCCGGCGTCAACGGCGGGTGGCAGTGCAGACAGGGGTGCGACGTCACGGTGCTGATGGACCCCGAGCGTAGCCGCGTCGACGACCGACCCGGCGCTGATGCACGGGGAGCACGTGTTCTTTCACCGCGACGAGGCCGTCAGCTCACGGGGTGACGCCACCCACGCGGACAGTGCGGTGACGACGGCATCGCCGATCGTGCCGGCGGCATCGGTGATGCGCTTGACCGGGCCCAACGAACAGACCACGGCTGTCATCCGCGTTTCGCGCAACACCGGCAGGCGCATTCCGGCCGTCGTTGCCTCGCCGAGGGCGCCAGTGGCCGAGAACGCCCCGGCGAGTCGCTGCGCCAGCGACTGACCTCCCGCCGAGGTGAAACCCTGGGTCGAGTAGAAGGCGACCGTCGCTGCCGGGTCGGCCTGCGGCTCGAACCCGACGTACACGCTGGCGTGGTAGCGGTTGGCGGCGGCTGCCTGGCGGGAGGGGTCGAGCTCGTCAACGGCGACGACGCGGGCGCCGTTGCTGCGGAGGTCGTGGACGACGGAGCGCACGAGTGCGCCAAGCCCGCCGTACTGGCCTACCACGATGCGCTGATCCTGGACGGAAGCGGCGACGCGGTCGAGTCGTTCGAGTTCCCGGATCGTCGCCATCCCCGGCCCGCTGCCGGTACGCGAGCTGATGACGGTGAGTGCCTTCGCCGTTCCCGGGCCGCAGATGCCGTCGACGGCGAGGCCGCAATTGCGTTGGAAGTCCTCCAGCGCCCGGGCGGTGAGCGGTCCGAAGATGCCGTCGACGCGTCCGCAGTCGAAGCCGAGCCGGCCGAGTTGCGACTGCAGCGTGCCGACGTCATCACCACGAAGGTTCGGAGCGAGGAGCTTCAGCGGCCGGTCACCCAGTCGCCAGGAGGCTTCGACGAGGGCGAGCCACGTCGTCTCGTCGCAGGTGCCGTGCTCGTGCAGTCCGCGGTGGCGCTGGAACTCCCGCACGGCGGCGACCGTCGGCGTGTCGAACGAACCGGATTCGGCTCCCGACGGAGCGAAGCCGGCTCCTCCGAGGCGACGTTGGAGATCGCGGATCGCCTCGCCGTGGTCTCCAGGGATCAGCGAACGGAAACCAGAAATTCGTCGAGCTCCTGCAGCAGCTGGGCCTTGCCTCGTGCTCCGATGACCCGCTTGCTCAGGTTGCCGTTGGAGAAGACGAGCAGCGTCGGGATGCTCTGCACGCCATAACGCAGGACCAACTCGGGGTTGTCGTCGGCGTTGACCTTGGCAATGGTGACCTCGTCGCCGCGCTCGGTGGCGATCTCCTCCAGGATCGGCGCGATCATCCGGCACGGTCCACACCACTCGGCCCAGAAATCGACGACGACTGGCTTGTCAGCGCTCTGAATGTGCTCGTCGAACGTGCCTGTCGCCAGGTTCACGATTCCTTCGGCCATGTGCTGCATTTCCCTTTGTGCTCGGGTCCGGAAGCGGACCAACTCTACCGAGGTATAACGCTCCGCCCGCGCCGGGCATTCCCCGAGGCGGACGAGCCGGTTTCGATGCTGTTTGCGCTCACGGTTCCGGCGTCGACCGGGCGGGCGGCGACAAGTGCCGACGCAGCAGGCACGAAACGGTCGTTTCAGTCGGCACTTCGGACTCGGTCATGGTGGTTGACCGTATATCGGTCGGAGAACCGCAGGCCGCCCAGATCAGGCGTGGGCGTGCTGGGACTCGAGCCAGCGTTCGGCGTCGATGGCGGCCATGCAGCCGGAGCCGGCGGCAGTGATCGCCTGCCGATAGACGTGGTCCTGGACGTCGCCGCAGGCGAACACACCGTCGATGTTCGTCGCCGTGGAAGCGTCGCGAGTGATGAGGTAGTCCTGCTCGTCGCGGTCGAGGACGTCGGCGAACAGGTCGGTGTTGGGACGGTGGCCGATGGCGACGAACAGTCCCGTGACGGGGAGGGTCGACTCCTCGTTCGTCGTGACGTTGCGGAGGTGCACCCCCTCCACGCGCTCGTCGCCGACGATGTCGGTGACGACGGTGTCCCACAGGAACTCGATCTTCGGGTTGGCGAAGGCGCGATCCTGCATGATCTTGCTCGCCCGCAACGAGTCGCGGCGGTGGATGACCGTCACCTTGTCGGCAAAGCGGGTCAGGAACGTCGCCTCCTCGATGGCGGAGTCACCGCCGCCGACGACGGCGATGTGCTGGCCGCGGAAGAAGAAGCCGTCGCAGGTCGCGCACGTCGACATCCCGTGCCCGATCAGCCGCTCCTCGGCCTCGAGCCCGAGCAACAGCGACTGCGCGCCGGTGCTGACGATGAGCGACTCCGCTTCGTAGACGTCGTCGTGGACGTACACCTTGAATGGTCGTGACGACAGGTCGACCTTCGTCGCCTTCTCGGTGACGAACTCGGCGCCGAAGCGGAGGGCCTGCTCGCGGAAGCGCTGCATCAGCTCGGGCCCCATGATCCCCTCGGGGAAGCCGGGATAGTTCTCGACATCGGTGGTCATCATCAGCTGGCCGCCCGGCTGATCGCTCGTGCTCGACGGCTCCCCCTCGATGACGAGCGGGTTGAGGTTTGCCCTGGCGGCATAGATGGCGGCGGTCAGACCCGCCGGGCCCGAGCCGACGATCACGACCTGACGAGTCGCGTGGGAGGAGTGAGACACAGAGAACCGTCCGGAGTCAGTCGTTCGAGAAGCGCTTGCTCAATACAAACAACCCGCCGAGGCAGATGATTCCCCCGATGATGAAGTAGCTCAGGTACACCGACATCTCGTGCCGGAACCAGATGTCGAGCAACGCCTGGGTGACTCGCGTGAGGATGATGATCAGCAAAACGACCGCGGTGATGCCGAGGATGCCGGCGAGCAATCCGAAGACGACGCCGCGAGATGCGGTGACGAGCGGCTTGGTGGTGCGCTCGCGCACCGTGCCGACGACACGTTCGATCGTGTCGGCGAGGTCCGCCGCCCAGTTCGGATCGGTGAACGGATTGCCCGGCATGGCCGAGCAGACTAATCACTGCGTTCCCCGGCCACGCAGGCCGTGGCTGGCCGCTCACTCGCTGGCGCTCGCTCGCTCGCAACGGAACCGGGTGATCGCGCGGTTAGCCGTCGGCTTGGTCCTCGGCAGATGGGGTGCGCACGACGATCGTGCAGTCGTCGAGCGAGACGGCGGCGTAGCCGTCCTCTGTGCTGGCGACGGCAACCTCGGTGATGGTGCCGCCGGTGTCCTCGAACACGGCGTCAGGAGTGCGCGCCCGAGTTCCCCCTTCGCAGTCGGCGACGACGTCGTCGAGCGGCGGGGGAGCGTCGTCGAGCGATTCGGCGAACGATCGCAACTGATCGGCGTCGTGGAGTACCGGCGGCGCCTCGGCGACAGCCGGCGCGGCGGCGGCGTCCATCGCCAGCTCAGTCGTGGCCAACAGGGTCGTTGCCACCCCAGCGGTCGCCGCCTCGGCTGCTACCTGCTCAGTGGGAGGTGCCACAGACGGCGCGTCCGCGGCCTCGAGTTCGGACGCTGTCGTGGCGCTCGGCGAGACTACGCCACCCGGCGCCGTGGCATCGGCCCGGCGCACCTCGTCGGCACTGTCGTCGTCGTCGCCGCCCCGGTTGGCGATGACGAACCCGCCGAGGACGAGCACGGCGACCGCCGCAGCCGCCGTCAACGCCTGCATCCAGCGGGCGTTACGGCGACTGGCGATGGGGACGACGGTGGGCGCGGTGGGGCCACCGACTCGTCGCTCGTCAAAGACCGACAGGGCCGCGGCGATCGCCGCGTCACGCTGCGCAGGTGGCGCCGGCGAGGTGGCGGCGACAGCGTCGCCGATACGGCGCAACCGCGCGACTTCAGCGAGGAGTTCCGGGTCAGCTTCGACGCGGGCGCGCTCGTCCGCCGTTGCCTCGCCGTCGAGGTAGGCGCTCGCCAACTCAGCGGCGTCAAGGTTGTCGTGGTCAGCCATCATCGATCGCTTCGTCCGGGGGAGTGGCACTTGGACGCTCCACGGGCGGGTCAAGGTTCCCGAGGCGCCCGGCGAGCAGCGACCGGCCTCGGGCGATCCGCGACTTCACGGTGCCGACCGGGACGCCGAGCGTGGCGGCGATCTCGGCGTAGTCGAGATCGCACAAGTCGCGCAGCACGACGGCGACGCGGAACTCCTCGGGAAGGTCGTCGAGCGCCTCGTCGATCGTCAACCGGTCCACGACGGCTTCGACACGCCGGTGCGACAGTGGGTCGGCGACGTCGGGAGCGGTTCCCCCGTCGTCGGTGAAGTGCGGTGCCGGGCGCCGTTCGCGCTTGCGCAGTTCGTCGAGGGCGGCGTTGGTGGCGATCCGGTAGGTCCACGTCGAGAACGCCGAGCGGCCATCGAAGCGCGCCAGGCCGCGCACGATCGAGATCATCGCTTCCTGGGCGGCGTCGTCGGCGTCGCGAGTGGAACCGGCGATGCGCCGGCAGATGGCGTGCACACGGTCGTAGTGACGTCGTAGCAGGGTCTCGAGGGCCTGCCGGTCGCCAGCCTGAGCGGCGGCGACGAGCGCTCGATCGTCGGCAGCCGCGGCGGTACGCATCCCAGGTCGGTCAGCCAGGGGTGAACGCCAGCTCGCCGAGCACCGCCTGGTACGGACTCACGCAGCTCGTGGAATGGCCCGCCTGACGAAACAGCACGAGCACGTGGCGGGTCGCCGTCGGAATCGGGACGGACTGTGATGCTGGTTCGTTGCCGACGAGTCGCTTCAGGCGTTGCCCCCACAAGTCGATTTCCGGCGGGACCTGCTCGTCGTCGGTGGCGAACACGTCGACGACGAACGGAGACGAACCGACGTCGAAACTGATTCTCCCGCTCGACGGCGCAGTCAGCGTGGCAACGACGCCGACTCCGGCCTTGCCCATGTACTGCTCCGTGTAGCACTCCGTAGTCCAGTTCGTGCCGGCATCGCCATCAGCGCGCGCGTCGTCGAGAAGATCGTCGTTCTCTTCGCCGTTGCCGCCATCGACGCCGGGATCGAACGACGCCAGCGTGGCGATCTGGCTGGCTGCTCCGGCCGCCCCGACGACAGCCGGTGCGGCGGCCGCCGCGGTCGTAGTGGCGGCGAGCGTGCCGGCGGTCGTGGACGTGGGCGATTCCGGATCGTCGGGACGGATCGTCGCCCAGAGGACCAGCGACACGACGATGCCGATCGCCAGCAACAGGCAGATGACCACGAACGACGGTGCGAAACGCGATTGCATGTCGCGCGCCGGCCGGCCGCGCAACTGCGGGCCAGCGGTCGGCGTGCGCTGACGCGGTTCGTCGCCGAACACCGGTGGCCGCGGCGGGGTGGCTTCGCCGGCGATTGCCCTGGCGGCGAGCGCTCGTCCGCGCGCTTGCGCGCTTGCGGGGTCGAGCCGGCGACGGGTCCTCTGCAGTGGGGGTTGGCCGGGAAGCCGCGTTGAGCTCTGGTCGATGCGGTCGAGTGTCGAGGGCGGCTCGCCGGCCAGTCGCAGCAGTTCGGCGCGCAGATCGGCGCCGGTCGCCGGTCGCCGGTTCGGGTTGCGGGCGAGTAGCCGGTGGATGAGGTCGACGAGGCCGCGTGACAGCGTTGGCCGGAGGCGGGCGAGGTCGGTCGGATCGCGCTGCAGGCGGGCGAGGGCGGTGTCGGCATCGGTTTCGCCGATGAACGGAACCCGCCCGGCGAGGCACTCGTAGAGCACGAGGCCGAGCGAGTAGAGGTCGGCGCGACCGTCGAGCTTGCGACCGCGCACCTGCTCGGGCGACAGGTACTTTGCCGTGCCCATCATCACGTTGTCGCTGGTGAGGTCGTCGCCGCCGTCGAGACCCTTGGCGATGCCGAAGTCGGTGAGCAGGACACGGCCGTCGGGGGTCACGAGGATGTTGCCGGGCTTGACATCGCGGTGGACAAAGCCGGCGCGGTGGGCGGCATCAAGGGCGGCGGCGACGCAGGTGCCGATGTGGATCGTCAACTCCGGGCTGAGCCGGGTCTGCACGTCGAGCAGCTGGCGCAGGCTCTTGCCGTCGACCAGTTGCATGACGACGGCTTGGCGGCCGCTCTCGGCGAATACGTCGTGGACGGCGACGATGTTCGGATGGGTCAGGCCGGCGACGGCGACGGCCTCACGGCGGAAGCGCTCGGCGACGACGGGATCGGCAGCAAGGCTCGGCTTCAGCCACTTGAGCGCGACGCGGCGATCGAGGGAGAGGTCGGTAGCCAGCCACACTTCGGCCATCCCGCCCTGGGCCAGGCGACGCTCCAACCGGTAGCGGCCGGCGAGAACGACGGGTCGGTCACCCTGTTGAGGAGACGCGCCTGGAGCGGGGGGCGTGGTGGGAGCCGGCATTCCGCCACGTCAAACTAGTTGTAGGACTCGCCGAACGGGGGGAGGGTGGGTTTCGTGCGGAAGGCGGAGCCTTTCGCAGGAGCTTGATCGAGCCGGCCTTCGGCCGGCGCCGCAGCCCCCGCCAGTGCACTACCGCTCTTGGAAGGCGACGCCGATGGTGCCGAGTCCGGCATGGGCGCCGACGACCGGACCGATCTGGCCGACGACGATCTCGTCGGAGTACAGGGGACGCAGCTGGGCGACGAACTCGTCGATGTCGTCGCAGTCGGCGTGGAGAACGGCGAGGTGCTCCATCCGTCCGGAGGCGGCGGCCACCTTGTCGACGAGAAACTTGAGCGCCTTGCTCCTCGTGCGCTGCCGACCGGACTGCTCGACGACGCCGTCCACGACGGCGATGATCGGCTTGATCGACAGCGCCGTCGCCAGCAGCGCCTTGGCGTTGCCGACCCGGCCACCCTTCTTGAGGTTGTCCATCGTGTCGAGGGCTCCGAACACCCGGGTGCGGCCGACGAGTTCGGTGGCGGTGGCGACGAGGCGGTCGAGGCTGCTGGCGTCTGTGGAGAGCGTGCCGGCCTGTTCGGCGCAGGCCAGCACGATCGTCCCGGTGCCCAGCGAGACCGTGCGGCTGTCGACGACGCGCACCGTGATCCCGTCGGCGGCGACGGACTTGGCTGCCAGTTCGGCGCTCTGGAACGTGGCCGAGAGGGCGCCCGACAACGTGACCGCGAGGATGTGATCGGAACCTTGCTCGGCCAGCCGTCGGTAGGACTGCTCGAACCGACCGGGTGACGGGGCGGCCGTCGACGGCAACGTCGGCGAGGCCTTGCAGCGCCGCCAGAACTCGTCCGTCGACAACTCCTCGCGGTCGACGAACTCGTCGGTACCGAAGCGGATCGACAGCGGCACGATCTCGACTCCCATCCGGCGAACGACGTCGTCGGGCAGGTCGCAAGCACTGTCGGTGACGATCCCTACTCGCGCGTTCATGGTGCTCCTCGGTTCTCCCCGATACGGGGGCGACAAACCGGACACATCTGACCGGTTCGTGGCGGCAGAATCCGAGCGTTCATTCGGGGATCATCGCATGCTCAGCGTGTCGCTCGACTCGCCGACGTCGCAAGTGCATATACCACCATGACGCCAGCACGAGTGCGGCGCCACCGGTGACCACCTGACTCAACCCGTTGACATGGCTGACTCTTCCCTTGAGCACGACAGGAGGGCCGAGTTGGGAGCCATCCGGAGCGAGCACGTCGACCTCGACCGTGAACGTCCCTCGCGAGCGGGCCTCGACGGGCACGTCGACCTCGATCGAGCTGAGCGCCGGGACCTCCACCGACTCGGTTGGCTTGTCGGTGCGCAGCTTCGGCGAGCGAACACGAACTTCGACGCGCAGCGGGTCCGGACCGGTGTTGCGGATCGGCAGGCGCAGCGTGTTCGAAGTCCCGGTGAAAGTGAACGTGAACGGCTCCGGGGCGACGATCGCCGACAGCACGGCATCGACTTCGGTTTCGATCCCGGCAAGCTGGGCCGCTGCCGTGGCGTCGTCGATGTTGCTCGACAAGAGCGCGTCGAGTTGGCGGTTCCACTCGCCCGGCAACGTCGAGTCGATGAGCATCGAAGCGGCGTGGGTGGCGTTCTCCCGGACGGCATCGACATCAGCCTGGCGCCCGGTCGGGCCGGCCTCGGCGACGGCTGCCGAGGGAGCGCAGACCGTCACTGCTCCGGCGACGGTCAGGACAACGACGGCGCGCAACGGGCGAGGGGACCATCCCGACATCACACCGAGCGGACCTCGAACTGGAGAACCGCCAGCACCTCGTCCATCGGCGTGAACCCGAGCGATCGGTACAGCCCGAGCGCCGCCACATTGTCGACCGACGTGTTGACCAGACAGTCCGGCAGGTGGCGCCGGATCATCCAGCGCAGCGCATCCGTGGTGAGCGCTCGCCCGTGGCCGCGACGCTGCGCCTGCGGGTCGACGGCGAGGCGTTGAAGGTAGCCGTGCTCCGACGATGCCCCGGCGATGGCGAAGGCCACGGGCTCGGCGCGGTGACCGATGCTGAGCCGGCGGGGCGTGGCGCCCCGGCAGCGAGCGGCGTGTATGGGAGTTGCCCGACAGATCTCGGCGAGCTCAGTGGCATCGTGGCCCCACAGGGCGCCAAAGGCGGCGCGGTCGATCCGAGCCGCGGCCCCGAACTGGTGGCGTCGCAGCGTGCGCGTTGACCGGTGACCGCTGCCAGCGGCGACGGCCTGAATGTGGTCATCGGTCAGATCGGCGTGCAGCAACACGAGGCGATCGGCGACCTCGAACCCCGCTGCCTCGAAGCGAGCCGCGGCCCGGGGGTAAAGGGCGGCGCTGCGCAACGTCGTCGGCACCGACGAGGTGCCGGCGATGCTGTCGAGCCAATCGCGGAGCTCTCCGACCTCGGGAACGATCGAGTCGTCGCGGAGCCGGACGTGCACGAGCGCGCTGCCGTCGGACGCTGGGCGCACCACCAGGGAACGCAATGGACCGGCCGAGCGGAGGTTCACTCGCCGCCACGGTACCGGCGCTGTTCGGAGTGGCTCTAGCGTGGACGTCGTGACGGTGCTCTTCGCCACCCACCCGCTGTTCCTCGAGCACCGCACCGGCGCGCATCATCCGGAGCAGCCGTCACGCCTGATAGCCGTCGCCGAGGCCTTTCACCGGCCCGAGCTCACGGGTGCCGTCGTCCCGCTCGAACCGCAACCGGCGAAGCGCAGCGAGCTCGAGCGAGTGCACCCGCCGTGGTTCCTCGAACGCCTCGACCACCTCTGCGCCGCCGGGGGCGGATGGATCGACGCCGACACGGCCACGAGCGCATGCTCCGCATCGGCCGCTGTCCTCGCCGCCGGCGCCGGTCTCACGGCGGTGGCGGCGATGCGGCGCGGCGAGGGTGACGCGGCGTTCTGCGCCGTGCGGCCCCCCGGCCACCACGCGACACCGACCGACTCGATGGGATTCTGCCTGGTGTCCAACATCGCGGTCGTCGCGGCCGACCTCGCCGCGGCCGGCGAGCGGGTGTGGATCTTCGACTTCGATGCTCATCATGGCAATGGAACGCAGGCGGTCTTCTACGACGACCCTCGCGTCCTGTTCGTCAGCACCCATCAGTGGCCGCTCTATCCGGGCACCGGCCGGCGAACCGAGACCGGCGACGAGGAGGGGTTCGGGACGACGGTCAACATCCCGCTGCCGCCCGGAACGACCGGAGACGTCTATCTCCGGGCGTTCGACGAGGTCATCGCCCCGATCGTCACGGACTTCGCTCCGGCATGGCTGTTGATTTCGGCGGGATTCGATGCCCATCGTGATGATCCATTGACAGACCTCGGGCTTAGTGCCGGCGACTTCGCCGCCCTCACGGCTCGTGCCCTACAGCTCGTCCCGGCGGGGCGCACGGTGGCGATGCTCGAGGGTGGGTACGACCTCGCCGCCCTGACGGCGAGCACGTCCGGCGTGCTCGGCGTCCTCGCCGGAGTCGACCTCGGCACGGCGGAACGGTCGACGGCTGGCGGTCCCGGCGCTGAGGCGGTGACAGCCGTCCACGATCAGTGGCACGAGGCCGGCGCGCTGTAGGCGCTCGACCTCACTCGTTGGCTCGCTTGGCCGACGAACCCTCTAGAACCCGCGTCATGGCGCGCCGGCCCCGTACCCTTGGCATCGGGAGGAACCGCGACTCACGCCGATCACGACCGATGAACATTCGCTTGCCACGAGTGGCCCTGGTGGACCGGCTCACTCGATCCGACGCGCCAGCGGTCACCCTGATCGAGGCGCCAACCGGGTTCGGCAAGTCGTGGTTGCTGCGCCGTGCCGCTCCGGAAGGGGCGCTCCGACTCCGCGGCGAGCTCGGCCCGCTGCTCGACGAACCACTCGGCCAACGGGCGGTCGTCATCGACGACGTCCAGCAACTCGACGGGTCGGCGCTGCGGATCCTCGTCGAGCGCGTCGAGGACGCCCCGGCCGACGTTCGATTGATCGTCGCCGGGCGGTTCCTCCCCGAGGAGCTGCACGAGGTCGCTCACCTGCTCGACGGGCTGATCCTCGACACCTCGGCGCTGGCGATCGGCACCGACGAGATCGTCGACGCCGTCCCCGAGTTGACTCGGGCGATCGCCGACCAGGTCGTGCAAGCGGCAGACGGAGGCGTGAAGCTGGTCGTCACCGCCCTCGACCAGTGGCGGCGCCAGCCCACCCAGGATCCCGTCGCCATCGTCGCCCACGTCTCGCGTAGTGCCAGCGCCGCCGCCCTGCAAGAGCTCGACAGCGCCGATCGCGTGCTCGTCGGGCTGCTCGCCCGCACGCCAGGCGTCGACCAGGCGTTGCTCGCGTCGCTCGGGGGAAGTGGGTTCGTCTGGCGAGCGTTGGCGGCAGGGATCCCGTTGCGACGCCAGATCACCGGCGACATCGATGTGCTCGATGCCCCCTTCTACCGCTCCCACGACATCGAGGCGGCGACGGCGACACGGCTGGCCTCGGCGCTGGCGCAGCGCGGACGGCCGCTCGAGGCTGCCGGGCTGCTCCTCGATGCCGGTGTGCCGGACCGCGCCGCACGGCTGCTGATGAACCTTCCCGAATCGGTGACCAAGTCGGTCGAGCCGCGGGCGATGCTGAGCGTGCTCGCTCGCCTCGGCACCGTCACCGACAGCGAGCCGGCGTTGCTGCTGATGCGGGCGAACGCGGCAGCGCCGCTCGGTCGTCTCGATCAGGTCCTCGACGACGTCGATCGAGCTGCCGCCCTGGCCGAGCACGCCGATCCGCCGGTGCGCCGGCGCATCGAAGCCGCCGTCGCCCGCACGGAGTTCTTCCGCGGCCACCGCGAGAAGGCGATCGCTCTGGCCGGCAGCGGCCTGCGCGACATCGGCCCCGGCGAGGAGCACACCTTCGCCCGCGCCCATGAGGTGCTCGCCCTGGCGACCGCGGCGAGCGAGACACGTGATGATCTGCAGCTGGCTGCGGAGTCGTTCCGCGTCGCGGCCGCGGCGTGGGATGCCTGCGGCGAAAGCGCCCTTGGCCGCAACTGTCGCTGCGACCTGGCCATGGCCGTGCTCATCCCGCTCGGACGATTCGACGAGGCGCTCGCTGTGCTCGCCCAGGTGCTCGCCGTCGCCGGTCTCAACGACGCCGAGCGTTCCTGGCTGATGACCTACGAGGGGTTCGCCCTGCTCGAAGCGAACCGCTTGGCTGCCGCGGCAGGACGCTTCGATCGCGTCGCCGACCTCGGCTACCTCCAGGACAACTCGACGATCGTCGCCACGGCGGCCTGGGGCCGGGCCCTGATCGCTGCTCGTCAGGACGACCTGGCAGCGGCATTGCGGTGGATCGCCACCGCGGAGAACACGGCGTTGGGTGACGCCGACGACCTGCTCGGGGTGTCGTTCCTGTGTGACGTGACGACGGTCCTCGGGGCGCTCGGAGAACTCGGTCTCGCCGAGCGCTACCTGCGCCGTGCCGAGTCCCGCCCCAAGGTCTTCGATCACGAGGTGCGCCGCGCCCGATTCGTGTTCGAGGCTCGTCGCGGAACGCTCGGCAACGTCGACGAACAACTCGAGATGACGCGGCCGGCCGAATGGTGGCGAGTACTGCTCGTGTCCGCCTTGGCCAGCGCCCGGGCCGGCGACCTCGACAGTGCCCGGGAGCTGCAGGCGTCTGCGCAGCGCGAGCTGCTCGGCCTCGGCTTCGAGGGTTTCCACACGCTCGGCGAAAGGCGCGCCGGCGAGGAGCTGAACGAGCTGCTGGACCTCGACGCGGCGGCGGCCGGCCGACGCCAGACAGGTGGCGGCGCCGAAGCCGTGGCAGGACGTGAAACGACGACGCCCGGCCGCCGAATCCGGGTCATCGGCGGACCGATGGTCGTCGAAGACAACACTGGCGTCGTCGACATTCCAACCGGTAACCCGCAACGCCTGGTCGGCGTCGTCGTCGCCCACGGCGGCGTGGCGACGTTCGATCAGATCGCCGAGGCGTTGTGGCCCGGCGACGACGTGGAGACGAGCCGGGCGCGGTTGCGCAACGTCCTGCTGCGCCTGCGCCGCGGTGTGGGCGAGGTCCTGACCAGGTTCGGTTCGGGTGTCCGCCTTGCCCCCGACGTCGGCTGCGACCTCGACGAGTTCGAGCGCCTGGCGACCGACGCCCTGTCGTCCGCGCGGAGCGATCCGGAGCTCGCCGGACGGCTGGCGTTCGCAGCGGTTGCCCTCGTCGATGGCGCCGTGCTCGGAGACTTCGAATACGAGGAGTGGGCGCTCGCCAAGCGGCGCCTCGTCGATCACCAACTGATCGGCCTGCTCGACCTGCTGTCTGTACAGGCCGAGGACAACGGCGACCTCGTGCTCGCCCAAGCCCTCGCCGAGCGCGCTTTGCGGCTCGACCGCTATACCGATTCGCGTTACGTCCGCCTCGCCGAGTTGATGACCCTGCAGGGGCGCACCGCGGCGGCGGTGGCCATACTCGAAGACGCCTCAGAAGTAGCCCGCGACCTGGGCGCTACGCCGCCGAAAGCCGCCCAGAGCCGCCGTGACGAGTTGATCCGCCGCGCCGCCAACGGCTAGGGCGAGCCGAAGGGGACCGTCTGCGGGTGGGGTAGCGGCGCTATCAGACGCCGATGCCGCCGCGGGGTCCGCGAACCCCGATACCACCGCGAGGGCCGCGGACGCCGATGCCGCCGCGAGGTCCCCGAATTTGATGCGCGCCGAAGCAGAAGTTGGAAGCCATGCCTCCATCATCTCGGGTCGCCGTCCTATTCGCGTCCCACTGCCGTAAGGCATCTGGCGTCCACGATTCGGGACGGGTTCACACGGCGCTGTTACCGTTTACGGCGATCATCGACATGTGACCGCGACGCTCGATCATGCTCAGCTGCGCAACCTCCCGGTCGGGCGCCGAGATGCGCGAAGTGCGCCGTCGCTGGGTCTCACGGCGGCGACGCTGCTCGATCGTGGATCGGCCGTTGCCCTCCGGCAGCGCCCCACGGTCAGCCTCGGCGCGCTGGCGGAGCGGGCGATGGTCACTGGCGACCGCCTCGTCACCGCCTCCGACGTCGACGGCCATTCCTGGTGGCTTCCCGCCGCGGCCGTGTGGTCCGATGCCGACTGCCCCGACACTCCCGAGCATCCTCGGCCGATCGGCCTGGCGACGGCCTCGACCAGGGAGGCGGCGTTCCTCAAGGGCATCAGCGATCGGCTCGGTTGGGAAGCAGTCCTCGAGTTCGAACGGGGCGGGGATCTCCCTGCGGCGCCCGCATTCGACGGCACGTCGATTGGGCGGGCGATTGTCCTCGATGGTCGCCTCGGGCATGCCGTGCCGACGGTGGTCGTCCTCGGCGCCGACACGATGCGATGGGGCGCCGGGGCGACCTGGGAGGCGGCGTGGCGCCGGGCGCTGTACGGCGACGACCCGGCCACCGATCCGAGCAGGGACCTCGGCCAGGTCGCCGAGCTGCTCGCCTCCGCCGATCTGGCGGTGGCCGGCGTCGACCTCGGCACGCTGCGCCTGAGCACGGCGGGCGTGGCCCGCTGGTCAGCCCAACTTGTCGCAGGCGACGGCTCGGTACGTTCGTGGGACGCGCCCTGAGTGGACTGAGAGTGTGGCGGCGGCGGTTACTGGTGCGCCGACTTCTCCATCGCGAGGTGTCCGCCGCACCTCGCAGCAGGATTGAGGTCCACACCAAGAACCACCGTCGCCACCCGATCTCCCCCAGAGGCGCGATTTGGGCGGCTCGCAACCCGGTAACCCCCCTGAGCCGCCCAGATCGCGAAGGGGAGGCCGTTAACCTCGGGCGATGTGTCGGCCGCGGTGATCCCGGAGCGCTTCACGGCCGTGCTCGCCGAACTGGCGCCGCTGGCCGATCGGTTCGCCGCAGCCGGCCACCATCTCTACCTCGTCGGTGGAGCGGTTCGCGACCTGTTGCTCGACGAGCACGGCGACGACCTCGACTTCGACCTCGCCACCGACGCCAGGCCACCTGACGTCAAGCGCTGTCTGGAGGGATGGGCGCAGGCGATCTGGGAGCAGGGCGAGCGCTTCGGCACGATCGGGGCGATCCGCCGATCCGCCGACGGTCGGGAACGGATCTACGAGATCACCACGTTTCGCGCGGAGGCATACCTCGACGACTCGCGTAAGCCGCAGGTGACGTTCTCGGACCGCGTTGAGGACGATCTCGCCCGCCGGGACTTCACGATCAACGCAATCGCCCTCCGCGTCACCACCCCCGACGGGGCGCAACCGGTTCTCGTCGATCCGTTCGGGGGGGCCGCCGACCTCGCCCGGCGGATCCTGCGCACGCCGCTCGCCCCGCAGGTGAGCTTCGGTGACGACCCGTTGCGGATGCTGCGCGCCGCCCGCTTCGTCGCTCGCTTCGGTCTCGAACCGGACGCCGCCCTCGTCGATGCCGTGATGACGAGCGCGCGGCGCCTGGACATCGTGTCGGCCGAGCGCATCCGTGACGAGCTCGACAAGCTGATCGTCGTGGACCACCCCTCAGCCGGGTTGTGGTTCTACGTGGACACGGGGCTGGCCGAGCACTTCCTGCCCGAGCTTCCCGCGCTGCGCCTCGAGCACGATCCGATCCATCGCCACAAGGACGTGCTCAGCCACACGATCGCTGTCGTCGAGAACGTGCGCCCGCCGGCCGTCGACGCGCGGTGCGCTCCCGGCTACGACTTCCGCATCACCCGCCTGGCGGCGTTGTTCCACGACGTCGGCAAACCGCGCACCAGGGGTTACCACCCGGGCAAGGGCACGACGTTCCACCATCACGACGCCGTCGGGGCGAAGATGACACGCAAGCGGATGGAGGCGCTGCGCTATCCCGCCGCCGACATCGCCGCGGTCACCGCCCTCGTCGCCCTGCACCTTCGGTTTCACACCTACAAGATGGGATGGACGGACTCGGCGGTGCGCCGCTACGTACGCGACGCCGGCGACCTACTTGCCGAGTTGAACGTGCTCACCCGCTGTGACTGCACGACCCGCGACGCTCGCAAAGCGGCGACCCTCAGCAAACGGATGGACGACCTCGAGGAGCGCATCGTCGAGCTGGCGGCCGCCGAGGAGCTGGCGTCGCTCCGTCCCGAGCTCGACGGCAACGCCGTGATGGAGCTGCTCGGCGTCGATCCGGGCAAGATCGTCGGCGAGGCGCTTGCCTTCCTCATGGAAATCCGCCTCGACGAGGGGCTGATCGGCGCTGACGCGGCGGCTCATCGCCTGCGAAGGTGGCACGCCGATCACCGCTGACCGGGGTACGGTCGACGTTCAGTGCGCGACGACTTGACCGACGCCGTGGCGATCCGGCGCCGCGCTGCAACTTGGCGCTGGGTGGTGTCCGTTGTCGTCGCGGCGACCTTGCTGTTCGCCGCCGTCGTGCTCGTCATCCGCATCGGCGAGCCGCGGTCGCGCACCACGGTGATCGTGCTCGGGGTCGCCGCCGGGCTGGCGCTGTGCGCCGTCGTCGCCACGTGGTTGGAGTCGCGGCGAATCACCGGCCACCTTCACCGCACGATCGAGCGGCTCGTCGACACGGAATCCGAGCTGCGGATCCTCCTCGACGACCTTCCCGAAGCCGTCGTGTCGATCGACGCCGGCGGGCTCGTGCGCGGCACCAACACCAAAGCCGCCGAGCTCACCGGGCGTTCCACGGCAGACCTCGCCGGAACCCCGCTGCGCGAGCTTGTCGACGCCGGTGACCGTCCGATCCTCGACGCCTGGCTCGCCGAAGCCCGCTGGCGTTCGGGTGTCGACGGGACAACGCTGCGCGTGACTGGTGCCGACGGATCGATCACCGTCGTCGCGGCGACCTACGACCAGCCCCGCGGCTCGACCGACGGAGCGATCGTCCGGCTCGTCGACCTCACCGAGCGAGAGGGCCGCGGTCGTGCCCTGGAGCAGGCGCGTCGCCGCTTCCAGCAGGCGTTCCACTCGGCCCCCACGGGCATGGCCCTCGTGAGGCTCGACAACTCGACGATCATCGACGCCAACCGTTCGCTCGCCGAGATGTTGCAGCGCCCGGTCGACGATCTCGTTGGGCGCAGCATCCGCGAGATCACCCACCCCGACGACCTCAAGGCCGCCGCCGTCCATCGTGCCCGCCTCGAGTTGGGAATCGCCGACACCTATCTCCTCGACCAGCGCTACGAGCGCAGCGACGGGACCTATGTGTGGGCCCGGACACGCGTCGCCGTCACGGAGGACGACGGTGTGCCGTTGGCGATCACCCACATCGAAGACGTCACCGAGCAGCGCCGCGTCGCCGATCAGCTGCGCTGGGCCGCAACTCACGACGACCTCACCGGTCTGCCCAACAGGGCGGAGCTGTTGTCGCGGGTCGACGAGTTGCTCGCCGTGGCGCCGATCGGGTCGGTGGCGTTGCTGTTCGTCGACCTCGACAACTTCAAGGCGGTCAACGACAGCCTCGGCCACGGCATCGGCGACCGTCTGTTGACCGTGTTGTCGGAGCGGATCCGTGGCGCTGTCGGCGACGGCACGTTGCTCGCCCGTTTCGGCGGTGACGAGTTCATCGTCGTCCTGCAAACCGGGGCCGACGGCTCCTTCGACCCCGGGAGAGTGGCCGAGCGGCTGCGCTCGACGATCCGCGAAGCCGTCGATGTCGAGAGCATCGAGTTCTTCATCACCGCCAGCATCGGCTTCTCGGTGAACGCCGCCGAGGGCACGGTCGCCGCCGACTTGCTGCGCGACGCCGATGGGGCGATGTATCGGGCGAAGTCCCGCGGCCGCGACTGCGTCGAGGCCTACGCGCCGGGGTTGCAGGAGACGACGGCGCTCGCCCTGCGCACCGCCACGGAACTGCGCCGAGGCATCGACCGCGGCGAGATCGTGCCCTACTACCAGCCGATCGTCGAGCTGACGACCGGCCACGTCGTCGGTTTCGAAGCGCTGGCGCGCTGGCTCCACCCCGAACGCGGGTTGCTCGGTCCTGAGCAGTTCCTGGCGCTCGCCGAGGAGACCGGCCTCGTCGGCCACGTCGGTGAGGCGATCCTGCGCGACGGGTTGGCCCAGCTTGCTCGCTGGCGGGCCCGTGACCTCCCCTTCGCCAGTGCGTACCTGGCCGTGAACGTCGGGACCCGCCAAGTCGTCGATGCGTCGTTCGCCACGCTCGTTGCCGGCCTGCTCGCCGAGACCGGGATCACGGCCGACTCGCTGTGGCTGGAGATCACCGAGTCGGCCCTGCTCGCCGACGTCAAGGCGTCCACGGTGGCGATGCGCAAGCTGCGCGGCCTCGGCCTCCACCTCGCCGTCGACGACTTCGGTACCGGCTATTCGTCGCTGACGTACCTCAAACGCTTCCCGGTGGAGGCGATCAAGATCGATCGCAGTTTCGTCGCCGGCCTCGGTCTCGACACCGACGACACGACCATCGTCGAGGCGGTCGTCAACCTCGGTCACTCGTTCGGGCTCGAGGTCATCGCCGAGGGACTGGAGACGCCGCTGCAGCTCGCCCGCCTGCGCGACATCGGCTGCGACCGCGGCCAGGGCTACCTGTTCGGCCGCCCCCGCCCGGCCGGCATCATCGAGTCCGAGCGCGCGTCAACCTGACCGCGCCCGGGCGGGGGGTTTGGGGGGTGGAGGCTCCTGCCGGAACCCCCCAACGCTGGTCGATCCGGCTTTGCCGGTCGACCAGCAGAGATTCTTCGTGCGGCCGGAGGCCGCTCCGTGAGCTCGCCGGAATGGAGAGAGCGAGCGCAGCGAGCGAACGAATGACGGCGAAACTTACGAGCCTTGTTTTCGGACCTTGATCGCCAGAGTTGTGGGGACCGCCGACTCGCCGCTGACGCCGAGCTCGTCGAAGCTCTCGACTCGGAAGTTGGACCGGTCGAGGGCGGCGAGCAGTTCGCCGACGGTGCGACTGTCCTCGCCGTAGCGGCGGACCTTGCCGCCGGGGGTCGGTCCGACGGCGGCGAAGGGGTGATCGAGCACGAGCACGAACGGGGCGCCGGGCTTGAGGACGCGGTGCACCTGGCGGAGGATCCGTCCGAGGTCGTCGACGTCGTCGAGGGTGTGCACGGCGAGGACGACGTCGATCGTGCCGCTCGGGGCGAAACCGAGGTCGCCGAGGTCGCCTTCGTGGCATTCGACCGAGACATCGGCGTCGGCCGCGGCGACGCGCAGGTTGGTGAGCCGGTCCCTGTCGGGATCGACGGCGATCGCCTTGGCCCCGCGCAGTGCCAGGGCGATCGAGTTGTTGTCGGCGATCCCCAGCTCGATCACGCGCCGGCCCCCGGACACGTCGCCGAGCAGTCCGAGCTCCTCGTCGTTCGGGACGGCTTCTCCATATGTCACGTTCTCGGTCACTGCATTGCTCACAAGTGCCCAGTGTGGCCTGGGCGGACTGGCCCGAACGGTATAGCGGAATCCGCCCGGCCGTCGGCCCGTCTACCCTTGTCGGAATGTCGATGTCGATCGGTGCGTTGCGTGGTGCGGGGGAGCGCCGTGGCACCGTCGACCACGGATTCGCCCGGCGCATCCTGATCAACGAGTACAAGCGCGGCCGGCTCAGCCGCGATCAGGTGTGTGACGCGCATCCCGAACTGATCCGGGCGGCCACCAACGTCGGGTCGCCGCTCGACCAGCCCTGCCCGATCTGTGAGGAGTTCGAGCTTCGGCTCGTGACGTACGTGTTCGGCGCTCGCCTGCCCGCCCACGGCCGGTGCGTCTCAACCGCGAAGGAGATGGCGATGCTCAACCGCCGCCGCGACGAGCTGTCTGCGTACGTCGTCGAGGCGTGCGTCGGCTGCCACTGGCACCACCTCCGCAAGGTGTTGCCGCTCGGCGGTTCGAACGGACACTGACACCCGGCGTTCATGCTGGCGGGATGTTCACGACTCGCCGATACACTCGCCCGGTCATATTCACCCTGCCCCATGACGGGGCCCCGCGATCGCAACTACGGCCGGGTCCGAAGGGAGGTTGTCACGCATGATGCGTGCATACGAGTTGATGGTCATCATCGACGGGGACGTCGACGATCCCAAGGCGCAGTCCTACGTCAAGGTCGTGACCGACGCGGTCACCGCTGCCGGTGGCTCGATCCACGGCAAGCCGGATTGGTGGGGGAAGCGTCAGTTCGCCTATCCGATCAACCGCAAGGAAACCGGCTACTACCTGGTCGTCGAGGTCATCGCCCCGGCCGGATCGCTCAACGAGCTGGAACGCTCCCTCCGCATCGCGGACGACGTCGTCCGCCACAAGCTGATCAAGCTGCCCGCCGGCGAAGCGACGCGGCGCGGCATGACCGTCGACGCCGCCTGAGGCGCCGGTCGCACACGAGGAAGAGACTGAACATGGCAGACAACACCGTCACACTCGTCGGGAACGTCACACGCGATCCTGAACTGCGCTACACCAGCGGCGGCCGCGGCGTCGCCAGCTTCGGGCTGGCCGTCAACCGGCGCTACCAATCCAACGGCGAATGGCAGGAACAGACGTCATTCTTCGACGTCGTCGCCTGGGGAACGCTGGGCGAGAACGTCGCCGCGTCGTTGCACAAGGGCACTCGCGCTGTGGTCTACGGCCGCCTCGAGCAGCGCTCGTGGGACACCGAGGAGGGCGCCAAGCGCACGAAGATCGAAGTGATCGCCGACGAGATCGGCCCGAGCCTGCGCTGGGCGCAGGCGCAGGTCGAGAAGACAGCGCGCACAACCGGCGAGGCCGGCCAGCAACAGAGTCCTGCGCCGGCGGCTGCAGCCACGGCCGGCCCGGGTGATTCGACCTATAGCGACGAAGAGCCGTTCTGAGCCGCGGCTGAAGTTCCCAACGACGAACCCTCACACGCACCCGGAGAGAAGATGGCGAGCAAGAAGAACCGTGCCCGCGCCGCCAAGGACGCGGCGCCCCGCCGGTACAAGAAGAAGACGAGCGCGCTCGTCCTCGAACGCGTCGAGTATGTCGACTACAAGGACGTCGACCTGCTGTCGCGGTTCATGAGCGATCGCGCCAAGATCCGCAACCGGCGGGTCTCCGGCAACGACCTGCAGCAGCAGCGCGACGTCGCCGGGGCAATCAAGATCGCCAGGGAGATGGCCTTGCTGCCGTACGCCCGGCGCGTCGCCAGCCAGCGCACCCGGCCGCCGCGTGACGGTCGTCCGGGCCGCGGCGAGGGCGATCTGGCGGCAGAGGGCGTCGCCGAGGACGTGGCGATCGACGACGAGGCGGTGATCGACGAGCCCGAGGGGTTGGTCGACGAGGTCGCCACCAACGGTGACGAGGAGGAGTGAGATGAAGGTGATCCTCCGCTCCGACCTCGACCGCGTGGGCAAGCGCGGTGACATCATCGACGTCGCCGACGGGTTCGGTCGCAACTATCTGCTCCCCCGCGGGTTGGCATTCCGCGCCAGCGACGGTGCCGTCGATCAGGCCGCCAAGATGCGCCGGGCCCGCGATCTTCGAGACGCCAGCGACCGCGAAGCGGCCCAGACCGTCGCCAGCACGCTGGTTCCCAAGGTCATCACCATCACCGCCAAGGCCGGCTCCGAGGGCCGGTTGTTCGGCTCGGTGACCGCCGCCGACGTGGCCGCCGCGGTTGCCGACCAGACGGGCGTCACCATCGATCGCAAGCACCTCGATCTGGAGCCGATCAAGTCAGTCGGGCAGCACACCGTGACGGCCCACCTGCATACCGACGTCTCGTTCCCGATCACCGTCGAGGTCGTGCCGGCCTGAAGTGGGTGGTCGCCGGCGATGGCGACGGGTTCCACGGATTCTGAGTCCCCGATCCGGACATTTCTGTCTGCGTGGCGGCCCGAGAATCGACGGCAGGAGAGCCAGTTGTTCCGTACGCCTGACTCGCCAATTTCGGGTGTGACACCTCTCATGCATCATCGAACGCATGATCGCGTCGATGTTGTGCACAGCAAAGCCCCAGGACGGTCCACAGAATTGGGTGACTTGTCCAGCGGATTGCTGGCGCTCCCCCCTGGTTGCGCACAGGACCGCACTGGCAGGGTGACCGGGTGGATCGCGCCGACCGTTCCAACTCCCCGAGAGACCGCGGCTCTGGTTCAGCGCGCCCGGCCAACGGCCGGATCCCACCGCACAACCTGCAGGCCGAGGAGTCCGTGCTCGGCGCCATCCTGTTGTCACGCGACGCCCTCGGTGCCGTCATCGAGGCCGGGTTGCGCTACGACGATTTCTACAAGCCCGGCCACCAACACATCTTCGACGTCGCCGTAGCGGTGTCGCAGTCGGGCGGCCCGGTCGACACGATCACCGTCGCCGACGAGTTGTCACGGCTGGGGCTGCTCGAACAGGCCGGTGGTGTCGAGGCACTCCACGCCCTGCAGAACGCCACGCCGGCGATCTCCAACGCTGCGTCGTACGCCAAGATCGTCCAGGACGCTGCGATGCTGCGCCGCCTCATCCTCGTTGCCGCTGACATCTCCGAGATCGGCTACGGCCGTCCCGACAACGTCGATGACGCCCTCGACGACGCCGAGAGTCGAGTCTTCCGCGTCGCCGACCGACGGGTCGTCGACAGCTACCGCGACATCGGCGAGTTGATGAAGCTCGCCGTCGACCGCATCGAAGAGAACTTCGCCCGCGGCGACACGATCACCGGAATCGCCACCGGCTTCAACGACCTCGACGAGTTGCTGTCGGGCCTTCAGCCGTCAACACTCAACATCGTCGGGGCGAGACCGAGCATGGGCAAATGCTGTCGTGCCGACACTCCGATGATCGACCTCGAAACAGCGGAAGTCGTGAGTGCCGCAGAGATGTTCGAACGGACCGCGAGCCGCGGTGTCCTCGATGTGCTGTCTCTCAACGCGGACGGCCGTGTGCAGCGCCGGCCAGTCTCGGTGTGCCTCGATGACGGGATCAAACCGGTTTTCACCGTGACAACCCGAAGCGGTCGCACCGTCACGGTCACCGCGAGTCACCCACTTCTGACGTCCAGGGGATGGCGCGCGCTTGCCGACATCGAACCCGGTGAGTTCATCGCCATGCCGACTTCACTTCCGATCTTCGGAAACGACGATCTCCCGGACCAGGAGATCGACCTGCTCGCTTTGCTGATCGGCGATGGGTCACTGTCCTCGGGGTCAACTCCTCGACTCACCACGGCCAGCCCAGACGTTCGCGGCTGCGCCGAGCGTGCTGCCCGATCGTTTGGACTCTCGTTGCGGTTCGGTGGCACAGATGGTCGGGCTTCGACATGGCGGATCTCGGGGGGGCGCAATGGTGGCGCGATCAAGAACCCCGTTACAACGCTTCTGGAGCGTCACGGTGTCATGGGAAAGACGGCTCACCACAAGCGATTCCCGACGGCGATCTTCCGGCTGCCGCGTCACCGCTTCGCCCGCTTCCTGAACCGACTGTTTGCCACCGACGGCACAGCGTGGGTTGCGCGGGCCGGCTATGCGCGAATCGGGTACGCGTCCGTCAGCGAACAACTGGCCCGTGACGTCGCACACGCTTTGCTGCGTTTCGGTATTCGGACGAAGTTGCGCGAACGGTCGGTGAAGTACCTCGATGGACGCCGACCATTCTTCGAGGTCGAGATCATGGACGCACCGTCGATGCTCAAGTTCTGCGACGAGATCGGCATCCTCGGCAAACAAGATGCGGTCGATCGGGTTCGTGCTGTCGCGGCCAAGGCGCGCTCCGGCTACTCCCTCGACACGGTGCCGCGCGAGGTCTGGAACGACATCGAGAAGGCCAAGGGCGAACTCTGCTGGGCGGAGGTGAATCGGCGTTGCGGTCGTTCAGCACGACACAACTTTCACCGTTCCCGGCGGGGCCCGCTGCGCCGTGAGACGGTTGCCCAGCTTGCCGAGGCACTCGACAACGACCAGCTGCGTTGGTGGGCGTCACCTGACATTGGGTGGGACCGCGTCGTGTCGATCGAGGCGGCCGGCGAAACACGGGTCATCGACTTCACGGTTCCCGAAGTGCACAACTTCGTCGCTGCCGACCTGTTCCTTCACAACACCGCGATGGGCCTCGGCATGGCCACACATGTCGCCAAGCACAGCGGGCGACCGGTGTTGGTGTTCTCGCTCGAGATGGGCCATGTTGAGCTGACCCAACGGATCTTGGCCAGCGAGGCCGAGGTCGACTCGCAGAAGATCCGCAATGGGCGCCTCTCGGAGGCGGACTGGGCCAAGATCGGCCGGGCGATCGGGCGCCTCGAGGTGCCGCTGTTCCTCGACGACAACCCGCGTGTCACGGTGATGGAGATCCGCGCCAAGGCCCGGCGCTTGAAGATGCAGCACGGCGACCTCGGGATGATCCTCGTCGACTACCTCCAGCTCATGAGCGGCGGCGGAAACGCCGAGAACCGCCAACTCGAGGTCTCCGAGATCAGCCGCAACCTAAAGATCCTCGCCCGTGAACTGGAGGTGCCGATCGTCGCCCTCAGCCAGCTCAGCCGCAACCTCGAGTCCCGCAGCGACAAGCGCCCGATGCTCTCCGACTTGAGAGAAAGCGGAAGCCTTGAGCAAGATGCAGACGTCGTGATATTCCTGTACCGCGACGAGGTGTACAACAAGGAGTCGCCGGACCGGGGGGCGGCCGACGTCATCGTCGCCAAGCATCGTGCCGGGCCGACGGGGTCGATGCGCCTGGTGTTCCGTGGGCAATACGCCCGCTTCGACAACGCCGCGCCGCGCGGGATGGCCTGATGTAGGGACGCGGTCCACGTGAGGCCGCATTCTGGGGCACTCACCCCGGATCTACAGTCGACGGCGTGACCACCACCGAGAGCGGGGAGGGCTACCGGATCGAGGCGCTCGGGCCGCAGACGTGGGATGCCTTCGCTGAGCTCGGCGGGCGGCACAACGGCGTGTGGGGCGGCTGCTGATGCACCTGGTTCCACCGCGGCGTCGACGACTCGGAACGCACCAACGTCGGTAACCGGGCGTTCAAGCAGCGGCTCGTCGAACCGGGCCGCGCCCACGCTGCGCTCGTATTCGACGGCGACGTCGCGGTCGCCTGGTGCCAGTTCGGGACGGTCGAGGAGCTGCCCAACATCCACCACCGCAAGGAGTGGGAGCAGGGCCTCGTACGGCGCCCCGATTCTCGCATCACCTGTCTGTTCGTCGACCGGCCGTACCGCCGCAAGGGAGTAGCGGCGACAGCTGTCCTTGGCGCCTTGGAGCTGATCGGCATTGCCGGCGGCGGGCTCGTCGAGGCCTACCTGCACGATGTACGAACAGCTCGGGTTCACCTACCAGCGACCGAAGGGACAGGGCAACTGCGTCATGACCAAGCAGATCCCTGCCCGCCCCGACGGCGGGGTGAGGCGTCGCCGCTCCCCGATCAGCCAACGCCAGTGAGCAGCGTCGAACAAGGGCGAACGCGACGCGTCTACGCGCCAGTCTCGCGGCTACCTCATCGGTAGTGCTTGGAGAGCGTCCGAACAAAAGGCGGCGATCGCCGCTGCGACGGGTCCGGGGGCTTCCATCTGGAGCAGGTGGCTGGCGCCGGCGATGTCCGCGTCGTGGCACTGCGGGAACCACTCGTGGAGCAGCTCATGTCCTTCGACGAACAAGGGGCTCGTCTTTGAGCCGAGCACGGACAGAACCGGGCACGTGATGGCCGTGGCGTGCTCGGGTCCGAAGGTCCAGTCGGATACGGCAGGTAGCTCGCTGACGAAGAACGTGGTGGCGTCCTTCACCGCCTGCGCGATCCCTCCCGGCACCGTCCGCTCGATCGCATTGCGCCAGTCGCGATCACCGACGAGAGCCAGGAAGCCATGGACCGCACTTTCCGCGTCGCCACCTTCGTAGCGTCCGACGAGGGGCGTGAACAGGTCGACGAAGGCCGCGCCGCTCGGCACCACCAGGAGCGCCGGTTCCAGTAGGACGAGCGACGACACCCTGGTGGGGTGGCGGGACGCGATCTCGAGGGCGATGGATCCGCCGCTCGAGTGGCCCACCACATGAGCACGATCGACTCCGAGGTGCTCGAGCAGCCCGACAGCATCGTCGGCGTGCACGGTGACCGCCGTTGCCCGCGCCTGGGGTGGGCAGCTGCTTCCGCCGACGCCGCGTCGGTGGTAGCGGATCCGCTGGAACCCCTCTAGGGCGGAATCCTCAACGAGTGGCTGCATGGCGTCGGCGATGTGGGCGCCGTGGATGAACAGGATCGGCTCACCCCGACCGACGACCTCGTAGGCGACTTCGACGCCGTTGACCTTGACGTGTCGCATGGGCTTGTCCTCCGTGGAGTTGTGGACTCGTTCGGGAAGAAGGGCGCCACAGGCGCCGTCGCGTCGCGACGCGGCGTGTAGCGCCTGATGCCTGGCCGGCGCCATCGGCCGTGAGCGGAGGAGCAGAATGGTGGCGCGCAACCAGGACTGGGAGGAGCAGCGATGAGCCAGCCGGTCACGCGGTACGCCCGGGCGGGCGATGTGAGCATCGCCTACCAGGTCGTCGGTGAGGGTCCGGCGGATCTCGTGTGGGCCTACGGTCTGGCGTCCAACATCGAGGTGTTCTGGGAAGAGCCGTCGCTTGTCGCGTTCTTCCGGCGGCTGACCGAGTTCAGTCGGCTTCTCATCTTCGACCGCCGGGGCTGCGGGCTCTCGGACCGAGGCGGCGTGTTGACCACCCCGACACTCGAGGAACGCGCGGACGACATCCTCGCCGTGCTCGACGCCGTGGGCACCGAGCGGGCCTCGATCCTCGGGGTATCGGAGGGCGCCGGGTTGGCCGCCGTGTTCGCGTCGACCCACCCGGAACGAACCACCAGCATCATCCTGTATGGCACGGTCTGTCGCCTCCCGGACATCGAGCATCCGCTGGACTGGCACGACGAGAAGCGCGCCATGGAATTCCTCGCCGGCATGGGTGCAGGGTGGGGAACCGAGGAGGCGGCCGAAGCCGGAGTACCCCTGTGGGCGGCGAGCATGACAGGCGACGCCGACTTCACCAGATGGCTCGGCCGCTTCATGCGCCAGTCGGTCAGCCGCAACGAGATCGTGCCGCTGCTGATGACGAACTTCGCGTACGCCCTCCCCGATGTCTTCCCGGCGGTACGCGTGCCGGCGCTCGTGCTCAACCGCCGCGACGATCCCCTGGCGCCGGTGGCCTACGCCCGTCGCATTGCATCACTGATCCCCGACGGTCACCTCGTCGAGTTGGACGGAGTCGACCACCTCCCCTTCGTCGGCGACGCCGAGGCGGTAGCGACCGAGATCGAGCAGTTTCTGGTCGGCTCACGCGCGCACACCGCCCGCCAGCGGCGCCTACTCACGCTCGTGTTCACCGACATCGTCCAGTCGACCACACGGGTCGTTGAGCGGGGCGACGACGTCTGGCGTGAGCTCCTGGCCGCCCACGACCAGGACGTTCGGCAGCACCTCTCCCGCTTCGGTGGCCAGGAGATCAAACACCTCGGCGATGGCTTCTTGGCTGCCTTCGACGGCCCCGCCCGCGCCATCCGCTGCGCCCTCGGCATCAGCGACGCTGCCGAGCGACGCGGCCTTCCCCTTCGGGTCGGCGTCCACACCGGTGAGTGCGAGATCGTGGACGGGGACGTTCTCGGCATCGCCGTGCACGTCGGTGCCCGACTTGCCGACCTGGCTGAGCCAGGCGAGATCCTGGCATCGAGCACCGTACGCGACCTCGTCGCCGGCTCGGGCATCCGCTTCGGCGACGGACGTGACGTCGAGCTGGCCGGGATCGCCGGCAACCGGACGGTCCTGCCCGTGGTCCGCCAGGGCGTCAGACCCGACGTCGCCCGTCGGCTCGCCAGCGAACAGGCCAACGTGTTCCGCCGTGACGGCGAGTACTGGACCGTCGGCTACCGGGGCCTCGTGGTGACCCTCCGAGACAGCAAGGGCCTCCACGACCTCGCTCACCTGCTCAGCGAACCCCGACGCGAGATCCACGTCCTCGACCTCATAGCAGAGGGAACCGGTACCCGGTCTGTCTCCGCGAGCGCGGCCGCCCAGGCGGGACTCACCACTCAAGGCCGGGGCGAGCCAGTGATCGACCAGACGGCCGTGGCCCAATACAAGCGCCGAGTCGCTGATCTCGAAACCGAGATCGACCAGGCACATGAACGCGCTGACGGTGAAGCGGCGGCGGTGGCCCAGGAGGAGCTCGACGCGCTCATCTCCCAGCTAACCGTCGCCTACGGCCTGGGCGGTCGCTCCCGCCGAACACCCGACCACGTCGAGCGCGCCAGGAAGGCGGTCAGCCGCCGGCTGCGCGACGCCATCACCCGGATCGCCCATGCCCACCCCCGGCTCGGACGCCATCTCGATGCTTCCATCCGCACCGGTACCTTCTGCTCGTACCAGCCCGAGCGAGACACCGTTTGGGCGATCGAAACTCACACGAGCTGACCATCTACCCCGACCGACTGGGACTGCTCGCGGCGCGGCCATTGGCCGCGCCGGTGTGAGCGCCGAGACTGATGCAGCAGCCGCGCCGCGTGCGGCGCGATTCATGTATCGAAGTCGGTCAGCTGCCGTCTGGCCAGCCACCGCGGTGCAAAACGACGGGGCACTGGGGTAGCGCGGTTGCCGGGTGCTCGAAGAAGACGGCGGTGCGGGCCTTGTATCCGCCCGTCCCGCGCCAGCCACCAGCTGGCGTCACGAGGCCGGCGGGCAGCGACTTGTCGCCGAGGATCTTGGCGAGACTCACCTCGAGCGACGCCATGGTGTCTCTTCCGAATCGCTCGTTCCACGCCGCCTCGACCTCGGTCAGTCGTCGGAGATGGACGGCCTGCGCGTCTGCTCCGGCGGCCGTTGACGCGACGACCTTCCCCCGGCCGCTTGGGTCCGGCGTGACCTGTGCGTAGCCTTCGCGATCGAGCCAGGTGAGCGACATGCTCACTGCTTCTGGGGAGAGCCCGGTGGCCAGCGGCAGGGACCCGATCGGAGCCGGCTCCGGGCCAAGGACTCGGAGCACGTTGGCGCCGGTCGGCAACGACACGACGGAGCCGTGCTCGTAGGCCAGCGTGAACGTGAGCAGGACCCGCGAGAGGAGGGCGGGGAGCTCGCGTTCGGACCGCAGTCCGCCCGCACGGAGCGCCACGACCGGGCCGGCGAACAGGCCTCTCGCGCTCAGCACCGGCATGAAGCGCGGCGTCGCCACATCGAGCTGATCATGGATCCCCGTGAGCGCACTGCGCAGTTCCTCGATTGTCCGCGAGCCGAACCGCCGGACCCATCGGTCCTCGATCTCACCCACCAACGGTTCCCAGAGCGTCCGAGCTACCGCGCCGGCCGTCGTCGGTCGAAGCACCGTCTGGGGTTTGACCCCACGCGCCGAACCGAACCCTTCCCGCCGCGGGACGGCGCCGTCTCGCGGGTCGTGGTCGACAGCGAGATACCGCCACCGCTCCAATCCGCCCACGATCGAGGCGACCGGTTTGTGCGGCTGACACGTCGCATGGGCCACGCCACCGACCGTGGTGCCATCGTCGGTGACGTATCGCATCACATTCGACCACATCACGAGCGAAACTGGTCGAGCCCCGGTGTCGCGCAGCCCCTGCTCGACCTGGTTGTCGGTCTCGATCGTGAATGCCAACAGCACCTGAGACAAACCCACGGACAGTGCTCGCGTCTCGTCCATCGACCTCATCCTTCTGGTGCACTTCGGACGGTATCGGCTATGAAGTGGGCGACGCGGCCGTTCGGCGCGTACGCCGGGGCGCGTCGCGGCTCATCGCCTCCAACAAGTAGGGACCGTCGAGCGATGGCCCGAGGAGCGAGGCGGACGCCTGGGAGTGCTGCCACAGCAGGCCGAGGAAATAGAGACCGGGGATGGCGGCGACGCCTCTCGCGTTGCGTGGGTAGCCGAATTCGTCGAGTAACGGCGCCTCGATCCATCCGTAGTCGAGTCCGTATCCCGTCGCCCAGATGATCGTCGAGATTCCCGCGCGTCGGAGATGGATCTCGGTCACCTCCTCGGGCTCGTGGACGATCGCGACGCGATTGTCGGGCGGTGCCCCGATCGCGGCACGCTCGATGTACGCGTCAATGATCGGGCGGAAGCGTTCGTCGAAGAACTGGTCGGCCAGTTCGAGGTTGCGCGTGAGGTCTCCGGCAAAGGTCAGTCGCTCACCATCGCCAGCGGTCAGGTGCCCAGCCAGTGTGATCCCATCGGCGGCGTACTGGCGCAGGTTGGTGTCGTGGCCGCCATCGTGGCCGGACAACGCCGGCATCGCGCTGAACCGTCGGCGTCCGTCAGGAAGCTGCTCCGCGGTTGGCAGCGTGACGCCGACTTCGTGGCCGCGGCGGATGACGTCGGCGAGCCAACTGAAGAGGTCACGGCCGCGGTAGCGACGAGGCACCCGCCCGGCGGAGCCGACAGCGACGTACACCTGTCGGCCAGCGGTGAACAGCTCCTCGGCGACTTGAAGCCCGGTCTGTCCGGAGCCAACGATGAGCACTCCGCCCGGGGGCAGCATCGCCTCGTTTCGATACTCATGAGAGTGGAGCTGCGTGACGCGGTCGGCGACGTGTCTGGCCAGGAGTGGAACACGCGGGGTGTGATAGCTCCCAGTGGCGACGACGACCTGCCGGGCCAGCAGCTCGCCGCGGTTCGTGGTGGCGAGGAAGCCGGCGCCGTCGATCGGCGTCAAACGCTGCAACTCCGTGGCGAGGGCGACGGGAGCGCCCACGACGTCGGCGTATTGGGCGACCCGCGCAGCGATCTCGTCGCGGGTCATGAAGCCGTCAGGTTCGGTGCCGTCGTACGCCCAACCCGGGAACGACGAGGTCCAGTTCGGAGTCACCAGCTGGAATTGGTCCCAACGGTCCTGCCAGCCACCGCCCAAGTGGTCGCGGCGGTCGATGACCAGGTGTTCCCGGCCGGCCTGGTCGAGGAAGCTCGACATCGCCAGCCCGGCGTGGCCGGCACCGATGACCAGGACGTCGATGTCTCTGGGCAACGTGGCATCGTCGACAGATCTCGACATCTTGGTCACTCCTTCGGCGCTCAGTACGTGCCATCAGTGTGATGCGAAGCGACGCCGACACGTACCCGAGAATCCTGTGATTCTTGGCGCAGCACCGGCGGAGATCTCGACCGGAGGTTGCGTCAGCTGCGTTGAGCGGCGCCTGATCGCCGCCATCCTGGGCGCGTGTTCCTCGGTGACGACCTTCTCGCCTGGCTCGTCCTCGCCCTCGGCGGGGCGCTGTTCGTCGGCAACGTCGCCGCCATCGCCCGTCCGCCGGAGAAGCCCGAGCAGGACGCTCTCGAACGAGCGCCGCTCGGTCGCTCGCTGCTGATGGCCGGCGTCGGCCTCGTCGGTGCCGTATGGGCGCTCGCCACGCTGATCACGTCCTAGCTGCAACGCAAAACGGGGACTCATCGGGTTCCTGTGGGTTCGATCGAGGTGCCGGCGAGCACGCTGGCGCTGGAAGGGGCGGTTGTCGAGCGTCGCGACGACACCTGGGAGAGGTGCCCACCTGTCACCTCCATTCTGGGGCCGCGGCGATTCTTAGGCCGCAAACCGGTCACCGCTGACCGCTTTGCGGCACCAGAATCCCGGCATCGGCTGACGCGCCGATTCGAGGCCCAATACGGGACACAGCTGTCGGGATCGTGGCCTCAGAATCCGAGCACCCGGCGCGACGCCGCAGTACGCCCGCTCTTCAGAGCCATGCAACCGTGACGCAGCGCGCGACCGACCCACACAAACCCGAGGAGAACCACAAGACGGCCCAATCCCCCCGCGCGGCAAGTTCACACACGGGCGACTATTCGGAAATACGCCGGAAACACAGAAATGACACCGTCGAGCAACACGTAAATGCCGGCGCGACCGGCAGGCATGGGCAGCGCGGCCCGCAGCCAATGAACCGACAAAGGAGTTCAGGTGGACAGTGGTTCTCTGGCCTGGGTGCTGACCTCGGCGGCGCTCGTGCTCTTCATGACCCCAGGCCTCGCCTTGTTCTACGGCGGCATGGACCGCAGCCGCAGCGTGCTGAACATGCTGATGATGAACTTCTGGTGCATCCTCGCCGTTCCCGTGCTGTGGGTGACGATCGGCTACACGCTCGCCCAGAACCCGTTCGACAACAAGTGGATCGGCAACCTCGACGCCGCCTTCCTGAACGGCATCGGCATCCTCGACGACAACGGCGGGGCGATCGCCACCGTCGCCTTCCTCGGAATGTTCGCCGTGATCACGCCGGCGCTGATCTCCGGGGCCGTCGCCAGCCGGATGAAGTTCTCGGCCTGGGCCTTGTTCGTTCCGCTGTGGTTGATCCTCGTGCTCTGCCCGGTGTTCAAGGTCGTCTTCGGTGGCTACTTCTACCAGCGCGGCTCGCTCGACTTCGCCGGCGGCACCGCCATCCACGTCAATGCCGGCATCGCCGCGCTGGCGGTCGCCCTCGTGCTCGGCCGCCGTGCCAACTGGCCGCGGGAGAACTCGGCACCGCACTCGATGCCGCTCGTCATGCTCGGCACCGGCATCTTGTGGTTCGGATGGTTCGGGTTCAACGCCGGGTCAGCGCTCGGCGCCACGGGTCAGACCGCGCAGGCGTTCATCAACACGTTCATCGCCGCTGCCGCCGGCGGGTTGACCTGGGCGATCGTCGAGCGCGTCCGCGACGGCCACTTCACCAACCTCGGCGCCGCCTCGGGCATCGTCGCTGGTCTGGTCGGCATCACACCCGCCGCCGGATTCGTGTCCGGGATGGCACCGATCGCCATCGGCGCCCTCGCCGGCGTCGCCAGCTGCTTCGCCGTCAAGGCGAAGTACCGCTTCGGCTACGACGACTCGCTCGACGTCGTCGGCGTGCACTTCGTCTCCGGACTCGTCGGATCGCTCGCCGTCGGTCTGTTCGCCAACCCGGCGTTCTTCGGCCTCGACTTCGGGGAAGGACTCTTCTACGGCGGCGGGCTCAACCTGCTCGGCGAGCAACTGTTCGCCAACGTCGGCGTCGCTGCCTACTCGTTCGTGATCACGCTGGCCATCGCCATCGCCTTGAAGAGGACGATCGGCATCCGCGTCAGTGAAGAGGTCGAGACGGCCGGCATCGACCACCACCTCCACAACGAGACGGCCTACGACTTCGGGGCCCTCGTCGGTTGGATCACCGCCCACAGCGATGCAAAAGTGGTCGCCGATATGGAGTCCGAGCTCGAGTTCGCAGAGGGCGAGCGTGAGCTCGAGGAGCTCGATCGCGTCGTCACCGACTGAGTCCGCCAGAGGACACGCTCTATCCGACTGGATAGGGCGTGTTCTCGACGGAGGCGCAGGCGTCGGGATACTCGGCGAACCACGCCTGCAACTCGGGGAGGGGTGACAGGTTCTCGCCCTGCTGCCACGCCGACAGGTACTCGTCCGGCCAGATGACGCCGCGTCGAACCCACCACTCGTCGTTCGGGCAGGGGAGCGACAGCCCGAAGTGGAGATGGCAGGCGCTGGTTCGCCCGGTGTCGCCCATCTCACCGAGGAAGTCCCCGGCGTCGACGCGAGCTCCGGGGACGATCGCCGGGTCGATCAGCTGGAAGTGAGCGAGGTAGTAGCGGACGCCGTCGTCGCCGATGATCGCCACGGCGTTGCCGCCACGCGTCGCCGGATCGCCGACGTTCTCATCCCATGTGTTCGTCTGCACCTCGTCGACTACCCCGGACACAGGCGCGAGCAACGCCGTCCCGCAACCGGAACTGGCGAAGATGTCGGTCGCCCGGTAGCTGGAGTGGGCCTCCGGGGTGAACGAGCTGTTCACTGCCGGGTCGACCGGGAACGCGCGTGGCACGAGATCGGGGTCGATCGTCGTCGTGGTCGTCGACGTGGACGAGGTCGAGGTGGACGACGTGGATGCCGGCAAGGTGCTCTCGGGAACGGTGCTCTCGACGTCGACCGGCGTGCTGTCGACGTCGACCGGCGGGTGATCAGGCAGTGGTTCGAGTCGTTGCGGGTCACCACCGTCGCCGCCTCCGACTGCCGACACGGCGATCACGGCGCCGACCACGACCACGAGCGCGGTCAACAGCGTGGTTCGCCGGCTTGGCATGACGGCGCAGTGTACGAGCGGCGTCCGCGGGGATGACGGCATCGTCGCGCTGCTCGCGTCGATACTGGAACCATGGCTGGGCGCACCCAGAGCCCTCGTCGCCGCTGGTCCAACATCATCGCCGCCGCCGCGGCGTTGGCAATCGCCCTCGCTGCGTGTGCCGACTCGCGCGAGGCCTCTCCGGACGACACGATCCCGCGGATCACGTCCGACTCGTCGGTGACGACCACCGTGCCCCCGACCACGATCGGTCCGCCGACCACGACGACACCGGCGACCACCGCCGCCCCACCGCCGTTGCCCACGCAGGCCACGTTGCCAGCGACGCTGCCGCAGGTCGCACCGACGCAGCAGCAGACGGCGCCACCGACGCAGCCACGGGTCACGTCGCCGGCAGGACCGACGTCGACGGTTGTCGTGACACCAGGGGAGCCGCCGAACTGCTCGTCGGACGGGATCGGTGCCGATACTGGCCATCTCGTCATCGAGGACGTCACCTGCCGCGCCGGGTGGGCGATCGGCAGGATCGATGGCTGCCCGCCAGGCGAGCAGTGCGAGGACGTCGACGTCTTCCACGTCACCGAGGACGGTTGGACCCACGACGGCGCCTTCTCGATTGCCTGCTCCGAGTCGCTCGCCCAGTCCGGCATGTCGATCTACACGGCGCTGACGTTCAACACGTCGCCCTGCGAGGGCGAGGCCGGTCCGGCGGAGATCATCCGTCCCGACTCAACCGGTGATCGGGTGACACAGCTGCAGATCGCCCTCGTCGCTCTCGGCTACGACCTCATCCCCGACGGTCGATATGGGCCGCGCACGCAGGCCGCCGTTCGCGAGTTCCAGGCCCGCAACGGTCTCGAGGTCGACGGGATCAGTGGCCCGCGCACGCAGGCAGCGCTCGGCATCGGCCCGGGCGCGACTCCGGTGCCGACTCCGGCACCCACAGCCGCGCCGATCGCCCCGTCATCGACGGTCGTCGTCACCGCAGGCGCGCCGGTGGAGTGCACGGCGCAGGCGATCGGCGCCGATCTCGGCCGCGCCGTGGACGAGATCATCGGTTGTCGCGGCGGCTGGGCGATCGGGCAGGAGTCGTGCGCGGCAGCCGGCATCGATTGTCGTGTCGACGTCTTCCACGTCGCGGACGGCGGTTGGGTTCACGACGGGGCGTTCCCTGCTGACTGTGTCGACGATCTCACCGTCACCGGCATGGCGGTGCACACCGCCGCCGAGTTCGCCGAGTCCTGCGCCGACGGCCTGCCCGAACGCGAGAACGTGTTGCCCGGCGCCACCGGCCCCGAGGTCGATCAGGTCCAGATCGCCCTCGTCGCCGCCGGCTATCCGATCGCCGTGGACGGCACCTATGGACCGCGAACCGAGGCTGCGGTCCGTGACTTCCAGGCCGCCAACAACCTCGAGGTCGACGGCATCGCCGGCCCCGACACGCAGACCGCTCTCGGCCTCTGACACGCCCCGGAGCCGCCGTGTGGCGTCTCCGATCGATCACCGAATGATCACGGTGTAATTACCTCGCCGATCCCGAGCCGTCATCTCGGCTTGTTCCGATGGGAGTCGTTGAACCTCAGTCGGCGACGATTCCTTGCCCTGGGCGGTGCGGCCGGTGCGGTCGGGATCGGCGCAGTGCTGTCCCGCAACGCTGTCGCCGAGGTGTCGAGCAACCTCGCGAGGACGGCATCACCAGCGCCGCGACGGGACCCGTTCACCCTCGGTGTCGCCTCCGGCGATCCCTGGCCACAGAGCGTTGTGCTGTGGACTCGACTCGTTGCCTCGGCTGTCGACCCTGACGACACCGGCATTGATCACCGACCGCACGACGTCGAGTGGCAGGTCGCCGGCGATGCACGCCTCACCGACATCGTGCGCGCTGGCACAGCGCTGACATCGCCCGAGCATGCCCACGCGCTCCACGTCGTGGTTGACGGTCTGCAACCAGGACGCGACTACTGGTACCGCTTCCGGTGCGGTCGCTGGCTGAGTCCGATCGGGCGCACGAAGACCGCTCCCCATCCCGATTGGGCGATCGGCCAACTCGATATCGCCGCGGCGTCGTGCCAGTCGTGGGGGGCTGGTTACTACACCGCGCATCGATACCTCGCCGCCGACTGGCCCGACGTCGTCGTCTTCCTCGGCGACTACCTGTACGAGCGGGCCATCGACGAGAGCGAGTGCGGCCGCCGGCTCGTCACCCCGCTGCCCGCCCACCTCGCCACCGAGGCCGACAACCTCGCCACCTATCGCGGGAGGTATGCCTGGTACAAGAGTGACCCCGATCTGCAAGCGGCCCACCAGGCGGCCCCGTGGATCGCCACGTGGGACGACCACGAGGTCGAGGACAACTACGCCGCAGGCTTCTCCGGCGGCGCGGCGTCAGCGGAACGGTTCCTTGTCCGCCGAGCCGCCGCGTACCAGGCATACTGGGAGCATCTCCCGCTCCGAACGCCGCCGCCGCACGGCGCCTCGATGCGGATGCATCGGCGCCTCGCCTTCGGCACGCTCGCCGGCATCCATGTCCTCGACACACGTCAGCACCGCTCCGATCAAATCGCCGGGTCGGCATGGCAACCAGCCACGGCCGAGCGCGCGGATCCTCGCCGGACGATGCTCGGTCAGCGGCAGCAACGATGGCTGGCGGACGGGTTGGCAGGGTCGACGGCGACGTGGGACATCGTCGCCCAGCAGGTGATCGCCAGCCACCTCCGCGTCGACGCCGCCGACCACGGCATCGTCAACGTCGACACCTGGGATGGCTATCCGGCGGCCCAGCGCCTGTTGTACGACGCCCTCGGCACGGCGTCCAACCCCGTAGTGCTGACCGGCGATCTCCACGCCGGCTACGCCTTCGACATCCGGCCCGGCGATGATGACGGTGAGGCTCCGATCGGCGCCGAGTTCGCAGCCACGTCGATTAGCAGCGGCGGCGATGGAGCCGACCTCTCGGACTCCGGGCGACGCTTCCTCGACAACACCCCGGATCTGCACTACGTCAGCCAACGCCGTGGCTATCTCCGGTGCCGGGTGACGCCGGCGCAGATGAACGTGGACTTCCGAGTCGTGCCATACGTGACGGGTGCCGCCGACGCGCCGGTTCGCACGGACGGTTCATTCGTCGTCGAGGCAGATGTCCGCGCCGTCCATACCGCTTGACGATCGTGACCGCGGACAGGCCTCAGCCAGCCCGCCGGCGGCGAGCGACACCGTCGTGCAGTGCCATCGATGACCTACGCGAAGTCGGCGGGGCGCGGGCGGGCGTTTTCGGCGATGCGCTGGGCGGTCTCCGGTGTCGCCCGCCAGAGATCGGCTTCGGGGCTGTACACGAAGTTCACCGAGCCGCGCTTGGTGTCCCGCTCGACCTTGATGATGCAGACCTCCCACGTTTCACCGTCGGGACCGGTGGTCGCCGTTTGTAGGTCGCGGAACAGCGAGAAGCCGGTCGCCCGCACCGGTGTCGGCTTGCCCGGCCCCTCTCCGGCATAGCGATAGGCGGTCATCTCGCTGACTGCCGGGGTGATCGACACGATCACGGCGAACGAGTCCCAGCCCGGGTCGTCGACGAGCGCCTGCTCCTCGAGCAGCGAGTGGACGATCGTGTTCAGCGCTTCTTCCTGTTGCACAGGGGCGCCAGCCTATGTCGTCGGAACCTCACGACGTCCGGCGACGACTCATCAACTGGTGATCTTGATACCGTAGAGACGCCGCCGAACCTGCTACAGCGACCCCCGAGGATTCCCGCGAGATGACTGACGTACAGGCACGACCCGACGAGCTCAGTTCCTTCGAAACCACGGAATCCGCTGCCGCCAATCAGCTCGAGACCGACCGCGACACCCTCGACAACACATTCATCGCGTTCCGCAACGCCCCCGGTGGCGGCTGCGCGGCGCAGGGTGACGCGATAGTCGGTGCGGCAATGACGAGCCTGATCGACGAGCTCCGCGAGATCCCCGCCTGGGTCAAGCTCGTTCACGACGCCCTGCTCGCCGCCGACCACGCAAGCGAGAACGGGCTGGTGTCGGTGAATGGTGTTGCCTTCGACTCGGCGCTGAGAACGCTCGCCGCCGAACGCAGCACCGACATCACCCAGCTCGCCGCCTCCACGCAGATCACGGTGACTCCGCCCCAGGTGGGCACCGTTCCCCAGGACTCCGGCTATGTCAACGACCCGGTGTGCACGGCCACCGGTCACCTCCTCGTCGAGTCCCACGACTTCGCCGTGCCGCCGCGCCTCGACGTCGTGTCCTTTCGGCGGACGTACGCCTCGCAGTCGATGCAGCCGGGAGCGTTCGGTCCCGGCTGGTGGACGTGGACGGAGTGCCGCGTCGAGGTCGACGGTGACGGCTCGTTCCACTACGTCGGTCCCGACGCCCTGCAGCTCACGGTCCCCGCCCACGGAGACGGTCAACGTTGGGTTCGCGCCGACCCCGATCTCACCGTCGAACGACTCGACGAGCACGCTCAGGCACTGCATTGGGGGCGGCGCTCGCGCACTCCGAACCAGCACTGGACCTTCCGCGACGGCCTGCTCGCCGAAGTCGCCGGGCCGTTCATCGGGACGACCACTTTCCACCATCGCTCCCGCCGGCTGATCGGACTCGAGCACGACAGCGGCCGCACGCTGGAGTTGCGCTGGAAGGGCGACCGTGTCGTCGAGATCAGCTCGTCGGACGGGCGCTATTCGCGGTTCGCCTACAACCCGGCGGGCGCCCTCGTCGCCGTCGACAACGCCCGCTCGTCGGAGACCTACGAGGTCGACGACGCCGGCCGCATCCTGGCGATCACCGATGCCGACGGGATTCGCACGGTGGCGATGGTCTACGACGCCGAGGGCCGCGTCGTCGAGCAGACCTCGGCCACCGGGTTGACGACCCGCTTCGACTACGACGAGGTGCGCCGGACGACGCTCTCCGATCCCGACTTCAACCCGCTGTCCGTGTACACCCACGACGCTCGGGGCCGCGTCGAGATGTACGCAACCGGTGGAGGGTTCCGCTTCACCCGGCGCTTCGACAGTCTCGGTCGTGTCGTCAGCCAGCGCGACCCCGACGGCCGCAGCTTCACGCTCGTTGACTCCTCAGCCGGCGGGCTGCACCGCGAAGAGGTGCGTTGGTCGAGCGGCGACATCGAGCGCTACGACTACGACGACCTCGATCGCCTCGTTCGTCAATCCTCGAACACGGCGACGACCAGGTTCTCCTACGCAGGCGACTCGATGTTCCCGACGCGGATCGACGTCGTCGGTGAGCATGGACTCGCCGTCGACCTCGATTGGCAGTTCGGCACCCCAAGTCGTATTGCCGACTCAGATGGCGTCGTCGATCACCTCACCGCCCGCCCCGACGGCACCATCGCCGCAGCGACGAACGGCGTCGGCGATACCACGCGGTTCGACGTCGATGCCTCCGGGGGCGTCGTCGCCGTCCACCATCCCGACGGCCGCGTCGTGCGTTACGAGCGCGACGATGCCGGCAGGCTGACCGCGGTCATCAACGCTGCGGGACAACGCGGCGAGATCCACTACTCGCCAGCGGGGCGGATCCTGTCGTGTGTCGACTCCGACGGCGCCGTCACCTCGGTCGAGTACGACCGCGCCGGGCTGCCGGAGCGCCTCGTCGCCGCCGATGGCGTCGCCACCGATCTTCTCGTCGACGACAAGCAACGCATCGTCGGGGCGCGATTCGCCAACGGCGACGTGGTCGGGCTGCAGCTCGACGAATTCGGCCGGCAGGTCGCCGTCGACGTCAACGACGACCGTTGGGTGACGGAGCGTGATCCGGCCGGCCGGATCGTCAAGCAGGCCGACCCGACGGGACACGAGCTGGCCCAGGAGTACGGCGACCTCGGCGGGTGGATGGCGATCTCCGACGCCGCCGGGCAGATGTGGCGGATGGAGCGCGACCTCGTCGACCGGGTGCGCACGTTGACGACTCCCGACGGCCGGCAGTACACCGCCGCCTTCGAACCGGAGGGCTTGCTCGCCTCGCAGACAACGTCGGACGGCCGCCAAGAGTCCTACACCTATACCGACGCCGGTCGTCTCGCCGAGGTGAGCGACGGTACGTCGACGCTGCGTTACCGCTACGACGACGCCGGACGGGTCGTCGGTCTCGACCGCGGGACGGGTTGGTGGACGTTCGACCTCGACACCGCCGGGAACATCACTCGACGTGTGTCGCCGGCCGGACGCGAACAGCGCTACGAGTACAACGTCCTCGGTCAGCTCGTCGCCCTTCATGCCGCCGAGGAGACGTGGCGGTTCGACTACGACACGGCGGGTCGGTTGACGAGATCCCTCGATCCGACGGGTTGCGAGTCGCGCTTCGTCTACGACGTCTCCGGCCGCATGGTCGAGTCCGCTGACTCCCTCGGCTCTGCCGTCCGCTACGGGTACGACGTCCGCGGTCGTATCGCCGAGATGGTCGATGCCCGCGGAGGCGTGGTTCAGTACGAGCACACCGCCCTGAACCAGCTGGCGTCGATCACGGATCAGCTCGGCCGCCAGACGGTCGTCGAGTACGACGCCGCCGGACGTCACGTCTCGACCTCGTACCGCGATCCGCACACCGCTTCGGCTGGAACATCGAACCTCGATCTCGCTGAGCTGGCCGGTGACGGCGCCGACGCCGACGCCACCGGCGACGGGCTGCCGAGCGCCACGACCTCGGCCGGGATGGTCACGACCTGGACGCTTCCGGATGGCGAACACATCGAGCTGTCCCGCGACGCCGACCTGCTTCCGGACCGGCTCAGCTCGCCGGGATTTGTCCGAACCTGGATCTACGACTCGTGCGGTCGGGTCACCGAGGTCGTCGACGACCACGACGGTTCGACCTCGACAACGTCGCTGCGCCGCGACTCGGCCGGGCGGGTGCTCGAGCAGAACGTCGAAGGCGTCGTCACCACGTACGCCTACGACGGCGCCGGCCAGCTCGCCTCGATGTCCGACTCGCGTGGCCAGCGGGCCTGGGAGTACGACGAGATCGGTCGTCTGGTCGCCGAGCGCACACCGGACGGCGAGCGCCGGTTCCGCTACGACGCCGCCCATCAACTCGTCGAGCTCGCCGACGCGGCCGGCACGACGACGTTCGGGTACGACGCCCGCGGTCGGCGGGTCAGGGCCAGTGGCGGCGCGGAGATCACCTACGTGTGGGGTGAGTCCCACCTCGAAGCTGTCGTCACCGACGGCGAGGTGTGCCGTTTCGACACCGATGCCACCGGATCGCTGCGGCGGGCCGGTGACACGACCGTCGCCTGGGATCTCACGGCCGGTCCACCCCGACCGGCTTCGCTCAACGGCGTCCCCGTGGTCACGGTCGACTCCGGCACGTTTGCCACGGTCGCTGATTCGAAGGTGCAGTGGCGGCAGTTCGAGCTCGCCGACGCCTGGGGCGACGTCTCCGAATGCGACGGTGGCTGGCACCCGTACTTTGGCGTCGCCGCTCGGGGTGTCGTCTGGATGGGTGCGCGGCCGTACGACGTCGTGACGCGCCAGTTCCTCGCCCCCGACCCGCTCGCACCGGTGCCAGGACGGGCGGGGTCGACGTCGGCGTACACGTATGCCGCCAACGATCCGATCAACCTGTTCGACCCGACCGGCCGGTCGCCGATCTCGATCGAGGCGTTCAACGACATCCGCGACCGGCGCACGGGGGCGCAGTGGCAGAACATCGCCACGGTGGCGATCGCCGCCACCGCTATCGTCGTCACGGTCGCCACACTCGGCACGGCCGGTCCCGTGGCGATGGTCCTCGGTGGCGCGGCTATCGGGGCCATTTCCGGGGCGGCATCGGGAGCTGCCCGAGAGGGTCTCGAGTCCGGGTTGAACCTCGGCGACGGTGAGTTCAACGGCGAGACGATCATCCGCGACGCGGTTGTCGGCGGCCTCGGTGGAGCCGCCGGCGGTGGTCTCGGCGCCGGCGCCAACGCCCTGACGACGAGCACCCGCCTGGCCGGCAACACCGGCGTGCGGCTGCTGTCGACGCGGGGCGGTTCGATGCTGTCGGAAGGGGTGTCGGGAGCCGGCGACGGAATCGTCGGCGAGACCTACGACGTGACGATGCCGGCATCGTGGGGTGCCGACGGCCGGTGGGACAACGGGGCGATCGTCCAGAACACGGTGATGAGCACCGGCGCCGGCGGGCTCCTGCACAACGTCGGCGTCCCGGGCCACGGTGGTGCGGATGTGCCGACGTCGGGAAGCGCCGATCCGAACACGGTGAACTCGCCGGACTCTCCAGCGCCGGACCTGCCGGATCCGACTCCGGCTGGCGCCGGTGCGGACGCGCTGGATACGCCGAACACCGCTGACACGCACACGACGGATACGGCAGACACACCCCACACCGCGGACACTCCGGAGACGGCTGATACGCCGGAGGCTGCGGACACGCCCGATACGCCGGAGGCTGCGGACACGCCCGACGCCGCAGACACGCCCGATACGCCGGACGCCACAGACACGCCCGATTCCGCTGATACCCCGGAGGCGGCCGATACGCCGGACACGCCCGACACTGCCGATACGCCGGAGGCTGCGGACACGGCGGGCACGCCCGACACTGCCGATACTGCCGATACTGCCGATACGCCGGAGGCTGCGGACACGGCGGACACGCCCGACACTGCCGATACGCCGGAGGCTGCGGATACGGCGGACACGCCCGACACTGCCGATACGCCGGAGGCTGCGGACACGGCGGACACGCCCGACACTGCCGATACACCGGAGGCTGCGGACACGGCGGACACGCCCGACACTGCCGATACGCCGGAGGCTGCGGACACCGCGGACACACCCGACACCGCCGATACGGAGGCTGCGGACACACCGGACACGCCCGACACCGCCGATACACCGGAGGCTGCGGACACGCCCGATACTCCGGATACGCCGGACGCTGTGGATACGCCGGATACGCCGGACACGGCTGACACCCCAGATGCTGCGGGCACTGCGGACACACCCGAGGCTGCCGAGGCACCAGATACGCCGGAGCTCTCCGATGGTGAAGCAGCCGCCGCCGGCGCGGCTGCCGCGGCCGGGACGCGGGTTGCCGCTGATGCCGTCGCCAACCTCTCGCCGGACGGCCTCGTTCGCACTCCGCGGACGTACCGCTCCAATCGGTTCGAGTTCGTCGGCGACGCCGAGGGCACGACGCGTTCGGTTCGCTTCGAGATCAACGAATCCGCCACCGGACTCGACCGCAGCGCGGCCGAGGTCCGGGCCCAAGGCGACGCCGCTGACCGGGGACTGTCAACCGATCACGGTGGTCACATCGTCGCCCATCGCTTCGCCAGCGATCAGGGCGACATCAACATGTTTCCGCAGGACGCCCAGTTCAACAACAGCGCCTACAAGAAGCTGGAGAACGAACTGGCCGCCTGGGTCGACCACGGGTTCCAGGTCGACGGCTTCACCACGGTCGACGGGCCACCCGGATCAGCCCGCCCGGACTCGATCACCGTCGACTACGTCGTCACCAACCCGCAGACCGGCGAGATCGTCCACTGGCGGGCGGTCGAGTTCCAGAACCAGGCCAACCAGACCTTCAACAGAATGTCGAGCCGGCAAGTCCGTGCCCAACACGGTGTCCCCCACGAGCTACGCGTGCGCGATGCCGACGATCCCGGTACGGCGACCGATGGGCGTTTACATGACCCTTCGGTCCCCTAAACACCCGTCGGTTGTGCCTCGCTGGAGTCCAGTCTGACCGCCGCCCTACACATCGAACTGCTCGGCGACGGCGGCATTCGCGTCGAGCCACCGACCGGTGCCGGTGGTCTCGCCAGCGAGCGGATGGCTCGTCAATGGCTCGATGACTCGGCCACGCGGGGCTACTCCGTGGAGATTGAAGGGGACACGGCCGCGTCGGCGCACACCAAGCTGCTCGCCTACGCTCGCGCCAAGGTCGCCGGGCTCACCGTGACACCAACTGCCCCGGCGCCGTGGAACGACGGCTGGTCTTCCCTGCAGGTCGCCGCCAACAGCGGACTTGCCGAACAGGCCGGCGAGCTGGCGGCTCGCCAAGCGGACGTGTCGCCGCAACGGGGAGCGAAGTCGCCGTACCGGCTGGCGATGCAGCACGGCCACATCGAAACGCTCGTCGCCCTACGAAACGCAGGCATCAAGCCACCCGCCGGATCACATCCGCCGGACACGCTCCCGAGTGCCGTCGTGCTGCGCAACTACCTCCCGGGCTTCGTCCGCTGGGCGGCGCTCGCATGCGCCGTCGTTGGCATCGTTCTCGCCGTGGCGTTGCAGCAGTGGGCGTTCTTGATCGTCGCCGCGGTCGGCGTTGTGGCAATCGGCGTTGGCAACCTGGTGATCGGCCTCACCCGCGTCGCCGTCGACGGGCGCCTGCTCGCTGTCCGCCAGATCGCCCGCTGGCAGGGACCGATCGACCTCGGCGACCTGGTCGCCGTCGGGTACGCCCCGGCCGTGTCCCGACGGATGTCAGGTCGCTGGCGCTTCGTCCAGACCGTCGCCGGCCCGCCCTTCAAGCGCTCCGCCTACCAAGGATTCGAACGCGAACTTGCCGACCAGCTCAAACAGCGTGACGACCTCCGTGTCGTCACCGTGTACGTCGGCCGCGGCTTCCTCTCGCCTGGGTTCCAGCGCCACCTCGTTGGGTTCGTGCTGCCATCACCGGCGCTCGTTTCCGACGGCGCCCGGCTGGTCTTCGATCAGCTGACGACCTAGCTCCGCAATCTGGCTCCGTGTCTTTGGCACGAATGGCGTCAGCAACGTCGTCACAGCGACCAAAGAGTTTCCGTCGAGGCGGTCAGGGACCCCACTCCGGATGCAGGCGGACCGGGTCGCCGGTCTCGGGGAAGTCGGGCGAGCCGGGCACCGGCGGGTTGTCCGGCGGCGGGCCGTAGTCGACCTCACCGGCAAAGAACTCGACGACGCCCCAGCCGCGCGCCCCCTCGTTCTGCTTCTCGTGCTCGACCCAGCGGGCCTTGTTGATCCGGTTCTGTTGACCACGGGCCGCGGCCCACGCCGCGGCGATGCCGTTGGCGAGCGCTTCGAGGGCGTCAGCGACGCTCTGCGACGAGGAGCCGTAGGTCGTCACCTTGGTGTCGAACACGTCGCGGTGCGGGCCTTTCCACGACTCGACGGTCGCCTGGGCGGTCTTCAAGTCGGTCTTGCTCGTCCGCACCGATTCGGCCAGCGTCCAGAGGTCACGAGCCGCTGGAAGGGCGAGGTCGAACGGGAAGACGACGTTGGCATCACTCGCCGCCGCCTCCCCGCAGACCGTCAACTCGACGCTCGGTGCTGCCGCTCCGGTCATGGCCGTGAGTCCGATCGAGGTCGTACCGTCAGGCTTGCGGCGCCACGTCGGCGGCGGTCACCGTTTCGATCTGCTTGTTGATGAAGTCGACCAGCTTGGTCTGAGCATCTGTGGCCTTGGTCTGGGCGTTGGTCGTCCAGTTGGCGACGAGCCCGACGGTGCCGTCCTTGGCATCGCCTTTCCAGTCGGTGTTCTCCAGCCGGGTCTTGTGACCGGACATCGCGTCGCTGATCTCGGTGAAGCGGGTCCCGACGGTGGTGATCAGATCGGTCAGCGCGGTCGGATCGACCTCCTGGATGCCGGTGTCGGCCTGCGGGGTCGGGGCGTTGATCTCCTTGCCGCTGACCGTGATGCTGATCGGCGCACCGCCGAGGGCGCCGGCGATGTTGCTCGTCGTCGCTCGGATCCCGTCGGCGAGGCTGCCGAGATCCTTGGCCATGCCACGGGCGAACGCCTCGGCGAGCTCGCCGGCGTCGTACTTGAACTGATAGGCGTTGGTTCCGTAGTAGTGAACGCCGACAACATCGCTGCATAGAGTCGTGAGGGCGGTGTAGATGCTGTCGAAGTAACCCTGCGCGGCCGTGCCGTACGCCTGCACGTCGGTCGGGTTGACTCGCTTGAGGGATGATGACATCGGTCGGTCTCCTTGCAGTGGGTCGTGATCCGTGTTCTCAGCAGAACTGAGGGCGGTGGGCAGCCGACGAAAGGGTAGCACCGCCTCGGACGGACGTATCCGCAGACGATGCCGGCTGTCGCCGACACCCGGTTAGACGGGGCGGCTGGGGGATTGGTTCGCTCGAGCCCGAAACGGCCGCGCACCGGTCCGCGTACGGTAGGAATGAGGGGATGGAGCTGCTGGTCCGGGTGCGCTGGCGCCACGTCCCGGCGGCCGACCTACGCATCGAGGTCGAGCCCTACCACACCGTTGGTGACCTGCTCAGCGCGGCGAGCGACTTCTGTGACGGCAACTGGGACGCCAGCCAGCCGCTCTACCTCGAACGCTCCGGCGACCACGTCCTCCTCGACGTACCGATCATCGAGAGCGGCATCGTCTCCGGAGACACGTTGCGATTCGAGCTGTACGGAGTCGACCCGATCGACCGCGAGTCGCTGTCGGAGGCGGTGAGCTGCGACGTCACGGCCGGACCGGAGGCGGGCCGTTCGTTCGTGCTGCTGCCGGGCCGGCACGAGGTCGGCCGGGCGACGGGCGCCGCAGTGCGCCTCGACGACGTCACCGTGTCGGATCACCAGCTGGCGATCGTCGTCGACGAGGATCTCGTCACACGGCTCGTGCCCGATGCGTCGGCGACCAACCCCGTCGTCGTCAACGGTCACCCGATCGCCGAACCAACGCGCGTCGGCCCCAACGACGTCGTGCAATTCGGCGCCGCTGCGGTGGCGCTTCGCGTGTTCAGCCGGACCTCCGACAGCGAACGCGACCAACTCGGCCAAGTGCCGTTCCGGCGCACGCCGTACAAGCCGGTCGTCGTCCGGAAGCGCGAGTTCAAACCAATCGGCAATGTGCCCTCGAAACCGGAGCCGCGCCGGTTCTCGCTGATCACGACCGTGCTGCCGTTGGTCGGCGGGCTGGCGATGTTCGCGATGTTCCGCTCGCCGATATTCCTGATGATGTGCCTGCTGTCGCCCTTGTCGATGGCCGGACAGTTGCTGGACAGCCGGAAGAGCGGCACGCGCAAGTTCGCCGAGTCGATCGAGAAGTACCGCGTCCGCTTGGACAAACGCAAGGCCGAGGTCGAGCAAGCCCTGCTCGACGAACGCGCCGACCGAATCCACCAATCACCGGACCTCGCCGACCTCGCCCGCCGCGCCACGTTGCGCACCCTCGACCTGTGGGCTCGCCAGCGCCGCGACGACGAGTTCCTGCGGACGCGGCTGGGGATCGGCACGGTCGCCTCGAAGATCACCGTCGACCCGGAGACCACCGGTGAGGAGTACCTGAGGGAGGCGACGGCGACGATCGTGACCGGCCACGACCAGGTGCCGGCCTGCCCGATCTGTGTCAACCTCGCCGAGCTCGGCGTGTTCGGCCTGCATGGCGAGCTCACCGACGTGCGGGCGATGTGCTCGTCGATCATCCTCCAGGCGGTCACGCTGCACAGCCCCGAGGACCTCATCCTCATCGTCGTCGAGGGTGAGCCACAGGGCCTCGGGGCGTGGGCGAAGTGGCTCCCGCACACCCGCTCGGCGACGTCGCCGATCTCGGGCCGTCACGTCGTCGAGGACGAGACCGCCGCCGCCGACATGATCCGCGAGCTCGTCTCCGTCGCCACCCTGCGCACGGCGACCGATGATCGCGTCGACCACCGGTGGCCGTGGATCCTCGTGATCCTCGACGAGAGCGCCAACGTCGACGCCGCCCTGGCATCCCAGCTACTCGACCTGTGTCCCCAGGCCGGGATCTCCGTCGTCGCCGCCGTCGGATCCGACGCCCGCGTGCCTCGCCAGGCCAAGGCGACGATGGGCTGCGTTCCGCAGATCGGCGGCACGCTTGCGCTGTCGACGGTGTGGTTCACCGACCCCGACGTCCCGCCCGAGCATCTCGAGCTCGAGCCGGCCAACGCCCGCCTGATCGACCAGGTGGCGATGTCGCTGGCACCGCTCCGTGATGCGACCGCGGCCAGTGCGACGACGGCGATCCCACGAATCGTGCCGTTGCTCTCGCTGTTCGGACCGGAACTCCCCACACCGTTGTCGGTCGCCAGGGAATGGGCGCAGCCGAAGCCGTACGGACTGCGCGCCCCGATCGGCGTCGGCCCGGCCGGGCCGCTCGAGCTCGACCTCGTCGAACACGGACCGCACGCGCTGATCGGCGGCACGTCCGGCGCGGGCAAGAGTGAGTTGTTGCAGTCGATCGTCGCCGCGATGATCCATCAGTACCCGCCGACGCGCCTGACATTCCTGTTCGTCGACTACAAGGGCGGCGCGGCGAGCGTCGTGTTCAACGACGTGCCTCACACCGTGGGATACGTCACCAACCTGGAGGCGTCGCTCTCGCTTCGGGCGCTGACGTCGCTGCGCGCCGAGCTCAACTATCGGATGCGCCTGATGGAGGGCAAGGCCAAGGACCTCGTCGAGATGATCGAGCGCTATCCCGACGAGGCGCCACCGTCGCTCGTGATCGTCGTCGACGAGTTCGCGACGCTCGTCAAGGAGGTCCCCGACTTCGTCGCCGGCATGGTCGACATCGCCCAACGCGGGCGCAGCCTCGGGGTCCACCTGATCCTCGCCACCCAGCGCCCATCCGGCTCGGTCAACGAGAACATCCTCGCCAACACCAACTTGCGCATCTCGCTGCGGATGCTCGACAACATGGAGTCGAAGACGATCATCGGTGTCGGCTCGGCTGCCGACATCCCCCTCCCGCTGAAGGGCCGTGGCTTCGCCAAGCTCGGCCCGCGCGACCTCATCGAGTTCCAGTCGGCGTTCACCGGGGCGGCGCTCACCCAGGACAACGAGGCGATCCCCGTGATCGTCGAGCGCTTCGGCAGCATGGCCCGCCTCGGCGGGACGACGACGACCGGTTTCGGCCGAACGACCGGGGGCGGACGTAGGACGACCGTGGGCACAACACGGGCGCGCACGCTGACGTACGGCGAGCCACCGTCGACGGTGCTCGCCCCGCCCGTGGGCCTGCCGATGCCACCGCCACATCGCGATCCGCCGCGCCAGACCGTGCCCCCGCCACCTCCGACGACGCCCCCCGTGCCCGCCCCACCGCCATCGATTGCCGCCCCGGTTCCGCCGCCCGGCGGGAGGCACGGCCAGAGCGCGGTGAAGACGACCCATCTCGACCTCCTCCTCGATGCCGTGCGCAGGGCAAGGCCGGACCTCCAGCCGCCGCGCAAGCCGTGGCGGGAGATGCTCCCGGAGCTGCTGCCGTGGGGCACCATCGAGCCGCCCGACTACGTTCGCGAGCGCCGCGGACGTGGCCGCTACATCACCCTCGGTGTGCTCGACGACCCGGCTGCGCAGGCGCAATACCCCGCCGTGTTCGACCTCGAGGAGGGTGGTGGCCTGCTCCTCGCAGGCGGTGGCGGAGCCGGCAAGACGACGGCGTTGCGTACGGTCGCCCGCGCCGCTGTCGACGGCGCGACCCCGGACGAGGTTGCGCTGTTCGTCATCGACTGCGCGTCGCGCTCACTCGGCCCGCTGCGCGACCTGCCCCATTGCGCGGCGGTGGCCACCGGGGATGACCTCGAGTCGATCACCCGTGTCATCGTCATGCTCACCGCCGAGCTCGATCGCCGGCGAGCGTTGCTGTCCGATCTCGAGGTCCAAGCGGAATCGCTGTCGGTGTTTCTCGACAAGGGCCGCTCGATGCCGCGCATCGTGGTGATCGTCGACGGCTATCAGAACCTCAGCGCCATCCTCGGCACCCTGCAACCGATGGCGATGGGTCCGCTCGACTGGATTGCCGAGTTCCATCGAGTTGTCACCGACGGCCGGCAGCTCGGCATCCACATCGTGCTCGCCGTCGACCGCCGACAAGCCGTGCCGGCCCTGCTGATGTCGTCGATCGGCCTGCGGCTCGTCATGCGCCAAACCGACGAACAGGGCTACGGCGACTTCGGCATCCCGCTCGTGATGAGCCGGGGCCTCGAGCTGCCCGCCGGCCGTGGATTGTGGAACAACCAGCTCGTGCAGGTCGGACTCATCGGCGACGACCCGTCGGCGGCAGGCCAGGGCGCGGCGATCACCGAGTACGCCGGCGGCCTCGGTGGCAAGCTGCCTCCCGAGCTGACGACGGCGCCGCCGCCCGACGAGGTTCACGTTCCGCTCGTCGGCAGCTCGCCGACGCGCGCCACGCTCGGGCGGTCTGATGTGTTCGGCGACGTCGTCGAGGTCGACGTCACGTACACAGGGCTCTGTGTCGTCGGGCCGCCACGGTCGGGCCGCACGACGGCGTTGCGTCAGGTCACTCGGTCCCTTGTCGCCCAGGGCTATGAGGTGTGGTCGGTCGGGCTCGGCGACGACGTGGGTGGTCCCGGTCGCCACGCCGGCGCCAAGGTCGACGCCGCCGTCGAGATGCTCGAGGACTTCGCCGCCCTGTGCGAGTCGTTGCCCCAGCAGCGGCCCTATGTCCTTGTCATCGACAACGTCGATCGCTACGACAACGGAGAGTTGTCCGGCGCCTACGAGCGTGTCGCCAAGTCGGAAAACAGCCGCCTCGTCGGGTCACTCGATATCCGCAACCTCAGTGGCTATACCCAGAACCTCGTGCTCTCGGAGATCCGCCGCGAGCCGACGTTGCTCGTGCTCAATCCAGATTCGGCGATGGACGTAATGCAGCACACCGGCGTGCGCCCGCAGTTGCGCCCAGGCTTCAAGATGTCTGCCGGCCGCGGCATCCTCGTCGAGAACCGCCAGCCACTGCGGATTCAGGTGGCGACCGGGCAGAGCTAAGCCCTTTGACGCGCGAATTTGGCTGTGTCGCAGCCATTGTGCGCATCAAGCGTGGTGCGTGGTGCGGTGCAGCGCCGTGACGACCGCCTCGAACGTGGCGGCGTGCTCGGCACCGTGATCGGCAGGGAGGAACGCCTTGGTGAGCGCTCCACCGTTGGCCAGTTCGGCCGGCGAGTTGTCGGTGACCGTTGCACCGGCGACGAGCCACACGCGGTCGGCGTGCGAGAGCGCGAGGTCGAGGTCGTGCGTCGACACGACGACGGTGAGGCCGTCACGGGCGAGGTCGGCGACGATCAGCGTCAGCTCCACCCGGCCGGCGATGTCGAGGAACGCTGTTGGCTCGTCGAGGACGAGCACCATCGGCTGCTGGGCGAGTGCCCTGGCGACGAGGACGCGCTGTCGCTGGCCGTCGGACAGCTCGCCGAACGGTCTGTTCCAGAGCGTGTCGACACCAAGGCGGGCGGCGGCGGCATGGGCGATGTGGTGATCCTCAACCGTGAGATCGCCGCGCCATCCCGTATGCGGATGACGGCCGAGGAGAACGATGTCAGCCACCGAGAGCAGGCCCGGATCGACCCGATCGGTCAGTACGACAGCCACCTTGCGGGCCCGTTCCTGGCGGTCGAGGTGACGTACGTCCGTACCGTCGAGCAGCACGACGCCGCGAATCGGCGGCTGGCTGCCGATCAACGTTCTGAGCAGCGTCGACTTTCCGCTGCCGTTGGGTCCGATCACGGCCGTCAGCTGGCCGGCAGCAGCGCGCAACGACTCGACCTCGACGACGATCGAGGTTCGACGTCCGTGCCGGTAGCCGGCGACGAGGCCGCGCGCCTCGAGCGTGGTCACGTGATGACCTCGCCACGACCTCGCCGGGTGAGTACCCAGATGACGACCGGGACACCGAGCAGGGCGGTGACGGCGTTGAGGGGGAGGACCCCCTGGCGTCCGGGCAACTGGGCGACGACGTCGGCGACGAGCGCCATCGCAGCGCCGATCATCGCCGAGGCCGGCAGCAGCACCCGATGATCCGACGTCGCGACGAGCGGGCGCGCGAGGTGTGGGGACGCCACGCCGACGAACGCGACCGGCCCGGCGAAGGCGGTCACCACACCGGCCAGCATGCTCGTCACGAGGAGGATGAGCAGACGATCGCGGCGCACCGCGACTCCCATCGACTCGGCGTAGCGCTCGCCGAGGAGCAGGGCGTTGAGCGTCTTCGTCGACAGCAGCGAGACGACAATGCCGGCGATCAGGACGGGTGCCATCACCTTGAGCTCGGAATTGGTCACGCCGCGGAAGCTGCCGAATCCCCACGTGACGAACTGGCGCAGCCGCGCTGGGTCGGCGCCGGCAACGAGCAGGCTGACGAGGGCGGCGAGGAGGTAGCCGATCATCAGGCCGACGACGAGGATCGACGCCGTGCTGCGCACCCGGCGGGACAGGGCGAGGGTCACGAGCGTGACCGCCATCGCCCCGACGAACGCCGCCCCGCTGATGCCGACCTTGCCGGCGACGTCGAGTCCGCCGATCCACTGCGACGACCCGGTGCCGGCGACGAGCACGACGATCGCCACGCCGAACGACGCGCCGGCGGTGACTCCCAGGACGAACGGATCGGCGAGCGGGTTGCGGAAGATCGTCTGCATCTGCACCCCGCACAGGCCGAGAGCGGCCCCGGAGAGTCCGGCCGCGACCGTGCGCTGTAGTCGCACCTTGCGAACGATGTCGAGGGCGCGGTCGGATGCTTCGTCCGGTCGCAGGAGGGCGTCGAACACCTCGGCCGGCGACAGGCGGACGGATCCGAGGGCCAGCGAGGCGACGACGGCGAGAAGCAGCAGCGCCGTCAGGGCAGCGAAGACGGCGACCTGTCGCCGCGCCGGCGCCGGCGACGCAACGGCGACAGCGGCTACGACGGCGGGACCTCGCTGAGGAACACGAATTCGTGGTCGGGGACGAGGTCGGGATGGAGCACGGCGACGTAGTCCAAGAGGTACTCGTCGATCATCACCGGCCCGCTCTCGAGGAAACTCACCGTCGGGTCGACGGCGTTCTCGTACGTCCACGCGCCGCCGGAGTCCCAGGCGGCGAAGTCGTCGAGCCGCTCGTCGAGTGACACGGCCTCTTCCTTCGTGGTGAATCCCTGGGTCAACAGCCAGACGTCAGCGTTGGCACCGTCGGCGAGCGCCGTCTCGATGTCGAGCTCGATCGAACCCGTCGACGGATCGTCGGCGTAGACGTAGTCGCCGCCGGCGTCGGCGATGAACTGGGCGACGATGCTGGCGCCGCCGCTGGCGTACCACGTGCCCTCGAACAATCCGCCGGTGATCACGGTCGGCCGTTCGGCCACGTCGGCGGCCAGCTCACCGGCGGCGGCGTAGTCGGCAGTCCAATCGCCGTACAGCTCGTTGGCCGACGCCTCGGTGTTCGTCAGGGCGGCGAAGACGCCGACCCATTCGGCCCAGCCTTCCGGCGTGAGCTCCAGCCACTCGAGGTTCGGCACGACGGGAATCCCGGCGGCGCGGATGACGTCGTGCTCTGGGACGGGGAAGCCGCCGGTGATGTACACGTCGGGGTCGGCGGCGACGACGATTTCGGGATCGACGACGAAACTCGGCGCGAACGACTCGATCTCCCCCGCGGCGGCGCGTTCGGCGAGCTCCGGGGTGACGATCAGTGAAGCGTCGCCGACACCGGTGACGGTCGCCTCGATGTCGAGGACGTCGATGAACCCGTAGTGGCTCGACGACTCCGAGTACATCGTCTCGATCGGCACCTCGATGACGGTCGCGCCGGCGAGGTCGCCATCCAACGCTGGCGCCTCGGCGCCACGTTGGACGAGGACGAACGTCTCGGCGGTGTCGCCCGTCCCGATCGTCAGCACCTTGTGGTCGCCGTCGATGGTGAGGGTGAAGTTGTCGGCGTGTTGGACGGTGAACGTGTCGGCTGGCGACTCGCTGGTCACGGGTTCGGTGGTGGCACCGGCCGGAACGCCGCCAACGGCGGCGAATGCGGTGCCCAGCGCCAGGGCTAGGTGGAACATGGTCGACGTCTCCTCGCGTCTCGATGCTGTGCTTGGTTGCACCGAGCGGTGTCCTGGCTCCCGGATCGACGATCCCTCCCCACCTTCCAGCCGCACTCGGCCGTGGTATCGACGCCGTCGCCTTCTCGACAGCGTGGGAGTTCACTTCCCGGTCACAGTTGCGGGACAGCCCCGGATTCGCACCGGCGTTCCCTCTCGGTCGAGGTGATGCTACTGCCGGCAGAGTGCCCGCTCCGAGGGCGCGGCACTGGCTTCTGGGTGCCAATCCTTACGAATTTCGCAAGGTTTGGTGCCCAGAGTGCGCCAGGGCGGCCGCTCGGGCGGCGTCCATCCGTTGCGTCGTCAGCCGGGGCACGGCGAAGACGAGCAGGGCGAACTCGATGCCGCCGGCAACGAACCACGGCATCCGCAGTGCGAGTTCACGGTCGGCGAACCGCTCGGAGACGGTCACGATGACGCCACCCAGGGCGGCGCCGATGGGGACCATGCCCCAGGCGAGGAAGCGGTAGACGCTGTTGACGCGACCGAGCAGGTGGTCGGGGATGATCGACTGGCGCAGGCTCACCGTGATGACGTTCCACAACAGGGCGAGCACGCCGGCCAGCAGGTTCAAGGCGACGACCGCCGGCACGTTCGACATCAACCCGATCGCCACCTCGACCAACGCGCTACCGGCGAGGGAGACCGCCAGTGCCGGGCCGGCGCCGAGGGCGTTGCTCAGCCACGACGCCGTCCACCCCCCGATGATCGCCCCGGCGGCGCCGCCCATCATCACCGCCGCGAACCCACCGGTCGACGCCCCGAGCACTTCTTGGGAGAACAGCACGTACACCGAGTAGGTGATCGAGGCGGAGGCGTTGAACAGGCCGAGGATGATCGCCATCGTGCGCAGCAACTCGTGGCTCCACAGCCAGCGCACACCTTCGGCGAGCTCCTTGCGCCACGATCGCTCGGCCACCACCTCGACCCGGCGCGGCGCCACGGCGATGGTGGCGATCAACGCCGCCGACACGACGAACGATCCGGCGTCGACGAGGAACGGGAGGGCGAAACCGATCAGCAGCAACAACGACCCGAGCGGTGGCCCGGCGAAGTGGTTGGTGGCCTCCTGGGCGGCCCACAGCCGGCCATTGGCCTTCTCCAACTGCTCGGCGCGGACGACCGCAGGCATCAACGTCTGGGCGCAGTTGTCGTAGAGCATTTCACCGACACCGAGCAGGAACGTGGCGATGAGCACGGTGACGTAGAGGAACACGTCCGTCGATACGACCGACTCGAGCTCGTTCGGGCCCGGGAGATCGGTGCCGCGAAAAATGACGGCGACAGCCACGAAGACGGTGATCACCGCCCGCGCCGAGTTGGCGCCGACCATCAGCAGGCGACGATCGTGGCGGTCCGTCAGCACGCCGGCGGGCAAGGCGAAGAGCAGCCAGGGAAGGCGCTGGACGACGACGACGATGGCGATCAGCAGCGGATTGCGGGTGACCGCCGAGGCCAGCCACGGGTAGGCGACGAGGGCGACGCCGTCACCGAGGTTGGAGATCGTCGTCGCACCGAACAGGCGGTGGTAGTTGCGGCCCAGCCGGCTGCCGGTGTGGACGGTCACCGCCGTCATCGGTGGTCGTCGAGGGACACGAGCTCGTAGGTTGGCACACGCTGGCCGAGCGGGCCAGCACACGTCAGCGGGGTGACCGCCGCCGTCACCGTCCTTGCGACGTCGACCACGACGGCCTGTTGCTCGCCACGCGTCGAAATGTCGACGACGAATCGGCCTGGTCGCTCGGCGACGCGCCGCACCGCCGTCACGGCATCGATCGCCGCCAGGTCGAGCTCGCGACGGACGAAGAACTCGGCGGCTTGTTCGTAGAAGCCGAGCACGGAACGGCCGCGGTAGTTGTCGAGATGGATTGCGCCGTTCCCGTAGTCGTCGATCACCCGGCGGGCCGAGGCGTCGTCGCAACGACCGAAGTAGAGGCCCTCGGGAAGGATCACGAGGTTTCCGGCGAAGCGATCGCCACCGATGTGGGAGCACTCCCAGACGTCGTCGCCGTGCGGGCCGCCGCGCAAGACGCGAGCGAGCGGCCGGCCGAACGTCGCGCAGCACGCGTCGTGTCGGCCGTTCGTGCAGACGAGAAACAGCGGCGTGGCGTGGGGATGCCAACCTGGCGCTCCGTCGGGTCCGGGTAGGACCTCGGCGGCGTCGGCGGCGGCGTGCAGGGTGGCGACACGTCGGTGCCAGCAGCGACCGCGGTCGGTTCCGCCACCCGAGTCGACGAAGAACATCTGCAGCGCGTCCTGCGATGAGCGGTCGAGGTCGCGGCGGATGGCGATGACGCGGATCTGCTCGGCGTGCAGCCGGCGACGCCAGTTGGCGTTGGCGAAGCGGGCGAGGTCGGTGTCGGCGACGGCGTCGCGTCCCCATGCGCCGCGCACCTCGATGAGCAGCCAGCGACGCACCTGTGACGCCGTGGCGAACATCGGCTCGTCGCGGTCGCGGGCGGCGATCGAGCACTGGAACTCAACCACCGACCACCCCTTCGGTCGCCAACCGACTGAGCACGGCGATGCGCGACTCGTCGTCGAGATTGCCGTCGAGTGCGGCGCCGGAGAACGACGCCGGTGACTGCAGGACGGCGGCGACGAACGGCGTGCACTCGGCAGGGAAGCGCAGCCGCCGGTCGCCGAGGTGGAGCATTTGCTTGCCGTCCCTTGTCGCATTCGTGTCGAGCCACAGCAGGGGCCCGGGGGTCACCGCCAGCTCCTGCTGGAGGCCGACCGCCCTCTGTTGGCGTGGGCGTAAACGGGTCTGCGGCTGGCGTCGCCACACCTCGGTGGCGACGGCGTGCCGCAATCGGTGGTCGGCGAGTCGACCGGCGAGCGTGGCGAGCGCCTCGTCAGGGTGCGGACGGTCGGCAGCGCCGAGACCGCCGAGGCTGCCGAAGGGCAGCCGGTCGGCGAGTGCTGAGCCCGTGGCAACGTCGTCGATGAGGTCACGCAGGACGCGGGTCCACGTCAGCGCCATGATCCCAATGGTCAGGTGGGCGGACTCGACATCCGTCGTCTCGGCGGCGTGGGGCAGGCCGCGGGGGATCGCCAGGCAGTCGCCCGGTTCGAGGACCCGGTCGAGGATGACGTCGTCGAGCTCCGCGGGCGACGGCTGGCGGATCGGGGGGCCGCGCTTGACGGGACGCTGCGAACGGGGCAGGGCGGGCCATACTCGCCACCGCTTGCGCCCGGCGAGCTGCACGACGACGACGTCGTGGAAGTCGAAGTGGATGTCGAGGCCACGCTCGGCGGGTGGGGTCAGGTAGGCGTTGACCTGGACCGGGTGGTCGAGCTCGAGGGCCAGGTTCGTCGATAACTCGGCGTACGTCCGGTCGGTGAACTGCAGCGCCTGGAGCACAACGGTCGCTCCCGCCGCGAAGTGCTCGAGCACGCGATTCGGCTCGACGATGTCGTCGAGTTGCTCGTTGCCGACCGGCGCGTTCCTGCAGTAGTCCCGTCGCGACAGCGTGGCGCCGAGGCGAACGAGGCGGAAGGCAGGAGCGCGGACGCCCCCCGAGAGGAACCGGTCCCAGAGCCGCTCGGCGTCGCCCCACGGCGCGTCGACGGCAACAGGTCGATACGCCAGCTCTCCGATAACGAAGCGGCCGGCGTCGTCGACGAAGTCAGCGAGCCGGGGTGCGTCGGTGTGGAATTGGCGTCGATCGACCCACGCGTCGACGACGCCGGGAGAAACGGCTGGGTCGGCGCCGAGCCGGTCGTCGTGGCGCCGGGCTGTCAGGCGTCTTGGCCGTCGGTGTCGCCGCCGTCTTGGCCGTCGGTGTCGCCGCCATCTTGGCCGTCGGTGTCGCCGCCGTCCTCGCCGTCGGTGTCACCGGATGTCTCGGCAGTCGCGGTCCAGGTGGTTTCCAGATCGTCGTCGGAGATGGTCATGGGTGCACCGTACCCCACGAACGAGGAGCGCAGCCGCGGAAGCGACGCGTGAGACGGAGCGGCCGCCGGTGTGGGATCATCGCTGCCGTGGTCGTGAGCGACAGGGACCTGGCGATCCGCTTCCCGTCGGCGGACGACGCCGTACTGCGTGATGTCTACGCCCGTTTCGGTGGCGCCGTGTACACCGTCGCTCTGTCGATCCTCGGCGACCCGGGCCGGGCCGCCGACGTCGTGCAGTCGACGTTTGTCAACGCGTGGCAAGCCGCCAGCCGGTTCAACCCGGACCAGGAGTTGGCGCCGTGGCTGTACACGATCGCCCGGCGCCAGGCGATCGACGCCTACCGGCGGGAACGCCGCACCCACCCCACTGACGCAGCCGATTTCGATGAGGCCCAGGCCGCGGTCTCGCTGGAGGCCACGTGGGAGGCGTGGCAGGTGCGCATCGCCCTCGATCAGCTTTCTGACGAGGAGCGTCAGGTGGTGCGGTTGTCGTGGTTCGACGGGCTGGTTCACGCCGAGATCGCCGACAAGCTCGGCATTCCGGTTGGCACCGTCAAGTCGCGGTCGCACCGGGCGCACCGCCGACTCGCTGAACTGCTCGCCTACGTGCGTGATCCTTCTGTGCCATCCGCGGAGCCGCCCGTCGCGGCGAACCAATCGGCGCCGTCCGACGTAGGGAACGGTGAGCCCCGACGGCATGATCAGGGCGATCCACCATGAGCAGCGACGAACCGATCAACGGCGGGGCCGGCGAGCAGGACGACCTTGAGTCTGCCGCGATGCTCGAGCGCTTCGGGACCACGGTGCGCCGCGCCGCGCTCTGGGAGGAACCTCCCGACGACCTCTGTGACCGCATCATCGCCCAGGTCGGAGCGCTTCGTGCGGGCGACGGCCACGTCGGCGACGCCACCCCGTCGGCCATCGCCGCCGGGGAGGTGTCCGGGACAGGGCGACGTCGGGGCGTTTCCTGGGTGTGGCCCGGGTTGGCGGTCGCCGCCGCCGCCCTCGTCGCCTTCGCCGCCGGGGCGCTGCTCACGGGCGACAACGATGAGGGCCGCTCGCGGGAGCCTGTCGCCGACGTCGTGTTGACAGCGACCGACATCAGTCCCGGCGCCCGCGCCGCGGGCGACGCGGTCGACGCGGGTGCCGGATTCTCGATCAACATCGACGTGGCAGGTCTCCCGCCGGCGCCGGTCGGCGAGTACTACGAGGGGTGGTTGCACGACGCCCAGACGGGTGACTGGGTCAGCGTCGGCACGTTCCACATGCGCGGCGGCGACGGCCGCGTCGTGCTGTGGTCCGGTGTGCCGCTCGGTCGCTACAACGAGCTCGTCGTCACCTCCGAGGTCGAGGGATCAACCGGCGGTCATGGCGACATCCTCCTTGAGGGGCAATTCCAGGCATCCTGATCAGGGCATTCTGGCGATCCTGCCACGACGTGACACAGATCATGAGTCGGTATCGATCAACTTCATATCTGCAAGTCGATACGCTCCAGGTATGAGCGATTTCGCCACCTCGACGATCTCCCCAGCGACCACGTCCCGGCTCCCGGTCGCGTCGATCCCCACGGTCGTCCTCCCCGGGGCGGTCGTCACCCTCACCCTCGGCTCCGACGAGCTGCGCTCGGCGGTTACGGCGGCGAGGCAGACCAGCGAATCACGGATGCTGCTGCACACAGGCAGCGGTGACATCGCCGTCGTCGCCCAAGTGCCCGACGTCGGATCCCTGCCGTCGGGCGATCCAGCGGCCGTGATCCGCATCGAAGGTCGTGCCCGCATCGGGGCGCTGCACCAGTCCGAGCGGGGGGCGACGTACGCCGACGCCGAAGCGATCGTCGACCCCCGGCCGACGCCGCGCGTCGAGGCGCTCACCCGCGAGCTGCGCGGCGTTCTCGGTGTCGTCGCCGAGTTGCGCCGATCGCGCCGGTTGCCCGAGCTGCTGCGCACCGCCGCCAACCCTGGCGCCCTCGCCGACGGCGTGGCGACGTGGGCCGAGTTGGATGACGAGCGTCGGGCCGCTGTCCTCGCCGCCGTCGACGTCGGAGAGCGCGTCCAACTCGTTCTCGACTGGGCGCGCAACCACATCGCCGAGTTGCAGGTCGCCGAGTCGATCCGCAACGACGTCACCGAAGGTGTCGACAAGCAGCAGCGCGAGTATTTGCTGCGTCAGCAATTGGAGGCGATCCGCAAGGAGCTCGGTGAGGGTGACGGCGACGTCGTCGCCGAGTACCGGACGAAACTCGCCGAGTTGCATCCACCAGAGGCCGCCTACAACTCGATCGCCAAGGAGATCGACCGGCTCGAGCGGACGAGTTCGCAATCACCCGAACATGGCTGGATCCGCACCTGGCTCGACCGTGTCTTCGAACTGCCGTGGAGCACCCGCAGCGATGACAACCTCGACCTCGACAACGTGCGTGCAGTTCTCGACGCCGATCACTACGGGCTCGACGACGTGAAGGGTCGGATCGTCGAGTTCATGGCCGTGCGCAAGCTACGCCGCGAGCGTGGCTTGTCCGCCGTCGATGGCGAGAGCGACGGCGACAGTGCGCCTCGCTCCACGCCGCGCCAGCACGGCGCGATCATCACGCTTGTCGGTCCGCCCGGCGTGGGCAAGACGAGCCTCGGCGAGTCGGTCGCCAGGGCGATGGGCCGCAAGTTCGTCCGTGTCGCCCTCGGTGGCATCCGCGACGAGGCGGAGATCCGCGGCCACCGGCGCACCTACGTCGGATCGCAGCCCGGGCGGATCGCCAAGGCGATGGTCGAGGCGGGCACCGCCAATCCGGTCATCCTCCTCGACGAGGTCGACAAGCTGTCACCCGGTGGCTGGTCGGGCGATCCGACGGCGGCGTTGCTCGAGGTCCTCGACCCGGCGCAGAACCACACGTTTCGCGACCACTATCTGGAACTCGATCTCGACCTGTCCGACGTCGTGTTCATCGCCACCGCCAACCTCCTCGACACGGTCCCGGCGCCGCTGCTCGACCGCATGGACGTCGTCCGACTCGACGGCTACACCGACGACGAGAAGGTCTTCATTGCCCGCCGCTACCTGTTGCCCCGCCAGCTCGAGCGGGCTGGGCTGCAGGCCGGTGAGCTGGATGTCGACGACGCCACGATCGTCGCCGTGATCCGCAGCTACACGCGGGAAGCCGGCGTGCGGTCATTGGAGCGAGAGCTCGGGCGGCTGGCCCGCAAGGCGGCGGCGCGGATCGCGGCCGACGAAGCCGTGCCGGAGGTGGCGCCCGCGGCGCTGCGCGAGTGGTTGGGTCGGCCCAAGCTCGTCGACGATGTACCCGACCGCACCGAGTTGCCCGGAGTCGCCACCGGCCTCGCAGTCACCGGCGCCGGAGGCGACGTCTTGTTCATCGAGACGACTGCGTTCCCGACCGGGCCGGATACCGAGCCGGGGCTGACGCTGACCGGACAGCTCGGCGACGTGATGAAGGAGTCGGCGCAAATCGCTCTCAACTACGTGCGCTCCCATGCCGGCGAGTTGGGAGTCGAAGCGGAGTCGATGCGTCGCCGCTTCCACGTCCACGTGCCGGCAGGTGCCGTACCCAAGGACGGGCCGTCGGCAGGCATCACGATGACGACGGCGCTAGTAAGCCTGCTCCGTGACCAAGCCGTCAAGCCGACCATCGGGATGACCGGCGAAATCACCCTGCAAGGCGCCGTGCTGCCGATCGGCGGCGTCAAGCAGAAGGTCCTCGCCGCCCACCGCGCCGGCCTCACCGAAGTGGTGCTTCCGAAGCGCAACGAAGGCGACCTCGACGACATCCCCGAGCCTGTGCGCGACGCGATGACCTTCCACCTCGCCGAGACCTACGTCGACGTCGCCGCCGTCGCCTTCGCCGACACAGAACGCGGCCGGATAGCCTGAGCGATCTTCGCGGATGTAGTTCAGTGGCAGAACATCAGCTTCCCAAGCTGAATACGGGGGTTCGATTCCCCTCATCCGCTCTCGTCGAAAACGCTGGTAGTTGGTTGTTCTGACGGTCCACAGGATGTGGACAAGTACTCAGAATGCCGCTCATGCCAGATTCGTGCCACAACGGATCTAGGCTTCGGCCGTGGCCCGTAGTCGATGGGGGAGCGTGCGCAAGTTGCCGTCCGGCAAGCACCAAGCGCGCTATCGGGTGAATGGAGTGTGGCGGACCGCGCCGACCACGTTCCGAACGAAGGGCCTCGCCGACAGCTTCCTCGCCGCCACTCGCACCGAGCTCGAGCGCTGCAGCTGGGTCGACCCGATGGCGGGCAGGATCGCGCTGGCCGACTACGCCGAGCAGTGGCTCGCCGATCGTGCGAGCCTCCGGCCCCGGACCACCGAGCTGTACCGCAGTCTGCTCCGACTGCACGTGCTTCCGGTCCTCGGCTCGACGGAGTTGGCTCACCTCACGCCAGGCATGGTCCGCTCATGGCGCGCCGGCTTGATCGAGGCCGGGCACCCGGGTGCGTCGACGATCGCCAAGTCGTACCGGCTGCTCCACGCCATTTCCGCGACCGCGCTCGAGGATGGGCTGACCAACCGCAACCCGTGCGTCATCAAAGGCGCATCCGTGGAGCGGCCGGCCGAGCGACCCGTTGCGACGATCGAGCAGGTCTACGCGGTCGCTGATGCCATCGAGGCGCGCTACCGGGCGATGGTGCTGCTGGCGACGTTCTGCGGGCTACGCGTCGGAGAGCTCCGCGCCCTCCGCCAGGTCAACCTCGACCTCCTGCACCGGGCCGTGGCCGTCGTCGAGCAGTACCAGCAGCTTGGCGACGGGACGCTCGTGCTCGGTCCGCCGAAGACCGACGCCGGTCGACGTGTGGTGGCCATTCCAGCCGTCATCGTCCCGGATCTCGAGGCTCACCTCGCAGAATGGACGACGGCAGGGGCCGACAACCTCGTCTTCCCCGGAGCATCGGGTCGGCCGTTCCGCACCGCGACCCTCCACGCCGCCTGGCACCGCGCCTTGCGTGTCACCGAGATAGAGGGGATGCGCTTCCACGATCTCCGACACACCGGCAACACGCTCGCCGCGGCGACGGGCGCGAGCACCAAGGAACTCATGGCGCGGATGGGCCATGCGTCGGCGAGAGCGGCGCTGATCTACCAGCACGCCACACGGGACCGTGACGCAGCCATCGCCGAAGGACTCAGCAACCTCGTCGAGGCGTCGCGACGGGCTGACGCTTAGCCGAACCCGTTTCCGACGCGTTCCCTCGCACACCTCACCTCTCCATCGTGGGATGACGAACTCACCGGCGATAAACGAACGTGCAAAGTCACATTCCTGACCGGCCGCTATCGGAGTCCTCCGCGGCGGCGTTCTGTGTGCCCTCAAGTGAACGGTCACGCCTCGGACGGCGACTTCGGTGTCGTCCGCGACGACACCTACCGTCGTGTCGACGCGCGTTCATCACCGTCGATCTGGCGCGTTTCGACTTTGCGATGAAGGTGCGGGCGGGAGGCTCGGGGAGGATCGCGCGGCATCCTGTCGGCCGCGTTCTTTTGCGCTCGTTAGGGCCGGCTTAGCCCCTAACTTCACGTTTACCGAGCTAGCTCAGCGCGCCGAGGGTCGCTCGGTGCGCGGAGGCATCGCAGGCGCGTGGAGATCAGGGGTAGCTCGAACTGGCAGCATCGCTTGTCATGATCATCGATTGTGCTCATTTCCTGGCTGGCGTCCGTGACGGCGACCCGATGAGCCTCGGCGATGCCGGCAGGTTGGCCGGTGAGGCGGCGGGGTTCGTGTGGGTGGCGCTGAGCGACCCTGCTGTCGACGACTTGGACGAGCTGAGCATGGCCTTCGATCTGCCGCATTTCGCGGTCCAGGACACGCCGGAGGGGTACCAGCGTCCGAAGCTGGAGCATCACGGCGAGACCACCAACCTGACGGTTAAGACGGTGCGCCACGACGAGACCGGGACGCAGCTCGAGATCGGCGCTGTCGACATCTTCGTCGGCGCGCGCTACGCGATCGCCATCGGCCAGTCGAGTCCCGATGCTCTCGAAGGGGCAAGCGAGCGCCTCAGGACACGTCCGGAGGTTGCCACGCACGGCCCCATGGCGGCGGCATGGGCAGTGCTCGAGGCGGTGATCGACGACACTGAACGCGTCGTCGACGGGCTCGGCGATCAGCTCGAGCGGATCCAGGTGGCTGTGTTCCAAGGAGATCAGGACCAAAGCGAGCCGATCTACCTCCGGCTCCGGGAGGCGGCACGGCTCGCTCGCGCCATGCACCCCATGCTCACGATCCTCGACAGAATCGAGCGTGGCGAGCTCGTGGAGGCGCCCCAGGCGCTGTCGCCGCTGCTCGGTGACGTCAGTGACCACGCCCGCCGCCTGTCCGAGGAGGTCACGTTGCTCGGCGAGGCGCTCGACGGGCTGCTCAACACCAACCTGGCGAGGGTCACCGTACGTCAGAACGTCATCATCCAGCAGGTGTCTGCCTGGGCGGCGATCGCCGCCGTGGCCACCATCATCACCGGCATCTACGGCATGAACTTCCGCCACATGCCCGAGCTCGGCTGGATCTTCGGCTACCCGCTGGCGATCGCCATCATGGCCCTCACCGTCGTCGTGCTCCGCTGGTACTTCAAGCGCGTGGGTTGGCTGTGACCCGGTCGCCGAACTCCCCCGACCGATCGGCTACGTGCTCGGCGGCGGCGCGAGCCTCGGCGCGATCCAGGTCGGCGTGCTCCAAGCGCTGTCAGAGCACGACGTCGCGCCCGACCTCGTCGCCGGCACCTCCGTCGGCTCCCTCAACGGCGCCGCCCTCGCCCGCGACCCGACGTCTGGTCCCAACCGGCTGTCGCACGTGTGGGCGCGAATGACCACTGCGCAGATTTTCCCCGGAGGGCTGCTCGCCCAGGTGCGGACGTTGCAGCGCACCAAGACTCACCTGTTCCCGAACACCGGGCTCCCCGCTGTGATCGAGCAGTTCCTCGCCACCGGCTCCTCATGGAGCGCCCCGCGGTGTGCCGCACTCATCGCCGAATTCCTCCATCCGTGACCTGTAGCCGCAGGGGGTCGTCGCCGGTGGAAGTCCCATCCTCGAGCGTCTGCGACGTCAGCTCGGCGACGCGTCCGAGTTGTACTGTTGCTCGGCGGGCAACCTGCCGCATCACCCGGCCCGCGCCCATATCGATGAGGAGCACAAGGTGATCTTCGACGCCGCTGTCGCCGACCTGGCCGTTTCCCTGTTGAGCCAACACCTCGAGACGACGGCGCGTCACCTCGAGGCCATCGCCCGCGAAGAAGATGCCGAACCGTCGCCGCTCGACACGATTGCCGCTGACGGCCCCGGACCGGGCGGCGGGGCGCCAGTCCGATGACGTCGCGTCCCGCCAGATCCGTGCTCATCGTCAACCCGCGTTCGGGCGGGGGAAAGCGGCCCGCTTCGACCTGGTCGGGCAGTGTCGGGCGCGAGGCATCGATCCGATCGTCTTCGAACCCGGCGACGATCTCACGACCGTGGCGACGGCCGCTGTGCGAGCCGGCGCCGACGCCCTCGGCATGGCGGGCGGGGACGGGTCACAAGCCGCGGTCGCCGCGGTCGCGGCCGGGCACGATCTGCCGTACGTGTGCGTTCCCGCCGGCACCCGGAACCACTTCGCCCTCGACCTCGGCATCGACCGCAACGACGTCGTCGGCGCGCTCGACGCGTTCAGCGACGGGCATCAACGGCGCATCGATCTGGGCCGCGTCAACGGCCGCGCATTCGTGAACAACGTGGCGATGGGGGTGTACGGCGCGGTCGTGCAGTCGTCGGCGTACCGGGACCACAAGGTGCGCACGGTGATCGACATGATGCCGGAGTTGATCGGACCGGCTGCCGAACCGTTCGACCTCCGCTTCATCGGACAGGACGGCCGGGCGCACGACACCGCCGTGCTGGTGTTGGTCGCCAACAACCCGTACGTGATCGACCCGCGGCCGCGACACGGCACGAGGGGGGACCTCGACGGAGGTGTGCTCGGGATCATCGCCGTCACCGGGCCGCCGCCAGGCGGCTTGTCGGAGTGGACGACCCCGACGTTTCGCGTCGACTCGGCGACGGCCGTCGCGCTCGGGATCGACGGTGAGAGCGTGGTGATGGAGGCGCCGCTCGTGTTCGAGTCGGATCCACGGGCGCTCACGGTGCTGGTCCCGGCCCGCCGCTCGCGGCGAGGTCGAGCGCGGCGTCCGCCGCGACCGGCCAAGCGACGTTCGGCAAGACCGGGCGATCAGCCGTAATGGTGTGCTTGGAGGCGGCCGCAGAGGGGCTGTCGTGACGGGCGTGCCCGATCCCGGACACGGGACGCATCGGAGCAACCTTCTCGTCGGTCGCGCCACCGAGCGCGCCACGATCGACGCACTGCTGGGCGACGCCGAACGCGGCGTCGCCGGTGCGCTGTTGTTGACCGGCCCCGCCGGCATCGGGAAGTCCGCGCTGGTCGAGTACGCGATCGACGGCGGATCCGGCTTCCGTGTCGTGCGCATCGTCGGCGTCGAATCGGAGATGGTCTTCGGGTACGCGGCAGTGCACCAACTGGTGCTGGTGCTCGTCGACTGCGTCGAGGGACTGCCCGAACCGCAACGAGGCGCACTCGACGGCGTACTCGGCAAGGCGCGGCACGACGCCGTCGATCCATTCCTCGTCGGGCTCGCGGTCCTGAGCCTCGTCGCCGAAGCAGCCCGCGCCCGGCCCGTCCTCGTCCTCGTCGACGACGCGCAGTGGCTCGATGACGAGTCGGCGATGGCGCTGTCGTTCGTGGGGCGCCGGCTCGCCGCGGAACGCGTCGCCTCGCTCGTCACCATGCGCGAGGCACCTGAGGCCCGCGTCCGCTTCGAAGGCATCCGCCGAATCGAGCTGGGCGGGCTGTCCACCCCCGACGCCCACGAGCTGCTGGCCGCAGCTGCGGTGGGACCCGTCGACGAGATCGTCGCCGACCACATCGTCGCCGCGACGGGCGGCAACCCGCTGGCGCTCGTGGAGCTGCCGACCGCGTTGACGGGGGAGCAGCTTCGCGGCACGGCTCCTCTGCCGGACCCCTTGCCGATCGGCGAGCGACTCTCCGGTCTGTTCGCAGCGCGGGTACGGGCGCTGGACGCGGGTGCTCGGACGGTGCTGCTGTTGGCGTCTGCGGAGCGGTTGGGCGATCCGAGGCTGCTGCGCCGCGCCGCGGACGCCGTCGGTCACCTGTCGTGGGACGACGCCGTCGCGAAGGCGGAGGCCAGCGGCCTGGTCACGATCACGCCGACCGTCGAGTTCCGTCATCCGCTCGTCCGCTCTGCGGTCTACTACTCGGCCACGCCATCCGATCGCCGCCGCGCCCACACCGCCCTCGCCGCGGCGCTCGATGCAGAAGCCGACGCCGATCGGCGGGCGTGGCATCTCGGCGCGGCGGCAGCCGGCCCCGACGAGCAGGTCGCACGCGCCTTGGAGGCGTCGGCCGAGCGAGCGCGGCAGCGTGGCGGCTCGTCCGCCGCGGCCATGTACCTGTGGCGCGCCGCGGAGCTCACCCCCGACCCGGGACGGGCGTCCGAGCGGCTCCTCGAGGCAGCGCGGGCCGAGCTCGTCGCCGGTCACGGGCCGCAGGCCCGCGAGATCCTCGATCGCGCCCGGGCGAGCGGACTCGGCACCGAACATGACGCCGACGCCGCATGGACCGAGGCGCTGATCCACATCGTCGCCGGGAACGTCCGAGAGCCCGCCGCGCTGCTGGCCGGCGCCCTCCCGCGGATCGGGGCCAGCGACACCGAGACGGCGGCCGGGGCGTGTGTCGCCGCCGACGCCGTGGCGCTCGCCGGTGGACACCTCGTCGAAGAGCCCACACGCCGCAGGATCGCCGCGGGCACGCTGACCGTCACCGATCGTTGTCACATCGGGGAGCCACTTGCGAAGCTGTTCGCCGGTATCGCCGCGCGTTTGACCGGTGAACAGGCGGCGATGTCGATCCTGCACACGGCCGTGACCAGCGCGGCCCGAGATCAAGCACGCCTCCAGTCGGTCGCCGGCCGCCACGTCCATGTCGTGTACTTCGACACGGTCCTCGCGGCTGTCGACAGTCTCGACGACCGGGCCTGGGACGACCTCACCCATGCATGGGTGCAGCTCTCACGCGCAACCGGTGCGCTTGCCGCGCTGCCGCTCGCGCTCAGCTTCCGCAGCTGGCTCGAGGTCCTCCAGGGACGCCTCGGGTCGGCCGCGTCGCACCTCGCGGAGATCGAAGATGTCGTCTCGCTCACGCGCTCGCGCGGGCTGCTCGGCGCACCGGCTCCCGCGCTGGTGCTGCGCGACGCCTGGGTGGAGGACGAGGAGGCCACGAGGACCGGTGCGCGGCGCATGATGCAGGACGCGCATGAGCGCGGCGCGGGGATCGGCATCGATCATGGCTACGCCGCGCTCTCCGTTCTCGAGCTCGGCGCGGGTCGGTACGACGCCGCGCTGCGAGCCGCGCGACACATCTTCGACCACGACAGCATCGTCGTCGGCACGCTCGGATTGCCGGACCTCGTCGAGGCCGCAGCCCGATGCGGCGACATGGACATCGCCGAACAGGCACTGACGCGGCTGTCGGAACGAGCCTCGGCGTCGGGGACGGCGTGGGCGCGAGGGCTGCTCGCTCGCGCCCGGGCGCTCGTTGCGAACGGCGACGAGGCCGACGAACACTTCCGTGTGGCGCTCGACGAGCTGTCGCGCTCCACGATCGCGACCGACACGGCACGAACACAGCTGCTGTACGGCGAGTGGTTGCGACGGGCGCGGCGGCGCAAGGAAGCCCGCGGGCCACTGCACGAGGCGCTCGAGTTCTTCGAGACCATCGGGGCGTCCGGCTTCGCCGCACGTGCTCGCAACGAGCTCGCCGCGACGGGTCGAGCGCGTGCGGAGCCGGTCGGCGCCGGTGAACGTCCTCACGCCGCAAGAAGCGCAGATCGCCCGGCTCGCGGCGTCAGGGGAGCGGAACCACGACATCGCAGCCCAGCTCTACATCACGACCAGCACCGTGGAGTACCACCTGCGGAAGATCTTCGTCAAGCTCGGCGTGACCTCGCGCACCCAGCTCGCCGGGGTCGACTTGCCGACCTGATCCTGTCCACGGGCGTCAACGCCACGAAGACTGGGGTTTTCGTGGATTCGCTGAGCAGCCCTTCGGGCTTACGTTCGCCCGTGACAGCAAACGTCAGAACGGAGAAAAACATGAAATCACTGTCCGAATCCCTGGAACAGCTCGCCGGTCGGGTCAAGGTGCTCGAAGAGTCGGCGACCGCCACCTTCGAGGCGGATCGGGCAAAGCTCGAGCAGCGCCGTCACGAGATCGACGAAGCGTTCAAGACCGAGGTCGGCGAGTTCGACTCCGCCGTCCGTGAGGCGGCGGAAGCCGGCCGCACCTGGTGGAACGAGACCAAGGCGTCGATGCAGCGGCCGCTGGACGAGGTGCGCGCACGCGTCGAGAAGCGGCAGACCGAGCACGAGCTCCATCGTGCGCTGCGCGCCGCCGACGCGGCCGAGGAAGACGCGGCGGCCGCCATCGAGGTCGCGGCCCACTTCCTGAACGTCGCCGAGTACGCCGTCGTCGATGCCGCGCTCGCACGGATGGCCGCCGACGACCTCGCCGCCGCCGCACCGGACTCGACCACAGGGGCGACGTCATGATGCGGCCCTACGTCGGTAGCTGGAAGCGACTCGCCGTCCAGGGTGCGGCCGCGGTGATCTTCGGTCTGGCCACGCTCGTGTGGCCGTCCATCACACTCGGGGCCCTTGTCCTGTTGTGGGGTGCGTTCGCGTTCGTCGACGGCGTCACCGCGCTGTCGGCCGCGATCGGTGACCGGCTGCTCGCCCACCGCGGCTGGGTCGCCTTCTCGGGCGTGACCGGCATCGGCGCCGGCCTCGTCACCTTCTTCTGGCCGTCCATCACCGCGCTGGCTCTGCTCGTGGTCATCGCGACCTGGTCGCTGCTCATCGGCGGCTCCCGGATCGCCTTCGCCATCTCAGCGCGCAAGCAGGTGTCAGGGGCGTGGTCCATCGCACTCGGCGGTGTCGTGTTGGTGCTGCTGGGCATGCTCCTCGTCATCAGCCCCGGTGACGGAGCGATCGGCATCACCTGGGCAATCGGATGGTTCGCCATCCTGTTCGGCAGCCTCGAGCTGTGGCTTGCGTCAGTCGTCCGACACGAGACGCACGGGCTGACGAGGCACCCGGGCCTCGGAGTCGCACGGCCCCGCCACGCGGCAAGCTGACATGACGCACGCCCCAGCCGCAACCCGCACGCTGCGCTCCCCCGCCGTCGACCCCACGGGCCGGCGGCGGGGGAGCGCGCCGGTGCCGTGTCGGCGCCGTCGGAGCCAGCGCACTCGTCATCGCGATGTGCATCCTGTCATCGACGCCGTCCCTAGACTCGACACCCGCCGCGTTGCGCGCACACCTGGGGAGCCACTTCCCGGTCACCATCGCGGCGGCCTCCACGATCGTCGTGGCGGCGCTCCTGCTCGTGCCTTCCGCGAGCCTGCGCACCGACACCGCTCGTCGGACCGACGTCGCCCAGTGGCGCCGGACGGTCACCCTCGTCGCCGACGCCATCGGCACCGCCATGCTCGCGCTCACCGGTGCGCCGCCTCTCGCCCCGCGCCATTCCGGTTTGCGGCGGCCCGTGATCCGGGGCTCGGCCGGGCAAGGTTTCTTGGTCTCTGGCGAGTGTGTGTTGGCCGACCGAGCGGACTCGTCTCCTAGCAGCGAACTCTTTCAGCGAGCCCGCCGGCCGACCACCGAGACGGTGTCGCCTATGGCCGCACCGATGAGCGATCCGACGACCACATCACCGGGATAGTGCACTCCCGTGTGTACGCGCGAGTACCCAACGACGGCGGCCAGGACCCGTAACGGAAGTCCGAGAAGGGGCCAATCGCTGGCGACGGCGTTGACGAATGCGAACGCTGACGCCGCATGTCCGGACGGAAACGATGACGATAACGGCATGTGCACCTGTCGCGACTGCGACACCTCTTGGCCAGCTCGGTCGGGTCGGGCTCGGCGGAACAGGTGCTTGCCGAGGAGGTTTACGCTCGCCGACGTGATGGCGACCGCGCCCAGGCCCACCATGGCGCTGCGCCGGCCTCGCCGGCCGCCCGCGGCGGCCAGGCCCGCCGCTGTGCCGATCCAGAGCTTGGAGTGATCAGCAGCATCCGACACTCGCCGCAGCGCGGCATCGAGCGTCGGTGTCGGTGTTTGGGCGATGGCGGCGTACACCGCGCGGTCGAGGGCATCGAACTCGTGCACGATCCGCAGCGCGACGGGTTTGATCGGTCCCGCTCCCGGCCGGCGCTCCAGGCGCTCGGCGACCGTCGCTCCCACCGTCGGATGGTCGAGTTGGGAGTCGGTCACCGCAGGCCCTCGGGTTCGGAGTCTAGCCCGGACGAAAGCAGTCGGCGGCGAGGCGACCTCGAGTCACATGTCGTAGCCGCCGTTGACACCCCAGATCTGACCGGTGGGTAGGACGACGGCTCGGATCCAGGCTCGGCGCTCCCACCATTGACGAGGCCCCCGACTCCGACGAACCCGATCGCGACGTCGCCGTGACGGTTGATCGGACTGGTCCTGTACGTCGCCGTCACCGCGGGCGCCGTGATCCTCGTCGCTGTATGACTCGCGCTGCCGGCCCCGAGACGCTGATCGTCAAGGCCGGTCTGGCCGCCGCATCGACCCGGTCACGGCCCGACCTTCTCTTGCCGCAGCCGAAGCTCACCGAGCTGAACGGGCGTCCAAGTGTCAGGGTTCCGACCGCGTCCACTCCTTGACGATCGACGCCCGATGGCGCGAAGTTGCGAAGGAGAGGCCACGGTTACCGAGGGCAATCTGGGTGTCCTCGGTCTCTTTGGTCGATCGCCGGTCACTAACGTCCTCACAGCAACCAAAGAGTTCGCGGCCGCGCCATACCTGCCGTTTCTTCACAAGCTTGCCGAGACGCCTCGGCGACCGAACGGCTTCGTGCGACACTCGGTAGCGCCGGACTGCTGGCGACGCGGAATCCAGGAGCCCAAGTCGCGGCCGTCGTCCAGTAGCCGTGCAGGCTTCTCGCAGGACGCATGGTGGGTAAGGAGTTCGTCCGGGCCATGGTCGCATTCCTCACCAACGACTTGGCCGCGGTTCGAGCCCGTCACCGGCTGCGACCACCGTTGCGGACTGGCGCGGTTGGTGGACGGCGACGCCACTTGGTTCAGCGGGGAACGAGCACGACGACGGGGATCTCTCGTTCGGTCCGTCGCTGGTAGTCCGCATAGCCGCGATAGGCGGCGACGATGCGTGGCCACAGCTCGGCCCGCTCCGTTGCGTCGGCGGTGTGCGCCCGCATCGGCCGGGTCGTGCCGCCGACGGTGAGCTCGACGTCCGGGTCGGCGACGAGATTGCGGTACCACTCGGGGTGACGGTCGTCGCCACCCTTCGACGCGACGAGCACGACCCGCTCCGGTTCGTAGATGGGTGCTGTCAGCATGACCGAGCGGCGACGACCACTGCGTCGTAGCGACCCGAGCGTGGCACCGTGCCACCGAAGTCTCGGTCGCTGATCGGCCTCACGGACACGACTGAGCGACTGGCGCGGCGTGACCTCCTGCGGGCACACCTCAGCAGCGCCGGCATAGGGATGGTGCGACGAGCCAACGGGTACGGGTTGGCCGACCTGGTATCGCCGGGGTCATCGACGAAAGGAAATGCGCATGTCCGCGAACGCAGACAAGGCCAAGGGTCATGTCAAGGAGGCCGTTGGCGACCTCACCGACGACAAGGATCTCGAGCGCGAAGGCAAGGTCGACAAGCTCGCCGGCAAGGCCAAGGAAGCGATCGACACGGCCAAGGAAAAGCTCACCGGCAAGGACTGATGCGAATGAAGGTCGAACAGCTCCACGAACTCCTCTACCAAGCGTTGGAGACCGAGGTCGGCGGTATCGCCGTCTACGAGACGGCCATCAAGTGTGCCGTCAACGAGGACCTCAAGAAGGAATGGGAGGAGTACCTCGAACAGACCCAGAATCACCGCACCGTCCTAACGACGCTGTTCGGGGAGCTCGGGCTCGATCCGTCGGCGGAAACTCCGGGCCGCGCCGTGGTACGCCATATCGGCGAGTCGCTGGTGACGGCGATGGAGATGGCGCTGGCTTCGGGGCCCCCCGAAGCTGCTCAGCTCGTGGCCGGTGAGAGTGTCGTGAACGCCGAAACGAAGGATCACCTCAACTGGGAGCTGCTCCGTGCGGTGAGCGAGAAGGCTTCCGGGCCGACTGCGAAGGCGATTTCGGCGGCCTGTGACGAGGTCGAGGAGGAGGAAGACGAGCACCTCTATCACACCACCGGCTGGACCCGCGAGTTGTGGTTGGAGGCGCTCGGCCTGCGTGCGGTGCTGCCGCCGCCCGAGGAGCAGAAGAGCGTGAAGACGGCGATCGGTGCAGCCCGCGCCAAGAACGCACGCGACGACATGGCCAAGTCGGACTGACGAGTAGCGGTGCCGCGTCTGGGGTCAACCACGCGTGGCCGAGATTCCGAGTGCGACGGTCGTGACCTCAGACCGTGCGCTGCGGCGCTAGGTCGACGACCCTCATCGGTTCCGGCCAAGCCGCGTGGGCGGACATCGCGCGTCGCCTGCCTCGTCTGCGACAACGTCAAGGTTGGCGGTCATCTCGTCGGCGACTGGCTGGGCCGGTTGCGGACCCGGCGAGTCGATTCGATCGTTCCCGGTGAAGGTGGCGTCGTGCGCCAGAATGGAATGAACATCGGCGCCTACCGTGGCGAAGCCGGTGCCGTTTTCGCCGTGAGCCTCATCTGCACTCATGTGGGCTGCACGGTGTGCTGGAATGCCGCGGAGACCACGTGGGATTGTCCGTGTCACGGCTCCCGCTTCGACCATGACGGCACTGTTCTGCAAGGTCCGGCGGTGCGGGACCTGCGGCGGTTCGACGTCTCCAACGAGGACCGGTAGGGGCGTCGATGGCTTCTCCGTCGACAGGGGTGCGCTCGGGTTTGTGGTTTATTCCGGTGATGTGCGTCCTCGGCGGGATCGTGTTGTCGCTGGGGACGGTGGCGATCGATCGTGCCTTCGGCTTCGAGGTGATTCCGTCGTGGATGACGGGTGGACCAGACGCAGCGTTGGCGATTTTGACGACGATCGCCGTGTCGATGGTGTCGTTGGCGACGTTGGTGCTGACGATCACGATGGTCGTCGTGCAGTTGGCAATGGGGCAGTTCTCGCCGCGGATCGTGCAGACGTTTCTGCGAGACCGGCCCAGCCAGTTGTCGATCGGTCTGTTCGTGGCCACGTTCGCTCATGCGATGATCGCGATGCGCGAAGTGCAGTTCGAAGGTGACGGCCAGGTTCCTGGTGTGGCTATCGCCGTGGGCTATGTCCTGGTGCTGACGAGCATCGCCATGCTCGTGCTGTACGTGGATCACATCGGCCGATCGTTACGCGTGTCGGCATTGATCGAGCTCGTCGGCAACGACACCCGCCGTCTGCTCGATGTCCACTATCCAGATCGACTCGACTGCCGAGGTCGTCGATCCGCACGTCATCACGGCACCGAAATCAGGGGTCCTCACAGGCATCGACCGTGAGCGCCTCGTGGAGTTGGCCGTCCGCTGGACGGTGCGTTCTGCACGTGGTTCCCGCGCTCGGTGAGTTTGTCGCCGCCGGTGCCCCACTGATACGGATCGAAGGTCCGACCGGACAACGTGGACTCCGACGGCGCCGTGGACGCGCTGTCGTCGGCGCTGGAACGGACGTTGGACGAGGACGTCGCCTACGGATTCCGGATGCTTGTCGACATGGCCGAGCGGGCGTTGTCGGACTCGCCGTTTCTCGATCCGACGACTGCGGTGCAGGCGATCGACCGACTTCACGACGGGCTCCGCCAACTCGCCGTGCGGGCGATACCCGACGGTCGCTACCACGACGACCGTGGACGGTTGCGGTTGACCGTCCCGGTCATGCAGTGGGATGCGTACGTGCGGCTGGCGTTTAGCGAGATTCGGCTTGCTGGCCAGGAGTCACCACAGGTGACGAGGCGGCTCATCGCCGCCCTCGACGACCTGCTCGAGACTTGCGCCCGACGAGCGCAGGCTGGTGTTGCTCGAACAGCTCGACCTGATCAACGACGCCGGACGACAACTCGATCGGGACGAACGCGACACAGATCTTGCACTCAGCCCTGACCCTCAGGGGATCGGCGTCGCCGTCAGCACGAGTCGCCATCACGCTGTTCGATGACCTGCGCCAGGCGGCGCAACGAGCGATGGTTGCGCACGTGGGTCGCCGGATCCATCACCGGTCGGACGAGGTTGCCAATCGTCCTCAGCGCGGGCTCCTCTTCGAGCGTGATCACGCAACGACTGTTGGTACCGATCACTCGGAACGTCGCCACGGCGGCGATCAGCGGACGGGCGCGGACCTTGAGCCGCAACATCATCGCGGCATCGTCGATCTCGAGAACCTCGCTGCTGTCGGCGAGACGCAGCGGGCCGAACCCAATGACGTGGTGGAACTTGCTGCCCGGCTTGGGCCACGTCGGGTCAACGCTTCGAATCGCTTGGGCCCCAACGAGCCAGCGAGGGTATGTCTCCGGATCGATGAGTACGGCGAAGGCTTCCCTCGCGCCGGCCTCGAACTCGCTGCTGGTGTACGCCATCGAACTCCCCTGGTTCCCGACTGTGGCGTCTCCCAACCAGCGTCGCCCGCCGGCCGCCGCGGTTTCCGTCCGGCGACTTTCGGGTACTCGGCACGCTGACCGCGGCGCGCCCTCGGTCCTCGACGTCCCGACGTAAGGAATGGTGGCCATGGCCCCGAAGAAGACCGCCCCCAAGAAGACCGCTGCCACGAAGCCTGCCGCCGCCAAGCGAAGCCCGGCGACGGTCGGGGCGACGAACGAGAGCCCGGCAGATCCGGCGGTCGACGCGGCCCCCGACGACGTCGCCGCTGCCGACCTGATCGAGGTGGTCGGTGCCGGTGGTGAGACCCACCAGACGGCGTCCGACGCCGGGGGACGGTTGACGACGCAACAGGGCACTCCCGTGTCCGACGACCAGAACACGCTGCGCGCGTCGATCCGTGGGCCATCGCTGCTCGAGGACTTCCACTTCCGCGAGAAGATCTTCCACTTCGACCACGAGCGGATCCCCGAACGGGTGGTCCATGCCCGCGGCTTCGGAGCGCATGGCTTCTTCGAGCCGTACGAATCACTTAGCGATATCACCAGGGCGGACTTCCTACAACGTCCGGGCGAACGCACCCCGGCATTCGTGCGCTTCTCGACGGTCGCCGGCAACAAGGGGTCGTTCGACCTCGCCCGCGATGTCCGCGGCTTCGCCGTCAAGCTGTACACACAGGAAGGCAACTTCGACCTCGTCGGCAACAACATCCCGGTGTTCTTCATCCAGGACGCGATCAAGTTCCCCGACATCGTCCACGCCGTCAAACAGGCCCCCGACCGCGGCTTCCCCCAGGCCCAGACGGCGCACGACAACTTCTGGGACTTCATCTCGCTGATGCCCGAAGCCACGCACATGGTGATGTGGACGATGTCGGACCGGGCGATCCCGCGCTCGTTCAGGTTCATGGAGGGCTTCGGGGTGCACACCTTCCGCCTCGTCAACGCCGCCGGCAAGTCGACGTTCGTGAAGTTCCACTGGAAGCCCAAGCTCGGCCTGCAGTCGGTCGTCTGGAACGAGGCGGTGAAGATCAACGGCGCCGACCCCGACTTCCATCGCCGCGACCTCTGGGACGCGATCAACGCCGGTGACTTCCCCGAGTGGGAGCTCGGCCTTCAACTCTTTGACGACGAGTTCGCCGACTCGTTCGACTTCGATGTCCTCGACGCCACGAAGGTCATTCCCGAGGAGCTCGTCCCCGTTCGTCGTGTCGGCCGTCTCGTGCTCGACCGCACCGTCGACAACTTCTTCGCCGAGACCGAACAGGTCGCGTTCTGCACGCAGAACATCGTCCCCGGCATCGACTTCACCAACGATCCGCTGCTCCAGGGCCGCAACTTCTCGTATCTCGACACCCAGTTGAAGCGTCTCGGTGGGCCGAACTTCACGCACCTTCCGGTCAACGCGCCGAAGTGTCCGGTCGCCCACTTCCAGCAGGACGGGCACATGGCGATGCACAATCCCGTCGGTCGCGTCAACTACGAGCCGAACTCGTGGTCGGGAGCCGGAGCCGGCCCCCGCGAAGACCCAGTCGGTGGCTTCCACAGCTTCGAGGAGCAAATCGACGGCACCAAGGCACGCGTCCGATCCGACAAGTTCGCCGACCACTACAGCCAGGCCCGCCAGTTCTACATCAGCCAGACCCCAGTCGAGCAGGCCCACATCGTCGACGCCTTCGTGTTCGAGTTGAGCAAGTGTGAACAGCCCGGCATCCGGGGGCGGATGGTCGCCAACCTGCGTAACGTCGATGACGACTTCGCCCGACGGGTTGCCGACGGTTTGCGGCTCGACCCGCTTCCCGAACCGTCGCAACCGGCTCGCCAGCCCGTCACCGACCTTCCTCCATCGCCGGCGTTGAGCATCATCCTCAACGGGCCGAACAGCTTCGCCGGCCGCAAGATCGGGGCGCTGATCACCGACGGCACCGACGCGGCACTACTGGAATCGCTACGCGAGGCGGCTACCGCCGAAGGAGCCCTCGTCGAACTCGTCGCCCCACAAATCGGCGGTGTCATCACCAGCAACGGAGAGCTGCTGCCCGCCCACCAGAAGATCGAGGGCGGCCCATCAGTCCTGTACGACGCCGTGGTAATCCTCGCCACGGCGGACGCGGCCGACCTGCTCGCCAAGGACGCCGCAACCAAGGACTTCATTAGCGACGCCCACGCCCACTGCAAGTACCTCGGCTACGTGCCAGAAGCCCAGGCCCTGCTCGAAGCCGTTGTCGACCTCGACGACGGATACGTCGCGCTCGACGCTGACGCAGCGATCGCCACATTCCTCGAACACTGCCGCACACTGCGCTACTGGGACCGCACCCCCACCGTCGACCAAACCTGAACCCCACTCGCACGCCCCTGGTGTCCGTTGGTCAGCAGTAGGCACCCCCGCCGGCCGCGACCACAAGACCCTGTCGTAACGGCGGAGCGTGGGGCCCGCATGTAACGGGTCCTTGCCGCCGGAGTACGCCGCTCGTCAGGGCGTTCTCGGCGCGTGCCCCGCGACATCGCCGCCGACGTCGTCGACCAAGTGCGCGCGCCCAACCATGAATTGTGAGATGACCTTGGAGTCGGCACGGCAGGTGCTCGACTTGTCCGTGTTCGAGTTTTGGGTGGCGTACTTCGCGCTGGGTGGTCTCAACGACGCTCCGACGCTCGACGCTTACCTGCGCGGCGACAAGACCGCCACCGACCTCGATCACAACCTCATCGCCAAAGCCCTCAACGAGACGTTCGCCGAGCGACACCAGAACCCCGCGCCGTACCGGAGCACGTGAGGAGGAGCAGCCACAGGGGGCGTTCCGAGGTCGGCGACAGCCAGTCAGTGCGTGGTGGCGACAGGCTGGCCGTCCGGTGCGAACACGGCGACGTCTGCGAGGATCGACACCTGGGCCCACGCGAGACGGTCGCCGTCGAAGAGGTCGAGCAACACGAGACCGTCATCGGTGAGCAGCATCGCCTCGGCGGTCCGCCGTTCGCCGCGCAGCGTGAACTCGATGACGTCGCCCTCGCGCACCTCGCTGTTCCGCTCGATCACGCCACATCCTCCCATTTCTGCCGACGGTCAACGGACCGGTCAACGGAGTCATTCCCGCTGACGGGCGTCGATGGGGGTGACGTTGGGCACGGACAGCTCCGCGCCGACGCTTACTTCGGCACCAAAACATGGGCCCCAGGGCGGCGCAGGCCCCGCCGTGACGGTCGGTGACTCAGCCGATCTGATTGTGGGTACTCACCTGTTCCATGGATGCGATCACACTTTTACGCGACGACCACAAGACCGTCGAGCGCCTGTTCAAACGCTTCGAGAAGGCGGGTGACCGGGCACACGTCGAAAAGCGTCAGATCGTCGACCGAATCATCGAGCAGCTCAGCGTTCACGCCGCAATCGAGGAGCAGGTGTTCTACCCCGTTGCCCGGGCGACGGTACCGGACACCGAGGACGTCGCCTTGGAGAGTCTCGAGGAGCACCACATCGTCAAGTGGGTGCTGGCCGAGCTTGCCGACCTCGATCCGAGCGACGAGCGCTTCGACGCCAAGGTCACCGTGCTCATCGAGAACGTCCGCCACCACGTCGAGGAGGAAGAAGGCGAGTTCTTCCCGAAGGTGCGCGACGAGCTCAACCGCAAGGCACTCGCCGACCTCGGCGCCGCGCTTGCCGATGCGAAGAAGTCGGCGCCGACGCACCCGCACCCCCGTCTGCCCGACGTCCCGCCAGGCAACACCGTGGGTGGAGCCATCGCCGGAGTCGTCGACCGCGTGGGCGACAACCTCAGCGGCATCGCCCAGGGCAGCATCAGCGCAGTGCAGGACCTGATTGCCCGCATCCTGGGCACCGGCAAGTCGACGGTCTCCCCGACCGGGTCGACGACCGCCCGAAACCGGGCGAAGGGCGTCCGCCGCGCCGCTTCAACGGCAACCGAGGGCGCCGAGCAGACCGCCCGTAGCGTCCGGTCCGGTGCCGCCAAGACCGCCCGGACGGCTCGATCGGGTGCCAAGGCAACGGGGACCTCGGCGAAGAAATCGGCGCGGGCGACGCGGTCGAGCGCCAAGCGGGCGGCGACCACGACCGGACGGACGGCGCGAGCCGCCTCGAAGCGCTCGGCTCGCACGGCCAAGCGTGCAGCCTCGAAGACCGCCGCTGCCGCGGCCGGGTCCCGCTGACCGCCCGCCCACTCGCCCGCTACTCGGGAGGGCCGGTTGCTGATCCTGGAACCTCGCGCCCGAGGGGCCAGCGAACTCAGAGTTGGCCGCGGATCTCCCCGCCGCGGTTGGCGACGGTGTGCACGTTGACGTACGCCCCACCGCTCTCGATCGCCGTGATCAGACGCTCCAGCGGCTGCCCAACCAGTGGACCGATGAGGTCGCCGGCGTCGATCGAACCACTGGCGAGCCGGCCGTTGGCGTCGACACCGGGATCCGGGATGAGACCAAATAGGAATACCACGATCTGGCCATTGACGCCGGACGGGGCGAGGTGGATGTGAGCCTGGGTGACGTCCTCGATGTTGGCGACGTTGAGCTTGTAGGTGAGCGACTGACCGTCGGCCGCAAGCTTGAACGTGGCCTGTCCCTGGGCACCGGTGACGACGACGGGGACCTCCTCGTCGCCGGTCAGGTGCGTGCCGTAGTTGCCCGATTTGGCCACCGCCACAGCCGTCGCACCTGTCGCGATAAGGGTTCCGACCATCAACGATGTCGCCAACCGCCTCATGATGTACCTCCCCGTACGTTGTTCCCATCCTTCTCTACGTCCGAGCGCAGTGAAGCGGTTCGCGTCGAGCGTCCGGCTACCCGTTGACCGGCGGCATCACGGGTGACCCGGTCACGTTCCCCGGTTTCGGCGCCGGGTTCCCCAACACCGGTGACGTCGGTGTCGTGCTCCTCGACAGCGCCCCCGGCCTCGGGGCAGCGTCGATCGCCGCCGTCGGCTCGCTCGATGCGCTGGCCACCAGGCGAGGACAGCAGAACGTGCGCTTCGACGTCGTCGGATACGGATTGCAGGAGGTCAGGCCGCGAGAGATGGCCGAGCGCAACCGGCTGCGGGCCAGCGTCAAGTTGGTCAACCTGCGCAGTGCTCTCACCGACGGGTTCAACATCCACCACTCCGGTGCTCGTGGCACCGGCGGTGGAACCTGTTTCGGGGACTCGGGCGGACCGATCCTGAGTGAGGGGACGCACACGATCGTCGCCGTGACCTCGTTCGGCCTCAACCAGAACTGCGCCGGTGGCGGCTTCGGCTTCCGCGTCGACACGGTCGCCGTCGCCGACTTCCTCGGTCAGTACACATAGGCGCCACACGGTCCAGTTTCACCAACCCGATGGGTGTCTTCATGACGATTCGGTCATGAAAACCCCCATCGGTCGCTGTGTCGTGGCCGCCGACCGGGGCTCGCCCACGCGCCACTAGTCTGCGCCAGTGATCCTGTCGGACGTCGACCTGCGCAAGGCGATTGCCGATGGACGCATCGGTATCGAGCCGTTCGACGAAGCGGCAGTGCAACCGTCGTCGATCGACGTTCGGGTCGATTCGCTGTTTCGCGTCTTTCGCAACCACACCGCCGGCGTGATCGACGTCAAGCGGGACATGCGTGACCTCACCGAACTCGTCGAGATCCCCGCCGACGGCGTCTTCATGCTCCACCCCGGCGAGTTCGTCCTCGGATCGACCCGTGAGCAGGTGCGGGTCCCCGACGACCTTGTCGCCCGCATCGAGGGCAAATCGTCCCTCGGCCGCCTCGGGCTGCTCATCCATTCGACCGCCGGCTTCGTCGATGCCGGATTTGCCGGGCACATCACACTCGAGCTGGCCAACGTCGCCAGCCTGCCGATCACCATCTATCCCGGGATGAAGATCGGGCAGATCTCCTTCATGCAGATGACCTCGCCTGCCGAACACCCGTACGGCAAGGGCGCCGCGGGATCGAAGTATCAGGGGCAGCGGGGACCGACGCCGAGCCGCTACTTCGAGAACTTCCCATCGCAGGATTGATCATCGACTGACCAATCCGCCGCGCCGCCGGCGTCGAATCAATCCCGTGAACCGCCTTCGCCGTCTGTTGTCCGCGTTCGTCGGGCCGACCGCCATCGCCGGCTACGCCGGCATCGTCGTTGCTCTCGTCGCCCTCGCCGTCGCCGAAGCGCTGACGGCGCTGCGCCGGTCGTGGCGGTCGCCGGTCCTCGACGTCGGCGACCGGATGGTCGACATCCTCGCCGAGTACCCGGCGTTGAAGGAACGGGCGATCGCCTGGTTCGGCACGAACGACAAGCTGGCGTTGCTCATCGGCATCGGTGTGCTGCTCACCGTCTACGCCTTCGTGATGGGCGTCGTCGCCATCCGCAAGAGCCTGCTCGTCGGCACCGTGATGGTCGGCCTGTTCGCGATCGTCGGCACGTGGGCGGCGCTCGGCCGGGCCAACAGCACACTCGGGGCCATCATCCCAACACTCGTGGGCGCCGCGGTGGGGGCGGCATCGTTGCGGTTCATCAGCCGCCGCCTCGCGGCGCCCACGGCGACCGACGAGCCTGCCGAGGCCTGGGCGCCGAGCGTGGCGTCCAGCGCCGATGCGCAGTCGAGCGTCGTAGCGACCGCGGCCGCCGGGGCCAGCCGGCGTGGGTTCCTCGGTGAGTCCGCTCGTTTGCTCGGCGCCATTGGCGCCGCCGCCGCAGTGATCGGACTCGGCGGCCGGGCGATCGCCAAGTCGCGGTTCAGCGCCGCCAAGTCGCGCAAGAACGTGGCGGTTCCGACCGCCGAGGATCCGCTCGCCGCAGTGCCGACCGGCGTCGAGGTCGATGTCGCCGAGATGCCGCCGTTCATCACCCCCAACGACGAGTTCTACCGCATCGACACCGCCCTCGAAGTCCCGCAGCTGTCGACGTCCAACTACACGCTCACCGTCAAGGGTCTCGTCGACAACGAGATCACGCTGACGTGGCAGGACCTCCTGAACCGGCCGATGATCGAGCGTGACGTCACGCTGACGTGCGTGTCGAACAACGTCGGCGGTCACTACATCGGCAACGCCCGGTGGATCGGCGCCCGCCTCGACGAGGTGCTCCGCGAGGCTGGGCCGCGTGACGGCGCGGACATGGTCGTCGGTCGCTCCGTCGATGGCTACGAGTGCGGCTTCCCGTTGGACAACGCCCTCGACGGCCGCGACGCGATGATCGCCGTGGCGATGAACGGTGAGCCGTTGCCGCTCGAGCACGGCTTCCCGGCCCGCCTCGTCGTCCCCGGGCTCTATGGCTACGTCTCGGCAACGAAATGGCTGACCGAGATCGAGCTGACTCGTTTCGCCGACTTCGAGCACTACTGGGAGCAGCGCGGCTGGGCGGAGAAGGCGCCGATCAAACTGCAGAGCCGCATCGACGTGCCCAAGGGCCTTGCCCGCGTCGCCGCCGGCGATGTCGCCGTGGCCGGTGTTGCCTGGGCCCAGCAAATCGGCGTCGGTGCTGTCGAGGTGGCGATCGACGACGGACCGTGGCAGCAGGCAGAGCTCGCCGCCGAGGACACGATCGACACGTGGCGGCAGTGGGTGTATCGGTGGAAGAACGCCGCTCCCGGCCGGCACTCGATCAAGGTGCGGGCAACAGACCAGGACGGCAACGTGCAGACGGCCGAACGGGCCGAGCCGATCCCCGATGGCGCCAGCGGTCACCATCAGATCGTCGTCATCGTCGAGTAGCGCGCGTCGTCGTCCGGTGGGCGCTGGCGGGCCTTGCTAAGGTCGCGCCGTCCATTACCGCCGTGAAAGGACACCCGATGAGAACTCGCCGGTCCTGCCTTGCCGCCATCGCAACCGTCGCTTCGATGGCCGTCGCTGTCGTCGCCACAGAGACCTCGGCGTCCGGGTCCGCATCGCTGCGTCCGTCGGCTGCGCCAGTCGGCGCCGGCTGTGCCGACGTTCCCAGTGAGGGCGAAGCGTCGATTGCGGGGATGGCCGACGACCGGGTGGGCACGGCTGCCGCCAACAATCCTGACCTGTCGATGTTCGTCGGTGCCGTCGACGAAGCGGGGCTGGCGGCTGCCCTCGACCTCGAAGGGCCGTTCACCGTGTTCGTCCCCAACAATGCGGCGTTCGAGAAGATCCCCCAAAACGTGATCGATTCGATTCTCGCCGACGCCGACCTGCTCAACTCGATCCTCACGTACCACGTCGTCAGCGGCCAGGGCCTCGCACCGGCTGACTTGGTGGCGGCGGGTTCGGTCGAGACGGCTGGCGGCGCCTTGCTGGAGATCACCCAGGAGGGCGACGTGATCTCGATCAACGGTGGTGAAGCGACGGTGGTGTGTGGTGGCATTCCGGTCGCCAACGGCTACCTGTACATCATCGACACCGTCCTCCAGCCGCCGAGCAGTGACGTCGGTGCCGACGGCAGCACGAGCGGGCCGAGCAGCAGTCCGGACGTGACCGCATTGGCCGGTCCAGACGTGACCGCAGTGGCCACGCCCGGCGAAGGACCGCAGGGCCCACTCTGCGCGACGCTACCTGCCGACGGCGAGGGGTCGATCGAGGGGATGGCCGACGATCCGGCGGCGACTGCCGCGACGAACAACCCGGAGTTGTCGACGCTGGTCGCCGCCATCGAGGCGGCCGGACTGACCGACACGCTCAACGGCGAGGGTCCGTTCACGATCTTCGCGCCGAGCAACGAGGCGTTCGCGGCGATCCCCCAGGCCGACCTCGACGCCGTGCTCGCCGACACCGAACAGTTGACGAACATCCTCACCTATCACGTCGTCGAGGGCGAGTCGCTGGCCGCTGCCGACCTGGCGGCGGCGGGGTCGGTGGCGACAGTGCAGGGCGGCGAGCTGACCTTCTCGGTGCAGCCAGATGGCACGCTGAGCATCAACGACGGCGACGCCAACGTCGCCTGTTCGAACATCGTCGTGGGCAACGGCACCGTCCACATCATCGATCAGGTGCTGGTCCCCCAGGCGGCGTGACGTCTGCAGTTCCAATCCGTCCGCTGCTCGCCTCCGAACCAGCGGTGTGCTGGCGCTGCTTGAACGTCAGCGGAACAAGTTCTGGCCGCCCATGGGCATCGAGGACGACGAGTCCGCGCTGATCGGCCGGGTCGCCGAGGGCGACCACGGTGCGTTCGGCGCGCTCTACGACCGGCTCGGGCCGCTGGTCTATGGCGTCAGCAAGCGGGTGCTCCACGATCCCAGTTATGCCGAGGAGGTCACCCAGGAGGTGTTCCTCGAGATCTGGCGCCAGGCGCCGCGGTTCGACGGCAGCCGCGGTTCGGTGCGGGCGTGGGCGGCGACGATCGCCAGGCGGCGGGCTGTCGACAGAGTGCGCAGCGAGCAGGCCCGCCGGGACCGTCAACGCGCCGATGCCGCAGTCGCCGACCCGCCGCCACCGGCGACGGACGAGGCAGCGATCGATCGCGACCTGAGGGCGCGGGCCCGCGAGGCCCTCGGTCAACTGTCCGCTCCTCAGCGGGAAGTGCTCGAGCTCGCCTACTTCGGCGGGTTCACGCATGTCGAGATCGCCAACCATCTGGGTATCGCCCTCGGTACGGCGAAGACACGCGTGCGTGACGGGTTGATCAAGCTGCGCCAGGTGATGGAGACGACGTGATGGCCGAGGAACGAGACGAGCTGCTGGCGCTGGGTGCGGCGGGGGCGTTGACGCCCGAGGAGGCGGCCGAGTTGGAGCGCGTCCTGGCGACCGATCCGCAGGCCGCGGCTCGCTATGCGGAGATGGTCGACGACGTCACGATCCTCGCCGAGTCGGTTGCCGAGGCTCCGCCCGCCAGCCTGCGCGCTGCAGTGCTCGCGGCCATTGCCGCCGAGCCGCAGGACAATGCTCTCAGCGGCGCGCCGGCCGCGCCACTGCCGCCGCCGACCGGGCCGGCCGCCCCGCCGGCCGAACCAAGGCATGTCGCCCCAGTGGTGCCGATCCATCGGCGACGGTGGTGGATCCCGGCGACAGCCGTGGCGGCAGCGATCGTGATCGTCGGCGGCGCCCTCATCGTGACGCGCGACGCCGACGCCCCGAGCGACGACATGATGGCCGCCGTGCTCGACGACGAGAACGCCGTGACGGTCGAGCTCGGCGGCGAAGCCGGAGCGTTGCGGCTGGTGAAGTCGGATGAGCATGACGCCACGGTGCTGGTGGGCGATGGCGTCGACGCCCCCGACCCCGACCACGTCCTGCAACTGTGGGCCATCGAGGACAGCGAGCCGGCGAGCATGGGCACGTTCGTCCCCGACGCCGACGGTCACGTCGCCGTCGTGATGGAGGGCACCGAGCCCGAAGGCGTGCTCTACGCCGTCACGGTCGAGCCCGAAGGCGGCAGTCAACAGCCGACCACCGAGCCGATCTACGGCCCCGCCTAACCCATCCGAGTGTTTGGTGTCATCCGAGTGTCCCTTGGCGACCTGTCTGTCACCAAACACTCCGATGACGTCAAACACTCCGATCGAATGCGCTAGTCGGGGGCTGGGGCGAGGGGGGCGTCGATCTCGTCGAAGCGGACCTCGCCGGCCTCGATGGCGTCGAGCAGGTGGATTGCGATGTCGGCGACCTTGACGGAGTCGTCGGCGCCGGCCGCCTTCGTACCGTCGTCGAGCATGATGTAGCAGAACGGGCAGGCCGTGGCGATGCGGGTCGCCCCGGTCGACAGTGCCTCGCGGGCTCGCTCCTCGTTCACCCGCACGCCGACGGTCTCCTCCATCCACATCCGTGCCCCGCCCGCTCCGCAGCACATCCCCGTGGTGCCGTTGCGCGGCATCTCGACGACGTCGACGCCCTTGATCGAGGCGACGACCTTGCGCGGCGCCAGGTAGACGTCATTGTGGCGGCCGAGGTAGCACGAGTCGTGGTAGGTGATCCGCTCGTCGAGCGTCGCCTGGGCGACATCGAGACGCCCGTCGGCGATGAGCTGTTCGAGTAGCTGGGTGTGGTGGATCACCTCGTAATTCCCGCCGAGCTGCGGGTACTCGTTGAGCAGCGTGTTGAAGCAGTGCGGGCACTGCGTGATGATCTTGCGCACACCCATGCTGTTGAGCATCTCGATGTTCGGCATCGCCAGCATCTGGAAGAGGTACTCGTTGCCGGCGCGCCGGGCCGGGTCGCCGGTGCACATCTCCGAGGGGCCGAGGATGGCGACGCTGATCCCGGCGCGGCGCAGCAGCTTGGCCACGGCCTGGGTCACCCGCTTGTTCTTGTCGTCGAAGCTGCCCGCGCAGCCGACCCAGTACAGGTACTCGGCCGTCAACGGCTCGCCGGGATCGACGACGGCGACACCATCGAGATCTCTTGCCCAGTCGGCTCGGTCGCCCTGGCTGATCCCCCACGGATTGCCCTGGTTCTCCATGCCGCGAAAGGCGGTGCCCAGCTCACTCGGAAACTCCGACTCCATCAACGTCAGATGCCGGCGCATGTCGAGGATCTTGTCGAGGATCTCGATGTTCACCGGGCAGATCTCGTCGCATGCCCGGCAGCTCGTGCAGGCCCACAGCTCCTCGGCGGTGATGCGCTCGAACAGCGAGTTCGCCGAGATCGTGATCTCGCCGTCGATGCCGATCGGCGGCGGCACCACTGGACTGCCCGTCGCCGCCATCACCTCGCCGGTCTTCAACACGATCTCCCGTGGGTCGAGCGGCTTGCCAGTGGCGTGGGCCGGGCACACGCTCGTGCAGCGGCCGCACATCGTGCAGGCGTCCGTGTCGAGCAGTTGCTTCCACGTGAAGTCTTCGACGACCGACGCCCCGAACGTCTCCAGCTCGGTCTCGGCGAGGTCGGGGAGCGGCTTCATCGCCCCCTTCGGCCTGTCGTGGGCGCGCAAGTACATGTTCAACGGCGACGTGAACATGTGCCGCAGCATCGTCAACGGGAGGATGACGAGGAAGGCGACGAACGTGATCACGTGGGCGAGCCACATCCACTGGTGGACGGCGTCGAGGGTGTCGACGGACCAGCCGTCGACGAGCAGGCTGAGCGGCCAGCCGATGAAGCTCCACTGCTCGAAGTCGAGATTCTCGCCGCTGGCGGTCCCCTCGGCGATGCGGAACATCTCGGCGGCGAACCCGGTGAGGCCGACGGCGAGCAGCACGCCGAGGATCACGGCGTGCTCCGGCCGAGTCTTGATCCGGATGCGGTAGGGGCGCGCGGCGTAGCGGCGCACGATCGCCCACACCAGCCCGCCGACGAATACCAGCCCGGCGAGGTCGGCGACGAAGGCGTACGCCTGGTACGTGCGCCCGTGCAGGAATTTCAGGCTCTCGGGGAGCTGGTGGTCGATCTCCAGCACTGTCGTCACCGCAAGCAACACGAGGAAGCCGAAATAGATCATCGAGTGCATCAGTCCGGCGGCCGGGTCACGCAGCAGGGTGCGCATGTACACGCCGGCACGAAAGTCGGCGGCGCGGCGTTTGGCGTTGCCAGCGGTCGTGCGCCGGGTCGGCGCCGGCCGGCCGCGCTCCCAGTTCTTCATCCGCTCGGCGAACCGGAAGGCTCCCCAGACGATGACGACAGGCACGACGGTGTAGAAGGCGAGTTGCAACGCGCCGGGGACGCCGCCGAACACCTCACGGTGGATCGCGTTGTCGTTGTGCCAGTCGGTGATCTGCGGCAACACCCCGCTGATGGCCACGAAGACGGCGATGCCGACGCCCAGCCAGATCGCCAGCTTGTGGGGCTGGAATCCGGCAGGTGACGGCGTGGGCTGCTCCGGTGCCTCGTGAACGCTCATCGCGTCCGCGAACCTAGCTCTGCTCGGCGAGCGTCAGCCGTAGTAGGCGCGGTCGAGCTCGCGGATCCGGCCGGCAAGGGAGGCGAGCAGCTTGTGCCCGATCGTCGGGACGTCGTCGAGGACGGCGAGGAAGTGGCGTTGCGAGATGACGAAGATCGAGCTGTCGGTCTCGCACACCAGCGTCGCTGTCCGAGGTCCGTGATCGAGCAGCGACAGCTCGCCGACGATCGCCCCGGGACCGAGCGAGGTTACCTTGCGGCCATTGCGCTTCACCATGACGGTCCCGTCGAGAACGATGAACGCCTCCCGGCCGGTGGCCCCCTGCTCGGCGAGCAGGGTCCCTGCCGTCATCGTCACCTCGTCACCCGATCGGGCGATGCGCTCGACTTCCCGATTGGTGCACCCGGCGAACAGCGGGACTCGGCGGAGATTCTCGACGTGTGCCTTCTTACTGGCCATCGGACAACCCTAGTTCGGAGACGATTGCCGACCGTGATCCGATCGGCGGCCCGGTCGCGGTGCCACGGCGAGCATTCAACCAGTCCGGCGGTCGCCGACCGCCCGCAACACGGATCCACCGAACTTCAGCCGCTCGGCCCACTCGACGGGATCGGGCACTCCGGACGTGCTCACGACGAACGTGTGCGTCTCGCCGGGGAGCAGCGAGACGAGTTGCTCGTCGACCACGGCGCCCGGGTCGATGCGGTCAGCGAACAGGCAAAGATCGCGCACGAAGGAGTGCGCGATGACGGAGACGCTGATCGATGACATGTCGGCATCGACCGCGACCTCCCAGCGTGGACGGACGAGTAGTCGGTCGACATCCGCCCGACCGTGCACGGCGCGACACGCTCCGGCCGTCGCCATGGTCAAACTGTCGCCGCCGGCGTAGCCGCGCGGCAGCGCGAGCCGGGCGATGCTCCGTGGACCGACAGTGGCCTCGAGGGTGACCTCGTCGAGGACGACGGCGGCCGGTGCGATGTGCTGTACCACGGACGCCGCCTCCCAGACATCGGCGCTGTCGTTGACCAGGATGAGGACGAGGTCCGCGTCGTTGCTCGGTTGGAGGACTGCGAGGCGGTCGGCGAACGAGCGGCGCAATGCGTACCAGCTCGGCTTGCGCCGTCCGGCGCGATCGATGACCGCCCAGCTGATCGACGGCCAGCAGTCGTCGAGCTGCCACCACACGACTCCGGAGCAACGCTCGTGCAGGGCACGGAAGTGTCCGACACCGACGTCGATCGCTCGAGCCTGGTTGACCTGGGTGAGGTACAACCAGTCGTCGAAGTCGGCGACCTCGCCGAAGTGGTGGATGAGGGCGCGCCGCAGCTTGCCGTCCCCGTCGTCCGCCTTCTGGTGGTGCTGCACCTCCGGGTCATCGACGCGCAACGGACGCGGGGAGATCGCCGCAGCGATCGTGGCGGCGGTGGGTGGCGCCTGGAAGCCGAATTCGGCGACGAACCGGGGCCGGTGCGTTCGGTAGTGCTCGTAGTCGAAGCGGTTCCACACGTCCCACAGGTGCACGGTCCCGCGGTCCGTGTTGTTGGGCGGGATCATCGAGTCGAGGGCGGTCGGCGACCCGTCGACATACGGTCGGCCGGGGTCGAGGGCGGCGACGATGTCCGGAAGCAGATGACGGTAGAAGCCATCACCCCAGGGACGCTCACCGAGGACGTCGCGCCACCCCCATTCAAACCACCCTTCCAGGCACTCGTTGTTGCCGCACCACAGCATCAGGCTCGCGTGCGTCATCAGCCGGACGATGTTGTCGGCTGCTTCGGCGGCGACCTCGTCGGTGAGCAGCGCCTCGGGATACGCGGCGCAGGCGAACGGGAAGTCCTGCCACACCAGTAGCCCACGGCGGTCGCACTCGTCGTAGAACTCATCGCTCTCGTACACGCCGCCGCCCCAGACGCGCACGAGGTTGGCGTTCGCCGCCGCCGCCTCGCCGAGCAGTCCGGCGACGAGCTCGCCGGTGTTGAGCGCCGGAAAGCAGTCAGCGGGGATCCAGTTGACGCCTCGCACCCAAATTCGCTCGCCGTTGACGTGCAGCGCGAACTCTCGGCCGTCGGCAAGCTCGCTGGTGTCGAGGCGAACCGCTCGAAAGCCGACGGTCCGCACGGCGTGGTCGTAGTGCAGGTCGCCGTCGACGACCTCGACGTCGAGCCGATACAGCGGCTGCTCGCCGTACCCAGCCGGCCACCAGCGCGCGACGTCGGGAACGTCGACAGTCAGTGCGACCATCCCGGCGGCATCGGCGGCGACCTCGTGGCTCCTGACGATGTCGCCGGCGGGTGACGACACGGTGGCCCGAACCGTCGCCGTGACCTCGCGTCGCAGGTCGAACTCGAGGTCGACAAGCAGGTCGAGGTGACCGGATTCGCCCGCTGCGGTGGTCTCGGTCGCCAGTCGCGGTGTCGGCCGGACGGTCCTGACCCGCGCTACCTCCCAGCGTTCGAGCCTGATTGGTCGCCACAGTCCCGACGTCGTCAGCTGCGGTCCCCAGTCCCATCCGAAGTTGCAGGCCATCTTGCGGACGAAGTTGTACGGCGTGCCGAAGGGGTTGGGGAGGTCGCCGATCCGATCGCGCACCGCGGCGGCGTGGGTCGCTGGGGCGTCGAAGGCGATCACCAACTCGTTGCCCGAGGAGTCGAGCAACCCGCAGACGTCGAAGCGGTAGGTCCGGTGTTGGTTCTCGGCACGGCCGAGTGTCGTGCCGTTGAGGGTGACGGTGGCGAATCCGTCGATGCCATCGAACACCAGGTCGGCCCGCCGATCGTCGGGTTCGGCGTCGAACTCGAGGCGGTAGGTCCACGCCGACTCGCCGATCCATTGAACGGCGAGCTCGTTTCGATCGACGTACGGGTCGTCGATCAAGCCGGCGGCGAGGAGGTCGAGGTGCACGCAGCCCGGCACCGTGGCCGGCACGCTGGCCGGGATGCCGGGTGCCAGGTGGTCGCCGTGACCCTCGAGCTCGAGCAGCCAGCCGTCGTGCAGCGGCGTGCGGATGGCACTTCCGGGGACGTTTCGTGTCAGACCGTGGCTCGAACGATCCCCAGGTCGGTTTCGGTTCGTCATCGACGATCGAGACTCCGGCTGTGGCCGCGGAACTCGGCGACAACGATTCGGTCGTCGCCAGCAGGGCGGAACACGGTGACGTCGTAGATCCCGCTGCGCCCGAACCGGGTGCGCTCCGTGGCGACGGCTACGAGCTCGTCGCCGAGGCGGGCCGGTTCGACGAACGTGATGTCGGCGGCGGCAGCCACCGTCACCGGGCCATGGCTGTTGCAGGCACAGGCGAACGCCGTGTCGGCAACGAGGAAGACGTAGCCACCGTGGGCGATGTCGTGGCCGTTGACCATCTCCGCCGACACCCGCATACGCACCGTTGCCGCGCCTGCTTCGGCGCTGAGGAGTTCGATGCCGAGTGCTCGCGATGCGCCATCGGCGGCGAACATCTCATGAGCAGCGCCCACGGATCACCGACCGTGGAACTCTGGCTTGCGCTTGCCGAGGAAGGCGGCGACGGCGTCGCCGTGGTCGCTGCTCGCGCCGAGCCGACGCTGCGCCTCGGCCTCGGAGGCGAGCACGGCGTCGAGTGGCGGCTCGACGGCCGCAGCGATGGCCCGCTTGGACTCGGCGAAGGCGAGCGTTGGACCGGCGGCGAGCTTGGTGGCCAGCTCGGCCGCGGCAGTGGGCAGCACGGCGCCGTCTACGACTCTCGATACCAGCCCCCAGTCGGCGGCCTGCTCGGCCGTGAACGGCTCACCGAGAAGGATCAGCTCGCTCGCCCGGGCCGCCCCGACCGCCCGCACGAGTGTCGCCGACAACCCTGAGTCACACGTCAGCCCGATCGCAGAGAACGCCGTGGCCAGTCGGGCGCCGGCGGCGGCGATGCGCAGGTCGCACGCCAGGGCGATGCCGAGCCCGGCGCCGACGCACGTGCCGTTGATCGCCGCCAGCACCGGTTTCGGCATCGTCGCCAGGGCCGTGACGATCGGGGCGTAGTGCTGCTCGATCGTCGAGAACGCCGTTGCCGGATCCTCGGCGAGTGCCGCGGCGTGTTCGGCGAGGTCCTGACCGGCGCAGAAGGCGGTGCCGGCGCCGGTGATGACGACGGTGCGCACGGCTGCGTCATCGCCGGCCGCGGTGACAGCGGCGAGGAGCTGGGTCTTCACGTCACTGGTCAGGGCGTTGCCCCGATCGGGACGGTTCAGCGTGATCGTGGTGACCGCGCCGGCGCGGTCGACGAGCACGACTGGCGCGGTCCCACTGCCCTCGGACACGCGCGGCATCCTATGATTCACAGGGCGCTCGACCGGCAGCCAACTGCAGGAGGATCTGTGCACCCGTTCCGCAAGTCGCTCGCCGAGTTGCAGGTCGGCGACTCCGTCACCGCCGGCCCGCGGACGGTGACTCGCGCCGACATCGATCACTTCGCCGAGTTCACGGGCGACACGTTCTACGCCCACACCGACGAGGACGCGGCCGCGGCCAACCCGTTGTTCGGTGGGATCGTCGCCCACGGCTACCTCGTTCTGTCCTTCGCCGCCGGGCTGTTCGTGGCGCCGGAGCCGGGTCCGGTGCTGGCCAACTACGGACTCGACAAGCTGCGCTTCCGGACGCCCGTGCGCCCCGGCGACGCGCTCACCGTCACGCTGACCGCCGCCGAGATCAACCCACGCGATGGCGTCGACTACGGCGACGTTCGATGGGACGTCGTCGTCACCAACCAGGACGACACGCCAGTCGCCAGCTACCAACTGCTCACCCTCGTCGCCAACGAATGGAAAGACGATGACGGCTGAGCTGCAGACGCACTTCGACGAGGTACTGGCGCGGGACCAACGGCTGGAGCCGCGGGACTGGCTGCCCGACGCGTATCGCAGCACGCTGATCCGCCAGATCGCCCAGCACGCCCACTCGGAGATCATCGGCATGCAGCCGGAAGGGGCGTGGATCACCAGGGCTCCGTCGCTGCGCCGCAAGGCGATCCTCCTCGCCAAGGTTCAGGACGAGGCCGGCCACGGGCTGTACCTCTATTCCGCAGCGGAGACGCTCGGGGCCGAACGGGGCGACCTTCTCGAACGGTTGCTCAGCGGGAAGCAGAAGTACTCGTCGATCTTCAACTACCCGACGCTGAGCTTCGCCGATGTCGGCGTGATCGGTTGGCTCGTCGACGGGGCGGCGATCTGCAATCAGGTGCCGTTGTGTCGCAGCTCCTACGGGCCGTACGCCCGGGCGATGATTCGCATCTGCAAGGAGGAGTCGTTCCACCAGCGTCAGGGCTATGAGCTGTTGCTGACGATGATGGGCGGGACCGCGGCTCAGCGGCAGATGGTGCAGGACGCCACCGACCGGTGGTGGTGGCCGGCGCTGATGATGTTCGGACCACCGGACTCCGATTCGCCGAACACCGCCCAATCGATGGCCTGGAAGGTCAAGCGACACACCAACGACGAGTTGCGCCAGCGCTTCGTCGACATGACGGTGCCGCAGGCCGAGTTCCTCGGCGTGACGCTGCCCGATCCGCAACTTCGCTGGAGCGACGAACGCGGGCGCTACGACTTCGGCGAGCCGGACTGGGCCGAGCTGAAGCGGGTCATCTCCGGAGACGGCCCGTGCAACGCCGAGCGTGTCGCCCACCTGCGCACAGCCCGGGATGACGGCGCGTGGGTCCGCGAGGCGGCAGCTGCTCACGCCCACAAGGTCCGAGAGCTGAACCCGTCGTCTGATGCGAGCGAGCGAGCGCCAGCGAGTGAGCGGCCGGCAACGGCCTGCGTGGCCGGGGAACGCAGTGAGTGACGGTGAGCTGTACGAGGTCTTTGTGCGGACGAAGCGCGGGCTCAACCACGTCCATGTCGGCTCGCTGCACGCCGCCGACGGGGAGATGGCCCTGCACAATGCCCGCGATTTGTACACCCGGCGCAACGAGGGCGTGAGCATCTGGGTCGTGCCGAGCCGGGCGATCACGGCGTCGAGCCCGGACGAGAAGGATCCGTTCTTCGCCCCGAGCGGCGACAAGGTCTATCGCCATCCGACGTTCTACGACATCCCCGACGACGTGCCGCAGATGTGAATGCTGACAACGCCTACGAGGCGCTCACCGAGGAGAACGATCCGCGCTGGGCGTTCGGCACGGGCTTCGCCGACCCGCTGGCCGGTGTCGACACCACCGTGCCGGACGGGGTCGACGGCGACGAGCTCGCTGTCTACTGCCTGATGCTCGGTGACGATGCCCTCGTGCTGTCGCACCGTCTGCAGCAGTGGTGCACCAACGCCCCGACCTTGGAGGACGAGGTGGCGCTCGCCAACATCGCCCTCGACCTGCTCGGCCAGGCCCGCCTGCTGCTGACCCGTGCCGGCGCCGCCGATGGCAGTGGCCGAGGCGAGGACGACTACGCCTACTTCCGTAGCGAGGCAGAGTTCCGCAACGTCTGCTTCGTCGAGCGCGCCAACGGCGACTTCGCCGACTGTGTGACGAGACTGCTCCTGTTCGCGACGTGGCGGTTGGCACTGTTCGAGCGCCTCGCTGAGTCGGCCGATCCGGTGCTGGCGGCCGTCGCCGCCAAGGGTGTCAAGGAGCTGACGTATCACCGCGACTACGCGGCCCAGTGGGCCGTGCGACTTGGCGACGGCACGGCCGAGTCGCACGACCGGATGGTCAGCGCCCTCGCTGCGTCGTGGCCGCTGACGGGCGAGTTGTTCACCGCCACCGATGTCGAGCGCAACCTCGTAGCGACAGGCGTGGCAATCGATCCCGGTGGCCTGGGCGATGAGTTCTCCGCCGTGCTCGGCACGGTGCTCGCGGCGGCGACCTTGGTGCTGCCGGCGCCGGTCGCCGCAGCGAAGCCGGCCGGCCGGGTCGGCATGCACACGGCGGCGATGCGACCACTGCTGGACGAGTTGCAAGTGCTTGCCCGAGCCGATCCGGAGGCGACGTGGTGACGGTGAGGGACGACCCGCGGGCAGTCGTGGCGTCAGTCCGCGACCCTGAGCTCCCGGCGCTGACGATCGACGATCTCGGTGTTCTCGGTGACGTCACCGTCGAGCAGGGCACTGTGGTCGTCGCCGTGACGCCGACCTACTCGGGTTGTCCGGCGATGGACGTGATCCACGACGACATCGTCTCGAGTCTCCGTCGCGCCGGCTACGACGAGGTCGACGTCCGCGTCCAGTTGACGCCGGCGTGGAGCTCGGACCGGATCAGTGCCGCGGGACGGCGCAAGCTCGCCGCCGCTGGGATCGTCCCGCCGGGGCCTGCCCCGGTGCCGGGGAGTCCGATTCCGATCAGGTTGCGCCCGGCTGAGCAACGGCTGCCCTGCCCGCGTTGTGGTGCTACCGACACGGAGGTGACCTCGCGCTTCGGTGCCACGGCCTGCAAGTCGTTGCACCGCTGTCGCATCTGCGGCGAGCCGTTCGAGCACTTCAAGGCGCTGTGACGGCCAGCTCGTTCCATCCACTCGCCGTCGCCGACGTCGCCGAGCTGTGCGACGACGCCGTCGCCATCACGTTCGACGTCCCCGCCGAGCTCGGCGAGGCCTTCGCATTTCGCCCCGGCCAGTGGGTCACGGTGCGCCGCTTCGTGGATGGCATCGAGCAACGGCGGTCCTATTCGATCTGCGCGCCGGCCGGGGCACCGCCGCGGATCGGCGTGCGCGAGGTTCCCGACGGCGCCGTCTCAAGGTGGTTGGTGCGTGAGATCCGGCCCGGCGATCGCATCGAGGTGCAACCGCCGACTGGCTCGTTCACGCCAGACATCGATGTCGTTGGCCATCACGTGCTGATCGTCGCCGGCTCGGGAATCACGCCGGCCCTCTCGATCGCCGGCTCGGTGCTCGCCAACACCGAGTCACGGGTCACGGTCTTGTACGGCAACCGGCGCACGGACACGGTGATGTTCGCCGACGAGCTCGCCGACCTCAAGGACCGCGAACCGTCGAGGGTCGAGCTCGTCCACGTGTTGTCGCGCGAGCCACGCCAGCCGGAGTTGTTCAGCGGTCGGCTCGACGCCGCCAAGCTCCGGTTGCTCCTTCCCGGGCTGGTCGCCGTCGCCGACGTCGATCACTGGTGGATGTGCGGTCCGTACGGAATGGTCGTCGACGCCCAACAGGTTCTCGGCGAGCTCGGGGTTCCAGCCGATCGGTTGCACCGTGAGTTGTTCTACGTCGAGGACACCGCCCCTTCTCCGGCCCAGCACGTCGAGCCGGGAAGCGATGCCGAGACCAGCGACGTGACCATCGTCCTCGACGGCCGGCGCACGACGATCCCGCTGGCCGGCGACGTTTCGATCCTCGACGGTGCCCAGCGCGTCCGTCCCGACCTGCCCTTCGCCTGCAAGGGCGGTGTGTGCGGAACGTGTCGCGCCCGAGTCGTCGCCGGCGAGGTCGACCTGCGCCGCAACTTCGCCCTCGACCCCACCGAGCTCGCCGCCGGCTTCGTCCTCACCTGCCAGTCCTACGCCACCCGCGGCCCCGCCACGGTGGACTACGACACGTGATTCATCGGAGTGTTTCGTGCTGATGGAGTGTTACGTGCTGAGTTTCCCGGCAGCAAACACTCCGATGGATCTGGGTCAGTGTCCTCCGGCTTGGGCGGCTACCGCGGCTGCCTTGGCGGCGATCTCGTCGGGGTCGCCGAGGTACTCGGCGGACAGCACGCCGAGCGATTCGTCGAACTCATAGCGGCGCGGGATGCCAGTCGGGATGTTGACCTCGGGGATCTCGTCGCGAGACACACCCTCGAGGTGCATCAGCAACGCCCGCAGTGAGTTGCCGTGGGCGGTGACGAGGACGTCGAGTCCGGCGAGCAATTGGGGAGCGATGGCGTCCTGCCAGTAGGGGAGTACACGGGCGACGACGTCGGCGAGGCATTCGCTGGCGGGCAGCACCTCGGGGGTGAGCCAGCGGTAGCGCCAGTCGTTGGCCGGGTGCTCGGGGCTGCTCGGGTCGACGGGCGGCGGAGGGACATCGAAGCTGCGCCGCCACAGGTGGGTTTGCTCGGCACCGTGGCGCTCGGCGGTCTGCTTCTTGTCGAGTCCTTGCAAGGCGCCGTAGTGCCGCTCGTTGAGCCGCCAGTGGCGCTGCACGGGCAGCCACTCGAGGCCCATCTCGCGCAGGGCGATGTTGTGAGTGGCCACGGCGCGCACGAGAACGGACGTGTGCGAGGTGTCGAAACGCAGCCCGGCGCCGGACATCGCCCGCCCGGCGGTGGCCGCTTCGGCCTCGCCCACGTCGGTCAGCGGCACGTCGTGCCAGCCGGTGAACAGGTTCTCCAGGTTCCACGTGCTCTGGCCGTGGCGGAGTGTGACCAGCGTCCCGGGCATGCGCCGATCGTACGGCGGCAGTGCCCGGACGGGAAATACGACTAGTCCGATCAGATTTGTTGAGAATTGCGCTAAGGTCGCAGCGATGGGAGCGACGGCAGTCCCCACGACTCGACTCGAGGACGAGGCGATCACGATCATCCGCGAGATCGCCGCCGAGTGCGAGCGCCCCGTGCTGCTGTTCTCCGGGGGCAAGGACTCGGTCGTGATGCTCCACCTCGCCCAGCGGGCATTCTTCCCGGCGCGCATCCCGTTCCCGGTGATGCACGTCGACACCGGGCACAACTTCGAAGAGGTCATCGAGTTCCGCGATCGCACGGTCAAGCAGTTCGAGGTCGACCTGCTCATCGCCTCCGTCGAGGAGGCGATTGCTCGCGGCCGCGTCCGCGATGTCGGCGGCTTCGGCGCATCGCGCAACACGCTGCAGACCGTCGCCCTGCTCGACGCCATCGCCGAGCAGCGGTTCGACGCAGTGTTCGGCGGCGCTCGTCGCGACGAGGAGCGTGCCCGGGCGAAGGAGCGCGTCGTATCGCATCGCGACGAGTTCGGCCAATGGGACCCGAAGAACCAACGCCCGGAGTTGTGGGGGCTGTACAACACCCGCCACCACCGCGGCGAGCACGTGCGCGTCTTCCCGTTGTCGAACTGGACCGAGCTCGACGTGTGGAGGTTCATCGCCGAACGCGACGTCGAGCTGCCCTCGCTGTACTACGCCCACGAGCGCGAGGTGTTCCGGCGCGACGGAATGCTGATGGCGGTCAACCCGCACGTCCTCCGCCGGCCCACCGAGGATCCGTTCACGGCGACCGTGCGCTTCCGCACGATCGGCGACGCCACGTGCACGGCTGCCGTCGAATCGTCGGCGGCGACGGTCGCCGACATCGTCGCCGAGACGGCGGTGGCCCGACTCACCGAGCGCGGCGCGACGCGTGCCGACGATCGCATCTCCGAGGCCGGCATGGAGGATCGCAAGCGCCTCGGCTACTTCTAATGGCGTTCCCCGGCCACGCGGGCCGCTTCCTACCGCTCCCTCGCTGGCGCTCGGTCGCTCGCATCGGTGGAGTGTCATGACATCAAGAGCGCCGTTGCACTTCGCCACGATCGGCAGTGTCGACGACGGCAAGTCGACCCTCATCGGGCGGTTGCTGCACGACTCGAAGTCGATCTTCGACGACCAACTCGAGCACATCGAGGCGGTCAGCAAGCGCCGCGGCCACGACTACGTCGACCTCGCCCTGCTCACCGACGGACTTCGCGCCGAACGCGAACAGGGCATCACGATCGACGTCGCCTACCGCTACTTCTCGACCCCGCAACGCGACTTCGTCATCGCCGACTGCCCGGGACATGTCCAGTACACCCGCAACATGATCACCGGCGTGTCCCGCGCCGACCTGGCGATCGTCCTCGTCGACGCGCGCCACGGCATCGTCGAGCAGACCCGTCGGCACACGCTGATCGCCGCCCTGCTACGCATCCCCCGACTCGTCGTCACCGTTAACAAGATGGATCTCGTCGACTACGACGAGCAGCGCTTCGCCGAGATCCGCGACGGATTCCTCGGCCATGCCGAGGCGCTGGGTATCGACAGCGATGCGGTGGCGGTCATCCCGATCTCGGCGCTCGCTGGTGAGAACGTGGTCGAGCGTTCCCGCCGAATGCCGTGGTACTCCGGTCCGGCACTGCTCGAACACCTCGAGACCGTCGAGGTCGCCGACGCCCGCGACGAGCCGGCGCGTTTCCCGGTTCAGTACGTCATCCGCCCCCAGCGCGCCGAGCATCGCGACTATCGCGGCTACGCCGGCACCGTCGCCGCCGGGGTGTTGCGGACGGGGGATGCGGTCGTCGTGCTCCCTTCGGGCGTCACCACGACGGTTGCGTCGATCGACACCGCGGATGGTGCGATCGACGAGGCACCTCGGGGTCGTGCAGTCACCGTGGTCCTTGCCGACGAGGTGGACGTGTCTCGCGGCGACGTGATCACGACGACACTGGCGGCCCCGGTCGCCACGAACGAGTTGACCGCGGCGCTGGCCTGGCTGGACGCCACGTCATCGCTCGCGCCACGCAACACCTATCGCCTCAAGCACACGACGCGATCGGTGCGGGCGGTGGTCATCGACGTGCGCCATCGCATCGACATCGAGCAGCTCGGAGCCGAACAGCCCGCTGACACCCTGATGCTCAACGAGGTCGGTGTCGTCACGTTGCGGACCACCGAACCTGTCTTCGTCGACGACTATCGACACAGCCGAGCAACCGGCAGCTTCGTCCTGATCGACGAGATGACCAACCAAACGGTCGCTGCCGGCATGGTCCAGCTCGAGACGGCGTGAGCTCGGTCGACGTCACCTGGCAGCCGGCGCCCGTCGACCGTGCGGCGCGCTGGGAGCGCTTCGGCTTCACGGGGGTGACGGTGTGGCTGACCGGGCTGTCCGGATCGGGCAAGTCGACGATCGCCGGCGCCGTCGCCACCCGCTTGTTCGAGCTCGGCCGTCCGGCGTACGTGCTCGACGGCGACAACGTGCGCCACGGGCTCAACGCCGACCTCGGCTTCTCGCCGGCCGACCGCACCGAGAACGTGCGGCGCATCGGCGAGGTCGCCGCCTTGCTGGCGGACGCCGGGCTGACCGTCCTCGTTCCGGTGATCAGCCCGTACCGCGCCGATCGCGATCGGGCACGGGCGGCGCATGCCGCGGCGGGGCTGCGCTTCGTCGAGGTCTTCGTCGACACTCCTTTGGCGTTGTGCGAGCAACGTGACCCGAAAGGCCTGTACGCCCGAGCGCGCGCTGGGGAGCTACGCGGGATGACGGGGATCGACGACCCCTACGAGGCACCGCTGGAGCCGGACCTCGTCGTGCGCCCGGCGGAGACCGCTGACCAGGTCGCCGCCGTGCTGACGGCCCTCGAAGCCGGCCCGTAGGCTGCGCCGGTGACCGGTGCGTCCCAGCAGGACCTGTTCGACGCGGCGCGGGCCGCTCAGGCCAATGCCCACGCCCCGTATTCGCGCTTTCCGGTCGGAGCGGCGATCCGCACTGCGTCCGGCCGCATCTTCGCCGGGAGCAACGTCGAGAACGTGTCGTATCCGGAAGGCATCTGCGCCGAGGCCGCAGCGATCGCGGCGATGGTGACGGCCGGCGAGCGGGACATCGCCGAGGTGCTGACGATCGCCGACGGTGAGCTGGTGACGACGTGCTGCGGCGGCTGCCGCCAGCGCCTCGCCGAGTTCGCCGGACCGGACACGCCGGTCCACGCCGCTGGTCCTGAGGGCATCCGCCGCACGTTCACCCTCGGCGAACTGCTCCCCGCCGCCTTTGGCCCCGACCACCTCCCCTGACGTTCTTTCGGATGGGGGAATGGAACGCCCGAGCAGTGAGCGGTGTAGGACGGGTATGAGGAAACTGCTTGCATTGCTGGCCGTCGCCGCTGGTTTCGCCGTCGGCCTGCCGTCGACGTCGTCGGCCGGCGGCTGGGTCGTGGTGTCGCTCGACGAGATGCCCGCCGTCAACGCCGGGGAGGACACCGAGGTCGGCTTCACCGTGCTTCGTCACGGCGTCACGCCCGAGCGCTCCGACGACCTTGCCGTCGTCGTGACCGGCCCATCCGGTTCGCATCTCCACTTCGAGGCAGCTCAGCGGGGCGCCGCCGGGCACTACGTCGCCACGGTCACGCTGCCGAACGAGGGCGAGCACAGCTGGAAGGTGACAGGCCAGTTCGTCGACGCCGAGCTCGGCACGCTGGACGTGACGTCGCCGTCCGATGGCGGACCGAGCTGGGCGTGGAACGCCTTCCAGTGGGGGACCGCGTCGCTGGCGGTCGGACTGGCCGGGCTCGCCGCATTCGACGTTCGCCGCACGCGCCGCCACCGCCGGGCCGCCAGCACCGCCCCGGCGTGATGCCGCCGCGCGTCGCCGCGTACGCGGCTGCCGCCGCGGTCGCTGCTGCGCTGTCCCTCGTAGCTGCCGCCGCGCGTCCGGATGCCGGCGACGACGCGGTGGCGCTCGACGGCGCCTCGCTGTTCACGGCCAAGGGCTGCGCCACCTGCCACGACGGTCCGGGCGATGCCTCGACGATCGGTATCGGACCGTCGCTCGTCGGCGCCTCTTCGTGGGCCGGAAAGCGCATCGACGGGGTGAGCGCCGAGGACTACCTGGAGCAATCGATGCGCAGCCCGGCAGCGTTCATCTCGCCGGTGTACCGGCCGGACGGCGGCCCGAACACGGGGATGCCGTTGCTCCAGCTGTCCGACCGGGAGATCGCCGCCCTCGTCGACTACTTGCTCGCACGATGACCGCCCGGGCGATCGACTAGGACGGGCGCATCGAGGACGATGAAGCACGACTTCTGCGGCAGGCCCAGGGTGGCGATGCCGAGGCGTTCGGCGGGCTCCTCGCCCGTCATCGGCACAGCGCGCTCCGGGTCGCGACGGTGGTCCTCGGCGGCAGTTCGGACGCCGATGACGTCGTGCAGGTGGCCACTGAGCGTGCTTGGCGAGCGCTCGCGTCGGTCGACCCGCAGCGGGGCTTCCGCTCGTGGTTCCTGCGCATCGTCGCCAACACGGCCCGCAATCACCGACGGGCCTGGTGGCGCCGCCGCCGCGCCGAGCTGCGCGTCGCGGCCCGGCGCACCGCCGACGCTGTCGATCTCGTGGAGGATGCCGTCTCGGCCAGCGAGCGCGAGGTCGTCGTCGCCGCCCTCAACCGCCTCGATGCAGTGGACCGCCTCGTGATTGCTTTGCGCCACTTCGAGCAACTCGGCGAGCAGGAGATGGCCGACGTCCTCGACGTGCCGCCGGGCACGGTGAAGTCGCGGCTGTCTCGGGCGATGGCGAAGCTGCGTAGCGAGCTTGCCGTGGAAGCGTTCGGCAATGGGTGACGTCCGACTCGACGACGATCGCCTGACGATCGTGCTGGCCAGTATCGCCGACCATCTCGTCGTCGACGGCGGAGCTCTGGCGCCAGCGCCGGCACCACGAGAGATCCGACCGCTGTGGCGGCCGCTGCTCGTTGCCGCCGTAACACTCGCCGTGATCGTCGGCGCCGTGGTCGCCATCGATCCGGCGCGACGCGCCGTGAGCGGATGGCTCCGCATCGGCCGCATCGAGCTCGACGTCGATCACCGGACCGACTCGACCGGCTTGCCGTCGCTCACCGATGCGGCCCAGCCGATCGACCCGTCGGCGGTGGATGAGCTCCTCGCCCAGCCGATGCCTGTCGTCGACAGGAGTTCGCTCGGCGCCCCGACTCACTGGTGGACGATCCCCGAAGGCGGCGTGGTCGTCGGCTGGCCGGACGGCGAGACCTCGCTGTGGCTGACCACCACGGCCGGCGGCGAGGAACTCGTCGACAAGATCGTCGTCGCCGAGACTGACGTCACCGAGCTTCCCGACCTCGGCGACGGTGGCGCCGCGGTGCGGGGTAGCCACGTGCTGCGAACCCCGCACCGGCGTGTCGCCGCCGACAGCGTCGTGATCTGGAGCGACGGCGAACTGACCTGGCGCCTCGAGGGCACGGCCGACCCGGACGACCTCATCGACGTCGCCAATCAGCTCGCCGGTTGACGAGCGCGCCAATCGGCCTTCTTCCTGCGTCTTTGTCGAACCAGACGACCGGTTCTTGGGGTCTTCTCGCTTGTCCGTGGGTCCGAGCGCCGCGCCGGTCGGGCGCGTCGGCTCTGGAAGCAGGCGGTGTCGACTTCGGGTGACGCTGCCGCGATCCTGCGGCGCCGCAGACGACAAATCTGTCGTGCACGCGGCGGCCGTCGTGTCTTTGGCATCGTTGGCGCCAGCAACGTCGCCAACGCGACCAAAGAGTTTGAAGCCGCGCAATCGTTCCGTCTTCTTGGTCGATTTGGCGCCACTAACGACGTCAAAGGAACCAAAGAGTTCGCGACCGCAAGACCCCAACAGCCGATCGGGGGTGGCACCCGCATATGAGGCAACACTTGAGTCATATCGACTCAAGAAATCTGCTCGCCACGTTGATGACCAGGCTTCCGTCACCTAGGGTGGACGGCACCGAACAGACCGCAGCAAGCAGGAGATTCTGACCATGCCCAAGGCCGTGGGTATCGACCTCGGTACCACCAACTCCGTCGTGTCCGTCCTCGAGGGCGGCGATCCCGTCGTCATCCCCAACGCCGAGGGCTCGCGCACCACTCCGTCGGTGGTTGCCTTCTCCAAGGCCGGCGAGGTACTCGTCGGCGAGGTAGCCAAGCGCCAGGCGATCACCAACCCCGACCGCACGTTCCGCTCGATCAAGCGCCACATGGGCGAGGACTGGAAGAGCGAGGATGTCGACGGCAAGCACTACACACCCCAGGAGATCTCGGCGCGCATCCTCCAGAAGCTCAAGCGCGACGCCGAGAGCTACCTCGGGGACACCGTCACCCAGGCCGTCATCACCGTCCCCGCCTACTTCGACGACCACCAGCGCACGGCGACCAAGGAAGCCGGCCAGATCGCCGGACTCGAGGTGCTGCGAATCATCAACGAGCCGACGGCAGCTGCCCTCGCCTACGGCCTCGACAAGGAAGCCCAGGACGAAACCGTCCTCGTGTTCGACCTCGGTGGCGGAACCTTCGACGTGTCCGTGCTGGAGATCGGCGACGGCGTGTTCGAGGTCAAGTCGACCCACGGCGACACTCATCTCGGCGGCGACGACTGGGACCAGCGCATCATCGACTTCCTCGTCCAGCAGTTCAAGTCCGCCCACGGCGTCGACCTCGCCTCCGACCGAATGGCCGCCCAGCGCCTCAAGGAGGCCGCCGAGAAGGCCAAGATCGAGCTCAGCCAGGTGCAGCAGACGCAGATCAACCTGCCGTTCATCACGGCGACCGCCGACGGCCCGCTGCACCTCGACGAGTCGCTCAGCCGCTCCAAGTTCCAGGAGATGACCGCCGACCTCATCGAGCGCTGCCGGATCCCGTTCGAGCAGGCGCTCAAGGACGCCAGCGTCAACAAGGGCGACCTCCACCACGTCATCCTCGTCGGCGGCGCCACCCGCATGCCCGCCGTGCAGGATCTCGTCAACTCGCTCACCGGCAAGGAGCCGAACAAGTCGGTCAACCCCGACGAGGTCGTGGCTGTCGGCGCTGCCATCCAGGCCGGCGTGCTGCGCGGCGACGTCAAGGACGTCCTCCTCCTCGACGTCACCCCGCTGTCGCTCGGCATCGAGACCAAGGGCGGCGTGATGACCAAGCTGATCGAGCGCAACACGACGATCCCGACACGCCGCACGGAGGTGTTCACCACCGCCGAGGACATGCAGCCATCGGTCGAGATCCACGTCCTCCAGGGCGAGCGTGAGATGGCGACGTACAACAAGACGCTCGGCAAGTTCCAGCTCGTCGACCTTCCGCCGGCGCCACGCGGCGTGCCGCAGATCGAGGTCACCTTCGACATCGACGCCAACGGCATCGTCCACGTGTCGGCCAAGGACCGGGCGACCAACAAGGAGCAGTCGATGACGATCTCCGGGCAGTCCACGCTGCCCAAGGAGGACATCGACCGGATGGTCAAGGACGCCGAGGCGCACGCCGAGGAGGACCGCAGGCGCCGCGACGAGGCGGAGGTCCGCAACAACGCCGACACGCTCGTGTACCAGACCGAGAAGGTCCTGCGCGAGCAGGGCGAGAACGTCTCCGCCGAGGAGCGCGACGCCGTCGAACAGCCCCTCGCCGACCTCAAGAAGGCGCTCGAGGGCGACGACGTGGCGTCGATCAAGTCGGCCAGCGAGACGCTGATGTCGGCGAGCCAGGCGTTCAGTCAGAAGCTCTACGAGGCGGCTGCCCGCGACGCCAACGCGGCTGGCACGTCGGCGTCGGGCCAGACTGGGACAGCCGGTGCCGGGGCGGTGGACGACGACGAGATCGTCGACGCCGAGGTGGTCGAGGACGCCACGGACGACGAGTCCAACACTCAGGCATGAGCGAGCGAAGCGAGCTCCAGAATTACGGCGCCTTTAGCTCAGTGGTGCGCCGCCCGTCGCCCCTGGCGATCGATCACATGGCGATGGTGCACCAATGAGCGAGCAAGGCGACGACCTGCAGCGACTCGACGGCGTCGAGGGTGAGCTCGATGCCGGACCGGAGATCGCCGAGGAAGTCTGGGAACACGACGACCTCGCCAAGCTCGATGGTGACGACGAACTGCTCGCCGACACGATCGACACCGAGATCCACGAGCTCGCCAGCGAGCGCGACCAGTTCAAGGACATCGCCCAGCGCCTGCAGGCCGACTTCGACAACTACCGCAAGCGCACGGCGACGCATCTCACCGCCGAGATCGATCGGGCGACCGGTCGTCTCGCCGAGGCCCTGCTGCCGGTGCTCGACGCCGCCGAGGCCGCCTATGTCCAACACCCCGACGAGGTCGGCCCGCTGTTCAACTTGATGCTCGGCGAGCTCCGCAAGCAGGGGTTGGAACCGATCGACCTCCTCGACAAGCCGTTCGACCCGAACCTCGCCGACGCCGTCGCCCATGAACCGGGTGATGGCGGCGAACCAGTCGTCGCCGAGGTGTTGCGCAGCGGCTACTTGTGGAGCGGTCGAACGCTGCGTCCGGCGATGGTGCGCACGCGAGACTGAGACGATGGCTGCGCAACGCGAGTGGTTCGAGAAGGACTACTACGGCGTACTTGGGGTGTCCGGCACGGCGTCGGCGAAGGAGATCACGAAGGCGTATCGCAAGCTCGCCCGTGACCTTCACCCCGACCGCAACCCGAACAACGCCGCCGCCGAGGAGCGTTTCAAGGAAGTGTCGGCGGCCTACGACGTGCTCGGCGACGACACGAAGCGCAAGGAGTACGACGAGGTCCGCCGGCTCGGCCCGATGGGCGGCGCGCCCGGTGGCGGCCGGGGCGGCGGAGGGTTCCGCTTCAACGTCGGCGACATGCAGGGTGAAGGTGGCCTCGGCGACCTGTTCGGCGATCTGTTCGGGCGCGCCCGCGGCGGCCAGAGCGGGGCGGCGAGCGGCGTCGGTCCGCGCCGCGGCGAGGATGTCCGCGCCGAGCTGACGCTCGACTTCGCCGATGCCGCGTTCGGGATGACGACGTCGCTGCACTTGACCACCGACGCCCAGTGCGAGACCTGCCACGGCAGCGGTGCCCGGCCGGGTACCTCGCCGAAGCTGTGCCCGGTGTGCGGCGGGCGCGGCGTCGTCGACGACAACCAGGGCTTGTTCTCGTTCTCGTCGCCGTGCCGGCGCTGCGGCGGGGCCGGGACGATCATCGAGGATCCGTGCCCGACGTGCCAGGGCAGCGGCGTCGAGCAACGCGCCCGCCAGGTGCAAGCGCGAATCCCGGCGGGTGTGAGCGACGGCCAGGTGATCCGCCTCAAGGGTCGCGGCGGCCCGGGGTTCAACGGTGGACCGCCGGGCGACCTACTCGTCGAGATCCACATCGCCCCCGACCCCCACTTCGGGCGCAACGGCCTCGATCTGACGGTTGCCGTGACGATCGACTTCTGGCAGGCCACCCTCGGTGACGTCATCGGTGTGCCGACGCTACGCGGCCCGGACGTCGTGCTGCGCGTCAAGCCGGGCACGCAGGCGGGCAGTCGCCATCGGGTCAAGGGCAAGGGAATCGCTACCTCGAAGGGCACCGGCGACCTGATCGTCACGATCGATGTTGCCGTGCCGAGGGAGCTGTCCCGCGAGCAACGTGCCGCCGTCGAGGCGCTACGCGACTCCAGCCGCGCGGAGGTGAACGTGTGAGCACGCGCCGAACGAGAGCCGTCTACGTCATCTCGGTAGCCGCCGAGCTGGCCGGGATGCATCCCCAGACGCTGCGCCAGTACGAGCGCCGCGGGCTGCTCCTGCCGGCACGGACGCAGGGCGGTAACCGCCGCTACTCCGAGGAGGACATCGAGGTGTTGCGCCGTGTCGCCGAGCTCGCGTCGGAGGGCATGAACCTCGAAGGCATCCGCAGGGTGATGACCCTGGAGGCCGAGAACACCCGGCTGCGCGACGAGCTGGCCGCCGCCAAAGCCCAGGCGCGCAACGCCCAGATCGAGGCCGAGCGACGACAGCGACGCGATCTCGTCCCGCTGCGCCAGGCCGTCGCCGTGTTCGGCGATCCCCCCGAGTTCCTGCGCAAGCCGAACAAGCCCGTTTGACCGCCCGGCCCTCCTGGGTCACAGTCGGTCGATGGCCCTCGACGTCGACCTCGACCGCGTCCATCTATTCAAGTTGGCAACCACGTCATCGCTGGTCAAGGAGGAACGATGAGCTACTCCGTCGCTGTCGCCGTCGTCGCGGCGATCGTTTCGCCGCCGGTCGACGGCCAGTTCGACTACCAGATCGGCGGCGACTACGTGCCACCAGCTGAGGTCGTCGTGGTGTCGCGCGATTGGTTCAGTGGCGAGCCACTCGCCGACGGATACTCGATCTGTTACGTCAACGCCTTCCAGACCCAGTCCGACGAGGACGGAGTCGATCGTCCTGACGAGCGCTCTAACTGGCCGTCCGGCCTCGTGCTTTCGGAGCTAGGTGACGATCCGAACTGGGGCGGCGAGTACCTCGTCAACATCAGCACCGCGGCCAAGCAGGTGGCGGCGCTGGTCCACCTCCAACCGATGATCGACACGTGTCTCGCGAAGGGCTTCCAAGCGGTTGAGTTCGACAACCTCGACTCGTGGACTCGATTCGAGGGAACGGGTCTGGAGGGCGAGGTGCCGTTCGGTCAGGAGGAGGCGGTGGCCTTCGCCGAACTGCTCGTCGACTACACGCATGACGTCGGACTCGCCGTGGGGCAGAAGAACACCCCTCAGCTTGGTGCCGAGATCTCCCTCCGGTTGATCGGGTTCGACTTCGCGATCGCCGAGGAGTGCGGCTTCTACGACGAATGCGAGGTGTACACCGAGGTCTTTGGCGACGACGTCATTGTCATCGAGTACACCGACAAGGGTTTCGCTGCGGCGTGCGAGAGCGTCGGGCAGTCGGTGTCTGTTGTGCTCCGCGACGTAGATGTCAGCACCCCGGAGAGGGCCTCCTACGTCTACGACTCCTGCTGACAAACCCGTTTGACCGGCCGACTGTCCTGGGCCACAGTCGGTCAATGGCCATCGATTTCGCCGAACCCATCTTCGCCGCACTCCCGGAGCTGCGCCTCCACCCGACGGCGAAACGGATCCGCGCCTTCGCCGGCGGTGAGCCGATCATCGACTCCACCAGGGCGCTGATCGTCTGGGAGCCGCGGCGGATCGTGCCGAGCTACGCCGTACCCGTCGCCGACATCGCCGCGCCCCTGAGCCCGGCTGCGGCCGAGGCGACCGCAGAAGAGGTGGCAGTGCGAGTGGGTGACCTGCCGCCGGTGCTCGATCCGCGAACCGGCTTCGCGTTCCACACCGTCGATGGTCAGTCGTTCGACATTGCCGCGACGACGGGCGCGCTCGCCAATGCCGCGTTCGTCGCCGACGATCCCGACCTCGACGGCTACGCAGTCATCGAATTCGACGCCTTCGACGAGTGGCGCGAGGAGGACGAACTACTCGTCGCCCACGCCCGTGACCCGTTCGGGACGGTCGACACGCGGCGCAGCTCGCGTCGAGTCGTCGTCGAAATCGCCGGCCAAACGGTGGCCGAGACGACGCGATCGGTGATGCTCTTCGAGACCTTCCTGCCGACTCGGTACTACCTGCCCCGCGAGGACGTCCGCATGGATCTGCTCGAGCCGACGGACACCCACACGGCGTGCGCCTACAAGGGTGTCGCCTCGTACTGGTCGGCGCGGCTCGACGGCACGGTGCTCCGCGATGTCGCTTGGAGCTACGAGGAGCCGCACAATTACGCCGCCGCGGTCGAGGGGATGATCTGCTTCTTCAACGAACGCGTCGACATCAGCGTCGACGGCGTGTCCGTCGAGCGTCCGCGCACCCCGTGGTCGGAGGACTAGCAACCGATCAGCTCAGCGGCTACAGACGAGGTGGGTGACCTCGGGCGTCCATCGGCCCGAGACTGATGACCACGTGATCGGGCCGACGCCGTCGAACAGCCGGACGTAGCCGGCGTCGATCACCCCGGGCGCGACGTGCACGCGCAGCTCGTCGATCAGCCCGGCGGCGAGGTACTCGTTGATCGTCGTCGCTCCGCCGGCGATCGAGACGTTGCGATCACCGGCCGCCTCGCGGGCCCGTTCCAACGCCTCCTCCGGGCCGCCGGTGACGAAGTGGAAGGTCGTGCCGCCGGCCATCTCGACCGGCTCGCGGGCGACGTGAGTGAGCACGAACACCGGCGCGTTATACGGCGGTTCCGGACCCCACCAGCCGACCCAGTCGAGGTCCCAGGCACCGCGCCCGGGACTGAACATGTTGCGACCCATGATGAAGGCGCCGGCCGCGAGGATGCCGTTGAGCTCGGTGCGGTGCTCGTCGGCGTGGTCGAACATCCAGGAGTGGAGCGTGTCTCCATCCTTCACCCCGTCGCCGAAGGGTTGGTCGAGGGATTGGTTCGGTCCGGCCGAGTATCCGTCGAGCGAGACCGAAATGTCGCAGGTGACGATGCCCATGTCAGTACCGACTTCGCCAGACGCAACGATTCATCGGTCAGCCGATCGCTTCCTCACCTCGTCGATGACCCACTGCAGATGCAGGCCGCGGTGGACGTCGCAGGGGTGGGTCGTTGCGCCGGCCCGGATCATCGCCGCCAACTCGTCGAGGAGCGTGGCGAAGCACTGCTCGGCCGGAGTCTGGCGCGACGCGAGGACCTCCCGCCCCGCAGCTCCGTAGACGTCGAACTCGAGCACGGATGGGTCGATCGGGAGTCGCATCGACAACGTTGCCGTGCTCACGGCGCCAGTGTCGTGGGCGCTGATCACGTGCCACAGGTCGGGCTCCGTGTACTTCGCCGCGCTGACCTCGACGATCGGTCCGAGGGCGGCGTCGAGGAGATCGAAGATGTGCGGACCGATGTCGAGGATCGCCCCGTCCTCCTGGCGCCACGGTGATCCGGCGTACATGCCGTCGAGCAGGGCCCCGGAGAGCCAGCGGGCCGTGCCGCCGCTCCAAGACCCACCGGCGGCGACGGTGGCGAGCCACGCCTTGGTCTCCGCTGCGAACCGAAACGTCAGGACGACGATGCTGGCGACACCCGCCGCGCCGACGGCGTCGGCGAGCCGCCGAGCGTCATCGAGCGAGGCGGCGATCGGCTTCTCGAGGATCAGGTGACGGCCGGCCCGGGCTGCCGCCACAGCGAGCTCTGGCTGCACGGTCGGAGGCACCGACAGGGCGACGACGTCGACGGCGTCGACCAATGCGTCGAAGTCATCGAAGGCGATCGTGTCGTTGGCGGCGGCGAGCTCGGCGGCGACGGCGGCACGCCTCGTCCACACGCCGGTGAGGGCGAACTCGGGATGACTCGCCAGGACCGGGGCATGAATGCGTCGGGCCCACGGTCCGCCGCCGACCAGCCCAACTCGTAGCCGTTCCGTCATCCGCCTAGCCTCCCACGTGATGGGCGCGCCGACCCGACTCGATCAGCTCGACCTCTCCCAGCGGATCGGGCGACGCGAGTACGAGCAGCGCGTCGAGTCGGCCCAGCGGCGCTTGCTCCAGCTGCGGCTGCATCTCGGCGGGCAGCTTGGGTCGGGCGAGATCGGCCCCGGCCTGCTGGTCGTCCTCGAAGGTCCCGATGCGGCCGGCAAGGGCGGGGCAATCAAGCGCATCGTCGAGAACCTCGATCCCCGTCACTACACCGTCAAGTCGTACTCGGCGCCGACCGCCGACGAGAAGCGTCACCATTTCCTTCGCCGCTTCTTCAGCGAGATCCCCGGGCACGGTGGGATGTGCGTGTTCGACCGCAGCTGGTACGGGCGGGTCCTGGTCGAGCGCGTCGAGGGCTACGCCACCGAGGAGCAGTGGCAGCGGGCGTACGAGGAGATCGTCGGATTCGAGCGCACGCTCGTGCTCGAAGGGGTGATCCTCGTCAAGTTCTGGCTGCACATCAGCGACGAGGAGCAACTCGCACGATTCCAGGGCCGCGAGGCCGAACCGCTGAAGCGCTGGAAACTCACCGACGAGGACTGGCGCAACCGCGCCAAGAACCGCGCCTACGACGCCGCCGCCGAGGACGTGTTCGCCCGCACCGATCACGAGCTCGCTCCCTGGGACGTGATCGCCGCCGAGCAGAAGCGCTTCGCCCGAGTTGCCGTTGTCGAACGGCTCAACGAACGGATCGAAGCCGGAATGCGACGGTGGGGTGCCGAAGTGCCCGACCCCGCCTGAGCCTCCATTCTCCCGTTTGCACGTGCGCGAGCGGGTCCATAAGGTGCCGCACAGCACGTCGGGCCGCACTGTCGCGGCTCGGACAGGAAAGGGTAGTTCTGCCATGAAGAGATCGCCCCGGTTCACGGTCGCCGCCGTCAGCGGCGCGGTTGGGTTGCTCGCTGCAGGGTCGGCAGTGCTGGCGACAGCGCCGAGCTCCGCCGAGCCAGTGCAGTTGGTGCTGGTCGACAACTCGATACGCGGCGGTAAGAACGAGCGTGCCGCGATCTGGATCGAGGACGAGCTGATCCCCGCCTTCGAGGCCGAGATGGAAGCGGCCGGGACCCCCGTGGAGGTGTCGTTCGAGGGTCAAGGCGTCGACGACGAGCCTTACAACACGCAGTTGGCGCTCGATCTCGGCGCTGGCGAGGGTCCCGACGTGATGTCGATCGACGGCATTCGAGTGGGCGAGTTCGCCACCGCCGAGTACATCCGCCCGCTCACCGACGTCGTCGGGCCAGAAGTCGAGGAGTGGGACGGCTGGGCCCAGATCAACGAAGCACTCCAGGCCAACGGCATGTTCGAGGGCGCCCTCTACGGGATTCCACAGGGGACAGACGGGCGCGTGATCTACTTCAACAAGGAGATTTTCGCTGCCGCCGGCCTGCCCGAGGACTGGCAGCCGACCACCGTCGAGGAGGTCCTCGAGGCTGCCCGCACGATCAAGGAATCGAACCCGGACGTCATCCCGATTCAACTGAACGCCGGCGTGTCGATGGGCGAGGCGACCACGATGCAGGGTGCTTTGCCGTTGCTCGCCGCCGCCGGCGCATCGGTGTACGACGAGGAGTCCGGTTTGTGGACCGGAGCTTCTCCGGAGATGGTCGAGATGCTCGGCACCTACGCCACGATCTACGGCGACGAGGAGCTCGGCGAAACCGACATGCAACTGCTCCAGGACGGGCGCGACCGCTCGTTCGAAGCCTTCGCCAACCGTGAAATCGGCATGCTCATCGAGGGTGACTACTTCTGGCGTTCCGTCGTCCATCCCGACCCGGAACAGGCGTTGTTCCCAATGGAGAACCGCGACGAGGTTGTCGGGTGGGCGATGATCCCTGCCTACGAGCCGGGCGGCGCGCTGGGAGGCTTCGACTTCGCGTCGATGTCCGGTGGTGGAGTGTGGACGATGAACCCGGACACCGAACATGCCGCCGAGGCGTGGGCTCTGCTCACGTTCATCAACTCCGCCGAACAGGTCGCGGCTGGCCTCGGCGGGCAGCCACGCATCACCAACCGTGACGACGTCAACGCCCAGGTGCTGACCGACGACCCGATGCTGGCATTCATGGCCGAGGAGGTCATGCCGTTCACTCACTTCCGGCCTAGCCTCGCCGAGTACCCGACCGTGTCAGTCGCCCTCCAGGAGGCCGTCGAGTCCGTCGTCACCGGCACGTCGCCGGAGGACGCCGCCGCGGCGTACCAGGCTGCGCTCGAGGAGATCGTCGGCGCCGACGCCGTCGCCGGCGCATAGTCAGCAGTGAATGACTGACGCCGCCCTCGTCGCGGCTCAAGAACCAGAACAGGGTCGCCGCCGGGGCACGAACTCCAGCGGCGACCTGTTTGGCGCACGTGGCGCGATCGCGTTTGTCGGGCCGGCGGCGATCGTCATCGCCATCTTTCTCGTCGTCCCTGCGGTCTGGACGCTGTATCTCGGGCTGACCAACCGCACCCTGACCGGCGTCACGGCCATCCATCCCGAATTCGTCGGTTTGGAGAACTACCGCGACGCGCTCAGCGACGAGCAGTTTTGGCAGTCCCTGCGGACGACGCTCTGGTACGTGATCGGCTCGGCGATCATCGGTCAGGCGATCCTCGGGTTCACGCTCGCGTGGATCTTCCGCAACTGGCACAGCTGGGTGCGCCGCGCCCTCGAACTGCTCATCGTCTTCGCCTGGATCATCCCCGGCACCGTCGTCGCCCGCCTGTGGCGTGCCTTTCTGGACGAGGACGGCACGCTCAACCTCCTGCTGCCGTTCAACCCGCGCTGGCTGATCGACCACGAGATGCTGTCAATCGTCGTCGCCAACACCTGGCGCGGCACCGCCTTCTCGATGCTGCTGTTCGGCGCCGCTCTCAACTCGCTGCCACCGTCGTACTTGGAGACGGCGCGACTGGCTGGCGCGTCAACTCGGCAGCAACTCACTGGTGTCGTGTTGCCCTCGATCAAGGGCTACATCCTCACCAACCTGTTGCTGATCAGCCTGTGGACGTTCAACGACTTCGGGCCGTTCCTGCTCATCGGTAGCGGGCTCGGCCGGCGTACCGAAGTGCTTCCCGTCTACCTCTACTACGAGGCATTCCGAGCGGGGAACCGCTTCGGGTACGGGGCGGCGATCGCTGCGATCATCATGGCGATCAACCTCGTCATCGCCAGCTTCTACCTCCGGGCCGGAAGGCGACGCGCGTGAGCGCGAGAAGCTTTGCCTCGCGGGTGGCGTTCGCCGGGTTCGCCTCGCTGGTCGGTTTGTTCTTCGCTTTGCCGATGCTGTGGCTCGTCTTCGCCCCGTTCAATAGCGACGCAACGCTGGCCGCCAAGCCATCCCGACCGACACTCGAGAACTTCCACGAGGTGTTCGTCGAGCGGACGGACGTCCCGAAGGCGTTGGGGATCTCCGTGCTGCTCGTGATCGGAACGGTGACGATCGTCGTCTTCGTCGGTGCGCCGGCGGCCTATGCCCTCAGCCGTATCCGCTTCCCCGGGCGCGACACCTTTCTCTATCTATTGCTCCTGTTGTCGTCGGTCGTCGCCGGCTCGGCGGCGATCCTGCCGCTGTACCTGCTGATGTTCGAGCTCGACTTGATCGACACCTACCAGGGCATCTGGCTCGCCCTCGCCGGCGGGCTGCTGCCGGCGGCGATGTTCATCCTCAAGGACTTCACCGACTCGATCCCGCGCAGCTACGAGGAGTCGGCGCGCGTGTTCGGGGCGTCGTCGTTCCAGGCCCTGCGCCACATCGTCGTGCCGGTGATCCGCCCTGGCCTCGCCGTGATCGGCGTATGGACGGCGGTGCAGGTATGGGGCAGCTTCCTCGTCCCGTACATCCTGTTCGGCGGCCCCGGCCGTCGGCCGGCGGCGGTGCTGATGTACACGTTCCAGGACGAGGGCGGTGGCGCCGACATCGGCCCGCTGGCGGCGTTCGCCCTCGTCTACACGATCCCGATCCTCGCTCCTCTACTGGTTCGTCAACAAGCGTTACGGCTTCAGATTCCACGGGGGAATCAAACGCTGATGCCGGGGATCGAACATCGCCGCACTCACGAAGGTGTTCCCGAACGGGGTCACCGCGCTCGATGCCCTCGACCTGACGATCAACGACGGCGAGTTCTTCGCCCTCCTCGGCCCGTCGGGGTGTGGCAAGACGACGCTGCTGCGCACGATCGCCGGGCTGGAGACGGCGACGTCGGGGACGATCCAGATCGGCTCGCGCGACGTCACCCGACTCTCGCCCGGCGACCGCCACCTGGCGATGGTGTTCCAGGACTACGCCCTGTACCCACACATGACGGTGCGCGACAACATCGCCTACCCGCTGAAGATCAAGCACGTCGGGCGCGCCGAGCGCGGCGCCGAGGCGGAGGCCGCCGGCGGCAACCTGTCGCTCGGCCACCTCATGGACCGTCGCCCTGCCCAGCTGTCGGGTGGGCAGCAGCAGCGCGTCGCCCTGGCTCGAGCGATCGCCACTCGACCGGACGTGTTCCTGTTCGACGAGCCGCTGTCCAACCTCGACGCCAGGTTGCGCCTGGAGGCGCGCACCTTTCTCAAGCAACTCCAGCGCGAGTTGGCGACAACGGCGATCTTCGTCACCCACGACCAAAGCGAGGCCCTCGCCCTCGCCGACCGGATGGCCGTAATGGAATCCGGCGTGATCCGCCAGGTCGGCACCCCGACGGAGCTGTTCCACCGTCCGGCCAACGTCTTCGTCGCCGGGTTCATCGGCTCGACACCGATGAATCTGATCCCCGGGGTCGTTACGAATAACGGTGTGGATGTCGGTGGGAGTGTGCTCCCCCTCAACGGCGTGGCTCCCCAGGTCGGCCGCGGGGTCGTCTACGGCATTCGTCCCGAGTACATCGATGTCGAGCAGTCGGGGCCGATCTCCGGATCCGTGTCGATCACCGAGAATCTCGGCACCGATTTTCTCGTCACCGTCGACATCGGCGACGGTGTGCTGCTCAAGGCGACGGTCCAGGAGGGCAGCGAACCGCAACCCGGCGACACGGTGTCGCTCGCCCCGTCGGCTCGCCGGGTGTTGCTGTACGACCGCGAGTCAGGAGCATTGGTGTCGTGAAGCTGACCAGGCGCTACAGCCGCGAAGAGCGCGCCGAGAGCATCTACCAGTACCTCGTCGTCGAGGTGCCGGCGAACGCCGCGGCGTTGGAAGTGACCCTCGAGTACGACCGTACGGAGACGGTCCTCGATCTCGGCTTGGTCGGACCTGATCGGTTCTGCGGCTGGTCGGGATCGGAACGAACGACGGTGGTCGTCACCGAGCAGTGGGCCACGCCTGGCTACCTTCCCGGCGCCGTCGCCGGACCCTGGCAGGTGGTCCTCGGCCTCTACCGCGTCGCCCCGGGCGGGGTCGACGTCGCCGTGCACGTCTCGACACCCGCCGTGCCGCCGGCCCTGCCGGAGCCACCGCCGTTGCCGCCGCTGCCGGATCGCCCGCCCCGACGCGACCTGCCGGCGGCGCCCGGTCACGAGTGGCTGGCCGGCGACTTCCACAGTCACACCGTCCACTCCGACGGCTCGTTGGAGGTGGTCGTGCTGGCGGCGCTCGCCGCCGGGCGGGGCCTCGACCTGCTCGCCGTCACCGATCACAACACGGTCAGCCATCACGCCCATCTCCCTGCCGCCGGCGATCACGCAGGGATCCTCCTCGTTCCCGGCCAGGAGGTGACCACCGACGCCGGTCACGCCAACTGCTTCGGCCAGATCGGCTGGATCGACTTCCGCGATCCGCCCGACCGCTGGCAGGCCGAGGCGACCGAGCGCGGTGGTGTGATGTCGGTGAATCACCCGTGGGCGTGGGACTGTGCCTGGCGGATGCCGCTCGCCCGCCCGGCCGATCTCGTCGAGATGTGGCACTGGACGTGGGACCGCCGCGACACGGGGGCGCTCACCGATTGGCCGTCGTTCGGGCAGCGGGCGATCGGTGGCAGCGACTTCCACCGACCGGGTGACGTCGCACCCGGATCGCCCACGACGTGGTTGGAGTGTGCCGACCGATCGGTCGAGGCCGTGCTCGAGGCGCTGCGCAGCGGTCGGGTGGCGATCAGCGCCTCGCCCGACGGCCCCGTCGTCCTGCGCGACGGTGACGAGTTCGTCACGATCGACGACGACGGCGCCGAGCTCGTCACGGCGGGCGAATCCGCCTGGCTCGTCGCCGACGGCTCGGTGGTCGCCTACTGCCCCTAATTCCATCGGAGTGTTCGGCGTCATCCGAGTGTGTGGTGGTGACCTGTCTGGCGCGAAACACTCGGATGAGAGATGGCGGTACCGTCGCGGGGCCGGCGTGTGCTGTTCACGCTCCGCACCCGCCGGACCTACCGGGCCAGGACCATGCAGAAGTAGTTGATGTTGTTGCTGCCGCGCTGCAGCCCGATACCCATGTGCGTGAAGTTCCGGCTGAGGATGTTGGCGCGATGCCCCGCCGAGCTCATCCATGCGGCGACGAGCGACTGCGAGGAGGTGTAGCCGGCGGCGATGTTCTCACCCCACGCCGACCACGAGAAGCCGTAGCGGCGGGCGCGTGTGCCTCCGTTCGAGCCATCCGAACCGATGTGCGTCATCCGCCGCATGGCCGCCATGTCGTTGGCGTGCACCTGGCAGGCGTTGGTGAGTGGACCGCTGAAGCCCAACCGGGGCAGGCCGCGGTTGGTGCGCTCGAGGTTGGTGAGCCCGAAGATGTAGGTCCGTGACCGGTAGATCGCCTCGTTGGAGAAACCCTCCGGGCTAACGAACAAACCCGCAACCGGAGCGGCGGCGGCGGCGGGAGGGCCGACAGCGACCGTGACCCCGCTCACGGTCGTCAACGAGAGCACGAGGGCGATGAGGCGGACGCGGCGCGTCCGGGGACCAGCGGCGACGGAAACCATGACGACGACCGTAACAATCTCCGTGGATGCCGGCGGGGACACCGCAAATCTTGATATGGATGCACTCAACATTTACCCACCTCGGTAGACTCGGATCATGGCCCTCGACCCGAAGAAGTGGACGCTGAAGACGCAGGAAGCGATCAGTGCGGCCGCCGATCTGGCCAAGGGCAACTCCAACCCCGAGCTCACGCCCGACCACCTCCTCGCCGCTCTGACTCGCCAGGACGACACCATCGTCCCCGCCGTCCTCGCCCGCCTCGGCCAGGCACCGCTGATGATCCGCAACCGCGCCGACGAGGCCGTCGCCCGCCTGCCCAAGGCCTACGGCGGCGACGAGCCGCGCCTCGGCCGCGAGCTGAACACCGTCTTCGACGAGGCGCAACGCATCCAGTCCGACCTTCGCGATGACTTCCTGTCGGTCGAGCACCTCCTGCTGGCGATGAGCGACCGCCTCGGCGTCGACCGCGAGGAGATGCTGCGTGCCCTCGCCGAGGTGCGCGGATCCCACCGCGTCACCTCGCAGAATCCGGAGGATCAGTTCCAGGCGCTGGAGCGCTACGGCCAGGACCTCACCGCCCGCGCCCGGGAGGGCAAGATCGACCCCGTCATCGGGCGCGACGACGAGATCCGCCGGGTCATCCAGGTGCTGTCGCGGCGGACGAAGAACAACCCGGTGCTGATCGGCGAGCCTGGCGTCGGCAAGACGGCGATCGTCGAGGGACTCGCCCGGCGCATCGCCGACGGCGACGTGCCCGAGGGCCTGAAGAACAAGCGCATCGTCGCCCTCGACCTGTCGGCGATGGTCGCCGGCGCCAAGTACCGCGGTGAGTTCGAGGAGCGGCTCAAGGCTGTGCTCAAGGAGATCACCGACGCCGCCGGCGAGATCATCACGTTCGTCGACGAGCTACACACGATCGTCGGCGCCGGTGCCGCCGAAGGGGCGATGGACGCCGGCAACATGATCAAGCCGATGCTCGCCCGCGGCGAGCTGCGGATGATCGGCGCGACGACGCTCGACGAGTTCCGCAAGCATGTCGAGAAGGATCCTGCCCTGGAGCGCCGCTTCCAGCAGGTGTACGTCGCCGAGCCGAGTGTGGAGGACACGATCGGCATCCTGCGCGGGCTCAAGGAGCGCTACGAGGTGCACCACGGTGTGCGCATTCAGGACTCGGCGGTCGTCGCCGCCGCGGTGCTGTCCAACCGCTATCTCACCAACCGCTTCCTCCCCGACAAGGCGATCGATCTCGTCGACGAGGCGGCCAGCAAGCTGCGCATCGAGATCGACTCGATGCCTACCGAGATCGATGTCGTCGAGCGGCGCATCCTCCAGCTGGAGATCGAGCAGGTCGCCCTCGAGCCAAAGGAAGGCGACACGGTGTCCGACCCGGCCAGCAAGGCGCGGATGGACTCGCTGCGCGACGAACTTGCCGCCCTCAATGCCGAGGTCGCCACGATGAAGCGGCACTGGGAGGCGGAGAAGGAGGCGATCGCCGCCATCCGCACGCTCAAGGAGGAGCTCGAGCAGCTGCGCACCCAGCTCGAGCGTGAGGCCGACCTGAACGTCGCCGCCGAGATCCGCTACGGGCGGATCCCCGAGTTGGAGCAGCGCATCGCCGACGCCACCGAGCACCTCGACGAGCTGCAACACGAGAACCGCATGCTCAAGGAGGAGGTCGACGCCGAGGACATCGCCGAGGTCGTGTCGAAGTGGACCGGCGTGCCCGTGAGCCGCCTGATGGAGGCCGAGGCGGCCAAGCTGATCCACCTCGAGGAGCACCTGCACCAACGCGTTGTCGGCCAGGACGATGCCGTCACGGCGGTGGCCAACGCGATTCGTCGCAGTCGGGCGGGACTGTCCGATCCGCACCGCCCGATCGGTTCGTTCCTATTCCTCGGTCCCACCGGCGTTGGTAAGACCGAGCTCGCCCGGGCGCTCGCCGAGTTCCTCTTCGACGACGAGCAGGCGACGGTGCGCATCGACATGAGCGAGTACATGGAGAAGTTCTCGGTCAGCCGGTTGATCGGAGCGCCTCCCGGCTACGTCGGTTACGACGAGGGCGGCCAGCTCACCGAGGCCGTGCGCCGGCGGCCGTACTCGGTGGTGCTTCTCGACGAGATCGAGAAGGCCCACCCGGACGTGTTCAACGTGCTTCTCCAGGTGCTCGACGACGGGCGGCTCACCGACGGCCAGGGGCGAACGGTCGACTTCACGAACAGCGTGTTGATCATGACGAGCAACCTGCCCGGCGACCCGCTCGATTTCTTCAAGCCGGAGTTCATCAACCGCGTCGACGAGATCATTCGCTTCCGGTCGCTGACCCCGGAGGACCTCGCCCAGATCGTCGAGAAGCAGCTGCGCATCTGGCGCGACCGGCTCGCCGAACGGCGGGTCGCGCTCGTCGTCAGCGACGAGGCGATGCGATTTCTCGCCACCGAGGGCTTCGACCCGGCGTTCGGCGCCCGCCCGCTGAAGCGGGTCATCCAGCGCGAGATCGGCGATCCGGCGGCGATGTTGCTGCTCGAGGGCAAGGTGACCGACGGTGGCACGATCACCGTCGACGTTGCCGACGGTCAGCTGCGCGTCGCCGCCTGACCAGTTTCGTCGGCGTCAATCGACGTTGATGCGTGTGATGCGATAACCTTGTCATCATGCGCACCACGGTGGCGATCGACGATCACGTGCTGGCCCACCGCGAAGCGCCGTGCCCGTGAGCGGGGTGTGTCGCTCGGGACCGTCGTCGAGGACGCACTGCGCCGTGATCTCAATCGATCAGTTCGTACGGACGACCGGCCGCCGATCCCAGTGTTCGCCGGCACGGGCGTCCGCCCGGGCGTCGATCTCACGTCGAATCGGGCGGTTCGCGAACTCCTCGACGACGACCGCTCGATCACTGAGCTGCGGTGATCGTCCTCGACGTCAACGTTGTCCTCGCCGCACATCGCACGGATCACCCTCACCACGCCGTCGCCAGGCCGTGGCTCGACCGCCTCACCGCCGGCACCGAGTCGTTCGGTGTGCCGACGTCCGTGTGGGCATCGTTCCTGCGAATCGCGACGAGTCGCCGGATCTTCGTGCTCCCAACACCGTTGATCGAAGCGTTCGCCTTCGTCCGGGCAGTCGTCGGCCAGCCAAATCACGTCGCCATCGAGCCGGGTCCCCGTCACCTTGACCTGCTCGAGACCGCCTGCACCGAGGGGGTGGCGACCGGGGACCTCGTCGCCGATGCCTTCCTCGTCGCCTTGGCCGTCGAGCACGGTTCGTCGCTCGCGTCGTTCGATCGAGACTTCGCCCGTTTTCCCACGGTGGACTGGATCCTGCCCGTGGTGGACTGATCTGGGTGGACGAGTCAGCCGATCGCGGCCGACACCATGAAGGCGTTGCCCTCCGTATCGACGACATCGGCTAGCCGGATGCCCTCGTCCGTTCGATCCTCCGGACCGGAGCGCACGGCGCCACCTGCGGCGACGATGTCGGCGCACGCAGCGTGGACATCGGTTACCCGCAGCCCGAGTTGAGCGACGCCCGACCCGGCGCTGCCGCCGTGCAGGGCGATCACGGTCGAGCCGGCGACCAGTTCGCTCCAGAACGGTGAGATGCTGCGCACGTCCAGCCCGACGCCGTCACGCCAGAACGCCACGGCCCGGTCCATGTCCTCGGCCATCAACATCACCATCGTCTCGGTGATCTCCATCGACCTCACGCTAATTGCTATCTCCGCCGCCGCAGGGCGGCGGCGTGAGCGGGGAATCCTTCGTGGTCGGCGAGAGCGACCACTGATGGCGACATTCGTTCGAGCGCTGCTGCGTCCGCCTTGGCGACAGCCGTGCGCTTGAGGAACGTCATCGCTGTGATGCCTGAGGACACCGCCGCAAAACCTGACGTCGGCAGCGCCGCCGGGCAGCCGATGATGAAGTTGGCGGCGCTGAACGGAGTGTGCTGTCCGACGAGTATCTCGCCGGCGTTGACGATGGCGTCGACCGTCTCGCTCTCCACTGCCTGGTCGACGGCGACTTGGAGGTGTTCGGGGGCGATGCGGTTGGTGACGGCGATGGCCTCGTCGAGATCGGCGGTGACGATGCAACCGCCGTTGCTGCCGAGAGCGGCGCGGGCGGCAGTCGACCGCTCGTCCGGGAGGTCCTCGATCTGGTCACGGAGCTCGGCGTCGACGGCGTTGGCGAACAATTCGTCCGGGGTCAACAGGACGACGGTCGAGTCGGTTCCGTGTTCAGCCTCGATCAGCAGGTCGGCGGCGAGACGAACCGGGTCGGCGGTGCGATCGGCGATCACCACGCTCTCGGTCGGGCCGAGCACCATCATCGTCGTCACGCCGTAACGCTGCATCTCCACCTGGGCGATCGTCACCGCCGGCGAGCCGGGGCCGACGACCAACCGCACCTGGGGGATCGACTCCGTGCCGAAGCCCAGAGCGGCGATGCCGGCTGGGCCGTTGACACGGAAGACCTCGGTGATGCCGAGCTTGCGGCACACCACGAGCACCGCAGGATCGACGGCGCCGTCACCCGACCCGGGGATCGGCGGTACGACGAGGACGATCTGCGGGACGCCGGCGACGGTGGCCGGAGTCGCCAGCTGGTAGGCGACGCTCGGGTAGCTCGCCTTGCCCGAGGGCACGAACAGGCCGGCGGAGGCGACGGCGGTCAGCTTCTCGCCGACGACGAGTCCAGGCTCGGCTTCGAAGCTCCAGTCGGTGAGGCGGGCGAGTTGATGCTCGCTGAACGCCCGGACGTGGGCAATGGCGTCGTCAATCGCCGCGTCGACTTCCGGGCTGACGGTCGCCGCCGCGATCTCGTCGGCCGTCACGCGAAGTCTGGCCGGAGAGATCGTCACGCCGTCGAAACGCTCCAAGGCGTCGCAGACGGCAGCGTCGCCACGAGTCCGTACGTCGTCGATCAACCGTCCGATCGAGGTCCGCAGCTGCGGATCGAAGATCGCGTCGAGTCCGCGGCCGTACAGCGCCGCACGGTCGGCGTCGTCCAGATCGGCCCAGCGCCTCACTCGCATCACGGGGTCCATCGAGCAGACGGTACCGGCCACCGCCAATGGGAGAGCTGCGGCTAGCGTGACGGCCCGTGCCGGTCACCGTCGTCGTCGGGGCCCAGTGGGGCGACGAGGGCAAGGCCAAGGTCATCGATCTGCTCGCCAAGGAGCACGGCTATGTCGTGCGCTATCAGGGAGGGCACAATGCCGGACACACCGTGGTGTCCGGCGGGGAGCGCTATGCCCTGCAGCTCACGCCGAGCGGCATCCTCTACGACCACGTCATCCCCGTCATCGCCAACGGCGTCGTCGTCGACCTCCCGACGTTGTTCGCCGAGATCGACACGCTCACGGCCCGTGGCATCTCCTGCGATCGCCTCCGCGTATCCAGCCGCGCCCACCTGATCTTCCCGTGGCACCAGGCCCACGACGCCATCGCCGAGACGTTGCGCGGCGACGACAAGATCGGCACCACGCTCAAAGGCATCGGCCCGGCGTACGCCGACAAGGCCCGCCGCGTCGGCATCCGTGCCGGCGACGTGCTCGACCCTCGGCGCTTCAGCGAGCAGGTGCGCGCTCGGGCGATCGCCGAGAATCGCCAGCTCACCGACGACGGCGCCGAGCCCCTCGATGTCGACGAGGTCGTCAGCACGTTCGATGCTCTCGGAGTCCGTTTGGCGCCCTATGTCACCGACACGGTCAGCCTCCTTCACGACGCCTTGGCGGCTGGCGCCCACCTCCTCCTCGAGGGCGCCCAGGCGACGTTCCTCGATCTCGACCATGGCACCTACCCGTACGTCACGTCCTCCAACCCGACCGCTGGCGGGGCGTGCGCCGGCACCGGGCTCGGGCCGCGCGACATCGATCGTGTCGTCGGGATCACCAAGGCGTACACGACGCGAGTCGGCGCCGGACCGTTCCCGACCGAGCTGACCGACGACGACGGCGACCGCCTCGTCGATGTCGGCCGCGAGTTCGGGACGGTCACCGGACGGCGCCGTCGAGCGGGCTGGCTGGATTGCGTGATGCTGCGCCACGCCGTCCGCCTCAACAGCCTCACCGAGTTGGCCGTCACCAAGCTCGACGTGCTCGACGGCTTCGAGGATTTCAAGGTGTGCACCGGCTACCGGATCGACGGCCTGCCGTTGCCGGCCTATCCCGACCGCGTCGACGTGCTCGCCGCGGTGGAGCCCGTCTACGAGATGCTGCCGGGTTGGGGTGTCGAACTCGGCGACGTGCGCGAGCCGGCCGGGCTACCGGCGGGCGCCCGCCAGCTGATCGAGTTGATCGAGAAGCAAGTCGGCGTCCCGGTGCGCGTCGTCGGCGTCGGCGCCGAGCGCGACGACTACCTGATCTGGCAATGAACCCGTGATTCCCCGCTACTCACTCCCGGAGATGGCCGCTGTGTGGTCGGACACGACGCGTTTCGGTCGGTACCTGGAGATCGAGCTGCTCGCCACCGAAGCGCAGGCCGAGCTCGGGGTTGTCCCCACCGCCGACGCTGCCGCGTGCCGGGCCGGGGCGCCCACCGTCGACGACGCTTTCGTCGCCGCCGTCGGCGAACGCGAGCGGATCACCGACCACGATGTTGCCGCCTTCGTCGACGTCGTCCAGGAAGCGATCGGCGCCCCGGCAGGCTCGTGGATCCACTATGGGTTGACGTCGTCGGATGTTGTCGACACGGCGCTGTGCTGGGCGATGCACGACGCCGGCCGCCTACTCGTGGCCGCCGCCGACAAGCTCGTCGGCACCGTCGTCGGCCTCGCCCGGCGCCACCGCGGCACAGTGATGATTGGGCGGACCCACGGCATCCACGCCGAGCCGACGACGTTCGGAGCCAAGGCGGCGCTGTGGGCGTTGCAGCTCGACCGCGATCGCACCCGGCTGCGTACCGCGACCGAAACGGTGTCGGTGTGCAAGCTGTCGGGCGCGGTCGGGACGTATTCGAGCATCGACCCGGCGGTCGAGCGGCACGTCGGTGACGCCCTCGGTTTGCGGCCGGTGCCGGCGACGCAGGTGATCGCTCGGGATCGTCACGCCGAGTTGCTGTGGGCGTGCGCCGCGACGGCATCGACGTGCGAGCTGATCGCCGTTGAGTTACGTCACCTCCAGCGCACCGAGGTCGGCGAGGTGCTGGAGGGATTCAAGCCGGGGCAGAAGGGCTCCTCGGCAATGCCCCACAAGCGCAACCCGATCTCCGCCGAGACGATCAGCGGCCTGTCCCGGGTCGTGCGAGCGAATCTCCAGGCCGGACTGCAGGACGTGGCGCTGTGGCACGAGCGGGACATCTCCCACTCGTCGGTGGAACGGGTGATCCTGCCCGACTCGACGCTGCTCGTGCACTACTGCCTGCACCGCCTCGACGGGTTGTTGCGCAACCTTCACGTCGACGCACAGCGGATGCGCCAGAACCTGTGGTCGACGCGCGGTCTCGTGTTCAGCCAGCCCGTGCTGCTCGCCCTCGTGTCGTCGGGAATGTCCCGTGACGACGCCTATCGGGTCGTGCAACGCAATGCCCTGCGGGCGTGGGATGACGGCACCGACTTCCGTTCGCTGTTGGAGGCTGACGCCGAGGTGACGCTCGGTGCGTCCGAGCTGGATGCGGCGTTCGACCTGGGGCGTTCGCTGGGCAACATCGATGCCGTGTTCGAGGCCTTGTCGGCGATCGGCTAGTGCGCGAACTCTCCCGGTACTCGGTGTCTTTGGTCGATTTGCCGCCACTAGCGTCGTCACAGCGACCAAAAGCCTGCCGGCGATGAACGAAACTCAGCGGTCATCGAGGGTGGCGCGGCGGCGGGCGAGTTGACGACGCTCCGGCTCCGAGGGCGCCAGTCGGATCGCCCGATCGAACTCGTCCCGAGCCTCCGCGGTGCGCCCCGCTTGCGCCAGCAACTCGGCACGGGCGGCCGCGACGAGGTGGAAGTCGGGGAGCTCTGCGGCAACTCGTTCGAGGGCGCTCAACCCGGGGAGTGGGCCGTCGCTCATCCCCACGGCGATCGCCCGGTTGAGACCGACAACCGGCGATGGGTGGATCGCCATCAGTTCGTCATAGAGGGCGACGATGCGCAGCCAGTCGGTCGACGCGGCATCGAGCGCCACGGCATGGACGGTGGCGAGGTCGGCTTGGATGCGGTACGGGCCGCGCCCGGCTCCGGGGAGGGCGCGGAGGGACAGCGCCTCGCTGATCGCGTCGGTGTCCCAGCGCGATCGGTCCTGGTCTTCGAGCGTCACCAACTCGTCGTCGGCGATGCGGGCGGCTCGCCGAGCGTGCTGGATCAACATCAGGGCAAGCAGTCCCCGCGCCTCGTCGGACTCCGGCATCAGCTCGACCGACAACCGGCCGAGGCGGATCCCCTCAGCCGCCAAGTCGTCATCCGTCGCCGCCGAGTAGCCCACCGTGAAGACGAGGTAGACGACGCCGAGGACGCCGTCGAGACGTTCCGGCAACAGCTCGGCGGGCGGCACTCGGTAGGGAATGCCGGCATTGGCGATCTTCCGCTTCGCCCGCAGCAGCCGCTGCCCCATCGTGTTCTCCGTCGTCAGGAAGACGCGACCGATCTCTGCGGTCGAGAGGTCCGAGACGACCTTGAGCGTCAGGGCGACACGAGCGTCCATCGACAATGCCGGGTGGCAACAGGTGAACACGAGTCGGAGGCGATCGTCCTCGATCGGTCCCGACCGGGGTGTGCGGTCGTCGTCCGGTCGATCCTGCATGGCGAGATCGGCAAGCTTGGATCGTTCGGTGTTGCTTCGGCGGAGCACGTCGATGGCGCGCCGGCGGGCGGTCGTCGTCAACCAGGCGGCCGGGTTGTCCGGGATCCCGTCGGCCGGCCAGCGTTGGAGCGCCCGCTCGGCTGCGTCGGCGACAGCGTCCTCGGCGACCTCCCAGCTGCCGGTCGTGCGGATCAGCGTGGCGACGATACGCAGTCGTTCGTTGGCCAGCGCGGCGGCGAGCGCCTCGTGAACGTGGCTCGACTCGTGCCCGTCGGTCGTCACGCCGTCGGATCGTCGTCGTCGCCGATGTGGAAGGGACGCAGTTCGAGGCGTCCAAAGCGAGCCATCGGGTGTTGCGAGGCGATCTCGATGGCTTGGTCGAGGTTGGCGCATTCGAGGATGTCGAATCCGGCGATCCATTCCCGCGTCTCGGCGAATGGCCCGTCGGTGACGAGGAGTTTCCCGCCGCGCATGCGCACGGTGGTGGCGTCGCTGGTCGGTTGCAACGCCTCACCGAGCACGCGGGCACCGCTTGCGTCGTGACGCTCCACCCAGTCGTCGACATCGTCGAGCGTGGGATCACCCGTCGGCGGGTCGGGCTCGGTGTCGGTGCAGACGAACATCATGTACTTCACTTCGTCCTCGTTTCGTTGGTCTGAGGTGTGCCTACACCGCAACGACGGTCGGGGCGCGCCGAATCCGACAGTTCGCGGAGAGATGTTCGCCGACAGTGTCTCAGCCGCGGCGGACGATGCCCGCCTTGCTGAGCACGGCTGCGTCGACGCCGATCTCACGCCACGTCGTGTAGGTGATGCCCTGGCGTTCGCTGTATGAACGAGCGACCTTGACGAATGCATCTTCCAGCGCGGCGTGATCGTTGACGGCCGACTTCGATTCCAATTCAGCCTGCAGATCTCGTCGCTCCTGGAGCAATTTCAGCTCACCCAAGGCGTCGGCAGACGTCAGCTCGGACTCAATCGCTGTCAGTCGCTTGGCAATCGAATCTTTCGTCCGGCGCCGACCACGACGGGGCTTGTTGGCGCGCAACGATTCGAGATAGTCACGCACGGCTCGGCCTTCGGAACGACCGCGGGCGAGCGCCGCCTTGTGCTCATCGGTCATCGGGCTCTTCGGTCCACGCTTTGCCATGGCCAGCAGCATACGACGCAATGACCGGAACGATGAAGTTCGCAAATGCGGTTGACGATTGATCGTGAATCGAGTGCCGGCCAGTCCCGTATTCAGGCCATTCAGCCATCCAACGATGCCACCGAGGCGATGACATCGAGATGATCGAGGTCGTCGAGGTCGAGAACTTGCAGATAGAGGCGGTCGGCACCGGCCTGTTGCCAGCGCTCCATTGCCTCCGTGGCCTCGGCGAGGACTCCCGCAATTCCCTGTTTCCGCAACTCGTCGGGGATGCGATCAATCGCGGCTGATCGGCGGTTGAACTCTCCCTCATCTCCACCGATGGCCACGACGAGAGCGGCCGAGAACGTCATCGTTGCCGGATCTCTGCCGATTGCAGAGCAAGCGTCGAGAACACGCTGGCGTTGTTCCGTGAAATCGGCAACTGAGCGGAAGCCAAGGTTGAATTCGCTGGCGAACCGAGCCGCCAGACGTGGCGTCCGGCGCGGCCCTCCGCCGCCGATGATGATCGGGAGGTTGGCGCCTTGTGCCGGCTTCGGCAACGCCGGCGAGTCGGCCAGTTGGTAGTGCCTGCCCGCAAAGCTGAAGTGCTCGCCGATCGGTGTTGACCACAGTCCGGTGAGGATCTCCAGCTGCTCCTCGAGCCGTTCAAAACGCTCACCAAGGTCGGGGAACGGAATGCCATAGGCGGTGTGCTCCCGCTCGTACCAGCCGGCGCCGAGACCCAACTCGATGCGCCCCCCGGACATCTGGTCGACATTGGCCACGGCGATCGCCAGGACTCCCGGCAGGCGAAACGTCCCGGCCGTCACGAGCGTTCCCAGCCGGATCGTCGAGGTGTCCCGGGCGAGCCCGGCCAGGACGGTCCAGGCATCTGTTGGACCGGGCAGACCTCCGGCTTCGAGGGCCGAGCCCATCGCCAGATAGTGATCGCTGCGAAAGAAGGCGCCGAACCCGAGTTGCTCGGCACGCTTGGCTACGGCGAGTAGATCGTCGTAGTTCGCCCCTTGCTGTGGCTCGGTGAAGATGCGGAGCTGGCTGACGTCGTACACGGCAGGGAGGCTACGGAGCAACTTCAGCTCCGAGAACTCGACGACCGATGGGTGTTCCGTCTTCTCGGTCGATTTGGCGCCGCTAGCGGCGTCACAGGAACCAAAGAGTTCACCACCCATCGATTGGAGCGGCCTCCGGGTCGGAGCACGGCTACGGTCGACGCCGATGTCAGATCCCGACCTGCCAACGCTGCCGCCGGCACGTGCGGCGCTGCGTGAGCACGTTCTCCAACACTCCGTGAAGCGTGGTGACTTCACCCTCAAGTCGGGCGCGCACACCTCGTGGTTCGTCGACGCCAAGCAGACCGCGTGCCGGCCCGACGGCATCCTCCTCGTCGCCGATGCGGTCCTCGAGATCATTCCCGACGATGCGACGGCGATCGGCGGGTTGACGGTTGGCGCCGATCCGGTCGCCTACGGCGTCGCCGCCGTGGCAGCGACTCGGGGCCGTCGACTGCGCAGCTTCACGGTGCGCAAGGAGGCCAAGGACCATGGCATCGTCGGGCGCCTCGCCGGCGCCTTGGAACCTGGCGACCGCGTGGTGATCACCGAGGACGCCGTGACGCGAGGGACATCGTTGTTCGAGGCGGTCGACGTCGTCGGCGCCATCGGCGCCGAGCCGGTCCTGATCACGGTGATCGTCGATCGCGGCGGAACGTGCGCGGCCCTCGCCGCGGCCGCCGGCATCGCCTACGAACCGCTGCTCACCGCCGAGGACCTCGGCTTCGCCTCAGGGAGCTGACGGGCGCAGGACCATCGTCTGCAGGGCCCGACCGACCGGTCCCTCGTCGTCGAACAGCAGGGCATCGGCGAGACCGACGCCGCCCGGCTGCCACCAGGACACAGAGTGCGAGCCGAGCCATTCGCCGACCGGGTCGCGGTGCAGAGCGATCGTGAGGTCGGCGTTGACGAAGACGACCTCCCACGGCTCGGCGTGCCGGCTGAACGCGTTGCCGCAGTCGGCCAGCGGGCAGATCCGCTGGAACGGCGATGGCACCTCGCCGGAAAGCAGGGCGGCGGTGCGCATCCACACCGTCGATGCACCGGGCTCGCGATCCTCCACCGATGGGTAACGCATCTCCACGGCCTCGCCGCTGAATCCGGGACGGCCGTGGTGGCGGCCGGCGTCGATCGGGAACGGCCCCGTCCGGGCGTCGGCGACTCGGGGCGTGGCCGCACCGGAGTTGTCCAGTGTGCCGGCGAACACGGGCGGCTGCTGCTCGGCAACGTGCAGACCAACAGCAGTGACGCGCACGACGCCTTCGGCGTCGATGATGGCGGCCCGCGTGCCGCCCACGGTCTTGCCCTGCCGGGTCACCTCGACGTCGATGTGGAACCCGTCCATCGGGATCGGCTTGGCCAGCTCGACGGAGATGCGGGCGAGGCGGAACTCGGGCAGCGCCCGCTCGATCGCCCGGACGAGCAAGCCGGACGGCGGTCCGGCGTGGCAGGCGTCGGAATCCCACGGACCGCGGCAGTGGTCGGTCGGCGTGAACCACTCGACGGACCGGCCGTCGAGGTCGCGGGTGCTCGGCGCGGCGAAGAACGTCACGTCCACTGCCGGCACGCTACGGCACTCTGTGTCAGCGTGTACGACCGCCAAGGTCGTGTTTGCTGACACAGACACGGGGATCAGGGCCGTGCTGGGGCGCCGGGACGGCAGCCACCGAGGAGGTCGGTGTCGAGCCACAACCGACCGAGGGCGATCCACGCCGCCCCGAAGTAGGTCGGCGCTTCGGCGTCGAGGTCCTCGGCGGCGTCGAGCAGGTCGGCGGCACGCTGTTCGTCGCCGCTGGCGGCCGCCGCGGCCGCGGCGGCGACCAGCGCCAGTGGGTGCCGTTCTGGGCCGAGCCGTTGCCCGTCGGGTGTGTACGTCGCGACGAGGTTCCCGCTGTCCACCTCAGCGGCGAGGAATGGCCAGGCCCGGGCAGCGATGTCCTGTCCGGCGGCGCGACAATCGACGGCGGCCTGGACGATCACGCGGGCGGCTTCGTACCCGTAGCGAGCGGGATCGCCGGCCGGACTCGGCTCCGCCCGAGCGGTGTCTCCTGTCGCGTCGACCGTCGCCCAGTCGGGTGGCAGATGCGGGGCCTGTTCTGTCAGCACTTCGAGCACCGTGCGGGACCATGCCGCGACCGATCCCCAGCGCTGCTCGCCGAGCGAGTCCCAGAGCACCGACATCGCCGGGGTGGCGAGGTAGCTGGCATTGACCGTCCGCGTCTCCGTGGCCCACGGGCCGGCGACGAGCACTGGTGAGGGGCCGACGGTCACGACCTCGTGAGCGAGGATGGCGTCGTTGATCAGACGGGCGTCCGCTGTCAGATCGGCATCCCCGAAGCGCTCGCCGGCGAGCGCCAGCCCCGCGGCTGCGAGCAGATCGGCGTCGGCAGCAGCTTGATGGTCAACGATGCCGCCGTCGGCCCAGCGCCAGGCGAGCAAAGCGTCGTCACGCTGCAGGTGCTCGTCGGTCCACGACCACAGTTGTCGGAAGCGTTCTTCGTCATCGAGGGCGACCGCCATCAGCATCCCGTAGGCCTGACCCTCGCTCACCGAGTCGCCACCCTCGTCCGTGCGGGCGATCCGTCCGCTCGGCTGGAGGTAGCGATCGAGGAACGCATCGGCGGCAGCCAGCGCCTCGGCGTGGGGATCCTCGGGTGCCGCCCACGCCGGTTCGGCCAGCCATCCAGTAGCTGCCACCAACGTCAAGCCGACGGCCAGGGCGATCGAGCCCTTCATCACGCGGCGACCTCGTCGTCCGCACGGTCCACCGCGGCGGCGGTTGTCGCCGCAGCGGCAAGGGTCGGCGCCACCGCGGCGGCAACGCCGTGACCGAGGATCGCCACGTGCACCGTCGCCAGGGCCACGTTGTTCAACGTCGCCGCGTCACGCCCCTGGGACAGCCCGTAGATCGCGACGGCGACGAGGACGGCGATCACGACCAGCGTCGGCGCGGCGGGGCCGAGCTGCCTGCCGGTGGCGCCCCGCTTGGGCGTCACGACGAAGCTGCCGGCCCGACCACGCAGCGTGCGGTAGGTCGCGTGGACGTGGATCCAGAACGTCGAAGTCGCCAGCGAGTAGGCGGCGAATGTGTAGTGACCGGCGCCGACACTGGCAACGGTGGCCAGCGACAGCGCGAAGTATGGGCCGAAGGCGGCGAGGAAGCTGTCGGCGGCGGCCCCGGCGACGGGTTGGGCGCCGGTGAGGATACGGATCACCGGCAGCGACAGGTAGACGAGCACCGTCCAGCCGGTGAGGAAGTACGAGGCCGACAGGAGGTACTGCAGCTTGTGCCGCAACTGCAGGTCGGCGGTGAGGACGCGAGGGATCATGCCGATGCAACCGCGGGCCCAGCGGTGCTGCTGGGAGACGTACGACGCGAGGTCCTCCGGGCCGAGGCCGCTCGCCAGCACCTCCGGGACGTACACCGACCGCCAACCGCGCTCGTGCAGGTCGAGCGAGATGGCGAAGTCCTCGGTGAGCGATCCCGACGGGAAGCCCCCGACGATCTCGAGGGCGCGGCGCCGGAAGATCACGTTCGTGCCGCAGCAGAACATCGCCTCGTGAGCGTCCTTGCCGCGGGCGATCGGCCCGAAGAACAGAGCCTGCTGGCTCCACGACGCGGCGGCGACACGGCCGGATGCCGCGTTGGCGTAGTACTGCGGGGTCTGCACGTAGGCAACGGTGTCGTCGGCGAACTCGGGCAGCGTCTTGACCAGCAGATCGGGGTGGGGGACGTGATCGCAGTCAAGAACGAGTACATACGGGGCGTCGGTGCGGCCGAGAGCGTGGTTGATATTGCCGGCCTTGGCACCCTCGTGCAGCGTGCGGCGGACGTAGCGGATGCCGTGGCGGTGCGCGAGTTCGACCATCTCCTGGCGGTTGCCGTCGTCGAGGAGGGCGACGTGGACGCGGGCGCCGTGCATCCGGGCCGCCGCGGCGACCGTCGCCTCGACCACCTCCGCCGGCTCGCTGTACGTCGGGATGAACACGTCGACGTCAGGCATGGCGATCTTGCCGGATCCGGACGGCCGACGTCGGCGCCCGGCCAGGCACGTCCACCAGAAGCCGATCGCCTGGGCGACGTTGAACAGCTCGGCGACGATCAGGAGACCGAACAGCGCTGGGTTGCCGATCCGGCCGGGCTGCAACAACCAGCCGAAGTAGAGGGCCAAGGCGACCGTGCTGGCCAAAGCGAGGACGGTGGCACGAACGCGGTGGGCCAGCCCGGGATCACCCGCATCCCAGGTCGGGGCGCCAAGGCGGCAGTCACTCACCCCGCGCGCCAATTGGCCGGACGGGTTCGGTGGTTGCGTCATCACGCCCGTTGGCCCCGGAAGCAGGCGGCCGTCGTGTCTTTGGCATGGTTGGCGCCACCAACGTCGCCAACGAGACCAAAGAGTTCAAGCCGCGGCAAGTCGTTCCGTCTTCTTGGTCGATTTGGCGCCGCTAGCGGCGTCAAAGGAACCAAAGAGTTCAGCGACGCAGAGCCGCACGGGCGATCGGGGTGACAACTGCTTCCGGAGCAAACGCGCCCGACCGGCGCGGCGCTCGAACCCACGGAATCCAGCGGAGAGCCCGATCTTGGTCTTCTGGTTCGACATAGACGCAGGCAGATGTTGGCGCTCCCTTTCATCTCAGCTCCCAGACGCGCACGTTGGGGCGCTCGAAGACGTCGACGATGTCGCGATGGCGGTCGAGCACCGCGAGTTCGTGGCCGAGTCGGGCCGAGGTGTCCTCGGCGTCGATCACCCGCTCGGTGGCGAGCACGAACACCGTCTGGTCAGTGTCGGGGACCACGGAGCCGACCGGACGCGCCTCGACGCCGGGTGCGTAGTAGTCGACGACGTCACCGAGGTACGCAGGCTCGTAGAGCACGACGTCGCCTGGTTCGGCGCGCTCGGCGATCTCGGCGAGCGCGCCCTCGAAGTCGTAAAGGCGAGGGTTGGCTCCGTTGAGCTGTTGGTCGACGAGGGCGAGGCTCAGCGCCGCGGCCGCCACCGCGGCGCTGAGCAGGAGGGGGCCGCGGCGGACGACCGTCGAAGTGACGACGCGGGCGGCGAGCAGGAACAGGGCCGGCACGGCCCCGGCGAAGTAGCGCAACTCGAACAGGTCGCGCTTCATCGACCCGACCACGAACAGCGCCGCCATCGGCACGACGACGAGAGCGAGCAGGTACACGCTGCGTCCGGACCGACCACGGCCGAGCATCACGAGGGCGAGGAGCATGAGTAGCGGCCACATGGCGGCGAGCTGGACCATCACCCCGTCGGCGTGGTACCCGAGGGTTGCCCAGATCAGGTTGGCGCCGACGGCATACACGGAGATCGAGCTGCCGAGCGTCGAGCTCCCCGCACCGGCCTGTCCCGGCGTCAGCCCGGCGCCGCGCTGGCCGTAGGCGGCGAGCTGGTCGAGCAGGATCGGCAACAGCGGCAGCATCGCCACAGCGACGACGGCAGTGCTGATCATCCAGCCACGGACGAGCACGTGCCGCCGGGCGTGGTCGTGGCGGTCCCGCCACAGCACGGCGCCGAAGGCGGCTTGCTGTACGAGCACCGGGAGCACGGCGAAGTACTGCGTCCACAGCATCGCCGCTGTCACGGCGCCGAGGAAGACCCAATCACGGGTCTCGCCGTGGCGCAGCGTCCGCACCTGGACGCCGATGGCGACGGCGGCGAGGAGCATGAACAGCGAGTACATGCGCGCTTCCTGCGAGTACCACACGGCGAACGGGGCGATCGCCGCCAGCACCGCGGCCAGCCATCCGGTACGGCGGTCGTAGACCGTGCGCCCGGTCCACGCCATCACCGGGACGAGGGCGACGCCGGCGATCAGTGACGGCAGGCGGGCGGCGAACTCGGACGTGCCGAACAGCCGAACCGTCGCCCACAGCATGCTGTGGTGCAGCGGCGGATGGACGTCGGAGTCGCGAACGTCGGCCAACATTGTTCCCAGCGGAAGCTGCGCTTGGTGGACGCTGATCGCCTCGTCGACCCAGAGACCTCGGCTCGTCGCCATGCGCAGCGCCGCGGCGGCGACGCACAATGCACCGAGTGCCAACCACCGACGCCCCTCGCCGGCGATCGCTGGGTGGGCGAGGATCCGTGGTGGGCGCCAACGGACCACGTTGGGGAGCTCGACGACGACGGCGAGCGTCGCCACGGTGAACAGCGTGATCGCCACGACCGTCTCGGCGCGGTCCGCCCAAACGACAATCGCCACCGCCTCGGCGACGGCCGCTACGCCGATGGCGATGGCCGTCACGATCATGGTCGTCGTCGATCCGCCTTCGGCGACGCGTCGCGCTACCTCGAGGCGGACCAGCCCGAGCAGCGCCATCGCCAGGACATAGGCGCCGACGAGATGGGCGACGTCGCCGTACTCGGCGCCGAACGCGACGGCGACGATCGGGGCGGCGAGCACCGTGGCGAGAGCGGTGATCGTCAGCCCGGTCGCGGCGGTCAGGGCATACGCGGTCGGCGCGGCGTGGTGCCGGCCGCTGCGGACCGAGGGCAATAGGACGAGGGGAATCGTCGCCGTGGCGAAGAATGCCGCTCCGCCGATCGTCGAGAGCACGGCGAAACGGGCGGCCTCGCCGTCGGCGAGCACGCGGTTGGCCATGAGCAGATCGACGGACTGGATGACGGCAAGCAGCACGAAGGAGATTCCCAGGGTGGCCGCCAGCCGCGCCCGCACGTCGGGCCGGGGCGCGGGAGACGTCTCGGCCCGTCCGCCGGCGCACACGGCGAGCGCCGCGTACCCGGACGCGACCGCGCCGATCGCTGCGCCGAGCGGGCCGACCAACAGCGCCAGCGGGATGCCGACGGCCAGCCGGGTGGCCGGCTCGACGACGAGGCTGGCGCTGACCCTGGCCAGCCGCTCGCGGCCGTACGCCACACCGCGGACGATGCCGAGCAGCGCCGCGGCCGGGGCGGCGAGCCCGAGGGCGACGATCAGGGGGCGGTCGAGCCCGGCGGCGGCGGCCACTGGGCCACTTGCGGCGACGAGCGACGCGCCGCAAGCGAGACCGGCGCCGATGATCCACTGCGGCCGGTGCTCGAGGCGCTCCGGCGACAACGCCCCGGCCGCACTCAGTGCCGCCGACGGCACGTGCAGGAGGATGAACAAGGCGAGGAACGTGGCGACGCCGGCGTACTCACCCGGCTCGAGGGCGTGGGCCACCACGACGGCGAACAGCATGTTGCCGATCCCGGCGACGAACTGTGCGCCCATCACGGTGACCTGTGGCCGGGCCGTCCGCACGAGCGCGTCGCCGCGTCCGAGGAGGCGGGCCGGGGCACTCACCACGTGCCGCTTCCCGTCGACAACGGAAGCCCGGCCAGGTGGCTCGGTTCATCGAGCGCGCCCCCGTCGAGCAGGAGGCGTAGGAGTTGCAGCGTGTGCCGCGCCATCGCCGTCTCGTTGCCCACGGCGGCAGCGGTCGGCGGATCGGTGTCCAATGCCCGTTGCACCGCCGCCGCCAGAACGGCCGCGGTGGAGTCCACCGGCACGGAGACCTGTCGCAGTCGCCGGCTGATCCCGGCCAGCTTGGGTTCGTGGCTGACGGCGAGCATCCGCGTCCCTGCCTGGCCGGCGGCGACGAGGGCGTGGAAGCGAAGGGCGATCACGAGCCGATCGGTGGCGTAGGCCGCCGTGGCGGCGTCGAGATCGGTTGGTGGATCGATGATCCTGGCTCCGCCACCGAGCCGGTCGCCCAGCCGCCGGGCGATGGCCAGATCGTCGCTGCCAGAACCGGTCTGCCAGGGCTGCAGGCGAACGTCGTGGTCGCGGCACAGCGGCGCGATCGCTGCGGCAAGGTTGGTGAAGAGGCGATCGTCACCGGCGTGGTGGCTCAGCGCCACCGTCACGGAAGGTCGCCGATCCGTGGCCTGACCGCGTTCGTCGACGAGGCGCGGGCGAGCCGACCACGCCGGATCGGCGCCGATCCAGAACGGCGCCGGCGCCCCGACGTCGGACAACGCCGAAGCTGACTCCTCGTCGCGCAGCACGAGCAGGTCGACGTGGCGAACGAGCCAGCGGGCGAGTGACCTCGCGGTCTTGCCGCGCAGATCGCCGACACCCACGCCGACCATGGCGACCTGCTTGCCGGTGGCCCGCGCCGCAGTGGTGAGCAAACAGGCGTTGCGCAACAACGCCGTCGGGCGTCGTCCCGTCGAGGGACGCAACGTCTTGAACACGGTGCCGCCGCCGACGACCACGGCGTCGCAGCGCCGCAGCTGGCGAGCAACCGACCATGGGGTGTTGGCGATCGCCCGGACCCCATGACGACGCGCTGTCGACGACGGGTCGCTGCTGGCGACGACGACGTCGTCATCGGAGAGCGCCGCCAGGAACGCCGAGCAGAGGGCCTCGTCGCCGGGGTTACCCTGCCCGAAGGCGCCGACGAGCAGCACGGTGGGCATCGGAAACCACCTCCTCGTAGAGCTCGAGGTGTTGCCGGGCGACCGCCGGCCAGCGCCGGCCGGACGCGAGCACCCCCGACCAGCGCCGCAGCTCGGCGAGGGCGGCCGGCCTCGCCGCCAGGTCGGTCAGTCGGTCAGCGAGTGACTGGAAGTCGATCGGCACGGTCATCACGCTCGGTGCGCCGGCGCAGCGGGCGAGCGCAGGCGAAAGCAGGGCGGGTGTGCCGTGGGCGAGAGCCAGAGCAAGGGCGCCGCTCGACGAGAACGGCCGCGGGTACGGGAAGACGGCGACGTCGGCGGCGCTGAACCAGCTGGCCACGTCGTCGTCGGCGACCCACCCGGTGAACGTCGCGACGTCACCGTGCCGCGCCGCCAATGCCGCGGCGAAGCCGGCTTCACCGCCCATCCGCGGGTGCTCGCCGCCGGCCACCACGAGATGGATCTGCCTGCCGGCGTGGCGCGCCGCGTCGAGGACGACCTCGAGGCCCTTGTACGGGGCGACGAAGCCGAAGCACAGCACCGTGAAACGCCCGTCGAGGCCGAGGCGGCGGCGCGCCATCGTGCGATCCACCGGGGTCACCTCCTCGATTCCGTGGGGGATCACCGTCGCCGTCGGGACGACCTGCCGGAAGGCGGACTCGTGGACGATCGTCGCCGCGCTCGCCCGCACGATGCCGGCCTGCAGAGCGGCGATTCCGGCTCCGGCGATCGGGGCGGGGACGCCGACCCGATGCAGCCGGGTGTAGCGGCGGTCGACGGCGGAGGAGTCGACGATCTGGTGCATCGTCGTCACGAGCGACGACTCGCCGAGTGCCCGGCGGGCGCGGCCGAGGGCGCTCGGGAGTCCGAGCAGCGAGGCCGCTCCGCCGTAGAGGAACAACTCGAACTGAAGATGGACCACGGGCGCACCGGTCGACGCCGCGGCCGACATCCCCGCCGGCAGCGCTCGCCGGCCGAAGGCGAACGCACGGCGGACCTCGACCGCCCCGTCGTTGTGGTGGGGCGGTTCGCCGTCGAGTCGAGGAGCGAGCACGACGACGTTGGCGCCCTCGGCAGCCAGGCCCCCGGCGAGGTTGGCTGTGTAGGAGGCGACGCCGCTGTGGCCGCCGTGGCGCTCACCGCGCGGTGGGTAGGGCGCGATGAGCGCGACGTCAGGCCGCGCCGGCATCGAGATGATGACGCTCGTCGGGGGCCGGGAGGCAACGTGCCGGCCGATGTTCCGACGCCACCGGCATCGTGCGGTGATGAATCCACAACCGCAGGGCACTGGCCAGCATCCGCCCGGTGTCGCCGAGGGCACGCACCTTCGATCCCGCCTGATCGATCCACACGGTCGGAACCTCGACGAACTCGAACCCGAGCCGCCTGGCCAGCACCAGCAGGTCGACGTCGAACAGGAAGTCGCGCGATGACATCAGTGGGACGACGCGCGTGGCGACGTCGCGGCGGATCACCTTGGCGCCGCACTGGGTGTCGGCGTAGGGGAGTCGGAACAGCCGGCGCACTCCCCAGGCGAACCCGGTCGAGGTCAGCGAGCGGCCCGTGCCGCGGGTCCGCGGCGTGACCGAAGCCGGCAGGCGCCGGCTCGCGATCACGCCGTCGGTCCCCGCCGCCTGCTCCGTCATCCGCGCCAACTCCGAGGGGGGTGTTGCGCAGTCGGCGTCGACGAAGCCGACGAGGTCGGCATCGCAGCGGCGGAACGTCTCCATCAGCACGCCGCCCTTGCCGAGCTTCGGGTATTCGTGGAGGACGACGCGGCCGTCGTCGCGGGCGTGCGTGCGCACGACGTCGGCGGTGCGGTCCTGGCAGCCATCGAGGGCCACGTGGAAGCGGACATCGGACTGCGGGAACCCAGCGCGATAGGCGCGCAGGGTGCGTTCGATTCGTTGTTCTTCGTTGTGCGCGGGGATGACGATGTCGAGCGACATGGAGCCTCCTGACGGTCCGGGGGGTTGGTCCTTCGTGGGCTGGACTGCGTTCGGTTGTCAACGTGGCCGCGGACCACGTGGCTCCGACCGTAACCAGATCTCCACACCGCTCGGTGGCCGTGGAAGACTTGTTCACCTGGCCGGAACAAACCGTTCTTGCGTGCGCAACGAACGGTCCGTAACGAGATCGCAACCTAACGCGCGACCGGCGCGGAGGCCAGTCAGCTCGCAAATTGAAGTGCTGAACTGGGGCGCCCACCGCTCCTGAGGGCCCGTGGAACGGCGCGGGGTCGCTGGTAGTGTTCGGGTGCTCTCAACTGGAGGAGTCGATGGGCCCCCATCGTCTAGTGGCCTAGGACACCACCCTTTCAAGGTGGCGGCACGGGTTCGAATCCCGTTGGGGGTGCACATAAATGCCACTGGTCCCGTGGTGAAGTCTGGAGTTCACGCCGGCCTGTCAAGCCGGAGGTCGCGGGTTCAAGTCCCGTCGGGACCGCAGCGCCAACCGCTGTGCGAGAGCACAGCGGCAGCGCGCCGAACGGTCGAGTAGCTCAGTCGGCAGAGCGTCCGCCTGAAAAGCGGAAGGTCCCCGGATCGACGCCGGGCTCGACCACTGGCAAGAGGTCAGCTCAGTGGCGCTTTCTTGTCTGCTTCCGCGAAGTCGGGTCAACCTTCCTCCCGCGAAAATCCCGCGCGTCCAGCCGCACCGGGGCCGGAATCGGCTTCCCTCACCGATCCGTGGGTTCGATCGTCGCGCCGGTCGGGCGCGTCAGCTCCGGAACGCAGTCGTTCCGTCTTCTTGGTCGATTTGGCGCCGCTAGCGACGTCAACGGAACCAAAGAGTTCGCGACACAGACCCGAACCGCCGATCGGTGACACGGCTTCCAGAGCCAGCGCCCGACCGGCGCGACGGCCGGACCCACGGAAGCAGCAGGAGAGCCCCGACGATCACGAGCTCTACCTGATGAGCGTCGAGGGCGATGATTCGTTCGGGATCGACGGTGGTGGCCGGTTCGTCAGCTGGGTGAATGTTGCATGTCAACCAACAGTGTCACGACCGAATCAGCGATGCCTTGGCGGTTTGACCGGGGAGAGACCAAGGAGCCGTCCCTCCTCGGCGCTTGTAGCCCAACGGTGGCGGTAAGGGGCGGCGACCTCCCGCAACACACCCCGGTCCGCCGTTCTGGTTGCCGCGATGTTCCGCCTCCATCGCAGGCAACCTGAGAGTATCGAACGCGGTTCAGCCCGCTGTCAGGTAATTGTGTACATCGAAATACTGGATCTCGGGCTGGCTTTGGATGCCGACCTCTTGAGTGATTGGTCCGATCTTCTCCTCGGAGAACTTCTCGAAGTCCTCTTGGGTGTCCCAGACGTCCGTCACCCGGATCCCGTCAGGGGTCTTCGTCACCCAATGGAACACGCTTCCTGGCCCGCCCGCACCGCGGGGCTCGAAACCCATTCGATTGATGACCTCGTCGTACTGCTCGAGCGTCATGCCCTTGAAGTCGACCTGCACGCCCACAGCGACCTTGCCCCCAGTCTTGAGATGCATGCGAAGCAGGTCCTGGGCATCCTCGGAGAGGACCTGATACTCCACGTTGGCGCCGCCGGCGGCGGCCTCGTCGATGAGCTTGGCGATGACGGCGGTATTGGCCTGGTCGGCGAGCACGAAGACGACCGCATCAGAAGTTTCGATCGCCTGACCGGCTTGCTTGATGAGGTCGTCGGAAATTCCCCGGTCGCGTGCCTTGCCCACGAGCGCCCCAATTCCCGCGCCTACCGCCACCGCCGGCACGAGCGGTGCCGCGAATATCCCAACGAGTAGACCGAGCCCACCACCTTTGACGGCGCCCTTGCCGGCGGTCGCATCGGCAGTCTGGTGGATCTTCACCTTCCCTTTGTCGCTCTTGTAGACCATTGCCACATCCACGACGGTGATCTCGCCTGTCTCGGTCGCCGCATCGACGCGGTCCAACACGCGAAGACCATCGTCACGTGAAGTGACGTTGATCATGACGACGTTCAAATTTCCCATGGCCCCTCCTGGTTCGACACCCGACCGTAGTGCGTGCGGATTGGGGCAAAGCCGAAACGCTCACCTGCTCCACAATGGCGACACGATCGCAGACGGGCCGAATGATGAACGGTGCCATGCAGCCCGCGTCCGGGCTCGACCACTGGCAACGCTGATACAGCGATCGCGCCGTATGTGGCGCGGATGTTGAATCGAACTTCGCCTCACACGAGAGGGCCCGGTTGCTCGGGCGCTCGGTAGGCACCTACTTTTGGCACCTTTGACGACGTCGGTGGCGGATAATCGACCAATGACACCAATGACCCCCATCAGGCGGTGCGGTGTCGGGCTGGTGGCGATGACCCTCGGAGGGTCCACGGTTGCAGCGACGACGACGCCGTTGCCACCGGGCGATCCGTGGCTGGTCACCGACGTCATCGACGGCGACACAGTCGACGTCGCCAGGGGGACGACCTCGACGAGGGTGCGGTTGATCGGCATCAATGCCCCGGAGGCGGACGAATGCTGGTCCGACGAGGCCACCGCAGCGCTGGACGACCTCGTCGGGAGCGGGCCCGTGTGGCTGACCGTGGACACGTCCGACGTCGACCAGTTCGGCCGAGCTTTGCGCTACGTCATCGACGCCGACGGTGACGACGTCGGCGGACTACTTGTCGAGCAGGGCGCGGCGATCGCCCGCAGCTACCCGCCCGACACGGCCAACGACGATCGCTACGCCTTGCTGCAGGAGGCTGCTCGTCTTCACGGCCGCGGGCTGTGGGCCGCTGACGCCTGCGGGGCCGGCACCGGCCTCGCCGCACCGGTCGCCGTCGACATCGACGTTCACCCGGACGCCGCCGGCGACGACAACGTCAACCTCAACGACGAGTGGGTGCGTTTCACCAACACCGGTACGGCGCCGCTCGACCTCGACGGCTGGACGGTGCGCGACGAGTCGTCGACGCATCGCTACACCTTCTCCGACCTCGTCGTACTGCCCGCCGGAGCCGTCACCCTGCGAACCGGTTGTGGCACGGACACGCAAACGGACCGCTTCTGGTGCAGCGTCGACTCCGCGGTATGGAACAACGGCGGCGACACGGTGTTCCTTCGCGACCCAGCCGGCAACATCGTCGCGTCGCTCGGCTACTGACGCGGTTTACGCTCCTTCTCCCATACCGAGACGTGGGAGGTGCTTTCACCGGTGAACGGTTCGCGCGTCCAACTGCTCCAGCGCTCACGCAGTCGCATGCCGGCGATCCGCGCCATCAGGTCGAGCTCCGAGGGCCACACGTAGCGGAACGGCACGGAGAAGACGTTGAGCTTGTCGCCGGACACCCGGTAGTGATGCGAGTACATCGTCTGGGCGATCGTGTCGGGGTACTCGTCGAAGCCGAGGTAGTTCGGGGTGACGGTGAATGGCCGAATCGTCTCGCCGGGCAGCAGCCGCCGCAGGTCCGGCACGCCAACCTCGATCACGAAGCAGCCCCCGGGCTCGAGGTGGGCGGCGACGTTGCGGAAGCAGGCGACCTGGGCGTCCTGGCTGGTGAGGTTCATGATCGTGTTGAACACGAGGTAGGCGAGCCGGAACGTGCCTTCGACTCGGGTCGTGGCAAAGTCCCCGATCGTCACGCTGACAAGTTCACCGCCAGGCTTCTCGCGCATGCGTCGGACCATCGCCTCGGAGAGATCGATCCCGTGGACCGGGATCCCACGGTCGCTGAGCGGAAGGGCGATGCGGCCGGTACCGATCCCCAGCTCCAAGGCAGCACCGTCGCCGGCGAGGCCGGCAAGGAAGTCGACCGTCGGTTCGAGGACGGCGGGGTCGAACATCGCCGACGATGCGTCGTCGTAGCCATCGGCGACCGCATCGCCGAAGTGGTTGTCGAGCATGGACACACCGTGGCATGTCGTCACAGACTGAACGCGTTGGGATTCGCCCCAGGTGACGTCGCATTCAGTTGTAGTCCCGCCTGAGCGAGGGGCGTCGCGGAGCTAGTGCTTCTCGTCGAGGAGGTCGAGCAGCTTCGTGGTCGTCGTCCAGCTGCGAATCGTCATCTGCTTGTACTCCGGCGTCCCGACGATGCGACTCATCTTGCTCTGCACACGTTTGGCGCTGAGGCGAGCGAAGTACACGACCCCGTCGCCCGGCCAGGCTTGATCGACGCCGTCGCGTAGCTCGACCACGACCATCGCCTGCTTGGCGGTCAGCGGCGCCTTCAAGAACACGGCGTCCGAGTGGTACTCGTCGGGAGACACTCCGAACCCCGGGGGCGCCTTGCTGACGACCTTGCGGAGTTGCGTGTGCGATCTGACGACGACGACGAGTGGTACACCGAAGCGGCGCTCGAGCAGACCCTCGATGTCGCCCTCCAGCGACTTCGCCGGCAGGTCGGATCGGAACAGAACGTTGCCGGACTGGATGTAGGTGCGGACCGCTTCGTACCCACCGTCCTCGAAGGCGTCGCGGAGGTCGGCCATCGCCACCTTGTTGCGGCCACCCACGTTGATCCCCCGCAGCAACGCCACGTACTGCTTGGCGGCCACGTCACAGACCGTACGCGCTCAGCGCGGTGTCGACGTCGATGGTTCGCCAGCGGGAGAGATCGCCCAGTGGTCGTGGTAGCGATGTTGGCCGTTGGCGATGAGCGATGAGAGCCGGATCGCCTGTCATCGCTCATCGCGTGCCGATCGGCTCGGGATGGCGACGAGGATCAGGGCGACGAAGACGGCGATCGCCGCCCCCCAGATGATCGGGTCGTTGTCGAGCTCGTCGAAGCCGAACACCGCGACGGTGGCGCCAAGAGCGAGGACGACGAGCCCGAGGAGAGCGCTGAGCGGGTTGAAGCGATGGGGTGGCATATCAGTCTCCGATTCGCTCGGGGTCGAAGAGGTTGCGCTCGGTGATCTCCAGCCGCCCGACGCTCACCGTCGCCGAGATCACCGCTTCAGCGGTCGCGCCCGGACCGATGCGAATCACCTCGACGTCACCGTCGTTGCGCTGGGTCACCCCATTGACGATGATCTCGCCGTCGTGAACGTGCGCCCGCACGTCGATGGTGACGTCATCGTCGACGATGATGTCGATCTCACCGAGACCCACGCGCAGGTCCGAACGAGCGTCGTTCGGCGGTACCGAGAACACGGTGACCTCGATCTTCCCGGCGACGAGGTCCTCCCGTGCGGGCAGCCCGAACGGCCTCACGGAGCCAACCGAGTGGTAGCGAGTCCCTGCCTCCAACTCGTCGATCCCGGCGCGGGCGGCGTGACCGGCGACGAAGCCCGAGGCGGCGAACAGCAGTCCCGGCACGACGAGCCACAACGCCCTGCCGCGCCACGAACCGATCACCAGTCCGATGCCGCAGACCCCGGCGGCAGCGCCGAGCCAGCGTTCTGGATGCAAGCCGTCGCCGGCGAGCTGGTAGCCGATCGCCCCGGCGGCGCCGACGAGCAGCGCCGCGGCGAGTGCCCAGCGACCGAGCGCCGACGGCGGGCGTGGTTCGCCGAGCACGATCGGCGCAGCAGGCGGCGCCGGACCCAGGTCAACGGCAGCCGGCGTGGCGGACTGCGGGATGCCTCGGGGCTGCCACAGGGCGACAGCGACCCCGGCAAGCACGAACACGATGGTCCACCGGTTGGCGATGTAGTTCGTGCCGTTCTCGAGCAGCAGGACACAGCTGAGGACAATCACGGCAGCCCCGGCGATGACCAGCGGGCCGAACGATGACCGTCGACGGCCGCGCAGGATCAGCCACGATCCGCCGTACAGCAGCACACCGAGGCCGCTGAACGCGGTGAGCACCACGAAGGCGATGCGGAACCAGAGCGGGTCGACGCCCGTCCGCGCGCCGAGATCGCGCGCGACGCCAGCGAGCATCGCGCCGTCGTCGGCTCGACGCGTGTGGCCGATCGGATCGACCGCGGCGTTTCTGGCGGGCGGCGGCCAGGGCGGGGCTTCCACGAGATTCACCGTAGGGACGAGACGGCTCGGCGACCATCGGTGATCCCCCTGATTCCTGCCCCGTGCGAGATCAGGGGGACAACCAATACCGCGGAGGCAAGGCCTGCGCGACCATTGATGGCATGGCTCACACCGCCGCGCCCGGCGCACCGACGCCGGCGGCACCACGGCTCGTCGACGCACCGCGCACGAGGCGCAGCTCGGACCGCATCCTCCTCGGTGTCGCCGGCGGGTTCGCCCACCGGTGGCGCGTCGACCCGACGCTGCTGCGTGCCGCCGTCGGCCTGCTGGCGCTCGCCGGGGGCATCGGTGTCGCTCTCTACGCCGTCGGCATCGCCCTGTCCGAGCCACGGCCGACCTCGAATGGGGTGCCGCCAGAAGCGGCGCCGATGCAGCGTCGCAACATCGCCGTCGCCCTGGCGACGCTCGCGCTCCTCCTCGCCGCGCGCGAGATCGGACTGTGGCCGGGTAACGAGGTGATGATTCCGGCGTCGATCGTCGCCGTCGCCGTCGTCGTGATCTGGGCTCCCGCGGCACCGGCCGCTGGTGATGAGGGCGGCCTTCTCCGTCGCGTGTCGTCAGCTCCGTTGGCGCGCTGGGTGATCGGAGCGATCCTGGCGATCGCCGGGATCGCCGCCTTGGCCGATCGCACCGGCGGCCTGCGCGATGTGGGCCGCTCGGTCAGCGCCATCGCCATCGCCCTCGCCGGGATCGGCGTGATCGCCGCCCCCGCCCTCGGAAGGCTGCTCGCCAACCTCGATACGGAACGGACCCTCCGCGTTCGAGAGGAGGAACGGGCCGCCCTCGCCGCCCATCTTCACGACTCGGTGCTGCAGTCGCTGGTGCTCATCCAGCGTGCCGACGACCCGCGGCGGATGGTGTCGCTCGCCCGACGCCAAGAGCGGGAACTGCGGTCGTGGCTGTACGGCATCCGGGCGGTCGGCGAACCGATCAACCTGACTGCCGCAGTCGAGTCGATGGCGGCGATGATCGAACTGGACCACGAGATGCGCATCGAGGCGGTAATCGTCGGCGACGCACCGCTCGACGAGACGGCGAAAGCGTTCCTCGGCGCCCTTCGGGAGGCGGCCACGAACGCGGCTCGTCACTCAGGTGCCGATCACATCGACGTCTATGTCGAGGCGGACGACACCGAGCTCACAGGGTTCGTGCGCGATACGGGCGTTGGGTTCGACCCCGGTGCGGTGCCTGCCGATCGCCACGGTATCGCCGACTCGATCGTCGGTCGGATCGACCGGGCCGGTGGACGCGTCGTGGTGACGAGTCGTCCCGGTGATGGCACCGAGGTGGAGATCGAGCTGCCTCGACCGAGGGTTATGCGAGTCGGGCCACAATCATGACGATGAATGATGAGTCGATGATCCGCCTCGTCCTCGTCGACGACCACCACCTCATTCGCGCCGGTGTTCGTGCCGAGCTCACCAGACCCGGGACGACGACCGAGCCGGCGATTGAGGTCGTGGGCGAGGCGGCGTCGGTGGAGGAGGCGATCGAGGTTGTCCGTCGCACGCACCCGGACGTCGTTCTGCTCGACGTCCACCTCCCTGGTGGAGGCGGCCGCTCCGTCATCGAAGGCGTCGCCGGTGACAAGCTGGCGACCCGCTTCCTGGCGCTGTCGGTGTCCGATGCCGCCGACGACGTGATCGGGGTGGTGCGCGCAGGCGCCCGCGGCTATGTCACGAAGACGATCTCCACGGCTGACCTTCACGACGCGATCGCCCGTGTCCACGGTGGCGACGCAGTGTTCTCCCCACGCCTCGCCGGGTTCGTCCTCGACGCCTTCGCCGGTGACGATCCGTCGGCGGGCAGTGTCACGGCGGGTGATCCCGACCTCGACCGCTTGACGAAACGGGAGCGCGAGGTGATGCGGCTGATCGCCCGCGGCTACGCCTACAAGGAGATCGCCGCCCGGTTGTACGTGTCCGTCAAGACCGTCGAGACACATGTGTCCGCCGTGCTCCGCAAGTTGCAGTTGTCGAGCCGCCACCAACTGACCGCCTGGGCCAACGAGCGCCGTCTGGTGTGAACGGCTGAACCTCCCCAGCGGTCAGGTCACGTGCGTTGCCACGTGTCGCGACCCGCCATGCCGTAGTGCTTGAGCGCGAGGGCCCGGTCCGGCCGAACTGCGATGAAGCGGTTACTCGCTGATTCGAGGCCATCCGGTGCGAAGTCGTCCAGGTTGTACGTGAACACACCCGTCCACAGCCGCCGCTTGGTGTCGAGATCGCTGTGCACGGCGGCCGTTCCCCACACCTCGACCCCGTCGCCACTCTCGTCGACCTGCCAGTGCATCGCCACGTTCGGGTTGGCGGCGAGGTTGCGTACTTTGACGCTGTTGGCGTCGGTGAAGATCCACACCATGTCGTCCTGCCACGCCGGCCACACCGGCACGACATCGGGGTTGCCGTCTGCACCGACGGTGGCGAGGTGAGCCCAGTTCGACAAGCGGGTCGTCTCCGCTGCCACTTCGTTCAGATCCACGAGTCCTCCTTCGGTTGGACGGCGGTGGTGGGAAGCTCGAGGTGTTCGTCGAGCCCGGAAAGGATCGTAAACGCCGCCGTGTGGGATGAGCATCCCGGCAGCGTCGAGCGGATACGGTCTACGCCAGATTCACTAAATCGCCACGAGAGTGGCCCTGGGGGTTCAAATGCCAGCAAACGTGTTGTGGATCATCGCCTTGGTGATCGCCGTCATCGGGGTGATCGTGCTCATTTCCGGCTCGGTGGTTTGGGGCATCATCCTGCTCGTCGTCGCTGCCCTCGTCGGGCCCGGCGGCTACAGCATCTTCAACAGACGCGCCTGAATCTGCGGCGGCGCCCTCTTGCGACGCGGTCCACGATCGACGCAAGGCCCGACGTCAGCTCGTCTCGTCGTCACGCCACGTTGTCGCCGTCGCTTCGTCGGCTGGGAAGAACGCCTCCAGGCGCAGCTCTTGGGCGGTGATGTCGACTGGTGTTCCGATCGTCGAGACGATCGAGAACCAACGCAACGTCGAGCTGCCGTAGGCGAAGTGCACGTCGATGACGGGAACGAGCGGGGCGACAGAACGTGGCGCTGCGTTGAACACCGCCGCGTCCGTGCCGGTTCTCAGGCGCTGCACGAGTTCGGCGGTCGTGACGTCCATCACTCCGCCGACGGCCTCGCGGCGGACTCGCTCGAGCAAGGACGGGGCCACCTCGTCCCAGTTCGTGACGGCGGAGCGGACCGGACCGGGTTCGAGCATCAGCTCCAGGACGTTGGCCGGATCGGGCATCGGCTCGGGGGCACACAGGTCGGCGAACAGGCGGGCGGCGCCGGCGTTGGCGCGGACGACGTCCCACTGCCGGTTCATCACCACCGCCGGGTACGGAGCGTGGTGCTCGAGCATGCGATCGAGCGCAGCCATCACCCGCTCGATGGCGGGATGATCGAGGTCGTGTTCGGCGTAGATCGGTGCGAAACCAGCGGCCAAGAGCAAGCCGTTGCGATCGCGTACGGGGATGTCGAGCGCAACTGCAAGTCGCAACACCATCTCGCGACTCGGTTGTGACCGCCCCGTCTCGACGAAGCTCATGTACCGCGGCGTCGTCGCGGCCGCCGCCGCCAAGTCGAGCTGACTCATCGCCCGTACCCGCCGCCAGTAGCGGACAAGGTCACCGAAGGCAACGGTCTCCAGGATCGCGGTCTCCGACACCCGGGCGACGCTACGCCGCCGCCGGCTCTGCGTCGCTTCCCCCGGGGGGAATGGCCACCAGTCCGTCGACCGTGGATGATCGCCACATGAACCTTGAAGTGCTAACCACGGATGACGCCCCTTCGGCGTCGCAGTCGATTCTCGACGGGATTGCCGCAGACCTCGGCTTTGTGCCCAACCTCGCCGCCGTCAGCGCCGCCAGTCCCACCCTCCTCGCCGCCTTCGACTCGTTGCGGCGAACGGTGTCGGAACCGTCCTTCAACGCAGTCCACCGAGAGATCGCCGGCCTCGCCGTCGGTGTCGCCGTGGACAACGAGTATGGCGTGGCGTTCCACTCGACCGTACTGGGCAGTCTTGGCGTCGACGCGTCGGACATCGACGCCATGCGCGCCGGCTCCGAGCCGGCCGACCCGGTCCACGCGGCCGTCTACGTCTTCGCCCGAGACGTCGCCGTGCACCGAGGGAAGGTCGCCGATGAGGTCATCCGACGCGCGAACGACGTCGGGCTGACCGACGCCAACCTCCTCCAACTGGTGACCGAGTGCGTGTTCGCCGGCCTCGTCGGAACGGTCGACAACCTGGCCGGTCGCGTGCCCCTCGACGAGTTCCTCCAACCCCGCCAGTGGGCCGCCTGACGGGACGACCAATCAGCTTCCGATGCGCTCAGGCAAACGTCAGAGCCGAACTGTCGCAGAGTGACTGTTCCTCTCCGAAGAATGAAGCTGACCTCGAACGACAGTCCGTCGGCTGTTCGTAGGCTCGGCGCGATGGATCTCGAGTTCAGCGGCGAGATCATCGAGTGGCGGGGTCCGGCGCCGTTCTACTTCGTGACCGTGCCCGACGAGCAGAGCGTGGAGATCGAGGCAGTGGCCTCGATGATCACCTATGGCTGGGGAGCGATCCCGGTCAAGGCGAGGATCGGCTCGACCGATTTCAAGACGTCACTGTTCCCGAAGGGCGACCTGTATCTCGTGCCGGTCAAGGACACAGTCCGTCGTGCCGAGGGCCTGCACCTCGGCGACAACGTGACCGTTCACCTCCGACTCGACACCTGACCGTTAGCCGTGTCCGCTAGTCGGCGGGGCAGTCCGTCTCTTCGAGGGTAGGGACTTCGAGGTCGACGAGATAGTCGGTCATCAGTTGGTCGGCACACTCCGATGCTCCCCAACAGAGTGAGTTGACGCCGTCGACGACGATGAGCCGGCTGTCCTCGAGGGCGTCGGCCATGGCGCGTGTTCCCACCAGCGGCGTCGAGGCGTTGCCCGTGGTGCCGCAGAGCACGATCGGCCCGGCGCCGGCGCCGGTGACCTCGATCAGGGGATCCGTCGACGTGGGGAAGAACGTGCAGAAATAGGCGCCGGTCGTGTTTGGTGGATAAAAGCGCGGAGACACCTCGGTGAACAGCGGCGCCGTGGCATCGTCCTCCTCCACAGACCGCCGTTCGTCGGTGTCCATGCAGTAGATCGTCTGGAAGGCTTCGAGCGCGTTGCCCCAGGTGCCGTCCGGGTTGCGCACGTAGTAGTCGTCGTACAGCGTCAGCAGCGCCGCCCCGTCGCCACGCTGGGCAGAGGTGAGCGCCCTCGACAGGGTGGGCCAGGTCGAGTCATCGTACATCGCCTGGGCGACCGCTATGAGGGCGACTCCGCGAGTGATGTCCGGCCGCCCTTCGATGCTCGGGATCGGGCGTTCATCGAGTTCCAGCATCAGCTCGTCGAACGCTCCCGCGGCGTCGCCGTCGTTGTGGAACAGGCAACTAGGTTCTGCACTGCACTGAGCGAGGTACGTCGAGAGTACGTCCTCGAAACTGGCGGACTGGTTCAACCCACCTTGCAAATCGTCGGCGTTCGGATCGGCTGCACCGTCGAACACCGCTGCCCGCACAGTGTCCGGGAACAACGTCGCCCACGCTCCGCCGAGCACGCCCCCGTAGCTGAATCCGACATAGCTGATCTCCTCCTCGCCGAGGGCACGGCGGATCGAGTCGATGTCGCGGGCAGCGTTGTTGGTGCCGACGAACTGGATGATGTCGTCGTTGTTCGTCGCGCAGGCGTCGGCGAACTCCTCGGCGAGGTCGACGATCTGCTGACGCTCGGCGTCGTCGTCGGGCGTGATGTCGGTCCCGGCAAAGAAGTGGTCGTAGTTGTCGATGCAGTCGATCGCCGGTTCAGACAGACCAGTGCCGCGCGGGTCGAACCCGACGATGTCGAGGCTGTCGAGAATCTCTTCAGTAAAGAACTGGTCAGCGAAAGTGACGAAGTCGCTACCCCCGAAGCCGGGACCGCCCGGGTTCAGCAAGAGTGAGCCAACTCGCGAGTTCGGGTCGTCCGCGAGTCGTCGCACCACGTGGATCTGGAACGTCCCTGTTTCGGGGTTGGTGTAGTCGATCGGCACCTCGAGGGATCCTTCCTCGAGCCCCGGCCGAATCTCCGTCCAGTCGATCGCGCCGGCCTCCTGCGAGGTCTCTTCCGCGCTGGTCCCCGGCAAAGCGATCGAGGTGTCCGGGACGGTTGATTCATCGGCCCCGGCGGCATCCGCACTGGCGGCCTGATGGGGTCCGGTGACACTCACCAAGCCAGCGACGCCGAGTATGGCAAGTCTTTGGCTCATCGGCGGAGGCTAAGCCTGGGCCTGTGGACGGGCCATTGAATAAGGCGGTTTCGCTCAGCCTGCCTCGGCGTCGACGGTCGCGGATTGCTCCAGTTCGTGGTCGTAGATCCGGCCGGCCGGACTCGTCACGGCTGGGAGTTCGCCGGTCCGCCGCATGTCGGCGACGCTCCGGCGCGGCGACGTCGCCGGGTGGACGCGCGCCCAGCGGCGCGCCGAGCGCTTGGCGACGACATACCGCCGGCGGCTCACTACCGCCGCAGTGAGGACCGCGGCGACGGCCGCGGCGACGAGGGGCCAGCGCAGCAGTCCGCCTCCGCGGTCGGCCGGTTCGGACTCGCTGGCCGCATCGGCTTGCGCCGGTTCGGGCACGGTCGTCGTCGCGGCAACGGTCGTCGCCGTCGTAACAGTCGTGTCGTCGGCGTCGGGGTTCTCGATGACGCCGAGGGCACGGGCAGTCGACATGTCGACGGCCCCGGTCTCCTGAAGCTCGTCGTTGCCCCGCTGGTACTCGGCAACGGCAACCATCGTGTCGTTCCCGTAGACACCGTCTGCACCGCCTGGGAGGTCGATGTCGGCGGCGATAAGCGCCTCCTGTACAGCCGTGACGATGTCGCCATCGGCGCCCGGCACGAGCACGGTCCACGGCGCGGCCGCCGGGCTGACGTTCTCACCGGCGAGCACCCGCTCCACCGTGCCGGCGATGAACGTGGTGATCGCATCGACGCCACGCGCCGTTAGGTGCACACCGTCGGCCTCGAACCACGCCGATGCCCCGTTCGAGTACGTCGCCCAGTCGGCGACCTGCAAGTAGCCGTCGGAGGCTTCGGCAGCCGCGAAGAGTTGCTCGTTGTAATCGCGGAAGGTGTTGATGCTCGACTGCTCCTGCGGATCGGAGTAGTCGACGTCGTCGCTCGTCCGCAGGCTCAGCCAGACCACGTGCTCGAGGCCCTGATCGCGCGCCTCATCGACGGTTCCGGCGATCGCCTCGTCGATCGTCCAGACCGGGTCGTTGTAGCCCGACATCACCACCAGCACGTCACCGAGCTCGCCGTCGAGGGTGCGCATCGCCGCGATCACGTTGGCCGGCCGGTATCCCTCTCGGCTGATGCACGACGCCTCGATCGTGCGCCGGCACGACTCGGCGCTGAGCACGAAGTTGAACTGCCGGAGGGCGCCGTAATCGGCGTACCAGCGGACGCCGGTCAGGGTCGAGTCACCGATGAGGCTGATGTGCGGGGCGTTTCCGGCGTCGTCGAAGTACACCGTCTGATCCGCCCGACCAGACGACCCACCGACCACTAGCGATCCGGCAGCGATCACCGACGCGACCACGGCTGTCCGATGTCGGCGGGCCGACTCGGTGACGCTTCGGAAACTGCCGCTCGCTGTCATCAGATCGTCACAAGTTAGCCGCGTCCTCGACATACCCGATCTGTCGGCCACCGGCCTCGACGACTACGGCCGCGTTGCCTCGACGATCCACGCCGCGGAGTCGTAGATCACACCGTCGTCGGTCGCGTGGGCGGCAAGCGTGCGATGCAACGCATCAATGGCCCGGGCGCGACCGGTGGCGTCGACTCCTTCGAGCATCCAGCCGAGCATCCCGAGGATGAACTGGAACGCGTCGTCGGCATTGCTACCGAACCACATCCGTGCGACGATCCCGGCGAGGCTGATGTCGTCGAAACCGGCCCGGCCGAGGACACTGCGTACGCGTTCGGGGTCGGCGAGCGAGAACGGCCCCGGGGCGTTGGGCGGTGGGACAGGGAGGTCCCGGCCAGCGCTGAACGAAGTCATGAACTCGCCGACCCACTCGTTGTGAGCGAGCGGCTGCCAGGTCAGCAGCACCATGCGTCCACCGGGGCGCAACGCCCGGTGGATGTTGGCGAAGGCGGCGACGAGGTCGCCGAAGAACATCGTCCCGGCTCTGCTGATGACGACATCGAAGTGCTCGACGTCGAACGGGTGGATCTGCGCGTCAGCCTGCTCGAAGAGGGCATTCGTGAGGCCCTCGTCAGCGACCCGGCGGCGGGCGACGTCGATCATCTGCGAGGACAGGTCGACACCACGGGCGGACCCGGCTGCCGCCGCCCTCGCCGCGTCGCGGGTCGCTTGACCGGTCCCGCATCCGATGTCGAGGACCTGATCGCTGCGCCCGACGGCAGCGGCCGAGAGCAGGCGGCGGTGGTAGTCGCTCATGGCTCGGTCGAAGTAGTCGGCGTGAGTCGCCCAGTAGCGACCTTCGTCGCCGTTCCAGGCATCGAGCTGCCTTGTGTTCGATGGATCGACGTGGATCGGGTCGGTTGTGGTCACAGGTTGCATACTCGTGCGTGCTGTGCCCCTGGGAGTTCCATTTTCGGGCTCCCCTGCTCAGCCGGCTGCGGCCCCGGTCGCTCGGCGCTGGACGTTGATCAGTTGGTGACCGAGAGCGATCGCCCAACCCGTTCCGTCGGCGGCGATCGGCCAGGCCCAGCCATCGCGGCGCTCGACATCGGTGATCACGTGGCGTTGACCATCGTAGGCGACGACGTCACCGGGTTGGAGTTCGTCAGCGTGGATCGTCGTCATCGTGATGGTGAGCGTTCTGATCACGATTTGATACGCGAACCCTCTGGGCGACCCACCTCGGCGCGGCCTTGGTAGGTGAACGCCAGCACCTTCGGATCGCCCTTGGCGTAGAAGGTGTCGAGACTCGTGACCGTCATCCCGCCGTTCTCGATGATCGCAGCGATGTCCCGGTTCAGGTTGCAACCGCAGGCCACGCGGTTCTGCAGGCCGTTGAGCCGGTCCTGCCACTTCTGGATGTTGGCGTCGGGCGCCCGCCCGTGTTCGGCGAAGTGGAAGGCCCCACCTGGGCGCAGGACGCGACCGATCTCACGGACGGCGGCGGAGGCGTCGGGAATCGTGCACAGCGTCCAGGTCGACAGGGCGGCGTCCACGGAATCGTCCTCGAGGTCGAGAACCTGGCCGTCGAGGCCAACGAAGTCGACCTCGACGTGACTGGCGGCAAGGCGGTCTCCGGCGAGATCGCGGCCTGGCTCCAGTGGGTCGACCGCCCGCAAGCACGTGACGGACCGGGGCAGGTGCGGCAGATTGAGACCGGTGCCGAACCCGATCTCCAGCACCTCCCCGGCGAGCGGTGCACAGACGGCGGCGCGAATGCGGCGCGTCTCTTTCGTGTTGCACGCCAGGTTCATGAGGCGCGGGAACACGCGGTCGCGGTAGAAGCGCACCGCTTCAGTGTCCCACGGCCGAACAGGCGTGTTCGGGGATGATCACGCGACGCTCCTACCGAATCCGGGCAACCTTGACCGGATTTCGGTCGTGGAACTTGCTCAGGCGGCGGTGAGCGTCTCGTAGGCGGCGGCGAGGTCGTAGAGGGCTTGTCTGCCGTCACCTTGGTACGAGCTGCCGTGCATGATCGCCAGCGTTGTCGGGTTGAGGTCGCCGAGCCGGCGCAGCGTCGCGGTTGTGTGAGGAGCAAGGGAACTCTGGTGGAACATCGATTCGGCCGCAACAGCCGCCTCGATGACGTCGTCGGTGGTGAGTGCCGGCCCGGCCCCGACCTGAGTGAACAGGTCGCCGCACAGGAGGGTGCCGGTTGTCTCCTCGAAGAGCACTTGGGCCTCCCAGCCGTGGGGCACGTGGGGCGTAGGGATCTGGCGGACCCGCTTGCCACCGAGGTCGATGACCTCGCCCTCCGCGAGTGAGCGAGGTGGCCGGTCGCAGAGGTCGTTCAGCGACACGTCACATCCCAAGGCGCCATGGGCGACTTGGCTGTCCGGTGCAGCGGTGAGCCACATGTTCATCGATCCACATTCGTCGGACTCGACATGACCGAACGTGATCCAGCGCAGTGACTCGATGGGCATCACGGTGGCCACGGCCTCGGCGACCAGCGGGAACATGCCCCGCGGCCCGGTGTGGAAGAGCAGTGGCTCGTCGGCGGCAACGAGGAACTGGTTGAAGGTGAATCCGTCGGGACTGATCTCGGGGATCCACGTCGAGATGCGGTAGATGCCGTCGGCGATCTCGTTGACGGTGGGTTGCATTGGTTCCATGCCCCAGTGGCGTACAACGCGAGGCGATCTCGTTCAATCAGGACTGAACGATCCAGACGACTTCGTCGTTCTCGTCGGGCTCGTACGCGCAATAGGTGCCGGTGCGAACGCTTCGGTCGAGCACCTGCCCCGCGTGTGGCAGGGCTTCGGTGACCTTGGCGAGCGCGGCGCGCAGTGCCCGGGTCACATTGAGACGGGATCGCTCGGCGGCTGACGCGGCCCGCCGGTCTCGGCCGCCGAGGCCGAACGCCTGAGCGAGTTGACCAACGAGCTGGTCGAGCTCCGCCTGTTTGACTTCGGCCGTGTCGAGGAGTCCGGCGTCGAGTGCTTCGTCCGCCTCCGCGCGCAGCTGCTCGATCCGTTGTCGGTAGGCCGCCCGGGCGCGGGTGTCGAGCACCGCACCGGCGTCGCCGAGGAACCGGCGGTCGGGGCCGCCATCGGGGGCGACTCCCTCGACGCGGTCGACGAGGTCGAGGACGTGGCGCTCTGCCCGCGGGTGGGCGAGGAGTTCGGCGAGGTAACGAAGGCCCTTGGAGTCCTGCAGTCGCGCGCTGGACCCGTCCGATGACGCGGTCCACCACTTCCCGTCCCGCGCCAGCGCCGCCTTGAGCACCGTTGGGGCGATTTCCGACCGAACGCTCAGGCGCTCGAAGAGGGCGACGTCGTCCCCGTCGATCACGACGTCGAGTGTCGTCAACAGAGCGTTGGCCGCCATGGCGTCGATCGCCGCTGCGTGACGGTCACCGGCGCGCTCGCGGAGTCGGGCGAGGTCGAGGTGCAGGGTGGCCCGTAACCACGGGAGCGTCCTCGGGTCGACCACGTCGATCGTCGCTTCCAGTGTGGCAATGGCGTCGGCCAGGGCGCCGGTCGCGGCCTGAACGCGGGCGCCGGCGGCGGCAGCACGGGCTCCGAGAGGGGCGATGGCTAGGTCGGCAACGCGCTCGGTCAGGTCGCCACATGCTGCGATGGCCGCATCGAGGTCACCCCTGGCGACTTCGGCGTCGACGACGACAGTGAGCAGCTCGGCGGCACGCAGGCGATCCGCGCCGACCACCCGCAAGCCCCGACGGGCCATCGCCCGGGCCAGGTCGTAGTCGCCACGGGCTAGATGCAGGCGGGCGGCGGGGAGGAGCGCCTCGATCGCCTGGTCCTTGCCGAGAAGCAGCGACTCGGCATCGGCGAGGCGACCCTGCCGGATGCGGAGGTCGGCGAGGGCGATGTCGGGATGCCAGCTCGGCATCGGCATCACCGACTCGAATTCGGCCTTGGCTCGTGTCAACACCGCTTCTGCCTCACTCCACCGGCCCAGCTCGACCAGCATCGTGGCTTGCACGCTGTCGCAGTGGCTCGACAGGAAGATCGGCCCGCCCGGCGCGACGGAGATCAGCCCACGCTGACGAAGCAGTCCCGTCCACGACTCAGCCCGCTCGAAATCGGCCGAGTAGTAGCACGCGGTGAAGAAGGAACAGACCGACTTCGCAGCAGTGCCGGAGTCGTCGGCGGGTCCACACGCCAGCGCCATCGCCTCGTCCAACAGCGCCATCCCCTCGTCAACGCGGCCGGCCTGCACGTGGGCCAATCCGGCGTCGGCCAACGCCTTCGTCTCGAGGTTGACATCGCCGAAGCGCCGTGCCCGATCGAGTGCCAGTTCTGCCGCCGCCAGCAGAGCCGCCGGGTCGTTGACATCACAACCCATCGCCGCGATCGCCACCCACCCCTGCTCGAGACACGGGGGCTCGTCCTCGACGAGGCGCCGGGCGCGGGCGAACCAGGCCCGGCTGGCGGTGAGATTGCCCATGGCAGTGGCGAGGACATCACCCAACCTGACGCATGCCATTGCGGCCCGTAGCGGTTCGCCGGCCGCGGTGAAGTCGCGGATGGCGGCGGACAGGTGAGTGACGCAGCCCTCGACGTCGAGCCGCGCCACCGCGTCGTCCGCCAACGCGAGTGCCCGCTCCGCCCCCTCGACTCCGCCCATTCCCTCCACATTCGCACTCGACAGCGCCAACCGATGGGTGTTTAGGGGACGATTCGGTCCCGTAAACACCCATCGGTCATGGCGCCGGGTCAGTGCCAGTCGCTGATCTGGACGTCGTCGGGCGCCGGCCTGCCGCGCCCGGTCTCGACGAGCTCCTTGAGGCTCATCAGGTACGTCGCCCATTTGGTGCTGCAGTGGTTCATGAACTCCACCGGCTCGCGCCAGCCCTCGTGCTTGAACTGGACGATCGTGAACTCGTCGCGCTGGTCGAGACGCCAGTCGATCTCGGTGCCGATCCACTCGTCCGGACCGTCGGTGACCCGCCACCGCACACGTCCGGCGGGGTCGAGCTCGAGGATTTCCATGTCGAAGCCACCGACGTCGCCGAACCGGAACGACAGCTTCCCGCCGACCTCGCTCTCGCCGGTCGTGTCGACCGTCCACCAGCCGGCGAGGCCCTCGGTGGTGGTCACCGCGCTGTAGACGTCGTCCAGCGGCGCGACGACACCGACCCGGTGCAGGATGTCAACCATTTCACTCTCCTTGGTTGTTGTTGTTGTTGTTGTTGCGGTTGCGTTCGATCGCCTCGGCGATCTGCTTGATCCGGCGGAGCCGGGCGTCCCAGGTGGCGCCGACCTTCGACAACTGAGAGACAGCTCGGGCGAGCTGGACCTCATCGAGCGCGTAGTGACGCTCGCGACCGGCCGGCGCGGCGTTGACGAGACCGACCCGGTCGAGGACGGCGAGGTGTTTCGAGACGGCTTGGCGGGTGACTGGCAATCGCTCGCTGAGCGACGTCGCGGTGCCTCGTTCTCCGCCCAGGAGCAGGTCAATCATCGTGCGCCGGATGGGGTCGCCGATCGCCGACCACAGGTCGTCGTCGACCGTCGTGCTCATGACGCCGAAACCAGCCGCGCAACGTATGCGCCGAGGGCGGGGATGTAGTGGTCCCACCCGCTCTCGTGATCGTGGAACTGCTCCTCGAGCACCGCGATCTCCCATCCCATCTCGCGGAATCCGGTCTCCGTCATCCGAATACGCGTGCCATCGGTGGCGGGAGTCAGGTCGAAGGTGACGAGCAGCGAGCGCCCGCTGCGGCCTGGATCCGAGAAGCACCACCGGAACGAGAATCGCTTGGGCGGGTCGACCTCGACGACGACGAGTTCGACGGCCGTCGTCTCGCCGGTTTCCGCGTCGCGCCACACCAGTTCGCCGGGTGCGCCGGCGACCGGCTCGAACCGGGCGTCGTCGGGCCACCACTCGCGCATGTGCTCGGGGCGACTGATCACCTCGAAGACCACCTCGGGCGAAGCGGCGACGTGGATGTGCCGCTCGATCGATCCGTACTCCATGCTCAGCAACCTTTCGCAACCTTTGGTTGCGTCAACGTACCGCCGCCTCGAGCGACATGCAACCTAAGGTTGCGTATCGTGCAGGCCGCCAAGTTCCGGGGTGCCGATCCCGGGCGCCGCAGAGGACAAATCTGTCTCGCTCATGGCGGTAGAACGCACGTCGACTTCGGCCCGCTTCCTCGCGGGCGGTCAATACTGCTGACATGAATGCTGACGACGTCATGCGTTGGGTCGCCGAGTACGAGCGGGCGTGGCGTGATGGCGACCTTGCGGGCGTCGAGCAACTGTTCACCGAAGACGCTCACTACCGACCGTCGCCGTATGAAGAGGCGGAGGTTGGACATGAGGCGATCAAGGCGTTCTGGCTCGACGACGAGGGCACGGAGTTCACCGTCGACGCTGAGCCGGTGGCCGTCGAAGGGCACAACGCCGTCGTCCGTGTCGAAGTGCACTACGGGGACCCGGTCCACCAGGAGTACCGGGATCTCTGGATCCTCCGCTTCGCTGACGACGGGCGGGTCGAGGACTACGAGGAGTGGGCCTACTGGCCAGGGAAGTCGTTCTCGGCCGCCGACGAGTGAGCTGCCGACCGAGGGGACACGGAAACCGTTACGGCGTCGACGAACGACTCTTCGGCGACCGAAGCACCGAAAGTCTGCGGGTCGAGTGTCGATATCGCGGGACCTGTCTGCGAGGCCATCGTTGCCAGGGCCGCCACCTTGCGGTCTAGGTAGAGACCATCGAGCGTGAGGTGAACGGCGAGCTCTTCGCGGCGAGCGCCGGTCGGCCGTTCGTCCGTCATGTAGCTGCCCCACCGTTCGTAGAGCGGGCCGAATCGACCGAGGTGCTCGATGGTCGAGGTTGCGTAGAGCAGGCGCCCGGGCAGGCCGCGGGTCAGCCACGCGGTGGTGACGCACCGGTGCACCGCGATGTGGTCAGGATGGAACGTGATCCCATCGGTGCCAAACGTGAGGATCGTGTCGGGTCGAACCTCGTCGATGAGCTCGCCGACCAACTGCCGGCCACGATCTTCGTGTCGAGCGAGCGCTCCATCGGGAAGGCCGAGGCAGCGATGGTCGTCAACACCGAGCACGGCCATCGCCGCGGCCGTTTCCCAGCGACGCAGTCGCCCAAGTCGATCGGGGGGCCACGTCTCGGGGGCGTCAGTCCCGAGCTCCCCCGCGGACATCGACACGCACACGACACGCTGGCCGTTGTCCCGGGCAGCGGCCATGACGCCTCCAGCGAGGTAGGTCTCGTCATCGGGATGTGCCCAGATCGTCAGGACCGTGCCGAGTTCGGCGATTGCGTGGTCAGCGAAGCTCGCGCGCGTGTTGATCGGTCCACCCTTAGGGCTTGAGAGGATAAGCACCGTCGGTGCTCCGTCACGGTCGGTGTTTCGGCTGCTCCGCAGCCGAAACAAAGCGGCGCAATTCTGGGTCGGCTCGCCTATCGGCTCGCCTCCCTGTCGGCCCACCGGTGCCGAGCGTCACGCCGCGCTCGATGGCGACCAGCATCGACGGCGCGGCGACGAGTAGCGCGAGATGGGGCGTGAACTGCGTGTCCATATGGGGAAGCGTGAGCGCTACGGCTGACGTAGCGCTGTCGTCGCCTTGCATCGGGTGTCAGCAGGTGTGAGCGCGGTGTCAGAGCCAGTCCGCATCATCGACCGCCATGAGCACCCTCACATTGACCAAACCACAGCAGCTGACCGAGTTGCCCACCGAACTGCTGGAGGGCTTCCGCGCTCGCGCCGGCGAGCTCGACCAGACCAACACCTACTTTCACGACGACCTCTCCGAGCTCCGCGCCGTCGGCTACCTGGCAGCGGCGGTGCCAGAGCACCTCGGCGGCTGGGGCCTCGACCTTGTCCAAATGGCGGCGAGCCAGCGGCGCTTGGCTCGCTACGCCCCGGCGACGGCGCTGGCAATGACAATGCACACCTACTGGATCGGCATTGCCACCGAGCTCGACAAGGTCGGCGACGACTCGCTGAGCTGGATGTTCGATGCAGCGCTCGCTGGCGAGGTGTTCGCCGCCGGACATGCCGAAGCTGGCAACGACATCCCAGTCCTCCTGTCAACGTGCCGTGCCGAACGAGTCGACGGTGGCTATCGACTCACCGGCCGCAAGCAGTTCGGATCGAACGGCCCGGCGTGGACCTGGCTCGGAGCACACGCCATCGACGCCGACGCGCCAGGGGGTCCGCTGATCGTCCACGCCTTCGTCGAACGCAACAGCCCCGGCGTCGAGGTCGTCGAGACCTGGGACACACTCGGCATGCGACCGACCCAGAGCCACGACACCGTCCTCGACGGGGTTTTCGTGCCCGACGCCCGGATCGGACGGGTTGTCCCGGCGGGCGACGCCAGCGACCCGTTCATCGTGGCGATGGCGATGTGGCCGCTTTCACTCATCGCAGCGGTCTACCTCGGCATCGCCGAGCGGGCCCTCGCGGTCGCCGTCGACGGCGCCCGCCGGAAGACGTCGATCGCCATTGCTCGCGGCGCCTATGCGTACAACCCGATGGTCCAGCACCAGGTCGCCGAGATGTATCTCGACCTGGACGCAGCGACGGCGACCGTTGAGCGCTTCGTCACCGACTGGGCGGCCGGCGCTGATCACGGCGACGGCTGGGTCCCCAAGGTGTATTCGATGAAGTGGCGAGCGGTCGAGGCGGCCAAGCGGGTGGTCGACATCGCTCTCGACGTGGCTGGTGGTGCCGGCATGTTCCGTGGCAATGAGCTCGAGCGGCTCTACCGCGACGTCCGCTGCGGTGGCTTCCATCCCGGTAACGACGCTCTGACACACGAGCTGGTCGGCAAAGCAGTCCTCGGTGTCCTCGCCGAGCAGCCGAGGTGGTGAGACCGACGGCTCGCCTCACTGCAATGCGCGCAGGGCGAACTCGACGGCATCGTCGCCGGCGAGCTCGGCGCCCTGCGCCAGTGCGGTCTGATAGGCCACGTCGCCGAGTGTCTGCTCTAGTCGCTTGCCGAGTTTGGCGAGGGCGGCCTCGTCTTCACCAAAAATGCGGTGCCCGGCTCTAGTCGCGAGGACCGAGCCAGTTAGCACCGCCGCGTCGTGCGGCCGATCGAGGCGGCAGAGCAGCCCGGCAATCGACCGCAGCATCGTCCACTGTGTCGACCACATCCCGGCCCGACGCCAGTGAACGATGAGCCGCCGATAGTTCTCGGCGGCGAGGTGAGGATCGCCGAACCGGGCTTCGATCGACGCCATGGACGTCCCCGCCAGGCCGGTGACGAACGCCGCGCCAGTCAGTTCGGCCAGTTCGACCGCCTTCGCGTAGCGCGTCCTCGCCTCGTCCACGTCGGTGGCGAGCTCGGCCTCGCCGGCGCAATACCACAGGTACGCGGCGTGCGGCGTGCACGCGTCGCCAACCTCGGCGAGCAGGACAGTGGCCTGGTGCGAAGCAGCGCCGTCGCCGCCGTAGGCCAGGGCGAGCAACTCCGTCGCTCTCGGCAACTGTTGCTCGGCTGGATCGTCGGATGCTGCGGCGGCTCTCCGGTACCACGTCACGGCGTCAGCGAGCCTGCCCTCGAAGAGGGCGTGGTTGCCCCGCACCATGCCGACCACGACGGGTAGTTCGCCGGCGGATTCGGCCACGTGTAGGGCCCGCTCACTGCGGACACCCGCTTCGGACACGTCGCCGGCCATCCACGCGGCGTACGAGGCGACCGCCCACACCTGCGAGGCCAGCGGGCTGCGGTCGTCGTCGTTGGTCGCGAGCACTCGCTCGGCCCAGGCGAGGACTTCGGGGCCGAGACGGAGCAACCCGTATTGGGTCAAGGCGACGACCAGACGGCTGGCGAGTTCGACTTCCCGGCGGTCGATCAGCCAGGCGAAGGCAACTCGTAGCTCCGGGAGGGCGGCGTCGATGTCGGCGACCGAGTGTCTTGAGACGAGCAGCCGGTGCTCGGCTTCGATCCACTCGACATAGTGCCGAGCGTGGCGCCGTCGTACCTCCTCGGCGCGGCCCTCCTCCACGAGCCGTTCGATTCCAAACGCGCGCAGGGTTTCGAGCAGGGTGAAGCGCCGGCGTTGGACCCGCACGACGAGCGAACGCTCCGCCAGTTGATCGAGCACGGTCCCGGCCCGGCGAGTGTCGATCGCGCAGACCGTGGCCGCGTCCTCGACCGTAAAGGAACCAGCGAAGACGGAGAGGTCGGCGAAGCTCCGTTGCAGACTTGGATCGAGCAGGTCGTAGGACCACGACACCGCCGCAGCCAATGAGCCGTGGCGAGCCGAGGTTCGTGGTCCGGCCGACAGCAGCTCGAAGCGGCGGTCCAGCCCAGCGGCCACGTCGTCGACGTCCAGCGTGGGCAATCGCGCCGCCGCCAGTTCGATCGCCAGTGGGAGCCCGTCGAGGCGGCGGACGATCTCGGCGATTCCCGACCGATCGGTGGGATCGGGGTCGAACTGCGGCAGCACGGCGCGCGCCCGCTCCACGAACAGGTGGACGGCTGGCCCATCGTCATCGGACGTCGGTAGCGGCGGCACCATGAACAGCTGCTCACCGGAGATCCGCAGCCGTTCGCGGCTGGTCGCGATGACGGCGACGTGCGGACAGTGGCCGAGGACCCGATCGACGAGGTCGGCGATCGGGTCGAGGACGTGCTCGCAATTGTCGAGCAGCAACAGCACCTCGGAATCGTCGAGCACCGCGGCCAGTCGGTCGGCCAGCGTCTCACCGACGCGGCGATCGATCGTCAGCGCTGCGGCGACGACGTCGACTGCGGACTCCTGGTCTGCGCCGGCGAGTTCGCACATCACGACGGGACGCTCCGGGCGAACCGCCTGCAGACGATGGCCGGCCTCGACGAGGAGCCGGGTCTTCCCGACTCCGCCCGGCCCAATGAGTGTGAGCAGACGTCGGTCGCCGGCCAAGTCGATGATCTCCTCCATCGTCGCCGCTCGGCCCTCGAGCGACGTGACAGCGACCGGGAGTCGGCGAGTCGGTCGCCACGGGACGGCATCGACACCGGCGAGGAGGTTCGCCTGCTTGGCCGTCAGCACTGGCGACGGCGCGATCCCCAACTCCTCGGCGAGCAAGCGACGGAAGTCGTCGTACACCCGTAATGCCTCGGCATGCCGGCCGGTCGCGGCGAGCGCCGACATCAGCAGTTCGCGCGGCCGCTCGCGCAGCGGTTCGTCGTCGGTCAGTGCGACGAGCTCGGCGACGAGGCCTTCAGTCACGCCGGCGTCAAGGCGCTGCCGGGCGCGCGCTTCGATCGCCCTGACTCGGAGCTCGGCGAGGCCGGCCGTTTCGGCCCGCCCGGCGTCGACATCGGAAAGTTCGGGATATCCCGGGCCGTGCCACCGCCCGAGGATTTCGTCGACCGTGCCCGAGGCGTCAGAGTCGTCCGTGTCGAACGCACGGTGGGCGGCAGCGCTCAGCCGGTCCGCATCGACGTCGAGTCGGGCACGGGCGATGGAGTAGCCGTCCGCCGTCGAGTCGATCGTGCCCTCTGGAAGGCTGCGACGGAGGCGGGACATGTGCGTCTGCAGCGCTGCGGTCGGATCCCGCGGCGGCCGACCCGGCCAGAGCGCCTCGATTGCCGCATCGGTCGAGACAACCCGACCGCGGTAGAGCACCAGCAAGGCGAGCAAGCGGCGCTGCAGCGCGCCTTCCGGGGTGATGTCGTGGCCAGCGCCGTCGCTCACCCGGAGTGGCCCGAGCACTTCGACGCGCAGCCGGCGCTCGCCACCCATCAGCACAACGGTACGGGCTCGCGCCGGACGGAGGCGACCCGCGTACCGTCAGTTGTCGTCAGGCTGGTGACCGAGCCTGCTCGTTCCCGGTCGACTCGAACGCTTCTAGTGTCGATGGACATGCCGGCGAGTCGACGACCGACGTGGCAGCACGAACCGACGTCGACGGCGTCGCAGCCCGACACCGTGCCGTCGAAGTCGTTGCCGCCATTGAGCTCGCTCGACCGCATGGCCACGGGCGAGCACCTCGGCCAGTGCCCGACCTGTGGCGGGCACCGCTGGTGGGACAACCGGTCGCGCAAGGCCACCGGCGAGATGACCAGCGCCGAGCCGGACTATGTGTGCACAGAGTGCCGGCACGGCCGGTGGAACGACGGGCGTCACCAGGCTGGGCGGGCCACCACACGTCGCACGCCGCCGGCGAGAACCGTCGTCCTGCCGACGGTCAGTCCGGGTTCGGGCGCCGGCCAACGTGGGACGACGTGCGCAGCGCTCAAGCGCGACGGGACGCCGTGCCGTAATGGCGCGATGGCCGGGTCACCATTCTGCGGGCCGCACGCCGCCGGTGGCGGCGGTGCACCGACATTGCTCGCCAACCAGTGTCGCGGCACGACCAAGGCCGGCAAGCCGTGCCGTGCGGGCGCCGTTCGCGGGTCCGATTACTGCCCGCAACACGACCCTCATCGATAGCGCGCGGCTACGACGCGTCGGTAGACGGTTGCTCGGGCTCGGACGGAGAGATCGGGCGGCCGAACGTCACGGCGTCGCGGACTGTTTCGGGCACGTCGACACCCAGTTGCCGATCGGGCTGGACGCCGAGGGCGTCGTTGACGGTGGAGAAGGCAATGCGCAGGGCCACGAAGGCGGAGATGGCGAAGATCTGCGCATCGTCGAAGCCGGCGTCACGCAACGACTGGACGTCGTCGGCTGTCGTTGCGTTCGGATCGCGGGCAAGCTGGCGGGCCCAGCGGGCGAGCGCTCGGTCGGCGCCGTCGAGCGCCTCGTCGTCGCCGCGCAGCACGCCGACGGCGAGATCGGTGTCTGCCGCGCTGGCCAGCTTATGGCCCCAGGCCAGCGAGCAGTACGAGTCGCCGAGGGCGGAGGCGCACGCGGTGACGAGGATGCCGCGTTGCCGGAACGTGAGGGATCCGGCGTCGACGACGTGACCGAGCAGCTCTGACAGGCGGTCGAGTGCGGCCGGATCGTGAGCCCACAGCCGGGAGGTGTTCATCACATAACCGAGGCCCTGCAGGTCGTCGTCGAACAGCCGCGTTGCCCCCGGTGAGGACGGCGCAGCGGCGAGGAACGACGTCGTCTCGGTCCGCTCGAGTCCGCTCGTCCGGGCGGGTTGCGGCTTGCGGGCGACATAGCCCACGGCGGCGACGGGGGCGCGCAGCGGAAGCCCTTGGCGGACACGTTGCCGGGCGAGCGCGATCGCCGACCGGACGAACTCCTCCTCGCCGACGTTGTCGATGGCCTCGTACGCCGGACCCATCGACGAGATGGCGCGGGCGTAGGTCTCGGGGTCGGCGAACTCGGCGACGAAGGGGACCTCGTGACGCTCGATGTCGACGAACCCACAGTCCGCCAGCAACGCTTCCCCCGCCCCCGGCCGGCCGAGAGCAACCATCGCTGCCTGGTGCTCGACCTTTGGTTCTTTCGCCAGTTTCAGTGGCTCCATCATCCACGCACCCGGGGACTGTTTGATGTGCCCCCAGACGGTGATTCCCAACCGTCCGCCGGGGACCAAGACCCGATGTGCCTCGGCAACCGCGTTCGGCGTCGTCCCCCAGATCCCTCGAAAGCTGGTGACGACGTCGAACGAGTCCTCCGGCCACGGAAGGTTTTGCATGTCGCCGACGCGAAGGTCGGCGCCGGGGTTGCGATCGCGGGCCACGGCGATCAGCCGTGGCGATGCGTCGACCCCGGAACAGGTTGCGCCGACCGCCGTCGCCAGCTCCACGGCAAGCCCTGCGCCGCACGCCATGTCGAGCAGCCGGTCACCTCGCTCGACTCGAAGGTGGTGGTGGAGGGCGACGTACTCCCTGCACTGCGACGGCTCGGCGAGCGTGGCGAAGTCGACGGCGCGCCGGCCCCAACCGTCGTCGACCTGCCGCCAAGACGACGACGGTTCCCCGCTGGCGTCAGCCGGCTGCTGCGACACGGTTGTCAAGGTAGGCGGCGAGGTGCGCACCGAGGTCCTCGGCGTCGTCGCCAGCACCATCAATGAGGCTCGACTTGCGACGGCGGAGGAACGGCATGCCGAGCAGATACATGCCTGGGGCGTCGATGACGACCCCGCCGTCGTGGCGGATCAGGCCCTTACGGTCGAGCACCGGCACGTCCAGCCAGGAGTAGTCGGGGCGGAATCCCGTGGCCCAGAGGATCGTGCGGATCCCGTCACGGTTGAGGTCGAGGCCGAGCGGTGGTGACTCGTCGACGATCGTCGGCGCAGGTCGCCAGGGCTGCTCGAGTTCGCCGTCGAGCCCGTGCTCGGTTGCCCATGTGTCGATCGCGTCGAGCAACCGGCCGATCTTGAGATCGGCGAGCGCACACACGTTGCGCAACGACCCCGAGAACTGCGCCCGCCCCTCACGGATCCCGGCGAAGCGGCCGACGAGGCGGACACCGATAGCCGTCACGGCGTTGAGGTCGAGCGTCGTGCGCGTGGGTGTGCCGACGATCTGCAGCGACGGGAGCCGTCGCAGTCTGACGATGTCGTCGACCTCGTCGTAGCGCTCGTCCATCATGCCGGTGTCGTCCATCCAGCGGTGGATGTCGCGACCGCGGTAGACGCGTGGAGCGCGCACGTGCCCGCCGACGGCCACGGTCACCGGCCGGCCCGACCGGTGGATCTCGTCAGCCAGCTGGATGCCCGTCGCCGAGGCACCGACGACCAGCACACCGCCATCGGCGAGTTGGTCCGGGTTCCGGTAGGTCGCAGCCGTGAGCGTGTCGATGCCTGCTGGAACGTCGGTGGCGAACGCCGGGACGTGGGCACGGTTGCACGCCCCCGTCGCCACGACGACGGACCGCGCACTCCAGCTGCCTTCGCTGGTGGTGACCTCGTACCCGCGAGCATCGGGGCGCACACGGGTGACCGTCGTGCCCGTCTGCAACGGAGCGTCGACGACCCCGGCGTACCGCTGGATGAACGAGATGACGTCGGGCATCGTCATGAACCCATCGGGGTCGTCGCCGTCGTAGCGGAAACCGGGGAGCCGGCTCTGCCAGCTGGGCGTGAGCAGGCGCAAGGAGTCCCACCGCTCCGTCTTCCACGTGTTGGCGACCTCACCGCGCTCCAATACGACGTGGTCGATGGCGCGGGCGGACAGCCGGTGGCTCATCGCCAAGCCGGCATGACCGGCGCCGATGACTACCGTCGTGATGTTGCGTGTCAAGGCCGGCCCTTCCGGCGGGCGGTGCTCAGCGAACCTCCACCGTGACGTTCGTCGGGTTGGTGATGATGTCGTACACCGCAGACCGCTTCTGCGACTGGGCAACGATCGCCTTGATGTCGTCGGCTGACGCGTCGGCGTCGATGTCGTACGTCACCTTGATGTCGCTGAACCCGTTGCGCACGTCGCTGTCGATACCGAGGATTCCGGAGACGTCCATCGCACCCTCGAGGGTTGCCGAGACGGAACGCAGTTGGATCTCGCGGTTCTGGGCGACGGCGGCGACGCCTGCGGTGAGGCAGCTCGCCAGTCCGACGAGCACGTACTCGACGGGTGTCGCTCCGTTGTCCTCGGAGGCGAAGATCTCCGGGTGATCAGCGTCGAAGCTGAATTCGCGCTTGTGATGCTGGTCGGCGCCGAGGCCGAAGAAGCCTTCGACGGTCGATCGGCTGTGCGTGCCGTTCTGCCAGGTGCAGCTGGCCCGCCACTGGAACTGAGCCGCCTCGGGTGCGGCCGTCAAGGCCTCCCGGGCTTCCAGCAGTGCGGCCACGTTGACACCATTGTCTACGGGGGTATCGGTCATTGACATCGTTCTGGTCCTTCCATTTTCTTCCGCCCCGGGGGTTTCGCCGTCTCCCGGGGCGGGCAGAGGAACGTAGCACCGCCTGAAAACGCGATCAGGGAAAATCCGTTCCGGCTGGTTGTCGCGGCAACGCCGGGCCAGGGATCACCGGAAGCTCGGACAGTCCGCGGAGCACGAGTCCATCGCCGTGACCCCACCTCAACTCGTCGTCGGGGACTGCGAGTCGCAGCTGTGGGAAGCGTCGCAGCAGCGTGCCCAGGGCGAGGACACCTTCGAGCCGGGCGAGCGGTGCGCCGAGACAGTGATGGATGCCGTGTCCGAAGGCGAGATGGCGGGTGCCAGACCGTTCGATGTCGAGTACCTGGGGATCGTCGTACACACGCTCGTCCCGATTGGCAGCCGCCAGGCTGATGATGACCTGTGCCCCGGCCGGGATCGTCACACCGCCGAGGTCGACGGGTTCGACGGCGTATCGAAACGTCGAGTGCGGGACGGGCGCGTCGAACCGCAAGAACTCCTCCAAAGCCGTCGCCAGGCGATCCGGATCGTCACGCAGCGAGACCAGCTGACTCGGGTTGCGGCACAGGGCGACGACGCTGTTGCCGATGAAACTGGCGGTCGTGTCGTGGCCGGCGACGATCAATTGGAAGATCGTCGAGAGCAACTCCCGGGTGTCGAGGCGCTCGTCACCGTCACGAGCGGTGATCAAGGCACTGACGAGGTCGTCCCCTGGTGACCGCCCCTTCACGTCGACGAGGTGCTCCAACAGGGCCACGACAGTGTCGGATGCCACCTTGGCCTTGGCGTACTGCTCCGGGGTCGAGGTCGGGACGAGCATCCCGGACAGGCCGCTTCCGAGCGCGCCCCGGTCTGCCTCGGGCACACCGAGCAGCTCGCAGATGACGGTGAATGGCAGTGGGAACGCGAAGCGGGAGACGAGGTCGACCCGACTGTCGGCGCCATCGGCGGCGATTCCATCCAGCAAATCGTCGACGATCGTCTGGACGCGTGGCCGCAGTCCTTCGATCCGCCGCGGGGAGAAAGCCTTCGAAACCAGCCCGCGAAGCCGGGTGTGATCCGGTGGATCGACGGTGAGCATGTGCCGGGCGAACGCCGGCCCGGGTAGACCCTCGGACACGACGCCGGCGTTGGCGAGCATGGCGGCGTGCATGTCCTTCGAGAGTCGAGGGTCGTTGAGTGCGGCGCGTGCCTGGTCGTGACGGACAACGAGCCACGCCTCGTGGCCGTCGACGAGGGTCACCTGGTGCACGGCACCGCGCCGACGAACGTCGGCGAACAGGGCAAAGGGGTCGTCTCGATGGCGCGCTCCCCACGCCGTCAGCGCCGCAGACACCTCGTTCTCAACCATGGTGCAGGCATTCTCACATCTCGAGGCGACGGCGACCCTCGCATTCTCATGCCGCTTCGGTCACGCCTACGGTTCGAGTCAGTGGACATCTTCGCTGACCTCGTCGCCGAGCAGGATCGACTCGAGCGCATCCTCGCCTCGCTCGACGCAGCGGCCTGGGCCACGGAGTCGGGGGCGCCAGGCTGGTCGATTGCCGATGTTGTGTTGCATCTCGCCCAGACCGAGGAAGGCGTGACCCTAACAGCCTCGCCTGGCGTCGACGTCGCACACCGAGGCGATTGGCGCGTCGAGGGCGAGACGGTCGATGAGGCGGTCGAGCGTCAGGTTCGAGCTGAACGGGCGGACCCGCTGATGATCTTCGAACGTTGGCGTTTCGCCCGCCGCGCCGCCGTCGACGCGCTGCGCGCCGCCCATCCCGACCAGCGCTTGCAGTGGGCGGAAGCGCCGCTCAAGCCGGCGACGCTGGCCACGACTCGGCTCGCCGAGCACTGGGCGCACGGTCTCGACATCACCGAACCGCTCGGCATCGCCTTTCCCGACACCGCCCGCCTCCACCACGTCGCCTGGCTCGGACATGCCACGCTGCCCTACGCCTTCGCTCTCGCCGGAGCGCCAATCGGCGACGTGTACTGCGAGTTGTCTGCGCCGGATGGCTCGACGTGGCGATTCGGCAATGCCGCCGCGTCGTCGGCGATCCGCGGTCTGGCAGGAGAGTTCTGTCGCATCGGGGCGCGACGGCTGTCCGTCGAAGACTCATCGCTCGAGGCTCACGGACCACACGGCCCAACGGCTCTTCGCGTGCTTCGCAACTACGCCGCGTGACCTCGGCCGTGCGCGCGCGCGACGATGAAGCGGTGCGCAGCAGCGCGTTGCTGGTGTTTGTGGTCCTGGCCCTCGTCGCGGGGTGGTCGGGGCAAGCCACTTCGCCACCATCCTCGACGCCGACTGCAGCGACCGCTGTGCCGGGTGAGCCGGTGTTTGTCATGGCGGCGTTCCCGCTGCCTGCAGGTTCCGGCCCCCACGACGTCAGTCCGGCGATCGATGGCGGGGTCTGGTTCACGGCTCAGGACTCGGGAGAGCTTGGGCTGCTCGAGCCTTCGACGGGGATGAGCGAGATGATCGACCTCGGTGATGGATCCCGTCCCCATGGGGTGATCACGGCGCCCGACGGGTCGGCGTGGGTGACCGACGGCGGACGCAACTCGATCATTCGTGTCGATGCGGCGAGCCGCTTGCTGTCTGAGTACCCGCTCCCCGAGGAGGCCGCGGACGCCAACCTGAACACGGCGGTGTTCGCGGCTGATGGTGTCCTGTGGTTTACCGGACAGAGCGGCTGGTACGGCAAGGTCGATCCGAGCGGAGCCGTCACGGTGTACCCCGCACCGGAGGGACGCGGGCCATACGGGATCACCGCCACGCCCAGCGGTGAGATCTTCTATGCGTCGCTGGCCGGGAGCCACATCGCCCGGATCGACCAAGTGTCCGGGGCGGCCACGGTGCTCGAGCCCCCCGTGCCTGACCAGGGCAGCCGGCGCGTGTGGGCCGACAGCTCGGGAACGGTGTGGGTGAGCGGGTGGGAGTCCGGCGACGTCTTCGCCTTCGATCCGGCCAGTGGCAGCTGGCGCTCTTGGCGGCTCCCCGGAGAAGAGCCGATGCCCTACGCCGTGTTCGTCGACGACACCGACGCCGTGTGGCTCAGCGACTTCGGGGCCAATGCCCTCGTGCGCTTCGATCCGAGCACCGAGACGTTCATCAGCTTCCCGCTCCCGAGCGCTGACGGAGAGGTCCGCCAACTTCACGGCCGGCCGGGTGAGGTGTGGGGCGCCGAATCGGCGGCCGACCAACTCGTGGTCGTGCGCCGCACGCCCTGAGCTCCGGCGCTGGAGTGACCGGCGAACCGCCGAGCGAGGCGGTCACGCAGAGGTCTGGTCGAGGTGTTGCAGCAAGTCGTGGGCAGCGAGCTCGACGGCTTTGTGTCGCCACTCCGACGCCCGGTACACACAGGCGATCAGTCCGGTTCGGTGGAGACGACGGAAGTCGCCATACACGAACGCGTATCGGCCCTTTGTCTCGTCCGGCGCACCGTCGGTCAGGCCGAGATGCCACGCGGAATAGTCGTGCCACGAGTGCGACTCGAGGAATTGGTTCTGGTCGTCGGCGCGTGGTTGCGCGTCACCCCAATCGCTGTCGAGCACGTACTGACGCGCGTCGATGAGATGTCGAGCATGAGCGACTGCCGCCTCGTTGAGTGTGTAGGACGCCATCACCCTGAATTCTTGTCGCGCCGGCTGCCGGTTTGCGCCTCGGCTGATGCGGGGTACCGATGATGCGCGGCGCCGAACAGAGGTGGAACGAGAGGAAGGTTGCGATGACGCCCGACTTGCTCGACTTGTACGAACGTGCGAGCGCGTGGACCCTCGACAAGGTTGCTGGCGCGGCGACCAAGCTGGACACCTCGACTCCGTGCGACGAGTGGGACGTGCGCCAGTTGATGAACCACATGCTCGACACAGCGAACTACTTCGTCGGTTCAGCACGGGGAGAGAATGCCTCGCCGCCGTCACCCGAGCCGCCCGACCTTCTCGGCGACGACCCGGTCGCCGACTTCGAACGTGCCCGGACCGAGACCTTGGACGCCTTCGGCGAGGACGGAGTCATTGCGCGGACTGGTCCGGCCCTCGGTATCGCGTTCAGCGACCAACTCTTGCACGGATGGGACTTGGCGACGGCGACCGAACAGGATGCGACGATGCCCGCTGGCTTGCCAGACGTGGCCTACGAGATGGTCCTTGGACGCTTCACCGATGAACAACGTAACGGTGTCTTCAAGCCGGAGGTCGCTGTTGCTCCGGAGGCCTCAGCCCAGGACAAGCTGCTTGCCTACATGGGTCGTAACCCGTCCGCCTGACCGATTGATCGCTGGTCGCCCCAGCGCCGGTCCCAACTACGCCGCGTTCTACCGCCACGATCGAGACAGATTCGTCGTCTTCGCCGCCGCGGAATCGCGGCAACGTCGCCGACATCGCGCTCATCGGGGGCCGTCAACGACGGGACGACCGTCACGCCACATGAGCTCGGAGACCCACATCGTGCGCAAATCGGAGGAGGCGAAGAAGTCCGGCGGCCAGGCGTGGTACACGAACCACGTGCGCCCGTCGAACTCGACGACGCTGTTGTGGCCGGGACCTTCGGCCACCCCGGACGTGACGAGGATCGGGTTCTCCGCTGCCTTTTCGCACGGACCGAGTGGGCTCTCGCAGGTCGCGTAGCCGACGGCATAGTCCGCCGAGTCGAAGGCATTGCCGGAGTAGGAGAGGAACAGCTGGTCGTCGTGGTCCCACATGAACGGCGCTTCGATCACGTTGCCCTCCCACTCGGCATCTTGCACGAGCAGGCGGACCGGCTCGCCGATCAGCGACAGGCCGTCGTCGGCGAGTCGTTGGCCGTAGATCCAGGTGTCAAGTCCGCAGCAGTTGCCGTCGTTCTTCCAGTAGAGGTACAGCGACCCGTCGGCGGCACGGTAGGGACTGGCGTCGATCGATCCGCCTTCATCCTCCTGGCAGACCAGTGGCGTGTCGGTGTCGTCGATGAAGGGACCCTCCGGACCATCGGCCGTGGCACGGCCGATGCATTGCAGGCCCGTGCCCAACTGCGCCGCCGTGTAGTAGGCGATGAACGAGTCGTCGACCGCGATCACGCCGGGCGCCCAGGTCCTGCCTGCAAAGACCCACGGTGCCAGCTCCGGCATGGCGTCGCCGGCCGCCTCCCACGCGCGTAGGTCGGTGGAACGGATGACCGGCATGTTGCCGGCGTCGCCGTTCGTCGCGTAGGCGTAGAAGGTCTCGCCGTCGACGATTGCGTGCGGGTCGGGAAAGTTCTCCGCGTAGACACGCTGTTCCGGTGTCGGAGTCGTCACGGGTGGGCTCGAATCCGACTCGTCGGTGACCGTCGAGATGCTGACAGTGGACCAGGCCACGAGCGGCACGATGGCGGCCCGTCCAACTGTTCCCGCCGAAGTGCTCATCACGCCTCCTATGTGCTCTCGCGGATGACGAGCCGAAAATCGACTTCGATCTCCTGCCCGGCGGCTGCCGCGTCGGGTGGCTGCGCCAGTCGATCGGCGAGCATCGCGACGCTGCGGCTGCCAATCCCAGACTTGTCCGGCGAGATGCTCGTCAACGTCGGCCGCACGTAGCGACACTCCTCGATGTCGTCGATGCCGATGACGGCGATGTCGTCGGGGACGCGCACTCCGAGTTCGGCCAGGCCGTGTAGGGCGCCCAAAGCGAGCAGGTCGTTGAAGCAGAAGATGGCATCGGGTTGTACGCCGGAGTCGACCAGCCGTCTCGCCGCCAGCAAACCGTCGTTGCGGTGCCAACTGCTTGCCGGCTGGACCATGCCCTCGATGTCGGGCAGGCCGGCTACTTTGAGCGCCTCGGTGTAGCCGGCGAGACGCAGGTGGGCTGTCTCGGCGACCGGCGAGACCTGGGCACCGATCGCCGCGATGCGCCGCCGGCCGCGCTCGAGCAGGTGCGACGTGGCCGTGCGGGCCGCGGCCACGTTGTCGATGGCGATGTGATCCATCGTCCCGGCGTGCACTCGTTCGCCGAGACACACGATGGGAACCCGTGAGCGTGTCGTCCGGAGGTCCTCGTCGCCGAGGGCAAGCGGGCTGAACACGATGCCGTCGATGAGGTGGTCGCGGATGCCGTGGAGGACGAGTAACTCGCGCTCTCGCCGTCCGTCGGTCTGATCGATGAGCACCGTCCAGCCGAGTTGCTCGGCAGCGTCGATAATGCCTTCGGCGATCTCGGCGAAGTATGGCGACGTGAGATCGGGGACGGCGAGGGCGATGACGCCGGTGCGTCCGCCGCGCAATCCGCGAGCGGTCAGGTTCGGTCGGTAGCCGAGGGAGTCGATGGCCTCGTTGACGCGCGCTCGCGTGTCGGGACGCACGTGGGCGTAGCCGTTGACGACGTTGGAAACGGTCTTGATCGACACGCCCGCCCGCATGGCGACGTCCTTGAGTCCGACGGGCAACGCTGCGCTCCCCCTTGTGTCTCCTATCGGCAGGCACTTTACAACGTTGTATGCAACGTTGTAAATTAGCCACGCCACGTTTTACCAGGGGGTTTTGAAATGCTCAGACGTCGCCCACGCCGAACCCGCGTTATCGCCGCCTTCGCCGCCGTCGGCGCGCTCGCCGCCGCCACCGCCGGCATCGCCGTCGGCGCCGCCACGGCGAGCGGGGAGCGCACGACCGTCACGTTCTGGAACGGATTCACCGGGCCTGACCGCCCGGTGCTCGAGCAGCTGGTCGAGGAGTTCAACGAGTCCCAGGACGCAGTGACGATCGAGATGGAGATCTCGCCGTGGGACCAGTTCTTCCAGCGGCTGCTGCCGAGCCTGGCTTCGGACGACGGTCCTGATCTCGTCGCCATGGACACGGCGCAGCTCCCGCAGTACGTCGCCCGCGGGGCGTTCCGCCCGCTCGATGACTACTACGAGGATCCCTCCACAGAGTCCGATGCGCTGGTGCAGGCGGCGGTCGACGCGACGAAGTGGGACGGCGTCGCCTACGGCGTGCCGATGAACTTCACGACGCTGCTGTTGTACTGGAACAAGGGGATGTTCGAGGAGGCCGGCCTCGATCCCGAGGCGCCACCCGAAACGTGGGAGCAGTTCGCAGAGTACGCCGTGCAGCTGACCGGCGACGGCCAGTACGGGCTGGCGATCGCCGACAACAACACGGTTCCGATGTGGCCGATCCTGCTGTGGGGCAACGGCGGCGGTGTTGTCTCGGATGACGGCACCACCTCACTGCTCGACGCCCCGGAGACGATCGAAGCGCTCGACTACTGGGGTGGCCTCGTCCGCGACGAGGGGATCTCGCCAATCGGATTGGGCGGCGCCGACGCCGACAACCTGTTCCAGACCGAGCGGGCGGCGATGGAGATTGTCGGGCCGTGGATGACGACGGGGTTCACCGAGGCTGGGATCGACTTCGGGCTGGCACCGCCACCGGCTGGCCCTGCCGGGCCAGTGACGCTTGGCACCAGCGTCGGCTTCGCCATCAACGCTGAATCCGATGATGCCACAGCGGAGGCGGCGAAGGAGTTCATCAAGTTCTGGAACACCACCGACTCGCAGATCACGTGGTCACTGGGGTCCGGCTTCCCGCCGAGCCGCACTGACATCCCGGCCGACGCGCTGCAGGAGAACCCCTACACCGTCGACTTCGGTGCCTACTCGGACACCGCCAAGTTCTACTTGACCAACGTCCAAAACTTCACCGAGGTCAACGCCAACATCTTCGAGGCGACATTGCAACGCTTCCTCAACGGCGAAGGCACCGCCGAAGAGCTGTTCACGGCGGCGTCCCAAGAGGTCCAGGCAATCCTCGATCAGCAGCAATGACATCCCCCGCGGCGTTAGCGGTCGGGACGGCGCGTGCCGCCCCGACCGCTCGCCGTCGATGGCGCCTGTCGTCTCAGTCGCGAGCTGCATGGCTGTTCATGGCGCCGAGCATCGTCGTGCTGGCCGTGTTCGTCGTGTACCCAATGGGCCGGGCGCTGTACTTGTCGCTCACCGACTACGACGTGCTCAACCCCGCGCAATGGGTGGGGCTCGACAACTACTCGGAGCTGCTCGAAGATGAGGCCTTCCGCAACGCCCTGAAGAACACCCTGATTTACGCCGCCGTGACGACGCCGCTGTCTGTCGGCCTCGCCCTGGCGCTCGCCATCCTGCTCAATCAGCGCTTCCCCGGCCGGGCGCTGGCGCGCACAGCGATCTTCGTCCCGGTCGTGATCAGCCTGGCGATCGTTTCGTTCGCCTGGACCTTTCTCCTCGACCCAGACATCGGCTGGCTGAGCTACTGGCTGGAGAAGTTCGGCATCGACAGCGGGCAAGGCTGGCTGCGCAACCCTGATCTGGCGATGCCGGCGGTCATCCTCGTCGGCATTTGGAAGAACGTCGGCTTCTACATGGTGATCTATCTCGCCGGGCTGCAGTCGATTCCGCTTCAGCTGTACGAGGCCGCGACGATCGACGGCGCCTCCGGCTGGCGCAAGTTCCGGAACGTCACGTGGCCCTTGCTGGCCAACGAGACGATGCTGGTCGCCATTCTCTGCGCCATCGCCACGCTGCAGGCGTTCGATCACATCTACGTGATGACGTCAGGCGGCCCGTTCTTCCGCACCGAGACCCTTGTCCTCCTCGTCTACCGACTCGGGTTCAGCGAGTTCCGCTTCGGCTACGCGGCGGCCATCTCGTGGGTGCTGGTCGGCCTCATCCTCGTGCTCAGCTTGCTCCAGCTGTTCTACTTCCGCCGGCGGGCAGTGCGCTACTGATGAATGCGGCGACGGCCACCTTGGCCCCCGGCGCAGCGGCGACGAACCGTCGTACCGTGCCGCCGCCGGCGGCGCGCCGGACATGGCCGGTGCGGACGCTGTACGCCGTGCTCGCCCTCACGGTGTCGGTGGTGATGCTGCTGCCGCTGGTGTGGATGGTGCTGACCTCGTTCAAGCCCGAGGCCGACATCGTCGACTTCCCACCGCGGCTGTGGCCGGCGTCGTGGACACTCGATCACTACATCGATGTGTGGGACCGCATCCCGATGGCCCGGCTGTTCGTCAACACCATCGTGTTCGCCGGCACCGTCACGGTGCTGTCGCTGATCCTCGACTCGATGACCGCCTACGCCCTCGCCCGCCTGCGGTTCCGCGGCCGCAACGTCGTGTTCGTGATCATTCTCGTGATGCTGATGATGCCGTTCCAGGTCACGCTCATCCCGCTCTACGACATGCTGGCGGACCTCGGCTGGACGAACACGCTGCCCGGCTTGATCGTGCCGCGCGCGACCAATGCCTTCGGCATCTTCTTCCTGCGACAGTTCTTCCTGTCGCTGCCCGCCGACCTCGAGGAGGCGGCGCGCATTGACGGTGCCGGCGAGTTCCGCATCTACCGGCAGATCATCCTGCCGCTGGCGAAGCCGGCGCTGCTGACGCTGGCGCTGTTCCACTTCATGTACAACTGGAACGATCTGCTGTGGCCGCTCGTCATCATTCAGTCGAGCCAGAACCAGACGCTCCCGGCGGGGCTGGCGGTGTTCGCCGGGCAGCACGTCGTCGAGTACGGGCTGCTGATGGCCGGCTCGGTTCTGGCGCTGGTGCCGATCGTGCTGTTGTTCCTGCTGATCCAGCGCCGCTTCGTCGACAGCATGGCCACGACAGGCATCAAATGAGCGCGACGGTCACGCTCGATGCGGCGTTCCGCGTCGCGTCCATACCACCTCGGCTATTCGGTTCGTTCGTTGAACACATGGGTCGCTGCGTCTACGGCGGCGTCTACGAGCCGGGACACCCATCGGCCAACGACGACGGGTTCCGCGCCGACGTAGTGGATCTGGCGCGCGAGCTCGGAGTGACCGTCGTCCGTTACCCCGGCGGCAACTTCGTGTCCGGGTACAACTGGGAGGACGGCATCGGTCCTCCTCCCGAACGGCCAGTCCGCCTCGACCGAGCGTGGAAGGCCGTGGAGACGAACCAGTTCGGCATCGACGAGTTCATGCGTTGGACGCAAGCCGTCGGGTGTGAACCGATGGTCGCAGTCAATCTCGGAACGAGGGGGATCGAGGAGGCTTGCAACCAGCTGGAGTACGCCAACCACCCCGGCGGCACGCGATGGTCCGACTCGCGGGTGAAGAACGGCTCCGCGAATCCGTACGGAGTGCGCCTGTGGTGCCTCGGCAACGAGATGGATGGCCCCTGGCAGATCGGCCACAAGACTGCGCACGAATACGGACGCCTCGCCGCCGAGGTCGCCCGCGCCATGCGCCGCGTCGATCCATCGATCGAGCTCGTTGCCTGCGGCAGCTCCAACTCGGCGATGCCGACGTTCGGAGCGTGGGAGGCGACCGTGCTGGAGCACTGCCACGACGTCGTCGACCACATCTCCCTGCACGCCTACTACGAGCAGCGCGGCGACGACCGGGTCAGTTTCTTGGCGTCGGCCGTCGAGATGGATCACATGATCGACACCGTCGTGTCGACGACGGACGCGGTCGCTGCCCGGCTGCGATCGACGCGACGGCTGTCGCTCTCGTTCGACGAGTGGAACGTCTGGTACCAGCACCGATTCGGCGGCGAGGAGGAGCTGCGCTACGACCGATCGCCAGCGTTGATCGAGGACGACTACTCGGTTGTCGACGGCGTCGTCGTCGGCGGGCTGCTCATTAGCCTGCTGCGCCATTGCGATCGCGTCCGCATCGCCTGCCAAGCGCAGCTCGTCAACGTCATCGCCCCGATCCGCACCGAGCCCGGAGGCGATGCGTGGAAGCAGACGATCTTCGACCCCTTCGCCGCCACGGCACGCCACGCTCGCGGCGACGTGTTACTGACGCAGGTCGACTCGCCGGTGCAACCGACGCCCCGCTACGGCGATGTGCCGGTGCTCGACGCCGTGGCGACGTTCGACGACGATGGCGCCGCCCTGACGGCGATCCTCGTCAACCGCTCGCTGGACGCTGCTCTGCCGGTGCGGGTCATTGCCAACGGCTTCCCACCGCTGCGATTCGTCGAGCGGCTGCAGCTCTGCGATGGCGATCCCGACGCCGGCAACAGCGCCACCGAGCCCGACCGAGTCCGGATTCAGCCAGGGTCGCCGGTCGACATCGACGGTATTGGCTTCACGCTGGTATTGCCACCGATGTCCTGGACGATGGTGCGCTTGGCGGCCACGACCGAATGACCGAGCGGCGCACGCGAACCGACTGGACGGCGGGTGCTCCGTTCCGGTTTGCCGCCGGAATCGAGGACACATTCATTCCCCAGGAGCGCGTCGGCATGCGTCGGCTCGACGAGTACGAGCTGACGCAGCACTATCAGTATTGGCGTGAGGACCTCGATCTACTCGCCCGATCGGGGGCCGACAGCCTGCGCTGGGGCATTCCCTGGTACCGCGTCGAGCCGGAGTCGGGACGCTTCGAATGGGGCTGGGTCGACCGCGTTGTCGACCGCATCACCGAGCTCGGCCTCACGTGCATCGTCGACCTGATGCACTACGGCACGCCGCTGTGGATGACGGAATCGTTCCTCGATCCCGATTACCCCGAGCGCGTTGGCGACTATGCCGCCGCGGCGGCCAGCCGCTACGGCGACCGCTTCGATGTCTGGACGCCGCTCAATGAGCCCAACGTCAACGCCGACTTCTGCGGCCACCGTGGCGTCTGGCCGCCGTATCGCACCGGTGAGGACGGCTTCGTCGCCCTCGTCGTGCCGCTCGCCGAGGGCATCGTGGCGACACAGCGGGCGATTCGAGCCGTGCAGCCTGACGCCACCTTCGTGTGCGTCGAGGCGGCGTTCCGGTACGCAGGCGACACGTTCCCGATCCCCAGGGCGATCCTCGACGAGCGACGCTTCGTCGTCCTCGACCTCGTTCTCGGCCGGGTCGGCGCAGATCATCCGATGCGAGCCTGGTTGACGAGCCACGGCGCTGACGCCGAGCGGCTCGACAAGTTGACACGAGAGCCGGTGACGCCTGACGTCGTTGGCGTCAACTACTACCCCGGCTTCTCGACGCTCCGCTTCGACGACGCCGGCGTGCCGGTCGTCGTCGAAGCCGGGAACGTTGGACTCGACGAGGTCGTGCGCACCTATGCGGCCCGCTACGGGCTGCCGGTGATGATCACCGAGACGAGTCGTGGCGGCACGCTCGCTGAACGCCGCAGCTGGCTGCGCGAGTCGCTCGACGCCGTGGAGCAGCTGCGTGCTGACGGGGTCCCGCTTATCGGCTATACGTGGTTCCCGTTCACCGCCCTCGTCGACTGGGCGTACCGCGAGTCGACGACACCGATCGACGACTGGATCGTCCAGATGGGGATGGTCGACCTCCACCGCGTACCCGGTGGCGGCGCACTGGAGCGGCACCCAACCGCCCTCCTCGACGACTTTGCAACCGCCGTGCGCCGAGGGATGCCGCCACTGCGTCGACCGACCGATGGGTCGTTTACCTGACGATTCGGTCATCCAACACCCCCTCGGCGTCGCCGACAGCGGTGGCTCCGACCGTCTGACTCGAGGTCGATAGTTGTGTCAGCCAACCGACCGGTTCGTGGTCGCCGGGCTGACGCAGACGGGTGAGTCCGTTCGCCGGACGTCCGAGCGCAACCCGACGAGGTACCAGGTCTCCATCTCGCCCTTGCCCTTGACGTCGATCGTTCCCCGACGCTTGCACATGAACTTGTCGTCCAACAGCTCGTACGTCGCCCGCGTGATCTGGATCTCGCCGGGCGTCCCGTGGGACTCCATCCGGCTCGCCGTGTTCACGGCGTCGCCCCAGAGGTCGTACAGGAAGCGCTTCGTGCCGATCACCCCTGCGACGACCGGCCCCGAGTTGATGCCGATGCGCAGTTCGAGTCCGAGTAACCCGGCGTGCGCTGAGGTCGCCAGCTCGTCGCGCATGTCGAGGGCCAGGCGTGCCGCCTTGGGCGCGTGATCCGCGTCAGCATTCGGCACGCCTGCTGCCGCCATGTAGCAATCGCCGATCGTCTTGATCTTCTCGAGCCCGTGGCGCTCCACGAGTGCGTCGAAGCGGGAGAACAGCTGGTCGAGGATGCCGACCGTCTCAGCCGGCGGGAGGCGTTGGGCGAGCGGGGTGAAGTCGACGACGTCGGCGAAGACGATCGTGGCGGCGGCGAAGTGGTCGGCGATCGGCTGGGCGGCGGCCTTCAGTCGCTCGGCGATGGGCCCAGGCAGGATGTTCAGGAGGAGGGCTTCGGACTTCGCCTGCTCGGCGCGCAGTGCCGAAAGCGCGGTGTTGCGCTGGTGGGCGAAGGAAGCGAGGATCGTGAAGGCGATCGAGGCCGTGCCGACGATGTTCAACGCCAGCATCGTGCTGATGAACCACACTGGGAGATCGGCGTTCGAGAACAACACCTCGCCGGCGAGACCAGTGAGCAGGAAGATCACCACGAACGCCACGAACCAAGCGATGGCTTGACGAACCTCGAGGAAGACGAGCGCGCCGAGCGGGGCGAGGATCCCCCACAGACCGACCCCTCCGGATGGGAGAAAGCCGCCGACGAGCATCTGCCCGGCGGTCGTCGTCAACAGGATGTCGAGGAGTTGCGTGACCAGGAAGGGCTGGAAGCGCCGGGTTCGGGCGAAGACCAGCAACGAGCCGAGCGAGACGGCGAAGTAGACGAACGGAACGACACCCACGGGTGAGCCGAGGATGAGGTAAAGGCTTCCCCACACGACGGAGACGGGCAGGATCAGGACGGCGAGCACGACGAGGAGCGCCTTCTTCTGGCGCAGTTCCTCGTCGTCCCTGGCGTCCGCGCCGATCCGCGCCAGCAACGCCGTCGCCTTCACCCGCGAATCTTCACCCGTTCCGCCTGGCAGGGCAAGCGACCCCTATCGGACGAGTGCGAAGAATCGGGTCACTTCGTCGACGAACAGTTCCGGCACCTCGACGGCTGGAAAGTGGCCGCCGCGCTCGGGCTCGTTCCAGTAGCGGATGTCGTGGAAGCGCCGTTCGGCCCACCGTCGTGACGGGCGTTGGAGTTCGAAGGGAAACACGGTGCAACCGGCAGGCGTGTCGACATGGTCGCGTTGTTGGAGCGGCCCTTCGAGCCAGCGGGCGACATCGCGGAGGCTCTCCCAATACAGCCGAGCACTCGATGCGGCGGTACGCGGCAGCCAGTAGAACATCAGGCTGTCGAGGATCGCGTCGTCCGACAGTTGGCAGCGGGGGTCGGTCCAGCTGATCAGCTTCTCGCCGATCCAAGCGGCGAGCCCGACCGGCGAGTCGGTGAGGGCGTACCCGACTGTCTGCGGGCGTGTGCGCTGCATCGCCGAGTAACCGGATTCGTTCTCGGCACCGTCGGCGAGAGCATTCAGCGCCTGTTGTTCGGCCTTGGTGAGCTCGCCGAGCGTGGCCGGATCGGCTGGGACCAGCGGCGGCACGAGGTGGATTCCGACGACGTGCTCGGGGACGAGCTGCCCGAGACTGGCGCTCACGCTCGTGCCCCAGTCGCTGCCCTGGGCGCCGTACCGGTCGTAGCCGAGCCGTGCCATCAGCGTCGCCCAGGCGCGGGCAATGCGCTCGACACCCCAACCGGTGACGGTCGGCTTGTCGCTCCATCCATAACCTGGCAGTGACGGCACGACGCAGTGGAATCCGGCGTCATTGAGCGGCCCGATCACCTCGCGGAACTCGATGATCGAGCCGGGCCAGCCGTGGGTGAGCAACAGCGGAAGGGCGTGCGGGTCACTCGAGCGAGCATGCACGAACTGGATGCCGAGCCCGTCGATGGCGGTGCGGAACTGACCGACGGTGTTGAGCCACTCCTCGGTCAACCGCCAGTCGTGGGCTTCCGCCCAGTACGTGCACAGTGACTGCAGCCGGTCGAGGGCGATCCCTTGCGTCGGATCAGTCGGCGGGTCCGGCCAACGCGCCGCCAGCAGCCGCGCCCGAAGATCGGCGAGGTCGTCGCCGTGGACTTCGAGGTGGAACGGCTCGATGTCGTCGCTCGGCATGCGGCCATCCTCGCCGAGGTTGACCGCGACGTCGAGCAGGGGTGGGTAACGCTCGGGTAACGCCGATCGGGGATGGTGGCGGGACTTGCCAGAGGAGTCTCGATGCCCGTTCTCACCGACCAGCTGATCGTCCAGGGTGGCGACCGCACCTACCACGTCCACGTCCCGGCCAACCCTGCCCAGGCGACGGTGCCGGCAATCATCGTGTTCCACGGTGGCGGCCAGGACGCGGCGACGATCGCTCGCCGTTGGGGGCTGGAGCCCGGCAATCCCGTCCCGGCCAACGTCGCCGACTACCTGCTGGTGTTCCCGGAGGCAGATCCCCGTCTGTCCGGCGAGTGGGTCCATTTCCAGAAGTCGGACAGTTCCTTCCCCACCTACGACCTCGAGTTCGTCGACCTGCTCGTGCAGGAGCTGACGACTCGGCTGTACGTGACCGGCTCGGCAGTGGTTCCCGACGTGTCCGCCGATCCGGCTCTGATCTATGCCGCTGGGTTCTCCAACGGTGGCGGCATGGTGTGGCAGCTGATCAACTCGGACCGCGTCGGCCTGTTCCGTGGGTTTGCCGCCGTCGGTATGGCCCTCAACCCGGAGAAGGCGCAGCGCTACCGCCGTGAGCTCGCCGCCTCCGGCAGCCAACCCGCTCCCGTTCCCGTCGCCTACGTCCACGGCACCGGCGACCACACGTTTCGACCCCCGGCGATGCTGCTGGAGGTTCCGATAGACACGACCCAGCCCGCCTTCACGGTCCACGAGATGCTCACGCGTAACGGAATTCCGCCGGGCGCGCCCGCCGCCGCGACGACGTTGATCCCAGGCAGCGCCAACCTCACCGAGGTCGTGGTTCAGCTGTACCTGGGCGCAGAGGCGTTCTCCTGCGCCACGGTGATAAACGGCGGTCACAACTGGCCAACCCCGACCACCGTCGGCAACCCACCGGTGGCGTCGCACTTCGGTGCCACCGGCGCGATCCTCGACTTCTGGCACGCCCACGCCTCACTGCCGTGAGTTCGCCCAGACGGATCTGGGCGGCCGCGGGTGCTCGGATTCTGGGACCACGATCCGGACAGCTGTGTCCCGTATGGGGCCTCGAATCGGCGCGTCAGCCGATGCCGGGATTCTGGTGCCGCAAAGCGGTCAGCGGTGACCGGTTTGCGGCCTAAGAATCGCCGCGGCCCCAGAATGGATCCAAGAATTGGTGCCCAGAAGCTGATCGGCCATGCGACGCTAGGACCATCCTCGTGGTCGACGGCAACAATGTGATCGGCGCGGTGGCGGACGGTTGGTGGCGTGACCGACCCGCGGCTGTCCGGCGACTGCTCGGTCGTCTGCAGTGCCTCGGCGAGCGGGCCATGCTCGTGCTCGACGTGGCACAGCCAGACCTGGCGGAGGGCGACCACGAGGGCATCACGGTGCGTTACGCAACTCGGCGGGGTCGCGACGCTGCTGACGATCTGATCCGCGAGATCGTGGCCGACGTTCCCGACGTCACGGTGGTGACCTCAGACCGTGTGCTGCGTCGGGATGTCGAGGACGCCGGCGCCACCGTCATCGGTGCCGGCACGTTTCTCGCCCGGCTCGACGCTGCCGGTTGCTAAGAGCGCTCACCAATGGGCCGACGGGGGCAGGTGGTCGCGTGATCACGCGTGAAGCTGTGCTTCGGAGTTGAACCGCCGTCGCTACCTGACGTTTCGGCTCCGAAGATCACCTGACCGAACCATCGCGGTGGCCCTACCGCGACTCTGGAGTCATCGATGTCGTGACCACCACTTTGCCGTGGCTGCGACCTTCACCGACGCAGGCGAGCGCTTCGGGTACTTCGTCGAGCGTGAACGTGCGGTGGATGTGGATGCTGACCTCACCGGCGATGCAGAGGTCCGCCAGTGGCTTGAAGTGGTCGGGCCCCTCCTTCACGGTGAGCACTCCCATCCGGCGGCGAGTCAGCCGGCTGGCGGTCCAGCCGATCGTCATGACGCGCAGCAGCGCCGACACCGACCCGCCGACGCAGCGGTAACGACCGCCTCGGGCCAGCGCTCGGCGGTAGTCGAACACCGATCGATGCGCGACGAGATCAAGGATGAGGTCGTACTGCTGTTCGCGGCGGGTGAAATCGGCGCTGCGGTAGTCGATCACGTCGTCGGCGCCGAGCGCCCGCATGAACGTGAGCTTGTCGGCGTTGTCGACACCGGTGACGTGAGAACCGAGCCGCTTTGCCAGTTGGATTGCGAACGAGCCCGACCCACCGCCGCCCCCGTTGACCAGCACCCGACGCCCGACCGCGGCGCCTTCGGTTCCTTGTATCGCGATCGCTCCTGCCTGAGGGATTGTTGATGCCTGTGCGAACGTCAACGCCGCGGGCTTGTGGGTGAGCGCCGACTCCGCCGCGATTGCGTACTCGGCGAAGCCGCCCTTCAGCGCGAGGTTGTCTCCGTACACCTCGTCCCCTGGGCGGAACCGAGTGACCGACTCGCCGACGACGTCGACCCATCCGGCAATGTCCGAACCGAGCGTCGGGCGGGCGGGAGCGCGCAACCCGCCAAGGCGCGCGTACAGCGGCGACCCGCGCAGAGTCTCCCAATCACTGAGGTTGACCGACGTTGCGGCCACTCTGATTCGCACATGACCCGCTGAAGGACGTGGCAGAGGAACGTCGTCAACGCGCAGTACTTCTGGCGGCCCGTACTGGTCGTAGACGACGGCCTTCACGTGCGACTCCCAGACTCAATGGTGACGTTCAATCCCACTACGAGGAACGTATCTGAGCGGCCCGAGCGGACGAGTCGGCAACGTCGGCAGTCGGCCACTCGCATGGGCAGCCGGCCGCGCTGCGCTCCCGCGCCATCCGCAGCGACGCCGGGTCCGAACCCGTGCAGCACTCGACACCTCGACCAAAGGAGAATCACGTGCGCAAGCTCGTCGCCACCATCGCCGCTGCCGTGGCCTTCGCCGGTGCCGCCGTGGCCACCCAGGCCGTCTCCGCCGCGGACACCCCGGCCAGTGCCAGCTGGATGTTCCAGCTCCTCCCGTACATCGAGCACGACAACGTGTTCCGGGCGATCCAGCAGGACTACCTCGGCAACAACCCGGGCAACCAGGGACGCAATTTCGTCGACTAACAGCCCCGGTTCAGACGCAGAGCTCGCTCGAGAAGTCCTCGTGGCCGCGGCCGGGCTGGCACCGCTGCGACCACGATCCGGCGGCGAGGCGGATGGCGTCGTTGCCGGAGTCCTCGAAGCGCAACTCGTAGCGGACCGCCGCGATCGAGTCGTCGGCGAGATTCTCGATCGTGACCGTGACGGTTGCGTTGGCGGCACCAACGGGATCGACGACGACGCTCACCGACTCACCCTCCTGGCGAGGCCGGTCGAGGCGGAGGAGGACCCGCGCCGCGTCGCACGGTGAGCGGTTGATCGGAACCGACGCCGACGCGAGGTAGTCGTTGAACGGAGCGACATTGACTGCGCCGGTCGTGTCGGTCAGGGGGTTGGTGTCGCCGGTCCAGCTGGACGAGTCGGGCACCTGCGGAGAACACTCGCGCAGGTTGGTCGCGGCGACCGGTTCCCACGGCTCGACGCGGCCGTCGCCGTCCGAGTCGGTGCCGCCCGACGAGTCCTCGAGCAGCGCCGGCCAGGTGAGCGGACCGACCAGCCCGTCGGCGGTGAGCCCATGGTCGGATTGGAAGCGGCGTACTGCCGCCGACGTCAGCGGCCCGAAGTAGCCATCGACCGCGACGTCGTAGCCGTGCCCGACGAGCCGTCGCTGGATGTTCTCGACGGCCAGCCCGCGCTGGCACATCCGCACGGGGTACCGGCCAGCGTTCAGCGTGTAGGCCGTGCACCGCCGCGCCGCCGTCGGACCCTGATTGGGATCCTCGACCTCGAAGTGTTGGTAGTCCTTGAGCCGCGTCCAGTCGCCTCCCCAGACGAACCCGATCGCCGCGAATGCCTCGACGACCACGTCGCCGTCGACGATCACGCCGGGACGGGAGCTGTTGCGGTCGACGAACGGCTGGCCCGCCTCGGGCAGCACGATGTCCCCCTTGACGTACGGGTTCTCGACGGGATTGATGTCGATCGCTTTGCCCCACGAATGGACGGAGAACGCGCCGCCGCCGGTGATCGGTCGGCAGTTGAACGCCGACGTGTTGTCGGCCGCCATCGATGCGTCATCGTCCCCGGCGTAGTGCTCGATCCGCTCCATTCGCCTGATCGGATAGCCCACGTCGAACAGCCTGTCGAACACTCCAACGATGTCGTCCGCGACGTCGGCGTGGACGACCAGCTCACCGGTGTGGACCTGGCCGTCGAATCCCCAGTGATTCATCGTGATCAGTCGCAGGTCCGAGATCGGCACTGGACACTCCGGCCGCCACGATACGGCTCGCATCTCGGCCGCCAGCTGCTCGCCGATCGGCTCCACCGAGGCCTCGAACTGCGGCTCGGACGTCGGCGGCGCCGATTCCACGACGGACGATGCTGACCCAACCACGAGGGCCGCGACAACTCCGCAAGCCGCCGTCCACGCCGTGAAGCGAGCCGTCATCTTCATCACACGCATCCTCTCCGCCGTCGTAACGAGGTGATGCCCCGTGAAAGCACGGTTCGGACGGAACGATTCACCGTTCGTGCCCGCTCGAGTCACGGTTGTGGTCGTGGCCTGACCGATTCGGTGACTTGCTGAGTCGGTTCGTTGTTGGCCGGCAATGCACGATGTAGGGCATGGCTGAATCGCCTCCTCAGGTGGTGGGCAGACCCACGCTCGCCGATGACGACGTGGAGCTGCGGAAGGAGGCGTTCACAATGGCGCTCTACGTGGCGATCTGCCTGCTCGCTGCGCTCGCCGCCGTGGCCGAATCGACAGGGAAAACCATGTGTTCGAGATCGTCTGGGGTACCACCGTTGGCTTGGCGCTGGCGCACTGGCTCGCCTTCGGTGTTTCGGCACGGCTCGTCGCGGCGGGACACGTCCGACGTCATGATGCGCAGGCGGCGGTGGCGCAACTGCTGGGCGCGGCGGCGGTGGCGCTGCTCGCCACCGTGCCAGTCATCATCTTCCCGCGTCGGTTGAACTCGACGTCGTCAGTTCGTCTTGGCGTTCTTCATCGCCTTTGTCGGCTACGCCGTGTCCCGTGGCAGCGGAGCAAAGCGCGTCCGGTCACTCGTCTACGGGGCGACGCTTCTCATCGTCGCCGGATTCGTGGTCCTCGTGAAGATCGCACTCACCGGTCATTGACTCGCGTCGCGCCACGTCCGGGACCGTGCGTAGGCTCGTGTCGCGAGTGAGGAGGGCCGTCACATGGCCTCGATGCTGCGAACGGAACTGTGTGACGTGTTGGGGATCGACGCCCCGATCATCCAGGCCGGTATGAGCGTTCACACCTCACCGGCCCTGGTGGTGGCGGTGTCGCAGGCGGGCGGACTCGGGAGTCTCGGCGCGTGGGGACGGTCGACGGAGGCGCTGCGTGACGGCATTCGGCAGATTCGCGACAGCTCCGATGCACCGTTTGCCGTCAACCACTTGCCACCCGACTTGGACGAAGAGTCGTTTGCGGTGACGCTCGGTGCCGCCGTGCCAGTGATCTCGTTCGCGACCGGGAATCCTGGCGATCTCGTGGCCCGTGCTCATGACGCGGGAAGCCTGGTCACGGTTCAGGTCACGACGGTGGAGCAAGCGGAACAAGCGGCCGGGCTCGGTGTCGACGTGGTCATCGCCCAAGGCGGCGAGGCCGGTGGTTATGGCGGCGAGATCGCGACAACGGTGCTTGTGCCGCAGGTCGTGGGCCGCGTCACTCCCGTCCCCGTGGTGGCCGCTGGCGGGTTCGTCGACGGCAGCGGGCTTGTCGCGGCATTGGCCTTCGGGGCGTGCGGGGTCAGCATCGGGACGAGGTTCCTGGCCACGCTGGAGTCACCAATTCATCGCGACCACCTGCACAGAATCGTCAACGCTCAGGCGCTCGACGCGGTGAAGTCACCGCTCTTCAACCTGCTGTCGCCGAAACCGGGTGCCGTTGGATACGGCACGGTCGTTCGTGTTCTGCAGTCCCCATTCGTCGAGCGGGTCGCGGCTGTCGAGGGGCCGGAGGACGTGACTGGCCTCCTCGAACACCTCAAAGCAGCCCAACGCGAGGGCACGGCCCACGAGCTGGTCGTGGCTGCCGGACAGAGCGTCGGCCGAGTCGACGAGGTTGAATCAGCTGGCGCCGTGGTGCGCCAAATCGTCGCCGAGGCAGCCGACGTCCTTGCCCGGCTCGCCATGGTCACCACGCCGTGACCACCGTTGTTGGCACCCGTCCGATCAACGGCGGAGCGCTCAGTCCACGGTCTTCACGAACTGGCGGATCGCTTCCGCACACGCCTCGGGATCCTCGACCACGCAGGCATGACCGAGTCTCGGCAGCACCACGAGTTGCGATGTCGGGATCGCCGCATGGAGCCCTTCGGCGTTCGCCAGCGGCGAGCGGGCGTCGACCGCGCCGTGCAGGACGAGTGTCGGTACGTCGACGGTGGGCAGCACCGGGCGGAGGTCGGTCTCCGCTCCGATGTAGCCGGCCGCGCGAATCGTTGCCGGCCGGATGTTTTCACGCATCATCGAGACCAACGCGACTTCGCGGTCAGCCGGTATGAGGTCGGAGAACAGGCCGGGGTAGGACTTCGGGTCGAACGCGTCGCCCAGTTCGGCCATGCCGACGAACATCTCCAGCCGTCGCGTCACCTCGTCAGGCGGCAACGAACCCGCCCAGCCGGCGTAGCCACCGATGAGCACGAGACTCGCTGGCACCGCTGGGTGGCGCGCGAACAGCGAGAGGGCGACCATCGTCCCGAACGAATGGCCGACGAGATGCGGCCGCTCGAGGCCGAGCGCGGCGATGAACGCCGCGAGGGCGTCGGCGAACTGTGCCGCCCGCCAGCCGTCGTCGATGTCGGACGACTCCCCGAAGCCCGGGGCGTCCCACGCGATCAGTGTGTGGTCTCGAGCGAGATCGGGGAGCATCCATTGCCAGGTACGGCTGTCGGACGGCGCCCCGTGCAACATGACAAGCGGTGGGCCTGCACCCGCACGGGTGAAGGCGATCCGCAGCCCGTCGAAGTCGATGTGCTCCATGCCTGAATCCTGCCCCAGAGTCGTTCGAGCGACGGGGGAGTATGGCTACGATCCGCGGCCCGAGCGGAACAGGTGGCAAAAGCTCGTCGTGACTACTCGCTGACCGGTGCCGAGTCCCGGCGGGCGGTGGCTACGACGTCGAGATTCTCGACGGACGCATCGTCAGCGACCGCGTCGCCCGCAGCACCCGCCCGGTCGACGCCTAGCGCACGGCCGGTCAGGCCGCGACCGGGCGCAGCACGCTGTTGGCGATGGGTACACCGGCGGTATCGAAGGCGACGACGAACCAGACCGCGTCGCCGACCAGGAGTGGACCGAACGCTTCGGCAGGTGGCGGCGTTGGCCAGCCGCCGAGAATCACCTCGGTGGCCACGCCTTGCCACGCCCACAGCGGTTCGTCGGCGGTGGTGACCACCGCCAAGGCGTACGAGGTGGCTCCATCGACTGGCTTCCACCTGAATGCCGGACGCTCGCCCGCACCGGTCGTTGCTGGTGCAACCAAGGTCACGGGAGCAAGGCCGAGATCGAGTGGCTCGCCGGGCTGGTCGATCGAGCTCTCCTCGACCGTGGGCGGGGGCGCCGTCGCCGCGGTCGAAGACACTGCGAGCCCACCTCCGGCAACAACGAGTCCAGCAACGAATGTTGCCGCGATACCGCGTGTCCTCATGACGTCACACACGCCTGGGCGGGGGCAACCAGCTCGGTGAAGCCCATTGCGCTCGCCGCAATCAACAGCACCGTGCAGTCGGCTTTGTCCTGGGTGGCTGTGGCATCAGCGAGCTTGGTCTCGACGGCGTCGTACAGCGCCTGCCAGACCTGAGCCGACAGTGCCGGATCCGGCGCAGCGGTACCGACCACACCGATTCGTACGGCGGCGAAGGCCAGCGTCTGCACCTCCTCGGCGGAGAAGATCGACGGGTCGGCGAGGGCCGTCAGCAGCACTTGACCGAGCAGCGCGACGAAGTGTGAGTAGTGCTGCTGACCCGGGAGCATGCTCGCAGCTCCGCTCGCTGGGCACTCGATTGACAGGTATACCTGGTGGTAGAAGGATTCGGCTCGTTCGGTCAGCGCCACGACATCCGCCACGTGCGGCACCCCAGCGGCGAGCAAACCTTCGGCGGTCAGCACCAACTCGGTGTAAGTCTCCTCGAAGTTGGCGAGTCCTTGGTCGCCGGGCGCGCCTATGCGTTGGGCAGTGAACGGCGCCGTGACGGTGGTTGCCAACCCGGCGTCCTCCTGCAGCTGTCGACCCTCGGTCGCCATGTCGCCGGACACGACGTTGCACGAAACAGATCGCGGGGAGAAGGCGCCGGCAGCGGGTGAGTCGTTCTCGATGGGGAACTCGGCGCCGTTGACGGTCACGGTCCCACTCATGTGGATGTTCCCGCTGAGTTCGATCCTCCCGGCGTTGCCACCCAGCGGACCCGAACCGGACATCGTGAACAGCCCGGCCACACCCTCCGCGGCGGAGACCACCTCGCCATTCCATCCCCAGATGCCGTTGACGACGTTGCCGTCGGGTGCCACTTCGAACTCGAAGCTGACGATGATCGGTTCGGGCAGGAACCCCTCGGCACCGTGCCCGCTGATACCGCCGGTGGCAACCGCCGTGCCCTTCCAGATGCCGGCCGGGAACGAGGGCGACTGGATCGGTGGTACCGACACGGTGGTCGGTGCCGGAGCCACGGTCGTCGGCGTCAACACCTGCTGCGCGCCGAGGGTTGCCGGCAGCGCCGCGACAACGAGCACTGCTGCAGCGGCGACGACGACGGCGCCACGGGCGCCGACTTGCGGCACCGAGCGCACCCCGCTCGTCATGCGACGACCGTACGCCGAAGCTCTGAAGAATTCCCGAGATATCTCGCTGTCGAACTAACGCCGTCGGGCGTATCGCGGTTTCGAGGGTTCGCACGTTTCAGTCATGCGTCACGTATGAGGTGGCGGGAAGGCCGCCTGCTTCGGTCCTCCGTTATAGACCGATCGGTCTGGTAGAAAGGAACTTGTGCCGAGAGACGGGACTGCCAATCGCGAGCGGATCCTGCACACCGCCGAGCGGTTGATCATCGCCCAGGGCTACGCCGCCACGTCGCTCGATCAGGTGATCGCCGAGGCGTCCACGTCCAAGGGGGCATTCTTCCACCACTTCAATTCCAAGGCCGACCTCGCCGTCCAGCTCGTCGAGCGCTACGCGGCCTCGGACATTGCCCACCTCGACGCCGGTCTGGCGGCGGTCGCCGACATCGAGGACCCGGCGGCCAAGGTGGTGGCGTTTCTCCGGTTCTATGAGAACGGTGCCGACGAGCTGGTCTCCGTCCACACCGGTTGCCTGTTCGCCACGGTGCTCGCCGAGCGGCACTTCACCGGAAGCGAGATCAATGACCTCGTCGCCAAGACCGAGCTGGCCTGGCGAAGCGCCGTTGTCGACCTCCTTCGCCCGGCTCTGGTCGGCCGCCGTCCCGACCTCGATCTCGACGCACTCGCCGACCATCTCTTCACCACCTTCGAGGGCGCTTTCATCCTCTACAGAACGCACGGTGAGCCGGGCGCGATGCGCGCCCAACTCCGCGTCTTCCGTCAGCTTGTCGAGGCCCTCCTCGGCGTCGACTGACGAACGGGTGTCGCGTTCCGCTCATCGACGGCCGACCAGCCTGACAGTGACCCGACCCGTTCGTGCCAGCCGAATGTGCACGTAGTTGCGTTTCGTCTGACATGAGCGAAAGGAGTGTTGCCATCGGCTCGTGGCGGGTACCAGACGGCCATGACTCAGCAAGAGAACTTGGGAAACATCGTCCCGGACCAACGCGGCGCCGATGCGACGTTCGAGGTCTATCTGCCGGTGTCACCTGCACTGGACGGCGCAGGGGCCACGCACGTGGCTCGGATGCGAGGCAATGAGGCGAGCTTCAACGAGGTGCTCGCCGGCTTCGTCGCCACCGGTTCGGAGTTGTCGAAGCCGCTGCGCTCGCCGATCGAGGAATCTGAGTTGGACCAGGTCAAGTTCGCCCTCGACGGCGTTGGTCCGGCCCACGTCGAATCAGTCGAACAGCTCCAGGCCTGATGAGCGACCGGTCATGTGACGCTCGGTTCGCTACACCCGCGGCGAGGAGGATGAGCAGGTTCGCCGCGGTTCATCGACGTCTGGCGGCGCATCATGCCGACCACCAACTCGCTACGCGGCCTGGACGATGGCGATGTTGAAGTAGGGCGTGCCGAGCTTGTGCAGGATCGTTCCGAACAGCGCGAGGTAGTGCTCCTGCCCGTAGGCGTGGGCGATGCCGCCGAGGTCGAAAAGGCTCTCACGCGGCCAGCCGAGGTCGACGAGCAGGCCGGAGACGACCTCCTTCGCGACGGTGTCGTCGCCTGAGAGAAACATGGTCGTCGGCGCGGGCAGCGTGCTCGGGTCGGCGACCACCGCCGCGGCGACGCTGTTGGCCGCCTTCACGACCCTGACGCCCGGAAACGCCTCCTGGATGCGGCGGGCGAGGCTGTCGTCCGGGATCGCCAGTGAGAAGTCGGGGTTCGCTGCGTTGGCGATGTCCCAGAGCACAGTGCCGTCGAGGTTGTCGGACCCGATCGACGCGAGCAGCGGGATCGTGTCGACGCCCTGCACAGCGTCGATGACGACGTCGGCGCTGACGACGGCGTCCGCCGAAGCGACGACGGGGACCGGGAGTCCGCTGCGGTTTGCCGGGTCTCGCGAGCCGATGACGACGTCGTGACCAGCACGCACCAGGCCAGTGGCGAGGCTCCGGGCGACGCGGCCAGTACCGAGGATGGCGATTCTCATGGTGTCCTCCAAATCATTCAAATTGGAACTAAATTCGAGGATAGCTCAAATTCGAATGATCTGCCAGAATCCTTCCGTGTGAAACGCGTCATGGCGACCGACATCTCGGCTGAGGAGTTCCGCGCGTACGCGGCACTCATCGCGAGCTCGACGCTGTTGCAACGCGCCGTCGAGAGGAACCTGCGAGATCAGGCCGACCTCACGCAGGTGCAGTTCGAGATCCTCATGAACCTTGCCAACGCGGGCGATGTCGGCATCCGCATGGCGAAGCTCGCCGACGCCCTCATCGTGTCGCGCAGCGGACTCAGCTACCAGGTCGCCCAGCTCGAGTCGCGCGGCTGGATCACCCGCCGGCGTTCCACCAACGACGAGCGGGGCATCGTTGCGCGCATCACGGCGAAGGGTGAACGGATGCGGCGCCGCGTGTTCGCCGGCCACACCGAGATCGTGCGCAGCGCCTTCCTCGACGCCATCGAGCCCACCGAGCTCGCCACGATCACCGCCGTTCTCGAGCGCGTCGTCGGACGGCTCCGGTGAGCCGGTTGGGGGCAGACTCGGTCGATCGCGGGTGCTGTCGCACGCTTGCAGCTGTACTTCGGAGTTGATCCGTCGCTTCTTGACGCTCGGCTCCGAAGGTCACCTCACCGGCGCTCCGCGTGTCGGCGCCCTTCGAGAATCTCGACGAAACTGTGGTGGTGACGAAGTCCACGAGCGGGTTCCTCTCGCACAACGGAGCGCGCATCTACTACGAGGCTGAGGGCAACGGTGAGCCGGTGCTGTTCATTCACGCCGGTGTCGCCAACCTGCGGATGTGGGACGACCAGGCGGCTGCTCTCGGTGGTCGCTACCGGGTCATCCGTTTCGACACCCGTGGCTATGGGCGCACGGAAACGGAGCACGTCGAGTTCAGCAACCGCGCGGACGCTGCTGCCGTCCTTGACGAGGTCGATGAGCGCTCGGCTCACGTCGTCGGATTGTCCCGCGGTGGTCAGATCGCCCTCGACTTCGTTCTCGAGCAGCCCGAACGTGCGCGGTCGTTGACCGTCGTCGCCGGCGGGATCGGTGGCTACGAGGCCGACGACGCGTCGACGGTCGACTGGGACGAGGTCGAGGGGTGGTGGGAAGCGAAGGACTGGAACCGTCTCACCGACTTCGAGGTCGCCTACTGGGTCGACGGACCCGGACAACGGGCTGATCGCGTCGACCGGGAGCTCCGCGCCCGCGTCGCCGACTGGATCAGCACCAACTACGACGCGGAGAAAGACGAGGGCATCCCCCAGGTTCTCGATCCCCCAGCCGCCGCCCGCCTCGACGCCTTGCGCGTCCCGCTGCTCGTCATCGTCGGCGAACTCGACGACGAGTCGACCAAGGCGTCGATGCGCCACCTCGCCGAGAGCGTCCCCGGGGCGCGCCTCGAGTCGTTCCCAACCGCTCACATGGTGAATCTCGAGCAGCCACAGCGATTCAACGATGTACTCGGCGCCTTCCTGGACGCTGTGAGCAGCTCGGCGGACGACTAGCCGTTCTCAGGTGACGGGGCCGTCGCTTCCACTCTGCGGCGGAGCAGCCGTTCGTTCCACTCGGTGACGATGACGAGGCCGATCGTCGCCGGGAGCGTGAAGATCGCGATGGCCTCGCCAACCGACAAACTCGTGGCGGCGAGCCCGCCGACCACCACTGGCGTGATCAAGAATGCGACACGTATTCCACCGGTCATCGCTCCGAGTCCGGCGCCCCGGCGTCCCGGGAGCCGGGCTGCGTCGTCGTAGAGCTTGGGCATGAACGTTGCGACGCCGAGCCCGACGAGCAGGAAGCCGACGATCGATGCCGCCTCATTGGGAACCAGGGCCGCGATCACCAGACCGCCCGCGGCGAGACCGACGCTGAGGCGGTGCAGGCCCATGCGACCGAGCCGCAGCTGCAGCCAGTCGCCACTGAAGCGCATCGCCGTCATCCCCACGCTGTAGGCGACGAAGGCGAGACTCGCCAGCGCGGCGGAGGCATGAAAGTCGTCGGCCAGGCGGAACGTCGCCCAGTCGCCGCCAGTGACCTCGGCGATGACGGCGAACATGCCGGCGAGCACGAGGAGGAAGACCGGCCCGAGACGCATCCCTCGCGAGGCGCTCGGCGGGGTCGGCGGCGTCGCCGCGCCGCCGTGTCCTTCCTCGTCGTCTGGAAGCAGATTGCGCGTCACGAACAGGAGGGCCACCGCCATGACGGCGTCGACGATGACGAGGTGGGTGAACGTCGACAGCCCGGCGGCGTTCGCAGCCACCGCTCCGAGTCCGCCGGCGAAGATGCCGAGGCTCCAGAGCCCATGCAGGCGGTTCATGACCGGCGCGTGCCGGCGGGCGCTGATCCACGAGCCTTGGAGGTTCATCGAGATGTCGACGAGGACGTCGACGAAGAGGTAGGTGAACATGCCGATCAGCCACACCGCCGGACTACGGGCGGCACCGATCACGGGCAGGCTCAGCACCATCACCACGGCGCCGGCCTGCAGCACGCGTCGCGTCGTGGCCGCGTGGACGATCCGCCCGGCGACGAGGCTTCCGATGATGCCGACGATCGCCGCGACCGAAAGCAGGAGCCCGAATTCGTCGACAGTCACTCCGATGCGGTCTCGGATCTGCGGCGCCCTGGCGATGAACGACGCCGTCATCGCCCCGTTGACGAAGAACTGGCCCGCCGTCGCGGCCAGCGCCCGCCGATCACGAGCGCTGAGCTGCGACCGGTCCACACCCAGTCGCTGATCTACTAAAAAAACCCGGGCACCACAGTGGATCAGTCGATGCGCTTCTCGAACCAGAGGTGGGCGTACGGCTCGTCGCTGAACGCCTCGACTTCCCGGTAGCCGGCTGCTCGGTACATTGCGATCGCCTCGGTGAGGGCCCTATTCGTTTCGAGTCGTAGCGCTCGGCTGCCGCTGGCGATGGCTCGCTGCTCGAGCTCGTCGAGCAGGCGTCGGCCAACGCCGAGACCTCGCGCTCGTGGGTCGATCCACATCCGCTTGAGCTCGGTTGGTGCGTCGGCGTGGAACTTGAGTGCGCCACAACCGATCGCATCGCCATGCGACTTGGCGACGAAGAAGGCGCCCGCCGGGGGTCGCATCTCGTCGAGGTCGGCGGAGATGCTTCGCGCCGGATCGAAGCCGACATCGAATCGGCGGTCGAGCTCGGCGAAGTACTCGCCGAGGCAGCGCTGGGCGTCAGGGTGAGCCGGATCGATGCCGTCGATCTGAACGAGCGCTGCGGTGAGCAGCCGGTCAACGTCGTCCATCGCTGCAACGAGGCGCTGCCGATGGGCGTCGTCGAGCTGTTCGAGCATTGACCAAGCGAGGGCATCGCTGCGCCGGTCGAGTACAGCCCGTTCGGCCGAGCCCCTCTTGGTGAGCCGCGCGGTGCGGACGCGTCGGTCGTGTTCGCTGGGACCGAGCTCGATCAGGGCACCGGCCTCCAACGAGCGCAGCAGGCGACTGAGGTAGCCCGAATCGAGATCGAGCCGAGCTCGCAACGCCCGTACCTCGCAGCCGTGTTCGCCAATCTCCCACAACAGCCGCGACTCCCCGAGCGGGCGATCTCGACCGAGGAAGTGGTCGTTCAGCGCGCCGACACCTTGGGTGACGGTCCGGTTGAACCGTCGCACACACGCCACCGAGTCCTCGTCAATTCCTCTGACTCTAGTCAGGTACTTGAGCACCCTTGGCCCTCGCGCTGGGCCGCGGCGATTCTTAGGCCGCAAACCGGTCACCGCTGACCGCTTTGCGGCACCAGAATCCCGGCAGGCGGCAGAATCCGTGGCTGACTCGCTGACTGGTTGGGTTCGTGATGCTGAGCTGGGATTGCGTACCGCAACCACCAGAGATCCTCGGCCCATGGTTCCTCTGGAAGCTGCTGATCGACCGACGCCACCAGGGCCGCGGATACGGACGCGAAGTCGTGCGACAAGTTGTCGACCTCATCGGCGCGGTAGGCGGCGATGAACTGCTCACCAGCCACGTCGTTGGCGGCGAAGGCGGTCCCGGCGCCTTCTACGAGCGACTCGGCTTCGTGCCCACTGGCGACGCTGACCCGCACGGCGAGATCGTCCTCCGCCTCGCGTTGCGATGACGTTGACCCCTGCTAGACAGCGCCGGCCTCGCTCTGGCGACCTCGCCGCTCGTTGCCGTGCTTGTAATCGCCCGTGAGTCTCGCCATTCGGGCTTGGAGGTCAGCCGAGCCGGCGTCGGCGAGGAAGCGGGCCCGCCCACCGTAACACAGTGGCGACACGGCCGTGATGGCGAATCACGACCTCACCAGACTTCCGAGTTTGATACGTGAACCCAGCGGGTGGAGGCATACAGCGACAGTCTGCTCCAGGCGTGTCCGAGCAACGCCTATCGCTGTGAGCCGATCAGGACGGGGTCGCCGTTGGCGGTGGCGACGGCGACCCGGCGCGGGCCAGCAGGGCCTTCGACGTGGCGTAGGTCCAGCTGATGGGACCCCAGCCATGACGCGAGGCGATCCCGGTCGCCGCCGAGATCGACCCAGTCGATTCGGCCGCAGCCTCGATGTCGTCGGTACGCAAGCAGAGCGCCACTGGCGCTTCGCCGAGCCGACGCTCCACCCACGAACCGAGCGAGCTGGAAGCGGCTTCGTCGCGGTCGACGACGGCCATCAGCTCGATGTAACTGTCGCCGAGCGGCACGATGCGATTTCCCGTGCCGTGCTCAGCGTGACGCCCGCCCGCAACAGATCCGAGCCCGAGCTGCTTGTCGTAGCGGCGGGCCGCCGCATCGAGGTCATGCACCACCACGATCACATGGTCGACGGCCAGCACCCCACGAACGGTACGACCTCACGGATGGACGGCGTGGGCCGTTGAGAGCGGTGGTGGTAGTGGAATCCGGTCCAACACGATGCCGAACCGTTCGCGGTAGATGGCCAGCAGCTCGCCGTCGTCGTCAACTTCCCGCTCGCTGCGCAGGTTGGAGGTGGTCTCGATAAGCGTCCGACCGCGCACCGTCACTCGTCCGTCCTGGGTCAGGATCGAGCAGATCGGAGCAATGGTGAAATGCGACTCGGGGGCAGTCTGCTGCCACCAACAAGTGGGCCCGAATTCGGCCAGCTCCCGCGACCGTGGCTCGAGCCGATAGGTCGGTGCGCCGTTCTCGGCGACGAGCACGTCGCCGTTTGCCAATTGCTCGATCCGGTAGGTACCCGCCGGATCTGCCTGGTCGCCTTGTACGTCGAACTGCAGCGGGTACTGGGCGAACGCGCCGAACCCGACGTCGGCCAACCACCGCTGACCGTCGGCGACCACCCGCAAGGCAACATGGTCGAGCGGCGGGCCAACCGACTGGCCGGTGTACACCGACGCCGCCAGCCGTGTGACCTCGTAGCCGAGGGCGGAGAGCAGCTCGGCGAACAGCCCATTCAGCTCGTAACAGAAACCGCCTCGCCGCCGAACGACGATCTTGTCGAAGAGTGCCGCCTCGGCCAACGAGATGCGCTCATCGAGGTGAATACTCAGGCTCTCGAACGGGACCGACCCGAGGTGCGACCGCTGGAGATCCCGCAGGTATCTCGCGCCCGGTGGGCGGACGTCCAAGCCGATGCGCTCGAGGTACGCCTCTACATTTCCGTCATCCACGTCGGCCAGTATGAGCGCCGGGCTGACGTGGTGTCGCGTTCCAGCGTCGTGACATGAGCAACACGGCGGATCGTCGTTGCAGGTGACGCTGTTGGGCACGGGTTCTCCGTCGCCGTCGCACGCCCACCCTGCTGTGCTGGTCGTGTAGCCATCGGGGCGTGAGTCACGAATCGCCGGCGGCTCTACACCTTCTCGCCTGGCAGCGTGCTTGCCTGTTCGATCCAGGAAACGAGTCGGTCTTCGTCGAGGTCGTCGCTCTCGTGGATGTCGAGGTAGCGCACCTCGTCGTGCTTGGACGCCTTGGGCGGCACGGGTTCAAGCGACGTTCCTCGGAAGAACTGGAGCTGGACGTAGTTCGTGTAGCAGCGGAAGGCGAGGAACCAGCCCTCGCTCTCGTGGCCGTAGAACGGCTGGTTCCATTTGACGGCCTTGTGCACGTCGGGGACGGTGCGCACGATGAGCTCGTCGAGCCGCTCGCCCAGCGAGCGCTTCCAGCCGGGCATGGCTGCGATATATGCCTGCACCGGCTCGTCACCCTCCCCCTTCGGGATCTGCGGGTTCCCACCGGAGAGCAGCTTCGGTCCGGAGCCGGGCTTGTTGTCCGCCTTCTTCTTGCTGTTCGGCATCGGTCTGACCACCCTTGAGATCGGATGATCCATCGTCGCAGATGTATCCGAGTGCTCGAGCGGGGTGGTCATCGAGTCACGCCTGTTCGGCATCGTTCCGGGCTCGCCGAACGCCGAACGCGATCACGAGCAACCCAACGGCCAGTAGGACGGCCGGGATGAAAACGTTCGATGTCGTTCCGGTGGCCGGAAGAGCGGCCGACGAAGATGTCCACCCCGCCGGCGAGGCAGCGGAATCCATGCCCATGCTGACCCGTGGATCCGCAGACGCCGGTGACGGGCCAACGCCCGACGATTGCTCAGCGTCCGCAAGGTAGCCGGCCGCGATCATTGGATCGGTCGTCGGCTCCGGCGTGGGCGTGACGGTGATGACTGCGTCGACGACGAGGCCGGTGCTGGTGCCTTGGTTGTCTTCGACGGCGTAGCGGAACGAGTCGACTCCGGTGAACCCCGGGTCGGGGGTGTACCGGAACGAGCCGACCTGCTTGGCGACGAGTTCGCCGTTGGACGTCGCGGTGATGAGGGCAACGGAGATCGGGTCTGCATCAGGGTCGGAGTCATTGGCGACAACGCCGGGCGCGGCGATTTCAAGTGTCGTGTTCTCGGCCACCTGGAATGAGTCGTCGACACCCACGGGCGGACCGTTGGGATCGCTGCCCGAGGTCGTCGGGTCCGGCGCGGCGGTGACGGTGATCGTGGCGTCGACGACTCGGCCGGTAAGGCCGCCGAGGTCATCGCGCACGGCGTACGCGAACGAGTCGACGCCGACGAAGCCGGGATCGGGCTCGTAGATGAATGCCCCATCCGGGTTCATCGCCAGGATGGTCCCGTCGGCGGGATCGCTGTGGAAGCCACTGGCGATCGGATCGCCGTCGGGATCGAAGTCGTTGACGAGCAGGCCGGGAGCGTCCACGACGAGCTGCGCGCCCTCGACGACCTCGAAGTTGTCGTCGACGCCGACCGGCGGGCTGTTCGCAACGCTCTTGATGTTGGCCGCCGTGAGGGCGACGACTGCTGCCACCATCGAGCGCGGCGAGGCGAGTTTGGAATCTTGACATGACTCACTCGAACTTCGTGAAGGGCGCCGCTCACGTCCGTTGACGAGATGCGAGGCCAATTGGGGGGCATCGCGTGACGCCGGGAGACATCATCCGACCGGACCGTTACCCAAGCGTTACCCGCAGCGTGCGCCGTGCTTTGCCGTTCAAAGTCCGATCAGCATTCGCGCCGCATGCGGCGCTGTTGTCGCAGAGTTGGAGAGAAACTGGACACGTTGGCAGCCCGGCGTACTGTCGGCGCATGAACGAGCCGCGCCGGTGGAAAGTCGACCTCGACGTTCGCGACGACGCCGTGAGTGTGTTCGTGCCGGCTGACTTGCTGCCTGACGCGTTGGTCGGGGACTTCGTGACGATCTCGTCGAGCCAGCCCGCCACCGTCCGTCGTGGAAGGATCGTCGAGAGGCTCGACGATCATGTGCGGGGTCGGTTCTTCTCGGTGTCGCTCGAGTGACCACGGCCCGCTGGTTGGCAGTCTCGACGAGGCGGCGTCACCGTCAGGGGCGGGCGAGCGAGGAGGAGAGGACAATGCAATCCAACGAGGACCAGGACCGACCGCAGCCCGACCCGGTAGATGAGGCGGCGGCGGAGATCGACGCGAGATCACCTGACGCGCCGGAGCAGATCGAAGAACTCAAGAACCTCGCGGAGTCCCTCGGCCGCGAGGTCGATGACTCACCCGAACAAACCTGAGCGCCACCGCTACGACAGCCTCGGAAGGAACGCTGACCGGCGTCACAGGGTCACGGGCACGCGCCTGTCGTTCTCGTCGAGCGCGTCGATTGTCTCCGCGGTCGCTCGGAAGAGGCGGAGCTGGGCCGGCGGCTCGACGTCGCTCGGCGTCCACGCGTGACCGCCGTGGGCAAGCGAGCGGCGGGAGAACATCTCGATGCCCGCTTCCGCCGCGGTGCCGGTGAGCTGCTCGGCGACGGCCGACATGTAGACACCCCGGCCGGTGCCGATCGCAACCGAGGAGTCGAAGATGACGACGCCGAGCTGGGGGTTCACCTCGAGGTTCCGCGAGTGTCTTGCCTCGGGACGCGAGACCCAGAAGAACTCGCGATAGGCGGCCGGCGCGTAGTACACCGGCGATGCCCACGGACGTCCGGCTTCGTCCGCGGTGCCCAACACCATGTACGGGTTCGTGTCGATGATCGCCCGAGCGATCGAGGCGAGATCGGACGAGTCTGTCATGGCCGGGTCAGTCGACCGGCGTGCGGTGGTGCATGTGGACGACGCCGTTGCCGAACCGTCGCTCGTCGAGGAGCTCGAGGTCCACCCGGACGTTGCGGGGCAGCCCTGGTTTGCCGCGGCCGACGACGATCGGAAACACGAACAGGTGGGTCTCGTCGACCAGCCCGGCTCGGAACGCGTGCTGTGCCAGGCCAGGTCCGCTGACGCTCATGTCGCGGTCTGCGGTCTGTTTCATGTGGTGGACCGCCGCGGGGTCGAACACGCGCTCGAGCCGGGTCCGGGGAGTCGAGACGGTGTCAAGCGTGCGGGAGTAGACGACCTTGTCGAGGGCGCGCCAGAGGTCGGCGTAGTCGGCCTCGGCGGCCGGCATCCCTGGCTCGTCACCGACCCTCTGCCAGACGGCCATCGTCTCGTACATGCGCCGGCCGTAGAGGTGGGTGCCGATCGACCGCTCGAGGTCGTTGACGAAGGCGTGCACCTCGGCGTCGGGCATCGCCCAGTCGAACCGGCCCTCCCCGTCTTCGATGTAGCCATCGAGGGACGTGATCGCCGTGTAGATGAGTTTGGCCATGATGCCTCCGGGGTGAGGGAGTTGTGACGCGCCCTTCCAACGCGGGGACACGACCATCATGCACGCGACCGCCGTAGTCAGGTTGGCTTCGGGGCGGCCAGCAACTCGATGTCGGTCAGCGGCGTTCCGTCGATGAGCAGCAGGTCGACGATCGCACCGTCCTCGACCCGGCCGGGTGTGCACACGACGACGCCGTCCTGGGTGCCACCGGCGTCAGTGCGATGGAAGCCGGCGCGGCCGACGTGAACCGGGCGGCTCATCTCGGCTCGATGCGGATCGAGTCGCGTGTGGCGACGAGTTCAGCGTGTGCGGCCGCTGGCTGGTCGGCACTCGTCCTCGTATTGATGATGATGATCTCGCCGTCGACGTCGAGGACCCACAAGGTCTCGATCTCACCCTCCGAGTAGTACGACAAGCTTCCGTCGTCGTACTGCCAGCCGCGGAACGGGGCGAACGAGGAGTCGCAGTCGACGAACTCGGCGGGGGCGGTGCGTTGGAATGCTTTGCCCTCGTAGCCGTTGACGGAGACGAACGTCGGGGTGGTCACGTCGACCCAACCCTTCTGCTCGCTGAGTGCGGTGACGAGGCCGTCGAGTGTCGTCAACGGTCCTGGGTGGAAGCCGTCTGCTGTGTGGCAGGCGTCCAAGTGCACCAAGTCGGGTTGGCTGAACGTGATGTAGCCGGCTTCGTTGCTGATCCCCCATCCGCCCTCGGTCCCCCATCCGTCGCCGAGCGTGATGAAGATCCGTGGTGTCGGGGATCCGTCGACCTCCTCGACGAAGTACGTCCCGGGCACGAACTCCTCAACGGCTTCGCCGAATAGCGGAGGCCGAGGTGGGTCGATGCGGATCGAGTCGAGCACGGCGGCGAATTCTGCGTGGGCGGCCGCCGGTTGATCCGCCCCCGCCCTCGTATTAATGGCGACGACCGCGCCATCGACGTCGAGGACCCACAGGGTTTCGACCTCCCCCTCTGAGTAGTACGACCAGCCCTTGGATCCGTTTTCGTCCTCACTCTCCATGCTTCGGAACGGGGCGAACGAGGTGCTGCAGTCGACGAACTCGGCGGGGGCCGTGTGTTGGAACGCATAGCCGTCATAGCCGTTGACGGAGATCTCCGTCGGTGCGGTCACGTCGACCCATCCGCCCTGTTCACTGAGCGCGGCGACAAGGCCGTCGAGGGTTGTCAATGGCCCCGGGTGATAACCATCGGCCGACTGGCAGGCGTCCAAGAACACGCCGTCAGGTCGGTTGAACGTCATGTACCCAGCGTCGTTGCCGACGCCCCAGCCGTCGGCGGTGTTCATCCACCCGGCGCCGAGCGTGACAAAGACCCGCGGCGTCGGTGTTCCCTCGAACTCGTCGACGAAGTACGTCCCGGGCACGAACTCCTCCTCTGGTGTGCCGAAGAGCGCTCGCGGGGGCGGCGTCGGGGACACGGTCACGACCGGGGACGGTTCGTCGCCGTCGCGGGTCACCACCAAGGCGATCGCGGCCACGGCGGCGGCCGCCGCCAGAATGCCGGCGACCACGACCCGCATCGGCCGCTTCGGTTCGGGCTCGGTCGGGACCGAAACCTCGACATCGAGCACTGTTAGCAGCTCCTCGGTTGCCCGAATCCGCGACCACGTGTCCGGGACCGGCACCTGCTCGAGAACCTTGAACCGGTCAGCCACCATGGAGTCGAAGTCCTCACGCATGCTCGGCCTCCCTGATCGAATCGCGCAGCGCGGCATGGGCCCGATGCAGCTGCACCCGCACCGTGCCCGCACTCGTCCCGAGCAGCTCGCCGATCTCGGGTGACGTGTACTCGCCGACGTAGCGCAGCGCAACGCAGGCGCGCTGTTGCGGAGTCAGGTCGGCGAGCAAGGTCAAGAACTCGGCGACAGACCCCGTCGACGGCGTCGAAACTTCCGCCGGCCGCAGTTCGTTGGAGCGCGACCTCGCTGCCAACAAACCCGCGGCGATACGAAACGCAGCGCGCCACACCCACGCCGCGACATCGTCGACGGCGTCGCCCCGCCGCAGAACCTGGGCGAACGCCTCGGCCTCGGCGTCACTCGCCAGCTCGGCGTCACCTGTGTACGACAACAACGAGCGCCACAGGCGGGGATGTACCGAGCGGTACACCGCCTCCACCCGGTCCCGATCGCCCATACCGACCATCATCACCCCCCATAGGGCTCCGATAGGGCGAATTCGTTAACACGGCCGCTGGTCGTCCGGTTGGGGGGTGATCCTCAATCGAGGTTTGGCCGGTTCGTGAGTTCGGTTATCGGAAGGGCACAGCCGGGTATGCCTAGGTCATGACGGTTACGAACGCACTGGCCAGCCTCGCGGTTCGCGATCTCGAGGTGTCAACGAGCTGGTACGAGGCGCTGCTTGGCGAGGGAAGCCATCCGATGGCCGAAGTTGTCGAGTGGCAACTCGAACAGGGTGGTGGTTTGCAGGTCTACGAGGCGCCCGAACGAGCGGGCCAAGGGTCCTGCACATTGATCGTCAGTGACATCGACGAAATGGCCCAGACGCTCCAGGCGTCCGGGCTCGCCGCTGACGTCGAGCCGGCCCGCAACGATCGCGTCGACACGATCATGATCAAGGATCCGGACGGCAACTCGATCGCCTTCGCGATGCCCAAGGATCAGATGCTGGCGCACTGACCGATGCACGGGGGCGTCGGCGATGCCGCCGTCAGTCGGCGATCCCGAGCCGCCACCCTCCGTCGATGACAATCTCCTGGCCGGTGATGTAGGCGCTCGCCGGGGAGGCCAGGAACAGGGCGAGGCCCTTGATGTCGGCGGGCCAGCCGACGCGGTGCATCGGGATCTCCCGGGCGACGGCTGCCTGCTCCTCGGGATCGAGGGCGTGCCCGCCGCCAATGTTGGTGACGAACCACCCGGGTGCGATTGCATTGACCGTGATGCCGTCGGCCGCCAACTCGAGGGCGACGTTGCGCATGAGATGGGCGGCGCCGGCCTTGGCGGCCATGTAGGCGGCGCCGACCACCGCCTCGTTCTTGGTCGACGCCACCGACGTGGTGACGATGATCCGGCCCGAGCGCTGCGGGCGCATGTGTCGCGCCGCGGCGCGCATCGTGGCGAAGATGCCGGTGAGATTGATGTCGATGGCGCGTTTCCAGCGCTCGGTCGTGTAGCGCTCGAGCGCCCCCTCCTCGTGGCGCGGGCGCGTCGATCCCGCCCAGGCGCCGACGAACCCGGGGCCGGGATCGACTCCCACGTTGGCGAACACGACATCGAGGCGGCCGTAGGTCGCCGCCGCCTCGTCGATCGCGGCGTCGAGGGCGGCGTGGTCGATGACGTCGACGCGGTGCCCACGCACGTCGAGCCCGGCCCCGCGCAGCCGCAGAACTTCGCGCTCGGTCGCGTCGCCGTCGATGTCGAGGATCGTGACCCGCCCGCCGTTCTCGGCGAGCGCCTCGACATAGCCGAGCCCGATCCCGCTCGCTCCGCCGGTCACGACCCCGGCCAATCCGCTGACGTCGAACAACTCCGCTGCTGCCATCGCGTCCCCCACACTCGCCGTTGGACGGGTCACCGTAGCGGACACCCGCGGAGTGCTTGGGGCCTGGATCGGACGCTGTAGCCCGCCGGGTAGGTTGCGAACCAACATGGAGTACCGCACCTTGGGCAGTACTGGCACGATCGTGTCAGCGCAGTGCCTGGGCACGATGACGTTCGGTCGCGAGAGCGACGAGGAAACGGCGTACGCCCAGTTGGACCTGTTCGTTGAGCGCGGCGGGAACTTCGTCGATACCGCCGATGTGTACGCGGGCGGGCGTTCCGAGGAGATCATCGGCCGATGGCTGGCAGCCCGGTCCGGGACGCGCGACCGGCTCGTCATTGCCACCAAGGGCCGCTTTCCGATGGGCGACGGACACAATGACTACGGGCTGTCGCGTTCGCACCTCGGCCGCGCCCTCGACGCGAGCCTTCGCCGCCTCGGCGTCGACGTTGGCCGTGGCGTGCCGATGTCTCGGGTCGCCCTCGCCTGGGTCGCCGATCGCCCAGCGGTCACGTCGGTGATCGTCGGCGCTCGCACCGTGGCGCAGCTCGACGACAACCTCGCCGCCGCCGGTCTCCACCTGTCCGCCGAAGAAACGGAGCTGCTCGACGACGCGAGCGCTCCTCTCGTCGCCGACTACCCCTACGGCACCCCCGGTATCGACCAGCGCTCACGCCCCCTCGGATAGGCCGAACACCACGACCGGGTTCGCTCCACGGGCGGTGCGAGCATGGTGGACCCTGATCTCACGGGAGGAGGTCGCGGGCGAGGGTCGACTACCTCCCGACGATCACGTTCAGCGCCGAGACTGACGACGAGCTGCTGCTGCAAGTCGGTCCCCATGCTGCCGAAGCTCACAGCATCACAGAGGTCACGCCCGATGAGAGCTGACATCCGGAGTTGACATCCGGAGTCGACCGGCGGTCACTGCGGTAGCGCTCCACGGCGGTACAGGCGTTGAGGATGCTGTGTGGTGCCGGGGCTCTTCAGCTGTCTTCGTACTTGAACGAGACGGACAAGCGAGTCCGGTACGTGACGCCGCCGTCGTCGCCGATGTCAAGATCTTGCCGGACGACCTCGGCCACGCGCAGATCACGCAGGGTTTCGCGTGCCTTCGCGACCGCCGAGGCGGCGGCATCCTCCCAGGACTGCGTGCTCGTACCGATGATGTCGATCACCTTGTAGACGCTCATGTGGACGCACCCTCCCAATTGGCGAGACCTGGCGACACTAGCCCCGCCAGCGGCTCAAGCGCTCAGACAGCGATAAGCGCGACCACGTCGGTCGAGTGTCCGCGCCGGTCAACGCTGGCGCACCTCGCCCACGTCAGTCAGGCACGGCGTTCCAGATGTCAACGGCGCACCGCCACTCGCCATCGGCGTCGCGACGCCACGCTGTCACCGCACGCCCCAGGTTGATCACACGCTGACCGTCGGGACCGTCCATCGCGATCTCATTGGAACTCAACACGAATCCGAGCGTCTCGTCGCCCGACACCTCGGCGTCCGATGACGACCAGGAGATCCGAAACCCTGGAATGGCGAGGCTGCCCTCGACGTAGGCGCGCAGCGCGTCCTTGCCGATCACGGCAGGCATCCCGGCGGGAATGACAATGGCGTCGTCCGTCCAGTACGACAGGATCTCGTCGACCGTTCCGCCCTCCGAAGCGAGCTTCGCCCATGCGGCGTCGCGCTCGAGGAGCCGATCTCGCGCTGATCCCACAGCCATGTCGCCTCCCTCTCCTCGCGCACAGCCTACGTGGGTAGCGCTCGTCGTCCGTGCTCAGCTTCCGTAAGCAGGCTCCGATTCCCGGTGGTCGAGAAGGGCGTGCTGGACTGGGCTGATGCCCAAGGCTTACGTCATCGTCGACATGGACGTCACCGACCCCGAGCGTTACGCCGCCTACCGCGAGCTCGCGGCACCCGCGGTCGAGGCCGCCGGCGGGCGATACCTCGTTCGCGGTGGCGCTACGGAGGTCTTCGAGGGCGATCGCATGCCGCATCGCACTGTCATCCTCGAGTTCCCCGACCTGCAAACGGCGCGGGCATGGTACGACTCGCCCGCCTACCTCGAGGCGCGCACCGTACGCGAAGGAGCGGCGGTCGGATCATTCATTGCCGTCGAGGGCGTCTGAGTCTGACCGACTTTGCCGAAGGCCGACGGCGCTGTTATCGAGTGCGACGCGATGTCGTCTGTATCGACGGAAAGGACCAAATCTGGTCTTCTGATTCGACATGGACGCAGGAAGACGACCCGAATCGCGGAGCCCCGGGGGACATCGGACCCGAGGGCACCGTCAAAGTCGGGAAGTTCCGTCTCGCCGGTAGCGACTTCAGCTGTGCCGACAGTCCCGTCCGTCATGAATGGGGACTTACCCCTGCGATGTCACTCTGGATCGACTGCGACGACGACAACGAACTCCAGCGACTCTTCGATCGGCTCAGCGACGGGGGCAACGTGTACATGCCGAACGGCGTCCACCGGCGCTCGTCGCAGGCGGGGCAGAATCATTCACATGGACCGCACCGGTCGATTGAACGATCCGAGGCTCTCGTTCAACGCCGCTGTTGCCGTCTACGACGAGATCCGCCCTTCTTACCCGGCGGGGATGTTCGATGCCCTCTTCGCCCTCTTGCCGGCTCAGCCCGACATCGTCGAGGTCGGGCCCGGGACTGGGCAGGCAACGAGGGGTCTCCTCGCCCGTGGCGCGGTCGTCCACGCCATCGAGATCGGTCCAGCGATGGCTGCCAAGCTGCGCGCCAAGCTCCCGCCCGATCGCCTCGACGTGAGCGTGGGCGACTTCGAGGAGGTGGACATCGCGGCGGAGAGTGCGGACGCCGTGTTCTCGGCCACTGCGTACCACTGGATTTCAAGCAACGCTCGACTCGATCGGCCAGCCGCCATCCTGCGACCCGGTGGCGTGGTGGCGGTCGTCGACCTCGTCCAGGTCAGCTCGCCGGCGGATCGTGGCTTCTTTGCCGCCGCGCAACCGATCTACGAGCGATACGGACAGGGCCACTCGGGTCCACCGGCACCCGAGCGGGACGACGTCGAGCCTGCAATCCGGGTGGCGCTCACTGGCGATCCTCGGTTCGGCGACGTCGCCGTGCGCCGCTACGACTGGGACCAGACGTACTCCGCCGCGGACTATCGGAAGCTCATGCTGTCGTACTCGGGGACCCAGATGATGGACGGCCGTGACCGGGTCGGCCTGCTGGACGACATCGAGGCGTTCATCAACGAGCATTTCGACGGCTTCCTCACCCGACCCCTCGTGGTCACGCTTACGACAGCGACGCTGCGCTGATCTGACCCCAGACGTTCCACGCGGCACGGTTGGTACCGCCATCGCTGGATCGCGGGCACGCATCGATGCCGTTGCGGTGGGGGCGCCGCTGTGCTCGCGGCGTCACCGTGGCGCGTCGTTACGTGCGATGTGCCGGGCGACGAAGGCGGCGTCGCGGCTCACGCCGCGTAGGAAGCCTGAGGACATGGCGTAGAGGAAGAGCAGGCCGACGAAGTAGAGGCCCGGTTGGCGATGCACGACGCCTCGTTGCTGTTCGGGGCGACTGTCGACGAACACGGGCAGGTCGATCCACGAGTAGTCGGGTCGGTACCCGGTGCACCCGGCGAGCCGCGACACCGTCGCGGAGTGCCCAACGAGATATCTCGATGCGAGGTCGGCGAAGTCACCGATTGCGGCCAGCGCGTTGTCGATGGCGCCAGCCGCGAGCAAGATCCTCGGTGCCGGCTCTGCGTCGAGAACGTTCTCCCACAACGACCGATCGGCCTCGCACCTGAACATCTCCACACCGCCGGCGACGAGAGCATCCGCGACCTGTGGGTCAAAGGCGTGCCCAGCCCGGTCAGCGATCACGTCCACGGCTGTTGAATCGCCGGCGAGCAGCGCCTGGAACGTGGCGTCTCTCGCCACCTGCACGATTCGCGTCGCCAGCGGTATTCCCTCGCCTCCCGCCCGCCCAGGGATCCCCTTTCCGTCCCAACGTTCGTCGGTGTAGCCGAACAGCTGACCGATCGCGGCGGGAAGACCGAGTCGCGCCACCAACATTTGCGCAACCTCACACGACGCCACCGCATGCCCGCCGATCTACCGCGCCAAACGCGGCAGCCGGGCCAGCTGGCTGGCCCGTGTCAGAACCGAACCTGCCGGCGGGGCGAGCGCCCGCAGCATCCCTCGCACCATCTCCAAGCGAGACCCGAACCGGACCGGCGTGCCGTAAGTGGTCAGCGCGTCATCGGCGCCGAACACGTCCGCTGCCAGCTCAGCACCAGCGGTGCAACCGACATAGAACAGCAAGCAGGAATAGAACACCGACTGCGCCGTCTCCTCGTCGACACCCAGACAATCAGCAAGACGAACCGCCACCAAGGTGCTCAACAGCCCATGCTCCAGTGGCACCCCGATACCGAGATCGGTGGCGAGCGACAGGGAGCCGATCACCTCGGCTGCCCGGACCTCCTCGCCCTCAACCGAGCGCATCTCGAGATTCTCGCCGACAACCGGGCCCAGGAGGTCTACTGCCGCCATTGGAGGAGCGGGGATGCCGCGACAACCGACCTCGAACCTGAGATCATGCGGCCGACAACGCTGCTGGCAAGCACGTCAGCTTTCAGCCGCAGTCGACCAGTCCCCGTCGACGAGTGCGCGGCGTGCCGGTGTTCAGGGCCTTTCAGTCGGCTGAGACGGGGTGGTAGCGGCAGACCAGCACGCCGGTCCTGGCAGGCTCGACGGACGTCAGCTCGAACTCACGGGCCACGCCATCGGTGGGGAACAATGTCTTGCCGCCGCCCAGCGTGATCGGTTCGATCATGAGGACGACCTCGTCGACGAGGTTGGCGGCAAGCAGCGAGCGCGCGACGGTCAGGCTGCCGTAGACGTAGACGTCGCCACCGGGTTGGGCGCGCAGCGCGGAGACCTCCTTGACCAGGTCGGCGCCTCGGATGATCGTGGTGGGCGTCCAGGCCGCCACGTCCTCGTCGGTGAGCGTGTCGGACACGACGTACTTGTGTGCTGCGTTGATCCAGTCGGCGAATCCGCCGGTTCGGCCGGGCCACGCCTCGGCCGAGACCTGATACGTCCGCCGACCCTGGAGCAGAACTTCGTTCCGCTCGGCGAAGCCTTCGACGACTGCACCCATGGTGTCCGGGTCGAAAAACTTGATCGACCAGCCACCGTGCTGGAATCCGCCGCTGGTGTCCTCGGTCGCGCCACCGGGCGCCTGCACGACGCCGTCGAGGCTCATGAACTCACTGATGACAACTCGCATATCACTCTCCTTTCGCGATGCTTGCTCATCGTCACAACGAACGACGGTCACCCAACGAGACAGTTCGTGCGAGAAAGTTTCGTCGCCAAGCCGGTGCGCTCGTCCTTCGAGCACGAGGGCGGACGGTGCTGTCGTCCATGGGTGTGCCGGCGACCGTAACCGCCGTCCGCAGCGTCGACAGCATTTCTCGCAACCGTCGCGCAACCGGTTGACAACCGCATCCAGCGACCATCCAGCGACGGCCTGAGGATCTCACCGACGTCCTTCGAGCCGCGAAGCGCACCGGCCACCGGTGATGACATGACCAACGAATTGGAGGAAGTCATCATGAACGTCGCCCATCGGGCAGTGGTCTTCATGGGCCTGCTCATCGTGTCACTTGTCGCTGAGCGCCCCGTGGCCTCGGCAACGACCAGCGACCCCGATAGTGCGGGCACGCCGCCGCCGACGACGACTTGGTCGACACCGGTCGATCCGCCGCCGCCTGGTTTGGCCAGCGGGGTACCCGCCGTTGACGGGTACGCGATCGCCGAGGTTCCGGCTGACGATGTGCTGTGGATGGTGTACGGCTTCCCGGCAGATCTCACGCTGAACCACGCCCTCGTCGTAGGCGCCGACGGCGTGCCAGTCGCGCGGCTGATCGTCGCCGCTACATCGGGAGATCGGCCGGCGATCGACACGTTCGTCGAGCGCATGTACGACGAACAGATCAATCTGCCGCTCGATGTAGCTCCGATGGCGGACGGGACGGCGGTCGTGTTGAACGGTGCGATCCCAGTGTGGACCGAGATGGAAGGGAGCGCCGTGATGCGGGCCGAGCAGGAGATCGACGGCAACCTCCAGTGGGCCTGGGGTGCCGACGATCTGGTTTGGATCGTTCGTGGCAAGAGCGCCGCCGAGGGGTATGTACGTGCGTTGCTGCGTGTGCACGCCACGTCGCTCGACCCCTACGACCTGCAAGGACTGCTCGGCGACCTGTGGGATCACACTCCGTCGGTGCCGGGCTACAACTACCATGACTTCCCCCGAGCGGACACACTGGCGAACCTCGGTGGCAGAGGATTTCCCGAGGCTTGCTCCGAGCGCTTCTACCTCGGGGCCGTGCTTCCCGACGCGGTAGGCGGGCAGTCCATCGACAACGACGATCTCTGGCTCGGCCTGGAGAAGGCGGGCAGTCGGTGTGTCGAGCAGGGCCTCCTCGATGAGATCGCCGCCGACATCGCCGCCGGACGTCGGGCCGAGCAGATCGGGGGGCTGACCGTGTATCGCGACGAGCAGATCACCGCGGTGCTCATCGGCGACGTCCTCATCACCCTGTTCGCGACCAACCCACAGACGTACATCGACATGGCGCCGTTCATCGAGCAGTTCCTTGCCGGCCAGCCCCGATGACCCATGGACGGCCACACCAGAGCGACTCGCAGACCGGTAGTCAGGCAAACCTCGGAGCCGAACTGTCGCCGAGTGACGGTTCAACTCCGAACAACAGCGTCACCAGGCATAGGCCTCGGGAGCGGCGCCACCTGGGCCCGGGAAGATGACGTCGAGTTCGGTGATCATCTCGTCGTCGAGGTGCACGTCGAGTGCGTCGATTGCCCCATCGAGCTGCTCGACGGTGCGCGGGCCGATGATCGGCGCCGTGACTGCCGGGTTGCGCAGCAACCACGCCAGCGCGACGTTGGCGGGTGGCGCGCCGTGGTCGGCACACAGCTTCTCCCATGCTTCCAGCGTCGGTCGCATGCGCTCGACCTGCTGCTGCAAACCCTCGGCGCCGCGGCGCCCCGCGGTGAGCTTCTGCAGGGCGCCCCCGAGGATGCCGCCCCCGAGCGGGCTCCACGGAATGACACCGACGCCGTAGTCGATGCACGCAGGGAGCACCTCGAGCTCGACCATGCGAGCGTTGAGGTTGTACAGGCTCTGCTCTGAAACCAGCCCGAGGAAGTCTCGGCGAGCGGCTCGCTCGTTGGCCTTGACGATGTGCCATCCGGCGAAGTTGCTGCTGCCGACATAGAGAACCTTGCCCTGCTGCACCAGCAACTCCATCGCCTGCCAGATCTCTTCCCACGGAGTATCGCGGTCGACGTGATGCATCTGGTAGAGGTCGATGTAGTCGGTCTGCATTCGCCGCAGGCTCCGCTCGCACGACTCGCGGATGTGTCGAGCCGACAGCCGGCTCGTGTTCGGCCACGAATCGCGACCCCCGTACACCTTCGTCGCGATGACCGTCCGCTCCCGACGGCGATCCCCCTGGATCAGCCAGCGGCCGATGATCTCTTCGGTCGGCAGACCCGGCGCGCCGTACACGTTGGCCGTGTCGAAGAAGTTGATGCCGAGCTCGAGTGCCCGGTCCATGATCCGATGACCCTCGGCCTCTTCGGCCTGGCCACCGAAATTCATCGTGCCGAGGCACAGCGGGCTCACGCGCAGGCCGGTGCGGCCAAGCAGTCGATACTCCATGCCGAGAACCGTACGCCCTGCGGCCACACGGCTGGCTCTCAACGAGCCTTTGGGTGTCTCTCAACGATTTCACAACCTCGTTGCGTCATGATGGACCCATGCCCAGCCGGCAAATCACGACCACGCTCGCGGCGTCGGGTCTTGTCGGAGGGATAACGGTTGTCGGGGAGCGAAGTCGGTGATGAGGGCGTTGGGGTTCGCTGTGACCTTCGCCGCGACCGCCGCCTCGCTTTCGACGGTCGGGGCCGCCAGTGCGACGGCGCCTCCCACCAGCGACCCGATGCGAGAGGCTGCGTTCGAGTACGCCCAGTGCGTGCGCGACAACGGCATCGAGGACTATCCCGACCCGCAGGTCGGCGACGACGGCGGCGTCATGGTCGCCTCTCCTCTCGACGTCACGACCGCCAGCAACGAGGAGGTGGCGGCGGCCCAAGCGGCGTGCTTGCCCATCCTCGAAGAAGCCGGCCCTCCCAGCACCGACCCCGACGCCGCGCCGGATGGTGCCACACCGAGGGGATCGAATGGCGCTGGCGAGTTGGAGTGGGACAGGATCGTGCCTGGCGGCGACTGCGTGTGCGCCGATGGCAGCGAGTTCGCCTTCTGGGAACGCCAGGCCGACCCGACCAAGGTGGTGTTCTACCTTGACGGCGGCGGCGCTTGTTTCGACGCGACGACGTGCGCCCTCACCGGCACGAACGGCGAGTCGGATTTCTACAACTGGAGCGTCTCGGGCGAGGATCCGGGGTTTCCGGGGGGCGGGATCTTGGATTTCTCCAATCCTGACAATCCCTTCGCCGACTACTCGTTCATTTACGTGGTTTCGTGTACCGGGGACGTCGATCTCGGCGACGTCACCCGCGAGTACTCGGCGGAGTTGACCGTCGAACACAACGGCTTCGTCAACGGCACCGCCGCGCTCAACTACCTCGCCGACCACTATCCCGACGCCGCCCAGGTCGTGGTTGTCGGCAACACCGGCGGGTCGGTCGCCGCCCCCATCTACGGTGGCCTTGTCGCCGACCTTCTCCCAGACGCCCAAGTCACCGTGTTCGGTGGCGGGTCGGGCCACTTCCCCGACGACCCCGACTTCAACGCCGAGATCCTCGGTGAGCTGTGGGGCGTGTACGACACGATGCCGGACTGGGAGGTCAACGACGGGCTCACCGAACGCGACTGGGGGATTCCCCGGTTCTGGATCCAAGCAGGCCTGCACAGACCCGACATCGTGATGGCCCGCTTCGACTACGCCTACGACCCCAACGTGGCGCGAGCGCTGCAGTCGTTGGGTGTCGACGCGTCGACCCTCGAGCTGATTGACGCCAACGAGGCGGCGATCGAAGCCGCCGGGGTGGAGCAACGCAGCTATATCGCGCCCGGCGACGGACACAGGATCCTCGAGTTGGACGAGTTCTACGACCTGGAGGTCAACGACGTCAGGCTGGTCGACTGGGTGGAGGCGCTGATCGCTGGTGATCCACTCGACGACGTCCACTGCGACGACTGCGAAACCGCATGACCGAGCCGGGCGATCTCAGGCTTGACCGTCGATCGTGGACTCTCGCAGGGCGGCCGTGTAGCCGACGAGCATCTCTGTCAGTTCCTTCGGGCGGCTGAGCGCGACACAGTGGCCAGCGGTGATCTCGTCTGGCTGGATGGCGAGTCGTTCGGCGACGACGCGGCGCATGAAGTGGGGCGGGAAGAAACGATCCTCGCGGCACAGCACAAACCTGGTTGGAACGGCCGGCCAGGCAGGGAGTGGCCAGGGTGCGTGGTAGGCGGCATCCGATTCCGAGCGCTCTCTGCTCAATGCGTCCTCGGCCAGGGCGCGGGGCACGTCGTGGTAGAAGGCGACGAACGGGTCGTCGCTGCCCGTCTTGCCGCCGTCTCGCCGGGCTTGTTCCTGTACGGCCTGCCGATAACCAGTGTTGTCCCACCACTCTGCTGGGCTCTCCCCGGGTGCCGGGACCATTCCCGCCACCAAGACGAGCAGGTCGACCGGCACCTGATCGGCCACCAGCGGTGCCGTGAATCCGCCGTAGGACTGGCCAACGACGACCAGGCTGTTGCGATCGCCGATCGCCTCGACGACGCAGTCGGCATACTCACCGAGGCCGGCCGAATCGTCTTCGCACGGCAGGTCAGGAGCCACCGCCTCATGGCCCCGGTCCTGCAACTCCGCGACCACCCGATGCCAGTACCAACCGACGTCGCCACCGCCATGGATCAACACGAACGTTGCCATCCCGTCTACCTCTCGTGATGCTCGGCCGCGGCCCAGGGGGGGGCCTATCGTCCCGGCCATTCCTCCCTATGACGGCGCGGCAGCACCGAACTCATCGGCGAGGGCCTCGACTCCGGGAAGACCTACGTGTCGCACGCCCGGAACTCGCCGGCATGGCGCTACCACGGCATCGCGACGAACCACATGATCGCTCAGAACCGCCCGGACGAACTGTCGCAATCCTCCTCGCAATCCTCGACGACGACAACGCCACCGACTCGGCTTGACCCGCTGCAGACCGCGGCCGGAACCACGCGGCCCACGGCGAAGGCGGGTACGTGCAACCCCGGCAGTGCAGCGTTTCGACAGTACGCCCGGGCCGATCCGGGCGCGGTCGTCTACCATCATCCGATGGGTTCATCGGGGATGAGTCGCAAGGGGCGGAGCCATCTACCCAAGGTTGGGACCCGCCCTGCCAACGAACACGAGCTTCGTGATCGGCGCGCTGAAGCCCTTCACCCGTTTTCCACCGATCCGTGGCGGCGGCGCGGAGCCGGGTACACGATCATGGCCATCGTCGTTGCCGCTGTTGTCGTGATCGGGATGGTCGCCCTCGTCGCCGCCACTTGACAGGTCGTCGTGTGTCCGTCCGGACGATGAAGGTGACGTTCCATCGGAGAGGTCGAGGCTGTTCGTGGACCGCGGTGCGCCCACCTCGTTCGGTCGTGCCGGGTCCAACGATGGCGGCTGGCGGTGATCTGCCGCACGACCTGTACACGTTCGTGATCGAGGACGCCCTCGACATCGAGCACGGCTTCTGGGGATGCGTCGCGGCGGGCGCGACGTTCAAGACCCTCGGGCGCAAGCGCACCCCACAGGGAAAGGTCGTGATTGCCCGGAACCTCGACGAACTCGAGGCGGCCGAAGCCCGTGTCAACGAGATCTACTTCGCGTGGCGCGCCGGCCGACCGACCCCACTGGACGAGGAACTGGACTCGATGCTTGACCGCTGGTGCGCTGTACCCGACCCCGGTGACCTCGTCGTCGAGTGGATGATCGAGCGACCGTCCCGACGGTCCCGTCGCAGCCGCGCGCTGTCGCCGTAGAAGTCCGTTCGTGCCAACGCTTGACTGCCCAGGGAGCGCCGACCCACGGCATGCCTCGGGGCCGATCTGGGCGGCTCGGGTGCAGGTGTCGGGACGGGTCGGACTGGTGACGGCGATGAGTTCACGCTCGCCACCCGGTTCGCGAACTCGTGCTCGTCAACGCCATGATCCCCGTACCGGGCGAGACCGGCGGTGCTTGGTGGGCCAACACGCAGCAGGGCGCGGCGCGGTCCGCCAAGGCAGATCGTGAAGGGCGTGTCCTCGGCGACGACTTCGACGTCGTCGCCGAGTTCCTCCACGACGTCCCCGACGACATCGTCGCCGAAGCGTTCCGCCGGGGTGAGCCGCAACAGTCGGACCGGCCCTTCGCCGACCCATGGCCGCTCGAGTCCTGGCCAGACGTTCCGACACGTGTCGTCGCCGGAGCGGACGACCGGTTCTTTCCCGTGGAGTTCCAACGCCGCGTCGCCGCCGAGCGCCTCGGCCTCGACGTTGATGTCCTCCCCGGCGGCCACTGCATCGCCCTCAGCCAACCCACAGCACTGACCTCGTACCTGCTCGCAGCATGACGACGAAACGTGGACGTCCAGCCCGTCCATCTCGAAATCTGTGAGTGCCGCCGGCCTCCAACGGCGGCACGGCGTCAGGCAGACCGATGTGTCCGGCTCCATGCCTGGCGGACCATTCGCTCTAGCACGTCCTCGTTGACGTCGCTGAGCCGCTTGATGTAGAGGCATCCCTTGCCGGTGGTGTGGGGGCCAAGCTCGTCGAGCAACGGATCGGCCGGCCCGTAGCCGTCGTAGACCCCGTAGATGGTGCTGGCGTTCTTGCGCGGTGAGAAGCCGACCACGAACCAATCGTTCGTACCAGCCGTGTTCGTGAACGGCTGGCTGCCGAAGCCGACGATGGACGGTCCCCACATCACCGCCGGCGCACCGGTGACACGTTCGATGAGTGCGCGCAGCGCATGACCATCCGAGCGACGGAGTTCGTCCGGCACGGAATCGAGGAAGGCGTCGACGTCGGCACCGGTCGCTCGTGTCTTGATCTTCGCCATCGCCGATTATCGCACCGCCCGCGGAGGCAGCTGGCTGCCCCTGAGCAGGACCTCGACCACGACCGTCAAGGGCCCGAACCGCGGTGGAGCGCCGTCGTGCAACCCGGGAACGTAGCCCTCGGCGACCCGAGCGGACTCAGTTCTCGCCGTCGGCCTCCGCCTCGGCAGCGTCCAGTTCAGCGTCGATGGCGATCTCGATCCCCAGAGCGATCAGGTCCTCGGGAGTGAGAGAGCGGTGCCCGAGCACGACGCCGCCAGCGTCGCGCACGGCGTCACGCAGCGGCATCGCCCAGAGATGCTCGATGGCGAGGACCAACGCCGAGCTCCCCTCGGGAAGCTCCTCGAGCAACTCCGCCGCGACCACCTCGGCGACGCTCGGTGCGTCGGCGTCGATCGAGGCCCCGAGTGCTGCGCCGACCACGGCGCCGTCACCGCCAGCAACACCGAGCCCGACCAGGGCACCAACGGCCGAGCGCAGCTCCGCTCGCTGGTCGTCGTCGAGGTCGGACACGCCGAGAACGGCGGTCCCGTCGTCGTCACTGAGGACGAACACCGCATCGATGATCCTGATCTGGCCGACGTCACTGAGGCGTCCCAGTTCCTCGGCAATGCGACCTTCAAACAAGTCGTTGTCCGGGAAGCCGATCACGAACGCTTGGATCGGTCCGATGCTCATGGCTTGCTCCTCCTCGAGATGGCGCCGACGAAACACGGCGCACTCCGATCATCGACGCACCGAGCGGCGCCCGCATCACCCAGATCGGACGACTGCCAGGTCCCGGCCGACGGGTTTCCTGGGATTTCCCGAGGTCGACGATGTCCGACCGATCAACGACAGGCGGCGTCAGTCACGCACGACACGGCTTCATGCCGTTGACGCCTTCCCCGCCGGGCGATAGTCCCGCGCAGGTCGCCGAGAAGGACGCGATCGACATACCGACGTGGCGAGTTGTCGCGACCGCGGCAGTCTGCCCGATCCGGCGCCGCCTCGTGGTCTGGGACGGTTGCGGCCGACCTGAACCTCGTGTGGCTCAGTCAGGGACGACGAGCGACTCGGCGAAGCGTGGGTCGATCGGTTGCACCTTGGGGAGTCGACGTCCGGCGATAACCGCGAGGATCGACAACAAGGCGAGCACGGCCAGGGCGGCGCGCAGCCCGTCGATGCGGGCATCGGCGTTCTCGTCGACGATCGCGTCGGCGACCGAGGGACGAACGTTCGCCTCGTCGAGCGTGGCCTCGAGGTCCGAGTCGGAAGAAACGGCACACCGCTGGTCAGCTGCACCTCGGCTTGCGACACGACCCGATCGGGGACGTCGCGGTTGTCAGCGACGTTGGTGAAGAACGAAGACGTGAGCGCCGAGATCAGCATCGCCCCGGCCAACGCTGTTCCGATCGATGCACCGAGGTTCGTCACCGTGTTCTGCTGGCCACCGACCTCGCCGCTGCGCTCGTCGGGCACCGACGACACGGTGAGCGCGCCGAGTTGCGAGGCAAGCGCACCGATACCCAAACCGGCGAGCAGCATCGGCCAGGTGACGATCTCAGGTCCGGCGCTGATGTCGAGCAGTGCGACCATGACGGCGATGCTGGCGAACAGGGCGATGAAGCCGACGCGCCGGACCAAACTCAACACCGGTACCGGCACTATCGCCGACCACGATCGCCCCGCAGTCCCGGCGTGTCTGCGCTGGGCGATCCCAGAATTCGGAACCTCAACGTGATGGCTTCTCGAGGGCAGTGCCGGTGAGACTTACGAGCGTGGACGTGATGGTGCGACGTGTCCGAGCCGACGAGGGCCCGGTCCTGAAGGCGATCCGCCTCGCCGCGCTCTTGGAGTCACCGTCGGCGTTCGGCTCGACCCATGCCGCTGAGGTCAACCAACCTGACGACCATTGGGCCTCACGAGCCTCGCTCGGCGCGGCGGGCCGGCACAGTGCCATCTACCTCGCCACCGTCGACCAGTCGGTCGTCGGCATCGTCGGCGGGTATCGATCCGATCCCGCCGGGTCCTCGATCGAACTCGTCTCGATGTGGGTGTCACCAACGCAGCGGCGAGCGGGGATCGCCGCCAAGTTGGTGGAGGCAGTCGTCGGCTGGGCGAGGGAGACCAACGCCACGGGTGTCGATCTCTGGGTGACGCGAGGTAACGACGCGGCCGTCACGTTGTACGAAGCAGCGGGCTTCCGGGAGACCGGCGAGCACCAGCCACTTCCGTCAGATCCCTGCAAGGACGAGCAGCGAATGCGACGTACTGTCGGCTGACCGCGCCCGGGCGTCCGTCACTGCGGCGACCGATCGGCGACGGTCTGGGGCGCGGGCGACCCGTGCTCACGTGTTTGGCGCCCCCTCGAGCGCGGGTATCGGCGCGGTTCGTGAGCGTGTCGAGGTGTGGTCCCGAAAGGGCGTCGTGAACACGGCGACGGCGATACACCATGATGGGTGGATGCGCCTCCTCGCTTTGTCAGCCGTGGTCCTGCTCGCCCCTGCCACGGTGCCGCCGTCCGACGACTCGTCGCTGCACTTGTCGAGCGGCGACGACTACACGGTGCTCGGAGCCCTCGCTGAGCTGCCAGTGTCGACCGACACCGACGGTCTGATGGTCCAGACCGGTGATCTGGTCGCGGCGACGGAGTTGGCGGGGCTCGAGCGACCGAGCGAGCCCGACATCGACGCTGTCGCGTCCTGGATCTTTCCCTTGACGGGGCTACCGCGGGAGGACGAGTTCGCGCCGCTGTTCGTGCCGCTGGGCCAGGTGTTCAACTATCAGTACCTCCGCGACATTGCCGAGTTCGACACCGCCCTCGGGTGGTCCCTCGTCGACGCCAACGCCTTCGTCGAGCAGTCGACGCCCCCAGAATCCTTCGCCGTCATCACCGGCGACTTCGACGAGACCACGCTGAGCCCCGACCTCACCGAAGTCGCTGACGGCGTCGTCAGCTATGGCGAGGGCGAAGACTTCGAGACCAACCTGAGCGGCGACCCCAACCCCGTCGATCGGTTGGGCCGGCCTGTGCGCCTCGGCTGGGACGGCGACCGCATCGCGGCGTCGTTCAGCACCCCGTTTGTGCAGCAGTGGCTCGCTGGGCCCGACGAGACACTCGCCGACGACGCGGCACTCGCAGCCGTGGCAACTGCGCTCGATGAAGCCGGCGTCGTCGCCGCCGTCCTGTCTCGCGTCGAACCCGGCTTCGATCAACTCGGCAGCGGCCAGACGATCTCGTCCGAGGTGCTCTCCGAGCTTCAGGACGTGGTTCAGGACCAGGTCCCGCTTGTACCGTTCGATGCGGTGGGCTTCGGCTGGAACGCCGTCGACGGCGAGGCGGCCATCACGGTCGCTTACCACTTCTCGTCGGCAGAAGAGGCCGCCGACTCGGTCGCATCGCTGGAGAGGCTCTATCGCGAGGGCTTGAGCTTGGTCACCAACCAACCGATCAGCGAGTCCGTCACCATCGAGGACATCGCCGCCGCCGGAGACGTCGTCTCGGTGTCGCTGAGCGTCCCCGACGACAGCCGCCCCCAGGTCATCTACGAGATGCTCCTGCAGCGCGACCTGCCGTTCATCTCGCGCTAGACGACCAACTCCAAGCGGTGAGGTCCACGTTCGCGCCATCGAGTGTGTCGATGATGGGCGTTGCTCACCCGACCGAGTCGGCCCCTGACCTCGACCACATCCTCAACAATCAGAAGCAGCGAGCGCCTCGTTGGGCCCGGACGCCAACGACCATGCGCGCCCCCGACCAAGGCCGTGCCACAGGCCCGCTCGTGAGCCTTACGCGGACATGCCGATCGGGGTGCGTGTCCGCTTCCGTTCGACCGTCGTTCGGTGTGGCGACTCGAAGTGCCCTGCCAGCGTCGTGGATGCAGCTACTCGCTCTCGGCCAGCGCCAGCGCTTGCTCTCGGGTCACGGTCAAGGCATGCTTGTTCTTGGCGTGATCCTGCGCGTTCTCGACGATTTCATCCTCAGTAGTGCCTCTGACCGCGGTGCCGCAGTCGCAGTGGACCACCCACGTCATGTTGCTGCCTTTCTACATCAAACAAGTCATGTCGGGCTGCGACGCAGCGCCGACCACTTGGTCTGTGATTCGAGGTAGTGGTGGATCTGCTTGATCGCCCCTGATCCCTCGCCGACCGCCGACGCCACGCGCTTCATCGAACGCGAGCGTATGTCCCCGACGGCGAAGACACCCGGAATGCTCGTCTCAAATGTGCGGGGCGAGCGGGGCAGCAGCCAGTCGTCGAGCAGTCCGTCGTGGGTCAACTCGGCTCCGGTGACTACGAATCCGTGCGCGTCGCGGGCGAGTGCGGGTGGCAGCCACGCTGTGTGCGGCTGCGCTCCGATGAGGGCGAATAAGGCGTCGGCGGGGACGACGGATGTGCCGCCCGTGGCGTCGTCGGCAAGGGTTACGGTCTCGAGCCACCCATCTCCTGACCCGTCGACGACTCGGGTCGTGAGCAGGACGTCCGACGTTGGCGGCCGCCTCGATCTCCTCGATCAGGTACTTGGACATGTGCTTGTCCAGCGTTGGGCCGCGCACGACGAGTGTGGCCGTCTCGGCCCATTTCGCCAGGTGGAGGACGGCTTGGCCTGCAGAGTTGCCGGCTCCGACGATGTACACGTGTTTGTCGGCGAAGTGCCTGGCCTCGGCGGGCGCTGCCCCGTAATAGATGCCCTGCCCGAGGCGTTCCTCGAGCGTGGGGACGTTCAAGCGGTTGTACGTGACACCTGCCGCGAGGATGACCGTACGGGACCTGATCTCGATGCCGTCGGCGGTCGTGAGGATGTGGGTGTCGTCACCACAATGAAGGCGCACTACCTCCTGGCCGGTGAGGAACCGAGTGCCGAACACCCACGCCTGCTCGTAGGCCTGGCGCGCCAGCTCGGCGCCTCCGATGCCGCGTGCAAAGCCGAGGTAGTTGCGGATCATCGAGCTCGACCCGGCCTGACCGCCAATGGTCCCGCGCTCGATCACGATCGTGGTCAGGCCCTCGGACGAGCCGTACACCGCGGCAGCGAGGCCGGCGGGACCTGCTCCCACGACGGCGACGTCGAAGCGGTCGGATCCAGCGGGTAAGGCCGCTGGACCGAGGTCAGGCTCCTCCCGGGTCGTCACCTCGTAGGCCGATCCCTCCTCCGAGGACGTCCACTCGTACAGGAATCCACTTATCGCTCGATGAAACGATTCGTCAGACACCTTCAATGGCTTGGAGAGGTAGTGGTCCGCGCAGCCGCTGGCGATCGCCCCCCGGATTGCCTCGGCAGTTCGTTCGTGGCCCCAGTCTCCAGGCGAAATGAGCAACACCCGCTTGGCCCGGGGATGCAGTGAACGGATTCTGGCCAACAGGTCCGAGCCGTTCATCTCTGCCATCCATTGCCTAGCGAGCACGACGGCGACGCGTTCACCGTCCCGCTGCATCGCTTCGAGCGCCGTCACCGTCTCACCCGCCGAGGACTCCGCCACCACTCCGTAGGCGCCGCCGTAGCGGCCCACGATCTCCACGTTGAGCACCTCGAGATCATCGACATCGTCATCAACGACAACAATGTGGGAGCGCCGCTCTCCGGTCTGTCGTGCATCCCCAGACACCGCTGGCATCATCGCACGACGACGATGGAACTGACCGATCCACCGTGCGATCACAGAACCAGCGGTGGTGGCCGACTCGTGCGCGCCCCGGTGTGTCGTCGAGAAACGGTTCGACCGCGGCGTCAGGATAACGAGGCACCGAGCACGCCGGCGATGACGACGGCTGGTAGCGATCCGTCGTTGCGCAGCGACACCGTCGTGCCTAGCGTGGTGGCGCTGCCCCCGGCGACGGTTCCCGCCGTACCGGCGGCGTCGACGAGGTCGCCTCCACTCACGATGACGAGCACCGGGAATTGCGATGTGACCGTGAACGTCTCGCCCGGGGCGACGAAGTCGCGGACGACGTTGACGTCGCGTTGGCCGGCACCGGGTGTGAATGCGTCGCCGCCCGTGCCGCCGACGAACGTGATCCGGTCCGCTGTCGCCGTGGCTCCGGTGGTAACCGGTGCGGCTGTCCCGGTGGCGCCGGCCGGCACGTACGAGCCTTCGCCGACGTAGAGCACAGCGAGCAAGCCGCCGGTCCCCTGCACAAGGATGCCGTCAGGCCCGCCGGCGACGAGGAACATCGGTGGCGAGTCAGTGAACTCGTAGGGGAGCGCGGCGTCGTCGAGGTGTTGGGCGTCCCACACGAAGGTGCCGTCGGGGAACGTCACCACGCCTTGGGTGATCACCTCGGCGTGACCGAGCGCCACCGGCCCACCGCCGGAACCGACGACGACCGTGCCGGCTACCGTGGACGCCGACGGACTCGAGTTCGACGACGTCGCCGTCGTGGCCGTGGTCGCCGTGGTGTTCGTCGTGGTCGAGGTGGTGCTGGCGGTTGTCGTGGTGTTCGACTCGTCGACGCCGGTGCCGTGCAGCGAGATGGCGAAGTTCTGGCCGTCGACATCGATGGTGGTCGAGGTCGACCATGGGCCCGGTGCCGACGGTGTGAACGTGTACGTGAACTGGCATGACTGACCGCCAGCCAGACTGACGCCTGCGCAGTTCTGCGATCCGCCGAAATTGGTCGGGTCGGTCGGCGCGCCGCCGGCGTAGTTCGGGGTCAGCGCCGTCGGACTGACGTTGGTGACCACGACAGCCATGCTGCTCGTGTCCCCGACCGCAGTGTCCGGGAACGACACGTCCGTCGGGGCGACGGTCAGCGGGAACTCGGCGTGGCCTGACATCGTGATCGAGAAGTTGTCGCCGTCGATGCCGATCGTGGTCGATGACGTGTGATCGCCGGGTGTCGCCGGCTCGAACGTGTAGGTGAACTGGCAGGTCGCGCCGGGGTCGAGGGCGACGCCGGCACAGTTCTGCGAACCGCCGAAGTTGGTCGGGTCGTTCGGGGCGCCACCGGCGAAGTTGGGAGTCTGGGTCGTGGTACTTCCGTTGGTGATGGTCACCGTGAGGCTCGACGTCGACCCGACATAGGTTGCCGGGAATGACAGTGTCACCGGCGAGACGGTGAAGTCGCCCGACGCTGCGCCCACCGGCGCGCCGGCTTCCGGGGCAACGGCGATCACGCAAGCGACAATCACCGCACAGGCAGCGATTCCGCGACGAGGCGCCGCACTCATGGCTCGACTCTATGAAGCACACCGTCGCCGGACGTAATCGGTCTGAGTGCCGTATCGCAGGTTCGTGCACGGCCACGATCGGACGGTGACTGGCAGACGCGGGTGGCGATCTCGCTCCCGACGCTCTGCCGAACGGGAGGTCTGTGTCAGCGTGCGCGACCGTAGAGGGCTGACACGCTGACACAGACGCCTGATGCCGAGGGGGCCGTATGCCCCTTGGGAGCTGGCCGCTTCCTGCATGTCACGTAGCGGACACCGGCGTCCAAGGCGGTGGGTGACGAAGGCGTGACGCAGTGTGTGCGCGACCCACCGACGTCAGTACAGCCAGGGCTGGCGCAGGTCCAAGAATTCGGTGTTCGCCATCATCGCTTCGAAGTCCGCTGACTGGTCGGCGAGCTCGGGCGGCGGTGCCTTCTGCTCGCCCTCGCGGGCTGCCGACTCACTGGTGAAGTAGGCAACGTCGATGCATCGGTCGGTGCCCGTCCAGACGCGGGTCCCGCCGATCAGGTCGGGCCGCCACTGCGCCGCCACCTCCTCGAACTTGCGGTCCATCTCGTGCACCTTGTCGCGATCGACGCCACTGCTCTTCATCACCTGGACGAAGCCAGCGTCGTCGGCCCCGCCGGCGAGATACATCTCGACGTCTTCGCTGTCGGTGAACGTCACCTCACCGTCAAAGCACGACGCCGTGTCTGCCCACCACTGCCCCTGTTCAGGGCGCTCGCTATTCGCCTTGGCCTCCGCCGCAGAGTCGAAGCGGGCGAGGAACACACCCCGCCCGTCGTCGCTGACGCCACCAGTCGTGCCGAGGAAGCCGACTGCCCCCGGTCGCAGCTCCTGGTTCCAGCGATCCATCTGCTGGCGCAATCGTTCGGCGTCTGCCACCCTGCCCTCGATCACCTGTACAAGCATGCCTGCCTCCGATCAATCGCCGATGGATCGCATCCTTCACCTGGGCGGTGCGGCTCGCAACCGAGAATCCGCGTGAGTCGACGACGTCGACGCACACGTCGATGCCGATGGGCACGCGTTGATGTCGCCGACGTCTCGGCGTTCGGGCGCGGGGGACTCGGCTCGACGGCACCGAGGCCGCCCGCGCCACGACGACGAGCAGAATCACGGCGACGACTATGGCCTCACCTGATTACGACCCGTGGGCGTGGTCGCACCAGCGCTGTTCGCCTTCGAGGATGGAGCCGGCGCCGACGCCTTCGAGGGAGGCGAACGGCCCGCATTCCTGGGGAACGATCCAGACGTGGATCATCGCCCATTCCTGGACCTTCACGAGCGGCGGGGGGCACGTGCCGTCGGGGCTGGTTTCGCTTTCGAGTTGGGGGGCGACGGGATCGGCTGTGAAGCAGAGGTCGTCGTGGATGTGCCATTGCATCAGTGCGCCGCCGTCGTCGGGGACGTCCTCGAGGGCGATGTCTTGCGGCAGCATGTACATCGCCGACACGAGCTTCTTGCTTCCGTCCGGCTGGGGTTCGTAGACGAGGCTCTCGGGGGCGTCGGGGTCGAGCCACACTTCGTCCTCGATCCAGTCCCACTGCACGTAGTGCTCGACGCCTTCGCCGGACTCGGCGTCTCCGATCGAGTGGAATCCGGCGGCTTCGGCGACGGCCGGGTCTTCCCACTGCGGAAGGCGAACGACGTTGATGGCGACGAGGTTCTCGGCAAACGCCTGCTGTTCGGGCGTCACGCCGTCCACGCCTGACAGGTCGATCGGCTTGGTCGGGTCGTAGGCGACGGTTGCCGGATCGTGGACACCAGCTACATCGTGGACGTCGACGATCGTCGCCGCGGAACCGTCGTCGGCGTGTGCGGTGGTCGTTGCATCCTGGTCGTCGGCGGCAGCGTCGGCGTGGCTGTGGTCGTTTCCGGCATTACTGTGAGCGTGGGTGGCGCCCGACATCATTGCGGCAACGGTGACGGCGCCCAGGCCGATCGCCGGCAGCCCGAGCCGCGCCGGGTGGCCCGCCGCGTCCAGCCCATTCCACCGCGCATCGTCACGACCGCGGCGCCCACCGCCAGCGCGCCGAGGGCGGCGCAGACGGTGTCGGCGAACTGCGGCGCCTCGGACTGCTCGAGGCCCCCGATCCACGAGATGCCCGACACCCTGGTGACGATCCACGCTACGACGGCAACACTGTTGACGAGGGCGGTGGCGGCAGCGACGACGCGGCCGCCACGCAGGAGCGTGATCAGCCCGACGAGGATCTGCGCGGCGGCGACGGCGACAAACAGCCTCGACATCGTCGGATGCTCGGCGTGAACCCCGGCGGCGGCGGCGTGGATGGCCCCTGCCCCCATCGAAGCCAGCCCCTGCAGCGGTGTGATCCAACCGGCGGCGGGGACAGTCGGGCCGGTCCTCAGCGAGCCTTGCTCGGTCATTCGTCTCGCCGCCGGATGGTCGTCGTCTGCTACGTCCATGCTGTCGACGGTACGACCGAGCCCGCACGAGTGATATCGGGGAAGTCCCCCAACTATCCCTGAGACCCTGAGGAGAGCTAGCGGCCCGGCCTAGGCCGGTGGCGCTGGCGCGATCAGCGCGACGCACGTGCCGGACGCAGTTTCGGGCGCGGACCTGCAGAGCGTAGGCAGATGGAGCATCAGGGTCCGCTCGTCGTCGGGCGCGTAGCCTCGCGGCGTGGAACGCGTGACAGGCATCGGCGGCGTATTCCTGCGCAGCACGGACCCCGACCGGCTTGGACGATGGTATGCCGAACACCTCGGCGTCGACCCGCCACCAGCCACCTACGACGAACCGGTATGGGAACAGGAGGCTGGACCAACGGTGTGGGCCATCTTCGGCAAGGAATCCGACATGTTCGGTCGCGTCGAACAGCAGTGGATGATCAACTTCCGGGTCGGCGACCTCGACGCCATGGTGAGCCAGCTTCGAGCGGCGAAGGTTGCGGTCGAGGTCGACGCCGAGGAGTATCCCAACGGCCGGTTCGCTCGGCTAGCCGATCCCGACGGCAACCCGATTCAGCTCTGGCAGCCGAGCTGACGCCGCCTCTTCAACCGGACAAGTTCTCGGGAGTACGTGACGGGGTTGGCCGCGAAGCCGGCCACGCATCGCCCGTCCTCTCGGAGGCACGTCGGTGCGTGATTCAGTTGTGGTAGGCGTCGCGAGGTTTGTCGTAGCGTCGTGAGGCTCCGACTGCATGCTCTCGTCGGTGAGCTCGTGCCTGGCGGGATCAGCAACGAGGTGGTCGTTATCCGGGCACGATCACTGCTCGCCTTGGCCGCCCTGGCCGCAGCGACAAGCTGGTCTGGCCGGCTCATCGAACCCATGTTGATGCGGACCAGTCCCAGCGGCGCGATCGCACCATGTCGCACAGCCGAGGTACCGTCGTCGTGGTGCAAGGACTGTTCGACGGCCACGAGATCACCGACGACGAGCTGGCCGCCCTCGCCCTGGCAGCCGATCCGGATCAGCCGATCGACGACGACGCCGTGCCGCTGGCGCTGAACACGCCGCGCAGCCTGCTCCCGGAGTGGTATATGCCGGCGCCGATGTCGACGCGGCAAGGTACGGCCCGCCGATGGGTGCTCGGCTGGCTCGTGCTCAGCCTCGTCGCCATCAATTGCGTCGGGCTGTGCGTCACCTATGGCTACCCGGAGATCGCCTGGTAGTGAGTCGGCGCCGGGTCGTCCGTGCCGGGCGTGTCGAGGTGGTGTCACGTTCCGAGACTGAACAACCGCGTCGGGTGAGCCTCATCGGAATCGCTGCACGAGGTCGTCAATTCGGGCGTCGAGTTCGGCATCGATCTCTAGTCGCTGAGGCTCCATGAGATGCCAGTCAACGATTTCGCGGGCGCCTTGCGAGAATGGCGTGGCGGCCTGAAACTCGGGGACGAGCCGCTTGATCTTGGTGTTGTCGTACATCTCGGAGTATGACCAGTCGCCAAGAAGCGGGTGTCCCCATTCTGGGATCTCGCGGGCCAGTGTTTGCGAAGCGACATGAACGATGTGAGGTTCGACCCCCAGCGCCGCTCCTAGTTGCTCGGCAACCTGATCCCACGTGAGCGTGAGATCAGTGGTGATATGCACGGCCTCGCCGATTGCCTCTGGCCGGCCGAGGAGCCCGACCAGGCCAACGGCGAAGTCTTCGTGGTGCGTGAGCGTCCAGATGGATGTGCCGTCGCCGTGCACGATGATGGGTTGACGGTTCTTAATCCGAGCCAGCGTGGTCGATTCTCCCGGCAACGGAATCAGGCTCGGGTCGTAGGTATGGGACGGCCGCACGATCGTCACCGGGAAACGGTCGTCGCGATAGGCCATCGAAAAGATCGCCTCGGCTTCAATCTTGCCGCGCGCGTACGGCCAGTACGGGTTGCGAAGCAGGGTCGACTCAACGATCGGCCAGTTCCGCACCGGCTTGTCATAGGCCGCGGCCGTACTGATGAACACGTACTGGCGCGTGCGGCCCGCAAACAGCTCAACGTGTTCGTGGGCTTGCGTTGCGTCGAACAGCTGGAAGTTCACGACGACATCCCATTCCCGATCACCAATCGCGGACTTGATCGAATCCGGCACTGATGCGTCACCGCGCAGCGTTTGCGTGCCATCGATCGGTGGGCGCCAACTCGCCAGGCCGCGGGTGAGCATCGTCAGGTCGACACCTCGACTGACAGCGAGCCGACTGGCTGCAGCGCTGATGATGCCGTTTCCACCGATGAAGAGGGCGCTGAGTGCAGTCATGTTCACTTCTTCGTAGTAGGTCGGTTCCTTGAGGCCATGCTCGACGAACTGGTGATGAATACCACGTTGACGCGGCGGGCGTAGTGCTTCGACGCCACCGAGGCAGGTAACTCGCTGGCAAGTCCGGACGTCTGTGCTCGGGCGCACCGAACGAGCATCCCGAATGCGTGATGGACACGGTGGTTGGCGGAGCTCGATTCTGGGGCCGCGCCGATTCCTTTACCGCAAATCGGTCACCCAACTGTCCGGATCGTGGCCGCAGAATCCGAGCACCCGGCGCGACGCCGCAGCACGACCGCTCTTCAGCGCGCCGTCGATTATCGAAACCACGAGATCGACTTCGAGCTCGCCGGGGTCCGTGGCATTGTGTCTGGTGCCGAAGCGCAGGAATGGTCGGTGACGAGGCGTCGGGCGCGGTCGATGTCGTGAGGTGGGTCCCCGGTCCGCTGCGTCGGTTCTGTGTGGTGGTTGGCGGCTGGCTGGCCCTGTTTCTCGCTGTCAACATTGTCGTCGTCCTCATTGGCGTGGCGGCGCGGTGGGCCGGGAAGGACCCTCGGGTGCACGACGACCGCTGGCCCGACATCAGGAACCTGCGGGTGGTGGGCGACCGGCTCTTGGTCGGCGGTGCGACATCGCTGGAGCAGTACCGCGAGCTAGCCGAGCGTGACGTGACTCTGGTGATCGACATGCGCACCGATAGCAGTGCCGACCTCAGCACCGACGAGCCCGAGCAGTTGACCGCCTTGGGATTGGACTATGCGGAACTGCCGATCCCCGATGGCCGGGCGCCGACACCAGCACAGATTCGGCGATTTCTTGACCTGGTCGCGGCCGCGGATGGCCGTGTCTTCGCTCACTGCGGTGGCGGTGTGGGTCGTTCCACCTCCATTGCCGCCGCCTTCGAGGCTGCCCGGGGCGAGAATCCCTCGGTCCTGGAGCAGCTCGCCACAGGGCCGCCGACCGTCGAGCAGATCTGGTTTGTGGCCACGTTGCGCCCGAACCGTCCCGACCACGGCATCAGCCCCGCGGTGGCGGTCATGAGCCGGGTAGTCGACGCGCCACGCGGCCCGTACGGCTGGGTCAAGTCGATCCTCTGACACGCCTTCGCAAGCCGGCCGGTCAGCTTGAGTGGCGGCACCGATGCTTCAAGCGCTTCAACAGCGTCCTGGGCGAGGGAGATGCTGCCGGTCCCCGAGCCCGGCCAGATCGTGGTCGGCGCCGGCGACGCATCGGTCATGCGTGATGCTCGATCGGATCGTCAGGCATTCGCGGGAGACCTGATGGCTCCAGCTGATGACTGACCCGCTCCGGCAGGCATCATGGGTCGGAGTGAGGACCCTGTTCTTGTTGCGCCACGCCAAGTCGAGTTGGGCCGATCCCACGCTTGCCGATCATGAACGCCCCCTCGCACCTCGCGGGCGTCGCGCCGCGAAACGAATCGCCGATCACGTTAGGTCCGAAGCAGTACATCCGACGCTCGTGCTGTGCTCGTCGGCGCGCCGAGCGCGGGAGACCCTCGCCGAGCTGAAGCCGGCCCTGGGCGACCGGGCCGAGGTGCTCGTCACCGACGATCTCTACGGCGCAGACGCGGGCGAGATCTTGCACCGACTAGGCGAGGTCGACCAGAACACTGCCTCGGTCATGATCGTTGGCCACAATCCAGGACTGCACGACCTCGCGCTCGAGCTCACCGGGGATGGCGATGCCGCCGCGATCTCACAGCTTCACACGAAGTTTCCGACCGGGGCGCTGGCAACACTTCAACTCGGTCGTATCCGCTGGGATGAGCTCGCTGCGGGACAGGCGTACCTTGCCGCCTTGGTCGTTCCGAGACCGCCGTCATAGGGACGAGGTCGCTGGCGGTGCAGAAATGACCGACGACGGGTCCCGCAGCGGGCCCGGCCACCTGCCTGCTCTTCGCCGAGATCGGCGATAGCGCTCTGGTTCCTTTCGACACGTTTCCCGAAGCGTTCCAAACTCGAAGACGTGTGGTTCGACGCTGACGGAAGCCCTGCCCTCGTTGGGGTCATGGACGAGACACCTGAAATGCGTTCTCGGGACGAACGTGTTCGTGCAGCACTTGTGGAGCTGCGGGTTGGTACGCCGGTCCACGAGATCGCCGATGACCTCAATGGGTTTGGAACGACGGGCGCCTTTGGGGCGTATCTCTACACCGCCTCTGTGATAAATGGGCAGATTTCCGTCTTCCAGGCCGACACACTCGAACGAGTTCGCGTGATCCCCTTCACCGACGACGACGACGTCCGGCCGGAAATCTCCAGGTGTCCAACAACGAGATCGTGGTCTACGACCCCGAGCAGTCAACGATCTCGGTGTACGCCTGACGGAGTGGCGTCAATCATCGTCCGACTCGTCGGTATTGGAGATGGGCCGTTCAGGTCATAGTCGGACGCGGAGGTGGCGTCGTCACCTGGCGCCGTCTCGTGAGGTGGGCGGGCGGCGTTCCGGACGAGCGGCACCGACGTGTGCATCGCCAGCCGCACAGTGCCAGTGGGACCGGACCGGTTCTTGATGAGGTGGACATTCATGGCGGTGACATCGCGGCCGATGCTGCTCGAACGATCGAGCAAGATCATCGCGTCGGCAGCGTCGATGACAACGTCCTCCGCGGCCACATGTCCGGTCGGGCCTTCGGCGCCGTCCCGATCCATCGGGCGAGCTGACGCGGTAGCCAGCAGCGGCACGGACAAGTCATGGGCGAGCGCGGCGATCGCCGCGAGCTGCGCCTCTCGACGATTGTCGGCGAGAAGCGGATCGAGGCGGTCGAGGACGATCAGCCGCAGCAGACGCTGCGAGGCCAATTCGAGCGCCGAAGCGCGCAACGCGTCCAAGCTGACGACGCTGTCGGCGACATAGAGCGCCATCTCCTCGACAACGCCCACCGCTCGACCGATCGCACGCCAGTCGCGTTCGCGCAGCCGTCCATCCCGCACGCGCATGCCGTCGACGGCCGCCTCGCTGGCGAGCAGCCGCGCCGCGATGACCTGCGCCGACAACTCGTTGGTGGCGAACAGGACCGCGGCGGACGCACGAGAGACGTGGGTAGCCACGGCCAGCGCTACCGCGGATTTGCCAACGGCAGGGGGCCCGGCAAGGACGGTGAGCGAACCCGGTTGCAACCCGCCGAGCAGTTCATCGAGATCGTAGAAGCCAGTTCGAACGCCGGGCGGATGTGCGCCGGCAAACCGGTGCTCGATGGTGGTCAGTGCTGCGTCCACCAGGTCGCCGATCGCCCGCACATCGACATGCCATGGTCGGTGATGTGCGCGGTCGCCCGCGGTCGGTGACTTCATTGCGCCCACCGCGGCATGTTGTTGACAAAGGTTGCCGTCATCTCCGCATCTCTCGTTGAACTCGGGGAACCTCGACGGTACGCGAGGGGTGTCGCGTTCAACCCGGTCCTGCGTGATCATTCGCGACGAAGCAACGGCCGGCCTCGCGGGGTTGGCACTGCCGTCCCGCATTCGACCAGCCTGCCCAGGCGGTGGAGAGGGCACGCTCGCCGGCGCGAGGCTGGCCGCCGACAGCCGATGCTTGCCCGACCTTCTGAGTCGCGAGCGTCAAGCTGCGACCCAACCGGCGAGTCAACTCAAGGCTCAGGGGCCACCGAGGTCGGACCACGAATGGTTCGTACTCGGACCCGCCATTCAGGAAAGTACAGCGGTCTAGTTCGCGGTGCCCTCACCGCTGAGCTCTGCGGGTGCATCGGTTTGGACGGCTTTGACGTCCTCCTCGATCGCCGCGGTGTCGGCCTTCAGCTCCTTGGTGTCGAGCTTCCTCGCCTTCGTCATCGCCTGCTCGACCTTTGCGCCCAGGTCCGAGACAGCGACGACGACCAGACCCGCTTGTCCGGCGTCGAGCTGCTCGCCGAGCTCCTTGAGATCGTGACGGCTCATACCGGCTGCCGCGTGACCGGCGACCGCGCCCAGGACCGCCCCGCCACCTGTCGCCGCGGCAAGCAGGCCACCGCCGATCGCGGCAAACGGGAACAGCGCCACGACGAGCCCGGTCGCAAGTCCAACACCTGCGCCCATCACGCCACCCACTCGCGTCGGCGTCTCATGCTTCTTGGTGATCTTCACCTTGCCGTCGGCTCGCCGTTCGATCACCGCAGCGTCGAACGCGTCGATCAGATCGGCCTCCGTGTGAAGGTCCTTGACGAACTCGTAATCGGCTTCGGCATCAGCGACCGAGTCGTACACGCCGACGTAGGCCATGAATGTGTCAACAGCCATGGATTCCCTCCTGTGCATTGGATGCTTCGAAACGGAGTCAACCTACGTCACCGACGGGCCATCGTTACCGGTCCGGGCGGACCACAGCCGTGCTCAGGCTCCGCGCCGCCGTCGACCGATGCGTACGGCGGCACGACGATGCGCTCGAGCGCGGCCGCCAATCGTTGGATCTTCAGGTGTCACGCATTAGGGACGTTCGGGTTGGGAAGGAACGACCTCGCCTCGGTTCAGCGCTCGTGACCGACGCGAGGAGGTGGCAAACGTCACCGGAATGAACGTACGTGCCGACTTGCTGCCGGGCTCCTTCCACACGATCAGACACTTGGAGGAGGAGGGACACGATGATGTCGAGGCGCACACAGGCTGGTGTTGTAGGTGTCGCGTTGGCGGCGGCGCTGGGGCTGGCGGCCTACGGTGGCGACGAGGAGTCCGGAGTTCAGGTGTCTCGTGGCCAACCAGAGCAGGCGACGGCCGAACTGACCGGCATCGCCGAGTGGGCTGACAGCGAGGGACTCACCGGACTGTCGCCGGCGTCGCTGACTGTCATCGACCCGAACCGCCAGGCGACGGTCGAGCTGGCCGGTATCGCCGAGTGGGCTGACAGCGAGGGACTGACTGGACTGTCGCCGGCGTCGCTGACTGTCATCGACGCGAACCGCCAGGCGACGGTCGAGCTGGCCGGTATCGCCGAGTGGGCTGACAGCGAGGGACTGACTGGACTGTCGCCGGCGTCGCTGACTGTCATCGACGCGAACCACCAGGCGACGGTCGAACTGGCCGGTATCGCCGAGTGGGCTGACAGCGAGGGACTGACTGGACTGTCGCCGGCGTCGCTGCAACCCGTCGGCGACTGACACCTCGGCAACAGGCCGTCGAGCGAAAGCCCTCCTCAGATAGCAATTTGCGCCGCTCCATCGTCCTCGCGGTCCGCTCGACACGGCACGACCGGCGAGGTTGCACTGTTCGCGAATGCCCCGGAGTCGGAGCGCTTCTCGGGCTGAATTGCCTTGACCTGGGGCGCGGATTCAAGGAACGTGCGGGGCGCTGGCCAACGTGATCGGAGGATCGGAACATGCCGAACGTGGGTGCGTACGTGGCGTCGTACAAGAGCAGCGGTGCAGTGCCGTGGGATGCTCAGATCCGCTGCTTCGCCACTGAGACGATTCCACCGGGGCCGGAGAACGCTTTCATCCGGTTTTTCAAGAACGCTGCTGATGTGCCCGCTGACAGTCATGTCAATGGCGTTCCGACGATCAACTACTCCTTCGATCAGTTCACGGTCGTACTGGACCTGCTGCGAGGCAGTGACCGAGTCACCGTTGACACCGTCGGCACGCCCGGAGTCTTCGGAGTGCACGTCGGAATTCACAGGGTTGGTACAGCGACCTAAGACTCGACGAACGTGCCCGTGGTGCCAGCGACCCGGCGAGACAGCGTGCGAGGACATGACGTTCTGGCGCGGTCGCGTCGCCGTGAACGCATCGCTCGGCGTGAACGTCCGGGGCGGCTTCGTGCGCTGTCGGCAGCTATCTCGCGTACTCGTCGGCGCCGAGGAGATGAACCGAGACGTACGGCTGGTCGCCGACGACCCAACTGTCGTGAGCCACGGGTGGAATGTGAAACAGGTCGCCTGCACGCAACTCGACGACGGGGCCGTCGTCGAAGGCAGCCGACGCCGTACCCGACACGACGAGCCCGATGTGTTCAACAGTGCAACGCGCAGAACCCGTATCTGGGCCGACGTGATCGGACCACTTCCACCCCGGCTCGTAGCTCGCTCGGCCGAGAGTGAGCTCGCCCAGTCGTACGATCTCGAGCCTTCCTTTGATGAACTCCCGAATCTCATCGGGCTGCTCGAAGCGCTTCAGCACGACATCAACCATCGATCGACCTCCAGTCAGCGTGAGCTTCTCCGCGTGTACGTACGGCTCGCGGTTGGCGCCAGCGTGCCTGGAAACAAGCCGACCCGGGCAACCGGCGCGGCGCCTCGACGACACCCTCGCAAAGTCAGGGCATGACGACACTGCCACCTGCACCTCGCGGGCGATCGAGAAGCTGCCGTTCTGTCCTGTGCACATGGTCGGACGGCGTTGGTCGGTGGTGACATCCTGGCGTTGGCGCCGGCGCTGACGACTGACATGACGACGGCGCGTGGCCGGCGCTTGTGGCAGACGGTTATGCGGCGTGCTGCAGTTGGTTGAGGGCTCGTTGCAGTGCGATGGTGTCCTCGAGCACCCAGTCATCGATCATCCGACCCCATCGCAGTCGTAGCCATTGCACTCCCTCGTTGCGGTAGTCAAACGCTGTCGCCGGCCGAATCTGCGCTGGCAGCCATAGTCCGGGCGATCGTGCCGGCCCGTACGAGCGAGACGTCGAGTTCCAGATCGACCTCGTCAGCAAGGGCGACGCCTCCTCCGAGGACCGGTGCGTTCCACGTGATATTCCACCGCGCACGTTGCAGCTTGGCCGTCGCCTTGAAGCCGAGCCGGGGATTGCCCATCACGTCCGGCGCTCGACCGAACAGATCGACGACGAGCCGCACTGGCTGTGTGATGCCGCGGATCGTCAATTCCCCCCCGACCGCGTAGCGCCCGGCGCCGAGCAACGTTGCACCACGGGCTCGAAAGGTGATGCTCGGATAACGGTCGACGTCGAAGAACTCCTCGCCACGCAGATGAGCGTCACGTACCGCCATCGCGCTGTCGACGGAGGAGGCGTCGACGTCGACGTCGATCTGCGTGGCTTCAGGATGCAAGGGATCGATCACAACCGCACCGGAGAACGACGTGAAGCGTCCGCGCACGAGCGTGAACATCGCGTAGCGGGCGACGAACTCGAGCGCCGAGTGTGTCGGGTCAACCTCCCATTCACCGCCGAGCGGCGAGAGGTCGTCTCCAGCGTGGGCATCGATGATCGCGGAATCGTCTGACATGCGCGTCCTCTGTGTCGTGCGTTCCGGGGTGGTCATCGTCCCACATCTCCACCTGGCCAGGCCCGACATCGCCAACCGTCGGTCAAGGTTGGCACGACCTGGCGCGGCAAGAGGGGACGAAGCCGCCGACCGAAGCCGGTCCAAGGCCGCTCGGCGATGAGCCGGCGCCGACCGCCCCGCACGGCCGTCGCCGCTCGGTCTCGACCATGTCAGATGACCAAATGCGCGTACGGGTCCGGCCGTTCGGCGTCGCTACGCAGCACGCAGAACTCGTTGCCCTCCGGGTCGGCCATCGTCACCCAGCCGCTGCCGTCCGAGTTGCGATGGTCGGCGAACTCGGCCGCACCCAGCCCGCGCAGCCGCTCGACCTCCTCGTCGCGGATGCGGTCGGTCGGAGATAGGTCGAAATGAATCCGGTTCTTCACGACCTTGTCGTCCGGTACCTCGATGGACAGCACACGGCTCCGCCCGTCAGGCGAGAAGATCATGCACTCTTCGTCACCGGGCCGGTTGGGGTCCCGCGGATCCTCGCCGAAGCCGAGCACCTGGCACCACCAGAAGGATTGCTCATAGGCGTTGTGCGCGTCGACGGTTGTGTGCGAGATCCGTGAACTCATCACCCCCAGCCTGGCGCATACCGTCCCCATCGGAGACCTCAGTTACCGCACCTCGCGCAGACACTGATGGCTTCCAGGTGCCAAGGTCCCCGGTCGCGTTGACAACACCGCCAGCCGAAGCAGGCGCGGCTCCGTTCAACACTTCGTCGGCGCCAACATGTGAACGGTCCTAGCCACGAGCCAGAGTCGAATCCGGCCAAGCGGGCCGGACGGTCAGCTTTCTCGAACACTTTTCGACCTGGTGTATGTAGCCGTCACCACCCAGGAAGCGCATCATCTCGCCGAGCATGTGTCGGCTCGTGGCGTCGGCAAGTTCGCCGTTGTCTTTGCGTTGATCTGGATCGCGTTGGTGAAGGAACGATCTACCTCGATCTCCACGGTCGTGAGGACGGACGAACCCGCAACATCGTGTTCGTCCAGATGGGTGTGCTGGTTCTGTTGGCGGTGTTCACGGCCGAGGCTGTCGATGGCAGTGGCCGGCTCATACCTGGCGGTGATCCTCGCTAGCGGCTTCCTCCCTGCCGAGCCACGACTGTTCGTGTGACAGGGTTCGCCTGCGCTTGGGTCGTGGCGACGATGCTGGTCGCTCGCTCGGGCCCAGGCATGGCTCGGGCACTCTCGCACGAGGGCGGCGAGCCGGCACGGTGACGAACCCGCGCTCTGAGGAGCTTCGGGTTCAGGCCTTTTGAGCTATGCGTGGGATCGAGTCGTGTCCTTGGCCGTTTGCTCGACGAGTGCGGCGAAGTACCGGCCAGCGGCATGCAGGGGAGCGGTGTCTCGGCGAGTCCTGCTGAGTACGAACGTGCCCTCGACGGTCGAAACGAAGAGCGCGGCCAGTTCATCGGCCGCGTCGGGCGGGACTCCTGCAGCTGCCAGATGAGTGCGTGCGGCAGCAATCCAGGATTCGAAGGCGCGCTCGGCTGCCTGGCGGAGTGGCTCGTTGGAGCTGGCGACCTCGCGAGCGATGGTTCCAATGGGGCAGAGATCGATGAAGTCAGTCTCTTCGAGGGCGGTCGCGGCGCCGGTGAAGAAGTCGATGAACGCGGCCCACGGACTCTCGGCTTCGGCGACGATCGACTCGAACAGCTCGCGATACACGTCGCCGGTGGCGTCGATGACGGCGAGCGCAAGGGCCTCCTTGCCGCCAGGAAAGAAGTGGTAGATCGAGCCGATCGTGGCGCCCGACGCGTGGGAGATCTGGCTCAGCGATGTGCCGTTGTACCCATGGCGTCGAAACAGCTCGTTGGTCGCGACCATGATCCGGTCGCGAGTGAGGGCCATCCCCTGCAGTCTAGAACGATCGTTCTAGCGTCGGTGGCTCTTAGCGTCTAGAATGATCGTTCTAGAGCATCAGCTCGGGAGGCACCGATGTACAAGGCTTCGATCCGTGCACTGCTGCGACACAGCATCAATAAGCTGAACAACGGCGACTACTCGCTCATGCTCAAGTTGGCGAGCCCGGACTTCGAGCTCGCTTTCCCTGGCGAGAACACGTGGTCGACGATGTTCCGACCGCAGCGACGCGGGCGGTCACCTCACGTGACCCATCGCGGTGTCGATGAGGCCGTCGCCTTCGCCGGCCGGTTCGTCGATGAGGGGATCCAATTCGAGATCGAGGACATTCCGCCTCGATGTCCCACTCCGGGCTGTCGTCGGTGTACTCGCCCCACACCCACTGCAATTCGACATCTGGACCGAGAGCCCACGACCCGTAGGCCCGCTCCATCTCTGTGAGATGGCGCACCAGCCCGAGCAACGACAGCGGTGACGGCGGTACCGAGCGTTCGACCAGCTGGGCGGTGTCGAGGCCGGCGCATTTCGATGCCAATGCGTTGCGGTGGAAGGCGAGCCAGCCGAGCAGGACGCTGCGAACGTCACCGTCCGTCGGTTCAGGAACCCTGCTCGGCGCGGCCACGTCCACAATCTTCCACACCCGAATCCTCAGGCAAGCCGGCGACCGGTGATCTCGTCGGTTACGACGACTTGACACGATTGTCGCAAGTCGATGCCGCTCAGGTGCGGATGGTTCAGCATCTCTGCGCGCCGTTCGGACGCGTCGTTCCGTGTCGCCGGTTTCCTCCGTGCGGTCTCGTGTGGAGTGGGGTTCGCGAGGAGCGACGTGGAGTGGGCTACTTGGTCGGTCCCAAATGGGCGGGTCGCACAGGTCACCTACGGCGATAAGGGCTTGCCGTCGGTAGCCCGCCGGTCAATGATCGACGTCGGCTGGGGAGTCTGACGAGCAGGGGGGCGGACCGTGTCGAAGGTTGTACACGCTGTGGTCGTGGTGGCAATCGTGCTCGGGTGCGGTTGGGTCGCCGCCGACGGGAACTCGACGGCGGCGGGGTCGGTGACGACTGTCGAGGGGGCGTCGTCGGCGTCGTCGACTACGCCGGGGGAAGACATCGCCGAGGCATTCGCCATTGGCGAGGGGCGAACGCTGTACCTCCAGTGCTCGGGTGTGGGCTCGCCACTGATCCTGCTCGAGGCTGGCGACGAGTCGGGCGTCGATGAATGGCTCCCGGTATTCGATTCCCTCGCGGCCGAGACGCGCACGTGTGCCTACGACCGCGCTGGTATCGGTCGCAGCGCGGAAGCAACTGGCTGCCGCGGTGTGGACGAGTTGCTGGATGATCTCGAGGCCCTGCGCGCGGTTGCCGAGCTGGCTGGCCCGTATCTGCTCGTTGGGGCCTCCGGTGGCGGCTATCTGATGGCCGGATTGGCGGCCCGTCATCCCGCTGACGTCGCCGGCCTGGTGCTGCTCGAGACGCCGAAGGCGATCACGGTCAGCACCCTGCCGCCAGAGGTCGTCGAACAGATCGCCTGCGACTATCCGGCGAATGTCGAGCGTCGCGACTACGTCGCCGTCGAACACGCCGTGTGGGACGCGAGGTCCGAGATCGGCGACTTTCCGATGACGGTCGTCTCCAACGACTACGGGCCGGACGCGCCGCCGGGTGACGAGCAGACCAACGTCGCCGACCAGCAAGGCTGGCTCGTCCTCAGCCCGAACTCGAAACAGGTCGTCGTCACCAGCGGGCACGACGTGGTGTGGAGCGAGTCGGAACTGGTCATCGACGAGATCCTCGCCGTGCTCGCCGCAGCGCGGGGATCACAGATGCCGTCGTCCACCGAAGCTTCGTCGTCGGAACCAATTGAGAGCACCACGGCGGGTGCCCGTGACTCGGTGGCGTCGATGGACCCAGCGACGACAGTTCCGGGCGAAGCGACGATCGTTGGTTCGTGGCATCGCGCTCAGTCCTGCGAGGAGCTGCTCGCGGTGTTCGACGCCGCCGGCCTCGCCGAGTCCCATCTGGGCTGGCTGCAGGGAAACTTCTTCAGTGGTGGTTCCGGCCCAACCGACGGCGATGTGTGCGCGGGTGCACACGGCCCACTGGAACACTCGCACTTCTTCACCGACGATGGCGCGTTCGGTTCGCACGACGAGCACGGCGAGCAAGTCGATGATGGCGACTATGAACCAGTCGATGAGGACACCCTGGGCTTCCCATCACACGCCAGCGAGTTCGATTACGACGGCGCGCTAACCGTCGACTACGAAATCACTGACGACGTCGTCACGTTCGACGTGGTGCTGCCTGACGAGTGCGAGGACACCTGCAAGGACGCCTACGCGTGGGCGCTCTCCGCGTTCGCATCCGGGCCATGGACCCGCGGCGAAGTGCCCGGGTGATAGCCGTTCGGCTCGTCCAACCCCGACACCACGGCCGCCGACCTCGTAAACGAGGACGCCGAACAGTGAGCCGGCAGCGCGGACCGCAATTCGGGAACTGCCTCGGATCGGCGGTCCGAGGGATCGTTCGTGGCGAACATAGCCTTCGTCGTGTGCTGACCAATCGCTCAATCCCGACAGTGACGGTGATCCCGGTGCTCATCTACCCAGACGTGCGCGCCGCCGTGGCCTGGCTCACAACGGCCTTCGGCTTCGTCGAGCGGGTTCGCATTGGCGAGGATCATCGTTCGCAGATGCAGGTCGGGGACGACGGCGCGTTGATCGTTGCAGACGTTCGCGGCGAGCAGCAGCCGCCACAGATGGGTGCCGTGACTCATGTCATCAAAGTGCGCGTGGCGGACGCGGATGCCGCGTGTGAGCGGGCTCGGTCACAAGGCGCTCGCGTGTTGCAGGAACCGACCGAGTACGAATACGGCGAGCGTGAGTGCACCCTGGAGGACCTCGCCGGCCACCGCTGGCAGTTCACCCAGACGATGCGAGACGTGGCGCCCGAAAGCTGGGGCGGACAGTCGGTCCAACCGTAACCAATCCGGGATCAGTCAGACAGAGGGTTCTCGTTAAGTCGCGCCGAGCGAGCCGCTGACGAGGGCGATCGGTGCGGTAGCTATCGGCGGGGTTGCGTCCGTGAGGGCCTCGACTTCGGGTCAGATTGTCGAGACGTCGAGCGCTCGTCGAGCCGCCTACGATGTCGGCGTGTCATTCGAGCGGATCACCGCCCGTCCGAACCAGATGGGTGGCTGCCATGCATTCGGGGTCTGCGGGTGACCGTCAATGCAGCCGTTGGCCAGCTCGCCGCCGGTCGCACGATTGAGGAGGTTCCCGAGGACTACCCCTGCCTGGAGCGTGAGGATGTCTTCGCGGCGCTTGAGCACGCCACCGCTGCTGTGAGCGAACGTGAACTGCCGTCTCCGGCAGCGTGAGGCTACTCTTCGACGCCAACTTGTCACCAGGTGTCGCAGACGCGCTCAGCGAGGTCGGTCACGAGGTGGTCGGTGTGTTCGACGTCGGCCTCGCCGACGCCTCGGACACGACGATCCTTGCCCGTGCCGACTCGGAGCAACGGGTGATCGTTTCCCATGACACCGATTTCGGTGCACTGCTTGCCCGCCACGATCGAGCTATCCCTGTGACGGTGATGGCATCGTGATCGGCCACCTGATTGGCGGTCGCAAGGCGACCAACATCGCTCGCGACCCACGCGTCGTTCTCATCGTCGGGGCCGAACGCGCAAACCCCGTCGGCATGAGCGTGAGGTTCCCGCCTGTCGACAACCCACCGGCCGGGCACGTGACGCACATCGCGGCCGACGGTGGCGTCTGCCCTTGGACCAATTGAGGAGGCAGCGATGCATCTCGGAATCCATTTCGTGAACTTCACCCTCCCTGGTGCGCCGGCGTCGATCGCCGCGACGTTGGCCGAGACGGCGCGGATCGCCGAGGAGGGTGGTGCCACCACGTTCACCGTGATGGACCACTGGTTCCAGATGGAGGCGATGGCCTCGGCGACCGACCCCATGCTCGAGGGCTACACCACCCTCGGGTTCCTCGCCGCCGAGACTGAACGCATGCGCCTCGGGCTGCTCGTCACCGGCACCACCTACCGCCATCCCGGGCTTCTGGCCAAGATCGTCACCACTCTCGACGTGCTCTCCGGTGGGCGCTCCCAACTCGGCATCGGGGCAGGGTGGTATGAGCGCGAGCACCGCGGCCTGGGTGTGCCCTTCCCGCCGCTGGCCGAACGGTTCGAGCGCCTCGAAGAGACGCTGCAGGTCTGCCTGCAGATGTGGAGTGACGACGACGGGCCCTACGAGGGCGAGCACTACCAGCTCGCCGAGACCATCTGTTCGCCGCCCCCGATCAGCTCGCCCCGGCCGCGGATCCTCGTCGGCGGCAGCGGCGAACGCAAGACCCTCCGGCTCGTCGCTCGCTACGCAGATGCTTGCAACCTGTTCTCCAGATCCCTCGACGAGGTCGCCCACAAGCTCACTGTGCTCGACCAGCACTGCGAGACCGAAGGCCGCGATCCCGCCACCATCGAACGCACCATCCTCGCCATGAGCAACCCGCTCGACGACCCCGACGGCTTCGTGTCCACGATGGCCGAATACGCCAAGCTCGGAATCTCCGCCGTCGAGGTAATGCCCACGGGTGACCCTGTCGCCTTCACTGCCCAGACGATGGAACGCCTCGTCCCGGCGCTCGCCGACCTCGGCCCTGGAGCGCACCGGTCGTCACCGTGAGCGACCGTCCCACCGCGGCTCGTGTGTCCCGACTCATCCACGGCTCTGCCGCGGTACGCACGGCTCGTGATTGTCACCGAGATTCCGGCGGAACGTCAGCGCCCTCGGTCGACCATCCCGTAAACGTGGCAATCGACGCGGAGGAGTTCGAGGACGACCTCGCCGGCTGCCCCAAGAGCTGCGGAGTCTTCTCAACCGTCATGCTCACCTCGCTCGCGACCTACGAACCGGGTATCGACTTGACGAAATTGTGTGCGGCGAGTCCGCGACACCGACGCACCATCGGCACGGGTCATGGGCAGTGTGGCAGGTTCCGTCTCAAGTCGTCGATGGATCATTCCTCGGTGCGGACCGACTCGTAGCACGCGCCGTCTACTGGCTTCGTCGGCCTCCGGCTCGCAGGCCGTCCGCTGCTGTCGACCGCCACCGCCGGCGCGAAGATCGGCGGGCCGTTCGTCGCGACGTTGCCCGTCTCGTGGTTCCGCAACCTCGCGCTCGGCAGGTCGCACGCTGATGGTCGCCCTCGTCAGCTACGTAAACGAAACCGGTGACGACCTCGCCCGCGGAAGGTCGATCGCCGGGACCGGGGCGATCACCAGCGATGGCACAGTCCGCCCGATCGGCGGCCTCAGGCCGAAGGCGACGGCGGCGAAGCGTGTGGGCGCCGACGTGCTCCTGTTCCCAGCCGTACAGGTGGCCGAGCTCGCCGACTTCGACGCCGGCACGATGCGTCTAATCCCCGTGAACACGCTCAGAGAGGCAGTTGCCGCACTCGCCGCGCCAACCCCACACGTGGAACGCGCAGCGGCGGCCCCTCGACGGTCGCGATAGGCGGACAGGATTCGCCGTTGGCCGTGCTGCTTCCGCCAAGTTGAGGACATCGTTGCAGCCGCAACTACATACCGATCGGTACGGGTTCGTCGTCGCCAAAGTTCGCCGTTCGGTGATGGCGTTCGGTGCTCGGGTGGCGTCCGCTTGCCCGTTGGGCGTTCGGGCTGATTGCTGATGACGCCTTCCCGTCTATGGCGTAGGTCGTACGCCTATCCTGCGCAGGGGCGCGACTTCCGGCGGTGGCGATGACTTAGCTGCTCCCGGCACGTCTGATTTACGACATGCCGTTGCGCACGTGTCGCCCCGGCTACGAAAGGAGCTGTCATGGAGATCATCAACCTGGGTGCAGGGGACGGGCTCCCGCCAGTGGACTGGGCCGCGGTCACCGAGAAGCTGGATGCGGGATCGGCGCCGGCTCCCGACGCGCATAATTCTCGTACGACCTGGCTCGCAACGGTGAACGAGGACGGCAGCCCGCATGTGACTGCGGTTGGTGCCGTCTGGCTCGATGGCGCGTTCTGGTTCCAGACGGGCTCGGCAACCCGGAAGTGCCGCAACGTCGCTCGCGATCCGCGGTGCTCGATTGCCTTGTCGATCCGCGACGCGGACGTCGTCATCGAGGGTGACACCGCACGGGTGACCGACCCGGGCATCGTGGCGCGCATTGCGAAGGCGTGGGCGGACAACGGTTGGCCGGCGGAGCCCGACGAGAGCGGTTCCGGCATCACCGCGCCGTTCAACGCCCCATCGCAAGGACCGCCGCCGTGGCACGTGTATCGCATCGAGCCACGCTCGGCGACTGTCGTGTTGGGCACCGAGCCGGGCGGGCTCACTCGCTTCAGGTTCTGACGCCGGGTGGAGCGGAGCTCTGCGCGTAACCCGAAGATGCACGTGATCGCTTGGCCGATCGAACCGTCGACGCCGACAACGAAGGGGGTGAACACTCGAGCCGCTGGCGTCGAGTGTGGTAACCGCCGGCCTTGGATCGGCGTTGCGTAAATGCGCGCCCGGCGACGCGGCGATGGCAGGCTGGTGCCTCGACGGGTCCGACGGTGGGAGGGACGATGCCAGACATTCGTGAAGGGCGGTGGACAGCCGAGATCGACGGAGATTTCGTCGTGTTCCTCATCGGTGCTCGGATCAACTCGAAACGGCAAGCGCTCCGGGCCTTCAAGGATCTCGGCGGATCGAAGGGCATGAGAGCGATGCTCCAATACCTCACCGAGCATCCGGAGAAGGGACTGCTGGGTTACGAATCCGCCGGGTTCACCATCATCCAGTACTGGCGATCATTCGAGCACCTCGAGGCATTCGCCAAGGACAAGGATGATCCGCACCTCGAGGCGTGGCGCAACTATTGGAAGCGCGTTGGCAGAACCGGCCGTACCGGTATCTGGCACGAGACGTTCTTGGTGCGCGCCGGTGAATATGAGGCGGTATACGGCAACATGCCGCCGAGAGGTCTCGGCAAGGCATCGAAGCTTGTGCCATTGGCGGCCGCTGCCGGCGCCCGCCAACGACTCAAGGCGATGATGGGCTGATCACTCGCTGGAAGTAGCCGGGTTCGCGCGGAGTGCGTGGCTCTCCAGGTTCGTTGATTGTTCCGTCTCGCTTGACCGCGGCAATGGTCGGCGAGGATGCTTCGAGCGATCGCCGTCAACGCGTCCAACGAGAGCGGGGCGAGCAGGTTGAGGGCGAACGCCTGGCTCGACCCGTCGTTGGTAGCGACATTCGGTGTGGTGCGAGCCTCGATGGATGTCACATCGACGGTTCCGCGGCCCCGAGATGGGTTAGGTGCGACGTGTCGTCCGGCGGCCGTCGGTCGTCGACCATCGGTCGACCACGAGCTGCCCACCCTCAGCCGAGATGACCGTGAGCGCGTCAATGTCGATCGTGAACAGATCCCAGTCCTCTGGTGGCTCGAAGCCACGCTCGGACTTCAACCAGGCCCGAAACGCAGCCAGATCGCCGGCATCGGTGGCAAGCACGGCCGTCCCGTTGACTTTGGCGTCAGCCGCTCCAACGTCCGCGGCGCCCTCACGTAGCTGCCGCGAGTCCCACGGGATGCTGTGCAGCGCGACCCGTGGGTCGCGGCGCACGTCGTGACCCTTACGAGCCCGCGGCATCGACCAGATGCGGAGCTGGCCCGCGTGGAAGTACGGATCGGCGCCGCTCAACCGCGGCGAGCCATCACGACGGATGGTTCCGAGCACCGCGTTCGTCGTCGACGACAGGATTGCTCGGGCGCGAACGGCGAGGTCCGGCTCGACCCGCTCGACATCAGCAAAGCTGGCCATCAAGACAGTCTGGCCGACAGTCAGTTCACCGTCGCGCGTGCCTCACTCGGCTTCGAGCGTCGACTGGCACGAAGCGCTCAGTCGAACGGTGAGCGGGCGTGGCAGCTACCGCGCGGTCCCGTCGCGGACACGCCGAGCAAGGAGATGCCGTTACGCGTGGCCCCGCGATGAATGCCTGGCTGTCGTTCGGTCGCGCGATTCGGTGCTGCGCCGCGTTGCATGTGCGACTAGTCCTGGTAGACGGGTTCGCCGCGGAGGAGCCTGCGGGTGATGGTGACGACCTGATCGGTCGCTCGCACGGTCGGCGTGTGGGCTGCCAGCCAACGCGCTGCGCCGATGAGTACGAGGCCGGCTTCCGGTGAGCCGGCCGGCCAGGCACGGTGTTGGGCGGCCGCTGCGTCGATGGACTGGAACCAGTGGAAACCGGCGTCCTCTCTGAAGAGCGCTCGGCACAGTTCGGCGAGGACGGCTTCGCCGCTGCCGCCGTCGGCGAGGTGTCCGGCGACGATCTGGCCAGCCACGTCGACGCCGCCGCGGCTTTCCCAGCATTGCTCCATCTCCTTGAGCTGCCGTGGCTCGTCGGCCGGTAGTCGGGCGGCCGGTACGTTGAGGAAGCGGTCGAGGTACACCCGTAGTGCCCCGTGCACGATGCCGCGTGCCAGTTCCGGGGTGGGGTGGCGTCGGATCGCTTGGTGCACTGCGTTCGCCGTCGTGAAGGTGTGGTGCACGGTGTCCCAGTCGCCAACGTCGTTCTGGATGTGGAAGCGGACGAGGCGCAGGGCAGCGGCGAGGGCCACGGCGCGGGCGAGTTGCTCCATCGAGGCGCCGCGCGTCGCCGCATCCACGAGCGTGTTGGCGACGTCGTGGGGCTCGTCGGCGAGCAGCGCCCAGCCGACAGCGCCGAGCTCGTCGTCGGGCACTCCGGGGCCTCGCGTCCCGGTGATGCGGGAGGCGGTCTCGTCAACGATTGGGATGAGGTCGTCCGGTTCCCGCCACTCGCTGACCTCCTCGTGACGGGTGGCCGAGGCTGTGGCTCGCACGACGGTGGGTAGGAGCAAGGCCCAGCCGTCGTCGCCGATTGCGGCCGCCGCCTCGCACGCCTTGTTGAGGTAGTCGATGACGTGCCCTTCGTCGATGAACACGTGGTCGGTGCACGCCGCGAACATGAATTGCTCGGTCGCCGTCGGATCGATGCGACTGCCGGTCGCCGCAACGCGCTCCGCCGATTGGCCGAGACGGTTGTCGACGAAGCGGCGATACCACCGGGCCAGTTGCGCCGGCTCGGCCTCCCCTTCCAGCGGCGCCACCGGGAAACGAGGACAATGACCTTGCGTGTCGCGAGCGAGGAACGCCAAGCCTTGCGTCAGGGCGCGGCCCTGCTCGCTCGACGGCAGATGCGGCAACAGGTTGAGCACGATCTGCGCGACAGTCATCCCCGGACCCCACCCCTCAACGCGGTTGGCCGCGGAGAAGCGCAGCCCGGTCTCCACAATCCGAGCCGGCGGCACACCGTCTGCGAGCAACGCATGCACCGCCTTGGCGACCACCAACGTGAGCCCTTCCTCGAGACCTTCAACGAGCCGGCGTTCGAGCCTCTCCACGTCGCCGCCGGTCGGCCGATGGGAGACCTGCACCTCATCACCCTCGATCGCCACTTCGAACGCCAGGGCATCATCGGCCCACAGATCAAGCGTGGATCCCGATGACAGATCAAACCGGGCATGGTGCCAGTGGCAGGTCAGCAGGCCGTCGTGCACGGTCCCGCGATGCAACGGGAACCCCATGTGCGGGCAGCGATCCTCGATCGCCCACGCACGCCCACCGTCCCAGAAGACCACCACCGGCAATTCGTCGGCTTTCCCGACGAGGAAGCCAGCCCTGCGCAGCTCGGCCGCCGACCCGATCGACACCCCCGCTCCAACGTCCACGGCCGAACCATACGGCCTCAAGCCCACTTGAGATCAAGAGCTGACTGAACCCACGCCGGACCTTGAAATGTAACCGTGGTTACATCTAGTCTACGGGTGTGGGTGATCGTGTCCGATGGGTGTTCCTGGCGTACCGGCTACCGCGGGAGCCGTCCACGCCGCGGATCACCCTGTGGCGCAAGCTGCGCCGTCTCGGCGCCGTGCAGGTGGTCGACAACCTGGTCGCCCTGCCGCTCGACGCTCGCACCCGGGAGCAGTTCGAGTGGTTGGCCGATGAGGTCGTGGAGGCGGGTGGTGAGGCGTCGATCTGGATGGCCGAAACGGCGACCGCCGCCCAGGAACGCGAGATCGCCTCGCGGATGGTCGCCGCCGTCGCCGAGGAGTACCGCCGTCTCATCGACGCCGCCACCGCGGCGGCGACGCTGCCCGACGGGCCGCGACGTCGGACCCTCGCACGGCTGCGCCGCGAGCTGCGTTCGGTCCGGGCACGTGACTTCTTCTCACCACCCGAGGCCGAGCAGGCACGTCAGGCCGTCGAGGCGCTGGCGACGGCAGCGGAGATGGTCCGGTGAGGTGGGCGACCCGGGCCGGTTGTCACGTCGATCGGGCGGCATGCGCATGGTTGATCAGACGCTGGATCGACCGCGATGGCGAGTTTGTCTTCGTCGAGGACCCGGGCGACGTGCCGAGCGATGCGACGCCGTTCGACATGCGTGGCGTCGAGCTCGGCCATCACGGCGGTGACTGCACGTTCGAGACGATGCTGCGCCACTTCGGTCTCGACGATCCGGTGCTGTGGGATGTGGCGCGAATCGTGCACGAAGCCGACCTCGACGACCAACGCTTCGACGCCCCCGAAGCCCCAGGCCTCGACGTCATCGCGCGCGGACTGTCGATGGTGCACGACGACGACCGCCTGGTGGCGCTGATGTTCGACGTGTTCGAAGGGCTGTATGAGCATCGACGCCGCGCCCTGCTGCTCGGTCGGGAGCCGTCGTGACCTCCGACCGCGACCGGATCCTGGCCGCCCAGGCCGTGCGCGCCTTCGCCTACGGGATGGGTGCGGTGGTGCTCGGCACCTCGCTGGCGGCCCGCGGCTGGTCGACGACTCGTGTTGGCGCCCTCCTCGGGTGTGTGCTCGCCGGGACGATCCTGGCCTCGGTGCTGGTCCTCACCCGCGGTGATCGGATCGGTCGCCGCCGGCTGTACGCCGCTCTGTTCATCGCCCTGGGCCTGACTGGTGCTGTGTTCGCGTCGAACGACCGGTTCTGGGTGCTGGCCGTCGTGTCCCTGCTCGGCGCCTTGTCGACCGAGGTCGTCGAGTCCGGTCCGTTCACCTCGCTGGAACAGCCGATGCTGGCCGAACACACCGGTGGTCACGCCCGTACCCGCACGTTCGGCACCTACAACGCCGTCGCCGCCATCGCCGGATCGCTCGGCGCGCTCGCAGCCAGCGGATCGAGCCTTCTGGCCGGTGTCGACGGCGGCAGCCGGACCCTGTTTTGGTGGTTTGTTCCCGCCGGCTTGCTCGGCGCAGTGATCGCCGTGTCGCTCTCCCCTGCGGTCGAACCGGCGGCATCGGCGCCGACGGACGCGCCGCGGCTGACGGGGTCGCGGCGGCGGGTGCTCGGCCTGTCGGCGCTGTTCGCCGTCGACTCCTTCGGCGGCGGGTTCGTCGTCCAGAGCTTCATCGCCTACTACCTCGCCGACCGGTATGGCGCTTCCCTCGAGCAGCTCGGCGTGGTGTTCTTCGCCCTCGGTGTCCTCCAGACAGCGTCGTTCCTCGCCGCTCCCCGCCTCGCCGAGCGTTGCGGTCTGCTCAACACGATGGTGTTCACCCACCTCCCCTCCAACCTCCTGCTCGCCGCCATCGCCTTCGCCCCCACCCTCGACGTCGCCGTCGCCTTGCTGCTCGCCCGTCAAACGCTCAGCCAGATGGACGTCCCCACCCGCCAGGCCTACGTGATGGCCCTCGTCCCGCCGGGCGAGCGCACCGCAGCCGCCGGCTCCACCAACACCGCCCGCTATCTCGTCCGACCCGTCGGGCCGCTCCTCGCCGGCGCCGCCCAACAAGTCGCCCTCGGGTTCCCGTTCCTGCTCGCCGGCACCATCAAGTCGACCTATGACCTCGTGCTCTGGCGATGGTTCCGTCACGTCGAGCTCGACGACCCGACCCTGCAGCGACCCGGCCGGCCACTCGCCGAACAGGCCAAGTGATCGTCTGCCTGCGCACCGTCGACGTGCCCGCCGCCCAACGAGCGCGGTACCTGGTGTGGATTGCCGAAGGGCGCAGCATCCGAGAGGCGCACGGGATCCTCGCCGAGCTCGTCCTCGAACCGGCGGCCGGTGCCGGCGACACCGTCGTCGTCACAATGTGGCCCAACCACCACGTGTTCGACGCTTGGATCGCTACACCCGAACGGGGCCGTCTCACCGAATCCGACGTCCACCAGGCCGTCGATTACCACCCGATCACCCGCTACGAGGTCGCCACCGGATACCTCAACCTGCCCGCTCTCGCCGCTCAGCCCGACACCTACCCGACCACGGAGGACACCTCATGAAATGGATCACCCGCGCCCGCCCCAAGACCGACCGCATCGCCTGCCCGTGGCTGATTCGACGCTTCATCGACCCCGACGCCGAGATCCTCTACGTCCCCGCCGCCGACGTCCTCGTAAACGCCGACACCGAAGGTGCGCTCAGCTTCGACGCCCCCGGCGCCCGCTACGACCACCGCGATGGCAAATGCACCTTCGAAGTGCTCATCGAGGACTACGACCTCCACGACGACCCGGCGCTCGCCCGGCTCGCCCGCATCGTCCACGCCGCCGACATCGCCACCGACCTGGACACCGAGCCCGCCGCACCCGGCCTGCTCGCCATCGGCCTCGGCGGACTCGACGTCGAAGCCGACGACCACCGCCTCCTCGAACGCGCCACCTTCGTCTACGACGCCCTCTACGCCTGGTGCACGGCCCACAGCGAGACTCGGTCGACTCGATAGTTGCTTCCGCAACTAGATGCCGATCTGGGCGGCTCGCGGCGCCGCGCCTGGCGTCGTTCTGGCGCGCGGCGGTGGCGATCCAGGCGTCCACCGCCTCGCTTGTAGCCGTGGGGCGGGTTTCGGTCTGGTGATCGGAGATTTCGCTCGGCTGATGGCGCTAGGACTGTCGAACGATGGAGCTCATCGGCGGGGGCCGGATGGCGGAGGTCTTCGCTATCGACGACGAAGCGGTCGTGAAGGTCGATCGACCCGAGTTCAACGGCGTCGCTGTCTACGAGGCGACAATCATGCGCGAAGTCGTCCGGAGCGGCTTGCCAGTCCCGGATGTGATCGCAACGACCGTGGTCGATGGTCGCCACGGACTGGTGCTGAGACGGCTACGGGGACCAGCGCTGGCCGAAGTGGTTCGGTTGAGCCCGTCCGTTGAGCCGCTCGCCGAAGCATTCGTCGAACTCCAGATCGCGCTGCACCGGGCAGTCGCGTCAAGCGCACCGTTGCTCGTCGCTCGGCTCACCAACGAGATCGAACGAAGCGGCCTGCCCCACAGGACCAGGTCGGAGTTGAGCCGCTACGTCACCGAAGCTGGGGGCGACGTCGGCCTGTGCCACTTCGACTTCCATCCGGACAACGTCATCGTCACCGACACGGGCTGGAAGGTGATCGACTGGGTCGCCGCTGCGACGGGGCCGACCACCGCGGATTTCGCCCGGACGATTCTCCTGCGGGCCGACGCGACGGACAAGGCGACGATGTCCTTCATCACCCACGTTCGGCGATACGGCAGCCAGCGACGAGGTATCGCCGCCGATGAGCTCGGCATGTGGCTGCGGGTCGTCGCCGCCGCTCGTCTGGCGGAAGGATTCGGCGGGTCGTACGCCTCGTGGCTCGGCGCCATCGCCCGGCATGGCATCTAACCGGCAGCCGGCACCGGCGGAGGACTCGCCAAGGCAAGTAGACGCCGATCTGGCGCGCCGGGTGTGGCGTCCGGCATCGTCATTCGATCGCGACATTCGGTGATGGGTGACCGCTGCGCTTGGAGCTACGAAGTCTCCCGTCACTGCAGGCTCAACCGCTCGGCCAGCCATCGTCGCGCAATCCTGCCCTGTGCGGCCTGGAAGCGACGGACGGTGGGTAAGCCGGGCGGTGGCGGGAGCAAGGACTGGCGAGTGAAATATCCGGCTAGCGATGCCAGAAATGCGTCCACGGCAAAGGGATCGGCGCGACGTCCCAGCGGATGGGTGGCGAAGACGTCAGACGGGGGCGGGCCGCCGTCGAGATGAAGGGCGGGCAGGAGAGCGACGAGATCGATCCATGGCGCTCCGAGCGATGCGCCTGGCCAGTCGACGAGCACGTCGTTTGGCGGGCCGGCGTCGGCCAGCAACACGTTGTCGGTCCGGGTGTCGACGTGGACAAGGTTCGTGCCAACCGTCGCAGCAGCGGCCACCGCATCCAGTGCGGCGAGGTGTTCGAGGTGTCGGCGACTCCACTCGTCCAGCCCAGGCAGCGGCTCAGCGGCGAGGTGGGTCCAGTGTCCGCCAAGGCTGCGGTGGGCATCGGCGAATGAAGCGAGGCCGGGCAATTCAACGTCGGTCGTTGTAGCGGCGACCCGATCGAGTACACCCAAGAGTCGGGCGATGTCGGCCGGGTTACTGGCCGATGGCGTCCGCCCGTCGACCCACTCGATGGCGAGGGCAACCCAATCTCCATCGTCGACGATCCCGAGCAGCCGCGGGGCGGGCACGGCTACCGGAAACATCCCGAGCACGGCCCCTTCCCGGCGATGCATTGCCGGCGAGTGCGGATTCTGCTCCGTGCCGGCCGCCTTGATGAACACGACGCGGCCGTCTGAGAGATCGGCGCGCACGGCGGGACCCGGCGAGAATCCACCGCGCACTCTGTGCGTCGCCACGACCGGCGACCCCAGCACAACGTCGAGCTCGTCACGGACAGCTGCCGGTACGTCTCGCCACTGGCTGCGAACCCCTTCTCGCTCCACCCTCCCCATCTGAACACTCACTGCGACCGGCCCAGCCGCGGATTTGCACGACCGGACCGGCCGCGGTGATGCGCGGCAAGGCTTTGCAGAGGCCGCCGCAGAGCGCTGATTGTCGCCTGCCGGGACAAGAAACAGTGATGGCAGCGATGATCGGGCTCGACCCGCACGAGGCGTCGCACACCGCGGTGGCGCTCGACGCCGACGAGCAGTCACACGGCGACCTGCGGTGCGCTAGTCCTCCGGCCAGCTCGCCGCGGCTTCGACAAGGCTCGGGGGAAGCGTTCCGTACAACGCCCGAAGTGTTGCGCCGAAGGCGTGTCGAGGCGATCAGTACGGGATGTAGTAGAGGGGCACGGCCCCGCGGTGCCGGTTGTCGCGGCCATACGCGTCGACCGTGTAGCAGAGGAAGCTGCCCGCCGACTCGTCGCTCGTGTCCGCGGACTCGGTGGTGACCGCGATCGCACCGCCGGCAACGATCGTGCCAGCCGCGAGCGCGCAGATCATCAGGGCCTTGCGTCGGCGGCCGACGCCGGGAGCGCGCTGGTGCTGATCCATCATGTCCTCCTCGTTCGTTCGCGACCCGGCGGGTTCATTTGCACGGGGTTCGGAGCCGACGGAGAACGGATGACCTGCCTCGCGCCGCGCGACCGGTCGCGTGCAATTCGCTACCTGTCGGTCCGGACATCTTCGCGGCGCTCGAGTACTCACTCAGCCACCCCGGAGGTGAATCAGCCCAGCATCCGTGCGACGGAAGCCGCAGGCGTCGAAGTAGAACGACGCAAGGTGTGGCTCGAAGTCCACGTGGAGCCACTCGCATCCCCCCGCTTGGGCATGATGCGCAGCCCGTCGCACGAGCTCGGCGCCGACGCCACGGCGCTGCCAGCTCCCGCGCGTCTTGGTGTCGAGCAAGAAGGCGTGGTGTCCACCGTCCCAAGCGACGTTCACGAACCCGACGAGGACGCCGTCATGGTCGCGCGCAGTCACCCAGCCGAGACTGTACGAGCGGATGCCGTCCCACCATCCAGCTGCTCGCGCGCCGCCGTAGGACTCCACGAGTTCGACCATCTCGTCATCGGTGACCGAACCTCGCCACCGGTACTCGACGACGTCGCACATGGCCAACAAGCCTCGCACCTGCGAGCGCGATCTCGGAGTCCTCGGCGCTGGATCGTGGACGACCAACGATGGAGGTAGTGATCGGTGTTGACCCGCATATGGGGTCGCACGGGGCGACGATGCTCGACCGAGCCGAGCACGAGTTGAGACGGTTCAAGGTGCGCGCCGGACGCTGCCAGGTGGCCGAGCTGCTCGAGTGGGCGAACGGTCACACGCCGAGATCGAACCCGACGACGTCGCCGCCGTCGAGCGGCACCGTCAGGCGGTCGAGCTCGTCGCCGAGATCGAGCGCTTCGACGACATGAAGCGCGTCGAGGGAGCGGATCAGCAGCGCTGTGGAGGCCTCGGCGACGACGCTGCGGGCAAAGCTCCACGCGAAGCAGTCCGCGCGTGAAACGCCGCCTCAGCGACGTCGTCTCGCGCCACCTCGTCGCCGACATCGACGACGTCCGCGGGGACGCGGACGTCGTCGTTCGGTGCGGTTGTTCGGGTCGCTATTCGGTGCGGCGACTGTCAGCAGCGACCGCCTTGCGGTGGGAACGACTGTTCTGGACGGTAGCGTGCCACGCGTCGACAGCGCCGCTGCCGGCGTGCAGACGCTCCGTTGTTCCGGCCGAGTGCGCTGTTGAGCAACTGAAAGTCCCCCACATGTCTCCCGCCCCCGCGCGGTTCGCCGAGCTCGGCGTGCCCCCGGATCTGTGCGCGCGCCTCGACGCCGCCGCGATCACCGAACCGTTTGCCATCCAATCCGCCGTCATCCCCGACGCCCTTGCCGGCCGCGATGTCGCCGGTCGCGCCCCCACCGGCTCGGGCAAGACACTCGCCTTCGGCCTGCCGCTGGTGATCCGGCTGCGTCCCGCCCAGCGTCGCCGTCCCACCGCCCTCGTGCTCGCCCCGACCCGCGAGCTGGCCGAGCAGATCACCAGCGAGCTGCGCCCGTTCGTGCGCCAGCGCGGCCACGAGGTCGTGTCGGTGTATGGCGGGGTGGGCTACGGAGCGCAGCGCATGGCCTTCGAGTCCGGCGCCGAGCTCGTCGTGGCGTGTCCCGGCCGGCTCGAGGACCTGATCCAAACCGGATTCGTGTCACTCGGCGACGTCGACCAGATCGTCATCGACGAGGCCGACCGCATGGCCGACATGGGCTTCCTACCGGCGGTGCGGCGCATTCTCCGACTGACCAGTGACGAACGGCAAGTGCTGTTGTTCTCCGCCACGTTCGACACTGCAGTGTCCAACCTTGCCGGCGATGTCCAGCGCGACCCCGTCGTCCATGAGATCGGCCCTCAGGGCCCCGACATCTCCGCCGCCCGCCACATCTTCTGGCGGGTCGACCGGACCGAGCGCGCCGCGGCCACGGCGGATGCCATCAAGGCGATGGGCTCGACGATCGTGTTCTGTCGGACGCGACACGGCGCCGATCGGCTCACCAAGCAGCTCGACAAGCTCGGTGTAACGGCGACCCCGATCCACGGCGGCCGGAGCCAGCCCCAGCGCGACCGCGCCCTTCGAGCGTTCGCCCGTGGCGAGGTGCGCTCGCTGATCGCTACCGACGTCGCCGCCCGAGGTGTGCACGTAGATGGTGTCGCCGGCGTCGTCCACTTCGATCCGCCACAGGATGCAGCAACGTACGTCCACCGGTCCGGGCGCACCGCCCGAGCGGGCGCGACCGGCGTCGTCGTGTCGCTCATCGAGCAGTCCGCCACGCACGACGCCCGCCGCTTGCAACGCGAGGTCGGCATCGACGCCGTCATCTCCCACGTCGACCTCGACGCACTCAGCGACACGCACGTCCCACACCGTAGCGCCGACCCCCGCACCGGGGCGAGCCCGTGGCGTCGTCAAGTTCTTCAACGGCGGCCGCGGCTACGGCTTCATCGACCGGGGCACTGGCGTTGACCTGTTCGTCCACCACTCGAACCTGCCAGCGGGTGCGTCGCTGCCGATCGGCGCCACCGTCGAGTTCGCTGTCCGCCCGGGACGCAAGGGCGACGAGGCCCACGACATAACTCTCGTATGACCGTGTCGCCCGCCCCGGGCTGACGGTCCGGTCGCCACCCGCCCCAACACGGGCGGTCGTCGAATCGGCGAGCGAACCAGCGGATCGGCGCCCAGTCCATACCGTCCTCGACCCGCAACTGCGTCCGTGCAGACTCCGACCGAGTCGGCAGCACCAGGCCTGATGAAATGCCAGTGCTGGGCGGCTCGCGACATCCTGCTTGGCGTCGTTCTGGCGCGGCGTCATGGGCCGCCGCCCGTCCCTACGACTGACCGGCCTCCGGGCGGGGATCCCGCTGCGAGCCCACGCCTACCACGGAATCGGAGTGCTCGGGGGGCAGCGAACACCGGTGGCTCTTCTCGCGTATCCGTGGGTTCACGCGCGGCGACGTGTCGACCACGCGCTGGCTCTGGACGCAGCGGTGTCGACGGCGTTGACGCTGCCGCGATCCTGCGGCGCTGCAGACGACAAATCTGCCGTGCAGGCGGCGGCGGTCGTGTCTTGGCATGGTTGGCGCCACCAACGTCACCGACGCGACCAAAGAGTTCAAGCCCGCGCAATCGTTCCGTCTTCTTGGTCGATTTGGCGTCGCTAGCGGCGTCACAGGAACCAAAGAGTTCGCGACGGATATCCATGGCGACGACCCGCCGCAACGATCGCCCCGTTCGCGGCTTCGAGAGCCAGCAACCGTGGCGCAGCTCGCGGCTCGACCTGGATCGAGATGACCCACGGATTCATGAGGAGACCCACACCGGTACGTTCGGAGCCGCCGTTGAGCGTCGACACCGGCGTTCGCGAACACCCGGGCAGAGCACTATCGCCCACGCGCTGCTCCGACGCGTCGGCAGACCGGTTGCGGACGTCGTTGTCGCCGCTCTTTCGGGGTCACCGCTCGATGCGGACGGCCAGACGCCACCGCGTCGGCGGGTGCCGAACCACTTGTGCGCGGCCTGGCGGCTGACGCCGAGGCGCAGCGCGACATCTTCCCGGGACGCCCCGGCCGCACGGGCGCTGGCCACGCGTTCGGTGGCGAGGTCGGTCGCGAAGCCCTCGACGATGGCGATGTCGTCGACCAGTTCGAGGGGATCGAGGTCGGCGCTCATTCGGGCGACCGCCTGGTCGAGGGCGACTCGGAGCTCGGCGACGCGATTCTTCGGCACAGATCTCGAGTGTATGTCAACATCGAGTTGACGACCGCGTCGTGTCAACGTAGGGTTGACGGACGTGACACGTAAGCACCGGCCCGCCGTTGACCGCCGACGATCCGCGAGTGGTCGTCGTCGGTCTGCCCCTCACCGGGGAGTGGACGGCCGTGCACGGCCCGGCCGACCGTGTACCCAGCCACGGCACGCCGCTGTGGGCCCAGACCTACGCCTTCGACTTCCTCCGGCTCCACCCCGGGACTCGACGCTTCCACTGCCGGTCGCAGTTTCGTCACCTGAGCACAGGCGTCGCTCTCACGGACTGTCATGGCTTCGGCTCGCTGGTGTCGTCGGCGTTCCCCGGCACGATCACCCGCGCCGATGACACGATCGCCGACACCGAGCCGGTTCACCTGGTACGCGACCTAGCCCGTGTCCTGCGCAACGCCGTGCGACCACGTGGCTGGCCCGAACCGTGGCTGATGTGCGGTAACCACGTGATCGTGCGCCACCGCGACCACTCAGACCTGTACGCCCTTTATGCCCACCTGCGCCAAGGCTCTGTGGTGGTTGACGTCGGCGACGAGGTCGACACCGCCACACCGCTGGGTGCCGTCAGCCACGCCGGCAACTCGACGGCGCCCCACCTGCACTTCCAGCTGATGAGCACCGCCGACCCCACGACGGCCGAGCCGATTCCCTGCGCCTTCCGGCGCTACGAGCGGCTCGTCGCCGGGGCGTGGGTCGTCGAGCACGACGGCGTGCCGTCACGCCACGCCCATCCGCAGCATCCCCTCGGTTTCGTCGGGTGGATCGTGATCAGCAGTTCTTGGTGCCGCCGGATGTTCGGGAGTGGTTGCCGCCGGGTCATCCGGCGTTGTTCCTTGCCGAGCTCGTCGAGCAACTGGATCTGTCGAGGTTCGTTGAGGGCTATCGCTCGTCGGTGGAGAAGGGGCGTCCGGCGTATCACCCTGAGGTGATGGTCGGGATCATGTTGTATGCGTCGATGACGTCGGTGATGACGTCGCGGCGGATTGAGCGATTGTTGGCGACTGGCTGGCCGTGGCGGTGACGGCGACCAGGTGGACCAGGGCTTCGGGATGCCGAGGCGTCCAACGTCGACACCAGTATGACCTCGGCCGAGTCGAAGTGGCCGGATCAGCGGCCAGCCGTCGATCGTGGAACATGGGGCAGCGCCTCGAGGGGGGCGCCGACGAGTTCCCGCTCGAGGCGGTCGAGACCGAGCAGGCCGAGGACCAGGCAGGCGGGCGTGCCAGGCACGCAGGTCGAAGGACAGAGGCCGGCAGCGGCACAGGGCCGTGGTCCGGGCGGCAGGCCCAGGACCGCTTCGCCCACTCCTTGTGACGCAGGTCGCGCTCGGACAGCCACCGACAAGTAGCGCTGCACCTCGCTGTGGGCGAACTTCCTCGGTCAGGCCACCGCGGCCCGGAGGGAGGCGACAGACGGCGGCGAAGGTCCACGGCACCGAGCCCGTCGACGCGGACGGGCACCGGCCGCCCTAGGTGCCGTCCGATGTCGACGACCAGGCGCGCACCGCGCACAGCGCTGGTTCAACAAGTACGGCGGGTGTCCAGCGTGCGGAACAGGTCGGCTCGTCCATCAGCCGCTCGGCGTTGAGCGCCCAGCCCTCGCCGTCAGGCATGGTCTGAACCCGAGGCGCTGGGCCGCGGGTCGGCGAGGCCATGTAGGCGCAGCCAGAACTCGAAGATGGTGGCCCGGGACGGCCTCGTGGTACACCGTGGTCACGTCGGCCCGCATCGGGAACAACTCCTTGCCGAGCGTCGGGAACCGCGCGCCCCGGCCGGACCAGGTCCTCGCTGGGCGGCGTGGAGCACGGCGCCGCGGCCGTGCCCACCGGCGGGATCCCGACGTCGCAGCGACGCAGCGCATCGGGGATGTCGAACTGCGAGCCCGAAAGACCCTCGGTCGCCTCGTCGACGAGGTCTTGGAGCCACGCCCGGTAGGCGTCGACGCCGTGTACGGCGCGGTCCGGGTCGGTGAGCAGCAGGTCGCGCACGGCGGCGAAGCCGGCGCTGGGCATGATCCGGTCACACTCGATGACCTTGTCGGCCTCGAGCGGGCGAGCTCGGCGCAGCCCCAATTGTAGCTCTCGTCGGGGTCGAGGTCGGCACCGAGCATGGCGACGGCCCACACCCGGTAGCGCTCGGGACCGACGCCGTCCACCGTCGAAGCGGCCGGCGCATACGATTGGCGCAGCCACGTCGCCAGCTCGCCGTAGGCGGCGGCCGCGTTGCGGGCAAGGGCGTCCAGCGCCGGATCGGCGGCGTCGGCGACGAACTCGCCGAACCACCCGCCGTCGTCGTTGCCCGCCCACGTGGCGCATTGGCTGGCGACAGCCTCGGTGAGCCGGACGGTCGAGCGGTGACCGGCAGCCAGGCCGGCGGCGAGGTTCTGGCGGTAGCCGTCGATCGCCGCCGGCACCTTGCCCAGCCGGACCCCGACCCGTTCCCACTCCTCAGGCGACCCGTGCTCGAGGAGGTCAAAGAGCTGACGAACCGCCGCCTGCGGCCCAACGAGCTCGTTGAGCAGGCAGGAACGCTCGCCCGACTCGATCAGGGCGAGGCCGGCGGCGCAGAAATCGTCGAGGTAACCGGCACCGAGGCGCTCGGACTCGTCCTCGGGGGTCGCCGCCGCCAATGCCGCCCGCGTGCTGCGGTACAGGTCGGCCATCGCCGCGTCACCGTCGGGTGAGTCGTCGGTCATCGTGTCGGCGTTGAGCCCGACGCCCATCTCGCTCACCGCCTCGACCGGATCGAGGACGGCGAAGGCGTCGACGAAACCATCAGAAATGGCGCTGATCGTCCCCATCGTGCGCACACTACGGCCGCCCAAGCCATTGCGCTGAACCGCCGATCAGGTACACGTGGTCGTGCAGATCGCTCCAGTTCCGTCGACCCATGATCGGAAGAGCAGGACCCATCCCGCCGCCCCGACTTCGTCGATGGCGATGCCCACGCCCCGCTCTCCTCCGACCACACCAAGGCTTGCCACGGACACCTTCATGACGTTCGGGGCGGGCTGAGCCGGACGCGGAGCGTCGTTCGGTGCGGAGTTCTGTGCGGCCGGCGGCGTCATCGTCGGCGAGTACTCGGCTGGCGGGGCCGACGACCACTCGGTTGGGCGGGCGGTTTCCCAAGTAGTTCGGTTTGGAGGAGTTCGGTGAGCCAGTTCTGGTGTTGTTCGGGGGTCCAGCCGAGTTCGACGGTGAGTAGGTGGTAGAGCTCGGGGCTGGTGAGGGCGCAGTAGCGCTGGCCCGCCTCGGCCGTCGACACTTCGGGCCTGAGATCGTCGCCAAGGTGGGTGTGGATGCGTTCGGTCTGGTTGGTGAGTCGTTCGGTGAGCAAGCGCCGGCCAAGTTCGGCGGCGAAGTCCTCATTGTCCGCCGCACCGCGGATGATGGCGTGGATTGGGCGGGTGCGGGCGAGGATCCGGCAGCTGTACTCGACGTTCTTGGCGAGGCGCTCGGACGCTGTCGGGAGTTGGGCGACCATCTCCCACCACTGCTCGTCGTCGGCGATCGAGTCGTGGGGTCCGGTGATGTCCATCACTCCTTCGAGCAATCCTCGCTTGCCGCCGAAGGTGAGGTAGATCGTCTCGGGAGTCACGGCGGCTTTGTCGGCGACGGCGGTGACGGTGGTCCTGGCGTAGCCGTGCTCGATGAACAGTCGGCGGGCGGACTCGAGCACCCTGCGCCGGGTTCGTTGGGCTTGGTCGGCTCGCAGCGGTGAGTGGTAAGGGCGTCGTGTGACCTTGACTTTCCCGACCATTTCACTACAGTAGCGATTAATTCACTTAAGTCATGATGAAGTGGATTGGAGGTGTCGTGGATCGACTCCAATTCGGTGACGTGGAGCTCGACTACGAGATTCTGGACCGGAGTGATCAGCGGGTCGTGCTCGTACATGCCAGTCCGTTCGTGTCGTGGTATCAGCCGCTCGTCGCCCAGCTGCGAGCATTCTCGACGCTGACGTACCGTCGTCACCTGCGCAAGCACGGCGACGATGTGTACCGCCCGCTCACCGTCGCCGAAGACGCCATGATCTGCGCCCGACTCATGGATCATGTCGGCTGGCCCACCGCCCACATCGTCGGCCACTCCTACGGAGGCCTGGTCGCACTCCAGTTGGCGATGGACCGGCCTGAACGCGTCGGTTCGGTGGCGCTGCTCGAACCTGCGGCCAGGGGCATCGCCAACTCTGCGCAGGTTGTTGCCTCGCTGCAACCGGTGTTCGCCGCCTACCGATCCGGCGATACCGAGGCAGCGGTAGACGGGTTTCTTGCGCCACGTGTGCGGCGACGGCTACCGCACCACCCTTGAGCGCGTGATCCCCGGCGCCTTCCAAGAGGTACTCGACGAGGCTGACTTGTTCTTTCAGGCCGAGATGCCCGCCGTGCAGCAATGGACCTTCGGACCCGAAGACGCTGATCGCGTCACCCAGCCGGTGCTCAATGTCCTCGGAACCGAAAGCGCCTCGCGGTTCGTCGATGGAGCCGAGCTTGTCCAGTCCTGGTTCCCACACGCCGAACGCCTCTCGGTACCCGACGCCGGGCACCTGTTGATGGTCCAGAACCCAACTGCCGTAGCACACGGCCTGACCAACTTCCTCACACGACATCGCATGGATCGCGACAGCCAACCCAACCTCGCCGCCCGATAGCGCCCAGCCGAACAATCGAGGCCACGTTCTACCGCCAAGAACGAGACAGATTGAGGCTGTCGCATTAGTGCTTCGTGTGTCGTGGGTCGCGACTTGTGCGATGGGCTGGTCGGAGAGTTCGGTGACCCGGGTCGTTGTTGCTGACCGGTGCGGCAGGCTCGCCGGGCCGGTCAGGTGTCGTTCCGGTGGAGGATGGTGAGGTTGTGGCCGGTGAGGATCCAGTGCCACTCGGCTCGCACGTGGTCGTGGCCGCGGCGCAGGAAGCGGGTGATCCGCCGGTTGGTCTTGATGTCGCCGAAGACGGGTTCGATGACGGCTTGTCGTTGCCGGTAGAGGCTGCGACCGGCCGGGTCGGTCGAGGCGGGTGTCCATGGCGTGGCGGCTGCGGGCCGCCCGGGTTGGTCCGGGCGGCCGTTGCGGCCGGCCGGGGCGTCCGTCGTGGCCGCACGCCGTCGGCGCCACCGGCCGCCTGCCACGCCAATTTGAGGTGCCGACATGCGGGATCGACAGCTCGAGCAGCTCGGCGGCTTCGCGCAAGCATCAGTTCACCGTTGATGACCGGGCGATCACGGCGATGCGGCGGGCGTGCTCGTCGGCGACGGCGGCGTCGTGGGCGGCGACGCCGCCTCGTAGGCGGTGAGGTCGGGTTCGGGCAGCGGGTCGGGGGCTGGTCGGGCAGCCTGCGGCCGGTGGCCACGAACACGTCGGGCAGGTCGTCGTCGGCTTCGATGACGTCGATCCCGTCGGTGGTCCAGTAGCCGGCATCGGCGACGACGACCCCGGCCGGCTCGCCGGTGGCGGCCGTCAACCGCGTCGCCGATGCGACCGCACCATCGGCACCAACATCGTGGATCCGACGGGTTCACGTGACATCGGCAGCGACCACGATCCCGCCGGCCACCGCTGCGGCCTGGGCGTTGTAGCCCTGCACCCAGCCACCCCCGGAACGCGGCAGCAGCGCCGAGTCCGGATCGGTCACGTTCATCGACGTCGTCGGGCTCGTCGGCCCGTTCCCGCAACCGTCGACGGATCCACTCCCGCATCGACGTCGCGCTCGAACATCTCCTCGACCGGACCGCCGATCAGGATCGGCCGCTTCGGCGGCGTCCTCGGCAGCGTCGTTGGCTTCGACGTCGTCGGCCCACCCGGCGAAGCGTTCCCGCAGATCACCCAGCGACTGGTTGCGCGACGGCGACGCGTCGCCGGGCAGCTTCGTGCCGTCCACCGCCACCAACGTCGAGATCGATCAACCCGGCCTCCGCAGCCAACCCGACGACCTGGGCGAACAAGTCCTCCAGCAGGTCACGTGACGGACGATGAACCGGCAGATCGTCACATGATCCGGTCGTTCGATTGGCCGCCACCACCCGGAACCCGACATCGACGCCAACGCCCGCTCGATCCGCCGCGACGACATCGTCGCCGTCATCGACGCATACAACGCGATGCCGACCATCACCTCGGGTGATACGCCGGCCGGCCCCGATCCCCCGACGTCGCGACCGCGCCAACGAACCTCGACAGATCCAACGACTCGACCAGCTCGACCAGGAACAACGCCGGATGCCCCGGCGGCAACCACTCCCGCACATCCGGCGGCAACAAAAACTGCTGATCACGATCCACCGACCGGAAACCGAGGACCCATCACCCCATTCTTTTCGCTCCTCCGCCCGAAATCGGGGACCTAATGCGACAGCCTCGATTTGTCCTCGGCGGCGCCCGAGAATCACGGAAGCGTCATTGCCGCCGACATCGCCTATTCACGGTTGGGTGATGGGCTACCTGCAGTGCTCACGACGGGCTTCACGAGCTGGCGCGTACTCGTCCGATCCCGTTGGTCATCCCACCACGAGACGCGAGAGCGCCACTCGCCGCCAGCTGGCGATAGAGATGTCCGACCTCGTGGGGTTGGCGGTCGAGGCCGACCAACCCGCAGGTGTTCACCTTGTCCCGATTGCGGGTGAGAGCGGTGTCCCAATCGACGTGGTCGACGAACCCGTACCAGCAGAACCCGCGGATCGGCAGGCCTTGGTCTTTGAGGTCGATGGTGTCGTTCCAGTACCTCCGCCAGCCATCCGGGAGCGCCGGCACCCTCCATGTTGGTCTCCGTGAGCATGAACGGCATCCCGTAGCGGTCGTAAAAGTCGAGGGCCAAGGCCTTGAATCCACGGCGATGCAGGCCCGGCTGGTCGTATGCGACCAGCGCCGTCGACGACCCGTTCGTTGCCCCGGTAGTAGTCGTGCCCGATGATGCAGCGTTCGCTGGTGCCGTGAGTGGCGAACCACTCGAGCCGCTGTTTCGTCATGCCGTGCGAGAACAACGCAGTCGAGGACCCGTTGTGTTGGCTCCCATCCGTAGGTGAGGTCGTAGCCGACCCAGCTTCGCTCGGTGAGAAGCCGTACATGCTCCTCCGTTTCAGGATCTGTCGTGGTGTAGCTGTCGCAAGCGTCGCTCTGGATGAAGATCGCGTCGGGCCGCCGTTCGCTGATCAGCTCCATTCCCCGCACCACGCAGTGGAGGATGTTGTCGAGGGCGGCGACGAATGAGACGTCATCGTGGCGCCGCTCGTTCCAATACCCCTCCTTGGCCGAGAACCAAGCGGTGACGAACGGCTCGTTGACCGGGGTGTAGTAGCGCACCCAGGGGTATCGCTCGGCGACTGCGGCGGCGTAGCTCTCGTAGCGGGGCAACATCCGGGGGTCGCCGACCCCTGATATGTCGTCCGGGAGGCCGAAGTGGAGCAGGTCGAGGATCGGCTCGAGCCCCTCGGCCTGCAACGCCTCCATCGCACGATCGGTCCAATCCCAGTCGAAGCGGCTGATATCCGGGTCTCGGGCGACGACGTGGAACGGCACCCCGTATCGCAGGTAGTGGATGCCGAACGAGGCGACCAGCGCCAGGTCTTCGCGATAGCGCTCCCAGTGACCGGTCTTGCGCAGTTCGTCCTGGCGGACACCCCCCTCGATCACCGGTGCCGAGCATTCGATCCCGGTGGCGACCACAAAGCCGGTGTCGATCTCGAGGGGCGGAACTCCGACCGTCATCGCTGGACTCCTGCGTGGGGGCGGGTTGGGGATCGGATGTGGGTCCGTCGACGATTGGGGCGCCCGTCGCGGAACTCGACCCGGTCGATCCGCAGGCTGCGCATCCCGGTCGTGTAGCCGACGTCGGGCCCGGTCCATGCGTGGTAGACGATCCACGGCTCCCGGTCGGGACCTTCGATGAGCATCTGGCCGCCTGGTCCCATCACCTCGGGGGTGAACGTGAGGATTGGCTGGTCCTCGGGTTTGCGGCACGGGCCGGACACGGTGTCGCACACGGCGTAGCCGACGGCGTACTCGTGGCTGTCCCACCGGTTGGCCGAGTAGAGGAGGTAGTGGACGCCATCGACCTCGACCATCGCCGGGTTCTCGACGAGCGGGATCTCCCACGTCTGATCGCGGCCGATCAGGTTGACCGCCTCGCCGGTGAGGGCCTGCCCGTCAGCGGTCAGCGGCTGCGCCCAGAGGTGGACCGGCTGGGCGCAGCAGTTGCCGTCGTTCTTCCAGAAGAGGTAGAGCCGGCCGTCCGCGTCGCGGTAGGGGTACGGGGTCGATCGAGCCACCGAGCTCCCGCTGGCAGACCAGCGGGAGCTCGGACTGGTGCTCGAACGGCCCTTCGGGCGCGGTCGCGGTGGCGACGCCGATGCACTGACGGCCCGACGCATCGTCCCGGGACACGAAGTAGAGCAGGAAACTGTCACCGTGCTCGATGACCCCCGGCGCCCACGTGTCGCCGAAGTTGAGGCGAGCCCACGCGGGGAGCGCCGGCATGGCGTCGCCGATCCGCTCCCACGAGACCAGGTCGGTGGATCGGATGACGGGGACGTTGGAGGTGCCGGAGTTGGTCGAGTAGGCGTAGTAAATGTCGCCGACCCGGATGACGTGAGGGTCGGGGAAGTCGTGGGGGTAGACCGGATTGGTGTAGGTCTCGCCGGAGGCCGGATCGGATGTCGCGTCGAGCGATGCCGTTGCCGACGGGGTCGTGGCAACAGCTGCGGCGACGAGCAGGGCACCAGCAGGCGCGACGCCGCTGTCCATCCCTTCAACCCCGCAGTGGAGATGCTGCGGACGACGAACCGTTGGGCGAAGACGAACAAGAGCAGCACGGGGACGGTGAGGACAAGCGCCCCGGCCATCAGCTTGCCGTAGTCGAAGGTGTACTGGCCCTGGAGGGTGGCGAGGCCGACCGGCAGCGGTCTGCATCTCCCGGTCGCTTCCGGTGATGAGCAGCGGCCACAGGAAGTTGTTCCACGACTCCAGGAAGGTGATCACTGCGAGCGTGGCGAGGGCACCGCCGGAGAGCGGGAGCACCACCTTGGTGAAGGTCTGCCACGCGTTGGCGCCGTCGACGAGGGCGGCCTCCTCCGAGCTCCGTGGGGAGGCTCAGGAAGAACTGGCGCAGGAAGAACACGCCGAAGACTCCCGACAGCCCTGGGGCGATCACCCCCTGGTAGGTGCCGAGCCAGCCGAGGCGGGCGATGGTGAGGTAGTTGGGGATCACGAACATGATCCCCGGCATCACCAGCGTGGCCAGCAGCAGTCCGAACAGCAGGCTGCGGCCGCGGAACTCCATCCGGGCGTAGGCATATGCCGCCATCGAGTCGATGATCACGACCAGCACGGTGAAGATCGAGGCGATGAACAGGCTGTTGAAGAACCAGCGCGCACACGGGCATCGTCGGGTCCTGGAACACCGAGGTGAAGTTCTCCAGGGTCGGGCGCCATGCGGTATCCAGTTCGGGTTGAGCCACTCGTCGAACGGCTTGAACGCGGTCATCACCATCCAGAGCAGCGGCAGCACGAAGAACAGTCCGAACAGGACCAGGAGCCCGTACTGGAACAGCCGGTAGACGAGGCTGACGCCGACGGGCCCGCTCTCGCCGCGGATCGTCCGTCGATGCTGTGGCTTCGGTCATGTCCGCTCCCTTCGTCCGAACAGTCGGAAGTTGATGAACGTGAGGATCAGCAGCAGTGCCGCGACGACCATGGACATCGCCGCGGCGCTCCCCATCTGGTTGCGCTGCGATGCCCTCGACGTAGATCCGGAAGATGATCGACTCGGTGCGCTGCAACGGGCCGCCAGCGGTCATGATGAAGGGCTGGGCGAACAGGTTGGCCGAGGCGATCAGGGTGATGGTGAGCACGAGCACCAGTACCGGACGCAGCAGCGGCAGGGTGATCCGCAAGAACTGCTGGCGGGTTCCGGCCCCGTCGATCGCCGCCGCCTCGTAGAGCACCGCCGGGATGTCCTGCAGTGCTGCCAGGAAGATGATCGTGTTGAAGCCGATCGTCCACCACACGGTGGCGATGGTGATCGCCGTCCATGCCTCCGGCATGCTGGCGAGCCAATTGGGGCGCATCCATGCCAACGCCGGCCAGGAAGTGATTGAGCAGGCCACCGGTGGGCTGGAAGATCCACCACCACAGCACGGCAGCGGCGGTGGCCGAGAGAGCGTAGGGGGCGAAGAACAGGCGTGCGGAAGAGGTTGCGGCCTGGGTAGCGGCCGTTGAGCAGCACCGCCAGGAGCAAAGCGACCAGCACCAGCGGGGGAACGCTCCAGAGGAGAAACTCGCCGGTGTTTCGCATCGACCGCCAGAAGTCATCGTATTGGATGCTGCCGGAGTCGATCAGGTTGCGATAGTTGTCCAGCCCGACGAAGGGCCGGCGTTCGGGGCGGAGGAAGTCGTACTCGAAGAGGCTGGTGTAGATCCCGTAGAAGAACGGCCACAGCAGAAACAGGGCAAAGAACACCAGGTGGGGAGAATGAACAGGTAGGGCGTGGCCTTGGTATCGCGGCCGGAGCGACCGGGCGCCGCGTCGGGGTCGGCGTAGCAGTGGCGCCTCGCCCCGACGCGGTCGATGGCCGCGGGCCGGGCGGTCTCGGCCCTGCCCGCGCCGAGGCTCATTGGTGCACCACCGCCGTGTGGTCGATGTTCGGGGGTGCCGGGCGGTGCACGAATGAGCTAAAGGCGCCGTGATGCTGGAGCTCGATTCGCTCGCTCAACCGTCGCCGTATCGCTCGATGTTCTCGTTGACGATCTGCTGTGATTGGGATGCCGCTTGCTCCAGGGCGCCGCCGACCTCGTCGATCTCACCCATCAGCACCCCGTCGACCACCGGGCCGAAACCCTGCGGCCACAGGGCGCCTTCCAGCTCGGGCACCTGGGGAAGGATGATCGCCTGGTCGACGACCGCCGCAACGTGGGAGATCGGCTCAGCGACCTCCGCCAGCTCTGCGCTCTCCCGGGCCGTGTTGCGCGCCGGGATCTGGCCGGCGGCGGCCCAGTGCACCGAGTTGTCGGACAGCCACTTGATCCAACAGGCGGCCGCCGCCTGCTGGGCCGGGTCGTCGGTGGTGAGGCCGAGTTGATGGGATCCCGCCCACACCGCGTACTCGTCGCCGATCTGTGGGAACGGGGCGAAACCGACGAAGTCGAGCTGGGAGAGGTCGGCGATGTGCCACGGGCCGTGGACCACGATCGCCGCTTGGCCCTGCTTGAAGAAGGCCACCTCGGGGTCGTTGGCCCCGCTGATGTCCGGCGAGTACTGCTGCTTGAGCTCGTTGACGTACTCGAGCGCCTCCACCCCCGCTTCGCTCGAGTAGCTCACCTCGGTGCCTTCCTCGTTGGTCAGCGCTCCACCGAACTGCTCGATGAGGGTCTGGAAGAGGGTGGCGGCCTGGAACCCGGTGCCGATGGCGATCGGCTGCACCCCGGACCCCTCGAGGTCGGCCAATACAGCTTCGAATGCTTCACGGCTCAGCGGCTCGGTTCCCGGCTCCTCCACGCCGGCCGCCTCGAACAGATCCCGGTTGTAGTACATGACCAGCGTATGGATGTCGAACGGCGGGATCGAATAACGCTCGCCCTGGTATTCGCCTCGCACCCAGACGTTCTCGGGGAAGTCCGACGCCGAAGTCCTCGCCGAGGATCGCCACCGTCTCCTCGGTGAAGGGTCGAAGAACGTTTCGGGCCGCCAACTCTCCGACATTGATCACCCGCACCACCGTCATCGCCGGCAACTCGTCGGCGGCGGCTGCCGCGTTGAGCCGTTGCACGTATTCGGGCTGGGCGACGTGCTCCACCGAGATCCCGAGCTCGTTCTCAGAGCTGAACTGCTCCGCAAGCGCCGTCATCGTCTCCCCGTCGGGTCCGGTGAGCGGGCTCCACATCTGGATCGACTGGCCCTCGGCAGTCGATGGACACTCCGGCGAAGGCGCACTGGTCCCGGTCTCCGCCGCCGGCGCAGTGGTGTCGGTTGCCGACGCTCCGGTGACGGTCGGCGCTGCGAGCAGCGCCAACGCGGCCACGGTCAACAACCTGGCCGGCACGAGGCGACGGCGGGATTGGGTCAAGCGTGAGCGTGCGGTCATGGTCTGTCTCCTCATGTGTTGTCACGTTGTTCTCGTGTCGCTGGTGATCGTGCGGATCGGGGGCGTCGTGGTGCGAGCCCCGACATCGTCCGGCTGCGCCGCCGGTGTTGACGGAGGTGGTCGACGCGGTGTCGAGGTGAGGTTGCACGCCGGGGCGCCACGACCCGCCCGCAGGGTGATCGTCGTGGCGACGAGCTTCGTCGGGGCGACCGGTTGACGAGGATGACCGTGCAGGCACCGGCGTCGTCGTCGATCGTCCGCGACCGCATTGGGAGCGACCGTGAAGCTGCGATGGAACGTGACTTCGGCCTGCTGCATGCGCGCCTCCCCCGTGGCGGTGCACGGCATCTTTACAGCGTTGTAGACCACGCTGTAAAGGCGTCACCTGGCGAGACCGTCCGAACATGGCCGTAACGATGCGGGAAGTGGCGGCGCCGCCGGCGTCTCGATCAAGACGGTGTCGAACGTCGTCAACGACTATCCGTTCATCAAGCCCGCCACGCGGGACCGGGTGCTGGAGGCGATCGACGAGCTCGGCTATCGCCCGAACCTCTGCGCGAACCTCAGCCGCGGCCGCACCGGCCTGATCGTGCTCGCCCTTCCTGAGCTGGATTCCCCGTACTTCGCCGAGATGGCTCGCCTCGTGATCGCCGCCGCTGCGGCCCAGTCGTGGACCGTGCTCATCGAGCAGACCGACGGCATGCGGTCACGCGAGTTGATGGCACTGCAGGGCGTCCGAACGCACCTCGTCGACGGCGTGATCCTCAGCCCGCTGGCGCTTGGCCCGGACGAGCTCGCTGCAACGGGAACGGCGCCGGTCGTCCTGCTCGGGGAGCGGGTCTCGGGGATCCAACTCGATCACGTCGCCATCGACAATGTCGGCGCGTCGGTGGAAGCGGTGCTGCACCTGGTGGACGACGGTCGGCGCCGCGTCGCCGCGATCGGCGCCCAGGCCGAGGTATCGGCCCAGACCGCCCACCAGCGCCTCGCCGGATATCGCCGTGGACTCGAGTCCGCCGGCTTGCCGTTTCGAGCCGAGCTCGTGCGTCCGGCGCGCGAGTGGCTTCGTAACTCCGGACGTGGAGGCGACGCCGCGAGCTGCTCGGCTTGGAGGAGCCGCCGGACCGATCTCTGCTTCAACGATCTGCTTGCACTAGGCGTGTTGCGGGCGCTGTTCGAGGCGCGGATCGACGTGCCGGGCGACATTGCCGTCGTGGGGTTCGACGACATCGAGGACGGCCGATTCAGCACGCCGTCGTTGACCACCGTCGCTCCGGACAAGCCGTATATCGCCCGCACGACCATCGAGCTGCTCGCCCACGCGGCTGCGCCGCTATCCCCCTCCCCCGCCTGCGCAGGAGGTCACGGCCGGACATCGCCTGATCATTCGCGAGAGCTCGTCAGGCCTGCTCGCCAGCCGGCGTTCGATGGCGAATCTCATCGGCACCGAATGATCAGATCGCGATCCACCGGACGAACACCGCTCAGCGTCCACGCTCGCAGCGAGATCGACCTACCCGCGGCGGCTCAGCGCAGCTGCGATCAGTTCGAGCCAGCTGACATGCATCAACGACCGACGCTCGCTCGCCCTTGTGTCGGCGCTCCTGATCCGCAACTCCAATGGATCGGCCGGCGCCTTGCCAATAGTCCTGTGACGGTTCTCGGTCGCGCTCGGTCAACGTGGTCGATCACCGCGATCAGCCGCCGGTCGGTTCCCGCACGAAGCTCGTCCCACTCCAGCGAGCTCTTCTGAGCCGTGTCGAGACGTCGCCGTCGTCGTCGAGCGGCACGAGCGTGTAGTTCTGGCGCAGCTCACATTCCGTCCGCTTGATGCCGACGAGGTCGAGCCATCCGTCGGCAACTCGGCGGGCCGGGATGAACCGTCGCCCATCGAGCCTGCGTCTCCACAACTGGCCGACTTTGATATCGATTTCGGCGGTGTCCACCGCGAAGCCCCCTGACAGGTCATTGGCGATGAAACACGATCGCACATCGTGGTACCGGGGCGTCAAATCCGCTCGGCGGGCAGCTTCAAGACAATCCGTGGCCGGACTTCAGCCCGCCTTCACCGACAGTTCATTCGCCGGCCACGTCTTTGCCAGCAGGGCGTGCGAGCGCCGGCGTATCGTCCGGGAGGTGTCAGCCGCCCGTCACGACGGCGACGTGTCCCGGCTGCATCCGGCGGCGTCCCGTAACGATGGGCGATCCGTTGAAGGGCTTGGTCAGGAGAGCTCGACCCTGGTTGACACCTTGGTCTCCGTGGTTGGTACAGCCGACCATGAGACACTTCTCGCAGTGCGCCAGATCCTGCTCAGCGCAATGTTTCCGGCGATGCAAGAGTCTGCTCGCGAGGTCGTGCTTCCACTGTTTGAGCTGGTGACGCTGGAGGCTCGGTCGATCGAGCAGGGACTACCGCGACTCGGCGAGAAGCGCCGGCGCGGAACTCATCCGGCGGGGACGATGCGAGCAAGGTCGTTGAGGGCGGCACAGGTCTCCGTGATCGACGGCCCGAGCTGACCAACCGCCACGAACGGAGGGCATGGTGCGCTTTCTCGCCAACTCCCAACCCGCGGAGGGCATCTCGCGTGAGCAGTTGCTCGGATTCTTCGCCGACCACCAGATCGACGCGTCGACGTGGGACCTGGTGCGACATCGGATCGTTACCGAGAACCTGTTCAAGGTCGGCGCCCGCCCAGGCGTGATCCTGTTCCTGGAAGCGAACTCCCTGGAAGCCGCCGCCGCCATCGTCAACGCCTTGCCGATCGTCGAGGCCGGGCTCCTCACGTTCGAAATCGACCCAGTGAGCCCAGTCGCCCACTTCTGACTGGCGGCACGACCGCGCCCTCGAGCAGAGGGTTAGGCATGGCCGGCGAGCAGCACCGCCGCCGGAATCCCACCACCGACGATCCACAGGCCGCAGCGAACGGTGTTCGCTCCGGCGAGTTGGGTATCTGCACTGTTCGTCCGCAGGCTCAACCTTCAATCCCCACCCGGTCTGCGGCGACCAGCAAGCGAACGGCCCCGCGGTGGGCGGCCGGTTACTTGCGTGCCGCGGTCAACGTCGTCAGGCTGTCCTGATGGTCGGCCGCATCGTGCGCCTGGCACTCGCCGCGGTCGGTCTCTATTTCGTGTGGCCCTCGCTGGTTGAGGTCTTCGGGTCGTACGACGAACTGGCGGCGATCCGGCCGTGGTGGTTCGTCGTGATGACGCTGCTCGAGATGGCGAGCTTCGTGTGCGTCTGGCTGCTCGTCGGGATCTCCACGTCGAGCTCTGCCTGGCTGCTGATCGCGACGGCACAACTCGTGGGCAACGCAGTGAGCTCGGTCGTCCCGGGCGGTCCGGCTGCTGGAGGGCCGCTGCAGTATTCCTATATGGTCCGCGGTGGGGAGGAACCGGCCCGAACGGCATCGGGTCTTGCAGCCGCTTCATTGCTGACGACGACCACGCTGTTCGGTTTGGCGGCGCTTTGTGTTCCACTGACGTTCCGTGCCAGGAATCTCGATGCTCGTCTCGAGCGGGCGGCGTGGTTCGGCTCGGGTGTGTTCGTCGTCCTGCTGCTCCTGGGATTCGCGGCGTTCGCGTGGGACGGTCTGCTGCGCACCGTGGCGCGGGGAACCGAATGGGTGCTCAACCGTGTACGTCGGCGACGACCGCCCACCGTGGGCCTTCCAGAGCATGTGCTCGAAGAGCGTGACCGGGTTCGCCAGGCGCTGGGGGCACGTTGGCCGTGGGCGGTCGTCGCCGTGGTGAGCAAGTGGGCGTTCGACTACTTCGCGCTCGTCGCCGCCGTCGCGGCGAGCGGCGCCCGTGTCGAGTCGACTCCGTTGATGTTCGCCTACCTGGCCGCCAGCGTGCTGAAGATGATCCCGATCACGCCAGGCGGACTCGGGTTCGTCGAGGCAGGCTTGGCGGTAACGCTCGTCTGGGCCGGGCTCTCCGCCGCCAACGCAACACTGGCCACGCTCGCGTACCGGTCGGTGTCCTACTGGCTGCCACTCATCGCCGGTGTCGTCGCGGCGGTCATCTACCGTCACCGTTACCCGGCGAGGGCTAGTTCTCCGGCCTGATGCCCTCGCGTGGCGACCCCGGGTGTGCATTTTCGTGCAGGCGCGGCGCTCGACGTGCCAGCACCACCGCAACACCGTTCCTTGGCGAACGGGGCGACCGGCAGTTGTGGGTGCCTTTCAGCGGCGATCAACCGACCGGCGGTCCGAGAACAGCGCGTTCGGTCTAGGCCGTCGTGGTTGCCACCGCTGTGTCGCCCGGCGTGGTCTCCACCGGTGCCGTGCCGGCCGGCGCGGTGCCCTCCTCGAACTGGGCGAAGAGGTCTTCCAGGGAGCCGGCCGGCGTGCCCATCGGCTCGACGTTGATACGCGTTCCGGTCACGTGTCCGGGGCCGTACTCGCCAGTGGGGGCGCCTTCGCCGGTGAACTCGATGGTGAACTCTGCGGTGAAGCTCTGTCCGTCCTCGCTCACGTCGCCGGCGGCGCGGATCATCCCGGTGGATCCCTCATCGTCGAGCTCGACGAACGTCAGGTTGATCGAGCTCGGTCCGGTTGCCTCCCATGACCCGATGCCGCTGGTCCCGTCGGCACTGGCTTGTTGGTAGGTCCCCGAGACTACAGACCTGTACGTGCATCCTCGCCAACGCGGGCATCACACGGCTGATCTAGCGCGCGCTGCCCGCTTCGGCGCACGTGGTCGTGCACGTCTCCGGCTCTTGCCGATGGCACGTCAGAGTTGGTTCCCCCATCGATGAAATCGTTGCTGGTGCAACTACATGCCGATCTGGCGCGGCTCGTTGCGCTCGCGAGGTGGCATTCGGTGTGTGAACGTTCGGGGCGCGCTCCGGGTGTTCACCAGTGGAGGACGCTGTGACGAGCGGCAGTTGTGGCGCAGCCTTCGGCTTCGCGTTGGCGTTGACGGTCATCACTCGTCGTTGTACGGTCGGCGCCAGCCGAAGGGGTCGCCGCGCCTTGTCGTCCGTGCCGAGTGCGTTGACCTGACGCGACACCAGAGTGAAAGGGAGCGCCATGGTCAGCATCGTCCTCGTCCACGGTGGGTTCGTCGACGGCTCCGGTTGGGAGCCCGTCTACCAGATCCTGCGGAAGTCCGGTCACCCTGTGACCGTGGTACAGAACCCGACGATCTCGCTCGGCGACGATGTGGCCGTCACCAAACGAGCGCTCGACCAGCAGCCAGACGACGTGGTGCTCGTCGGGCATTCCTATGGTGGCGTAGTCATCACCGAGGCCGGCAACCATCCGAAGGTGGCGGCGCTCGTGTACATCGCGGCGTTCGCGCCCGACGGCGGGGAATCAGTGAACACGCTCATCGCCGACCCGCCTCCGGGCGCACCCGTCCCGCCGATCCTGCCGCCGCAGAACGGTTTCCTCTTCCTCGACAAGGACAAGTTCGCGGCGTCGTTCGCGGCGGACGTGAACCCGGACCTGGCGGCGTTCATGGCCGACTCCCAAGTGCCCTGGGGCGTCGACGCTCTCGGTGGTGCGATCACAGAGCCGGCGTGGCGGACCAAGCCGAGCTGGTACCTCGTCGCCACCGAGGACCGGATGATTCCGCCGGATGCGCAGCGCCTGATGTCCAAGCGAGCCAATGCGACGGTGGTCGAGACCGCTGCCAGTCACGCCGTCTACGTGTCGCAACCAGACGCCGTGGCCACGCTCATCGAGACGGCCGTCAAGGCGGTCAGCTGAGGCAGCGTCAGGCCTCGTACACAGATTGCCAGGGCACCGTCGAAGGCCACCCATGGTTTGGCCCGCGTCCAACCGACGCTGACCGGAGTTATCCGCCGTCATTTACCGTTTCAGCGGCGTCTTTGAGGTGCTGTAGCCAGGACTGCAGCGACTGGTCGAGGAGCGCCTGCATGTTGACGACGTCCGCGGCGACGGGCTCACCAGCAAAGGACTCGGTCGTCGTCACACGAACGCCGCTCGGACTGTCGGCGAAGGTCCACTCATGGACACCGGTGATTCCGTTCGCCGTGCCGCCCCAAAGGATGCGGACACCTTCGTCGAGCGCGTACACGGTCGACGTGATGTCCATACCGTAGGTTGACCATTCGAACGACGCGCCCGGCCTGAGCGGTTCCTCCGCAGTCGCGTCGGCGATGTCAGGTTGCCATGTCGGCCATGCGTTGACGTTCGTGTGCAATCTCCAGACGCGATCGCGTGAAGCGTCGATGTCGATCGCCAAGGCAGCGACGACGGGGGCATCGCGATCGACATCCGTGGGCGTCACCATGTTCAACTCCGTTCCTGCGAGTGCCGCGTGTCCCGCGGGTCGAACGCATCGTGCCCGATCTTGGTGCGGTGCACGTTCACCGAACGCTCACTGACGCGGCACCAGTTGTTGATCGATTGGCAGGGTTGCAGTCGCCCGCGATGTAAACACGGTCGCCATGGGGGCAGTACAGCACCGCCCCGACTGGGAGCTAAGGGGTCTCTCGCCCTCGCTGTTCGGGGAGTGGCGGACGTTTCTAGCGCGGCACGACTGCGTGGTCGGCCCTCTGCTATCGCTGAACAAGATCACTTCGAAACCCGGCGACCTGACCGCTTTGGCGAAGGCGGGATGATCGGGACCACATGCTTGAAACCGAAGAGCTTCCGCTTGGGCGTCAGATGCAACCGCCACGCCGTGCCGTTGGCGAGCACTCGACGAGGTTCGACGAGTCCGCGTCGGGATCAAGGCCGTCCCACAGTTCAATCGGCAGGTCGATCGCTTCCGCCAACGGTCCGAGCGTCTGGATGCAGCGCGTGGCGGGGCTACTGACAAGACGTTCGATGGGCCGTTGAGTCAACGCTGCGACGAGATGTTCAGCGTCACGTTCGCCAGTGGCGTCCAACATCCGGCCTTCGTCCAGCCCATTGAAGTCGCCCTTGTGTCCGGCGAAGGCGTGACGGACGATCGTGATTCTCACGACCGTCAACGGGAGTCGCTGAGGTGATGGGCCATCGCGTGTCGTCCAGTCCAACGGTCGCTCGGAGGACCGGACACTACGCCACGATCCTGTGCCGTCACTTCGGCTGCGCTCGGAGCTCTCCGCCGGTGGCGCCAGAGTGATTCGGCACAGGTACCGAGTCACTCTCGCGTCCGATCGGTTGATAGCTGGTAGGACCGTTCCGTCATCAAGACACCCATCGGCTGTGGGCGGGTGGAGTCAGTCGACGACGGTGCGGGCACTCCCTCACCCAGCCCCGCTCGGCAAACTTGACCCGACCGACGCATCGGTGGCCCTCGCCGGCGTCGGCAGCGGCCACCGCGACCGCCAGCGCCGAACGCTCGCATCGAGCGCGAGCGGCGCCGATCGACTCTCTTGCTGTCACATCTCCACCAGCGCCGGGCGCACGATCCGCTGGCGCACCGGGATGCTGTTCTGGGCGGGCCGCGTGCGTCTGGGAGGCGGCGTTCGGGGCCAGAGTTATGGCGCGCGTTACAACTCGGGTGGTGCCGCGGTCCCTGGCCAGTTTGAAGCTGGTCGGTAGGCTGCGCGCTCAGTGCTCGCCGTCGCTCGGGTGTTGGCCTTCGTGTCGGGCGCGGTAGTCGTCCTCGCCACGCTGGCGTCGGCAGTCAAGACGGTGGTCGTGCCGCGCGCCGAGCCGGTGTGGCTCGCCCGCGTCGTGTTCGTTTCGCTGCGCAAGCCGTTCGACATGCGGGTCCGCCGCGCCGCGAGTTGGGAGGCCGCGGATCGGATCATGTCCCGGTTCGCGCCGTTCGCCCTGTTGACGTTGCCGTTGGTGTGGATTGCGGTCGTCTTGGCCGGGTTCATGCCGATCTATTGGGCGCTGGGCGTCGACTGGCCCCGCGACGCCTTCGAGCAGTCCGGCTCGTCATTGCTGACACTCGGCTTCGCGGCCGATCACCACGGACCGGTGATCGCCGCCACGTTCGTGGAGGCCACCCTCGGGCTCGGTCTGGTCGCCCTGCTGATCAGCTTCTTGCCGACGATGTACCAGCTGTTCTCGCGCCGCGAGGTGCTGGTCTCGCAGCTCGATGTCCGGGCCGGCACACCGCCCACGCCGGTGGCACTGTTCCGGCGGGCCGAGCTGATCGGCTGGATCGAGGAGTTGGAAGGCTTCTGGGTCGACTGGGAACGCTGGTTCACCGAGGTCGAGGAATCGCACACGTCATATCTGGCGTTGTCGTTCTTCCGGAGTCCGCACCACGGACGGTCGTGGATCACCGCCGCGGGGGCGGTGTTGGATAGTGCGGCGCTGCGGGCCTCGGCGATCGACCTGCCGCCTTCGTGGCAGGCCCAGCTGTGCCTGCGAGCCGGTTACCTGGCGCTGCGGCGCATCGCTGGCGCATACGGCATCCGGTTCGATCCCAACCCGGCACCAATCGATCCGATCTCGATAACCCGCGACGAGTTCGATCAAGTCCTCGCCCAGCTCACCGAGATCGGCGTGCCGCTCAAATCCGACCGCGACCAGGCATGGCGTGACTTCGCCGGATGGCGAGTCAACTACGACACCGTGCTGCTGACGCTGTGCAGCCTGCTGATGGCCCCACTTTCGCCGTGGTCGTCCGACCGGCAAATCGACTATCGCGTCCACCTCATGCCGACGAACATCCGCCGCAACCGCTGATTGACCGGTGAACCCAATGCGGTGAGCATCGTCTGGGCGACGTTCAAGGAGATTGTCATGTTCGAGCTTCCCGAGGGTCGAGGTCACGTGGGGTTCGAGTGGGCGCGGGCACGTCGGCCTGCTCTGCGATCCAGGACGCCGCGAGGGTCGTCCAGGTCGCAACGTCGCCGGCGTCGTGGGCGAGCCCGAGGCTGTGCGGGCCGTGGCTGAACACGTGCACGGCATGGGCGACGTCGTTGGCAGCCAGCGTTGCGGCCAGCCGGTACGTGTGCTCTGGGGCTACGTAGGTGTCCTCGGCGGTGTGCCAGATGAAGAACGGTGGCGAGGACGGAGTGACAAGCGCGTCCAGCGAGATGTCGCGGTGTGGCGTCCTCGCTAGCAGGATGATCCTCGACGGCCGAAAGGTCTCGGTTTCCATCGACCTGAACAGCCGAGCCGGGAGTGGACGACTTGGGATGGCGAGTGCGACTGGCCATCTGCATCTACTCCATGAGGGGCACCCGTTCGAGGCCGTGACGAAGCACCCATGCCATTTCCACGGCGTACCGGCGAACCAGCTCGGGAGGTGGCCCGAAGCTCTCCTCGTCGCCACCGAGCGTGGTTCGGTCGCGTCGTTCGGTGTCACTTGGGAGCAGGTGTAGGTGGTTGTCGGTGTCGGGAGTCGGACGGACGCGCTGATCGGCTGGTCGGATGGTGGTGGTGGGGTTTGGGATGGCTCGATTTACCCGTCAGTGGCGAGGTCGAGGAGCTGGGCGAGGGTGTCGAGTTGCTCGGTGGGCGAGCCGGTCAGCTTGGCTTGGACCGTGGTGATCCCGACGGCCTCGTAGGTCCGTAGGCGTTGACGGATCGCTGCCGGTGAGCCGAGCAGGTTGGTGTTCATACCGAGCTCGATGGGCACTCGCTCGGCCGCTTCGTCCCGTTTGCCGGCCAGCCACAAGGCCTGTACGGCGGCGACGTCTTCGGCGAAGCCCTGCCGAGCAAAGGCGGCGTTGTAGAAGTTGGTGTCCGGCGATCCCATCGCCCCGATCGTGAAGGCGTAGCCGCGAGCGTGACGACGGGCTGCTTCCTCGGGGTCGTCGGTGATCTCTACGGCCACGGGGATTACGAGGTCGAGGTCGTCGAGCGTGCGGCCTGCCCGCTCGGCGCCGGCGCGGAGGGGACCCAAGAACGCTTCGGCGTGCTCGGGCAGGAAGGCGTTGCCGAGCCAGCCATCGGCGAGCTCGCCGGTGAGTTCGAGGTTCCTCGGGCCTAGCGAGGCGAGGTAGATCGGGACCACGGTCGGCGGCAGCATCGAACGAATCGGCCGGCCAGGTCCGTCGGGCAGCGGCAGCCGGTACACCTGCCCGTCGTGGATGGCCTTGTCGCCGCGGGCGATGGCCCGGACAATCTCGATCGTCTCGCGGGTCGCCGTGACCGGTGTGGCGAAGCGCACGCCGTGCCAGCCCTCGATGACCTGCGGCCCGCTAGTGCCGACACCGAGCCGGAAACGCCCGCCGGACAGATGCTGCAACGACATTGCCGTCATCGCCAGGTTGGCAGGAGTGCGGGCGCCGAGCTGCACAATCCCCGACGCCAGTCCGATGCGCTCGGTGCATGCCGCCAGGAAAGCGAGCGGCGTCAGGGCGTCACCGCCCCACGTCTCGGGCACCCACACCGAGTCGACCCCGAGACGCTCGGCGTCGATCACGAACTGGGCGTCGGTCGGCACCGAGATGACCGCACCAACGCCGACACGCATAGCCCTCGATCGTCGCGCAGATCTCGACTACTACGGTGAGCCCGGCACGATGCGAGAGTCCTACGGTGGTCATCGATGAGCCCCGCCGATCTTCCCGTCCTGCGATACGTCGACGGGCCAAGCACGGAAGCCACCATCGAAATCGCTGCTCCGCCCGAGCGGGTATGGGCGCTAGTCAGCGACTTGCAGCTGCCCGCCCGCTTCAGCAACGAGTTCCAAGGAGCCGAGCTGCAAGGCGACGCAACCGTTCCCGCCGCCGGTAGCCGATTTGTCGGGCGCAGTCACCATCCCGCGATCGGCTCGTGGGAGACGACGTCGACGATCACCATCTTCGACCCGCCCAGGGTCCTCGCCTACGACGTCGACGGCGCCGACGGCCTCCCGTCAGCCACCTGGCGTTTCTCGCTGGAGCCCACCGTCGACGGCACCCGTCTCACACAATGGATGCGCATCGGTCCCGGGCGCAGCGGAATCAACCCGGCGATCGACGCAATGCCCGACAAGGAGTCGAAGATCCTCCACCGCCGCCTCGCCGAGCACCACTCGAACATGGCGGCCACGCTCGCCGGCATCAAAGCACTGGCCGAGACCTGAGCGCAGCCCTACCCACCCGACGGTCGTCAACTCCGGCACGAAGACCTTCGCGGGACAGGCTCAAAGTCGATGGAGCTCCCCACCGCGTTCGGTTGTCCCGATGCCGGCCCGTTCCGACGGGCACGGTGATGCCAGTTCTGGCGCGGCCGGCAGCGCCTCCGCGGCGGCGTTCGGTGCGCGCATTTGAGGGCGGCGCGCTCGATTGCATCGGAGCTGACCGTCCTGGAGCGAACCAGGCGACCGATCGGCAGTTCGGTGCGTCTCGAGCGTGGCCGGTCCGCAACAATCTGAAGCGGGCGTAGACGAGGGATGAGACCGGCCAGCTAGCCCGCTACGACGCGTCGATATCCGCCTCTGATCGCAGTCGTCGATCAAGCGGCCGTATTCGTCGGCTGCTTCTTCCCATGCGAAGTGACCGGCGTCGAGGGGATGCGATTTCGCAGTGGGGGAGGAAGGTCGAAGGTACTCGTTGTTCGACCACGGCACGAGGTCATCGTGTTCGCCCGCCACGATTTGGGTCGGCGTCGTAATCGATGGCAGCAGATCGCGTACACCGGGTTCTGCTCGTGGTAGTGCCGCCGAACCGCGCCGATTCTCGCGAAGCGCCCGAGGTCGTATGCGCTGACGTAGTCCTCATGCGACCTCGGGTTCGGTAGCGCTCGGAGCAGCAGACTCGACCGCGTAGCCGATGTTGGTCCGGGCGTCGAGCCCTCGCACCACGTCCAGACTCGGCGCTTCGATGATGTCCTTGAGCGCGCCGCCCGCTTCGATCGGAAAGCGAACCGCGCCGCCACCGATAGTCAAGCTCGTGACGCGTTCCGAGCCTTCGCCGCGAGGAAGAGCGCCGTGGCCGTGCCGATGTCCGGGCCGACCAGGTGCGGTGCGCCGAGGTCCCATTCATCGATCATGCGGGCCAGGAACGCTCCGGAGCTGTCCGGGGCGATCAACTCCGGGCGACCATCGGAGTGACCAAATCCAGGCAGGTCGACGGCGACTACGCGCCCGACTGCGCGACTCGGTCCCAGATGCGTCGGAAGGCCCAAAGGCTCTCGGGCCACGGTGCCAGCAGCAGCACCGTGATGTCCGAATCTGCCCGGTCGTCTGCGTACCTGATCCGCACCCCGTCGCAGACTCGGAAGTAGGTGCTGATCTTCGTAACCGCCTCGGCGGCCATCTGACACGTCTCCTTCGTCGATTCTGTACGGCCGTCTCCGTCCACAGCGCAGGTCACGATGTTCGACTGGAGCGATCGGTCTAGAAATCTAGAGCATTCGGTCTAGTAAAGTCAGAGCGTGGCGCGTGATCGCGACTTCCGCCGTGGAACTCGTGCAGACGATGGCGCGGCTTCTCCGCGTGCGAGGGCTACACGGCGACGGCCGTGCGCAACCTGTTGGCAGAGAGCGGTGTCTCCAACGGATCGCTGTATCACCACTTCCCGGGCGGCATGGAAGAGGTGGCCGAAGCTGCGCTCGATGCGTCCGGCGCGTTCGTCGCCGAAGCGCTCCGCGAAGCACTGGACGCCGCGCCAAGCGCTGGAGAAGGCATCGTGCGATTCCTCGACGTCGTTGGAGGACAGACGCCCGAGGAACAGTGCGCCGGTTGTCCGATCGCGCCGACCGCACTCGAATCGCCCATCATCAGCCCACATCTACGCGCCGCCGCAGCGCGGTGTTTCGACGAACAGGAAGACCTGATTGCTGCGCGGCTACGCGCCGACGGCTGGCCCGACGGCTCGGCCCAAGAGGCGGCATCGGCGACGCTCGCCCTCATCGAGGGCGCACTGCTGCTCGCTCGCGTCGAGCGGGCAACCGAGTCACCTCGCTCACGCCACGCGCTGCGCTCGTGCTACTCGCCGCGCCAAATTCGCGGACCGAGGCACTCGAACGTAGACGTTCTGACCCGCGGCGCACAGATGCTCCAGTGATAGGGGGCGCCCAAGCACTCCGGAACGTTCGCGGACGTGGCGCTAACTCACGAGCGCGAGACGGTTGGGCCGAGGATCAACGGCGTCGATCACGACGCGGGCGACCTACGGGCGGTGCCCACCGGGTTGGAGCGATGCCTTCATCGCTTCGATCCTCGCGACCGCGTCCTTCGTGTACGCCTGCTTGAGACGTTCCATCATCTCGTCGTGCTCGCGCCGAGGAGTTTGATGTCGGTCTGCGCCAATGTCGACTCGCGCTGTGCACGGGCGATCTGCTGGCCGTACCACCGCGTCGAGTGCTCCGCCTTCAACCAGCGCTGCGCCTTGCGTTCAGCCTCCACGGCGGCGTCGACACGACCTGCGGCCTGATCACGTCGCTCGACGGCAGCGTTGAACTTCCGCCTCATCACGTAGATCTCCGCGATCAGCGCCTGCGTCTCCCGGGACGCGCCCGGGTCGCGGTGGACTGCTCCACGGTGATCAGAACCTCCGCCGTTCTGTGATCGGAGCCGGGGGCCATGTCAGCGGTCCCGGCGCCGTGCTCGGATCGAGCAGGGTAGCGGCGTGCGCGCCGACTTTGATCGGCGCCCTCGTACTGCTACCGATTGGCAGTCTCTGGAGCGCTTCTGCCGCGTCAGATGGAGACTTGTCGAGGCGCGAATCTCGAGGGCTCCTGCACCCGATGTGGAGCGCACCACGCCGCGGAGGTCCACCAAACGCCGCCCGAAATCGAACCAGTCACGAGCCGCCGCGTGACGTGTCCCCACCGCCCATCTTCTGTCGCGTCTCCTCCATCGCTGCGTGGATCTGCTGCGTCATCGCGTAGATGCTGCGTGTCAGCTCCGTGTTCAACTTCAACTCCGTTTCCGCTTCGTGGAAGTCGTGGTCGGCCTTCGCCTGCTGAAACGCCGCCTGCCGGTTCTGGCCGATCATGACGAACGTCGACAGGAAGATCGCTTCCAGCGACACCACGAACGTCAGGAACTGGAACGGGTAACGGTCGGCGCCGAAGAGACCAGACGCGACCCAGAGCACGAAGATCGCGACATGCACCCAGACGAACGGCATCGAACCCGCGAACGACGTGATCCGGTCGGCGAGACGCAACTGCCAGTCGTCGGCCCGCTTCCTCAGGTGATGGAGGACGACCGGCGAGTGTTGTGAGTCGTGCGGCTCGTATCGCTGTTGTGTTCGTGGACGTCGGTCTCAAGCTTCGACATGTTTACCGATCCTCCGCGGGTAGCTCCGCCTGCATCCTGAGCGTGCCTCAGGCGATCAACAAGTCATGTCGGCGAGTCCGAGGGCAGAAGCGTCTGACCGCTTCATGCAGACCGATTGAACCGCCCCGGTCGTGTGACTGCTC
>CAVQTY010000006.1:0-66804 GCA_963716665.1 Ilumatobacteraceae bacterium
CCGAATACGGAGGACAAACCCATGAACACCCACCACAACTACCAGTTGCGCCGTCGCCGCCCTGGCGGCGGGCTCGGCGATCATTGCCGCCTCTATAGCGGTCGGCGCCGACAGACCACAGCGGCTGGCCTGAACACCGCCCCAGCCGACACCGATCCGTCATGCGACATCGATCGGAGACCGAACCGTTCAGGCAGCGACGGTTTCAAAGTCGCGCTGATGTTCGGCGGCTGACGGCCCTCCAGCGCCGACCACCGCGTGACTTCCAGCGGCTGACGGCCCTCCAGCGCCGACCACCGCGCGACTTCCAGCGGCTGACGGCCCTCCAGCGCCGACCACCGCGGTGACTTCCAGCGGCTGACGGCCCTCCAGCGCCGACCACCGCGCGACTTCCAGCGGCTCACGGCCCTCCAGCGCCGACCACCGCGCGACTTCCAGCGGCTGACGGCCCTCCAGCGCCGACCACCGCGGCGGACTTCCAGCGGCTGACGGCCCTCCAGCGCCGACCACCGCGTGACTTCCAGCGGCTGACGGCCCTCCAGCGCCGACCACCGCGTGACTTCCAGCGGCTGACGGCCCTCCAGCGCCGACCACCGCGTGATTTCGAGCGGCTGACGGCCCTCCAGCGCCGGCCACCGCCATCTGGACGGGCGACACCGAAGACCACCCTGGGCTACGGGCCCGCCAACCCGGCCTCCAGCAGCGGCGGAATCGACGATACCGACTTCGGTTGCCTCGTCCGGCCTGGCATCCGTTCATTGCCTGCCCAGGCATCACAGGCACCACCGAGCCGGCCGACATCCCGGACTACAACTGAGACGAATGGAACAACCTGGTGGTGCCTGCCCAGGCATCGCAGGCACCACCGAGCCGATCGACATCCCCGACTACAACTGAGACGAGTGGAGTGGGGGAGGAACCCGGTCACCGTGTGCCCATGAGACCCGGTACCTCAACGCTGATCGGCACGTCGGAGTGCAGGTGCAGCGAACGTAGGAACCCAGTCATCGCTGGTCGAGGGGTGCCCCGCCCCTTTGATCCGGTCTTCCGGAATGGCTCCTCGTGGCCCCTCCTGCACCCGAACGCGGTACCGAACGTCGTCGAGTCGGCCGGCGTGAGCCGCGAAAGAACGGCATGTAGATCGTGATCACGTTTACCGGCATGTCTCCACAGGTCGGTATGATCATCGGTATGACTACAGCGAAGATCGCGGTGAGCCTGCCTGCAGAGCTCGTTGAGCAGGCGCACGTGGCGGTGGCCGAGGGGCGAGCTCGCAGCGTCAGCGCCTATGTTGCCGCAGCCTTGGAGGAGAAGGCGAAGCTCGATGATCTCGCCTCGTTGCTCGAGGAGATGCTTGCGGAGACCGGTGGTCCGCTGACGGCCCGCGAACGTAAGGCTGCCGACCGAGCCCTCGGCCGATGAGCGGAGCCGTGCTCGACACCGGAGCGCTTGTCGGCTTCGAGCGCAACGATCGTCGAGTGGTGGCCATCGTCTCTCGCGCCCTCCATCATCGTGATCCCCTCGTCGTGCCCGCTGGGGTCGTCGCTCAGGCCTGGCGCGACGGGAGTCGACAGGTGCGACTGGCCCGGCTCCTCGGCTCGCCGCTGTGCGAGATCGTCGCCCTTGACGACCGCACCGCCCGCGCCGTCGGACAGCTCTGCGGAGTCAGCGGCACCGCCGACATCGTTGATGCGTCCGTAGCGCTCGCCGGCCGACAACGCAAGCTGCGTGTCGTCACCTCGGACGCGGACGACATCCGCCGAGTCGACAGCCGACTTGAGCTCGTGCCGATCTAACGACCGCGGTCGGCCTCTGGCGACCGCTACCGAACGTCGACACCGAATGGCGTCGCTCACGCTCTCGCGAATGATGCCGAACGGCATCGGGTGCGCGTCGTGTTCGTAGGTGACGCGCCGCCGCCAACGCCACCACAGGTCAGCCGACACACCATGGACCAAGATCGGGCGACGGGCCGCGCTGTCCAAGCTTGCCCGTCCCCTCAGAATCCGATCTCGAGACCATTCGCTTGGCGGGTTTGCCGTGCGGGGATCGGCAGCTCGAAGTCGTTGTGGTCGGCCCAGCCTCGGATCGCCTGGCCGAGCTCTCTGAACCGATCGGCGTGCTCATGTCGGCGCCCGACGCTCGTGAGCAGCGTGACGGTGTTGTTGAGTTGGTGGACGGCGACGGCGTCGCCGCGGGCCCATCGTCCCCAGGTGTCGACCGCTTCGACTTGCTGTCGGAGGTGCGGGAGCTGGTCGAACGTGTGGCGGAGGCGAGCACGCTGGTTGTAGCGACGCAGGTCGTCGTTGGCAGCGGCGAGGCGTGCCATCGCCTGGCTATACCGGTCGATGTCTGGGCCGGTGTGCTGCCGGGCTATTCGCAGCTGTTCGCTGGCCCGTTCGAGGTCGGCTTCGGCCACGGTGAGGTGACGGCGCGCGGCCCGTCGGCCGAGGATGCGGCAGCCGTCGAGACACTTCTCGGCGAGGGCGTGGCTGCGCCAGGCCGCCTCGTGGCGGCTTGTAGATGCTGCGAGAGCATCACGTGCCGGCACCGTCGCCGCGTCGATGCGGGATAGGTCCCGTCGTGCCGCCACGAAGGCGGCGACGAGCTGATCACCCCGCGACTTGCTGAGGGCCGCCTCCTGCTCGGCGACCGCGAGTTGGCCGCGGAGTTCGGCGCGGAGTGGTTCGAACCACGCCGGCATCTCGCAGCGTGGGGTCCGCCTCGGGTGTGGTTGATGCGGTTGTTGTTCGGCAAGGGTGCGGCGTTGGGTGACGGCGGGGATGTCGGCACGGTCGTAGGCGAGAATCCTCTCGAGGGTGTCTCGTGCTTCGGCGACATCGTCGCTGTCGGTGACAACGCAGAGCAGGTTGTCGACTCGCCCGCGGGTCGCTGCGACGTACAGGCCACGGCGGGTTGTGGCCGCGGACACGAGGGCGAGGCTGTGATCAACGGTGTCGGACTGGTAGCCGTGCGCGGTCGCCGCGTATCCGAGGCGCACATGTTGGTGGACGTAGTCGGCTGGCAGCTCGACACTGCCGTGCGCGTGTTCCCGGGTGACTGTCAACGAGCCGTCAGTGCCGATTGCCATCACGGTCCAGGTCTCGCGGTTGCGTACCGGCTCTCCTGCGGTTGTGAGCACGGTCCGGTCGTTTCGGCGGGTGACCACCACGTCGCCGATGTAGGCATGTTCGCCACCGGCGATTCGGGCGACCTGATTCGGGTTGAGGTGTCCAGCGACGACGCGAGCGCGCTGTACCGCTTGGTTGATCGAGTCGACGTGGTCGTTGGTCGAGGCGACGACGGCGAGGGTGTCGCCTTGTTGGCGGCGCTTGATCCAGGTCTCGGCGATGGCACTGAGGTGGTCGTCGAAGGTGCCGGGGATCATCCGATCATGGGCTTCGTAGGCGTCGAGCACACGGGGATCACCGGCGCGCAGCTTCAGCGTCGCGGCCGCTTCCCACTCGTGAGTGAAGCGGTGGACGCGTTCAAGCTCCTCGACGCGCCCGTTGGTGCACAGCTCAGCGAAGAGGCCGCCCCGTCCGACGGCTTGCAGCTGGCGATGGTCACCGACGAGAACGAGACGCCACCGCCGCGACTCGGCGAGTGTCACGAGGTGGTGCAGGGCAGGGGTCGAGAGCATGCCTGCCTCGTCGACGACGACGGTCGTGCCGGCAGCGAGTTGATAGTCGGGTCGTGGTGGCCGGTCGGGACGGTGCCACTCGTGCAACAGCTTGGCGACAGTGTCGGCGGGCATCCCGGTGTCGCGTTGCAGCACTCGCGCCGCTTTCGCCGTCGGCGCGACGCCGAATACTGAGCGGTGCTGGGCATCGAGGTCGGTGACGGCGGCGGCGAGCATTCGCGTCTTGCCGGCACCGGCAGGACCGACGACCAGCACGAGACGATCGTCGCCAGCCACGGCGCGGCGGCGCTGGCTTGGAGCACGTCGAGCCCGGTGCGGTCGAGCGTCTTCGACGGTGCCGGCGGGTCGATCTGGGCCTCGATCGCCCAGGTGATGATGTGCTCCTCTTGAGTCAGCACGGCGTCGCTGGTGAACCGCGGCGAGGTCGGTTCGACCCACTCCGAGCGACCGTCGGACTTCCGCCGTTTGCTGTCGGTGGGCGGGTCGAGGTCGACGCAGAGATCGAGCACCGCATCGGCGGCCCGCTCGACGAAGTCCGCCCAGCACGTGTCCCGTCAGCTGCGCCACGGGTCGATGCAGGTCGCAGATCGCCTGCACGATGTCGGCCCGACCCCACGACGAACGCGTGCGCGGACACCGCCTCGATGACTTCGGCGAAGCTCACATCTGGAGTGAGTGAACGCTCAGCTCCGGCGCGTGCGACTTCCGCGACGAGACGGTCAGCGGTCCAGCCGACCGCGGCTCCCTCGTTCTGCCACCGTGTCGTGAGATCGGCGACACCGAGCCCGGACTTGTGGCCGCGGGTGTCGACTGCAGCCTCTCGCCCCAAGGCCGCTCGCTCGAACCGCGACGGAGATCGGCCCTCGCGCTGGCGAAACTCGTCGACCTTCACCTTGAGCGCCTCGTCGACCTGCTTGCCGCGCTTGGAGAACACGTCACGGAGCTCGTCGGGGACGCCGGCGATCTCGGCCTGACCCTTCACGATCGGTACCCAGTCGACCCCGAAACGGTGCGTGAGCTCGTTGCGCAGCACCGACTGGTACAGGCCGCCGAGCATCCGCTGATGCCGTTTCAGGTAGCGGCCATCGAGCGCGTACCACTGACCCTCGGTCTGCACCTTCGCTGAGATCACCGCATGGGTGTGGATCTGCGGATCATCGGCACGCGACGTCGTCTGACGGAACACGGCGATCGTCAATCCGTTGGTGTCGGGATGGCGACGCTTGTCGTTGTAGCGGATCCGAGTGGTCGACCCGAACCGCTCAAGGTGCGCCAACGCCGCCGAGACGGCGACATCGTGTGCTTCGAGGTAGCGGCGGTCGCCGGTCAACGCCCACAACACGCTCAGCGACTTGGGTGCCGAGAACGTGGCGTCGAACCCGGCGACCGCCTTCACCACCCGACCATCGGCGACCTTGCGATCCTTCAGCGGGTAGCCGAGCTGTGTCCCCGAGACTGGGTGGCAGCCCGACAGCAATCGTTCCAGCGGCGCAGTTTCGACGGTGCCGGACAGGCCGAAGCCGGCTGCCTGGTGTCCCGTCCACACTCCCGGCACCTCGCCCGGGGCGCCCGTCAGGTAGCGGGTGTAGTACGCCGCCGACGCTGTCGCCGACGAGGCGTGGATCGTGGTCACCCGCAGCATCAGACCCGACACCCGATCGCCCGCTCGGGCACCTGTCTGCAGAACCAGATCGGGCGAACACCTACGACGATCTTGAACATCTCGATCTCAGCCCCTCCGGAGCAGCCGGCGCCACTCGACGGAAACACCGCGATGACCGAAGGAGCGGCCGACAGAAGCAGCCGCCACAAGTCCAGCCGAGCGCGAACAACGCGCCGACTTCGCCGCTGTCCCGATCGCGATCGTGACAGCGGAGGCGCCGGCGGCCGGCAGGTACACCCGCCGCTCGACGCCGTTGCAATCGGACAACTTGTCGACGCGCCTCGAACTCACTCCTACGTACTTACACCCATGATTTTCGCACTTCGCCGCGGGCGGCGATCCGTTCGTAGCGTGGTGTGCCGTCCCGTCACAGCGCGTCACGCCCGATGCCGCGGTGTCGCCCAGAAATTCCTACGCCACCCTCTTGACACGCTCGGCGCCCCGTCTACTCGGGAGGCAACAGCCTGAGCTGCTCGGCTGAATTGGCACGACGCTCGGCGAGCGAACGCCGTGCCCGACTTGGCGACCGATCGGCGGAGTGACTCGCGCCGTTCGCAGCGCCACCTGAGGTCGCCCGGGTCGCGCGCCGGACCACGATCCGCGCTGGACGGTTGGACCGGTTCAACAGGTCGCGGACGTAGGACTCGAGCTCGGCCGGTGACACGACCCGGCCGGTGAACGCCAGAGTCAGCAGCCCCGGTCGCGGAATCCGAAGGCAGTTGCCGATCTTGATCGTCGGGATGCCGTCGCTACCGCCGGTTGCCAAGTACAGCTCGGCCTGCTGATAGGCGAGCGTCCGGCCGATGTGGAGCTCGCGCGCCGCCTCCTGCACCGTGTACAGCAGCGGCTCTTCGATGGCGTCGGGACGACCGCCAGCGGACGCACCGGCATCAGACGGTCCTGGACGGAAGCACGCAGCACGGGGCGGACGACTCGTCGCATCCGCGGACGTCGACGCCGACCGGGCAGTAAGACGTTTCGCGATTCCCATCACACTGTTAAAGGACAACGACTCGCGAAAACCGCGACATCAACCGTTGCATCATCTCGGTTGGAGGTAGCTCACTCCGCTTCCGGGCGACACCGACTTGCGCCTGGGATCGCTTACATGAGCGGTGGCCGGTCAGGTCGTTGATGCTCATGACGTGTTAAAGCGTCAGGACACGCGCAAAGCGCGACCTCGACCGTTCGTTTACCTCGTGAGCACTTCGCTCGCGTCAGTTGAGCGACAGCTCGTCGTCGATCGGCGTTCGCACGCGCCCTGACGACGACGGCTCCCGACAGCGACGGCCGGAGGGTCGGGATGCGCAGTATCCTTACTTTGACTCGGATGTAAGGAGGGAGTCGTGGACGCTGCGGCGAAGGTGACCTCGAAGGGACAGGTGACAGTCCCGAAGGCTGTGCGTGACGCGCTGGGCATCAAGGAGGGCGACGAGGTCGTTTTCCGAGTGGAGGGCAACCGTGCCGTGCTTGCCCGGACACCCGACTTCCTCGCTCTCGCAGGTGCGATCCGGGTGCCGGCGGCGAAACGCAATGTCGCTTGGGATGAGGTGATCCGGCGTACGAGGTCTGATCGGGCGGCGAGGCGCCATTGAGCGCGTTTGTCGACACCAACATCCTGGTCCGGCATCTGACCGGTGACCCCGCCGACTTGGCGGCACGGGCGACATCCTTCCTCGGCTCGGAGCGAGAGCTCCTGCTCACTGATCTCGTCGTGGCCGAGACGGTGTACGTGCTGGAGTCGTTCTACGAAGCGTCCCGCGACGAGGTCGCCGACGCAGTGCGGTCGCTTGTCGCGTTCGGCTCGATCGTCTGCGTGGACCCGGCGCTACTGCTGCGCGCGATCGAGGTGTACGAGACCGACCGCATCGACTTCGCCGAGGCCTACCTCGTCGCCTGCGCCGAGAGCACCGGGGTCGGCAAGGTCGCTTCCTTCGACCGGTCGATTGACCGCGTGCGCACCATCGAGCGGATCGAGCCGCCGCCGGTCTGACTCACGCCATCAGCCGCCAGCCTCCAGCACCGCGACGACGCCAGGTGGTCCAAGTTGCGGCGTGTGCTGAATGCACATGGGAGGTTTGTGTCCTCGACGTTCGTGGCTCAGGCCGCACTCGCCCGTGGTCACTGCCGCCCCGAAGGCATCGGGCAGTCCTCGCTGAGGTGGGTGGCAAAGAAACCGAGTCTTTGCGTTCAACTACGATCCTCTACTCGGCGCAACGGGGGTGTTGGGCGATGGACTTCTTCTGGTTCGTGGTCGTGGTCGTGCTGTTCTGCGTGGGTGGCGGCATTGCGATCTGGGGGTTGATCGGCAAGGAGCCTGTGGCACGCCTGGACTTGAATCCGTACACCCGTGGGTTCGATCAGCCACCGGCAGAGCGTCCCCCAGCGGTGCGGAATCGTGGGCGCTTGATGCTCATCGGTGTCGGGTCGATGGTCCTTGCCGTCGTGCTCGGGTTCGTCGTCCTGTAGCTCGGCGTCAGCGGATCTCGATCAGGTGGCCGATGTTGCGACGCACGTGCTTGCGTCCGACCATCGCCTGCGCCCGCTCTCGTCACGCTGGTGGGCACGTCGGGCGGCGAGGGTGGCCACGGTGCGATCGACGGCCACTGAGTCATCGATGTCGATGATCGTCAGCGAGGTAGCACGGCGGTGGGTGCGGTGGTACTCGTAGGCCCTGTCGAGTACCTGACGGCGGAACGTGCCGAGGGAGTTGGCGTAGCCGCCCCGTTGGTGGCGGATGTCGGTCGGGGTGAAGCTGACCTGTCCGACGTTGGCTCCCGGAGTGGCGGCAAGCTGACCTCCCGCAACGTCACGTCAGCGTGGCGGAAGTACGCCCCGCTGGTCACGTTGGGGGTGCCGAAGACCGTCACCGACGTTGGGTTGGGGTTGCCACCGCTGCTGAGGTAGCGCCGGTCGTGGTCGTCGGCGCCCGGTCAGCTGGCCGGTTGTGCGGTCAGGTACTGGGTACCTACTCGCCGCGGTCAATCGCGACCGAGGCCCACCCGACGGTGGAGCGCGCCGATCGCTGGGCCGGTTGTTGCGCCGATCCTGCGTGCGGGTTGCCGTTTCGGGCGACGGACCGGTCCGTCGTCCGCTACGGGCCCGACGCGTGGAGGGCGGCTCGGGGTCAAGGGCGCCGAGCGGAACAGGTTCCGGCCATGAGCGCAGCGGCGACAGCCAAGGGGCCGGAACGTGTGGAGCGTCCCTTGACGCCGATGAGCGCCGCCCGGAGCGCACGTTGTTGTCGGTGTGAGCGCTGGCTCGCCCTGACGTGCTCAGCGCACTCCATCAGGTTGAGGCAGTTCGCTTGTTGGTGGGTTGCGTGAGATCGCCCGCCCGCTTTCCGATCTTCTCGGTGACGGCGCTGATCGACTCCGGCAGGGCGTGGGCGTAGGTGCGCATCAGCATGTCGGGGCTGTGGCCGAGCAGGTCGGCGGCGGCACGGATCTCGCCGATGTCGGAGGCGTGGCGGACCATCAGCGTGGCGGCGGTGTGGCGCAGCCCGTGCGAACTGAGTCGCGGCACGCCGGCCCCGGCGATCAGCCGCTCCAGGGTCTGGTCGAAGTTGCCTGGCGACACCGGCGTGCCGGTCCTGGTGGCGACGACGAGGTCGTTGTCGACCCAGCCGGAACCGGCGAGGAGCCGCTCCTCGGCCTGGAACTTGCGGTGGGCGGCGAGCGATCGCACGGTCGACTCGATCGATCGCGATCGTCCGACGCGAGCGGGCGTTCTTGCCGTCGGACCACTCCGGGCGGCCGTGGACCTCGACGAGGCCGCGCTCGATGCGGATCGAGCGCTCGCTTGAGGTCGACGCACGACCAGCGCAGCCCGAGCAGCTCGCTGCGGCGCAACCCGTACAACACGCAGAGGCGGATCGGTGCCGCCCAGCGGTGATCGTCGATCGAGGCGACGAACCGTCGCACCTCGTCCTCGGTCCAGGTCTGTGCTTCGCGTTGGAGGTCGGGTTTGGCGACGTGTCGGGGCATGCCGACTCGTGCCGCCGGGTTGCGGCGGATGCTCGCCGGAGGCCACGGCGTCCTCGAGCGCGGCCCGGAGCACCATGCGGAAGATCCGGATGCTCCGCCGGGCGTAGTAGCCGCCGGCGGCGAGTTCCTCGAGCCAGCGGGCGATGTCCTCGCGATCGAGTTGGTCGAGTCGGATGGCGCCGAGGTCGCGGGTGATGCGCTCGGCCGCCCACTCGTACTGCAGTCGGGTCTGGTTGCCGACGTGGATGCGGCTCGTCGCCCACTGCGTCGACGAGCTGGCCGAGCGTGCCGCGCTCGCTCCCGATCTCCCCAGCTGCCGTCATCGACGCCGCCGCGCTGCGCGCCGAGCGCGCTGCGAGGAGTAGCTGCCGAGCTGTCGTGGCCGGCGCTTGCCGGTGACGGTGTCGATGCCGTCGACGCGCACGACCCACTTGTCGCGCTGCCGGCGCACCGTCGGGTGTCCAGTGGCCTTCCACGCCATGGCATCCCTCCTTGTGATACATCCTGCGATACATCGGCCGAAAACGGCCGAGGACCCCGCCGTTCTGGCGGGGTCCTCGGACCTTATCACACCTGCTAGACCGTCAGATTCGGTCAGCGCGCTCGGAGGGAGTCGAACCCCCAACCTTCTGATCCGTAGTCAGATGCTCTATCCATTGAGCTACGAGCGCAGTTGTTGTGGCCTGGACGAGTCTACGCCGATCCTCCTGGCTCCCACAGGGTGGTCTCGAGGTCATGGCGGCGGGCGTTCTCGATGTCTGCAACGTCGGCCTCCAGCGCGGCGTGGTCCTTGACGATGCACGCTGCGGACGGGAGTTCGTCCGTCGCCGGCCATGACTGCGGCGACCACAGCGCTCCTCGGCGCAACGCTTTGGCGCAGTGGATGTAGGCCTCGGCAACGGTGACGACCACTGCCACCTTTGCGGGCTTGCCGTCGATGGCGACGCGGGCGCAGACGTCGGGATCGGCGACGAGTTCGGCGGTGCCATTCACGCGCAGCGTCTCGTCGAGCCCGGGGATCATGAACAGCAACGCCACGCTGGGATTGCCGACGAGGTTCTGGAACGAGTCGAGGCGGTTGTTGCCTGCCAAGTCGGCCCACGCCAGCCGTTCGCCATCCAGGGCCTGGACGAATCCCGGCGGTCCGCCCTTCGGCGAGCCATCGCACACGCCATCGGCGTTGGCGGTCGACAACACGAAGAACGGCGACTTGGCGAGGAACTCGACGCAGTGTTCGTCGAGGCGGTGGATCACCTTGTCGATGGGTCCGCGGCCGGGTGGCCGGTACACGGCGCGCAAGTCGTCAACGGATTCAAGTCGCATCTGCCCCAGTGTGCCCGAACGGCTACACGTGACGCAGCGAGCTCTCCCGGACGATGAGGTCGGTGCCGAGGACGATGCGGCGGGGCGGGTGGGTGGCGCCGGTGATGCGCTCGAGGAGGAGGGCGGCGGCTTGGGCGCCCATGCGGTAGGCCGGCTGGGACACCACCGAGATCGGCGGGTCGATGAACGGCGCCCAGGGGGCATCGTCGAAGCAGATCAGGCCGACGTCGTGGCCGGGGCGCAGGTCGCGGGCGCGCAGCTCCTGGAGCACGCCGAGGCCGAGGGCGGCGTTGCCGACGAAGAGACTGTCGGGCGGGCGGCTCTGGTCGAGCAGGTTGGCCGCCGCCGAGCGCCCGCCGTCGATCGTGAACGGGCGGTGGACGACACGTGAGGTCCGGATCGAACCGGCGCGCAGGGCATCCTCGTAACCCTGCCGCCGCAGGGTGGCCGTCTGCGCCGACCGAGGTCCGGTCACGCATCCCGGGCGAGCCCACCCCTGGGCGAGGAGATGCTCGGTGGCGGTCTCGGCACCGCCCCGCGAGTCCGACGTGACGGAGTCGACCGGCTCGTCGAGCTCCCGGTCGATGAGGACGACGGGGATCTTGGCGGCGAGCAACGGACCGATGTCGGTCTGCGTGCTGTGCGGGGACACGATCACGCCGGCGGCCTGCTCGGCGACGGCGAGGTCGACGTAGCGCGACTCCTTGGCCGCCTCCTCGTCGGCATTGCACAGCACGACGGAGAACTGGCTGGCCACCGCCGCGTCCTCGACGCCGCGGGCAACCGACGTGAAGAACACGTTCTCGATGTCGGAGATGATCAGCAACCACAGGCTCGTGCGCTGCCGGCGCAGATTGCGGGCGATGTAGTTGGGCCGGTACCCGAGCTTCTTGGCCGCCGCCCGGACCCGGTCGGCGAGGACAGGGTCGACCGCCTCGTTGTTGTTCAGCGCCCGCGACACAGTCGCCACCGATACGTGTGCCTCCCGTGCCACATCGACCAACTTGACCATCAGGCGGATCCCTCGATTCCCCCCGCGGCCACCGACAAGGAGAAATCGATCTCTCGGTGCTGCGAAGTTCGTTGAAGCGTCAACGCTCTTCGCTGCCGGTGATCTGCTTGTTCAGCATCTCCGACAGCGTAATCGTTTGCTCAACAGCCCGGGCACCATCCAAGGCGGCCTCGGCGACGAAAGGAGGGAGTCATTCAAGAGAGAGGAAGATGCCATGTCTCGATGGACACGTCGTGATCTGTTGCGGACGACCGCGGCGTCGGCCGCCGTGGCCGTGCCGGCCGTCGCGCTGCGCGGCAACATCGCCGGTGCCTCGCGCTCGCCGCACGGCTCCGCCGACGACGAGCCGGCGGCCTTCGATGCCGCCGAGGTCACCGCCGCCGGTCCGCTGATGGTGTGCGTCCACGATGCCGAAGGCGGCGCCGTCTCGATCCTCCACGGGACCGAGGAGATCGTCGTCAACGACCGGCGTCTCGTGTCAAGAATCGTCCGCGCCAAGTCCGGCGCCAAGAGGGGCTGAAGGAGCTCGCCATGTCATCCCACCGTGAAGCGCCGGAGATCTCCAAGGACCCCTGCGCCGACAGCACCGACACCTATGCGTTCCTCAGCACGCACCCCGACGAGGCCGGCACGGTCACGCTGATCACCAACTACATCCCCGCCCAGGCTCCTGCCGGCGGCCCGAACTTCTACGAGTTCGGCGAGGACGTGGTCTACCGCATCAACGTCGACAACAACGGCGACGGCTGGCCCGACGTGATGTTCGAGTTCACGTTCCCGACCGAGTCGCGCACCTCCAGCTTCCTCTACAACACCGGGCCGATCGAATCGCTCGACAGCGACAACCTGAACCGCCGCCAGTTCGCCAACGTCACCGAGGTGCGCGGCATCGACCGCACCGTGCTCGGCGAGCAGCTGCTGCTGCCGCCGTGCAACGTCGGGCCACGCTCGACGCCGAACTACGCCGACCTGGCGGCTGCGGCGATGTACGACCTCGGCGACGGCGTCCGCTTCTTCGCCGGCCAGCGTCTCGACGGCTTCTACGTCGACCTCGGGTCGGTGTTCGACCTCGGCGCCCTGCGGCCGTTCCAGAACCTCCACCTGATCCCCCTGCCGGCGAATCCGACGCCGGCGAACGACGGGTTCAACTCGCTGCGGGCCACCAACGTGCACACGATCGCCATCCAGGTGCCGATCGAGCGACTCACCGCTGACGGCACCGCGCCGACCGACCGCATGGCGGCGTCCTCGGTGATCGGCGTGTGGGCCTCGGCGCACCGTCAGAAGGGGCGCTTCAGCGACGAGACCACGACGACCACGTCGGGCCCGTACACGCAGGTGTCGCGGCTGGGCAACCCGCTCGTCAACGAGGTGCTCATCCCCATCGACGTCAAGGACACGTGGAACAAGACCCGGCCGGCCGACGACGCGCAGTTCCGCCAGTACCTCGCCAGGCCCGAGCTCGCCGACGTTGCTGCCGGTGCTGTACCCGGACGTCTTCCCCAACCTCGCCGCCCTCGACGCCGACCGCGCCGACATCCTGGCGATCCTCCACACCGGCGTCCCTGCCGGGCTGATCCCTGACTTCCAGAACTTCACCGGAACGACCGAGGCCGACATGCTGCGGCTCAACGTGGCGATCCCGCCCAACCCCGCCCCGAACATCAACGGCGTGCTCGCCCTCGACTTCGCCGGCTTCCCGAACGGGCGCCGGGTGCAGGACAACGTCGTCGCCATCGAGCTGCGCGCCGTCGCCGGGGCCACCTACCCCCTCGTCGACAACACGTACACCCCCGACGCCGCCGCCGGGGCGATCTTCGACCTCGTCGACACCCAGATCCCGTGGAACGTCAGCTACCTCGATCGGTTCCCGTACCTCGACCTGCCGGTCAGCGGGTTCGACGTCGTGGCGCCGTCGGTCGCCAGCTGATCTGCGCGATGAGCGGTCACCACCATCACCCCCACGATGACGGGCATCGCGAGCACCACGCCGGCTCCGTCGGCGTTGGCGCTCCGGTGCTCGACATCGGCGGCGACATCGGTGCCCTCGTGGCGACGATGGACCACACCGCGGCCGGCACCGAACTGTTCGTCCGGCCCGTCCACGACCCGACCACGACGGTGCACACGGGCGTGTGGGAACGCGACCACGACGGGCATCACCTCACCGCCGCAGTGTTCGTCGAGTTGCGCGAGGGCACCTACGACATCCTCGACGGCGATGGTCGCGCCGTGGACACGGTCGCGATCCGCGGCGGTGAGGTCGCCGAGATCGATCTGCGCCATTGATTGAGCACCCTGGGTAGGCGCGCGACGCTGTGGCGATGGACGCGATCGACACTGTCCGCCGCTACGCCGAGGCATGGAAGGCAAACGATCTCGACGCCGTGTTCGGTCTGTACCACGATGACTTCGTGCTGCACTACTTCGGGGAGAACCCGCTGGCCGGGGAGCACGTTGGTAAAGACGCAGCGATCAGAGTGCTCGTCGAGGCGACACGACGATCCGGACGGCAACTCGACGAGATCGAGGACGTTCTAGGCGGGCGTCGATTCGCCGCGATCATCGCTCGTGAGCTGTTGGGCAGCACGGAGCCGAGAGTCGTGCGGCGGGTGTTCGTCTACACCGTGCGCGACGGCCAGCTCGCCGAGTGCTGGTTGTACGACGAGGACCAGCGATTCGTCGACACGTTGTGGAGCACCCCGCCGTCGACGTGACTTGTAGGGAACCTTACGCTCTGTTGTAAGGTCGCCCTAAGGAACCTTCGCCGCTTTGCGCTGCCCGCCACGATCAGCATCACCGTCGCTTCGATGGCCGGGTCCGGCCTGGTGTCGGCGTCGACCGACACCACCACGCCGGACTCGACGGCGCCGGCCGAGGCCGGAGAGGGGGCGTACCCGGTGACGATCGCCCACAAGTACGGCGAGACCACCGTCGAGGAGTTCCCCGAGCGCACCGCCGTCGTCGGGTTGCTCGAACAGGACGCCCTGCTCGCCCTCGGCGTCGTCCCCGTTGGCGACGACGGAATGGTTCGGGCGGGCACCCCGGCGCCGTGTGGCCGTGGGCCGCGGACGAGCTCGAGGCGCTCGGCGCCGAGCGTCCGGCATCGCTGGGCGGGTCGGCGGAGATCAACTTCGAGAGCATCGCCGCCCAGGACTGACCCCGACCTCATCCTCGCCCTCTACTCCGGGCTCACCGACCAGGACTACGAGTTGCTCTCGGCGATCGCCCCGACGATCGCCCAGCCGGGCGAGTACATCGACTTCGGCATCCCCTGGGAGGAACTGACCCGCACGGTCGGCCAAGTCGTCGGTAAGGCGGCCGAAGCCGACGCCCTCGTCGCCGACGTCAAGGCCGGGTTCGCCGTCGCCCAGGAAGCGCATTCCGAGTTCGTCGGCGCCACGTCGGTGATGGCGACGCCGTACGAAGGCGTGTGGGTGTACGGCCCTGAGGACGTGCGCGGCCGCTTCCTCACCGATCTCGGGTTCGAACTGTCGACCAAGCGCCGGGCACCTACACATCCCTGGCCGTCCACCAAGAGGGACGCGAGGTGTTCGTCGACAGCTTCAACTCGACGCTCGGCGGGGCCACCTCGTTCGTGACCGTGCTCAGCCTGCCGTACCTCCTCGAAGGCATCACGCCGATGCTGGCAGCAGCGATCGACGGCGACACGGAGACGCCGGTGCCCACCGCCGCCGAGTGATTGACTGCCGTGGCATGATGTCACGGCAAATGTCTAGACAACTTCCGGACGTGACGGGACGGCTCGCCGGCCGAACCTGCGTGGTCACCGGGGCCACCGGGATGGCCGGCGCCGCAGCACGCCGGTTCGCCGACGAGGGCGCCGAGGTGTTCGTCATCTCGATCGACGCCGCCGCCAACGCCGATCCCGCAAACTCGGCGGTCGCCGACCTCAGCGACGAGGCCGCCACGGTTGGCGCCTTTGCCGCAGCGCGCGCCAGGCTCGGTCGCCTCGACGCCCTGTTCGCCGTCGCCGGCGGGAGCGGCCGTCGCTTCGGCGACGGGGCCTTACACGACGTCAGCCTCACGGGTTGGGACGCCACGATGGCGCTCAACGCGACGACCACGTTCCTCGCCACCCGGGAGGCGCTGCGCTGGATGATCGACCAGGCGCCGGACGCCGACGGCCAGCGCGGCTCGATCGTACTGATGTCCAGCGTCACCGCCTTCGACCCCTCGCCGCATTGGTTCGCCACCCACGCCTACGCCGCGGCGAAGGCCGCGGTCACCGGGCTGATGCGCACGGCGGCGGCCTACTACGCCGATCACGGCATCCGCGTCAACGCCCTCGCCCCGGCCACCGTCGACACCCCGATGGCCGCCCGCGCCGCAGCCGACGAGGCGACCGTCGATCACCTCAAGCGCAAGCAACCGTTCGCCGGCGGGCTGATCGACCCCGACGACGTCGCCGCCGCGGCGCTGTTCCTGTGCAGCCGCGAGAGCCGGATGATCACCGGCCAGACGCTGCAGGTCGACGCCGGCTGGAGTGTCCGGGGTGACGAGCGATGAGAACGACGGTGATCGGCAGCTATCCGCTGCCCGGTTGGTTGCTCTTCGCCATCGACCACCTCGACGAGTTCGGCTCGGCCGATCGTGCCGAACTCCAGGACGACGCCGTCGTCGCCGCCATCCACGACCAGGTCGCCTCCGGCCTCGACGTGATCACCGACGGCGAGCAGACCCGCCTCGACTTCAACCTCTCCTTCTACGGCTTCATCTCCGGCATCGAGTTGGAGAACGCCCCGCCACGGCGCTTCGGTCCGCCAGCCCACGACCAGCGCGGCCGCCATCAGATCACCGGCGAGCTCGCCGCCCCCGACGGGCTTGGTGTCGTCGGGGAGTTCGAGCGGCTGCGCCGGCTGGCACCGCCCGGGCCGACACTGAAGGCCAGCGTGCCCGGGCCGTACACGATGAGTGGACGGCTCGTTCCCAACGCCGACTACCGGGATCGCTGGGCGGTGACGGAGGCGCTGTTGCCGATCGTCCAGGCCGAACTCGTCGCCGTCGCCGACGCGGGCTGCACGGAGATCACCGTCGACGAGCCGTCGATGAGCTGCTACGCCCACCGCGAGGACCCTGAACGATTCGTCGACATCTTCAACCGCACCGTCGCCCCCGTCGTCGGGCGTGGACGACTGTCGACGCACTTGTGCTTCGGCAACTTCCACGGCCACGCCGTCGGGCCGCGTCGATACGGACCGATGTTTCCGGCCTTCAACGCGATGACGGTCGACGAGATCCATGTCGAAATGGCCAGCCGCGAGCTCGCCGAACTCGACGTCATCGCCACGATCGCCGAGCACCACGACGTCGCTGTCGGCATCGTCGACGTGAAGAGCTACTTCATCGAGCCGCCCGAGCTGATCGCCGAGCGCGTGCGCGAGTGCCTCAAGCACGCGTCGCCCGAGCGTCTCTCGTTCGCGCCCGATTGCGGACTGTCGCAGACGGCGCGGTGGGCCGCCAAGCAGAAGCTCGCCAACATGGTTGCCGGCGTCGAGCAAGTGCGCGGCGGATGACAACCAGCCTGATCGAACCGCATCAGCGTGACGACGAGCTGCTCGCCGACATCGCCGCCGGGCGGGCCAGCGGCGATGACCACCTGCGGCTGTGGTGGCTCGGCCAGGCCGGGTTCCTCGTGCAGCAGGCCGGCCACCACCTCCTTCTCGACCCGTACCTGTCCGACTCACTGACGGCGAAGTACGCCGAGACCGACAAACCGCACGTCCGCCTCACCGCCCGGGTCGTCGATCCGGCGGCGCTCGACATGATCGACGTCGTCACGTCGAGCCACAACCACACCGACCATCTCGACCACGAGACGTTGTGGCCACTCCTCGCCGCCAACCCGGCGATGACCCTGGTGATCCCCGAGGCCAACCGGGCGTTCGTCGCCGAACGGCTGAAGACCGACCCGGACTGGTCACTCGGGCTCACCCACGGCGAGTCGCTGGTCGCCGGCGGGTTCCGCATCACCGCCCTCGCCGTCGCCCACGAGCAGCTCGACACGGACGAGCTCGGCCGTCACCACCACCTCGGCTACCTCGTCGCCGCCGGGCCGTTTCTCCTCTTCCACTCCGGCGACGCCGTGCCCTATGACGGGATGGCCGACGAGCTGCTCCGCCTCGCCGATGGCCGACGCATCGACGTCGCCATGCTGCCGATCAACGGCCGGCTGCCCGAGCGTCGGGTGCCAGGAAACTTCTGGGGCGACGAGGCGGCGACGTTCGCCCACACCGTCGGCGCCCGCCTCGTCGTGCCGATGCACTACGACATGTTCGCCTTCAACACCGAGACGCCGGACCTGTTCGTCTCGACCGCCGACGCCATCGGCCAGCCGTACCGCCTGCTGCGCTGCGGCGAGTTGCTCGATATTCCGTGCTTCCGAAAGGACCCATCGCCATGACCGTCACTGAAACGCTCACCGTCGAGACGATCACCGAACGACAGATCGCCAAGACGATCGACCACTCGTTGCTCAAGCCGGAGCTGACCGTCGCCGACGTCCTCGCCGGGTGCGAGATCGCCGCCACTTACGACGTCGCCTCGGTGTGCTGCCGCCCGATCGACGTCGAGCGCTGCCGCGACACGCTGGCCGGCACGGACGTGTTCGTCGGCACGGTGATCGGCTTCCCGCATGGTTCGAACCTCACGGCGACGAAGGTGTTCGAGGCCGAGCGGGCGATCGAGCAGGGCGCCGTCGAACTCGACATGGTGCTGCAGATCGGGCTGCTGCGGTCGGGCCTCGTCGACGCCGTCCACGACGACATCGCCGCCGTCGTCGCCGCCGCAGGCGACGCGGCGATCGTCAAGGTGATCCTCGAGAACGTCTTCCTCACCGACGACGAGAAGGTCACCGGCTGCCGGACTGCCGAGGCGGCCGGCGCCGCCTACGTGAAGACGTCGACGGGCTACGCGTCCGGTGGGGCGACGCTCGACGACCTCCGGCTGATGCGCTCGACGGTGTCGCCGCACATCAAAGTCAAGGCGGCCGGCGGCGTGCGCACACTCGATGCCCTGATCGACTGCATCAACGCCGGCATCGATCGCTGCGGCGCCACGGCGACGGCGGCGATCATCGACGATCTGCGCGCCCGCCAGGCTTGATCTGACGATGGCGGGGCGCTGGCTGGGACTCGATCTCGGCGGTACGAACATCAAGTCGGTGGTGCTCGACGATGATCGCGTCGTCGGGTGCGATCAGCGTGCCGCCGACGCCGAACGCGGTCCAACCACGGTGATCGCCAACCTCGCTGCCGCCGGCATCGAAGCGATCGAGCGGTGGGGGCCGGTCGACGGCGCGGCGGTCGGCGTTCCTGGGCTCTTCGACGACCGCACTGGAACGATCGAGTTCCTCCCGAACCTCCCGGGATCATGGAAGGGCGAGCCGATGACCGCCCCGCTGGAAGTCGCGCTGGGTGTGCCGACAGCGATCATCAATGACGCTCGGGCGTTCACGCTCGCCGAGTCGCGCCTCGGCGCTGCCGCCGGCTGCCGCACCGTCGCCGCACTCGTGCTCGGTACGGGAATCGGCGGCGGGGTCGTCGTCGGTGGCCGGCTGCACTTCGGCCGGATGGGTCGGGCCGGCGAGCTCGCCCATCAGGTGATCGTGCCCGACGGGCCGAAGTGCGGGTGCGGCAACCATGGTTGTCTCGAAGCGCTGGCCTCCTCCGCCGCGATCACCCGTCTCGCCGGGTCAGCGACGGTGCACGAGGCCTTCGCCGCCGCCGCAGCGGGCGACGAGCGTGCCGCGGCCGCCTTGGCCGAAGTCGCCGACTACCTCGGCATCGCCATCGCCAATCTCGTCACCGTCCTTGTCCCCGAGCGCGTCGTCATCGGCGGCGGTGTTGCCGAGGCCGGCGACGCCCTGCTCACGCTTGTGCGCGAGGCGACGGCGCGGCACTGCGTCCTCGTCCCGCCCGACTGGTACGAGATCGTGCTCGCCAAGCTCGGCCCGCACGCCGGGGCGATCGGCGCCGCCCTCTGGGCGATGGACTCATCGCCGGCGTGATCACGCCGGGTGCGTGTGCACCACGTCGATGACGTAGCGGCCAGCGACGTAGCGCGACTCGGTGCGTTCGAACGGGCGGCCGTGCTGGTCGAACAGCAGGCGCAATTCGACGAGCAGCGCTGTGCGCGGGGCGACCTCGAGCAGCCGCGACTCGGCGCGGGTGGCCAGCCTGGCGGTGACCGACCCCGTCGCCGATGTCGCCACCACGCCGAGGCGACCGAGCCCGTCGTGCAGCGAGCCGCCCTCGAGGTCGGCATCGAGCACGGCCCTGTGCTCGGCGACGACGGCGGCGTCCTCGAAGGCGATCGGCACGCCGTCGGCGAGACGAACCCGCTCCACCCGCACGACGGCGGCACCGTCGTCGAGACCGAGATCGGCGATCTCCTCCGGCCGCGCCGCATCGAGGCGCGCCGATACCAACCGCGACGACGCCTTCATGCCGCGCCGGGCCATCTCCTCGGTGAACGAGAGGAACACGCCCGGCCGGCGGTGCATCGGCCGCACGGCGACGAACGTCCCCCTGCCGCGCTGGCGGTCGACGAGGCCGGCGGCAGACAGCTCCTGCACCGCCTGGCGCACCGTCATCCGGCTGACGTTGAACCGGGCGCACAGCTCGGCCTCGGTCGGCAAGGCGTCGCCCGGCGAGCCGGCGGCGATCAGCCCGCGGAGATGCTTCTCGATGTCGCGGTAGCGGGCGCTCTTCGTTGACGTGCCGACGGGCGTGACTGTACGTTGCGGAAGTTGTCTAGACAAAGTGTCAGCGGGCGGTGGATCAACGCGGCGATCGAGCTCCTCGATCGGCTGTGGACCACGCAGGAAGCAGCCATCGCCGAGGCCGTGGCGCTGTGCGCCGAGGCGATCGGCACGGGCGGCCTCGTCCACCTCTTCGGCACCGGGCACAGCCGCATCCCCGTCGAGGAGATGTTCCCCCGCTACGGCTCCTACCCCGGCTTCCACCCGATCGTCGAGCTCTCGACGACGTTCCACACCCAGGTCGTCGGCGCCAACGGCCAGCGTCAGGCGATGTTCATCGAGCGCGTCGAGGGACTGGCCGAGGTGATCCTGTCCAACTTCAAGCTGGCCCCGCCCGACGCGATGATCGTGTTCAGCGCCGGCGGCCACGGCGCCAACGGCATCGAGATGGCCGCCGGCGCCCGCCAGCGTGGCCTCCCGGTGATCGCCGTCACCTCGCTCGCCCAGTCCAACGCCGTCCCACCGTCACACTCGTCGGGGACGCGGTTGTACGACCACGCCGACGTCGTCATCGACCTCTGCACCCCGGCCGCCGACGCCCTCGTGACGATCGACGGGCTCGACAGCCCGGTCGGCCCGGGATCGACGATCGCGGCGATCGCCGTCGTCAACGAGATCAAGGTGCAGACGGCGGCCCGCCTCGTCGAGGGCGGCGTCATGCCGCCCGTGCTCACCAGCGCGTCCGTCGTCGGCGCCGAGCGATCCGCCGAGCTGTTCGACGCCGCCTACCGCGAGCACGCCCGGCGCGCCGCCTCCGTCCTCGCCGTCGGTGCGCCGTGAGGGGCGATCACCGCAGCAGCGCGTTGATCCGTTCTGGTGCCATGGCGTGTTCGATCGCCAGCACCGCCGCCCCGACGATGCCGGCGCGCATCCCCGACGCCGAGGCGAGGATGCGCAGGTCGGCGGTCGCCAGCGGCAGCGAGCGTTGGTACACGACCTCGCGCACGCCGGCGAGCAGCGGGTCGCCGGCGTCGGCGAGTGATCCACCGATGACGATGATGCTCGGGTTGAGCAGGCTGACGGCGCTGGCGAGCACCTCACCGATCGTCCGTCCGGCGTCGCGGATCAGCCCGATCGCCGGCGTCGAACCGGACCTCGCCAGGGCGACGACGTCGCGGCTCGACCCGGCCTCGATCCCGAGCTCTCCGAGGGCGCGGGCAACCGCCGCGCCCGATGCGACGGCTTCCAGGCAGCCGACGTTGCCGCACCGGCACAACGCCGAGACGTCGCCGGGCACCTGGACGTGGCCGAGGTCGCCGGCGGCGCCGTTGGCGCCACGGCGCAGCGCCCCGTCGCTGATGATGCCGCACCCGATCCCGGTGGCGACCTTGACGAACATCAGATGGTCGACGTCAGGGAACGTCAGAAAACGCTCGCCGAGGGCCATCACGTTGACGTCGTTGTCGACGACGACTTCGGCGCCGCGCAGCGACTCCCGAACGAAGCCGGGTACGTCGAAGCCGTCCCAGCCGGGCATGATCGGCGGGCTGGTCGGCCTGCCCGTGGCGAACTCGACCGGTCCGGGCACGCCGACGCCGACCGCCACCACGTCGGTGATGCGGCGGCCGGCGCGGCGCACGAGCACCTTGCCGCGGTCGACGACCCAGGCGAGGACCTTCTCCGGGCCGACACCGATGTCGAGGTCGACGACGTCGTCGGCGAGCACCGTGGCAGCGAGATCACTCACCGCAAGGCGCACGTGGGTCGCCCCGATGTCGGCACCGAGGACGACCCGAGCCCGTGGGTTGAAGGCGAAGCGCGCCGGTGGGCGGCCGCCGGTCGATGTCGCCTCACCCGCCGCACCGACAAGACTGCTGGTGATGAGCGTGTCGACACGCTGGGCGACCGTGGATCGACCGAGGCCGGTCTCGGCGGCGAGCTCGCTGCGCGTCCGTGGCGTGCCGTCGCGCAGTAGCTGCAGCAGGGCACCGGCACTACCGGCGCGGTGGCTCTCCACCGTCGTATTGAACCACACCGACTTTCCATCGCACCAGAGCATCTTCTGCTTGACAACCGGCAGAAGCCGTCTAGGGTCGCGAACAGCAGCGGTCGCCGCGCGGGGACGCGGATCCGGCACCAATCTCCTGATCAACAGGGGCCAGCCAGGAGACACCTGGCACGAACCAAGGGGGAGACCCACATGAGAACACAGAAGTCACGGCTCGGCGTCGCCGCGCTGTCGGCACTCGCTCTGACCGTTGCCACCGGCATCGGTGCTGGTGCCTCGACGGACACCACTGAGCCGTCCGGCACGGAGCCTGCCGGCACGGAGCCGGCGGGCAGCGAGCCGGCGGGCACGGCGGCAGCCGGCGGCGACTTCGTCGTCGGTGTGAGCAACACGCTCGCCGGCAACGGCTGGCGGGAGGAGATGATCTGCTCGGTCAAGGCCCAGTCACTCGCCAGCGGTCAGGTCAGCGAGGTCATCGTCGTTTCCCGAAATGGCGGACCGACGGAGCAGATCCAGGATCTGCAGAACCTCATCTCCCAGGGTGTCGACGCGATCATCCTCAACCCATCCGACCGCGAGCAGCTCAACCCGGTCATCGAGGAGGCGATCGCCCAGGGCATCGTCGTCGTCGCCGTCGACCAGGCGGTGACCGCCGAGGGTGCCTACGTCGTCACCAACGACCAGGTCGAGTACGGCCGGCTCGGCGCCCAGTGGCTCGCCGACTACCTCGGTGGTGAGGGCAGCGTGCTGTACATGCGTGGCATCGAGGGTGTGCCCGCCGACGACGACCGCAACACCGGCTTCTCCGAGGTGATGGAGCAGAATCCGGACATCGAGCTCAAGGAGGTGTACAGCGGCTGGGACTTCGCCCAGGGCGGCGACATCGCCGTGCAGGAACTGACCGCCAGTGACTACGACGCGATCTGGACGTCGGGCATCGACTACACCGTCGTCAACGCCTTCGATACGGTCGGCAAGGAGCCGGTGCCGGTCATCGGCGCCGACAACAACGAGTTCATCAACCAGCTGCTCAATGGCCAGCCCGGTGCTCTCGTGACCAACCCAGCCGTGATCGGCGCCGCCGGCACGGCGGTCGCCCTCGAAGCGCTGACGGGCGGCGAGCCGGAGCAGCAGACCTTGCTCACGCCGCAGATCTGGGACCTGGAGAACAACCAGACGGAGCTCGAGGAGAACTACTTCCCCGACCGTGACGACACGTTCTCGTCGGCCGTCTCCATCGAGGGGATGACCAACTACACGCCCGAGCAGCTCTTCGAGTGCAAGGGCCCCGGCGAGTAACCGGACACCATCCAATGGTTTGTGCCAGCCGGGCGACTCACACCGGGTCGCCCGGCTGACACGCAAACAAGTGCCATGACCACCCCGCTGCTGCAGACGGCGGCCGTCGCCAAGACGTTCGGGACGGTGGTCGCCCTGCGCGCCGTCGACCTCGCCGTCGCCCCCGGCGAGGTCCACGCCCTGCTCGGCGCCAACGGCGCCGGCAAGTCGACGCTCGTGAAGATCCTCACCGGCGTGCTGCGCGCCGACGCGGGGGCGATCAGCATCCACGGCGAACCGGCGGCCCTGAATCGTCCGGGCGACGCCCGACGCCGTGGCCTGGCGCCGGTTTTCCAGGATCCGGCGCTGGCACCCGATCTCACCCTCGCCGAGAACTTCCGCCTCACGGGCGCCGACGTCGGCGCCGTCAAGCGGCATCTCGTCGAGATGGACCTCGGGGGGCTCGACCTCGGCGAACAGGTGCGTGACGTCCCCCTGCCGTTCCTCCGCATGCTCGATCTGGCCCGGGCGTTGACGTTCGACCCGCAGCTGCTACTCCTCGATGAAATCACCGCCGCCCTACCCCCTGACCTGTCCGAGCGCGTCTTCGCGGTGATGCGTCGGTGGCGCGAGCGCAACCGCTCCGTGCTGTTCATCTCCCACCGCCTCGCCGAGGTGCGCGAGCACTGCGACATGTGCACCGTGCTGCGTGACGGCCGTGACGTCGCCTCGTTCGTTCCCGGCGAGGGTGGCGAGGCGGCGATCGTGAAGGCCATGCTCGGCGAGGCCGCCGCGGGCGTGCGCGACGAAGCGCGTACGCGGGCGGCCACCTCGACGGTCGGCGAGAGGCCGGTGCTGGAAGCCCGGGGCGTCGGCGCCGGCCGCCAGCTGGACGACGTCAGCCTCGCCGTTGCGCCGGGCGAGGTGCTCGGCCTCGCCGCCCTCGAAGGCCAGGGCCAAGAGGCGTTGTTCGAGATCCTCGCCGGCGATCGCAAGCCGGACCGTGGCGAGTTGGTCGTCGACGGCCGTCCCGTGCGCGCTCGCCATCCGTTTGACGTCATCCGCCGTGGCGTGGTGCTCGTCCCGGCCGACCGTCTCCACGCGTTGCTGCCGCCACGGTCGATCCGCGAGAACATCGCCCTCCCGTTGTTCAACCGTGTCGCCAAGTGGGGTCCGATCGCCCCGGCTCAGGAGCGCGCCCGCGTCGACGAGGCGGTCAGCCGGCTGTCGATCGACACACGTGCGGCGAGCCAGGTGCGCCGGCTCTCCGGCGGCAACCAGCAGAAGGTGACGATCGCCCGCTGGCTCGCCGGCGGGCTGCGCGTGATGCTCCTGTTCGACCCGACCCGGGGCATCGACGTCGGTACCAAGCACCAGGTGTACGACCTCGTCCGCGCCCTCGCCGACGAGGGTGCAGCGGTGTTGATGTTCACCAGCGAGCTGCGCGAGATCGGACTCGTGTGCGATCGCGCCGTCGTGCTCCACGGCGGACGGATCGTCGCCGAGCTGCCCCCCGACGCCGGCGAGAGCGCAATGCTCACCGCCGCCCACGGCCTCGCCCCCGAGGAGAGCGTGGCATGAGTGTCACGACGTTCGACGGGATGGTCACGACGCTGCCGGAGCCGTCGAGCCGGTTCTCCAGGCTCGTCCGCCGGCAGGGCTGGACGTTCGGCGTCGCCATCCTCCTCGTCTTCCTGACGGCGTGGCGCTTCTCGCAGCTCGACGATGTCGGTGGCTTCGCCCTCCGCACGATCACCGCCGGTTCGATGACCTTGGCCTTCCTCGCCATGGCCCAGAGCGTGATCGTCATCTCCGGCGGGATCGACCTGTCGATCGGGGCCAAGATGGTGCTGGCCAACTGCCTGTCGGCGCTGTGGATGGAGGATCAAGGGATCGCCGCATGCGTCGGGTTCGCCCTTCTCGCGATCGTGATCACGACGGCGGTATCGGCCGTGACCGGCATGATCATCACGGCCTCAGGGGTCCCCGACATCATCGCCACCCTGGCCGCCTCGTTCACCCTGTCCGGCCTCGCTCTCTTCATCATCGGTGGTCCGGGCGGCGGGACGTCGCCCGACTTCCAGCGCTTCGTCGTCGGCAGCTTCTCCAACGTCTGGCCATCCGTGCTGTGGACCGTCGGTGTGCTCGTCCTCGTCGCCGTCCCGCTGCGGTTCACGCGGCCAGGACTCGGGATCTACGCCGTCGGGAGCGATCGCAAGGCGGCGTTTCTGTCCGGGGTCGCCGTCAACCGCACCCGCATCCTCGCCTACACCGTCGGTGGCTTCCTCGCCGGGTGTGCCGGAGTGGTCACCACGGCCTACACCGGCGGCGGTGAGCCCCGTGCCCGCATCGCCAACGACTTCACGTTGAACAGCGTTGCTGCCGCCGTGCTCGGCGGTGTCGCCCTCACCGGCGGCATTGGTGGCCTGACCGGGCCGGTGCTCGCCGCGCTGTGCCTGTCGCTGATCCCGGCGATCATGCTCGGGCTCGGCTGGGACCCGAACAATGCCGAGACCGCCCGCGGCGTGATCATCATCCTCGTCGTACTCGTGGGTGGCTTGCTGCAAGCGAGGCGGCGCAAGTCATGAGCGGGGACCCGGAGGCCAGCGCCGTCGCCATCGTCGACGAAGAGGGCCACGTCCCGTCCGCCCAGGAGTCGACACAGGTCGTCGCCGCCATCGTCGAACAGAGCGCCCGGCCGGGCTGGCGCACGCGCCTCGCCGAGAACCCGACGATCGTGCTGTGCGGCGTCGTCATCGTGCTCTACGCCGTGACGGCGTGGAAGGACGACAGCCTGCTCACCGCTCCGGGCGTCCGCTCGATCCTGTTGCTGTCGTGCCCGCTGGCGATCTTCGCCGCCAGCCAGACGCTGTGCATGCTCACCGGCGGGATCGACCTGTCGATCGCGATGACCGCCAACCTCGCCGCCTACGTGGCCGCCACGCAGAGTGACCGTGGCGCCTGGATCGCGTTGGCGATGGCGCTCGGCATCGGCGTTGCCGTCGGTGTCACCAACGGCATCGCCATCGGGGTGATGAAGGTCAATCCGCTGATCATGACGCTCGGCATGGCGAGCGTGCTGCTCGGGATCATCACCGTCGGCATCCGCGGCTGGCTCTCGGGTTCGACCAACGTGTTGTCGGTCGTGCGCGAGGTCGGCTCGCAGCCGCTGATCGGCCCGCTGCCGAAGAACATCCTCGTGTGGGCGGTCGTTTCGATCCTGCTCATCTTCGGGCTGCGCGCGTCCGGCCTCGGTCGAACGATCTATGCCGTCGGCTCCAACCCGATCGCCTGCCGCCTCGCCGGCGTGCGCATCTGGCAGGTGCTCCTCGCCGTCTATGTGATGTCCGGGGTCTTGGCGGCGATCGGCGGGCTGATGTTCTCCGGCAGTACCGGCTCCGTCGGACCCGATCAGACGAACAGCTACTTGCTGCCGGCGGTAGCCGCCACGGTCATCGGCGGGACGTCGATCCTCGGCGGTATCGGTGGCTACACCGGCACGATCCTCGGCGCCATCGTGCTGACCCTGCTCAACCGCCTGCTGCTGCGGCTGGACACGAGCGAGGCGTTCAAGCAGATGCTCTACGGAGTGATCGTGCTGCTGCTGGCGTGGCTGTACGTAAAGCTCAGCGGCCAGAAAGCGAGCGGATACCTGACACGCGCGGCGATCGTTGGGACCGGGTGGATGGCGGCGGTGCACACCGAGGCGTTGCGGCGCATCGGCGTCGAGGTCGTCGGCATGGTCGGCTCGTCGCCGGAGCGCACCCGGAGCAAGGCCAACCCGTTGCTGCCCGAGCCGTACGACTCGCTCGACGGGCTGCTCGCCGTCAGCGACCTCGACGCCGTGCACATCACCAGCCCCAACGACGTCCACGCCGAGCAGGCCCGGGCGGCGATCGCCGCCGGCAAGCACGTCATCTGCGAGAAGCCGCTCGGCGTCGACGCCACCGAGACCGCCGAGCTCGTCCGCCTCGCAGCCGACGCCGGCGTCGTCAACGCGGTGTGTTTCAACGCCCGCTTCTACCCGCACAACCAGCACGCCGCCGCCCTCGTCAACGCCGGCGAGATCGGCCATCCACGGCTGATCAGCGGCCAGTACCTGCAGGACTGGCTGCTCCTCGAGACGGACTGGAACTGGCGCCTCGACGCCGCCCGCCAGGGCTCGTTGCGCGCCGTCGCCGATATCGGCTCGCACTGGCTCGATCTCGTTCAGTTCGTCAGCGGTCAGCGCGTCGTCGAGGTGTTCGCCGACCTGCATACGTTCATCACCGAGCGGCGCCGGCCGACCGGCGAGGTCGAGACGTTCGCCGCGGCCCGGGTCGACGCCGAGGTGCCACGGGTCCGCGAGCACATGGAGAGCGACGACGCCGCCGGCCTGCTGCTGCGCTTCGACGGCGGAGCGCGCGGCGTCTGCACGATCAGCCAGGTGTCGGCGGGACGGCGCAACCGGCTGGCGTGGGAGATCGACGGCGACGAGTCGGCGCTGGCCTGGGCGGCCGACGATCCTGACCACCTGTGGATCGGCCACCGCGGCCGCCCCAACGAGATTGTCGAGAAGGACCCGGCGCTGCTGACGCCCGAAGGAGCTGCCGCCACGGCGTTCCCGGGAGGTCACGTCGAGGGGTATCCGGACACGTTCCGCGCGTTCCTGACTGCGGTGTACGCCGATGTCGCCGCCGGCGCACCGTCGACGCCGGCGCGCTACCCGACGTTCGCCGACGGTCACGACATCATGGCCGTGTGCGACGCCGTCGCCGAATCGGCGAACACCCAGTCGTGGGCGAAGGTCGACCGCGCATGAGGAGGTCACGACGATGAAGCTCGGGTTGCTCACGGCGGCGTTTCCCGACACGCCGCTCACGGAGGTTGCCGACTGGGCCGGGACCAACGGCTTCTCGATGCTCGAGGTCGCCTGCTGGCCGAGGGCCAATGGACCGTCGCGCCGCTACGCCGGTGTGTCGCACATCGACTGCGCCGCCCTCGGTGACGACGAGGCCAAGCAGGTCGTCGGCGAGCTCGCCGAGCGGGGCATCGAGATCTCCGGGCTCGGCTACTACCCCAACCCGTTGTCGCCCGACGTCGACCACCGCTCCGAGGTGATCGCTCACCTCAACCGGGTCATCGAGGCCGCCGAGAAGCTCGGCGTGCCGGTCGTCAACACGTTCATCGGCAACGACAAGTCCAGGTCGCTGACGGAGAACTTCGCCGAGTTCGAGAAGGTCTGGCCGGACATCGTGCGCCACGCCGCCGATCACGGCGTGAAGATCGCCATCGAGAACTGTCCGATGATCTTCTCCGCCGACGAGTGGCCGGGCGGCAACAATCTGATGTACGCCCCGGCGACGTGGCGTGACGTGTTCGGCGCGCTCGATGGCGACACGCTCGGCCTCAACCTCGACCCGTCGCACCTCGTGTGGCAGATGATCGACTACGAGCGGGTCGTGCGTGAGTTCGGCGAGCGGATCTACCACGTCCACGCCAAGGACATGGAGATCGACCGCGACGGCCTCTACGACCACGGGGTGATGTCGGCGGGGGTCGGCTGGCAGGTGCCGCGCCTGCCGGGACTCGGCGAGATCCGTTGGGACCGCTTCATCAGCGCCCTCTATCGGGTCGGCTACGACTACGCCGTCGTCGTCGAGCACGAGGATCGTGGCTTCGAGGGCAGCGACGAGAAGGTCAAGGCCGGGTTCCGCATCGCCCGCGACGCCGTCGCCCCATACATCGCCTGACGTCCGCCGCCACGATTGCCGCGGCTTGAACTCTTTGGTCTCGTTGGCGACGTTGGTGGCGCCAACCATGCCAGAGACACGACGGCCGCCCGCTTCTAGAGCAGCGCGCCTGACCGGCGCGACGGCCAGACCCATGGATCGCGAACGCGACATATTGGCGCCGCCTGAGGTCCGCCACGGTCGACCGGGGAACCGTCGTGGGGTAACTTTCGTCACAGAGTTCTGCCAACCTCGGAGGTAGCGATGCCGTCTCCCGAACTTTTCGTAGACACAGAACCACTGTTTGAGGGCGTCGGGGCCCTGCGCGAGCGCTTCGCCGCGGCCCAGGGGGCCGAAGCCGTACCGACCGTCACACTCAGCAACGCCACGGGGACCGAGGTGTTGGGTCTGCTCGCGTCCCTGGCGAACGGCGTGCCGAGCACGATGGTCAGCCAGCTCGAGCTGGCCGCCCGGCTGATCAGCCTTGGAGCGCTCGACGTGATCGCCGCCGACTCGTGCCCGGTGGAGGACGATTGACATGGCCGGCGAGACGGCCGCCAGCCTCGCCGCCGACGCGGAGGCGCTGACGGCACTCCAGGAAGCGCTGACGGCGCGCGCCGAGGTCGTCAACGGCCTCCAGCAGGGCGCCGCCGACGACATCGTGGCGATCTCCGACGACTGGGGTGGTCCGCGGGCGATCGACGTGCTCGGCGCCGCCGACGCCTACGTGGAGGCGGTGTCACCAGCCGCCGGGGCACTCGAGTCGGCGGCAGGCACCGTCGGGACGTGGGCCGCCGACGCCCTCGCGGCGTCGGAGGCGATGGCCGTCCAGGAGCGGGCACTCTCGTCGGCCAACTACGTCCTGCGCTTGGGGATGGAGACGCCGACCGACCATCAGGACGCCGTCGACGATGCCGCTGCCGCGGCCAGCCAGATCGACGCCATCCGCGTCGCCTGGCAGACGACCTGCTCGACCTACGCGACCACGCTGTCCGACGCGATCGGCGCACTGTTCACGGCATCGACGACAGTCATCGCCGCAGACGACCCGACGGCGATGTACGACAACAGCTACTACGCCAAGATCGCCGAGCTGACGATCCGGGCCGGCCTCGACATCGACCTCGTCGACCCGACCGGACAGCTCGAGCAGGCGATTCTCGATCGCTCCGCGTTCCTCGGAAGCGAGGACGGGGCGCTGCTGTTCCTCATCATCGATACGGCGAACCAGGGCGACCTCGGCGAGGCGGACGGCAACTTCTCGATGGACGACATCCTCGCCGCCTGCGATCCAGCGACGGTCGAGGCGCTGTTGCGCCAAGCCGCCGAGGCGAGCGGTCACGAGTGGGATGACGCGGAGTTCGACTTCCTCGTCAGCGAGATCGTCGGCACGGCTTGGATGATGCGAGCGAGCGAGGACGAGGTGTGGGAGGACGTCGACGACGACATCGAGTGGTACGAGAGCGGCGTCGTCAACTGGGCGAAGGAGAACCTCCTCGCCCCGGTCGCGAGCATCACCGTCGGAGCCCTGTGCTACTCCGCAGCGGTGGGCGGATCGACCGTGACCGGTGGCGCCAGCCTCGCCGGGGCGGCCTATTGCGGCGGTCTCGCCGCGGCCACCTACAACGCCACCAACACGTGGGCCCACGGCGGGTCGGCCGGCGACGTCGTCGACTCCTTCACCGATCTCGAAACGTGGGCCTACGGCGCCACCGAGGGCCTCGTGTTCCAGGGCGCGACGAACTACCTACTGCGCAACCCGGCGGTGCAGTACAGCACGGAGGCGCCGCCAGCAGCTGCCGACGATGTCGCCCGAGCGATCGACGATGTTCCGACGGCTCCCGCGACGCCGTCGGGCAATCAGTACTCGGTGGCCCACGAGATGCAACTCGACCCGTCCGACTGGGGTCACCGGCGGGCGGTCCACGAGAACCGGGCGAACGCCTCCCTCGACACCGCGCTCAGCGCCGACGAGGACTTCGCCGCGGCGATGGACGACCTCATCCCCGGGGTCCACGAATCGGTCTCGTCAGTTGGTGGCCGGACCAACCCCGAAAACTGGACCTGGCACCATGTCCCGTCCTCGGCAGCAGACGGTCGGATGGGCGTGATGCAGCTCGTTCCCAGGGTGCAGCACGCCTCAGACACGGGTTCGATCTTCCAGGGCGCGTTCCACCCGGGCGGTCAGGGCGGTTACGCCGAGTGGGCTATACCGGCCGGAGCGCCCCCGAACGGACGATAAGGAGCATCACGCGTGGCCACACACATCGCCCACCTCTACGGCCACCACGAGGTCGCCACCGTCGACGCATTGCCGGCGTTGGTTGCCGAGCTCGACGACGCAGACGGCGAGCACACCGACGTGACCGTGCAGCACGAGTCGGGATGGGCGCTCTCTGCGTACCAGACCGGCCAGGTCATCTGGGGCAACGTCGAGGCCGACGCCGACGTCGGCCAGTTGACCGGCGTCTCCCGAGCGGAGATGGTCGAGCTGTTCACGTACCTCGTCAACGGCGACATCGAAGCCGTCGCGTCGCGACCGTGGGATCCCGACATTGGATGATCGCTACGCGGGCCGACCGTTTCTGCGACTGCTCGACTCGTTCTTCCTCTGGTCGATAGGCGCGCTCGATGATGCGACCACCTCCAAGCTCGAGGCGCTGACCCCGAAGTTCCAGCAGACCTACGGCATGGAGAGTGGGACGTGGCAAGAGGTCGTGATGAGCCAGATGGAGCTCGACGACGAGTACATCGAGTGGGTACGCGAGAAGTGGCGCCACCAGCTCGAGCACGACCGGAACGTCGGTCAGGAGCACAACCCGCTGGCGTGGGCGCAGGCGATGTCCGATCTGATCAGCTCGAACGACCTGCCGTCGATGTCGTGAGCGAGCGGCACCGCACCGTTGGCGTTCCGCCAGCGGAGACCTCGGCGCGCTGGGAGGACGAGCACGCCGACATACAGGAGGCCTACGCGACGTTCGCCGCGCCGCTCGCCGACGACCTCGAGCGTGCCGGTTTCCCGGTGGCGCGGCTGCGCGACCTGCGCCGTCGCGGTGTCGGCGGCCCGGCCGCGCTCCCCGTCCTGCTGCACTGGCTGCCGCGAGTCACGTTCGCCGCCCTCAAGGTCGACGTCATCTACGCCCTCGGCAGCCCGTGGGCGCGGCCGGAGGCGTGCCGGCCACTGCTCGCCGAGCACGCCTTCCTCCACGACGAGCCCGGCGAGGCGGCAAGCCGTGTGCGGGCGGCGATCTGCACCTCGCTCGAGCGGATCGCCGACGAGAGCGTGCTGGAGGAGATCGTCGGTCTCGCCACGGACCGATCACTCGGCGCCGAGCGGGCCATGGCCGTCGTTGCCCTCGGCAACATGCGCCTCGCCCGCGAGCGCGTGACGCCGCTGCTCGTCGAGCTGCTCGGCGACGAGCAGGTCGAGCTGTTCGCCCTGCTCGGGCTCAGCAAGCTCGGCGCCCGCGACTCGATCCGCGAGTTCGCCATCCGGACGAGACACCGCAACCCGATGATCCGCCGGCTGGCTGTGCGCACGGTTGCGGCATGGACGTCGACCGTGAAACCCCCGTCTCGCCACGACGGCGACCGCACCTGACCCCGCGGGCCAGAATGGTGCCGTGCAGACGGTTTCCGAGCTGATCACTTCCCTGCCCGCCGACATTCCCACCGAGATCCGCGCCGTCAAGCGCCGGCTACGCGAGTCGCTGGGCGATCCGCGGGCGGCGTTGGAGATCGCCGCCGCGGCGATCAGCGACGAGGTCGCCGCCGTCGTCGAGGAGGCGGCCGAGGGCGAATCCACCGTTCCGGTCATCGAGTACGCCGACGTCGATGCCGGAACCGTGCCGGCGGAACAGGTCGCGGCGATCCGCAGGCGCGGCTGTGCCGTCGTGCGCGGCACGTTCGAGCGCGACGAGGCACTGGCGTGGGACGACGAGCTCGCCGCCTACCTCGAACGCAACGACTTCTCGGGCCGCTACCGCGGTCCGGCCGACGAGCTGTTCTCGGCATTGTCGTCGAGTCGCCCCCAGATCTACGGCGTGTACTGGTCGCGGCCGCAGATCGCCGCTCGCCAGCACGAGCGGATGGTGAAGGTCCGTCGCTTCCTCAACTCGTTCTGGAAGCACGAGTCCGGTGGTCAGCAGTGGTTCGATCCCGACCGCGACATCGGCTATCCCGACCGCATCCGCCGCCGCCAGCCGAGCACACCGTCGCTCGGCCTGTCACCGCACGCCGACTCCGGCTCGATCGAGCGCTGGCTACTTCCCGCCTACCAGCGCGTCTACCGCCACGTCTTTGCCGGCGAGTGGGACCGTTACGACCCGTGGGACGGCGCCCACCGCAGCGAGATCCACGAGTTCCCGACGACGGTGATGTGCTCGGCGTTCCGGACGTTCCAGGGCTGGACGGCGCTGTCGGAGATGCGACCCGGCGACGGCGTGCTGCACGTCATCCCGATCCCGAGGGCAATGGGCTACGTCCTGTTGCGAGCGCTCCAGGACGACATCGCCGACGACGACCTCTGCGGGGCCGACAACGACCGCGTCCTCGCCGCCGTCGAGCAGTACCACGACGTGCTCTTGCCGGCGTACGGCCCGATCCCCGCCGTCGAACCCGGTGACACGGTGTGGTGGCACGGCGACCTCATCCACGGCGTCGGCGACGGCAGCAACGACGAGCGGTGGGGCAACGTGATGTACATCCCGGCGGCGCCGTGGTGCGACAAGAACGCGACCTACGCCCGGCTGTGCGGCGAGGCGTTCCTCGCCGGGCGCAGCCCTGGCGACTTCGCCGCCGAGGACTACGAGGTCGACTTCGTCGGCCGGGCCACGCTCGACGACCTCACCGAGACCGGCCGCCGCCAACTCGCCCTTGAATGACGACCGATGGTCAGGCGGTGGTGCGGCCCAACACGATGACTGCCGATCGATGTCCCGGTGCTGATGCCAACGCGGCGTCACCGGTGAGCAAGGGCGCGTCGAGGACCTCGGCCAGCGCCAGGTACAGGGCGTCGTACGCCGACACGCTGTGGCGCAACTCCCAGACTCGGGGCAGCAGTGGGAGATGGTCGTAGTAGGCGACGTCGAGATCACCGGCGTCGCCGAGGGCGGCGGCACCGCGGGTGGCATCGATGTCCCCGCGCCGCGCGAACCGACGGATCACCTGGGCGACCTCGGCGCTGAGGAGATGCGGGGCGTGGAGCGTCTCGGTCGGATCGCCGAGGCGGCCGGCGACTTCCGGGCCGTGGTCGAGACCGAGGACGAGCTCAACCACGGCCGACGCGTCGAGGACGATCACCGCCGATCGCGCTCGGCCCGCACAGCATCGGCGGCGGACTCCGATGATGACGTGGCTGGCTGACGCTTGATCCGTGCGAGCAACTCCGATCTCGTCGGGCGTTCCATCGCCAATCGGAGGGTTGCCAGGGCGTACTCCGACAGCGTCGTGCCTTCCATCGCCGCCCGCGCCTTGAGCCGGCGATGCAGTTCATCGGGCACATTGCGGATCTGGAGCATCTTCATGCGTGAAGCATACTTGCATGCTTGACGCATGCGAGCCGGTCGATGCGGACAATGGTGGTAGCGTGGATGGCATGAAATCACCATCGAGCGTCCGAGTGCGTGTGGACGCCCAGGGGCGCATGGTCCTCCCCAGTGGCTTGCGGGAAGAGGTCGTGTCGGTCCCCGGGGAGGTTCTCGTGCGCCGCACCGCCGATGGTCTGTTACTCACAGCTGCCGAGACGCCGGGCACGGTGCGCGTGGGCGACGACGGGTTCCCCGTGCTGTCGATCGGCCGCCGGGTCAGCAACGACGAGGTGCTCGCGTCCATCGAAAAGGAGCGCGCCGATCGATGATGGACACGTCGGCGCTCGTCGCCGCGTTGATCGAAGATCATGAACACCACTCGCTCAGCCGCCCCCATCTCGTCGCGGACATCCGGCTGCCGGCAATCGTGGTCGCCGAGACGTTCGCTCAGTTGCGTCGCACCTTCGGACAGTCGGCGGTGACGGCGACGGCCGTCGTGAGCCCGTTGGCCATGGGTTCGGGGAGCGTCCTGCCGACGACGGCGTCCGCAGTCTCGACGGTCGTCGCCCGCGCCGTCGAGCTCGACCTCGGAGGCAACATCCACGACGCACTGATCGCTCAGGTGTGCGCAGAGCACGACCTGCCCCTCGTCACCCTCGACGGTCGACAGCACCGATTGGCCTTGGCCCTCGGTGCCCGAAGCACCTACCTGCTCGCCTGACCCCGTCAGGTCGTCCCCCGGTGGCACCTATGGAGTTCCTGACCGAACGGTCGTGAAACGTCCGTCGGTCGTCAGGCCGGCCGGAATTGGGAGAACAATTGGGCCCGCACTCGGCGACTGCACTGTCAGTGTGTGCCCGGTGGGGCACGACATCGTCGGCAGGGACGAGGAGCTCGACGTCCTCAACGAATTCCTCGACCCCACGGCAGCGCAGCCGCGGGCGGTCGTCCTCCAAGGCGAGGCGGGGGTCGGCAAGTCGACACTCTGGCAAGCCGCCATCGACATCGCACTCCGGCGCGGACTGCGCGTGCTCGCCGCGCGGCCGACGGAAGCGGAGCAGCACCTCGTCCTCTCTGGACTGGGCGACCTCTTCGAAGGCGTCGTCGACGAGGTCCTCCCGTCACTGCCGCCGGCGCGGCGCCACGCCATGAAGGCGGCATTGCTCCTCGGCGAGCCCGGAACCAGCGTCGACACCCGCGCCCTCGCGATCGCTGTTCGCGACACCCTCGCGCTCATCGCCGCCACCGGTCCGACGGTCGTCGCGATCGACGATGTGCAGTGGCTCGACGACTCGTCGTCGAACGCTCTGTCGTTTGCGTGGCGACGGCTCGATGCCCCGGTCCTGTTGGTCCTCTCCCGGCGAGGCGACCGCGGCGACGCCTCCGAGCTCGAACGCTCCGTCCCACCCAGCCAGGTCGAGTGCCTGGACGTCGGCCCGGTGACCCTCGGCGCGCTGCATGAACTGCTCCGGACCAGGCTCGATCGGGTCTTCGCTCGACCCACCCTGCTGCGCATCCACGCCATCTCGGGTGGAAATCCCTTCTACGCGATCGAGGTCGCTCGAGCCCTCGACGAGCATGTCGACCCGGCACAGCCACTACCGGTGCCGAAGACCCTCGATGGACTCGTGAGCGCGCGCCTCGACCGGCTGCCCGTCAGCACTCGGACGGGACTCGGGCTCGTGGCCACCGCTGGCGACCCGACGTGGAGGCTTCTGATCGCCGCAGGTGTACGCCGCGACGAGCTGGAGCCGGCGATCGCCGCTCAGGTCCTCGAGCAAGACGACGGCGGAAAGGTGCGCTTCACGCATCCGCTGCTCGCTTCGTCGTGTTACCGCCGGCTGTCGTCGAAGCGACGACAGGAGGTTCATCGGCTGCTCGCCGGTCTCGTGGAGGATCCCGCTGCGCGGGCCCGCCACCTCGCGTCGTCGACAGACCAGCCGGACCCCGAGATCGCCGTCGCGCTCGAGCAAGCAGGCGACGCCGCAACCGCTCGAGGCGCACTGGCTGCCGCCATCGAGCTCCGCGAGCAAGCCGTGCGCCTGACGCCGACCGACGATGTCGATGCCCTCCATCGGCGAACGCTCTCGCTCGCCCGCGCCCACATCTCCCAGGCCAATGCGCGTCGCGCCGACAAACTCGTCGCCGAGCTGCTCCGCCGCGAGCCGTCGGGGCGACGGCGCGCCGAGGCGCTCGACCTCGCCGCTGAACTCGCGCATGACGAGGCGGCGATCGCACTCTTACGGCAGGCGCTGAGTGAGTGCGCCGAGGATCCTGCGCTGCAGACGCGAATTCACCAGCGGCTGGGCTGGGAGCTTCGCTTCGTCGGGGATCTGGCCGGTGCCGCACATCACGCCGAGGCAGCCCTCGAACAAGCCGAGAAACTCGACGACGTCGGTCTCCGCGCAGCAACGCTGGCGACCGTCGCGAGCACTCGGTATCACTCGGGCGAGGCCGGAGCGCTCGACCTCGCCGACCGTGCCTACCGCCTGTTGGAAGACATCGACGATCCCAAGTTGCAGGTGGAGATCGCGAGCACCCTCGTGACAACCCTGGTTTGGTCAGGTCACCACGACCGGCTACGCGACCTTTTCGTGCCGTTCTGCGCGGAGTGGTCCGAGCGTGACGAACGACTGGCACGAGACGCGTTGTGGACGCTCGGGCTGGTCGAGTTCGTGGCCGGACGCTTCCGACTCGCCGCCGACCTCGCCGGCCGTTGTGTCGAGCTCACCTACCTCTACCACGACCACGACGAGCCTGCGTCGTTGTGGGTCGTCGCCGCCGTCGCGGCACATCGCGGCGATCTCGATGAGGCCGAGCGCGTCGCTGAACGCGGCTTGCACGTCGCCGAGCAGGACGTTCCCCTCTTCGTCGTCCACTTTCAAGGCTTGCTCGGGCTCATCGCGTTGTGGCGCGGGAACGCCCAACGCGCCTGTGAGCACTTCGCCGCCGCCGAGCAGGCGAACGATGCCGGCGGCTCGGGCGAGCCGAGCTTCGCCCGCTGGCGCTCCGACCATGCCGAAGCACTGCTCGCGCTCGGGCGACCCGACGAAGCGGAAGCCGTGCTCGATTCCTGGGAGACCGATGCAGTTCGCCTCGGGCGCGGGCCGGTACTGGCGACCGTGCTGCGCTGTCGCGGCCTCGTGGCGGCTGCGCGGGGCGACGTCGCCGACGCCGAGACACTGCTCGAACGGGCGGGAACTGCGTTGGCGGACGTCGGCAACCCATTCGGGCAGGCCCGTGCCCTCCTCGCCCTCGGTGCGGTTCGCCGGAGGGCCCGGCAGAAGCGGTCCGCCCGCGAGGCGATCGAGCAGAGCCTCGTCATCTTCGAGGAGTGCGGTGCCGAGGGCTGGACGGAGAAGGCGCGGGCCGAGCTCGGCGCCATCGGTGGCCGCCGTCGCGAGTCGGAACTGACCGCAGCCGAACGCCGTGTGGCCGCCCTCGCCGCCGAGGGACGCACCAATCGTGAGGTCGCGGCAGCGCTCTTCGTGGGTGAGCGAACCGTGGAGACCCACCTGTCGCACATCTACGCCAAGTTGGGAGTGCGTTCCCGGACCGAACTGGCGGTGAAGCTCGTCGCGCAGTCCTGACGAGCGTCACCAAAGTTACGGGGTTCCCACGATTTCAACGCGCGTCGGGATCCTTACCGTCGCTGACATGCCGATCTATCTCGTCGAGACGTACTTGCGAGTCGGCAACGCACGCGGACGCGCCGCACGCGAGCGGCGGGCGCGATCAGCAGCCGAGCAGCTGACACGAGATGGGAAACCCGTCTGGTTCCAGGGCTCGATTCACATCCCCGAGGACGAGATCTGCTTCTTCACGTTCGACGCCAGGTCAGCTCGGACGGCCGCCGTCGCAGCGCGGCTGGCCGGGCTCGAGGCGCTGCGCGTCGTCGAGGCGGAGCTCGACTCGCTCGACCTCACCACATCACCAACCAGACATCAGGAGAACCCATGAACATCAACCACCGACTGATCGGAACCCTCGGCGTCGCGGCGTTCGCGGCCGGCCTCGGACCGGTGGCCGCCGTGGCGGCACCGCCGTCGACGGAACCACCGGTCCCGCCGATCGCCGTCGAGGAGCTCACCCGTATCGACGCCGACACACCAGTTCGCGGCGCGGTCACCGACAACGTCACGGCAACGATCACGGTCGCCCGCGAGGGCATGGACGAGATGGTTCTCGACGTTGCTGATCTCTCCAATGTCGCCGTTGCCAGGTTCACCGTCCAGCCGGGCGCCCAGTTCCCGTGGCACACCCACCCCGGCCCGGTCATCGTCACCGTCACCCAGGGCGAACTCGTCTACGTGATGGCCGAGGGCTGCCACGAAGCGGCCTATGCCACCGGCACCGCTTTCGTCGACCCCGGTCGCGGGATGGTCCACACGGCCTACAACCCGACCGATGCCGAGACCGTGGTCGTTGCCACGTTCCTCGAGGCGCCGGCCGACGGGCCACTGTCCATCACCGAGGGCATCACCGCCCCGGCCGACAACTGCGGCCTGCCCACCTCACCCCCCAGCTGACCCCGTCAACCGATGGGTGTTTTGGGGACGGAACGGTCCCCTAAACACCCATCGGTCGTCAATCCGACGGGGGTGGGGCGGCGGTCGACTGGCGCACGACGAGGTGCGGTGACAGCACGACGTCGCTGACCTCCTCGCGGTTGAGGTTCTCGTCGATCATCGTGAACAGCAGCTCAGCAGCCGACTCACCCATCTCCGCACCGTCCTGGCTGACCGTCGTCAGCGGCGGGATGGTGAACGGGCTGATGTCGATGTCGTCGTAGCCAACGATCGACAGCTCGCCGGGAATCGCTGCCCCGGCCTGAAATGCAGCCTGCATCAGGCCGATCGCCGTCGTGTCCGACGTCGCATACATCGCCGTCGGCCGGCGGCCGGCGGCGAACTCGGTGAACATCCGCTGGCCCAACTCGTAGGCCGGGGCGGGTTCTTGATCGGTGATGAACACCTGGATGCGGTCGCCGGCACCACGTTCGTGGAGGAACTGCTCGTAGCGATCGATGCGCAGCCGGCCGTCGTAGGTGCGGTTGTCCGAGACGCACACGATTGCGCGGTGACCGAGCTCCCACAGGTGCTCGAGGGCGAGGTCGGTACCGGCGACGCTGTCCGAGTACACGCCGGGGATCTGCCGCCGGGCCGTGCGGTCAGTGACCCCGACGATGAACCGGTGCTTCTCGGCGAGCAGGTCGAGCGCCGCCTCGCCCGACTCCGATGGGATGTCGCCCATCACGATGATCCCGTCGGCGTGGGAGTTCTCGAACATCGAGCCGTAGGCGATCGCCGCCTCGGGCTGGTAGTCGACATGACCGAGGAACACGCGGTGATCGCGCTGACGGGCGACCTCATTGATGCCGCGCAGGATCTGGATGTGGAATGGGTCGCTCATGTCGCGAGCGATCACCCCGAGCAGTGAGCTGCGACTGCCGCGGAGACCGCGGGCGAGCAGGTTCGGTCGGTAGCCCAACTCGGCGGCGACGCCGAGGACACGGTCACGCGTCGTCTGGCGGATCGGCACCCCGGACTCCCGGTCGTTGAGGATCCGCGAGACGGTGGTGATCGACACCCCCGCCTCGGTTGCGACGTCCTTCAGCGTCACCGGCCCGGCGTGACCACGAGCTCTGCCAGTCCTGTCCAGGGCACCCCTCCTCGGCTCCCCGGCAAGCTAGCCCTTGCAAGGCTTAACGTCAAGCGTTATCGTTAAGCCTCACACGTCAAGCGTCATCGATGAGCGTGACGACCAACGGCGAGATGGGGGACGTCTCGAATGGCAGAGGAAACGAGCGGCGGGTTCCCCCGCTTCGATGTCGAACGGGCGGACCGCCCTGGTTACCGGGGCGGCCCGCGGGCTCGGGCGGACGACCGCCCTGGCGCTCGCCGACGCCGGCGCCGACGTCGCCCTTGGCCTGCGCGACGGCGCCGACGCCGCCGACCTCGAGGCAGGCGATCGCGGCGATGGGGCGGCGCAGCGTCCGCGTGGCAATGGATGTCCGCGACCTCGACCAGATCGCCGCCGCCGTCGACGACGTCGTCGCCGCCTTCGGACACCTGGACATCCTCGTCAACAATGCCGGGCTCGGACCGGAGAACAAGGCCGAGGACGTCACCGAGGCCGACTACGACCTGACATTCGACGTCAACGTCAAGGGCACGTTCTTCGCCAGCCAGGCGGCGGGCAAGGCGATGATCCGTCAGGGATTCGGGCGGATCATCAACCTCAGCTCGCAGGCCGGCTTCGTCGCCCTCCCGACTGAGTCGGTGTACTGCGCGACGAAGGCGGCGATCGCCCACCTGACGAAGTGCCTCGCCGTCGAGTGGGGCAGCCACGGCATCACCGTCAACGCCGTGGCGCCGACGTTCATCCGCACATCGGGTACCGAACCCGCCCTCGCCGATCCGGCGTTCCACGCCGACGTCGTCGAGCGCATCGCCGCCCTGCATCGCATCGGTGAACCGAATGACGTCGCTGGAGCTGTGGTGTTCCTCGCCTCGCCGGCCGCCGACTTGATCACCGGCACGACCCTGCTGATCGACGGTGGCTGGACCGCCCGCTAGGCCCGACGTGACGACTGAGCTCACCGCCGGGTCCGCCACGACCACCGGGACCGAGTCGACGACGGTCCCAGCGGCCGAGCGACAGCGCAAGTGGCACCTCCCGGTCGGGCGTGGGCGAACTGCCTGGCGACGGATCCGCCAATCGGGGATCCTCCTCGCCCTGATCGCCCTGATCGCTGTCGGGGCACTGCTCTCGGACCACTTCTTCGAGTTCGACAACCTCGTCAACGTCTCCCGGCAGACGGCGATCGTCGGGCTGCTCGGCATCGGAATGACCTTCGTCATCCTCACCGCCGGCATCGACCTCTCGGTCGGATCGATCGTCGGCTTCTCGGCGATCTCGTTCGCATCGGCGATGGAGAACGGGGCGCCGTGGCCGCTGGCGATGCTCATCGGCCTCGCCGCCGGGGCGCTGGCCGGGGCGATCAACGGCCTCGGCATCACCAAGGGACGGCTGCAGCCGTTCATCATGACCCTCGGCATGCTCGTGATCGCCCGCGGCGTCACGATGACGTACGCCGACGGCAAGCCGATCCCCCTCGGCGACCAGGGCAATTCGTTCGCCTGGCTCGGTACCGGCGAGTGGCTCAAGCTGCCGGTGCCGGTGTGGATCCTCGCTCTGTTCGCCACCGTTGCTGCCGTCGTCCTGCGCTACACGCCGTTCGGCCGCCACGTGTACGCCGTCGGCGACAACCTCGAGGCGGCACGACTGTCGGGCATCAACACCAACCGGGTGATCTTCAGCGTCTACGTCATCAGCGGGTTCTGCGCGGCGATGACGGCGCTGATCATCGTGTCCCGGCTCACCGCAGGTGAGCCCAGCCAGGGCACCGGGTTCGAGCTCGACGCCATCGCCATCGTCGTCATCGGCGGAACGAGCCTGTTCGGCGGCGAGGGCGGGATCGGCGGGACGCTGATCGGCGCGGCCATCGTGGCCGTGATCGCCAACCTGCTCAACCTTCTCGGGGTCTCGCCGTTCTCCCAGCAGATCGTCAAGGGCCTGATCATTCTCGGCGCCGTGCTGCTCGAGCGGCAGACGGCCGGGAGGCGACGGGAGCAGTAAGGGGAGTGCATGGACCGACCAACGGAGCAACCACCACGCGGCAGTTGCCGCAGCATCGACAACAGGAAGGAACGAACGTGACAAGGATCCTGAGAATGGCCGCAGCGGTCGCGCTGCTGATGGGAGTCGTCGTCGACGTCGACGGCGGGGGCCACGGCACCACCGACATCGCCGCCGGGCTCGGAGGCGCCCGGTCATCGGCGGCGACAGCCGACCTGTCGACCGGGGACGGGGCCACCATCGGCTTCTCCCAGGCGAACAACGGCGACGTCTGGCGAATCAACCAGACGAACCAGGTCGAGCAGTTCTGCGGAGAGCTGATGCCCGACGCCGAGCTCATCGTCACCGACGGTCAGGGTGACGCCAGCAAGCAGTCGGCAGACGTCGACGACATGATTGCCCAAGGCATCGACGTGCTCCTGCTCACACCGCTCACGGCGGACGAGTTGACGCCGGCCGCGGAGCGGGCCCTCGCCGAGGGCATCCCGGTGATCACGATGGACCGCGCCGTCAGCGCCGAGGTGACCCAGCACATCGGCGCCGACAACAAGTTGATCGGTGAGACCGCCGCCCAATTCATCGCCGAGACTGTGCTCGGCGGCGAGCCCGGCAACATCATCGAGATCCAGGGAGTCCTCGGGGCATCGGCGACCACCGATCGCCACGACGCGTTCGTGGCCTGGCTGGAGGAGAACGCCCCTGACGTCGAGATCGTCGAGAGCCAGACCGGCGAGTACCGCCGGGAGCCTGCATTGACATTCATGAACGACATGCTCCAGCGCTTCGGCCCCGGCGAGTTCGACGTCGTGTACGCCCACAACGACGAGATGGCGCTCGGCGCCGTGCAGGCGTTGGAGACGGCGGAGCGGCAGGACGAGGCGGTCGTCGTCGGCATCGACGGGCAGAACGAGGCGATCCAGGCGATCGCCGACGGGCGGATGGCCGCCACGTTCACCTACGACAACGCCGGCCAGCAGGCTTGCGAGTCGGCGCAGCAGCTGCTCAGCGGTCTGGAGATCGAGCCCGAGTGGGTGCTCGAGACGAACCAGATCGACGAGACCAACGCGGCAGAGTGGATCGGCAAGGGCTTCTGATCAACCCGGCGATGAGCGATGACAGCCACTGAGCCCGTCATCGCTCATCGCGAGTTGGTGTTGTCGATGCGGGGCATCGGCAAGTCGTTTCCGGGCGTGCGCGCCCTCGACGACGTCGACATCGACGTGCTCGCCGGCGAGGTCCTCGGACTCGTCGGCGAGAACGGTGCCGGCAAGTCGACATTGATGAAGATCCTCGCCGGCGCCTACAGGCGCGACGAGGGCGAGGTCACCGTCGCCGGTGAGGCCGTCGGCGACGCCGATCCCCACGAGATGATGCAGCGCGGCGTCGCCGTCATCTACCAGGAGCCGGCCCTCGCCGATCACCTCACAACGGCGGAGAACATCTTCATGGGGCGGCTCCCGACGAACCGCCTCGGGCTCGTCGACTGGAGAAGACTCGTCGCCGACACCGAGCAACTGTCCCGTCGACTCGGCCTCGCCCTCGAACCGCGCGTGCCCGTTGGACGGTTGAGCGTCGCCCGCCGGCAGATGGTCGAGATCGCCAAGGCGTTGTCACGCGACGCCCGCCTGATCGTCCTCGACGAGCCGTCGGCTGTGCTCGGCGACGCCGAGCTGCAGGGCTTGTTCACCGTGATCCGCCGGCTCGCCACCAAGGGCACGTCATTCATCTACATCTCCCACCGGCTCGGCGAGGTGTTCAAGATCACCGAGCGGGTGACCGTGATGAAGGACGGCCACGTCGTCGCCACCGAGCCGACAGCGACGCTGTCTCCGGCACAACTCGTGCGGCTGATGGTCGGCCGTGACGTCCTTGCCGAAGTCGATCGCCGGCCAGTTCCTCCGGGCGAGGAAGCACTCGCCGTCCGCGGTCTCACCCGCTCCGGCGTCATCGCCGATGTCGACCTGCACGTTCGCAGCGGCGAGATCCTCGGCATCGCCGGCCTCGCCGGCGCCGGTCGCACGGAGGTGCTGCGGGCGATCTTCGGCGCCGACCCGATCGACGCCGGCGAGATCACCGTGTTCGGCCGGCCGGCGCGCATCCGCAAACCGCGAGACGCCGTCGCCCTCGGCATCGGGTTGCTCACCGAGGACCGCAAGGCGGACGGCCTCCTCCTGCTGCAGTCGCTGGCCTTCAACGTGACGATCACCCAGCTCGGCGACGTGTCGAACGGCCGCGTCCTCAACCACAGCAAGGAACGCCGCTCCGTGCGGCGCCACATCGAGCGCCTCGCCATCCGCACCACCGGCCCCTCGGCGATGGTCCGCAACCTCAGCGGTGGCAACCAGCAGAAGACGATCTTCGCCAAGTGGTTGCACGCCCGCTGCCGAATCCTGCTCATCGACGAGCCGACCCGCGGCGTCGACGTTGGCGCCAAACAGGAGATCTACGCGCTTGCTCGCCGCGCTGGCATCGAGCGGCGTGGCGATCGTGATGGTGTCGTCTGAACTGCCCGAGATCCTCGCCGTGAGCGACCGGGTCATGGTGATGCGCGAGGGCCGGGTCACCGCCGAGCTCTCCCGCGCCGAGGCGACCGAGGAAAGGATCATGCACCATGCCACCCACGGCTGAAGCTGTCGAAGCGGACTTCGGCCGGCCATTCCTCACCGTGTTCGGGCGCGGGCTCATCGATGAGCTGGCGAACTTCGTTCACACTCCGTACCTCGTCGTGACGATGGCCGACCTGTGGCCGATGTTCGAGGCCTCGCTCACCGGCCCGTCATTGGCTGGAGTGCACTTCGTCGACACGATCGAGCTGGAGCACCTGGACCGCGCCCTCGACGGCCTGCCTCAGTCGGCGAGCGTGATCGGCCTCGGCGGCGGGCAAGCGATCGATGTCGCCAAGTTCTTCGCTTGGCGGCGCCGGCTCCCGCTGTTTCAGGTGCCGACCGCTCTGACGGTGAACGCTCCGTGGGGGCATCGGGCGGGGCTACGTCGTGGCGGTCTCGTGCGCTATCTCGGCTGGGCGGTGCCCGAATCGGTGTACATCGACTTCGACGTGATCCAGGCGGCACCGCCGGCGCTCAACCGCAGCGGCGTCGGCGACGTGCTCTGCTACCACACGGCGCACCACGACTGGCGACTCGCCCACGAGCTCGGCAAGGTCGAGGCCCGCTGGCCCTACGACGAGCGACTCGTTGCCGCCGCCCGCGTGCGCCTCGACGCCGTCCTCGACCGGCTCGACGACATCCGCGAGGTCACCGAGGAGGGGATCCGCACGCTCGCCATGGCCCATCGCTGGGGCGGCTCGACGTTCCACGACTCGGGTTGGAACCCCCGCCACATCGAAGGGGTCGACCACTTCCTGTTCTACAACCTCGAGCGGATCACTGGCCGGCACTTCATCCACGGCCAGCCGGTCGGGTTGGGCATCTACGTCGGCGCGCTGTGGCAGGACAACGACGCCGACAAGATCCTCACGGCTCTCCACCGGGCAGGCGTCGACATCCGTCCGCAGGCGATGGGTATCACCTGGGACGACGTCGCCGAAGCGGTCCGCACGCTGCCCGCCTACGTGCGCGAGGCCGGGCTGTGGTTCACCGTCGTCGATGCCGTACCGGTCGACGCCTCACTCGTCGCCGGGGCGCGGGCGGGTGTCGAGGCGACCTACGGGCCGTGGGGCGGCGGCTGATGCGTGTCGGGCTGACGCTCCCGCAGGGGTGCGATCGCGAGTATCTCGGGCTCGATGCCGCGACGGCCTGGCAGCGCACGGTCGAGGTCGCCCAGCGCGCCGAGGAGGCCGGGTTCGACTCGCTGTGGGCGTACGACCACTTCCAGGTCGACCCACCGCCCGAGGAGGCGATCGTCTTCGATCCGCTCTGCGAGCTGTCGGCGTTGGCGACGGTCACGACGCGGGCGCTACTCGGCACGCTCGTCGCCGCAGCCGCGTATCGCAACGCGGCATTGACGGCGAAGATGTTCTCGACGATCGATGTGATCAGCGGCGGCCGGGCTGTGCTCGGCATCGGCGCCGGATGGAAGGAGGACGAATGGCTGGCCTACGGCTACGGCTTCCCGTCGCCGTCGACCCGCCTCGCCATCCTCCGTGATCACCTCGAGATCATCACCCGCATGCTCGGCGCCGGACGGGCGACCTACACGGGTGAGCACGCCCACGTGATCGATGCGATCCACGAGCCCAAGGGTCTGCAGCAACCGCGTATCGCGGTGATGGTCGGCGGCAACGGGCCGGAGGTCACGTGGCGGTTGGCAGCGCGCTTCGCCGACAAGCTCAACCTCGACGCCTTGCCGCCGGCGGCCGTCGACAAAGCGTTGCCAGTGATCGCCTCGCGCTGCGCGGAGGTCGGCCGCGACCCAGCGACGCTGCCCGTCTCGGCCCACCTGTGGGGACCGGCCATGGACGACGTCTCACCGGGTACCTCCCGCCAGCGTCGCCTGCGCGAGTACGCCGACCTCGGCCTCGAGCGGGTCATCGTCCAAGGCTTCGCCGCCGTCAGCGATCCCGACGCGCTGGAGTCGCTGATCGACGACTGCGGCGCCGCCGGACTGCTCGTCTGAGGGAGCACTGAGTTAGCCGCCATCGGTCGTCAGTTCGACGGAGTGCAGGCCCGTCAGGCTGACGTTGTCGCCAAGTCGGACTTCAGGGTGCTGAGGAGTTCGACGGCGGATCGTGCGTACTCGCCGATCCAGCGCTCGTGGATGAGCGTGATTGGCAGCACGTCGAGGTAGTTCCAGCGCTCGCGGCCCTTGCGCTGGGTGACAACGAGGCCCGCTCGTTCGAGGACGGCGAGGTGCTGCATCGTCGTGCACCGATCCAGTGCCGGAAAGTTGGCGCACACGTCGCCAGTTGTCCGGGGGTGATCCCTGAGCAGGTCGAGAATCCTTCGGCGAGTGGTGCTGGAGAGCGCCTTGAACACCCGATCGAACTCGTCGTCGTCAACCGGCGCCTTGCGGGTCATGTTATAACTCTATAACATGTAGAGCGCACGAAGGGAGGATGTCATGGCGTTGACATTCAAGGTGTCCGGGCGCATCGCCCATCCGGTACACGACGTGTTCGAAGCGGTCGCTGACCCCGACCAGCTGTCGAGCTATTTCACAACCAACGGGGCCAAGGGCCGACTGGAGACCGGCGCCACCGTTGTCTGGGACTTCGCTGACTTTCCGGGAGCCTTCCCAGTCCATGTCGTCGACGTCGAACAGGACCGGCGGATCGTGCTGCGCTGGCAGGCCGCCGACGATTCGAGCGATCCCTACGAGACGACCGTGACGATCGAGTTCGAGCCACTCGACGACGGGCGCACGCTCGTCACGATCGCCGAGGAAGGCTGGCGCGACACAGACGCCGCCCAACAGGCGTCATACGGCAACTGCGAGGGGTGGACCGGCATGCTGTGCGCGATGAAGGTCTGGCTCGAGCATGGAATCAATCTGCGCGACGGCTTCTACAAGTAGCACCACACCCACCGCACGCCTCGCCAGCCAGCGCATTGCAGAGCGACGAACGTCACGTCCTAAATGAACCGCCTGTCACCGATCGAGGTAGTAACAACGGACATCGACTGGTCGTCGGCGAGGTGGCAATGGCAACGATAGTGGTGCTTGGTGCGGGCATGAATGGCCTCGCCCTGGCGATGCTGCTGGCGAAGGATGGGCACCACGTCACCGTGCTCGAGCGCGACGCCGACGAACCCGTTGACGATCCGGAAGAGGCCTGGAAGGGTTGGGAGCGCCGCGGCGTCGGGCAGTTCCGCATGCTCCATATCATGCTGCCCCGGTGGCGCGCCGAGATCGAAGCTGAGCTTCCCGAGGTGCTCACCGAACTGGAGGCTCGCGGTGGTTTGCGCTTCAACGCCCTCACCTCTCTACCCGCCGAGTTCACCGGCGGGTCCCGTCCCGGCGATGAGCGGTTTGACACAGTGACCGCGAGACGGCCGGTGCTCGAAGGTGCCGTCGCTGCCGTTGTCCGCCGGACGCCAGGAGTCCAGGTCCGTCGCGGAGTCGCTGTGAGCGGACTCAGCACCAACGACCACCGCCGATCCGGAATCCCCCACGTCACCGGCGTCGTCACCGAGCACGACGGGATGATCGCCGCCGACCTCGTCGTCGACGCCGGCGGGCGTCGCTCTGCCCTGCCCGTGTGGCTCGAGGCGATCGGTGCCCGGCAGCCCACCGAGGAGCGCGAGGACAGCGGGTTCGTGTACTACGGGCGACACTTCCGCTCCCCGGATGGCAGCGTGCCGCCGTGCAAGAACCGGATCCTCACCCACCACGACTCATTGAGCGTCCTCACCCTCCCCGCCGACAACGGCACCTGGGGCGTCGGCTTGATCGCCAGCGCCAGAGACAAGGAGCTGCGGCCGCTGCGCGACACCGCCACCTGGGAACGGGCGCTCGCCGAGTACCCAATGGCCGCCCACTGGATGGACGGAGAGCCGATCTCCGACGGCGTGGCGATCATGGCGGCGATCGAGGATCGCTACCGCTCCTACGTCGTTGACGGCGACCCAGTCGTCACCGGTGTGGTCGCTGTCGGCGACTCGTGGTCGTGTACCAACCCGTCGCTGGGCCGCGGCACCTCGATCGGGATCCTCCACGCCAAAGCGCTGCGGGACGTGCTGCACGAGATCGACACCGCCGACCAGGAGCTGCTCGTGCGGCGGTTTGACGAGTTGACCCGCAACGAGATCGAGCCCTGGTACCGGCGCACGCTGAAATTCGACCGACATCGCCTCGCCGAGATCGAGGCGGACATCGCCGGCCACCCGTACGAGACCGACGATCCTGTCTGGCAGATCAGCAAGGCGTGGACAGTGGCCAGCACGGTCGACGGCGAGGTCTACCGGACATACGCGCCACTGCTGGCGTTGCAGTCGACACCAGAGGAGGAGCTGGCAGCTCCCGGTCTGCTCGACCGGATCATCGCCGCGTCGGCAGGGCTGCCGCAATATCCCGACCCGGGACCAAACCGGGCAGCCCTCCTGAACGCGATCGCTGCATAACGGCCGGGTGATGATGCGCATCGCGACCAACGATGTCACGCTGGAGGTCGCCGTCGATGGTGATCGAAGCGATCCGGCAGTACTGCTGCTGCACGGCTGGCCCGATACGCATGCCATGTGGCGACACCAGGTAGGCGCCCTGGTCGACGCCGGCTACCAGACGATCGCCCCGGACCTGCGCGGCTTCGGGGAGAGCGACAAGCCAGACGCGGTCGACGCCTACGGCCTGCTCGACCTCGCCGCCGACATCACCGGTGTTCTCGATCACCTCGCCGTCGAGCGGGCGCACGTGGTCGGCCACGACTGGGGTGCTGCCCTTGGATGGGTGATCGCCGCATTCGCCCCCGACCGGGTCGCCAGCCTCGCCGCGCTGTCGGTCGGCCACCCTCAATCGTTCGGCGGCGCTGGCCTGGCCCAGCGGGAGAAGTCGTGGTACATGCTCCTGTTCCAGTTCGAGGGTGTCGCCGAGGAGTGGCTGAGCAAGGACGGGTTCGCCAACCTCAGGCAATGGTCAGGTCACCCCGATGCCGACGAGGTCGTCAGTCGTCTGTCCGACCCGGCCGCGCTGAGCGCCAGCCTGGCGATCTACCGCGCCAACCTGCCACCGCAGTCGCTGGTGACCCCAGCATTGGAGTTTCCGCCGGTGCAGTGCCCGACGCTGGGGATCTGGAGCACCGGCGACGTCGCTCTCACCGAACGGCAGATGGTCGACTCGGCGAGCTACGTCAGTGGGAGCTGGCGGTACGAGCAGATCGACGGCTCCGGCCACTGGATCCCATTGGACGCGCCGGCCGAGGTCAACGCGCTCCTCCTCGATCACCTCGCCGCGGCGACCTGAACCGACGGACGCCCGGCTCGAGGCGACTCTGAGGCCGCGAACCGGTCACTACTGACCGCTTTGCGGCACCAGAACCCCGGAAATCCGACGAGAGCCGACAACACCCATCGGTCGTCCGCCGCCCTGAGCTACTGGGCGGCGGTGACGAGGTCCTCGATTGCGGCGACGACGAGCTCGGGCTCCTCGAAGTAGATGTAGTGCGGGCTGTCCTCGGCGACGACGAGCGTGCCGTCGGTCGAGCGGGTGACGTGATCCTCTTGGAGGCCACGCCAGATCTCGTCGTAGCGGTCGAGCACGTCGGGAGTGAGGCCGAGTGACTCCAGCGCCTCGGCAGGCAAGACAGCGTCGAGCCCGAGGCCTTGAGCGAGCACGACGAGGGGAATGTCGCCGAGCGAGCCGTTCTCCGCCACCTGCGTCATGCTTGTGCCGAGGGCTTCATACTCGGCGACCGCGGTCCTCAGGCTCGTCGGTTGGAGGGTCAGTTCGGCCCACGTCTGATGAAGGTCCTCCGGGAGTCCCGCAGGAGCGTTCCCCACGACGTCCGCGGCGGTGACCGCACCCGCCTCGACCGCCGCCGCCAGCTCGCCGAGACCGGCGATCTCGGCGTCCTGGACAGCAAGCACCTCAGGTACCTCGCCGAGCGCTTCGGTCTGCTCGGGGTGCGAGGAGTCGATGAGCACGACGCCGGCGACGTCGTCGGGATGCTCGGCGGCGAACAGGATCATGTTCAGCCCGCCGAACGAGTGGCCGGCGAGCACGTACGGGCCGGCCTCCCCCGCCGTGTCGAGCAGCGTCGCCAGCTCGTCGACGATCTGCTGGCTGGTGCGCGGCTCCGGGCCCGGCTCGCTCCATCCATAGCCGGCGCGGTCGTAGCTACACACCCGGGTGAACTCCGAGATGCTGTCTTGCAATGGGTGGAAGTTGACCGAGCTGTCGCCGAGTCCGGTGTCGAGGATCACCGTCGGTGTGCCCTCGCCGGTGCAGTACAGGTGCATGGCGTGGCCGTCGACGTCGACGAGCTCGCCGGGTGGTTCTGGCGCCGCCGGCGTCGAGGACGGCGTCGCCGGTGTCGAGGACGGCGAGGTGGGCGGCACGGTCGACGCCGACGCCACGCCGGCACTGGCGATACATGCGCCGGCGATCGCCAGCGAAGTGACTCGGACCACTCTCATGCACTCTCCTTACGTCAGCGGGTCGATCGGGAAGCCGCCGACCGCCAGGTCGTCGGCAACTGGAAGTGTCGGGCGGGCTGCCTCGGGTCGATCGAGGTAGAAGTACGCCGTCGAGGCGATGTCGTCGGTGAGCGGCTGATAGCGGTGGCCGGTCTTCCAGCCAAGGGCCTGGATGTCGACACGCACGTCGGTGCCGAAGTGAATCGGGTCGAGGACGTGCCAACGGTACATGCCGAAGCGTTGCTGGCTGCGATACAGACCGTCCGGGCGGACGACCTGGTGGAGGCCGAGGAACGGCGTCGAGTACGTGGTGTAGCCGTTGCCCGGCACGTCGAAGTTCCACGCACCGCCGAAGTAGTCCTCGGTTCCGGTGCCGCAGATCGTCGGGTACTGCTCGTCGCCGTCGAGGTAGAACTTGATCTCCCCCTCGCCCCACCATCCCGGGCGGTTCACGCCCCAGGCGAGATAGGTGCCGACGTAGTGACCGCGGCCATCGACGCGATCGAGGATCGGATGCGTCGTCGCCGGCGGAAGCGGGTTGCTGCGCCGGTACTGGGCGTGGAGGTATCCGCTCTCGGCGACGTCGACGGCGGCGCCGATCTCGTAGGTGAGCTGGTAGTACACGGTGGCCGTCGCCGGGCGGAGGTTCTCGATCGTCAGTCGCGCCGACGTGTCGAACGGCATCGGCCAGTAGCAGTTGAACCCGCCGTGCGGGTTGGCGGCCACCGGCACGGAGCTGAGCTGGGCGAACTCGCACCAGCCCTGGCCGAAGAAGTCGCCGACCGGTACCTCGATCGCCGGCGCGGTGGCGCCGTCCCAGTAGGCGCGCAGGACGAGCGACCGCCAGTTGTCGCGATGCGTGGTCAGCCAGATGTGGGTGATCCGCCCCGGCCCGTCGATCGCTGCGAGCTCGAACGTCGACTCACCATCGATGTCGACGCTGGGTGAGATCTTCCAGCCCGGGCCGAGGTCGACGGCACAAGCTGCGCCAGTCCCTTCGGTGGCGCGTCCTCCGCCGCCCTTCGACCCATCGAAGTTCTCCGGGCTGATCGATCGCGTCTCGACGCCGTCGCGCAGGCGGGCGAGGTCGCCGAGCATCAGCCCGACACCAGGTTGACGTCGCCGCAGAGGTGCACGGTGACGCCGAGGGCGTCGAACAGCGCGACCTTGGCGGTCGCGGCACGGTCGGCGGTGTCGGCATCTGGGGTGTAGGCGACCTGGACGTGATTGGCCTTGTGCTTGGCCATCAGCTGGTCACGCCCGACGCCGTGCAGCACGGCGTGCATGATCGGCCACTCCGGTGTGGTGGCATCGAGGCGGCGCTGCGTCTCCTCGGCGGGTAGATCGGCGACATGGCCACGGCCGAGATCGACGTGCAGCCGGCCACCCTCGATGTACACCCGCGACCAGACGATCTCGCCGGGCTTCGAGCAGCCGCTCAACGTGCCTCCGCCTAGGGGGAAGTACACCTTCGGTTGGCGCTTGCTGTACGAGCGGTCGTAGCCGCCGTTGTGCGACGCCGGCACGGAACCGGAGATCAGCATCACCCACACGAACTCGTCGCCGTACTGCTCCCCCCAACGCACATCGTGAAGGGTCGTCGCCGGATCGAACCCCATCGCCTTCCAGATCCGGTTCGTCACCAGCGCATCGACGGCGACGCCCTCGTCGACCTCGTTGAAGTGCGGCAGCGGCTCACCGGCGTAGAGCTCGCGGGCTCCGTCACGGCTGCGCACGGGTGGCCGCTCGACGTTGTTGAGCAACCCCTCGGCGAGATCGCTCGCCGGGACGACGTCCTTGAGTCCCTGCTGGTACTGGATCCCGACGGCGTCGAGGCCGAAGTCGTCGGCGATGCGGAGGGCGGCGATGTACATCTTCAACTGACTCGTCACCTGCGCCGGCGTCAGTTCGTTCTCCTCGTCGGTGCCGAAGTCGAAGCGGAGGCCGGCGTCGTCGAGCCACGCCTTCACCGCCGCCGCTTCGCCCTCGCTGACCCGGTTCATCTCGGCGACGAGGGCGCTCTGCGACAACCGCTCCTTGTAGATCCCCAACGGGTTGATCAACTCGTCGTCGAAGATCGCGTTGTACATCCCCATGCAGCCCTCGTCGAACACCCCGATGATCGCCTTCTCGCGTCGCAACTGATCGGCCAGCGCCCGACCCAGGGCGACCTCCTCGGCGGTGTCGTCGAGGACGGGCAGATCGTGGACGTGGCCGAGGTCGTGGACGAGCTTGCCCGTCTCCAACCACGTGCGCAGACCGTCGCGCGCCCACTCGTCGGTGAAGTCGACGCTCCACAACGACGAGTACTCGACACCCGCCTTGGTCAGACTTGCCGTCAGGTTCAGCAAGCCGACGAGGCCGGGGAACGTGCCGTTCCAGTTCGCCACCACCATGATCGGCCCGCGGTGCGTCCGCAGCCCGGCCAGAACGTGATGGCTGTACTGCCACACGCCCTCGACGACGAGCAGCGGCGCGTCCGGCGGCAACGTGGCGAACACCTCCAGCCCCTTGCGCTGGCTGTCGATGAACCCATGTCCGGCCTCCTCGTCGAACTGATGGCCGCGCACGACGCTCCAACCGAACGACTCGACCGCCCGGGTGACGTCTGCCTCCAACTGCGCCTGCACCGGCCAGCACTTCACGTTCGCCGACGGACGCAGGTCACCGCTGGCGACGGTGTACACCGTGCGCGGCGGCGCCGCCGGTGTCGGGGCGACCTCAGGAAATTGATAGCTGGGCATCGCGGACCTCTCTCTTCGGGACTCTCGCCGCCCGGCGCTGACGGGCGGTGAGGGCGTGGGTGATCTCGGTCGTCGACTCGTAGAGCTGCCTGTAGAGGGCGTACAGCTCGTCGTAGTCATCGGCCAACGCGGCCTGCGGCACGACCTCGCCGGCAACTGGATTCCAGTCGGCGGTGTCCAGCCCGGCCGCCGCCGCGGCAAGTCGCGCCGACCCGTAGCAAGCGCCGATGTTTTGCGTCGGCAATTCCTGGGTCAGCCCGGTGACGTCGGAGACGATCTGCGTCCACAGCTCGCCCTGGGTTCCACCACCGACGGCGACGACCCTGGCGATCGTCACCCCGGCAGCGTGGAATGCCTCGACGTTGTGGCGCACACCCATCGCCGTCGCCTCCAGGGCGGCGCGGTAGAGGTCGCCGGCGGTGTGCGTGACGGTGAGGCCGGCGATGACGCCACGGGCGGCGGCATCCTCGAACGGCGTACGCTCACCGGCGAAGTAGGGCAGCATCACGAGCCCGTTGGCACCAGGTGCGGATCGGGCGGCCGCAGCAAGCAACTCGCCGTAGTCCCCGCCGCCGAACACATCGCGCAACCACGCCGTGATCGCCCCTGATGTCGCCATCCCGCCGGCGAGGTTGTAGCTGCCAGCTTCCAGCCCGACCGTGCCCCACAACGGTGGCGCCGCCCGCGGCTCGGCGACGGAACAGACGAGGAACAACGTCGTGCCGTACATCAACATCAGGTCGCCCTCGCCGAGGGCGTCGACGCTCGCCGCCTCGGCCCACGCGTCGACGGTGCCGGCGATGACCGGCGTTCCGGTGGCCAGTCCGGTCTGGCTCGCCGCTGCGGCGCTCACCGCACCGGCGACCTCGCCCGACCATGCCAGCACCGGTGGATCGATCCGGCCGGCGATCTCGTTCCACCACGGCTGGTGCCACTCGTTCATCCGCGCGTCGTAGAGCGGCACGGACTGACTCGCCGAGTGATGGTCGAGGACGTACTCACCGGTGAGCTGCCACACGAGGTACGAGCTCGGCATCAACAGCATGCGGGCGCGGTCGAACACGTACGGTTCGTGATCGGCGATCCAGGCCAGCTTCGGCCCGACCGCCTGGCTCGTCAGCGCCGAGCCACAGCGCTCGACGATCGCCTCCGGCGAGTAGCGGGCGTTGAGCCGGTCGATCTGCGCTCCCGCCCGCGTGTCGACGCCGTACAGAATCGCCGGACGCAACGGTGTGCCGGCCCCATCGGTGAGCAAGGTGCACGGCCCCATACCGCTCACGCCGACGGCGAGGACTTCGGTAGTCGCGACGGCGAGCAACTCACCAGTGATGTCGACGAACTCGTCCCACCACACCCTCGCGTCCATCTCGACGTGGCCAGGTTCCGGCCGCCGCACGGCGTGATCACGGGTCGCCGTGGCGATCAACTCACCGGTGGTCGAGACGAGCGCGCCCTTGCTGCTCGAGGTGCCGATGTCGACACCGAGCAGCACCTGCGTACTCTTCCCCTTCACGATTTCCCCCGATGTCGCACGATCACCGCGACGGTAGATCCGGGAAACCGATTTCGCAAGCGCCGGAGAAGGCTCGGCTGAGCACGGCAGGCTCGCGCAGGACGACGACAGAAGTTCGCCGTGGCCAGCATTGACACCTCCGGTTATGGAGGTCTACCGTCACGGTTCTGAGTAATCGGTTGCTCATCAAGGCACAAGGGGGACGGCTCATGGAACGAATCGACAACAGCAGCCCGGTGTGGGACGGCCACTTCAACCGCCGGCGGCTGCTCCAAGGCCTCGGTGCGGCGGCGGCGATCCCGGCCATCCACTCGCTCGGTGCCGGCCGCGCCCTCGCCTCGGCGGCCACGTCGACGTCGAGCCGACGGCGCCCGACCAGCGGCGACCCGGTAGAGCTGCAGCTCGTCTACTACGGCGACGTCAACCAGCAGGCCGCGTGGGAGGCACTCTTCACCGAGTTCAACCGGGCAGAGCCGGGCATCAAGATCACTTCCAACGGCGTGTCCGCCCCCAGCTGGGGCGAGTATGTCTCGACGGTGGCCACCCAGCTCGCCGGCGGCAGGGAGTACGACATCGTTTATGTCGCCACCGAAGGCCAGCGCCTGCTCGCGTCGAGGGACATCCTGCTCCCCCTCGATGACTACATCGCCGCCGATCAGGAGTTGATCGACGACTACTTCGCCGACGTCAACCCCAACCTCCGCGAGTGGACCGTGACGTACGGGTCGCCGGATGGCCAGACGTACTACATCCCCGGCGGCTACAACACGATGGTGCTGTACTGCAACACAGCGGTGTTCGAGGAGGCCGGCGTCGAGCTGCCCGAGACGGACTGGACGTGGGACGAGTTCTACGAGGCGGGAGTCGCCATCAAGGAGGCAACCGGGGCGTTCCTCCATCCGATCGGGTCCGGTTTCGTCTTCGGCAACATCATGCCGTGGTTGCTCACCAACGGCGCGAGCACGATGGACGCCGAATGGGCGACGGCGACGTTCAACTCTCCGGAAGCGGTGGCGGCCGCCGAGTTCGCCAAGCGACTGATCGACGAGGAGCTGTCGCCCGTGCCCGGCGGCGAGTTCGACCTCGGCGCCCAGTTCGCCGACGGCCGGCTGGCCACCTTCGGCGCCGGCCGGTGGATGACGCCCGTGATCCGTGACCTCGAACTCGTCGAGCAGACGCGCATTCTCAACTGGCCGACGAATGCCGGCAATGGCTCCCCCGTCGGCTGGGACGCGTGGCCAATCTTGAAGAGCTCGGCCAACCCGGACGCGGCGTGGGCCTTCCTCCGTTGGCTGACGACCGTGGAGGCGTCGGTGTACTACGCCGAGGTCGGGGGAACGAACATCCCGGCGCGCAACTCCGTCGCCAACAGCGAGTCGTTCCTCGCCAATGCTCCGGCCGGCTCGGAGTTGCTCGCCGGCGCTGTCAGCTTCGCTACGCCGATCCCCTCGCCCGACGACCTGCCCGGAGCCGAGACTGCGATCAGCGAGGGATGGACAGCGGCGATCACCGGGCAGCAGGACGTCCAGGAAGCGCTCGACAGCGCCAACGAAGCGCTCCAAGCAGTCCTGTAGTGACCGCGCGGCGGGGGTTTCGGGCCGAGGTTCCCGCCGGCCTCCGGCCCCGCCGCCCCAGGCAGGATTGGTCGGGCTATGTCTTCATCAGCCCGGCCATCCTGCTGTTCGTCGTGTTCATCGTCGGGCCGTTCTTCTACGCGATCGTCCTCAGCTTCTACTCCTGGGACCTGTTCACCCCTCGGACCTTCGTCGGGCTCGAGAACTTCCGCGAGATGGTCGACGACCCGCTGCTCTACAAGGCACTGCGCAACACGTTCGTGTTCGCGCTCGCATCCGTGCTCACCCACGTCGTCGGCGGGCTGTTGCTGGCGCTCGGCGTCAACCAGCTGAAGAACCGCGGCCTGTCCTATTTCGTGCGGACATCGCTGTTCTTCCCGTTCGTCATCTCCTGGGCGGCGGTCGCCCTGTTGTGGCGATACGTCCTGAGCCCGACCTTCGGCCTCGTGTCGTATTACTCCGAGAAGCTCGGGTTCACGCCCCCGGACTGGTTCAACGACCCGCAGTGGACGCTGCCGGCGATCATCGGCATCGACTGGTGGCACACGATCGGGTTCACGTTCATCATCATGCTCGCCGGGCTACAAGCGGTCCCCCAGGAGCTCGTCGAGGCGGCGCGCACGGATGGTGCCAGCTCGTGGCGGGTGCTCTGGAACGTGACGATCCCGATGATGTCGCCGACGATCTTCTTCGTCACCGTGATCACGTTCCTCGGCGCCTTCCAGATCTTCGACCCGATGCAGATCATCACGCCTGGCGGCGGACCCGACGACTCGACGCTGACGATCGTGATGTACCTCTACCAGACCGGCTTCCAGCGATTCACCGTCGGGTATGCAGCAGCCGTGTCGATCCTCATGTTCGCGGTGATGATGGTCGTCACCTTGCTGCAGTTCTGGGGCTCCCGCAGGTGGGTGCATCAGGCATGATCAAGGGTCGACGGGTGCCGCGTTTCGTGATCGGGCTCGTGCTGTTCGTCGTTGGCGTGCTGATGCTCGCCCCACTGGTGTGGATGATCGGGGAGAGCTTCACCGACCCGCAGGAGGCGCTGCGCCTACCGCCGCACTGGATCCCGAAACCGTTCTCGGTGCAGAACTATCGGGACATCTCCGGCCTGATCCCCTTCGCCCGGATGGCGCGGAACAGCCTGATCGTCGCCACCATCGCGACCGCCGGTTCGATGTTCGTCAGCGTGCTCGCCGCCTATGCGTTCTCCCGGCTCCGGTTCCCGGGGCGCGAGCCGATCTTCCTCGGCATGCTCGCCGCGCTGATGATTCCGGGCCAGATGACGGTGATCCCGGTGTTCATTCTCTTGCGCAATCTCCACCTCATCGATCGCTTGCCATCGCTGTGGTTGCCTGCATTGATCAACGTGTTCGCCATCTTCTTCTTCCGTCAGTACTTCAACACGATTCCACGCGAGCTGGACGAGGCGGCGCGCATCGACGGCGCCAACAACGTGTGGATCTTGTTCCGCGTGATCCTCCCGCTGTCGGGACCGGCGCTGGCGGCGGTGGCGATCCTGAGCTTCGAGGCGTCGTGGAACAGCTACTTCGGGCCGTTGATCTTCATCAGCACCAAGGAGAACATGACCCTGCCTCTCGGGCTGGTGACGCTCAACACGACGCAAGGTGGAGGGTCGGTGGTGGTGTTCGCAGCGATCACTGCCGTGGTTGTGCCCGTGCTGATCGTGTTCCTGGTGTTCCAGCGCGCGTTCGTCGCCAGCATCGCCTCCGTAGGAATCCGCGGCTGATGAAGAACGACCAGGTGATCGCCACGACGCTGCGCGGTGCGTGGCCGAGCCTTCCGGCGCTGCTCACCGGCAGTGCCGGTGTCTGCGTCGCAGCAATCGTGCCAGTCGTCGTCGCCCCCGGGATCAATCCGGTCGCCCTCGTGATGACCGCAGTCGTCGTCGTCCCCTTCGTCGCCGCCCTCGTCGCTGTCGTCAACGACCTCGCCGACGACGTGCCGGCGACGATCACTACCTGGTGGCGAGCGCTCGGCTCGCTGTGGGGCTGGTCGACCGGCCTCGGCCTGCTCGCCGCCTTCCCGGCCTCGCTGTTCCTTGCTGCCGTCGAGGTCGTGTCCTCGACGGGAAACCCGTTGATGTGGCCGTCGTTCGCGCTCACCGGGGCGGCGACGGTGATCACCGTGCTCGGTCTCATGGCCGCGCTGCCGCTCGGCACCGCGCATCGGCAGTTGCGCGGTCGGGCGCTGTGGACCGCCAGCCTGTTCATCGTCTCCCGCCGCCCGACCCGGTTCGTCGCCGTGGCCACGACGATCATCGGTGGCGTCTGGGTGGCGACGACCTGGTCGGCTTCGCTGTTGCTGCTCGTTCCCGCCCCGGCGGCGATCGTCGCCGTCGCGGCGACGTGGACCTCGACCCCCGACACCCTCACGAGGAGATAACCCAGTGCCCCGAGATCTGTTGATCGCCGCCTTCACGCTGGTCGTGATGACCGTCCCGTTCGGCGCCAGAGCGGCCGCGTCGGCGCCGCCCGAACCGCTCGTCGAGGCCGGCGAGTTCGAGCACATCTACGACCCCAGCGTCGGTGAGTCGGGGCCGTGGTACATCAACGACCACACGTTCGTGCGCGGCCCGGACGGGACGTGGCACATGTTCGGCATCACCCACGCCGAGCCGGCCGAGCCGCTCGACGAGAAGAACCTCGCCCACGCCATCGCGCCGAGCCTCTCCGGACCGTGGACGAAGCAGCCGTTCGCTCTCAGCGCCGACCCGTGGTATGGCGAGACCCACCTGTGGGCGCCACACGTGATCGAGGTCGACGGGGTGTTCCACATGTTCTACGCCGGAGGCGGACCCGACAACGACAGCTACCAGATCAACCTGGCGACCTCACCCGACCTCGAGACGTGGACGAGGCACTCCGACGGTCCGCTGTTCCGTGATGGCTACGACGCCCGCGACCCGTTCGTGATCCGCATCGGTGACGAGTGGGTGATGTACTACACGGCGACCAGCGAGCCGGCAGGCGGCAACCACACCGTGATGTACCGCACGAGCGACGACCTCGTCCGCTGGAGCGAGCGCCACACCGTGTTCACCGATCCCGAGGTCGGCACGTTCGGCGGCGGCACCGAGTCGCCGTTCGTCGTCGAGCGCGACGGCTCGTGGTACCTCTTCATCGGGCCGCGCCCCGACTACGTCGGCACCGACGTCTTCCGCAGCGACGACCCGTTCGACTTCGAGGACGCCGAGCTCGTCGGCCACATCGAGTCGCACGCCGCCGAGGTCGTCGTTGACGGTGTCGACTGGTTCGTCTCCTCGGCCGGTTGGGGGGAAGGTGGCCTCCACCTCGCCCCGCTGACCTGGCAGGGGTGAATCAGACGATGCGGTCGGCGAACTCGCCAGTCGCCGGGTCCTTGAGGATCAGCTTGCGGCGGCCGTCGGGGAGGTGCTCCTCCTTGATCACCGTCAGCCCGTCCTCGGTGCGGGCCGGGCGGCTGATCCGCGGCGTCACGCCGCCGCGCCAGTCGAGCTCGACCGGCTCCCAGGTCCGGCTCACCGCCGACCGGAAGCAGGCATCCATCACGGCGTTGACGACGTAGCCGTCGTAGAACGTCTCAACCGACTGGCGGCCATCGTCGATGGCGTCGAACATGTCGGCGAACATGTCGACGTAGCCGAGCTCGGCGACCTCGTCGCCGACCGGGAAGATCCAGCCACTCTCCGTCTCCGCCTTCTCGGCGACGTAGCCGCCCTGGCCGGTCGAGAACATCTCGAAGCCGGTGCGCAGGAAGTGGTTGGTCCAGATCGTCCCGTCCGTGCCGGCGACCTCGTCGCGCAGGTCCATGCCGCCACGGAACGTCCAGCTGACCTCGAACTGGCCGATCGCCCCGCTCTCGAACTTGACGAGGGCGATGGCGTTGTCCTCGGCCTCGATCGGGTGGACCAGCGTGTCCCGCCAGCACATCACCTCGACGGGGCGGTTGCCCTTGCCGACGTAGCTGCGGATGATCTCGATGCAGTGGCAGCCGAGGTCGACGATGCAACCGCCACCGGCCTTGCCGGCATCCCAGAACCAGGCGCTGTGCGGCCCCGGGTGGGTCTCCCGACTGCGCACCCACAACACGTCACCGATCGCCCCGGCGCGCACCGACGCCAACGCCTTCAACGTCTTCGGGGTGTAGACGAGGTCCTCCAGGTAACCGGCGAAGACTCCGGCCGACTCGACGAGATCGAGGATCCGCTTGGCCTCCTCGGCCGTGCGGGCGAGCGGTTTGGTGCACAGCACCGCCTTGCCGGCGGCCGCCGCCGCGGCGATCGCCTCCTCGTGCATGTCGTTGGGCAGGCCGACGACAACGGTGTCGATGCCAGGGTCGTTGACGGCGTCGTCGATGCTGGTCGTCGCCCGCGGCACGCCCCATCGTTCCTTGAACGCTTCGCCGCGCTCGACCGAGCGCGAGTAGACGACCTCGACACGGTCGCGGCCGCGCCGGCCGTGCAGCGTCATCGTGTAGAAGTCGCCGATCAGCCCGGTGCCGAGCATGGCGACGCGATGGTCCATGGTCGAGACAGTAGGAGTCCTCCGTGTCCTTGGTCGATTCGCCGCCACTAACGACGCCGATCGAACCAAGAACAGGGACGTTCACCGGGTCGCTGTCGGGTAGCCACGGCGCGACGTGAGCCGGAACAGCCCGCTCAGCGCGCTGTAGATCAAGTAGCACAGGCCGACAGCAATCGTGCCGAGCACGATTCCGACGGCGTTGGCGCGCACGTCGCTGGCTTCGACCGCCCTGGTGTCGGACCACCGACCCTGGGCGGCTTCGACCACGAGGCTGGCTGCGAACACTGCAGCGGCGCCGAGCACGAGGCCACGCCACGACCACACGGCGAGGCCGACCAACCCGACGGCGACCGCCCACACGGCAATGTGGACGATGGCGTCACTCTCGGGCAGCCGGGGATCGGACAGCACCTCGGCGGCTCGGTCGCCGGCGTCGATGCGGGCGAACAAGCGACGGATGAAGTCGCCGCCCACCCGCCGCAAGGCACCAGGAGCGCGGTCCGACAGCATCAGCAGGGCGTTGAACAACAGCACCGCGGCACCGAACACGGCGAAAGCCGGCGCGCAGCCACACCGGCGGACGGTGAACGGGAGACGCCATCGGCATGATCCTGGCCTGCCAGCAGTCGACGGACGATAGCGCTACGGCCGCCCAGATCGGAGAGGGCGATCAGTCGGCGGTCATCCGCCACGGGCTCCAGCCGCCAGAGCGCTGGTACAGGGTGTAGGCGGCGGTGGCGTTCGCGTGCGGGTCGTAGAGGTCTTCGGCGGAGTTGATGCCGAGCTCGGCGAGCCAGCTGGCGTGGACGTCGTAGTAGATCTGGAACAGCCCCGAGCAGCAGTGGTTCTGCGCCCGCGGGTTGTAGCCGCTCTCCCGCCAGGCGATGCGCAGCGCCTGCTCTTCGAGGTCGTCAGGCCACACGTCGCGGATGATCTGTTCGATCTCGCCCGGCGCCGGGGGTGCCGGCGGCACGGTCGTGTCCTCCTCCGGTGCCGTGGTCGCCGGGGCATCGGTCGTGGCCGGTGCCGCAGTCGTGGGTGGCTCGGTCGTCGCCGGTGCGGCAGTCGTCGGTGCGGCGGTGGTCGGTGCGACCGTCGGCGATGCGCTCGGTCCGCTCGCCCCGGCCGGCAGGCACACCACCGAGCCCGGGAACAGCGGCGTGTCGGAGGTGGCGTCGTTGAGCTCGAGCAGCTCGTCGAGCTGGAGCCCGGCGGCGTCGGCGATGCGCAACCAGTAGTCGCCGGCGACCGACTCGTACTCGTTGGCGCACGCTTCCGCCACCTGTGCCGTCGGCGCTGCGGGCGTCGCCCCGCCGGCGGTCGACTGGTCGTCGCGAAGCGTGGCGAAGCCGGAAGGGACCGCCGCCCCGTCAGGCAGGCAGACCGTGCTGCCGGGGTAGATCGGGGTCTCGGCGGTCGCCTCGTTGACATCGAGCAGGGAGTCGAGCGACGCCCCGCTGCCCTCGGCGATGCGCAGCCAGTAGTCGCCCGCCGCGGCGGTGTACTGGTTGGCGCAGTCGGGCGACGCGCTCGAGCGCTTGCGGCGCCGGCGCCTCGGTTTCCTCGCTCGCCGAGTCGTCCTCGGTCGCCTCCTCGTCGAGGTCGGTGGCGTTGTCGCCGCCGTTCGTGTCACCGGAGAGGTCAGCGTCGACTGCCCCCGTGACGACGACCACGTCGGCGGCGGCGGTAACCGGGGTGGCGACCGTCGAAGCGGTCGTCGTCGATTGTTCGTCGACCGCCCGCAGCTCGTCCCCGCTGCCCTTGTTGCCGAGGGCGCCGAACAATGGAACGGCCAGCACGACGGCGAGGGCGACGGCGCCGACACTCAGCACCCGGGGATCGACGGAGCCGAGTGGGCCGAGTCGATTGGTGAGCGGCCGCGACGGCTCGATCCACATCGACGAGCCGTCGTCGAGCGGTTCAAGGCGGTCGTCGCGTTCCACGACATGGTGTGTGCGGGTGCGCTCGGCGGACCGGCCGCGAACCCGTTCGAGCTGAGAGGTGCGGTCGGGATCGGCGCTCGGCCCGTCCCAGAATGCGTCGTCGTCGAAGTAGTTGCTCATTGGGTGCTGCTCGTTGGGGCGCTCGCCGGGCGCCGACAGGTGCCCCGGTCTAGCACGGGCCGTCATCAGATCGCAACATTGGTGAAGAAATGGAAATCTTCGACACCGGTACGACATTGGCGATCGCACGCCAGGCGACGGCAGCGCAGCCGATACGATCGGGCGGACATTCGGAGAGGTGGCGGAGTCCGGTCGAACGCGCCTCCCTGCTAAGGAGGTGACCGCCGCAAGGTGGTCCGTGGGTTCAAATCCCACCCTCTCCGCTCGATCCCTGCGACCGATGGGTGTTCTCATGACGGTTCGGTCAGGAAAACACCCATCGGTTGGCGGGCGGGTTGGTCTGGCGGTGGGTGCAGCGGCCACGATGTGCGTCATGGCGCCGTCGCCCTCAGCCGCCTCGCCGATCGGACCCGAAGCCGTCGATGCCCACGCCATCATCCCGGCGCCGGCCTCCTACGTGTCGCTGCCCGACGAGACCTTCGACCTGACGGCGACAAGCCGCATCGTCGTCGTCGGCGACGATCCCGCCGTGCCACCGGTCGCCGAGCGCTTCGCCGCGTGGCTACGCCGGCCGACCGGCTTTGCCGTACCTGTCGGAAGTGACGATGCCACCGAGGGAGACATCGTCATCACCGTCGCGTCGTCCGCCGATCAGGGCGCCGAGGGGTACACCCTTCGAGTCGACTCGACGGGAGTGCGCATCGCTGCGGCCGCCCCGGCCGGCGTGTTCCGTGCTCTCACCACGCTGCGCCAGATGCTTCCCGCCGCGGCCGAGGCGACCGACGTCCAGCCCGGACCGTGGAAGGTCACGGGCGCCGACATCAACGACCGGCCGCGCTTCGAGCACCGGGGGACGATGCTCGACGTCGCCCGCCACTTCTTCGGCGTCGACGACGTGCTCCACCACATCGACCTGATCTCGCTGTACAAGGTCAACGTCCTCCACCTCCACCTCACCGACGACCAGGGCTGGCGCCTGACCGTTCCCGGTTGGCCGCTCCTCACCGAGGTCGGCGGATCGAGCGACATCGACGCCGGCGCCGGCGGCTACTACACCCGCGAGGACTACGCCCGCATCGTCGCCTACGCCGCCGAGCACTTCATCGAGGTCGTTCCCGAGATCGACGGCCCCGGCCATGCGTCGGCCGCCCTGATCTCCTATCCGGAGTTGAACTGCGACGGCACGGCGCCCCCGCCGTTCCACCACGGCGGGATCTCCGAGGTCACGCTGTGCGCGTCCGCCGACTCGACCTACGACTTCCTCGGCGACGTGTTCGACGCGCTGGCCGCCGAGCCGGGGCGCTTCATCCACATCGGTGGTGATGAGGCGATCGGCACACCGCATGACGACTTCATGCAGTTCGTCCCCCGCGCCGCCGGACTGGTTGTCGAACGCGGTCGCACCCCCGTGATGTGGCACGAGGCGGCACAGGCGGCGCTGCCACCGGGAAGCGTCGTGCAGTACTGGGGGGTCGGTCAGGAGGAGGCCACCGGGTTGGCGCGGCGTGCCGTCGATCAGGGCGCCCGGCTGATCCTGTCGCCGGGCAACCATGCCTACCTCGACATGAAGTACGACGACGAGACACCTCTCGGTCTGGAGTGGGCGGGCCACGTACCCGTCAGCGCGTCGTACCGGTGGGAGCCGGCGACATTGATCGAGGGCGTCGCCGAGGACTCGATCCTCGGCGTCGAGTCGGCATTGTGGTCGGAAACGACCGCCGACCGGGCGGCTGTCGAGTACCTGGCCTTCCCGCGTCTCGCCGGGATCGCCGAGATCGGCTGGTCGCCGGCGGAGGCGCTGGTGTGGGACGACTACCGCCTGCGCCTGGCCGCCCAGGCCCCGCGGTGGGACACGCTCGGCGTCAACTTCTACCGCTCCCCGGAGGTTCCCTGGCCAGAGTGATCGTCTCGTAGAGCGGTCGGAACCCCGCGCGCTCGAGGTTGCGCTCCGACGCATTGGCGGGGACGGTGGAGGACGCAGCGAGGTCGCATCCGACATCCGCTGCGAGGCGCAGGCGGTGGGTGATGAGGGCGGCCTGCACACCGCGGCGGCGCTCGGACGTCAGTGTGGTCATCGCACCGAGCGTGGCCAGCTCGTCGCGGATCGTGACGCTGGCGCAGCCCAGCGGACGGCCGTCGGTTGCATCGCGGGCAAGCACGAACCCGGGTCCGTCGACGACTGCGGCGGCCTTGGCGAAGGCATCGCTTGCTCGACGAACTTCACCCGAGCCGACGGCGAAACCCTCGGCGGCGACGTCCTGCCACACGCCGAGAAGGTTGTCATCGTCGGCGCGCTCGATCACGATCGTCGGATCGACCGGTAGCGAGGTCGTCGTGCCGGCCAGCGACCGGATGTGGGTGGTGAGGAGTCGTTGGATCGCATAGCCCCGGGCCCCGGCGTGCTCGGCGATGCTGTGGTCAGCAGTCGGTACGAGCTCGATCGAGGGTGGAACTCCGACGACGGCACTGCGCTCCTCGAGGAGGTCGAAGTCGACGGCGGTGACGGGTCGCTCGAATCCGACGGCGAGGGCGCGATTGACGTAGAGACCTGGACCACACAGCACGACGCAGCCACCGGCGAGCTCGAACGTCTCCGTTCCCCACGAGGGATCCTGGCCGGCGAGTACGACGGCATGGGCGGTGGCATTGTGCGCCCAGATTCGCGAGATCCGCTCGACCAGCGCGGCCCGGTCCATCGACCACAGTGTTGCTCACCAATCGTGCGCGGCACCGGTCGATAGCCTCAACCAACGGAACGGTGGCAGAGCGGACAAATGCACCCGCCTTGAAAGCGGGAGGCCCACAAGGCCCGGGGGTTCGAATCCCTCCCGTTCCGC
>CAVQTY010000007.1:0-84054 GCA_963716665.1 Ilumatobacteraceae bacterium
TCAGCCTCGCCGTGAGCGGAGGCGACGTGGCACTCGTTGCGCCCTGATTGCCGAGTGCTGGCGCCAGAACGTCGCTCGAGGGAGCTTCGGTTCGCCGCCGAAGCTTCCCTGCTCGGTGGTTCGGCCGGGCCGCCGGATTCGGGCCGATGCTCCGCACCCTCAATGCCACCCGGGCCGAGTTCGTGCCTCTGAGGCGATCTGTGAGCCCGATTCCACGGCCATCCACCGGGCTTCGGTGCGATCGCGGGGAAACGGCGACCAATTACCCCGTGGGGGCGACCGCACGCCGGACGACTCGTCGACTGTCCCTCACAGTCCGAGTTCGGGTCCGGCTCGCTCGGCAGTGTCGGGAGCGTCGTGCCGGGGCCGGCAGGTCGATGCCGGCGTCGCCGGCCCAGTCCCGTGCCGTCTCGCCGAGTGCTCGGAACTGGTCGGTGTGTTCGTTGCGGCGGCTGATGCTGGTGAGTTGTTCGACGATGTCACCGAGTTGCTCGACGTTGACGGTGTCGCCGCCAGCCCAGCGACCCCACAGGTCGAGCGATTCGACCTGTCGACGGAGGGCAGCGACATGGTCGACGATGTGGTTGAGCTGCTGGCGCATGTCGTGGCGATGCAGCGCCGTGCCCGTCTCGTCGGCGTGTGTTCGTGCGTGGTGGAAGTGCTCGACGTCTGCGGCGGTGTGTCGTCGGGTGCGTTCGAGGTGTTCGGTCGCTTCTTGGAGTTGCTTGACGGCGGCGTCATGGTCGCGGCGGGCCGCCCGTCGGCGGCGGATGCCGCTGTGGTCGAGGTGGTGCTGGGCGCGGGCGTGGCGGCGCCACGCCTCCTCGTAGAGGGCCGTCGCCGCCGCCAGCGCCTGGCGAGCTGGGGCCGTCGCCGCCTCGATCCGGACGCGGTCGCGTTGGGCGGCGGTGGCCTCTGCTGCAAGTCGGGCCCGCTTCGCTTCGCTGGCCGTGAGGGCCTGGTCGGCGTCGTACAAGTCGCGGCCCAGCCCGGCACGGAGCGGTTCGAACCATTGCGGAATCTCACAGCGAGGCGTCAGCGACGGCCGTTGCCGTGCCGCCTCCAGCGGTACCTGGCGGGCCAGGGTGCGGCGTTGGGTGACGGCGGGGATGTCGACGCGGTCGAAGGCGAGGATCACCTCGAGGGCGTCGCGTGCTTCGGCGACGTCGTTGCTGTCGGTGACGACGCACAGCAGGTTGTCGTGGCGGCCGCGGGTGGCGGCAACGTACAGGCCCCGGCGGGTCGTCACCGCAGAGACGAGTGAGAGGCCTGTGGTCGACGGTGTCGGACTGGTAGCCGTGCTCGGTCGCCGCGTAGCCCAACCTGACGTGGTCGTGGACGTAGTCGGCGGGCAACGTGACGGTGCCGTGTCCCCGTTCACGGGTCACGGTCAACGAACCATCGGCGCCGATCGCCGTGACGGTCCAGGTTTCCCGGTTGCGGACCGTCTCGCCCGCCGAGGTGATCAGGGTGCGGTCGTTGCGGCGGGTGGCGACCACGTCGTCGACGTGAGCATGCTCCCCACCAGCGATCGACACGACGGTGTCGGGGTCGAGGAGTCCGGCGGCGAGCCGGGCGGCTTGCACGGCACGATTGATGGCGTCAACATGATCATTGGTCGAGGCGACGAGGGCGACGGTGACGCCGCCCGAGTGGTGCTCGATCCATGAGGCGGCCATCGCGGCGAGGTGGTCCTCGGGCGTTCCGGGGATGATCCGGTGGTGGGCCTCGTAGGCGTCGAGGGCGCGGGGATCACCGGATCGCAGTTGCAGCGACGCGGCAGCCTCCCAGTCGTCTTTGAAGCGGTGGAGGCATTCGAGTTGGACGACACGGCCGTTGGCGCACAGCTCGGCGAACAGGCCGCCACGCCCGACGGCTTGCAGCTGGCGATCATCGCCGACGAGGACGAGACGCCACTGGTTCGCCTCGGCGAGGGTGACGAGCTGATACAGCGCCGGCGTGGAGACCATCCCGGCTTCGTCGACGACCACGGACGTCTCGGCTCGTAGCTGGTACTCGGGTCGTGGTGGCCGGTCGGGTCGCTGCCACTCATGGAGCAGCTTGGCGACGGTGTCGGCACGCATACCGGTGTCCCGTTCGAGTACCCGGGCTGCTTTCGCAGTCGGGGCGACACCGAACGCCGCGCGATGGTGGGAGTGCAGGTCGGCCACGGCGGCGGCGAGCATCCGCGTCTTGCCTGCACCGGCCGGGCCGACCACCAACACGAGACGGTCGTCGCCGGCCACCGACGCAGCGGCGTCGGCCTGCAACACATCCAGACCGGTTTGCTCGACGGTCCTCGACGGCGACGCGGTTCCGGCTTGAGCATCCATCGCCCAGGTGACTATCCGCTCCTCCTCGACGAGCACCGCCTCGGAGGTGAACCTCGGAGCCGCTGGCTCGATCCACAGCGAGCGACCATCGGAGTCTCGTCGCTGTGTCGCGTCGGGCGGATCCAAGTCGACGCAGCGATCGAGTATCCGGTCAGCGGCGTGTTCGATCGCCGCTGCCCAACGCTGTCCCGACATCTGCGACACGGGACGGTGCACGTCACAGATCGCCTGGATGACGTCGGGCCTGCCCCACGACGAGTGCTCCGCCGACACTGCCTCGACGACATCGGTGACGGTCAGCGAGTTCGTCGGGGAACGGTCGGCGGCGGCCCGCTGGACGTGCTCGACGAGACGTTCGACGGTCCAGCCGACCGCTGCCGCCTCGCCCTGCCACCGTGTCGCTAGATCGGCGACACCGAGCCCGGATTTGCGGCCACGGGTGTCCGCCGAGGCTTGACGCTCCAAGCCGGCACGCTCCTTGCGTGATGGTTCCCGGCCCTCACGGTGGCGGAACTCTTCGAGCTTCACGTCCAGGGCGCTCTTGATGTTGGCGGCGCGTTTGGAGAACACCGCCAACAGATCCTTGGGCACGCCGGCGATCTCGGCTTGGCCCTTCACGATCGGCCCCCACCCGACCCCGAGGCGGTGGGTGAGCTCGTTGCGCAGCACCGACTGGTAAAGGCCGCCGAGCATCCGTTGATGCTTCTTCAGATAACGGGCGTCGAGGGCCATCCACCGACCCTCGGCGGTCTGCACCTTCGCCGAGACCACGGCGTGGGTATGGATCTGGGGATCATCGGCCCGCGACGTCGTCTGACGGAACACCGCCGTCGTCAAGCCTTGCGTGTCGGGATGCAGCCGGCCGCCGTTGCACCGGATTCTCGTCGTTGACCCGAGACGCTCCAGATGAGCCAAGGCCGCGGTGACGGCGACATCGTGAGCCTTCAGGAACCGGTCGTCGCCGGACAGTGCCCAGCACGCTGAAAGTGATTTTGGCGCCGAGAACGTGGCGTCAAAGCCCGCCACCGCGTGTACTACTCGGCCATCGGCGGTGACGCGATCAACGAGGGCGCGGCCCAACCGTGTCCCCGAAATGGGGTCACGGCCCTCCAGCAGGGCTTGCAGGTCCTCGCGGTTGACCCTGCCCGACAGTCCAAGACCTGCTGCCTGGCAGCCCGACCACACCCCCGGCACCTCGCCGGGCGCGCCGGTCAGGTATCGCGTGTAGTACTCCGCCGACGCCGTAGCGGACGAAGCACGGATTGTCGAAACCCGCAGCATCAGACGCCACCTCCGATGTCGCGCCCGATATCGGGCACCTGTCTGCAAACCAGATCGGACGCGAAGGCCACGGAGGTCGCGAACACGACGACCTCAGACCGGCCCAACCGGCAGGACCCGCTCGACCGGGCTGGCGCGACGAGCACCGGGCGAAACAGCGAAGTCCGAACGAATCACGGACGCGCGTCCGCCGCACACCGGCTGACGCACCGCCTCAGGACCGCGTCGCGCCTTCATCGCCATTAACGTCGAGCAGTCGCTCGAGCTCGGTCACCGGCACGCGACGCGTCCGGCCAATGGTCACGGTGCGCAGCTGGCCGGAGCGGATCAGCTTGTAGATCATCGGCCTCGACAGGCCGAGCAGACGACCGCTTCGGCCGGTGGAACGGCGAGGACCGGCGACGGGGCGTTCGGTGTGGTACCCACACCTCGTACTTACACCCGTGTTCTTCGGCGGCCACCGGGGTGCGCCGGCGGGTACTGTCCGCGGCGTCCGCCGCGTGTCACGTGGTTACGTGTGGTGACGTCTCGTGCTGTTCCGTCCGCCGAAATTTCTGGCGCCGACCTCTTGACAAGATCTCCCGACTTGCCCGCTCAGCTTCCGAACACGCGGTCCATGACTGCAACGGCGGCGTCGACGCCGCGGCTTGGCCGCCGGTGCCGGTAGGTCAGGCCGAGCATTCGCGTCGAGGTGTGACCGACCAGGTCGCGATGAACTCCGGCGGCAGCCCGCGCTCGGCAGCGCCGTGGCGCAGGAACGGCGCCGCTCGGCGGGGAACACCAGCCCTCGCACATCCTCCACGCGGATCGCGGACGTCCCCGGGCTGGTGCCGCCGCAACGGCACGGCGTTGTCGGCGCAGGTCGTCGAGCGCCGCGGCGGGCAGGGCGATCGTGTGCGTAGGGGGGAGGGAGGGACGTGAGCTCGTCGACGAGCTGCACTTGCCGCTTTCAAGGTCACGGTGGCCCGGGTTGCACCCCAAATTGCACCCCAAATTGCACCCCGCCGCCATCCGGTTGCACCCAAGCGACTAAATTCGTAGCAATCTAGCTGGGATTTCCCGGTCGGGGAGGCGGGATTTGAACCCGCGACCTCCTGCTCCCAAAGCAGGAGCGCTACCAGGCTGCGCTACTCCCCGGAGTGTCCGAGTCTACGCCGCCCGAGTCCCTGAATTGGTGTGAGTGGAGCGTGCAGGAATCCGCTGAGTTAGTGCAGGTTTCTGCATGCTGGGTTCACCAATACTGCGCTCTCCTGATACATCCGTGCGTTTGAGCACCACGCGGTAGCGGTAGTCAGCTCTTGAAGGTGGGTGGTCCTTGGCAGCGGACGGGCTCGACGGATTGTGAGTCCCCGATCCAGACATTTCTGGGTTCTCCTTGGGTTTGTGTGGGTCGGTCGCGCGCTGTGTCACGGTTGCATGGCTCTGCAGAGCGGGCGTACTGCGGCGTCGCGCCGGGTGCTCGGATTCTGAGGCCACGATCCGGACAGCTGTGTCCCGTCTGGGGCCTCGAATCGGCGCGTCAGCCGATGCCGGGATTCTGGTGCCGCAAAGCGGTCAGCGGTGACCGGTTTGCGGCCTAAGAATCGCCGCGGCCCCAGAATGGAGGTGACAGGTGGGCACCTCTCCCAGGTGTCGTCGCGACGCTCGACAACCGCCCCTTCCAGCGCCAGCGCGCTCGCCGGCACCTCGATCGAACCCACAGGAATCCGAGGAGTCCCCATTTCTGTCTGCGTTGCGGCCGCAGCATCGCTTCGGACGGTCAGCCGGCGGCGCGGGCGGCTTGCTTGGCGAGGCGCTTGGCGGCACGGCCGATCGGTTCGATGGTCCGCTGGTCGAGGTCGGGGACCTCGACGCCGCCGGGGAAGCGCACGCGGTAGCGCTGCCAGTTGAAGCCGTTGGCGAGGATCACCTTTCCCTCCGTGCCGGCGACGACAGTGGGTAGGTCGACGATCGTGCGCACCCGGTCGCCCATCCGCAGGTCGAGCTGGTCGGCGTGCGGCCGGGCCAGGGCGTGCGGCTTCCAGAACTGCATCGCCGGCGAATCTACTTCCTGGGGCTCGGCCGACTACTCGGCGAGCTCGGTGCCGATCAGGACGGGAACCGACGTGACGACCGTGTTCGGTCGGTACAGCAATCGCGCCTTGAGGGCGAACGCCGACTGGTTGTGCAGCCACTGCGTCTTCCACTGGGTCACGAACTCGGGGATGATCACGGTGATGACGTCGTCGGGACTGTCGGCGTCGATCTCGTCGAGGTACTGCAGGACCGGTCTGGTGAGGTCGCGGTAGGGCGACAGGATCGTATGCACCGGGATCGGGACCTCGAAGTCTTCCCACGATCGGGACAACGCTTCCTGCTCCTCCGGTCCGGTCACCACCGAGACGGCGAATAGGCGGTCGGGAGCCAACTCGCGGGCGTACTGGATGGCGTCGAGCACGCCCTTGTGTACTGTCCCCACGAGGATCACCACGGTGTGCGTGTGGCGATCCGGCTTGTACCCCGGCTGGACGCGCACAGCGGCGCGGACCGAGGTGTAGTGACCGTGGATCGCCTTGAAGATCACCACCATCAACGGGATCAGCACCGCCGGGATCCACGCCCCCTTGGAGAACTTCGACACGACGACCACGAGGGCGACGATCCCCGTGCAGAGCGCGCCGAAGCCGTTGATGGCCGCCGAGGCCTTCCAGCGCGGCTCGCGCTCGCGATAGTGGTGCACGACCATGCCCGCCTGGCTCAACGTGAACCCGGTGAACACGCCGAACGCGTACAGCGGGATCAGCGACGTGATGTTGCCGTCGAAGGCGATGACCAACACGCCGGCGGCAGCGGCGAGGAAGATGATGCCGTTGGAGAACACCAGCTTGTCGCCCCGGTTCGCCATCTGCCCCGGCAGGTACCGGTCGCGGGCGATGATCGACGAGAGCCGGGGAAAGTCGGCGTAGGCGGTGTTGGCGGCGAGCACAAGGATTGCGAAGGTGGCGATCTGGATCACCCAGAAGAGGACGTTCTTGCCGCCGAAGACGTACTCGGCCATGAGGGCAATGCCCGTCGGATCGTGTTCACCGCGGAACGGCTTCAGGTGCGATGCGAGCACGGAGATTCCGAGGAACCCAGCGCCCAGCACGAGGCCCATGATGGCGATCGTCAGTGAGGCGTTCTTGCTCTCCGGCTTGCGAAACGCCGGCACGCCGTTCGACACGGCTTCAACGCCGGATAGTGCGACTGCGCCCGAGGAGAAGGCCCGCAACAGCATGAAGACACTGACTGACGCTGTTCCGGCGGCGAGCTCGCGGCCGTCCTCGGAGAGGTCTTCCAGCGGAATCGGGCCAAGATCGCGGAAGAAAACGCGGTACAGGCCGACGACGATCAGTACGCCAAGCATGACGATGTAGAGATACGTCGGCGGGGCAAACAGCGCTCCTGACTCCCGAATGCCACGGAGATTGGCCAGCGTGATCGCAACGATGATCACGAGGCACAGCGGAACCCGCCATCGGGTGTCGAAGTCGAACGCCGACTGCATGGCGAGCACGCCGCCGGCGACAGACACGGCGACGGTGAGGATGTAGTCGGTCAGCAGTGAGGCCCCTGCCACAAGCGATGGCAGCTCTCCGAGGTTCTCCTTGGAGACAATGTACGACCCGCCGCCTGAGGGATAGGCATAGATCGTCTGCCGGTAGGAGACGATGACGATCAGTAGCAGCACAGCGACGACGATTGCGAGCGGCACCAGATAGTCGAAGGCGACTGCTCCCACGCCGGCCTGCACGAGCAGAACGATGAGTATCTCGTCGGTCGCGTAGGCCGTGGAGGACATCGCGTCCGACGCGAACACGGGGAGGGCCACCCTCTTGCGCAGCCGATGGTGCCCCTCGTCAGCTGTTGCGATCGGCTTGCCGATGAGCAGCCGTTTGGTGAGCGACACCATACGGCAGCGAACTCTAGGTTCGCCGCGCCCGGCGTACGTTGTCTCTTGCGAACATCTGCTGCCTAAAGTCGCAGCGTGCATGTCGTCGTCGTCGGTTGCGGCCGGGTGGGTTCGTCTCTAGCCCTCAACCTGTTGTCCGGCGGGCACACCGTGGCGATCATCGATCGCCGCGCCGAGGCGTTTCGCCGCCTTCCCGAGGACTTCGCCGGCACGACCGTGCAGGGCATCGGCTTCGACCGCGACCTGTTGATCGAGGCGGGAATCGAGCGCGCCGGAGCCGTCGCCGCGGTCACCAACGGCGACAACTCCAACGTGCTCGTCGCCCGCGTCGCCCGCGAGACATTCGGCGTCGATCGCGTCGTCGCCCGCATCTACGACCCCCGCCGCGCCGTCATCTACCAACGGCTCGGGTTCGCCACGGTGGCGACCGTCGCCTGGACGACCGATCAGGTGATGCGCCGGCTGTTACCCGATCCGACCGACCCCGAGTGGACCGATCCGACGGCCAAGGTCGGCATCGTCGAGCGGCAGGTCACCAAGCCGTGGATCGGCCGGCGCCTCACCGAGCTCGAGGAGGCGACGAGCACGCGCGTCGTCGCGGTCGGCCGGCTCGGGGCGGCGCTGATACCTACGGCCAAGACGGTCGCCCAGGAAGGCGACCTGCTCTACGTGGCCGTCGCCGTCGAGACCGTCGCCGACTTCCACGCCGCCCTCGACGCTCCGCCCAGCGAGGTTCACTGATGAATCTGATCAGACCCGTTCGCGGATGCGAGCGACGAGGCGCCAGCCGAGAAGCGGCCAGCAACGGCCTGCGTGGCCGGGGAACGCAATGAGAGTGATAGTGGCAGGAGGCGGGAGCGTCGGACGGTTCATCGGCGCCGAGCTCCACGAACTCGGCCACGAAGTGACGATCATCGACAACGACCGCGATGTCGTCGCCCGGGCGCGGCATGGCGGGGAGCCGGCCGGGGTCGAGTGGTACGAAGGTGACGCCTGCGAGATTCCCGCCCTGGCCGATGTCGGCCTCGCCGATGCCGATGTGGTCGCCGCCGTCACCGGCGACGATGAGGACAACCTCGTCATTTCCTTGCTGTCGAAGCAGGAGTTCGGTGTGCCGCGTGTCGTTGCCCGGGTCAACAACCCGAAGAACGAGTGGATGTTCAACGAGGTGTGGGGCGTCGACGTCAGCGTGTCCACCCCACATCTCCTCACCGCCCTCGTCGAGGAGGCGGTCACCGTCGGCTCGTTCATCCGGTTGCTCTCGTTCGAAGGTGGTCGCGCCCGCCTCGCCGAGGTGCGCCTCGCCGACGACAGTCCAGTGGACGGCAGGACGATCGAGAGCCTGGGCGTGCCGCGCGACGCCACGGTTGTCGCCGTGCTGCGCAAGGACCGCCTGATCGTGCCCCGCGGCGACACCATGCTGCGCGCCGGTGACGAGGTGATCGTGCTCGTCACGTCCGAATCGGAGGACGAGGTCAAGCAGTTGCTGACCGGCGTCCCGGTGCAACCGTCATGAAGCTGCTGTTCGTCGGAGGCACCAGCTTCGTCGGCCGCCACGCCGTCGAGGCGGCCGTCGCCGCCGGACACGACGTCACCGTGTTTCACCGTGGGAGCACCAACGACGACCTCCTCGCCGGGTCGATCGCTCATCGTCACGGCGATCGGGACGGACCCGACTACACCGCCCTCGACGACGGCACGATGTGGGACGCCGTGGTCGACGTCTCCGCCTACGTGCCGCGACACGTCGACCAGCTCGCCGACACTGTCGCCGAGCGCACCGGCCACTACGTCCACATCTCCTCGATCTCCGCGTATGACGATTCAGTGATCACTTCCAGCGAGGACTCGGCGCTGTGCGCCGACCTCGCCGAGCCGACCGAGAAAGTCACGGGCGACACGTACGGCCCGCTCAAGGCGATGTGCGAGCGAGCCGGCCGGAGGCGATTCGGGGACGACCGCACGGCCGTGATCCGGCCGACCTATGTCGCCGGCCCGCACGATCCGACCGACCGGTTCACGTACTGGGCGCGCCGGACGGCACGAGGTGGCGACATTGCGATGGTCGGTGCCGGTGCGCCGTTGCAGGTCGTCGATGCCCGCGATCTCGGTCAGTTCATCGTCGTCTGCGCGGAGTCCGGGGTTGCCGGGGCGTTCGACGCCGTCGGGCCGTGGGCTCCGATCGAGGAGTTCCTGGCGACGGTCACCCCGAACGGCGTCGAGGCGCGGTTCGTCGACGTCGGTGCCGCAGCCCTCGAGAAGACGGGAGTTCGGCTGCCGCTGATGTCCGCCGACCCGGAGCGCGCCGCGTTCATGACCCGTCCCGGCTCCTGTGCCAAAGCGGCCGGTCTGGTGACGCGATCCCTTGCCGACACCGCTGCAGCCACGAGGGCGTGGGATGTCGAGCGCGGCGAACCGCCGTTGAAGGTTGGCCCGACGGCCGACGTCGAGGCGACCCTTCTCGCCCGCTGAGCCTCACTGCCCGGGCGCGGCGACCAGCGTGTATGCCGGGTTGAAGATGACCATGCCGTCCCGCTCGGGGACGGCGACACCTTCGAGGATGACCGTACGGCCGTGCTCGACGCCGATGATCTTGCGTCGCCCGGTGAACACAGCGGTGATCGAGCCGGTGCCATCGGACACGACGACCTCGAGCGTGGCGACGCCATGGCGGGGGGCGATCACGACGCGGTGAATCTCGCCACCGACTCGAATCGGCCGGCGCGGCACGATGTCTGCGAGGTTGGTGATACCCAGGCCCTCGCAGCGGTCCATCAGGCGGGCGCGCTCGAGCTCGTCGACCGAGGCCCGTAGCCGCTGGCCCAACGTCTTCACTCCCACTGGAATGAACGGTATCGCCGCGCCTGGTCCACTACCTCCCGTCCACCGCAGACATCTCCTCGCTAGCCTCAGCCCTCTGTGAATTCTTCGCTGCAGGAAGTCGAGGGCAACAAGGTCAAGCTCTCGATCACGATCGACGAGACCGAGTTCGACCGGGACATCGACCGGGCGTTCCGCAAGATCGCCAAGGAGGTCCGGCTTCCCGGGTTCCGCGCCGGCAAGGTGCCGCGTCGTGTCCTCGAGGCCCGCATCGGCCTCGCCCCTGCCCGCGAGCAGGCCCTCAACGACGCCATCCCCCAGTACCTCGCCAAGGCCGTGCGCGAACACGAGGTCGACGTCATCGAAACGTCCGACGTGGAGATCACTAGTGGCCGCGAGGACGGCCCGGTGGCCTTCGACGCCACGCTCGAAGTCCGCCCCGAGGTCAACGTGCCCGGCTACGGGGGCCTGCGCGTGGAACTGCCGGCGATCTCCGTGACCGACGCCGAGGTCGAGGCCGAGGTTGCCTCGGAGCTGAAGCGGTTTGGGACGCTCGGCGATGTCGATCGGCCGGCGGCGGTCGGCGACTACGTCGTCATCGATCTGGCGGCGACCCGCGACGACGAACCGGTGCCTGGGCTCAACGCCGATGACTGGTCCTACGAGATCGGTCAGGGCTGGGTGTCCGACGACTTCGACGACCAGCTCGTCGGCGTCACGCCGGGCGACGAGCGCTCGTTCTCGACGACGCCGAAGGGCACCGACGAGCCGATCGATGTGACAATCAAGGTGTCCCGCGTCCAGGAGCTCGTTGCTCCCGAGCTGACCGACGACTGGGTGGCCGAGAACCTCGGCGAGCACGACACCGTGGTCGGGTGGACCGACGCGGTTCGCCGGCGCCTCACCGAGACCAAGCTGCAACGTTCTCGCGGCGAGCTGATCGGGCGCACCACCGCCGAATTGGTCAAGCTCACCGACGTCGAGCCGCCCACCGCGTTGGTGAACACCGACTTGCGTCGGCGCGTCGAGGGAACCGCCCGCCAGATGGCTGCCCGCGGCATCGACATCGAGCAGTTCCTGTCCGCCACCGGTCAGGACGCCAACGCCTTTGTCGAGCAACTGCGCCCGGAGTCGGAACAAGCCGTTCGTCTCGATCTCGCCCTGCGAGCAGTCGCCGCCGCCGAGTCGATCGACGCCGCCGACGACGACCTCGATGCCGAGTACCAGCGGATCGCCATGCAGACCGGCCAGAAGATGGCGCGTGTCCGCGACGCCTTCGAGAGTGGTGCCGGCGACCTCGAGGTACGCGCCCAGATCCGCAAGTCGAAGGCGCTCGACTGGTTGCTGCACAATGTCGAGTTCGTCGATCCAGACGGCAACACCCTCGATCGCGACGAGCTACTCGGCCACAGTCACGACGACGAGAACGACATCGACACCCACGATGACGGCGGCGACGAGCCGGACGTCATCGACTCCCCGAACGACATCGACGAGCCCGCGGAGGCGCACGACGCATGAATCTGGACGCCAAGAACTACCTCGTTCCCAACGTCGTCGAGCAGACGAGCCGTGGCGAGCGCGCCTACGACCTCTACAGCAGGCTGCTCAAGGACAACATCATCTTCCTGCAGACGCCGATCGACGATCAGATCGCCAGCCTGATCTGCGCTCAGTTCATCCATCTCGAGTCGGAGAACCCGGACAAGGACATCAACCTCTACATCAACAGCCCGGGTGGCGACATCACGTCGTTGTTTGCCATCTACGACACGATGCAGTTCATTCGCAACGACATCGCCACGATCTGCCTCGGCCAGGCGGCGTCGGCGGCGGCCGTGTTGCTCGCTGCTGGCACCAAGGGCAAGCGTCTCGCCCTGCCGCACTCACGAATCCTCCTGCACCAACCGCACGGCCAGGTCGGCTACGGCCAGGTCACGGATCTCGAGCTGGCTGCCAAGGAGATCCTGCGCATGCGTGATCTGATGGAGCAGATGCTCGCCCACCACACCGGACAGCAGCTCGAGCGGATCCACACCGACACGGACCGCGATTTCGTCATGGAAGCAGACGAGGCGCGGGAATATGGCATCATCGACAATGTCATCGAGTTCCGGGGGGTCGCCGACCAGTCCGGGGCCATCCGTTAATCGACCGGAGTGCGTGAGAAGGACAAGGACGTGGCCAAGTTCGGGGACACCGGGGAGCTGCTCAAGTGCTCGTTCTGTGGCAAGTCGCAGAAGCAGGTCCGCAAGCTCATCGCTGGCCCCGGCGTGTACATCTGCGACGAGTGCATCGACCTGTGCAACGAGATCATCGAGGAGGAGCTCGCCGAGCCGGCCGAGCTGACGTTCGACCATCTGCCGAACCCGCGTGAGATCAGGGCCTTCCTCGACGACTACGTCGTCGGCCAGGACCACGCCAAGAAGATCCTGTCCGTCTCCGTCTACAACCACTACCGGCGGATCCAGTACCAGCAGTCCGTCGGTGTCGGCCGCAACGACGTCGAGTTGCAGAAGTCGAACATCCTGCTCCTCGGTCCGACCGGCTGCGGCAAGACGCACCTCGCCCAGACCCTGGCACGGATGCTCAACGTCCCGTTCGCCGTGGCCGACGCGACGGCGCTCACAGAAGCCGGCTACGTCGGCGAGGACGTCGAGAACATCTTGCTCAAGCTGATCCAGGCCGCCGACTTCGACGTCAAGCGGGCCGAGACGGGGATCATCTACATCGACGAGATCGACAAGGTCGCCCGCAAGAGCGAGAACCCGTCGATCACCCGCGACGTTTCTGGTGAGGGTGTCCAGCAAGCCCTCCTCAAGATCCTCGAGGGCACGGTGGCATCGGTGCCGCCGCAGGGCGGGCGCAAGCACCCCCATCAGGAGTTCATCCAGATCGACACGACGAACGTGCTGTTCATCCTCGGCGGCGCGTTCGCCGGCCTCGAGCAGATCATCGAGAGCCGGATCGGCCACAAGGGTGTCGGGTTCCACGGCACGGTGCGCTCGAGGTCGCAGCGTGATCCCGGTGAGCTGTTCGCCCAGGTGTTGCCCGAGGATCTCGTCAAGTTCGGGATGATCCCCGAGTTCATCGGCCGCATGCCGATGATCGGGGCGGTGCGCAGCCTCGATGCCGCTTCCCTCGTGCGCATCCTCACGGAGCCGAAGAACGCCCTCGTCCGGCAGTACCAGAAGGTCTTCGAGTTCGAGGACGTCGAGCTCGAGTTCGACACCGACGGGCTGCAAGCGATCGCCGACCTCGCCCTGCTGCGCGGCACCGGGGCCCGCGGTCTGCGGGCGATCCTCGAGGAAGTGCTTCTCAACACGATGTACGACCTGCCAGGGCGCACCGACATCGGCCGCGTCGTCATCGACGCCGAGACGGTCCGCGAGAAGACCAACCCGACCCTCGTCCCGCGCGAGTCCACACGCGCCGCCCGCCCCCGCCGCGCCGCCAGCTGAGTCATCCGACCTCGTCTTTGGCTCAGAAGCGGGCGTAGAAGTCCGACGGCGGTTCCCACGTCTCCAACTTTCGGAAGTAGCGATCAGACTTCGATCGGAGTGTCGCCAGGCGTCGAATCGTCGTCGGCACGTCGCGACTGGCGTATCTCCTGCGCAGCCCAACATCGATCTCGCGATATCGGCGGTGCGTTGTGACAAGGCGCATCACCCTGCGCACGCTCGGCAACGCACAATCGTTGAAGCCGACCACGCCGCCAGGGGCGAGCATCCTGTCGATGTCGAAGAAATCGAGAAGCGTGTAGTCGAAGGTGTGCCAACCGTCGATGCAGGCGAACTGGACGGTCTCTCCGTCGTTGACCAGCTGGGGGAGCGCCAGGTAGTCGACACGCTCGATCAATCGCTGATTGCCATCGAGGCCGGCCCGCTGCAGGTTGAGCATGCCGATGTTGCGCCAATGGCGTGACTGATGCGGGTCGATCGAGGTCAACTGACCACCGTTCGCTGCGTCATGAAGGGCGGAGGCGATCGCCAAGGTCACGATTCCGAACGCCATGCCGACCTCGATGACGGCGGTCGGGTCCAGGCTGCGAACCGTCCGATACAGCGCGTTGGCGTGAGCCACGCTGATGTTGCCGCGCAGCTGGACAGGGCTGCCGGCGTCGTCGATGACCGACGATGTGGCGTAGATGTCCGCCAGCACGGGATTGGGTACCTCGAGCGCTGGCTCGAACCGGTCTCGAAGTCGCACCGTTCGAGGACGGTATCGAATTGGGGGCTCCTCACGTTTCCGTGGGTCTGGCCCTCAACCCGGGTCAAGCGCGCTGGCTCTGGAAGCAGTGTCACCCCAATCGGCTGTTCGGGTCTGGGTCGCGAAACTCTTTGGTTCCTTTGGCGCCGCTAGCGGCGCCAAATCGACCAAGAAGATCGGAACGATTGCGCTGGCTCGCGCCGTTCGTGAACCCACGGATCCGTGAGGAGACCCGAATTGGGGACACAACCTGATTGACTCGCAGTCTTGAACTACGCCGACGCCCTGGCGTACCTCGACGCCCATGCGACCTACGAGAAGTCGGGACGGATCACGTCGCCGACGACCGAACGAATCGAGCGCCTGGTCGAGGCGATGGGCGAGCCGCAGCTGGCCTATCCCGTGATCCACGTCACCGGCACGAACGGCAAGGGCTCGACGTCGCAGATGATCACCCGTCTGTTGATGGCCCAGGGCCTCACGGTCGGGACCTACACCAGCCCGCACCTCGAGCGGGTCAACGAGCGGATCGCCCGCAACTCCGAACCGATCGACGACGACGACTTCGCCGAGCAGATAGCCGCCGTGGCCAACCTCGAAGGGCTCACCGGGGTCCGCCCCGGCTACTTCGAGGCGGTGACCGCAGCAGCCCTGCGCTGGTTCGCCGATGTCGCTATCGACGTCGCCGTCGTCGAGGTCGGCCTGCTCGGCCGGTGGGACGCCACGAACGTCGTCGACGCCCAGGTCGCGGTGATCACCAACATCGGCATGGACCACAACGAGTTCGCCGGCCCGACGCTCGCCGACGTCGCCAGGGAGAAGGCCGGGATCATCAAGCCGCGCAGCGCCGCCCTCATCGGCACCACCGATCCTGAGCTGGTCGCCGTACTGGCGGCCGAGGAGGCGGCGACCCGCCTGTACCGCGGCGACGACTTCGACGTCGCCAACAACCAGCTCGCCCTCGGCGGCCGGCTCGTCGACCTGCGTACCCCGACGACGATCTACCCGGAGACCTTCGTTCCCCTCCACGGCGCCCACCAGGGCGACAACGCGTCGATCGCCCTCAGCGCGGTCGAGGCCTTCTTCGCCGCCCCGCTCGCCGCCGACGTCGTCGCCGAGGGTTTCGCCGCGGTCCAGCTCAACGGGCGCTTCGAGGTGCTCAAACACCAACCCCTGGTGATCGTCGACGGGGCCCACAACCCGCCCGGCGCCGACACGTGCGCCGAGGTGTTCTTCGGCGACTTCGACCCGGACGGCCGGCGCATCCTTGTCGTCGGCACGTTGCGCGATCCGCAATCGATGCTCGAGGCCTTGCGCGCCGATGAGTTCGACGTCGTCGTCGCCTGCACGGCACCCTCGCCACGGGCGGCCGACGCTGGGGCGATCGCCAAGGCCGCCCTCGGTCTCGGTTGTGACGAGGTGTTCGCCCACGACACCGTCGCCGACGCCTGCGCCCACGCCCTGCGCCTAGCCGGCGGTGACGACGCCGTGCTCGCCGCCGGCTCGCTGTACGTCGCCGGCGCCGCTCGCAGCGCCTTCCTGCGCCTCACTCCTTGAGCGGAATGTGCAAGGTCGGTGCTGCGTCACGGTCGAGTGTTCGGCTGCTACGCAGCCGAACAAAGCGGCCGTAATTCTGGGTCGGCTCGCCTGTCGGCTCGCCTCCTCTCCGTAAACTTGCGTGATTCACGGGGCGAGGTGGCGACTCGCGGCGGAGCAGAGGAGCGTTGGTGAGTTGGTCGCAGGGGAGTCGCCGGCTGCTCGCCGCCGCGGCCATTGGCACCGGCGTGGCCGGCGTATGTGCCTGGGGACTCGTGGCCGATCGTCTCGACGGCGTGCAAAACCTCTGGGAGGACCGCCTGCAACCTGGCCTCGCGTCCTCGGACGACGTCGTCGTCGTTGGTATCGACCGGGCCTCTCTGATCGAGAAGGAATCGACATGGCCGTGGCCCCGCGACCTCCATGCCGAGCTGCTCGACAAGATCGGTGACGGCGACCCAGCGGTCGTTCTCTACGACATCCTGTTCGCGGACGCTGGGCAAGGCGACAGCGCCCTGGTCGACGCCATGGGGCGGACAACCACGGTGCTGCCGACGGCGCTGACGTTGACCGCCGGCGACGATGGTCCACCAGAGATCGTCGATCGCGTCGTGCCTGCCGAGCCGTTCGCCGCTGCGGCGGCAGGCCTCGGTCACGCCAACATCAACCGGGCCGGGGATACGGGCGTCGTACGCACGCTGCCGTTGTATGTGCTCGACGAGCGGGAGCTCGCCCGACCGTCGATTGCCCTCGCCGCAGTCTCGGTCGCCGACGGGGCGACGGGACCCCTCACCGAGCGGCCCGGCGGCGTGCAGGTCGGCGATCGCTTCGTGCCCCTCGACGACGCCGAGCTGAGGATCAACTGGTCGGCAACGCTCGAAGAGCAGACGGCCATCTCAGCGATCGACGTGCTCAGCGGTGCTATCGACGCCGACACGTTCCGCGGCCGGATCGTTCTCGTCGGCGTCACCGACCCGGCCCTCGGCGACCAGCAACTCGTGCCCACCGACCACTCAGGAACTACGTCCGGCGTGGTCGTGCTTGCCAACGCCGTCAACACGATGCTGTCGTCCGGCTACCTGGACAAGCCGTCGACCATCGCCCAGGTCGGTCTCATCGCCGTTGCCGCGGCCGGCGTGATGGCGATGTTCGCCTCGCTACGCCTGGTGCCGGCCCTGCTCGGGGCTGCCGGCGTGGCGGCTGGCGTCGTCGCGTTCGTCGCCTGGAGGTTCCACACCGCCGGGATGCTGTGGAACGTCGTGTGGCCGGTGCTCGCGGTCATCTTGGCGGCGGCTGCGGGAACGGTGTGGCGATACTTCACCGAGGTTCGACATCGGCGACGGGCGTGGCGTCTGTTCTCGACGTACGTCCCGGCTCAAGTGGTGCGCCAGTTGGAGGATCCAACCCGCCTGGCCGCGGCCGTGTCCGGCGTTCGAGGTGATGTCACCGTGGTGTTCGCCGACATTCGTGACTTCACGCCGCTGACGACGTCGCTGCCGCCGGCGCGAGTGCGTGAGTTGCTCGACCGCTACTACGAGTACCTCGTGGCGATCATCCAACGGCACCGCGGGACGGTGATGCAGTTCGTCGGCGACGAGGTGTTTGCCGTCTTCGGTGTCCCGGTAGCCGACGACACGATGGCCACCGAAGCCCTCAGGAGCGTCCTCGAAATGCAGGCTGAGGTCGCCGCCCTCGACGACCGGCTGACGGCCGCCGGGCTGCCTCCGGTCCGGTTCGGGATCGGGGTCCACCACGGGACCGTCGTCGCCGCCCACGTCGGAACCGAGACCCGCCGGCAGTACGCCGTTGTCGGCGAGGCCGTCAACATCGGTGCCAGGTTGTGCGACAGCGCTGCGGCGGGCCAGATTCTGGTGTCGGACAGGGCCTGGAGGGCGGCGACGGACGAGCTTCGCGATCGGTTCGTCGCGGTGGGCTCGGTGGAATTGAAGGGTGTCGCTGAACCGGTCGCAGTTCACCGTTCGTCGCCGGCAACCCCGTATCCTGTGGATCACGACTCAGCGGATGAGTCGACAAGCGCGCCGGCGGGCCGAATGCTCAGAGGGAGTGCCTCATGAAAACCAGGCGGAACGTCGCGCCACGTTGGCGGGCGACGAGGACGGTGGCGTGTCTCGGAATCGCCGCGACCTGCTCGACGGCGCTGTGGTTGAGCGCCGGCCCTGCGCTTGCTTCGCCCGAACAGGATCCCGCCGTGGTCGGCGACGCCTCGGCGATCGAGGCAGGGGTCGAGTTGCGCGGAGGCGCCGACGCGCCGTTCGTGCTGTTGGATGCGGTCGAACCGGTAGCCGTCGGCGATGGCGTGCGCACGGACACCACCGGGTTCGCCGAGATCGCCTATTTCGACGGGTCGCGCACGCGCCTCGACATCGACACCGAGTTCGAGGTGGTCGAGTTGATCAACGATGCCGGCGCCGCTTCGACGCGAACCTCGATGGGCGTCGGGCGGACGTGGCACCGCGTCGAGTCATTGGGCGAGGGAGAGTTCACGGTGGAGACGTCGCAGGCGACTGCGACGGTCCGCGGGACCGCCTTCGTCCTCGATTGCTTCACCGCCGACAGCTGCACCTACCTGGTGTTCGAGGGCATCATCGAGTTGACGCTGGCGGATGGTTCCGTGGTCGAGGTGATCGGGCCGGCAGAGGTCGAAGTCGTCGGGGGAGTAGCCGGGCCGGTTACCCCTGTGACGCTGGATCGGTTGCTCGGAGATCCGTGGCTGCTGGACAACGCCAACCGGGACATCGCCGCTGGGTTCGCTGACCTGGTGGCGATCCTCGGAACGACCGAGGTCACGACGACCGCGGCGCTGTCGACGACTTCAACCTCAACGACAACGGCCGACACGTCCACGACGACGACGCCGGAGCCGGCAGAGTCGACGACCTCGACAACATCGACCCCGGACTCGACGACCTCGACGTCCGAGTCGCCGACGACCACGTCGTCCACGACGACGACGGAGGCTCGCAACCAGTCGTCGACCTCGACGTCGACGACCACGACGGAGCCGACGGAGCCGACAGGGTCGACCACCACCACCAGCACCACGACGACGACGACCGAGGTACCGGCGTCGACGTCCACGACCACGACGAGCACCACGACGTCGACGACGAGCACCACGACGTCGACGACGAGCACCACGACCACGACGCAGCCGCAGCCGACCACGACGGTTCCCCCGTGGTGGATTGCCATCTGTCACCGGCTCGGTGACGGCACCTATGAGTACCTGGTCGTCAACCCTCTCGAGGCCGCCTACCACTGGGTGGCCCACTACCCCAATGACTTCTTTCCACGGGGGGCAGGTTCGTGCTCTCGCGACGCGGCGGTCGCCGGCGCCGCCCTGTCGGTTCCGCCGTCGACGACCACGACGACGGCACCGGAGCTTGTGACGGTGTCAGCTCAGCCCGTCCTCGAGGCGGTGCCCCCGGACATGGCGGCGCCGGCTGCGCCGCCGAAGGTGGCGCGCACACCCTACGTGGCGCCGACAACGATGGGGCTGCCGACGACCGCGCCGGTCGACACAACCGCGCCGGCGACGGTCCCCGCCGAGTTGACCACGGCGGTCGAGTCGACCGAGCCGACCGAACCGGATGAGGCGACCGGTACGACCGTCGCGGCCGAGACGGCCGATCTGACCGCGACGGCCGAGCTGACCGCGACGGCCGAGCTGACCGCGACGGCCGAGCTGACCGCGACGGCCGATCAGTAATCTGGGCGGCCTACGGCCGCCCCCGGATTCCGCAGCGGAGGCCGCCCAGATTGGGCAAGTGTCGGTCAGCGTGCTCGCTTGCGCAGGGCGGGGACATCGTGGACCTCGAGACGTCCGCGCCGCACCCCGACGACGCCAGCCTCGACGAGTTGCTGGAGGACCCGATTGGTCGTCGATCGGGTGGTGCCGGCAATCGTCGCCAGGTCGTCCTGGCGCAGGCCGATGACGATCGGTGAATCGCCGTCGTCGTAGAGCTCGGCCAGATCGGCCAGCCGGCGGACGACGCGCCGATCGGCAGGAAGGTACAGCGCTTCGAGGACACGTTGCGACAAGCGACGTACCTGTCCGGCGAGCACATCGATGAGGAAACGATCGATCGATGGCTGGCTCGCCCGCAACTCGTCGAGATCTCGGCGATGCAGCGCCCGGGTCTCCACTGCCTCGAGCGCGACCGCGCTGGCGGTGCGCTTCGCATCAGCGGTCAACAGTGCCTGTTCGCCGAACGACTCGCCCGGGCCGAGGATGGCGAGCGTGACGACGTCCCCGGCGGGGGTCGACGGGCGGATCGCCACACGGCCGGACTCGATCAGATGAAGCGAGTCGCCGGGGTCGCCCTCGTGGAACAGGGTGTCACCCTTGCGGAACGACCGGCGGATCATGCGGGAAAGGACCGACCGACGATCCGCCTCGCTGAGGCCGGCGAGCAGCTCGAACTCCATCGAAGCGCACAGTAGGCCGGAACATGTCGCGGCCAGCACATTCGATGTGTGCCGGTGGCGACGGAACGAGCGGAGAACTTGGACGAAGATGAGCACACAAGGCGGCGGATCCCAATCAGGCGGCGGGAACAGCCTCAGGCCCGGGCGTTCTTCGAGCGTCCGGGCCCTGAGCTGAGAACGGGTGACGACACGGCGGCGGCGCCGACACCACGCCGGTAGCGTGGCAGCCTTATGTCTGACCGCACCCTCGTGCTGCTCAAGCCTGACGCCGTCGAGCGCGGGCTGATCGGCGCCATCGTGTCCCGCTTCGAGGCCAAGGGCCTCACGATCGCCGCCTTCGATCTGCGCACGCTCGACAAGGAGACCCTCGCCCGGCACTACGAGGAGCATGTCGGCAAGGCGTTCTACGAGGATCTCGTCACGTTCATGAGCCGCGGGCCGGTGGTGGCGATGGTCGTCGAAGGGCCGGAGGACACCTGGGAGGTGGTCCGCAACCTGATGGGCGCCACCAACCCACGCAAGGCCGATCCGGGGACGATCCGTGGCGATCTCGGCATCCTGTTCACCGAAAACCTCGTCCACGGCAGCGACTCGGCTGAATCCGCCGAGCGCGAGGTCAACATCTTCTTCCCACAACTGTAATCTTCGACGCAGTTGAAGGAGTGACGGCATGGCTCGCAACAACCCGCTCAGCCTCGGACGCGACCTGGCGATCGACCTTGGCACCGCCAACACGTTGATCTACGTCCGCGGCCAGGGCATCGTCCTCGACGAGCCGTCCGTGGTCGCCGTCAACGTCAATGACGGGCGTCCGGTCGCCGTCGGTCTCGAGGCCAAGCGGATGATGGGCCGGACACCGAACCACATCAAGGCGATCCGCCCGCTGAAGGACGGCGTGATCGCCGACTTCGAAGTCTGCGAGAAGATGCTTCGCTACTTCATCCAGCGGGTCCATGCCAGCAAGTGGAGCAAGCCGCGGATGGTGATCTGCGTGCCGTCGGGAATCACCGGTGTCGAGCAGCGCGCCGTGCAGGACGCCGCCGAGTACGCCGGTGCCCGCAAACCAGTGCACATCATCGAGGAGCCGATGGCTGCGGCGATCGGCGCCAACCTGCCGGTTCACGAACCATCTGGCAACATGGTCGTCGACATCGGCGGGGGGACGACCGAGGTGGCCGTCATCTCGCTCGGCGGAATCGTGACGGCGCAGAGCGTGCGTGTCGGTGGCGACGAGCTCGACGAAGCAGTCCTGCAGTACGTCAAGAAGGAGTTTTCACTCGCCATCGGTGATCGCACGGCCGAGGAGATCAAGATCCAGATGGGCTCCGCCTGGCCGATGGAGGAGGAGCTCACCGCCGACATCCGCGGCCGCGATCTGATCAGCGGTCTGCCGCGGACGATCCAGCTGACCACTGAGCACGTCCGTGAAGCGCTCGCCGAACCGGTTGCGGCGATCATCGACGCCGTGAAGACGACGCTCGACAAGACGCCACCCGAGCTCGCCGCCGACATCATGGAGGACGGCATCACAGTGACCGGCGGTGGCGCCCTGCTCGGTGGCCTCGACACCCGCCTCGCCCACGAGACCGGGATGCCGATCCGCATCGCCGACGAGCCGCTGTACAGCGTCGTCATCGGCTCCGGTCGCGCCCTCGAGAACATCGACGCCATGCGCGGCCTGATGTCGCTCGGTGGCGAGGTGTGATCTCGAGCGGAGAGCGGAGGTTGCCGCTCGGGCCGGTCGAGCCCGCCCTACGCGCCCCGGACTGATTGATGGCGGTGTACTCGCCTGGTCGGCGCCGGGCCATCCTGATTCTCGTTCTGACGTCTCTGCTGCTGATCACGATCGACCTGCGCGGTAACGACCTGCTCGACGCCGCCCGCAACGGGTTCGACCGGGCAATGCGTCCGCTCGAGGACGCCGCCGAGGTTGTCGCCCGCCCGGTTCGTAACGCCTGGCGGGGCATGACCCAGTACGACGACCTGGAGGCTGAGAACGACCGCCTCGAGGCGGAGATCGACGCGATGCGTACGAACGACATCGTCGCTCGCAGCTTCATCGACCAGCTGCTCCGGTTGCGAGCGAGACTCGACCTCGAGTCGCCCAGCGATTTCAGCCGTGTGGTGGCCTCGGTGATCGGGCAGAGCCCGAACAACCTCGACCAGATCATCGAGATCGACAAGGGCAGCGACGACGGCGTCCGCGTCGGCATGCCCGTGGTCACTCTGGCCGGCACCTTGATCGGCAAGGTCACAGCGCCCGTCACCAGCGACCGGGCTCAGGTGATGTTGCTCACCGACACGAACTACGCCGTGCTTGCCAAGATCGTGCGGCCCGAACCGTTGCCGGAACCGGCGACGACGACCACCGCCGCCCCGGCGTCGGCTGGCCCTCCCGCAACCGGCGGCACGACGTCGACGGTACCGACGACGACCACGTCGTCAGTGCCCACGACCACGACGACCTTGCCCGACCCCCAGCGGGAAACCGGCCAGATGGTCGGTCGTGGCGTCGACGAGCCGCCGCGGGTCAATCTCGTCGACGACTCCCCGCCATTCGGCACGCCGGAGATCGGTGACACCGTGCTCACGGCAGGCGGTGTACGGAGCCTGGCGCCCGCCGACATCCCGATCGGCAGGGTGTCGAGCGTTGAGCACGGCTCGCCGTCGGAGGGCTGGATCCTCGAGGTCGACCCGTTGGCCGATCTGAACAGCCTCGAGTTCGTACAGGTGATCCTCTACACCACGGAGACCGATTCGCCCGAGAGCGACGACTGACCGATGTTCGTCTCGCTCGTGCAGGGGCCGATTCCCCGCCTCGTCCTCGTCGGCATGCTGCTCCTCGCCGTACAGCAGACGTTGTTCGTCGACGTGCGCCCGTGGGGAGTGACGATCCAGATCATGCTCGCTCTTGCGGCCGCAGCCGGAGTTGCCGGAGGGCCGCAGAAGGGAGCGCTGGCCGGGTTCGTCTTCGGCCTCCTGTTCGACCTGCGCGTCGGCACCCCACTCGGGTCGTCGTCGTTCTCGATGGGAATCGGTGGATTCACCGCCGGTTACGTGCAGTCGATCACGATCGACCCGCAATGGTGGCTGTCGGCGCTGTTCGTCGGGCTCGGAACCGCCGTCGGAGAGACACTCGTGCCGGTCGTGCGAACGTTCGTCGGTGAGGAGCACCCGTGGTCGGAGCGCTGGTACACGGTCGTCGCCGTCGTGACCGCCGCGGCAATGCTGGCCAGCCCGCTCTTGGTCCCCCTCGGCCGATGGTGCGTCAAGGTGAAGAAGACCGACTGGACGAAGGTCAAAGCGCCATGAGTGCCGCCGCACCGGAAACAGCCGTCACTAGGCTGTAACAATGGCGTCGGACAAGCGAGCGGCTCGACTCGGCGTGCTCGCAGCCGTCGCCGTGATGCTGTTCTCCGGGCTCGGCGCCAGGTTGTGGTTCCTCCAGACGGTCGAGGCCGAGTCGCTCCAGCAGGTTGTCGACCAACGCAACACCAGCATCGTGCTGATCGCCCCCGAGCGGGGACAGATCTTCGATCACGACGGTCGCCTCCTCGCCGGCAACGAACCGATCTACAACATCGCCGTCGACTGGGCGGCCATGCGCCGCGACGCCGACCGGGCCGCCCTGTTCAGCCGCTTGTCCGGCTGGGTCGGTGTGCCCGTCGAGGAGATGGAGGAGCGCTTCGACTCTGGCGACTTCGACCCGCTGCGGCCCCTACCGATCGCCGAGGACATTCCCGAGGACGTCGTCATCGCCCTCAGCGAGCGCAGCGAGGACTTCCCCGGCGTGACGATGGTGAAGTCGTACCGCCGCGTGTACCCGTATGCGCCACTCGCCGCCCACGTCATCGGCTACATGGGGGCGATCACTGACACCGACGTCGATCACTACAAGGCGCTCGGCTACGACACGTCGAATCGCGGCGAGGAGGTCGGCCGCGCCGGTGTCGAGCTGGAGTACGAGACGACGCTGCACGGTGAATGGGGCGAGATCGTCTACGAGGTCGACTCCCATGGCAGCGTCGTGCGCGAGATCAGCCGCAAAGATGCGGTCAACGGGATGGACCTCCGCCTCTCGATCGACCTCGACGTGCAGCAGTACGCCGAACGGCTGCTGCAAACCCAGCTTCGTCTGAAGCGGGCCTTTACGGCGCCCAACCCGATCATCGAGAAGCCTGATGGCACGCGCCAGGCGATGTCGCTCAACCACGGTCCCCGGGTGTTCTACGAGGCGCCGGCCGGGTCGGTGGTGGCGATGAACCACAACACGGGTCAGATCATGGCGATGGCGAGCTATCCGACGTTCGACAACCGGTGGTTCAGCCAGGACATCACCGAGGCCAAGTTCGACGGGCTGTTCAAGATCCGCATCGACGGTCCCGAATGCGGCGACGAGGGACAACCGGAGTGCCCGCTCGACCCCGACCGCTCGTCGCTGAACAACCGGGCGATCCAGGGTCAGTACAACATGGGCTCGACGTTCAAGGTGTTCGTCGCCTGGTCGGCCCTGCACACGGGGTTGATCGACCCCAACGAGTACATCACCGACAGCGGCACGTACAAGGCAACAGGCATCGAGGACGACGTCTGCGCCCAGGGCATCAAGTGCGTGTGGCGCAACTCGTTCTGTTCGGGCATCAACGGACCGTGCCGGTACGGGCCGATCAACATGCAGCTCTCGCTCGCCGTCTCCAGCGACGTGTACTACTACCGACTCGGGGAGAAGTTCTTCGAGGCCCCGGGCACGAATCACTTGCTGTTGCAGAACGAGGTGCGCAACTTCGGGCTGGGGTCGGAGACAGGCATCGACCTGCCCTACGAGTTCGACGGCCGCATCCCCGACCACGACACCAAGAAGGACCTCGTCGAGCGCGGTGTCCTCGCCAAGGGCGAAGAGCCCCGTGTGCTCCTCGGTGACGTGATCAACCTGGCGATCGGCCAGGGGCTGTTGGCGGCGACGCCGCTGCAACTCGCCGTCGGCTACGGCTCCTTCGGTAATGGCGGTTACGTGATGCAGCCCCGTGTCGTCGAGGCGATCTACAAGCCGAACACGCCGACATCGCCGACACAGCAGGGCTTCGTCGATCTCAGCCGCGCCGTCCTGCACAAAAGCTTCGGCCCCGTCGGCAGACAGATCCCGATGGATTTTGCTGACCCGATCGTCCACGGCATCCGCCAGAACATCACCGGCCCCGGGACGTCGCGGAACACGACGACCGCCGAGGAGCTGTTCAACGTCAACTGGAGCGAGCCGGCGTCGCCGCCGATCGCCGGCAAGACCGGTACAGCTCAGGGCAGGTTCTCGTACCCGTGGAACGACTCGTCGGTGTTCGCCGGGGTCAGCCAGGATGGCGAGCGGCCGTGGACCGTGGTGTCATACCTCGAGAAGGCCGGCTTCGGCTCGCTCGGCTCCGGACCTGTTGTCAAGTGCATGTTCCAGGCGCTTGCCGGGGTCACCGCCCTTGACCCCGTCGCCATCGCCGAGCCCCTCGACGTCGACAATGAGATGGCGGCGGCGCCTCAACCGCCGCTCACCGACCTGTCGTGCATGGAGAGCAGCAACGCCCACACGATCTATCCCGGCCCGGTCGTGACCGGCCGCCCCCCGGATTGATGTCCCGGCGGCCTGCGGCCCCCCGGACCCCCCGCCGGCCTTCGGTCTGACCTTGCCGACGCTGCTCGTCCGCCGGAAGCCGGACTCCGGGCTCGGCAACATCCGGTCCAGCCCGGCAGCCCCGAGCCGCAACGTCGACTGGACGTTGTTGTTCAGCCAGGCGGCGCTCACCGTGATCGGATGCTTCGTCGTCTACTCGGCCAGCCGGACACGGCGTGACGATCCCTTCTACTACACGACCCGCCAGGTGCTCTTCGCGATCGCCGCCACGGTCGTACTCGCGGTGGTGATGTTCGTCGACTACGACTGGTTCCGCCACCGATCCCGCCAGCTCTACGTCGCCACGCTCGCCGCCCTCGTTCTCATCGTCGCCTATGGAGAGGTCTCGGGCAGCGACACGATCTCCTTCGACATCGGTCCGATCCGCTTTCAACCGGCCGAGTTCGCCAAGCTGACCGTGCTCATCGCCCTCGCCGCTCATCTCACCGAGGAACGCTCGGACGAGGTCAGCTACCCGCGGTTCCTCGGCGGTCTGCTCATCGTCGGGATCGCCAGTGTGGCCGTCATCGCCCAGCCCGACATCGGCACCGCCTCGGTGCTCGTGGCGATGGCGATGGGCGTGCTCCTCGTCGCCGGGGCCAAGGCCAGATACATCGCCGCCTACACGTTTCTCGCCCTGGCGACGATCGCCGCCGCGCTGATCGGACGGCTGGTCAACGACTACCAGCTGACCCGCGTCCGGGTGCTGCTCGACGAGAACAACCCCGACCCGGTGATCCGGGCGGCGTCGTACCAGGTGAACCTCGCCCTCCAGGCGCTCGGTACCGGTGGAATCTTCGGCAAAGGATGGCTCAACGGCCCGCTGACCAACAACGCCGACATCCCCGTGTTGTGGGCGGACTTCCCGTTCGCCGCCGTCGGCGAGCAGTTCGGTCTCGTCGGGTGTGCCGTGCTGCTCGGGTTGTACGGAATCGCCCTCGTGCGCATCTGGCGCATCGCCCACCTGTCTCGCGACCGGTTCGGCACGTATATGTGCGCTGGTGTGTTCACGATGCTCGTTTGGCAGATCGTCCAGAACGTCGGCATGACGATGAAGCTGCTGCCGGTGACCGGTCTGCCCTTGCCATTCATCTCCTACGGCGGCTCCGGGTTGATCGTCTGGTTCGCCATGTTCGGCCTCGTCCAGAGCGTCCACATGCGCAGAATGCGCTGATTGCACCCCCTCTGCAGCAACCGATGGGTGTTTGGGGGACCGTTCCGTCCCCCAAACACCCATCGGTCGAGTCTGTACACTGGGGCGATCATGAGACGGCCTGGCTTGACCCCATCGTTCGGCGTGGCTGTCCGTGGTTATGGCTCGAGCACGGAGGGTGCTAGCGCGATCACACCATCGCTGCGTTCCTCCGCTGCCACGGCGGCGACGTGCCGCCGACTCGGAAGGAAATCCCATGGACGACGCAGAAGCCGGGACGTCATCGTCACCGGCAAAGGATCCCGGATCGGCCGTCGATGCCGAACATCAACCTGAACTAGAGGGTGACGGCGCTGCCGCCGGCGACGGTCCGGCGGTGCGCAAGCGGCGCCGTGGCTCGCGAGGCGGCCAGCGGCGCCGCAAGAGTTCGGTGCCGACTGACGTCGACTCCAACGGCGACGGCGAGCACGCACCGGGCATGGCGCCGGCACCACCGGCGGACCAGCCCGAGCTCCCCGAGAGCCCGCGCGAAGGTCGTGTCTCCCCGGAGGTCGCCGAGCACACGCTCGTGCGCAAGCCGCAGATCGGCGACACCCGTCCGGCCCCGCCGACGCAACCCGCTGCCGCGCCGGCCCAGCCGACAACGCCAAAGCCGTCGCGCCGCAAGCAGTCATCGCGTGGACGGGGTCGCGGCTCCGCAGAGCGCAGCGCGGCCGTCGCGGTCGTGTCGCCGGCGGACCGTCGTGGCCGGGAGCGGAACGGCCGCCCGGTCGGGCGCTACACGATGTGCGTCCAGGTCCGTGAGGGCCTTTCGCAGGTCGCCGTGCTGGAAGGGCGCAACCTCATCGAGCACTACGTGTCACGGCCGGCCGACGACGTCAGCCAGATCCACGGCAACATCTACGTCGGTCGGGTGCAGAACGTGCTCCCCGGCATGGAAGCGGCGTTCGTCGACATCGCCACACCGAAGAACGCCGTCCTCTATCGGGGCGACGTGCAATACGACGCCGAGGACATCGAGCAGGCCGATCCTCGCATCGAGCAGATCCTGCGCGCCCGCCAGCTGATCGTCTGCCAGGTCACGAAGAACCCGATCGGCGCCAAGGGTGCCCGGCTGACCCAGGAGGTGTCGCTGCCCGGCCGCTACGTCGTGCTCATCCCCAACTCGAAGACCTATGGGATCTCCAAGCGCCTGCCGGACGACGTCCGCAAGCGGCTGCGATCGATCCTCGACCGCGTCAAGCCGTCCGAGCACGGTCTCATCGTGCGAACGGCCGCCGAGCATGCCACCGAAGAGGAGCTTCGTGCCGACATGCGGCTGCTCCTCGAGCAGTGGGAAGGGATTGCTGCCAAGGCTGCCAAGGCGAAGGCGCCCACCCTGCTGTACCGCGAGCCCGAGCTCGCCGTGCGGGTCATCCGCGAGGAGTTCAACGCCGACTATCGCCGAGTGGTGATCGACGACACCCGCCTCTACGACGACATCAGGTCGTACGTCGCGGCGTTCAACCCGGAGCTCGCCGATCGCATCGAGTACTACGACTCCGCCGTCGAGGGACTCAGCCTGTACGAGCAGTTCCACGTCCACGAGCAGGTGCACAAGGCGCTCGATCGCAAGGTCTGGCTGCCGTCGGGAGGCTCGCTGATCATCGAGCACACCGAGGCGTTGACGGTGATCGACGTCAACACCGGCAAGAACGTCGGTACCTCGAGCCTCGAGGAGACCGTGTTCCACAACAACCTCGAAGCGGCCGAGGAGATCGCCAAGCAGCTGCGTCTCCGTGACATCGGCGGGATCATTGTGATCGACTTCATCGACATGGAGATCCGCGAGAACCGCGACAAGGTCGTCGAGGTGTTCCGCAACGCCCTCGCCCGGGACAAGACCCGCTCGCAGGTGTTCGCCATCTCCGAGCTCGGCCTCGTCGAGATGACCCGCAAGCGCATCGGCGAGGGCCTGCTCACCGAGTTCTCGACGATCTGCGAGGTCTGCGAAGGCCGCGGTGTCATCGTGGATCACCATCTCCTCGACTGAGTGTCGGTACGCGTGGGCGGTCGCGACGGGCGGTGGCGCCGGTAGATTGGTTGGTCGCTATGTATGCAGTGATCTCGGCTGGGGCGAACCAGCAGAAGGTGTCCGAGGGCGAGCAGGTCGAGGTCGATCTCCTCGATGCCTCCGAGGGTGACGAGGTGTCGTTGACCGCCACGCTGCTCGTCGACGGCGACACCGTGCTGGCGACGCCCGACGAGCTGAGTGGGGTCACCGTCACTGGCCGCGTCGTCGGTGAGGCGAAGGGCCCGAAGATCGACGGGTTCACGTACAAGCGGCGCACGAACAATCGCCGCCGCTACGGCCACCGGCAGCGCTACACCGTCGTCGAGATCACGACGATCGCCAACAAGTCGAAGTAACGAGCCGAGGGGTACGAGAGATGTCAAAGACCAAAGGTGGCGGGTCGACCCGCAACGGCCGCGACTCCAACGCCCAGCGCCTGGGCGTCAAGGTCTTCGACGGCACGAAGATCACTGCCGGCACGATCATCGTCCGCCAGCGCGGCACCAAGGTGCACGCCGGCCGCAACGTCGGCATCGGTGGCGACGACACGCTGTTCTCCCTGATCGACGGGTCGGTCAAGTTCGGGGAGCGCAAGAACCGCAAGGTCGTCGACGTCAACCCGGTCGACAGTCCCGTCGGCTGACGCATAGGAGGCGAGCCGATAGGCGAGCCGACCCAGAGTTACGGCCGCTTTGTTTCGGCTGCGTAGCAGCCGAAACACCAAACATGACGCGGTACGGTCGTTGCCTATCCGCTCAACCCATAGCGTCATCCCGCCGGCTCGTCCGGCTCAGGGACCTCCGGAGACCCTGCCAGAGCGTCTCGCGCGGCCCACTCGAGCAGCTCGTCGATTGCGAACACAGCGTCATCGATGCCGGCGTGGAGGTCGCCCAGTTCGGCGAACCGTGGTGGCACCGTGACGATCGTGAAGTCAGCAGGCTCGGCACCGTCGAGCTCGTCCCAGCTGATCGGCGTCGACACGACAGCCTCTGGCACTCCCCGCACGGAGTAGGCGCTGCGGATCGTGTGGTCGCGGGCGTTCTGGTTGTAGTCGACGAACACCGTCGCCGGATCACGGTCCTTGCGCCACCACGTCAGATCGACCAGCCCGCCAGCCCGCCGCTCGACCTCGCGGGCGAACGCCAGGGCTGCTCTCCTGACATCGGCGAAGCCGTGGACGGGTGGGATGCGCACGTAGATGTGGAGTCCCTTGCCGCCCGATGTCTTCGGCCAGCCGACGGCGCGGATCTCGTCGAGCACCTCGTGGGCGATGTGGGCGACGCGACGGACGTCGTCGTAGGTGGCGCCGGGCATCGGGTCGAGGTCGATTCGCCACTCGTCCGGCCGCTCGACGTCGAACTGCCGCGAATTCCACGGATGGAACTCGACCGTGGACATCTGCACGGCCCAGACGACGTCGGCGGGGTGCTGCACACACAACTCGTCCGCCGTTCGGCTCCAACGAGGAAAGAACACTTGCACGGTTCGCACCCAGTCCGGCGCACCTTTCGGCAGCCGCTTCTGATGGACCTTCTCGCCGGTGACGCCGGTCGGGAAGCGATGGAGCATGCACGGCCGGTCACGCAGTGCCCGGACGATGCCCTCCGACACGGCGATGTAGTAGCGAACGAGGTCGAGCTTCGTCTCGCCGCGCGCCGGGAAGTACACGCGCTCGGGGCTGGTCAGCCGCACGGTGCGGTCGCCGACTTCGATGTCGACGGGCGAGCCTGCATCCGACTTCGGCACCCGGCCATCATTGCGTTCCCCGGCCACGCAGGCCGTAATTGCTTTCCCTGGCCACGCAGGCCACGGTTGGCCGCTCCCTCGCTGGCGCTCGGTCGCTTGCACCCGAGCACCTGGCGCCTCGTCGCTCGCAAAGGAGCACCCCTTCCCGCTTTGTAGCGTGTTGCAGATGTCCCAGTTCGTCGACGAGGCGCAGCTCAACGTGCGCGGCGGTGACGGCGGTGCCGGCTGCGTCTCGTTCCGCCGGGAAGGCCCAGTCGCCAAGGGTGGCCCGAATGGCGGCGACGGAGGTCAGGGAGGGGACGTCTGGCTCGTCGCCGACCACAACGTTGCGTCGCTGCTCGGCTTCCGCGATCACCCCCACCGGCGCGCCGGCAACGGCGTGCACGGCAAGGGCAAGGACATGCACGGTCGTGGTGGCGACGACGAGGTCGTCGTCGTTCCCGAAGGCACGGTGGTGCGTGACCTGTACACGGGTGAGGTCCTCGCCGAGCTGTGGAACCACGGCGATCGCTGGCGCTGCGCCGCCGGTGGCCGCGGCGGCAGAGGCAACGCCAGATTCTTGACCAACCAGCGCCGCGCTCCGACGTTCGCCGAGCAGGGTGAGCACGGCGAGGAGCGCTGGCTCAGGCTCGAGCTGCAGTTGATGGCCGACGTCGCCCTCGTCGGTTTCCCCAACGTCGGCAAGAGCACGCTGATCAGTGTCATCTCGGCGGCCAAGCCGAAGATCGCCGACTACCCGTTCACGACTCTGGAGCCCAACCTCGGTGTCGTCCGCGTCGATGACGACACCGAGTTCGTCGTCGCCGACATCCCGGGGTTGATCGAGGGGGCGAGCGAGGGCCGGGGGCTCGGCCATCGCTTCCTGCGCCACGTCGAACGAGCCCGAGTCCTGTGCCTGCTCGTCGACCTCGCTTCGCTCGACGGGGTGTCGCCCGCGGAACAGGAGCGGGTGCTGCTGGCCGAGCTGACGTCATATCGCCCCGATCTCCTCACTCGACCCCGTCTCGTCGCCGGGTCGAAGGCCGACCTCGTAGCCGATGTCGGCGGCTTCCACGCCGACGGGACGACCCGGTTGGTGATCTCGGCGGTCACCGGCGATGGAGTGCGCCGGCTCGTCGGGGCGATGGCGGCCGCCGTGCACGAGGCGAGACAGAGCGAGGAGCGTCGCGAGGGAGTCGTGTTGCTTCGCCCGGCCGCCGGCGGCTCGCTCGTCGAGCGAATCGGCGAGCACGAGTTCCGGGTGTCGGGGCGCGATGTCGAGCGTGCTGTCGCCCTCAACGACGTCACGACCCACGAGGCGACGGCGTACATCAGCCACCGGCTCGATCGCATGGGAGTGCACAAGCAGCTCACCCGGGCTGGCGCGACCGACGGCGACGTTGTCTGGATCGGCGAGTTCAGCTTCGAGTTCCGTGAATAAGGCGTTCCCCGGCCACGCCACATACTGCCTGCGCAGCTGGTGGCCGCTCCTCGGCTGGTGCCTCGTCGCTCGCATCTGTGAGATCTCTCGCCGATGACTGCCCTTGTTGTTCTGAAGGTCGGGACATCGTCGGTGACCGACGAGCGTGGGGTCGTCGACCAGGCGGCCGTGAAGAAGCTTGCTGGCGACGTCGCCGCCCTCCGGGCCACTGGGCAGGACGTGATTGTCGTGTCGTCCGGTGCCGTCGCCGCCGGCGTCGCCGCCCTCCGGCTCGACCGCCGCCCGACCGACATCGTCACCCTGCAGGCGATCGCCGCGGCCGGGCAGGCTCGCCTGATGCGCAGCTGGGATGACGCTCTCGCGGATCACGGTCTGGTCCCCGCCCAGGTGCTCCTCGTACCCCACGACTTCGTCGACCGGCGCCAATATCTCCACGCCCGGCGGACGCTCACGCGCCTGCTGGCCCTGGGCGCTGTACCGATCGTCAACGAAAACGACGCCATCGCGTCCGACGACATCCGCTACGGCGACAACGACCGGCTCGCCGCCCTCGTGTCGCACAACATGGGTGCCGCCCTGCTCGTGCTGCTCACCGACCTCGACGGCCTGTACACCACCGACCCCAGGCTCGATCCGGCGGCCAGCCTGATCAGTGACGTCCCTGCCGACGATCCGTTGCTGTCGATCACCGCCGGGCGGGGCGGCAGCGGGCGGGGGAGCGGCGGCATGGCGAGCAAGCTGGAGGCCGCACGGATCGCCTCGTGGTCCGGGGTTCCGACAGTGATCGCCAACGCCGCTCGGTCAGGAGTTCTCGCCGCAGCGGCCGCCGGCGAGCCCGTCGGCACGCGCTTCGAGGCGCGCCAACGCAGCCTCACGGCGCGCAAGCTGTGGATCGCCTTTGCCGCCCACTCGGCCGGCGCAATCGTCGTCGACGATGGGGCGCGGCGAGCGCTCGTCGAGCGTAAGAAGTCGCTACTGCCGGCTGGCGTGGTGTCCGTCGAGGGACGGTTCGTCGACGGCGACACCGTCGAGGTGCGCGGCACCGATGGCAGCGCCTTCGCCCGCGGCATGGTTTTCGTCGACGCCGCCCAGCTGCGCAAGGTCATGGGAATGCAGACTGGCGACCTTCCCGAAGGCGTCATCCACGAGGTCATCCACCGCGACGACCTCGTCGTCCTCCCGGACTGACGTGACCGGCATCGCCCCAGTCAGGTCTCGGTCGCCGGGGCCGCCTGCTCGGCCGCTGGGGGCTCGGTCGTCGACCCTGCGGGCGGCGCCGACTGCGCGGAGGGCGCGGCCGTCTGACCGGTGTCGAGGCCGAGCTCGGAACGCAGCTGGCTGAGCCGGCTCTGTGCCTCCACGTTGGCGGTCGCCTGCTCGACCTCGAGGACGCGTGATTCAACCGACGCCTCGCTGAGCTCGGAGCGGGCCTTCGCCCGCGTGTAGCGCGCCTCGATCTTCTCGCGGACCTCTTCGAACGACGGCACGTCGGCGCCGATGTGCTCGTTGAGCTGGGCCATCGCCGTGTTCATCTCTTCCTGCATCTTTGCCTGGTCGAGTTGCGAGAGGAGCTTGGACTTCTCGGCGATCTTCTCCTGCAACAGCCGTGAGTTCTGCTCGACGGCCGCCTTCGCCTGATCCGATGCTTTGGCCGACTCCAACACCAGCGACTTGAGGCTGTCGACGTCCTTCTCGACCTGGATCAGCTGGTTGGCGATTGTCTCGGCAGCTGAGTTGTACTGCTGTGCCTTCGTGGGGTCGCCGTTCTTCTCGGCATCGGCGGCCATCACCAGTGCCTGGCGGGCGTTGGCGTTGAGCTTCTCCAGCTCGGCGAGCTTGGAGTTGAGGCGCAGCTCGCTCTGCTTCTGGTTGGCGATGACGTTGGCCGCCTGCTCTCGCAGCCGGATGTGGGCACTGCGGGACTCGGTGATTGCCTGCTCGAGCTGCACCTTGGGGTCGGCGCGCTCGTTGAAGGAGCCTGTCAGCTTCGCCGTCAGGTACTTCCACCACTTCTTGACGAGGTTGAACATGCGGCCGATCCTAGGAGGTCGATGCCGCGCCGCCCACCCGGCCGCGCCCGAGGCGGCGCACGGCGGCGAGCTCAGGAGCGGCGAGCACGAAGAGGACGAGCACGTAGACGACGACGATCGTGGTTGTACCGGCGACGATCCGCACGAACGCATCGGCACCAGCGTTGTCCCCCAATCGCCGGGCGACCCACCACGCTGCCTCGCCGGCGAGTGCCCCGGCGAGGAACACGCGACCGATGGACTCGAGGACGGGACGCAACGGATAGCCGCGCACCTTGGTCGCCAGCACGGTGAGGGACCACAGCGCTGCCACGGCGTAGGACAGGGCGAAGGCGGCACCCAACCCGAGCACTCCCCACCGCCCGTACAGGATGAGGGCGAACACCACGTTGAGAATGCACTGCCCGGCGTTGATGACGAATGGCGTGCGGGTGTCCTGGTGGGCGTAGAAGCCGCGCAGCGCGAACAGGTAGACGGAGAACGCGGGCAGTCCGAGGGCGAAGCCGGCGAGGGCGCGTGAAGTGACGAGGGCGTCGCTGGCGGTGTACTCGCCGTGCTGCAGGAGCAGCCCGATGAGCGGCCGGCGGAGCACGAACAGGACGATCGCTGCCGGCACCGTGAGCATGGCGATGATGCGCAGGCCCAGCGACGAGGTCGCGCAGAACGCCTCGCGGTCGCGGCGCCCGACGGCGCGGGCCATTTCGGGGACGAACGTCGTGGCGATCGACATCGCCAGCAGGCCGTGGGGGAGGACAAAGAATGTGAACGCCTGGAAGTACGCCGCCGATCCCCCCGAGCCGGGTGACGACAGGTTGCGCACGACAACGATGACCACCTGGTTGCTGAGCACGTAGCCGAACGTCCACAGCGACATCGTCAGCAGCCGCCGGATCGCAGGGTGGCGCGGTCGGAACGCCGGTCGGAAGTGCACTCCTGCGGATCGCACCGCCGGAATGAGCACCAGCGCCATCGTCGCGATGCCGGCGGTCGAGCCGATGGCCAGCGTCCAACGCAGCCGCTCGTCGACCTCGACGTCGCCCAGCTGCCAGGTCCGGTCCGGCAGCGACAGCAGCGTGATGATGACGATGACATTGGCCAGCACAGGACTCCACGAGGCGGCGAGGAAACGTCGGCGGGAGTTGAGCACTGCGTTGGCGACCCCGGCGGCCCCGTAAAAGAAGATCTGCAGGAGGAAGACACGGGTGAGCAGGGTGCCGACTCGCTGGATCAGGTCGGGATCGACGCCCTCTTGGGTTCTCACCGTGTAGAGGCCGAAGATCAACGGGGCGGCGAGCACGGCGAGGGCGGTCAACACGGCCATCGCCGTGAGGGCGACGGTGATCACGGCGTTGGTCGCCTCCTCGTCGTCGCGTTCGAGGAACTCGGTGAACAGCGGCACCAACGTGGCCGACAGCACGCCGCCGATGAGCAGCTCGTAGACGATGTTCGGGGTCTCGTTGCCGATCAGGTAGACGTCGGCGAGGGCGCCCTTGCCGATGACGTAGCCGAACACCATCACGCGCAGCAGGCCGGTAATCCGTGACAGCGCGGTACCGGACGCGACGATCAGGTTGGAGCGCAGCAGGGCGGCGCCCTCGCCGCTGCGCTCGATCCCCGTGGTGGTCGACTCCGGCACGGCGACGACCTCGCGGTGGTGATCGATGTAGTCGCCGAGGTCCTCGAGGCGCGAGAGCGCGGAGCGCTCGGTACTGGCCGCCACAGCAAGCGGCGACTGATCATCCACCGTCGTGGCCAGCTCCATCGGAGTGTTTCCGGCCGACGCGACTCGCGCGAAACACTCCGATGGAAGCAAACACTCGGATTGGGAGGGGTTGGTTCACTGCTCGGGCGGCCAGGTCTGCGACTGCAAGCCGGAGAGCTTGTCGGTCTCCTCCATCGCCACGCGTAGCGACTCCAGTTCCGATACGAGTTGGTCGACGTCGTGGCCGAGCACCTCAGAATCGCCGGTGCCGACCGACACCTCGACGGTCCGGGCGATCAGCTCGTCGAAACGTGCGTCGAGCAGCCGCAGCCGGTCCCGGCTCTGCGCGGCGAGGGTCGACAGTCGCTCGGCCGCCGCCAGCTGCGCCCGCAGCGACTCGATCGTCGCTGTTCGGGCGCCAGTCGCGGCGTCGCCCGCGGCTTCCAGCTCGGCGAGCTCCGCTGCTGCGCCGGCCGTGTCGATCTGGCTCTGCGCGGCGACGATCTCGTGGCCGCGCTTGGCGATGCGCCACGATTCGTCGACGCCTTCGTCGAGACGAGCCGACAGGGTCGACAACCGTTGTCGGAGCGGCCCGTCGGCGACGGACCCGACGACCTGGTCGAACCGACGCTTGGCATTCTGGGCGCTCTGGGCGTAGCCACGCCACGGCTCACTGAGGGCGTGCGGTTGCGGCGCGGCCGGATTGGTCCCGACAGCGGCGAGCACCCTTCCACCCCAGGCCAGTGCTCCGACGCCGGCGGCGGCGACGAGCGGCAACCCAGCCAGGATTGCCACCGCCGCTCCGGCGCCGGCGAGGACGATCCCCCCGGGGGACATGATCGCGTTCGCCACCTTCGGGGTGAAGAAGCGGTCACGGAACGAGCGGTGGGCCATCGGTCCCGTCAGAAGTTCGAGATCACGGCGGTGAATACTTGCTCGATCGTGTCGGGGTTGCTGGCGTTGTAGGTCGCCGCGCTGGTCGCCTGGCTGATCGCCCGCAGGGTGATGACGTCGGCGGACTCGCCGTAGGAGATCGTGAACACGCGCACCGGCCGCGACGTCGCCCCTTCACTCCCGGCCTGCAGCGTGCTGATCAACTCGGTGAACTGCTCGTCGTCGTCGCTCGGCACGCCGTCATCGTTGACTCCGTCGGTCAGCAGCACCACGGCGTTGATCATCGCCGGGTCGTACTGCTCGAGCATCGTCTCGTAGGCGACGCCGGTGACCTCGTAGAGGGGGGTCCCGGACACGGGGATCTGCCGTTCGATCGCTGCCGCGAGATCGGCGCGGTTCTCGCCGATCTCGCCGATCGGCTCCACCTCCCGCCAGTTCGGGTGATCGCCACCCAGATCCGTGCTGAACACCCACATGCCAACCTGGTCGGTGTCCTTGAACTCGTCGAGGGCGCTCGTTGCCGCAGCCTTGGCGAGATCGAGTTTGGTCTCGTTGTCTGCTCCGGCAAATTCCCCCATCGACCCGGAGACATCGAGGACAAGCAGGACGCGGGCCTCCTTGCGCAACTCCGCCCATGACTCGAGGATGGCGACGAGGACGTCCGGTTGGGGCACTTCCAACTCGGCCTGCGGCTGCGTCGGGTCAACGCCGTTGGCCTCCGTGATCGGGTCGGCGAGTGGGACGTCAGGGTTGTTCGGCCGGAAACCGAACGCGAGGACCTGCTCCTGGTTCTCGGGAAGCTGGACAAACGTCTCGAACTGCTCGGCCGCGGCGCGCTCGTCGGCGTCGACCCACTCGGTGTCGAGGATGATGAACGGGTTGTCCGAGTACAGCGTCCCGCCCTCGGGGTAGATCGCCACCAGCGGCACCCGTGGCGGACGCAGCTCTTCGCCAGGGGCGAGCACACCGTCCGGATCGCCGCGGTTGTAGTCGATGACGCTCTTCTCCTCGACGGCGACCGCGCTGGCGTAGGTCAGCGACGTGCCACGCGCGTCGGCAGCGAACCAGTTGTTGAGGAACGTCATCGTGATGTCGCCGTAGTGGACGACGGAGGACTCGATGTCGGTGGCGAACTCGACGGCGGCCGGACGGGCGAGATCTTCGATCGTCAGGTCGGCCGACTTCCCCGTCGCTGCGTAGTACTCGGCGATCGTGAAGTTGAGGCCGCTCGTCGAGAAGTTCGGGTTGGTCTTGCCAATCCGGAACGGGCCCCACTCCGGGTTGCCCAGTGCTCCCCATCCCTCGGGGTCGTTGGCGAGCCGTTGGAGGTCGGCGAAGCCGATCGACTCCTCCGGCCAGCCGAGTGCCTCGGCCATCGGTTGGGGCATCGCGATGACCAGTGGTGTGAGCATGAACGGAGTGCCGGCCGGTGCCATCGTCGTCCCGGCGCGCTCGTTGACGATGCCGGCCCAGGCCGACGCCGCCGGCGACCAGATCACCGGTGGCTCGCCATTGACGTCTGGGCTCGGCCATCCCTCCGGGATCAGTTCGGCCGCCCGTCCCGACGACACGCTGCGCGGGCGGACGAAGATGCACGTCCCGTCGACTTCGGCGTCGCTCTCGTTGAACTCCTCCGCGAGTGTTGTCAGCAGGGCGATCTTCTCGCTGCTGACCGCCATGTCGACACTGATGCAGTCGCCGGCGTCGGCACCTTCCAGATCGCCAGCACCGGAGTCATCGTCATCGTCGTCATCGGTGCAGGCTGCGGCGAGTCCAGCGGCGAGCAGCACCGCGCCGAGCAGGCGTCCGTGGCGTCGCAAACCGCTCGTGATCGTCATGTTCTTCTCTCTCCAGTCACGTGACCTCCTCCCAGTAGGCGCGCAGCGCGAGCATCGCCGAGGCGCTCGGCAAGCCGGTCGCCGCCGTCACGGCGTCGTCCCAGCCGGAGCTGCGCAGCTGTCGAGTGAGATCGCTGGCGAGGTCGCCTGGCGCAGCAGCCCCGCCGGGCACGGCCAGCACGGCCTGCAACGACATCTCCGGTGCAGGATAGTTGGGCGCGAAGCGCTCAGCGGTGGCATCGACGGTGGCGAGTTCGAAGCCGGCGGTGGCGGCGATGTCGAGGGCGCTTGGCCGCGTCGCCATGGTTCCCAGGGCGCTGCCGCCCGAGAGCGACACACCGCTTGCCGTCGCGGCCAGTCCGCGCACCCAGGAGATGAAGTCGAGGTCCGCCTCCCAGCGGCTCCTGCTGATGTCTGCGTCGCCGAAGTATCCGGCCACGCTGGCAGCAAACGACGCCAGGGCCAACGCCGAATCGTTGACGTCACCGAAGGCCGGGCGGATCGTGCCCCACTGCGGCTCGCCACCGATGTCGACCCACGGGGCGCCGGCGTTGTCGCCGATACAGCGCCACAGGGGCTCAGGGTCGCACGCGGCACGGAGCACGTCGAGACGGCCGTCCGGAGGAAGGGCCACGCCGAGCTGCGACGCGCCGAGGGGCGTCGTGGTGTATCCGAGTGGCGCTGCACGGGCGCCGGCGCGGGTGGCGTCGACCATCGCCGGATAGGGGTCGACGGTCAGCCACAGCGGTACCGGCTCGTCGTCGCCGAGTGCAGCAAGTCGGTCGAGCGTGACGCCGGCGTCCTCGATCGTCACCTGGAGCGAAGTGTCTCCCTCGGCGAACACCGAGCACACGTCGGCGAGCTCGGTGACGCACACCAACTCGTCGGCCTGATCGGTGTCCGTGTCGCTGTCCTCGCCCTCGATGAGGTCGCGTCGGATGAAGAGGGCACCGACGACGAGCGCAACGGCGACGGCCACGGCGAAAGCACGGGCCTTCAAGTGGGCTCGTTCGTTTCGGCGACGGCTTGGCGCAGTCCTTCCAACTCGATCACGAGGTTGTCGACGTCGTGCTCGTACGTTGCCCCGTCGGTTCTGCCGACGATGATCTCAGCGGCGCGGGCAACGAGCTCGTCGATGCGGGCCTGAGTGAGTCGCAGGCGGTCGGCGGTGCTCGCCGACAACGCCTTCAGACGTTCGGCACTGGCGAGTTGACTCTCCACCGACTCGATCGCCGCGGCCCCCGAGTCTCCGGTACCGGACGCCCGCAGCGTCTCGAGTTGTGAGCGCAGGCGCACCGGGTCGATTCGCTTGATCGCCTCGTCGATCTCGTCGCCACGTTTGGCGATCACCCAGCTCTCCTCGATCGCACTGTCGAGACGGCCGGCGATTTCCGTCAGTCGCTCCTTGAGCGGCCCGTCGGAGGCGCCGCGAAGCGTCGCGTGGAGGGCGGCGCGAGACCGCTGGGCGCCCTGCACGAACCTGCGCCACGGCTCGCTGAGCGTGAAGGCATCAAACGTCGACGTCTTCCGACCCGGAGGCATCGCAGCCAGGACGGTCGTCGCGTAAACGGCGAGGCCGAGGCCGACGGCGGTCGCGGGATTCAGGCCGAGCACGCCGGCGACCACACCGATCACCGCTGCGAGGAGGATTCGCCAGGAAAGCAGCGCCTTCGCCGTCTGCGGCGTGAAGAGTCGGTCGCCGAACGACATTGCCGAGCAAGGCTAGGTGCCAGCGACGTCGACGGCGGTGAGGGTCGTCAGCTGGTCGTCTGTCGGTTCGCTGACTGCGGCTAGGCGCTCCGCCTGCCTGCCGACAATCTCCTCGAAGAGGTTGCGGACGAAGCGGGCATTGCCGAACCCGCGTGTGCGCGGCTCGGCGTCGATCACCGCACGGAGGGCTTGACAACCCGCGACGTCGAGGTGGTAGCGCAGGTCGCCACTCATCCGTTCGAAGATCTCGACGAGCTCGTCCGTCGAGTAGTCGGGGAAATCGATGAACCGGGTGAACCGACTCTTCAGCCCGGGGTTGGCGTCGATGAACTCTGCCATCTCGGCCGGGTAGCCGGCGGCAATGAGGGCGAGGTCGTCACGGTGGTCCTCCATGTACTTGACGATGGTGTCGATGGCTTCTCGGCCGAAGTCGTTGTCGCCACCGCGGGCAAGAGCGTAAGCCTCGTCGACGAGCAGCGTGCCGCCGAGTGCCGACTCCAGGACAGCTCTCGTCTTCGTCGCCGTCTGCCCGACGTAACCGGCGACGAGGTGCGAGCGATCGGTCTCGACGAGATGGCCCTTGGACACGAGTCCGAGGGTGCGCAGGATCTGGCTGAGCAGCCGGGCGACGGTCGTCTTGCCGGTGCCCGGATTGCCCGTGAACACGAGGTGGTGGCTTGTCTCCAGCGTCGGCAGCTGCCTCTCGGCGCGCAACTGCTGGATGCGCAGCAGGCTGGTCAGGCGACGGACATCTGCCTTCACGGAGTCGAGGCCGACGAGGTCGTCGAGCTCGGCGAGGAGCTGTTCGATCGGACGCGACGGCGGCGGCTCGGCCGGTGGCGCAGGCACCGCGGCCACGGCCGGCGCCGGGCTGGCCGAGACGGGCGTGGCGGCGCCTCGCAGCGCGCCCGGGCGGGCAACACCAGCGGCGTCGAAGGCGGCGAGCAGCACGCCGCGATAGCGGTCGATCGCGGCGATCTCGTCGGGAGACGGCACGAGGTCGACAGCTGCCGACGCATGGGCGAGACGCATCGCTCCCTCGTAGTAGCGGGTCGCTCGACTCCCACCGTCGCGTGCGTCGGACTTGACGAGCAGGTCGAAGAGCGTGCTCGGCCGGTCCAGCCACGACCGCTTGCCCTGCAGCATCCCGCCTTCACGGAGCCGGTCCGGCGTGACGATCACCGGCGGGTCGAGGCGGGGTCCGATGTCGTCGACCCACGCGCGCAGCTCGTCGCCGGACAACCTGCCGTCGCTGTCGAACACCGCGGCAGCCAACTCACCGGCGTCGATCGTGACGTCCCCACGGTGGCCGTCGCCGGCCAGCGCCTCGAGCTCGGCAGCCACACCGTCGACGAACGCATCGACGTACTTGCCGAGGACCCCGGACACGCCTGGCATCGTACGCGGCACCCTCCCACGCCCAATCGATGGGTGTTGAGGGGACCGTTCGGTGCCCTGAAACACCCATCGGTCGTGATTTCCGGTCGGAGATCGGCCGCTACCGCTCGGTAGCGTGCGCCGGGTGACCGATCGATTCGAGAGTGTCCAGGCGGTTCGCGACGGGCTGCGCGACGTCAACTATCTCGCCGACGAGGGGATCGCCGGCGTCGCCTTCCTCGCCGACCGGCTCGGCAAGCCGGTGCTCATCGAGGGACCGGCGGGCACCGGCAAGACCCAGCTTGCCAAGTCGGTCGCCGAGATGACCGACGCCCGGTTGATTCGCCTGCAGTGCTACGAGGGCCTCGACGAGTCGAAGGCGCTGTACGAGTGGAACTACAAGAAGCAGCTGCTGCGCATCCAAGCCGACCGTCACAGCGACTCGTGGTCGGCGGTTCACGACGACATCTTCACCGAAGAGTTCCTCCTGACCCGGCCGCTGCTCGAGGCGATCCGCGCCGCCGAGCCGGTCGTCCTGCTGATCGACGAAGTCGACCGTGTCGAGGTCGAGACGGAGGCGCTGCTGCTGGAGATCCTGTCCGATTACCAGGTGTCGATCCCTGAGCTCGGCACGATCACCGCCAATCAGATCCCCCTCGTGTTCCTCACGTCGAACAACACACGCGAGCTGTCCGAGGCGCTGAAGCGGCGCTGCCTCTATCTGCACGTGGACTATCCGTCGCTCGAGCGCGAGCGGGAGATCGTGCTCGCCAAGGTGCCTGGTGTGACCGCCAACCTCGCCGACCAGATCGCCCGCGTCGTCCGGTCGATCCGCCAGATGGATCTGAAGAAGTCGCCGAGCGTCTCCGAGACCCTCGACTGGGCGCGGACACTGCTACTGCTCAACCTCGACGCCATCGACGCGCAGGTCGCCAAGGACACGTTGCACATCCTGCTCAAGTACCAGAGCGACATCGCCAAGGCGGCAAAGGAGTTGTCCGTCGAGGAGGCGTGAGGTATCTACGCTCGCGCCCCAACGCGCCAACTCGTCGGCGACAACGGCCTGAACCGAGGCGTGTCGGTGTGACTCGGTGAATCGCCGCCGAGATGAAACAGAATCGTCTCGAGGGGCGTCGTTGAAGGTGTGATGGCTGATCCCCACCCGCTGGCTGCGACGGCGCGACTCGCGAGCGAACCGGTCGGGGCGCTCCGCGGGCTCGGTGTTGCCGAGTTGTTCAGGGAATGGCGTCTGCCGATGGCCCGGCTCGCCTACGTGCTCACCGGCGACGCTGGCCGCGCCGACGAGATCGTCCAGGACGCCTTCCTCAAGATGCACAGCCGTTGGGACCGCATCGACAACCCGATCGGCTATTTGCGCACCGCCGTTGTCAACGGATGCCGATCACATCATCGCCATGTCGCCGTCGAGCGACGCCGTCCGCCCGAGGCCCCCGGCGTCACCTGGCTCGAGGCCGACGAGCTGAGCGATGCCCTCGCCACCCTCCACCTGCGCTACCGCGCCGTCCTCGCCCTCAAGTACTTCTGCGACCTCGGCGACGACGAGGTCGCTGCCGCGCTTCACATCCGTCCGGCCACCGTCCGCACCCGCCAACGGCGGGCGCTCGTCCTGCTGCGCAAGGAGCTTCGACCGTGAACGATCCCTCCCCGAAGTCCCGTCTCGAAGCGCGACTGCGCGATCTCTACCGCCGCCGAGCCGAGGAGCTGACGCTCAGCCAGATGTCGTGGGACGACGTCCTCGCCAACCGCGGGCGCAACTCGACCGCGAGCAGCCGCAGCCCGCGTGGCCACTGGCTCGTCGCCGCCAGCGTCGTCACCCTCGTGGCCGGCGGGACCGCCGGCGCCGTGGCGGTGCTGTCCGGTGACGGAGAGCCATCGCAGGTTGCCAGCGCCCCGAGTGAAGCGCCGCCTCCATCCTCCGAGTGGCCGGCGACGACCACGCCGCAGCCTGCGGAGACAGCCACGGAGGGCGACGCGGCGGTGAGTTCGCTCCCGGCGAACGTGATCACCGCGCCACCGCCGGACCCCGACCGTCCATTCGTGCCGTGTCCGGCCGACCCGTCGCTGCCGGCCGATGCCGCATCGACGATCTATCCCAATGACGTCCGCTTCAACGGCATGCCGCTGCCGGAGGCGACGCCCGACGGGTTCTGCGTCATCGATCATCAAGCCGGGGCCGGAATGAACGGAATCTCGGAGTACACGGTGTGGGCGAGCTGCGCCGATTGTGCCGAGCCGACGGCGGCGATCGCCCTGATCCGCGACCCCGGCTTCGTGACCGACGATCCGTCGCATCCGTCGAACGACCCATCGCAGGCGCCCGGTGCGATCCAGATTCCGACCGATGACGGGCGAGGCGCCGTTTTCGTCCCGGCGTCGGAGACCTCGGCGATCTCGATGCTGTACAAGCCAGACGACAGCGGGGGCACGATCATGCTCGCCGGCTGGGGCCTCGATCAGGACGGGTTCGTCGCCTTTTCCGAGGCCGTCACCACGCCCGGTGCGGAACTGCCCGGCGAGCTCGTGCAGGTGTATGAGGGGCCGCTGGCGGGCTACTTCATGGGCACGATCCCGACTGATTACAACTTCCACGTCGGGTATACGAATGCCACCGGCAGCGCGTGGCTCTCGTACGGCGTGTTCTACGACGGCATGACGTCGCCCGACGATTTCCGGTTGCCATTGATGGCGCTCGCCTGGGTCGCTCCCAACCCAGTGCTCAATGCGGACGGCGACGAGCACACGATCGCCTTCGGGCCGGCAGCAGCCGATCACGGCGGCCAGCAAACGATCCTCGTCAGGTCGACGCCCGGTTCGTTCGTGACGTGGGTGAGCGCCGGTGTGCAACCGATGTCAGCCGAGGAGCTGGCAGCGATCCCGCTGACCCCGGCGCCCCCGGACGACGCCAGGTGGGTCGAGATCGCCTACGAGTCCGGGGACTACAACACCGTCGGCTGAGCGCCCGCTGATCCGGCAACTGACGTTGCCCGCCGGGCTCGTAGCCTGCGGGCGTGACCGAGACGATCAGCGCGCCCAGCTCGCCGAGCTCGAACATGGTTGGGCTGTTGAACGGGTTCGTCGTCGAGCTGCGCAACGCCGGGCTGCCCGTCAGTCTCACCGAGAACCTCGACGCGATGGAGGCCGTGCAGCACATCCCCGTCGACGACCGCGATGCCTTCAAGTACGCCCTTGGCGCGACGCTCGTCAAGAACAACACCCACTGGCGGGCGTTCGAGACGGTCTTCGAGGTGTACTTCAGCCTGCGCGGGCCGGAGTACCGGCTGCTCGACGCCGACGAGGGCGAGCTCGACGAGCTGTGGCGGGAGATGCAGGACCAGGCCGGTCAGGGCGACGGGCGGGGAGCCGCCGGGGGAGGGCTCGACGCTCTCACCGCCGAGGAGGTCGCCCATCTGTTGATGCAGGCGCTGCTCGGCGGTGACCAGGCGATGATGCGGGCGATGGCCCGCCAGGCCGTGCAGCGCTTCGCCGGGATGGAACCCGGGCGACCCGTTGGCGGCACCTACTACCTTTATCGGACGCTGCGCAACCTCGACCTCGACGGGTTGCTCGAGCGGCTCATGGAGGCGTCGCGCCAGACCGCCGAGGGCGGGCTGACACCGCTCGAGGAACGCCTCGAACGCGAGGAGTTCGAAGTCCGCATCGATCAGTTCAAGGCCGAGGTCGAGGCGGAGATCCGCCGGCGTCTCGTGGCCGATCGCGGTGCCGAGGCGATGGCCAAGACGTTGCGTAAGCCGCTTCCCGAGGATGTCGAGTTCATGCACGCCAGCCGCGACGAGATGCAGTTGCTGCGCAAGGCGCTGTACCCGTTGACGCGCAAGCTGGCCGCACGCCTCGCCCGCAAGCGCCGACATGGGCGCAAGGGACCGCTCGACTTCCGCAACACGGTGCGCCACTCACTGTCGTACGGCGGCGTCCCGGCGGAGCCGAAGTTCAAGTACCCGCGCCCGGCGAAGCCGGAGCTGATCGTCGTCGCCGACATCTCCGGGTCGGTGGCGGCGTTCGCCCGCTTCACGTTGATGCTCGTGTACGCCATCCAGCACCAGTTCTCCAAAGTTCGCTCGTTCGTGTTCATCGACGGCATCGACGAGGTGACCGACTACTTCAAGAAGACCGAGGACGTGGGCGAGGCGATCCACCGCATCAACACCGAGGCCGACGTTGTGTGGGTCGACGGGCATTCCGACTACGGCCACGCCTTCGAGGTGTTCTGGCAACGCTGGGGGAAGGACGTCGGTCCGAAGTCGACGGTGCTGCTCCTCGGCGATGCACGCAACAACTACCACGCCAGCCAGTCGTGGGTGGTCAAGGAGATGGCGGCGAAGGCTCGTCACGTGTACTGGCTGAACCCCGAGCCGCGGTCGTACTGGAACACGGGCGACTCGATCGTCAGCGAGTACGCCACGCATACCGACGGTCTCTACGAGTGCCGCAACCTCCGTCAGCTCGAACAGTTCGTCGAAAAGCTCACTTGACGTCCTTCCATTGGAGTGTTTCGTGTCGGGTTTCCCGCACGAAACACTCCGTCAGCACGAAACACTCCAATGGAGGAATCGTCACTCGGTGATGGTGGGGACGGGGTCTTCGGCGTTGATCGCCGTTGCGATCAGCTCGACCATCTCGTCCGCACCGTCGACGCCCTGATCGTCGAGGTCGTGTGCTTCGGCGAGCAACTCGTCGAGAGTGACGCCGCGCTCGGTGACGACGGTGTTGCCGCGCAGTAGCTCGGCGGTGTGGGCGACGAGCTTGGCGAGACGCAGGCTGCCGGACAGGTCGCCGTCGACGTCGATCGCCAGCGGCTCGTCCACTTCGATCACGTCTCCGGTCTCGGTCGATCGCCAGCGCAGACGGACGTCGGCGACGACGGTGTCGGCGGAGGCACCGGGAGCCAGCTCGATCTCGTACAGCGCGCTCACCTGATGCCCGGCGCCGAGCTCGCCGGCGTCGACCGAGTCGTCGCGGAACTGGTCGTCGTCGAGAGCCCGGTTCTCGTAGCCGATCAGCCGGTAGCGGGCGACCATGTCATCGTCGAAGACGACTTGGATCTTGGCCTCTTCGGCGACGATCGTCAGCGTCGGCGTCAGGGCTTCGACGAACAGCTCGACAGCTTCGTTGAAGGTGTCGACGTACGAGTAGAAGCCATCGCCGAGGTCGGCGAGCTGCTCCATCAGGTGATCGTTGTAGTTACCCATGCCGTAGCCGACGGTGACGAGGTGGATGCCCTCGTCGCCGGCCTCGGTGATCTCGTCGGTGAGCACCTCTGGGTCGGTGACCCCCTGGTTGGCGACGCCGTCCGAAGCGAGAACGACGACGTTCAGCGCCTCTGAGTCGTAGTTCTCGCGGGCGGCCTCGTATCCGAGCAACAAGCCGGCCTCCATGTTCGTGCTGCCGCTGGGCCGCAGCGCGTCGATCGCGTCGACGATGCGCTGCCACTCGGACACGGGCGTCGGCGGCAGCACAGGGCTGGCGACGTCACCGTAGGTGACGATGGCGATCGTGTCGTCGGGGCGCAGGCTGCGCACGAGAAGGGCAAGTGACGACTGCACGAGCCCGAGCCGCTCGCGGATGTCCATCGAACCCGACGTATCGATGACGAACGTGATGTTCGCCGGCCGCCGAGCTTCGTCGGCGAGCTGGCGGGACGTCACGCCGACACGAACGATCGCCGTGTCGTCGCCGGTTGTCGATGACTCGACGTTGACGGCGAGGTCTGTGTCGGTTGCCGGCTCGTCTCCGTAGGTGAAGGCGTTGACCCACTCCTCGGGACGGATCGAGTCCGGCTCCGGACGGTACCCGCTCGCGAGGAACGTCTGGGCGACGTTGAACGAGCCGGTGTCGACGTCGAGGGCGAACGTCGACTCGCGGTCGTCGTCGGTAGCCACCCACAGCGAATCGCCGGCGTCGACGAACGTGTTGTCGTCGAGAACTCCCGGTTCGTCGATGAGTACTGGAGGGGGCGGCTCGACGGCCTCGGCCACGACGTCGACTGAGATGACGTCGGAGGTCTGTTGAGCAGGGATGCCGGTCGGCATTGCCGTCGTCGCCATGTCCATGGCGCCCTGCGAGTAGTTGTGGAAGTACGCCTCGGCATCGATCGCGCAGCGCCCGTCCGCCGCCGGACCGTCCGGCTCGGTAGCGCTGGTCGCCATCGGCGGTTCGGTCGTCAACGGATCTGCGGGCGGGCATGCGTCTACGGTGCCGGCACCGGCGAGACCGCCGACGGTGACGATCCCGGCGAGGGCGAGCGTGGCGACGAGGCCAGCGAGGATCGGACGGTTGGAGAGAGTGCGCTTGAACATGCGCCTCTGACGCCGGCGAGCCGTCCATGGTTCCCGGCTCGCGTCTGTTTATCCGCGCTGGTAGTTGGGCGCCTCGTTGGTGATCGTGACGTCGTGGGGGTGGCTCTCCTCGCGCCCCGCCGTGGTGACCCGCATGAATCGGGCGCGGGTGCGCAACGCCTCGAGCGTCGGCGTGCCGGCGTAACCCATGCCGCTGCGCAGCCCGCCGACGAGCTGATAGACCACCTCGCCAAGTGGCCCGGCGTAGGGCACGCGACCCTCGATCCCTTCGGGAACGAGCTTGTTCGAACTGGCACCGACTCCGGCCGGCTGGTCGCCTTGGCCGCTGGCGTAACGATCCGCCCCGAGGCCCTGCATCGCCCCGATCGACCCCATGCCCCGGTAGCTCTTGTAGCGCCGGCCCTCGAACAGCTCGAGCTCGCCCGGGCTCTCCTCGGTGCCGGCGAGGAGCGAGCCGAGCATCACCGTCTCGGCACCCGCAGCGATCGCCTTGACGATGTCGCCCGAGTAGGTCACGCCTCCGTCGGCGATGATCGGAACGCCGCGCTGGCGGGCCCGCCGTGACGCCGTCCAGATCGCCGACAGCTGGGGCATCCCGGCCCCGCTGATCACCCGCGTCGTGCAGATCGATCCTGCGCCGACACCGACCTTGACGGCGTCGGCCCCGGCGTCGACGAGGGCATCGACGCCCTCGGCAGTGACGACGTTGCCGGCGACGACAGCGAGCTCCGGCCAGCCGCCCTTGATCCGTTCGATCGACTTGATCACGCCTGCCGAATGGCCGTGGGCGGTATCGATCGCCACGGCGTCGATGCCCTGGCCGACGAGTGCCTCGACCCGCGCCTCGAGATCGTCACCGACGCCGACAGCTGCGGCACAGCGAAGCCGACCGGCGTCGTCGCGGCTGGCGTTGGGAAACTCCTGGCGCTTCTGGATGTCCTTCACCGTGATCAGTCCGCCGAGCAGGCCGCTGCTGTCGACGAGCGGCAGCTTCTCGATGCGGTGGCGCTGGAGAATCGCCTTGGCCTCGTCGAGCGACGTGCCGACTGGCGCCGTGACGAGCCGGGTCGACGTCATGAACTCAGAAATCGGCCGCTCATAGTCGGCCGCTTCGCAGAAACGGATGTCGCGGTTGGTGAGGATGCCGACGAGGCGACCGTCTCCGTCGGTGATCGGAACGCCGGAGAACTTGAAGCGGTTCATCAATGATTCGGCCTCGTGCAGCGCGGCGTCGGCGTTGAGTGTCACGGGGTCGGTGATCATCCCGCTCTGGCTGCGCTTGACCTTCTGCACTTCGGCGGCCTGCTCCTCGATCGACAGGTTGCGGTGGATCACCCCGATTCCGCCGTGGCGGGCCATGGCGATCGCCATCCGTGCCTCGGTGACCTTGTCCATCGCCGACGAGACGAGCGGGATCGTCAACGTGATCCCGGCAGCGAACGTGGCCGTCGTGTCGACGGCGTCGGGCAGCGTCTCCGAGTAACCGGGGACGACCACGACATCATCGAACGTAAGTGCCTCGTAGCGGTCGAACAGACCGTCGCTGGGATGGGGGGTCGGGGCATTCACAGGACTCTCTCCCTTTCGCTGAATTCGGCGAGGGCATCGACGAGCAGGCGGTGTTCGGCATCGTGGACACGTTCGGTCAACGTGTCGAGGGTGTCGTCGGGATGGATCGGCACCGTGACGGTCCCCAGAACGGGGCCGTCGTCGACGCCCTCGTCGGGCACGAGATGGACCATCACCCCGGTTGACGTGCGCTCGTCGCGGCAGGCCTGCTCGTAGGCCCTGGCGACGGCGTTCGTGCCGGGCAGCTCGCCAGGGAGCGCGGGGTGGAGGTTGACGACACGCTCAGGGAAGCGGCCGAGGAAGTTCATCGTGAGGATGCGCATCCATCCGGCCAGGACGACGATGTCTGCACCTGCGTCCTGGACGACGTCGGCGAGGCGGCTGTCGTAGTCGGCTCGGGTCTCACCGCCGCGGCGGGCGAGGTGGGTGCTGGCGATTCCGGCTGCGGCCGCCCGTTGCAGGGCGAAGGCGTCGTCACGGTCGGACACCACGTGGACGACGGCACCGTCGATCTGCCCGGAGGCACAGGCGTCGATGATCGCCTGCAGGTTGCTCCCGGAGCCCGAAGAGAGGACGACAATTCGGCGGTTACTTTCAGCCGCGCCTCCCATCCCTCGAAGCTAGGCGTCCGGCAACCCGCGCGACAACGACCCTGTACGAAAAGTCAACGGATGTGCGTCGATCGGTCAGGCGAACTTCGGAGCCCGAAACGTCAAGAAGTGACGGCGGTTCAACTCCGGAGAACAGCTGGTCTACGCCGGAGCGTCGACGACCTCGAACCGGCGTCCGCTGATGTCGTCCGGCTCGATGCAAACGAAGCGGTGCTTGGGGGCGGCGTGCCAGGGAAACAACGGCAGATCAACGGCGTCAAAGACCTCCTGCATGCGCTCGATCTCGCGGGCGCGGCCCTTGACGACGATGCTCCAGGCTTCACCGGCGTCGGCGTCGTAGCCGTCAACTTCGAACGCCACGCTACGTCCGAGCACGGCGGCGGCGAGCTTGGTCCCCTCGGCGGTACGGAAGACAATCGTGCCGTGATCGACGATGAAGTTCACGGGGAAGATGTCTGGTTGATCACCGAACGACACGGCCAGGCGCCCCACTTCTGTCGAACGCATCAGCTCCCAACAGGTGCTGGCTTCGAGGACTTCGATGCCGAATCGGTCAGTCCGGTGGTCGGTGCGATCGGCGGTGTCCATACATCAATGATGGCCGGCGAGGCCGAGCCTGCCCAGGGTCGAAGGTCCCCTCGCGACCCCCCAAACGAAACGACGCGGGGTGCAAGAAGGAGGGGTACGACAAGAAGGGTGCCAGGGGGACGTTTCCGTCCCGCCTGGCACCCCTGGTCAGCAGGGTGTTGGTCGTTCAGCCGGTCGTGGCCGTCGCGGTACCCGCCGGCTCGGTGCCGGCGGGCGTCGTGTCGGCGGGTGGTGGTGCTGGCGCGAACTCGGCAACCGTGATGTCGCCCTCGACCGGCGAGCCGTCGGGGGCGACGGCGTACCACACTTCGCCAACCCCTTGGCCGTTGACGTCACCCGGGGCCTCGTCGGGGGTGAACGTGTACAGCGGCCAGTCGCCGACCTTCAGCATCGCCCCGGCCTCCGGGTTCTCGACGGTGCTCCACAGCGCCGGATCGAGAACGCTGGTGTCGTGCTCGCCGATCACGGCAGCCGGCCAGTTGGCCAAGCAATCGCCGGTGCACGTGCTCTCGCCCTCGGTGTCGTTGAGGAAGGCGTACAGCGTCATTCCCTCGGCGTTGACGAGGATCGGACCAGCTGACGTCTCGCGGGTGTTGACGAGCGACGCCGCAATGCCGCTCGGTCCGACGACGTACCACACCTCGCCCACGCCCTGCCCGTTGACGTCACCAGGTGCTTGATCGCCGGCGAATCGATACAGCGGCCAGTTGCCGATCTTCAACATCGGTCCGGCCTCGGCGTTCTCGACGGTGCTGAACAACGCCGGATCGAGGTCGCCGACGTTGAGTTCACCCTCCGGAGCGGGAACGGCCGGCCAGTTGGCCAGGCAGTCACCGGTGCAGGTGCTTTCGCCGTCAGTGTCGTTGAGGAAGGCGTACAGGGTGAAACCCTCCTGGTCGACGAGGATCGTGCCGAGGTGGGTCTCGGCGGTGTGGACGACGGCGTTCGGATCGGCTGTGCCCTCGGTCATCGCGGCCGTCCCCTCGGCGGCCGCGGCCTCGGTGGCCGGCGGTGTCGGGTCTGGCCCATAGGCGAACTCGGCGGCTGCAGTCGTCGCTCCGGCGGCGAGCACACTGATCGCGGCAATCGCCGCCACGGTGCGGCGACGAGCCTTGCTGGATGAAGTGCTAGTGCGGTTCATGCCTAGCTGTACGCCGCTATCGCCGCCGCGGTTCGCGGCGCTGTCCGCCTGCGTCGATATGTTCCAGTTCATGGCTGTCTATCTCTGCCACGAGCAACCCGACCTCGTCGAGCACGACGCCCGCGTCATCGACGCCCGGCCGGGACGAGTCCGCCTCGATCGCTCAGCCTTCCACCCCGGCGGCGGGGGTCAGGTGAGCGACGCCGGCTGGATCGAGTACCGCGGCGGCGTGGTCGCGGTCACTGGCGTCGAGTCGTCGGAAGATGGCGATGACGCTGTCTGGCATGTCCTCGGCGAGGACACGATCGAGCTGTCCGGAACGGTCCTGCTCCGCGTCGACGACGAGCGGCGTGCGCGGGTCGCGTCGCTGCACACGGACTCGCACATCCTCAACGCGCTCGTCTTCGAGCAGTTTCCCGGCACGCTCGTGACCGGCGCCCAGATCAACGCCGACGGCACGGGACGGATGGACTTCGACCTGTCACAAATCGACAACGACGTCCTACGCGGCCTCGACTCCGGCGTCAACGACATCATCGCCCGTGGCGTTGAGGTGCGCAGCGTGTACGTCGATGCTGCCGCCGCCGACACGACCACCGGCCTCGTCCGTAGCCTGTCCGTCGCCCCACCGCCCACGCCCGACGGCCTACTGCGCGTCATCGACATCGAAGGAGTCGACCGGCAAGCATGCGGCGGGACGCACCTCTCGAATACCGCCCAATCGGCGCCGTTCCGGATTACCAAGGTCGAGAACAAAGGCAAGCGCAACCGGCGCATCCGCTTCGAGCTCAGCTGACGACGCAAACACGCGCATCCGTCGGGCCGGGTACCGTCGGTGGCGATGGGCGACGCCGGGGAGCCGCTGTACTACCACGACTACCTGCAGCTCGATCGCCTGCTGTCGTGCCAGCAGCCAGAGAGCGAGCAACTCGGGCGTGAGGCCCATGACGAACTGCTGTTCATCATTGTCCACCAGGCGTACGAGCTGTGGTTCATGCAGATCCTCCACGAGCTCGATGCCGTCCTCAAGATCTTTGCCGGGGTCGTCGCCGATCGCGACATGCTGCGCGCCGTCGGCCACCTGCATCGAGTCGCCGAGATCGAGCGGCTGCTGCTCCATCAGGTCGACGTGCTGGAGACGATGACGCCGCTCGACTTCCTCGACTTCCGCGATCTGCTCGTGCCGGCATCAGGGTTCCAGAGTGTTCAGTTCCGCATCATCGAGAATCGCCTCGGGGTCGATCCGGAAGGGCGGCCGCGCATCGGCGGTGGCGTGTACACAACGCGCTTTTCTGCCGAGCACCGTCGCCTGATCGAACGGACCGAGGGCGAGCCGACGCTGTTCGCCGCCATCGAGGCCTGGCTCGAGCGCACACCGTTCCTGACCCTTGCCGACTACGACTTCTGGCGCGAGTACCGCGCCTCCGTCGAGCTCAACCTCAGCGACGACCGCCGGACGATCGAGACCGACCCACGGCTGGATGACGAACAGCGCCGGCGACGGCTCGAAGCGTTCGACCGCTCGACCGCTCATTTCGCCGCCGCTTTCGACGCCGAGGCCTACGCCCGCCACGACCCTGGCTATCGCCCACATCTCTCGCACCGGGCGTTCGAGGCCGCGCTGTTCATCAACCTGTACCGCGACGAGCCGGTGGCGCAGCTCCCGTTCCGCCTGCTCGCCACGCTGATGGACGTCGACGAGGCGTTGACGAACTGGCGCTACCGCCACGCCTTGATGGTCCGTCGGATGATCGGCAGCCGGATGGGCACCGGAGGTACGTCGGGCTTCGACTATCTCGACGACTCGGCGAAGCACGCCAGGGTGTTCACCGATCTGTTCAACCTCTCGACGTTCCTCCTGCCCCGCTCCCAGATCCCACCCCTTCCGGCCGACGTCGAGCGGGCGATGGGGTTCTACGTGGCAGGCCGGGAGGGCAGCTCTCCGTGACCATCGCCGAGCGTGAGGCGCTTCAGCGCGACATCGACGATCCCGGCCAACGCGAACTGTTCCATGTGCCGCCGGCGGCCGGCGGGTCGCATCCCGAGGTCGCCTACTTCGCCGGCAACTCACTTGGTCTGCAACCCAAGGCGACCCGTGACGAGCTGCTCGCCGAGCTGGCCGGCTGGGAGCGCCTCGCCGTCGAGGGACACCTCGAGGCTGATCGTCCGTGGCTGTCGTACCACGAGCTGCTCACCGAGCCGCTGTCCCGTCTCGTCGGGGCCCGGCCTGCGGAAGTGGTGGCGATGAACTCGCTCACCGTCAACCTCCACCTGCTGATGGTGTCGTTCTACCGCCCTCGCGGTCAGCGCACGAAGATCGTCGTCGAGGACACGACGTTCCCGTCAGACAGTTATGCGGTGCGCAGTCAAGCGGCCTATCACGGACTCGATCCCGACGACACGGTGGTCCGTCTCGGCACCGACGAAATCCTCGGCCACCTCGGCCGTGACGGTGACTCCGTCGCCCTCGTGTTGCTCGGCGGGGTCAACTACCTCACTGGCGAACTACTCGACATCCCGGCCATCACCGCAGCGGGCCGGAGGGCGGGAGCCATCGTCGGCTGGGATCTGGCGCACGCCGCCGGCAACGTCCCGTTGCAGCTCCACGACTGGGACGTCGACTTCGCGGCATGGTGCTCGTACAAGTACCTCAATGCCGGCCCAGGCGCGGTCGCCGGCGCGTATATCCATGAGCGTCACCTCGGGACGGCAGCGTTGCCGCGGTTCGAGGGGTGGTGGAGCACCGAGGAGTCGACACGCTTCGAGATGGCTCCTGTGGCGCGTCCGCCCGCCACCGCCGAGGCGTGGCAGATCTCCAACCCACCGATCCTGGCGATGAGCCCGGTGCGCACGTCGCTCGAGCTCTTCGACAAGGTCGGCATCGACGCACTTCGGGAGCGAAGTGTGCAACTCACAGCGTTTCTCGAGACGCTGCTCGATGAGATGTCGGGACCGATCGAGATCACCACGCCACGGAATCCCGGTCGACGCGGCGCCCAGCTGTCTGTGCGCGTCGCCAGCGCCGCCGACGTCGCCCGGCGTTTGCGGTTTGAGCACGGGGTGATCGTCGACGTGCGCAAGCCGGACATCATCCGCCTCGCGCCGACGCCGCTGTATTCGACGTACCACGACTGCTGGCGCGCCGCCGAGGCCCTCGCCGACGTGATCCGCGCATGACGGTGGGCGACGACCGCGAGATCGCGGTCATCGGCGGGGGGCTGGCCGGCTGTCTCCTCGCCTGCTTCCTCGGCCGCCGCGGCGTGACCGTGCGGGTGTACGAGCGCCGTCCGGACCCCCGTGCCGGGCAGGCGGAGCGAGGTCGGTCGATCAATCTGGCGATCTCGGAGCGAGGTCTCGACGCCTTACGCCGCATCGGGCTCGCCGATCAGGTCATGACCGACGCCCTGCCGATGCGCGGGCGGATGATCCACCCTGTGGACGGCCCGCTCGACTTCCAGCCCTACTCAGCCGGCGGTGACCTGGCGATCAACTCGATCAGCCGGGCCGCCCTCAATAACGCCCTGCTCGATGCGGCCGAAGCAGCGGAGGGCGTGGAGATCGCTTTTGACCATCAGCTCGTCGAACTCGACCCGGCGACCGCGGACATGGTGTTCGACACGCCGAGCGGCAAGGTTCGCTCTGGTGCTGACGTCGTCCTCGGCGCCGACGGTGCAGGTTCCGCAGTGCGCGGCCAGTTACTCGGTGCCGGGCTGATCGACGAAGGTCTCGACTTCCTCGACTACGGTTACAAGGAGCTGCACATCCCGCCCCAGCACGGTGACTTCGCCCTCGATCGCGGCGCCCTGCACATCTGGCCGCGGGGATCGTCGATGATGATCGCCCTTCCGAATCCCGACCACTCGTTCACGTGCACGTTGTTCTGGCCCAACGGTGGCACTGGTTGCTTCGCCGCGTTGAGCAGCGCCGCAGCGATTGAGCGGCACTTCCGGACCAACTATCCGGACTTCGTCCCGCTCGCTCCAACGCTCGTCGAGGACTATCAGCACAACCCCGTCGGTCTGCTCGGCACCGTGCACGCCACGCCGTGGCACGCCGCCGGGCGGGTCGGCCTGCTCGGCGACGCCGCCCATGCCATCGTCCCGTTCTTCGGGCAGGGGGCGAACTGCGCCTTCGAGGACGTCGTCGAGCTCGACCGCTGTCTCGACGACACTGGCGGCGATTGGTCGGCGGCGCTGCCGATGTTCGAGCGTCGCCGGCGTGACAACACCGAGGCGATCGCCGCAATGGCCCTCGACAACTTCGTCGAGATGCGCGATCGGGTTGCCTCGCCGATGTTCCGGCTGGCCAAACGCGTCGAACACGGCCTGGAGAAGGCGCTTCCAGGTGTCTACCGCTCCCGGTACGAGCTGGTGTCGTTCACGACGACCCCGTACGCCGAGGTCCGCCGCCGCGTCCGGCTGCAGCACGCCGCCCTCGGAGTCGTCGCTGCGCTGTTCTGGGTGCCGTTTCTCACAAGATTCACGAAACTCGCAAGGATTGGCACCCGAAGGGCTGGCAGCGGGAAGGGGCGAAAGCAATGAGCGAAGCGAGGATCGTGCCAGGGCTGGCGACGCCACGCGGCCGTTATCCGCACGTCAAGCTCGCCGGCGGGTTGGCGTTCGTTTCCGGCACGAGCAGCCGGCGCCCCGACGACACGATCGCCGGTGCCGAGGTCGACGCCGCCGGCGACGTCCACCTCGACATCCAGGTGCAGACGGCGGCGGTGATCGGCAACCTCGGCACGATCCTCGAGTCGGTCGGCGCCGGCCTCGTGGACCTCGTGACGGTGACCACCTATCTCGTCGACATGGCCGACTTCGGCGGATACAACGAGGTCTATGGAGAGTTCTTCGATGAGGCGTCGGGACCAGCGCGAACGACCATTGCCGTCCGCGAGCTACCCCACCCGCACCTGCTGATCGAGATGCAAGGAGTCGCCGTGTTACCGGAGCAACGCGATGAGTGACGTGACCGAGCCCGCAAACTTCGAGGAGTGGGTTGCCGCCAACGAGCATCTGCTCAAGCCGCCGGTCGGCAACAAGCAGTTGTTCCCGGCCGGCGACGACTTCATCACGATGGTCGTCGGCGGACCGAACCAGCGCACGGACTATCACGTCGACCCCTACGAGGAGTTCTTCTACCAGGTCAAGGGCAACATCCACGTCAACGTGATGACCGACAACGGACCCGGCCGCGTCGACATCGGCGAAGGTGAGATGTGGGTACTGCCGCGCAACCTCCCGCACTCGCCGCAGCGTCCGGAAGCCGGTTCGATCGGTCTCGTCATCGAACGCGTCCGCGAGGAGGGCACGCTGGAGAAGTTCCGTTGGTACTGCGCGCACTGCGACGCCGTCGTCCACGAAGTCGAGGTGCAGGTGCGCGACATCGTCACCGACCTGCCGCCGTTGTTCCAGGCGTTCTACGACAGCGTCGAGGCCCGCACCTGCCCGAACTGCGGCACCGTGCACCCGGGGAAGGCGTGACGTCCGTTGGGTTCCGCCGTGATCGACGTGCACACCCACGTCGTCCCCAACGGGTGGCCCGACCTCGCCGTCGTCACCGGCAGCGACGGCTGGCCGTGGCTGCGCGTCGACTCCGAGCGGGCCGCGATGATCATGGTCGGCGAGGGCGAGTACCGGCCGATCGGTTGCGCCTGCTGGAGCGCTGCCGAACGGCTCGCCGACATGGACGCCGATGGCGTCGATCGCCAGGTCGTGTCGCCGACGCCGCTCTTCTTCGGCTACGAGCGCGATGCCGGCGAGGCCGTCAAGGTCGCCCGGATCTTCAACGACCTCACGCTCGAGTGCGTCGCCGACGGCGGCGACCGGTTGATCCCGTTCTGCCAGGTCCCGCTCCAGGACCCGGATGCGGCGTGCGCCGAGCTCGACCGCTGCCTGGCGGCCGGACATGCGGGCGTGGAGATCGGCAATCACGTCGGCGAGCGCGACCTCGACGACGACGGCGTCGTCGCGTTCCTCGAGCACTGCGCCGACGTCGGCGCTCCGGTGTTCGTCCACCCGTGGGACATGCCCGCCGGCCCGCGACTCGACCGCTGGATGGCCCGCTGGCTGTCGGGGATGCCCGCCGAGACCCATCTCTCGGTGCTGGCGATGATCCTCGGCGGCGTGTTCGACCGCGTGCCGCCGACGCTGCGGGTGTGCTTCGCCCACGGTGGTGGCAGCTTCCCGTTCTGGCTCGGCCGCCTCGACAACGCCTGGGAGCGGCGCGGCGAGCTCGTGCGCGGCCACTCGGACCGCCCGCCGAGCGAGTACACCGACCGCTTCTTCGTCGACAGCGTGGTGTTCCACCCCGCCGCCCTCCGCCTCCTCATCGACACGATGGGCGAGGACCAGATCGTCGTCGGCAGCGACTACCCCTACCCGCTCGGCGAACGCCCAGCGGGCAAGGTCGTGCGCGACGCCGACTTCCTGACCGACGACCAGCGCGACAAGTTGCTGTCGACCAACCCCTTGCGGTTCCTCGGGCCGGTGTAGCGCCGCGTGAGGCAACGTTGCCTCGTTGGTGGCGTGACTCTGAGCGGGCGTTCGGGGACACCCGGCGCTGCGCCGAGCCGCCGCGTCAGCGGATTGCTGCAGCGAGGCGGTCGCGGCTGTCGTCTCCCAGCCTGTTGACAGGTCGTATCCGAGATGGATCGCTGCACCGCGTGAACAGAGGGCGAGAAGGGCGGCTACGGCGCTGGCGGCTGCCGCCACCGACGTGCGGTCGTTCGGCATCGGATAGGTGTCGACGAGTCCCTCAGGAACCTCGAAGGGCTCGTGATCGAGGTTCTCCTCGGGTTGTGTGGGTCGATCGCGCGCTGCGTCACGGTTGCATGGCTCTGAAGAGCGGTCGTGCTGCGGCGTCGCGCCGGGTGCTCGGATTCTGCGGCCACGATCCGGACAGTTGTGACCGGTTTGGGGCCTCGGAACGGCGCGGCAGCCGATGCCGGGATTCTGGTGCCGCAAAGCGGTCAGCGGAGACCGATTTGCGGTTAGGGAATCGGCGCGGCCGCTGAGCCGTGTCACGGCGCGTTGACCTGAATCTCGTGGAGGGCGAGTTGGAGTTCTTCGGCGACCTCCGTGACCGTGGTCGACGGCCGCTTCCGGCGGCACGGCGCCGGTGCTGGGGGCGGCTCGGATCGTTGGGGATGCTTGTCCCTGGTGTCGATGGTCGTTGTCGCAATGCGGTCGGTGGTGACGCCGTCGAAGGAGATCGTGCTGTCGGGTCGTCGCAGCGTGATCCGCCGCCCGGTGTGCAACTGCAGGGTCCAGCCGCCCTCGTGGACGAGGTGGTGATGGAGTTCGCAGATCGGGACCATGTTGTCGAGATTCGTCGCCCCGAGGTGTTCCCAGAACGTGACGTGATGGATCCGGCAGTGCTCGAACCCGACAGTGCAACCCGGCATGCAGCAGGTCCGGTACATCGCCCGCAACGCCCGCCGCTGCGCCCGCGTCGCCAGCCGGCATTGCCGCCCGACAGCGAGCACCTCGTGGTCGGTTCCCAACCAGACGGGCACGATCGTGCCGTCGCAGCACAGCCGGCGGATCACCTCGACCGGGAGTGATTGACCGTCGGAGGTTTCGGCCACCTTCGCTTCACCGCCGTTCAAGAGGGCGGTGTAGTCGATCAGCACCGACACCTCCGCCCCCAACCCGCCACCGTTGTCGCCGGTGGGGCGGGTGATGTGGTCGACGATGGCGTCGGTCTGCAACTGATCCCACGTGCGCTCGTCATCGTCCTGGTTCACAGAACGAGCGGCAGCGGTCGCCGCGTTGAACGCTGTCCACACCTTGGCGTCGTCGAGCGGATCCAACGTCAACAGCGTCTTGCACATCCCGGTGTGCTTGTCGACCCAGCGGGCCACGTTGCGTTGCCGGCGCAGTTGTTCATGACGAGACAACCCACCGTCACCGGCGAGGTCGCGGGCAAGGCCACGAACCTCACGATCGAACTGCTCCGGTGTCATCGACGCCGCCGCGTTGACCAACGCCTCAGCATGCTGAGCCAACTCCGCCTTGGCGTCGTCGTCGAGCTGACGGGCGGCGCCGACGACGGCGTCGACATGGCCGGCCCCGATCGAGCCGTCACTCAACGCCTTGCCGAGCTGCGGCATCCGATCCAGCACCGCGCCCCGTGCCGCCGCCGCCTCGGCGTCACGCTTGGACCGCCGGCCGCCGCCGGCGAGGACCGTTGCTGCCGCTTCACCACGACCCTGCTCGGCCAGCTCGGCGGCCCGCACGGCGATCCGGGCGTCGACGGCGTCGAGCCACCCCCGCACCCGCAACGAGCGGCGCACCAACCCGGCCAAGCCCTCGCCGTTGCGCTCACTCGGATCAGCCGCCGACAACTTGACGAACGCATCCAACACCGTCCCGTCATCGGGGTCATCCCCCAGAACCAACCGCTCGCAACGCACACTCGAACCCATGTACGACAGGGTAGAGGAGGGGTGTAACGGTCACCGAGGCGGGGAAAACCCCAGCTAGTGACGCTGTAGGTGCTGGTTGAGTCGCGATGCTTGGCGCGTCTGATGGTCGCGTTCTGCCAGGTTGGGCGCGTTGCGAGCGGCATCGGCGTACAGGCGGGCAGCGAGTTCGAGATCGCCGTTCTTCTCGTGGAGGTACGCGGCGACCGCTTCGCGCCGCGGCACGTGTTCGTCGATCTCGGCCAGTGCCGCCAGACCTGCAGGGGCGCCGTCGGCCTCGCCGACAGCGACCGCACGGTTGAGCCGAACGATAGGAGTGTCGGCGAACCGGAGTAGCTCGTCGTACCACTCCACGATCTGGACCCAGTCGGTCTCCTCGACACGCGGCGCGTCGGCATGGAGCGCGGCAATCGCCGCTTGCGCCTGGTATTCGCCGAGCCGATCGCGCGCCAGCGCAGCTTGTGCGATGTCGATTCCTTCGCCGATGAGCACTTTGTCCCACTGGCTGCGGTCCTGATCGGCGAGTGGCACGATGCTTCCGTCCGGTCGGGTGCGGCTGCGGCGGCGGGCCTGGTGGAGGAGCATCAGAGCGAGCAACCCGTGGACCTCGGGGTCGTCCACCAAAGCCGCCAGCTGCCGGGTCAGTCGGATCGCCTCGGCAGCGAGATCGACGTCGCCGGAATAGCCCTCGTTGAATACCAAGTACAGCACCCGCATCACCGTGCGCACGTCGCCGGGTCGATCGACACCGGCCCGACTGACTGTCCGCTTGGCGCGGCTGATGCGCTGCGCCATGGTGGGCTCGGGCACGAGGTATGCCCGAGCGATCTGGCGAGTGGTGAGGCCACCTACAGCACGGAGGGTCAACGCGACCGCCGACGACGAGGTCAGATCGGGGTGCGCGCACAGGAAGTAGAGGTGCAGTGTGTCGTCGGCGCTCGGGATCGCGCCGGCCGGCGGTTCGGTGTCGAGTCGGACCTCTCGATCGCGGCGTGCCGCGTCTGAGCGCGTCATGTCGAGGAAGGCTCTCCAACCGACCGTGATGAGCCACCCTGTGGGGTCGGCGGGTAACTCGTCCCCCCACGAGGAGAGCGCCCGGATGAGCGCCTCTTGGACAGCGTCCTCGGCAGTCGCGAAGTCCGCACCGCGACTGACGAGGATGCTCAAGACCCGTGGGACGAGCTCGCGTAGCTCGACGTCGTCCACTGTCACTGGGTGACGGTGGGTGGCGCGGCCAGGAAGGGTCGCACCTCCAGCCATTCGTGGATCGGTTCGCCGCCGGCCCCAGGTGCTGCCGACAGCTCACCGGCGAGCTCGATTGCTCGCTCGTAGCTGTCGACGTCGATCACCATCCATCCCGCGATCAAGTCCTTCGTCTCGGCGAACGGGCCGTCGGTCACCGGCGGCCGCCCCTCGCCGTCGTACCGGACCCACACGCCGTCGGGCGACAGTGCCTGTCCGTCGATGAACTCGCCGCTGCTCTCGAGCCGAGCTGCGAAGTCGTTCATGTACTGGATGTGTGCATCGACCTCGTCGGGCCGCCACTGGTCCATCGGGACATCGTTGACGGCCGCCGGCGCGCCTCGGTAGTGCTTGAGCAACAGGTACTTGGCCATGGTGTTCTCCTTGTGTGAGGTCGGCCCTGCCGGCCGAGCGCACCCCTGGGACGGAGCAGGACCCGAATTCTCGACACGTTCGCCGGAGATCTTGCTAGATCGCGGCGAGTACCGACGGGGTTCAGGGTCGGAACCGTCCCTACGCACCCATCGGTTGCGACAAGCGGACTCGGGGACCTGTCGGATCGCGCTGAACGAGCTTGCCGATGATCCACGTCTTCTCGTCGATCGCCGCCTGAACCTGCTCGACGTCGTCGGGCGAGCAGACCACGACCATCCCGACGCCCATGTTCAGCGTGCGGTGCAGCTCGTGGTCGTCGAGCGCCGTGGCCAGCTCGCGCACGAGGTGGAACAACCGCGGCGCCGGCCATGACCCGACGTGGATGATCGCGTCGACGTCGCTCGGGATCACCCTCGGCACGTTCTCGACGAGCCCGCCGCCGGTGATGTGGGCGAGGGCCTTGACGGCGCCTGTGGCGACGGCATCGGAGAGCACTGGCAGATAGTTGCGGTGCGGCTCCAACAGAGCGTCGCCGAGCGGGCAATCGAACCCCGCCGGCGTGACGTCCATCGGGATCCAGGCGAACAGCTTGCGTAACAGCGAGTAGCCGTTCGTGTGCGGCCCGCTCGACGCCACTCCGATGAGCACGTCGCCGGCGGCGACGTCGGAGCGGGGGAGCAGGGTCTCCCGCTCGGCGACTCCGACGAGCGTGCCGGCGATGTCGAACGAACCCTCGTTGTAGACGCCAGGCATCTCCGCTGTCTCGCCACCGAGCAGCGTGCACCCGGCGGCGGAGCAGGCGTCGGCCATCCCGCTGACGATCTCGGCCACGACGTCGGCGTCGAGCTTGCTGGCGGCGATGTAGTCGAGGAAGAACAGGGGACGGGCCGACTGCACGAAGACGTCGCCGACGCAGTGGTTGACGATGTCGTGGCCGAGCCCGCGGACACGCCGGAGCCGGGCCGCCAGCTCGACCTTCGTGCCGACACCATCGGTCGAGGCGACGAGCACCGGATCGTCCATCGCCGCGATCGCCTTGGCCGAGAAGGCGCCGCCGAAGCTGCCGACGCCGGCGACTACCTCGGCGCCATGCGTCCCCTCGACGGCGTGACGCATCTCCGTGACGGCGCGGTTGCCCTCGACGATGTCGACGCCTGCGGCGGCATATGAGGTAAGTGCAGCGCCCGGCGCCCGCCACCCGATGTCCCGGCGGAACTGCATGCCGGCGAAGTCGACGCGCTCGATCGCCGTGTAGGCGTTCGCGCGTGCAGCGGCGAGGTCTTCGCCCAGCCCCGTGACGGACAGGACGCGGCCGCCACTCGTGACCCCGTCGACGAGGCCGGCGGGGAACAGTAGGGCGCCGTCGAGTTGGTCGGCGGTGGGCAAGGTCACGACGTCGCCGGTGCGCGGCGCGTTCGGATAGCCGGTCGCGGCAGCGACGACCGTGCAGGCGGCAGCGGATCGGATCGAAACGTCGACGTCGGCAAGTCGACCGCTCGCCGCAGCGAGGGCGATCTCGGCGAGGTCGCCGTCGAGGAGCGGCAGCACTGCTTGCGCCTCGGGATCACCGAAGCGGACGTTGTACTCGACGAGCCGAGGTCCTTCGGCGGTGAGCATCAGACCGGCGTACAGCGAACCGATGTACGGCGTGCCGGCGGCTGCGAAGTGGTCGAGGATCGGCAGCACGAATGTGGCCACCAGTTCGTCGGCCGTGTACGGCAGCGGCGCCGGAGCGTAGGCGCCCATGCCGCCGGTGTTCGGGCCGGTGTCACCCTCGCCGATGCGTTTGTGGTCCTGGGCGAGCGGCAGGGCGACCGCTGTCGTGCCGTCACACAGCGCGATCAGCGAACACTCCGGGCCGGACATCCGCTCCTCGAGGACGAACGCACCGTCCACGGCGAGGATGGCGGCGACGGTCTCGGCATCAGATTCGGGGACGGTCACGCCCTTTCCGCCGGCCAGGCCGTCGAGCTTGACGACGACCGGGTGGCCCGATTGCCGATACCACTGGATCGCGGCGTCACGGTTGTTGCTCTCGAAGCGGGCGAATCTCGGGCCGGGAATGCCGAGGGTTGTCGCCAGCTCGCGGGCATAGCCCTTCGATGACTCGAGCCGGGCGAGGGCTGCGGTCGGGCCGAAGCAAGGCACGCCTCGTCGGGCGCACTCGTCCGCTACCCCGGCCACGAGCGCCGCCTCGGGGCCGGGGACGACTAGGTCGGGCTGCAGCTCGGTGGGCGATGGCAGCTCTGGAAGGAGGCTCGTCTCGTGGCCATGTCGGCGACACGCCCAGGCGATGGCCTGCTCCCGGCCGCCGGAACCGATGACGACGACCCTCATCGGACGCTTAGGCCCCAAACTGGGCGGCCGAGCGCCCGGAATCCGGACCGGAGGGCGCCCAGATCGAGGTCATGCGAGGACGCCTTCGAAGGAGAGTTTGGCGTGGGCATCGGCGACGGCGATCGGGTAGTCGCCGGTGTAGCAGGCGTTGCAGTAGCCGGCGGAGGCGACGTCGTCGTAGCCGATCGCTCGCATCATCCCCTCCAGCGACAGGAACGCCAGGCTGTCGGCGCCGATCCGGTCGCGCGTCTCGTCGACGGTCAGGCGGGCCGACATCAGGTCGCCGTCGTGGCCCATGTCGACCCCGAAGTGGCAGGGATGGATGATCGGCGGGCAGGTGATGCGCAGGTGGACCTCCGTCGCCCCGGCATCGCGGACGAGCTTGACGAGAGGGCCGGCCGTTGTGCCACGCACGAGCGAGTCGTCGATCATCACGACGCGCCGGCCGGCGATGTTCTCAGGCAGCGAGTTGTACTTGAGGGCGACGCCGCGCTGGCGGATCTCCTGCGTCGGCTCGATGAACGTCCGCCCGATGTAGCGGTTCTTGATCAACCCGTCGTTGAACGGCACCCCGCTCTCGCGTGCGTAGCCGATCGCCGCCGGGATCGAGGAGTCGGGAACGGGGATGACGACGTCGGCGCCGACGGCAGACTCGCGGGCCAGCTCGACACCGAGTGCCTCGCGCACGTGGTGGACATTGCGGCCGTCCCATACCGAGTCGGGTCGGGAAAAGTAGACGAACTCGAACGTGCAGCGCGCGCCTCTGTTTGCCGGCGCGAGCGCCTGCCGGCGGTGGATCTCGGTTCCCTGCAGCGTGACGATTTCGCCGGGGGCGACCTCGGAGATGTCGGCGCAGCCGAGGGTGGCGAGCGCGCACGTCTCGCTGGCGACGGCATAGCCGCCATGGGGCAGCCGGCCGAGCGAGAGTGGCCGGAACCCCCACGGGTCGCGGACGGCGAGGACACGGTCGCCGCACAGCAGCACGAGGGAGAACGCCCCCTTCCAGGCCGGCAGCGTGCGCTCGATGCGGTCCTCCCACGTCTGCCCGCCGGCGGCGGCGAGCATCAGCGTCATCACCTCCGAGTCGCTTGACGCCGTCAGCCCGAAGCCTCTCGACAACAGCTCGTCGCGCAGGCTCGCCGTGTTGACGATGTTGCCGTTGTGGGCGAGCGCCAGCGGGCCGTGCATCGTCTCGACCACGAACGGCTGGATGTTGCGGTCGCTGTTTCCACCCGTCGTCGAATAGCGGGTGTGGCCGATGGCGTGGTAGCCGACCAGCGGTGCTAGGGCCTCGCGGGTGAACACGTTGGACACCAAGCCTGGCTGCTTGTGGACGCGGACCCGGCGACCGTCGCTGACGGCGAGTCCGGCGGCCTCCTGGCCACGGTGCTGGAGGGCGAACAGCCCGAAGAATGCCAGCTGGGCGACCCCGTCACCGTTCGGCGTTGAGAGCCCGAGAATGCCGCACTCCTCACGCGGGACGTCATCGGGAGTGAGTGCGGTCACCGCCAACTCACGACTCACAGCGCGCCACCAACCTCCGCGAGGATGTCATCCAGGCGGGCGGCGATCCGCTCGCCGACCGGGTAGTCCCCCCGCTCGAAGGATGCCCGGGTGAGGCGTTCGTAGGCGTCCACGTAACGGGCGGTGGTGGCGGCGACGACCTCGTCGCCGAGTGGGGGAGGATCACCGTCGCCACGGTACCCACTGTCGGCCAGCGCTTGGCGCACAGGCTCCTTGTCCAGGCTCTCCGGCTCCTGGCCTGCGCTGAGAAGCTGCTCGTACGTCTCGGCAACCCAGTAGCGCGACGAGTCCGGTGTGTGCACCTCGTCGATCAGCAGGAGCTCGTCGTCATCGGTGACGCCGAACTCGTACTTCGTGTCGGCGAGGATCAGCCCGGCCGCGGCGGCGATCCGCTGTCCCTCCGTGAACAGGTCGACCGCCATGGCCGTGATCTGCTCCCACCGCGGACCGGCGACCAAGCCCCGTTCCACGACCTCGGCCCACGTCAGCGGCTCGTCATGGGCGGCGGATCCGGCGGCCGGTTTCGTCGTCGGCGTGACGAGGGGTTCCGGGAGCAGCGTGTTCTTCTGCAGTCCGTCGGGGAAGTGGTAGCCGTAGATCGTCCGCGAGCCGGCGGCGTAGAGCTGCCAGAGCGACGTCGAGGTCACGCCGGTGATCGCCCCGCGCACCACGACTTCGACGGGCAGCGGATTGGTCTCCCGGGCGATCAGCACGTTGGGGTCGGGCACGGCGATCACGTGGTTGGCGACGATGCCGGTGGTGTGCGCGAACCACCATGCAGCGAGCTGGTTGAGAACCTGTCCCTTGTACGGGATGCCGGCGATGATCCTGTCGAACGCCGACAGCCGGTCCGTGGTCACGAACAGGCGTGCCGCGCCGTCGATGCGGTAGGACACCCGCACCTTGCCGTCGCGCCGATCGGCGAGCGGCAGGTCGATGTCGACGAGCGGGGTGGGCAACCGGTCAGCTGACATAACGCACCGCCGAACGGAACAGGCTGAGACCGAGGGCGTCGACGGTCGCGGGGTCGCGACGGTTGCGGGGATGTTGGCGGGCGATGCTGTGGTTCTCCGGATGGGGCATCATCCCGAGGACGAGGCCGGTCTCGTCGCAGACTCCGGCGATGTCGGCGACGGAGCCGTTGGGGTTGTTGCCGGCGTAGCGCAGGGCGACCTGACCGGACGCGGCCAGCCCCGCCGGGTCGGGATGCACGTAGCGCCCCTCGCCATGGGCGATCGGGCAGTCGACGAGGTCGGGGGCGCCCCGCGTCCAGATGCACCGAGAGTCGGCTTCCTTCGCCAGGGTGACCCATCGGCAGACGAAGTGACCGCCGGCGTTGTGGCCGAGAGCGCCGGGGAGCAGGCCGGCCCGGGTGAGCACCTGGAAGCCGTTGCAGATGCCGATCACCGGTCGGCCCGAGGCGACGAACTCGCGCATCGCATCGCCGAGATGCCCGAAGTTGCCGTTGCCGATGTCGAGGGCGAGGAGGCGTCCGGCCCCGAGGGAGTCGCCGTAGCTGAACCCACCGGCGATCGTGATGATGTCGACCGAACCGATGCGGCGCGGGTCGGCCGTCAACTCGTCGACGAGGACGATCTCGGCAACGGCGCCTGCCAACTCGAGAGCGAGCACGGCGTCACGGTCCCGGTTGGTGCCAGGTCCGGCGACGACGATCGCCGACGGCGGCGCCGTCACCAGTCGTTCCCCGTGAATGCGGCCGTCAACTCGGCGACGTCGAGACCGCACACACCGACGACGTCGAGCACCGGGCGAGACGTCACCGCCCCGAGCACCTGGACCGAGCCGACGATTGCCGTGAGCGCGGCAAGATCTTGGGCGGCGACCTCGACGAGGAGACGTCCCGCGGACTCGGAGAACAACGCCGTGGCGACCCCAGCGTGGGGCAGGGCGTCGATCGTCGCGCCGAGCTGGGAGGCGATGCACATCTCCGCCAGGGCGACGGCGAGGCCACCCTCGCTCACGTCGTGACACGCCCTGACGAGTCCGGCGCGGATCGCCTCGTGCACGGCGCGGTACCTGGCCGGCGATGCCGGATCGAGCTGCGGCGTGACGCCCGACGTCGTCGACGGCAGGCGATGGGCGGCGGTGAGCAGGTCGAGGTGACTGCCGGCGAAGTGCTCGCCGGTGTCGCCGACGAGGACAATGACGTTGCCCGCGGCCGTCAGCTCTGGAGTCACGCACCGGCCGACATCCGGGACGTGGGCGACGGCGGTGATCACGAGCGTCGGCGGAACGGAGTGCCGTTGCCCGTCGCTGTCGGTGTAGGTGTTGTTGAGCGAGTCCTTGCCCGACACGAACGGGGCACCGAACAATTCGGCTGCGGTACAGCAGCCGGCGACGGCGGCGACGAGCGTTCCGAGTGTGTACGGATCACGGGGGTCGCCCCACGAGAAGTTGTCGAGCAGGGCTACGCGATCCGGGTCGGCGCCGACCGCAACGACGTTGCGGATCGCCTCGTCGACGGCGACGGCAGCCATCGCCTCGGCGTCCTGGAGCCCGTACCACGGATTGACGCCGATGCCGATGGCGATTCCGTGGTCGGCTTCCGGCTGGGCGAGCAGGACACCGTCGGCGTGGCCCTCGTCGCCCGCGCCCGACAGTGGCCGGACGACGGTCGCGCCGCCGATCTCGTGGTCGTAGCGATGGATGACCGCAGCTTTCGACGCGATGTTCGGATGGGCGAGGAGGGCGAGCAGCGTCGACCGCGGATCGTCGACCTTGCGACCGTTGGCGATGGTCGATGGCGAGGCGCCGACAGCCGCCATCCGCCGCTGGGGCCGCCCGTCGTGGAGGAACTGCGTCGGCAGGTGGAGCACCACGGCGCTACCCGAGCGCACGGCGAGGTCGCCGGTCCCGGTGAACTCGCCGAGGTCGGCGAGTTCGACGCGGTGTGCGGCGCAGCGTCGCTGCAGCTCCTCGACGTCGCCCTGGGCGACCGCCAGCACCATTCGTTCCTGGGCCTCGGACAGCCAGATCTCCCAGGGCCGCAGCCCCGGGTACTTGAGCGGGACGGCGTCGAGGTCGACGTCGGCGCCGACGCCCTCGGCCATCTCCCCGATCGCCGACGACAGGCCGCCGGCGCCGCAGTCGGTGATCGCCGTCCAGAGGTGCTCGGCGCCGTCGAGCACGTCGATGAGCAGCTTCTCGGTGATCGGATCGCCGATCTGCACGCTGGCCCCGGCGACCTCGCCGGTGGTGGCGTCCATCGCCGCGCTGGAGAACGTCGCCCCGCGGATGCCGTCACGGCCGGTTGCGCCGCCGAGAAGGACGATCCGGTCGCCGGGATGTGGGCCCGTTGGCGCCTCCCGTTCGGCGGCGCTGCCGATGCAGCCGCAGAACACGAGCGGGTTGGTCGTGAACTCCGCGTCGTAGAGCACGGCCCCGGCGACCGTGGGCAGGCCGATCTTGTTGCCGTAGTCAGCGACGCCGGCGACGACCCCCTGGCGGATGCGCTGCGGATGGAGGGCGCCGTCGGGCAGTCCCTCGGGGGCGAGATCGGCTGGGCCGAAGCAGAGCACGTCGGTGAGGGCGATCGGCCGGTGACCGGCACCGAGAACGTCGCGGATCACGCCGCCGACGCCAGTGTTGGCACCACCGAACGGCTCGACGGCGGAAGGATGGTTGTGCGTCTCTGCCTTGAGGGCGAGAGTTTCACCCTCGGTGAACGAGACGATCCCGGCGTTGCCGACGAACGCCGATCGCACGAACTTGGCGCCGATCCGTTCGGTCGAATCGCGGAGCTGGTGGAGGAATGGGGTGATCTCGGTGCCATCGACGGTGATCGCCGCCCGGAACGACTTGTGCGCGCAATGCTCGCTCCACGTCTGGGCCAATGTCTCCAGCTCGACGTCGGTCGGATCGCGCCCGAGTTCGACGAACTGGTCGCGGATCACGACCAGCTCCTCGGGGTCGAGGGCGAGTGACCGTTCGGAGTTGATCTCGGCCAGGCCATCGGCATCGAGGGTGCGGATCGGGACGACGTCGGCGGGGGGCGTGTCCCCAGAGCCCGGATGGAAGACGGGCTCGATGCGGTGTGCAGCCCATCGTTCGATGACCGGATTGGCGACGACGCGCCGGAGCAGGGCGTCGATCGTCGCCGCGGTGCAACCTGGCGGGAACTCGACGCGCCGACCGGTCGCTGCCGCGGTCACTGGAACGACCAGTTGCGATGCGGCGTAGCCGATCGCGTCGGCATCGGCGTCGGTGACGCCCGGATGGAAGGCGATCTCGACGGCGTTGTCGTCGTCGCCGGGGACGGCCCATGTCGCCGTCTGCAACAGCGGATCGACGAGGAAGGCGGCGAGGCGATCGCGCTGCTCGTCGACGAGATCGCCCTCGATGAAGGCGATGTCGCGCACGATGACAGGACCGGGTAGGTGGAGGTGGTTGGCCGCTGCGGCGGCGGCGATGGCCGCTCCCCGCGGGTCGTCACCGATCGTTGTGATGGTCAGTCGCGACCCGGCTGGCACTGCCCCGACCCTACAGCCCGGGCCCCTCCCTCGGAGTGTTTGCTGTCATCCGAGTGCCAGCTGTCGGATTCTCGACACGTAACACTCGGGTGGCACGAAACACTCGGATCAATAGGGTGATCGTCGTGTCCACCGACGACGAACGCACGCCTCGGACCAGCGTCGTATTGATCCGCCACGGAGAGTCCGTGGGCAACGCGACGCGGACAATCTCCCACTTCCGGACGTGCGCGGGGCTGTCCGAGGACGGGCGGGCCCAGTGCGAGCTGCTCGCCAAGCGCCTCGACCGGACCGGTGAGCTGAGCGGCGCGGTCCTGTACGCCAGCCATGTTCGCCGGGCGATCGAGACGGCTGAGTTCGTCGCCCCGGTCATCGGCGCCGAGATCCACATCGACGAGCGGTTCGCCGAGATCGACCCAGGCGAGGAGTGCGACGGGATGACCTACGACGACCTCATCGCCCGCTTCTCCCCGGACTGGTCGCTGGAGGATCCCGACGGCGAGATCTACCCGGGCGGGGAGACGGTGTCCGGGCTGCATGCCCGCGTCGCCGCCGGGCTCGATGCCATCCTCGGTGCCCATCCCGGCGAGTTGGTCGTCGTCTGCACCCACGGCGGCGTCGTCGATGTCGCGATGCGGATCGGTTTGCACCTCCCGATTCGCGGCTGGTTCGACTTGTTCACTCTCAACACATCGCTCACTGGGCTCACCGACACCGGCCGGGGCAGGTGGCGGATCGATCGTTACAACGACGCCGCCCACCTGCTTGACGGCTTTTGGCCGTGACTCTGCGGGCTCGGCCCCCGCTTCGCCGGTGACACATTGGCTCATCGTCGGGGGCGGCACCGCCGGGTGCGTGCTCGCCAGCCGATTGAGCGAGAACAGTGCCGACCACGTCACGTTGATCGAGGCCGGAACTGAGCGCACGTCAGCGACGAGCAGCTATCTCGACGACCTCGCCACGCCGGGCGCGATCTGGGACGGGCTCGTCGCCCGCGATGGCCGCGCGTCGTCCCGGCCGTACCCGCAGGGGCGGGGGCTCGGCGGCTCGAGTGCGGTCAACGGCGGGGTGCTGTCGCTGGCCCACGACGATCCGTTGCGCGACCGCGCCCTGATCTCCGAGGAACAGGTCGAGCCGAGCGAGCTCGGGCCGATCGATCGAGCGTTGCTCGCCGCTGCGAGCGATGCCACGGTCGCCGGGCTTGCTCGACGCGGCGGCGAGCGGTTGACCACCGCGACTGCCTACCTCGGAGTCGCACGCGACCGAGTGAACCTCGACATCGTTACCGGCGGCCTGGTCGAGCGCGTCATCGTCGCCGACCGCAGGGCGACTGGGGTGGCGCTGTCCGACGGCACCCTGCTCCACGCCGATCGCGTCGTGTGCGCTGCGGGGGCGATCTTCACACCAGCGTTGTTGATGCGGTCGGGTGTGGGAGTTGGCGGGCTCGGTGAGGGCTTGCGTGATCACGTCGGCCGGGTCGTCGAGTTGACGTTGCGAGAAGCCGACGAGACCGTCAGTCACGAGCTCGTCACCGGTGCCGTGCTGCGTCGAGGGGCCATCGAGGTGGTCGCCATGAACCACCTCGGTTCGGCAAGTCCTGGGCACGCCGCGCTTCTCGTCGGCCTCCTCGTCAACCAGCGCCGCGGGTCAGTTCGACTCGACGCCGATCGCCCCGATGACCCGACGGCGCCTCCAGTCGTCGACTTTGGACACCTCGGCGGGGCCGACGCCGTGCGCCTCTCGTCGGGCGTCACGTTGGTGGAAGAGCTCGTCGGCACGGCGCCGTTCACCGACGTCGTGAGCGATGTGCGAGTACTCGGTGGCTTCGGTGGATACGCCCATGCGACCTCGACCTGTGCGACTGGCACCGTCGTCGACGAGCACGGCGCAATCAACGGCTACGACGACTTGTTCGTCGGCGACGCCTCCGTACTCCCGTCGTTGCCGGCGTGTGGCACCTACCTGCCCGTCGTCCTCCTCGCCGAGCGCCTTGCCCAGTCGTGGCGCGGGTCGCTCAGGTCAGGGTGAGCAGTTCGGCCATGCTCTCTTGGAGCAGGTCGGTCATCAGCCAGACGTCGGGGACGAGGTCGCGGTCGCACACGAACCCGAAGTCGAGGTTGCCGTTGTAGCTCTGCACGGTGATGTTCAGGCCGACCCCGTCGGCGATCGCCGAGACCGGGTAGAAGTGCTCCAGCTTGGCCCCGGCGCCGTAGAGCGGGAAGCTCGGCCCCGGCACGTTGGAGATGACGAGGTTGAACGGCGGCGCCGTGCGATCGGCGATGCGCAGGCGGCTGTACATCCGCATCGCCCGGGCGGCGATCGCCGGCGGCGCGAATTGCGTGAAGTCCTGCAGCGTCTCGGCGGGGATGGCACGGAAGTCGGTCTTCGCCCGGTCCATCGTCGCCTTGACGCGGTCGATTCGCCGGCGCGGATCCTCCTCGTTCGTTGCGAGATCGGCGAACAGCGCGGACACCCGGTTCTGGTAGGTGTCCTCCTCGGCTCCGGTGCGCACGCTGACTGGCACCATCGCGATCAACGGCTCCTCGGGCAGGCAGTCGTGCTTGGTCAGGTAGCGGCGCAATGTGCCCGAGCACAGCGCCATGACGACATCGTTGAACGTGCAACCGACGGCACGGCGCACCGCCTTGGCGTCGTCGAGCGACACGGTGGTGTAGGCGAACCGGCGATGGGCGCCGATCGAGGCGTTCCACGGCGTGCGTGGGGCTGCCGTCGCCGGCAGGGCCGGAGGATTGTCGATCTCGTTGTCGGTCCCGCGCAACCGGCGACGCACGAGGTCGCCGAGTGGGCCGGGGACCGGCTGGGCGAGCAGGTCCGCCATCACCCGGAGTCCGCCGTTGCGCGTCGCCGCGGACAGATCGCGCAGGGCCCGCACGGACAGGCGAACGAACTTCTCTGGACGCCGGAGGTACTCGAGCATCGTCCGCTCGATCAGCTGGCGATCGGTGGGTACCGCGTCGGGATGCCAGGCGGTCGGCTCGGGTTTCGGGCTGCCGTTCTTGTCGATGTCGAGGAGGGAGGCGAGCATCATCGCCCCGGCAGCACCATCGATGGAGGCGTGGTGGACCTTCGTGAACGTCGCCGCCAATCGTCCTTCGTCCACACCGTCGATGACGTAGAGCTCCCACAGCGGTCGTGTTCGATCGAGCGGGCGGGCGTGGATCCGGCTGATCACGTCGCTGAGCTGGTGCGGGGTCCCGGGCGGGGGAACGGCGTGATGACGGACGTGAAAGTCGAGATCGAAGTCCGGGTCCTCGATCCAGTAGGGGAGGTCGAGGCCGAGGGGGACCTCGACGAGCCGGCGGCGGAACGGGACGAGCAGCCCGAGGCGCTCCTCGACGAGGCGACGGGTGCCTTCGAAGAACTCGTCTCGGCCGAGACCGGAGACGTCGAAGACGTTCAGCGACGACACGTGCCCGAACGTGCTGCGCGTCTCCATGTTGAGGAACGCTGCGTCCATGCCGGAGAGCTGCCTCATGGGCGAACTCTACGACTGTGGCGGACGGCCAGGAGCCAGCCGATCGCCACCAGCGCGGAGAACAGGAACCACTGCACGGCGTACGACAGATGCGGTCCCTCGTCGAGGGACGGCTCGGCGATCGGCTCGAGAAGTCCGCCGGACTCCGGCGGGTCGGAGTCGGTCAGCCCGATGTACATCGGTACGACATCTCCCGGAAGCTGGGCGGCGAGGCGAGGGATGTCGACGCGTTGGGCCTCGGTGAGGTCGCCTTCGCTCGGGTCGGACAGCGCGCCCGTGCGACGAACCTCGGAACGGCGCAATCGACCCGTGATGGTCACCTCGCCTGCGGGGGCGGACGGGACCTCGGTGTCTTGGGGAACGAAGCCACGAACGACGATGAGCACACGCCCGTCGTCGAGGAGCAACGGTGTCACGACGTTGTCGCCGGCTCGACCGCCCTGGCTGCGGTTGACGACACGTAGCTCCTCGTCAGGCAGATAGCGGCCCGATGCCACGACGGGGCGCCACTCAACGGCACCGAGCTCGTCGTCGCCGACCTCCGCGTCCGGAGCGATCAGCTCGTCGACGCCGACGGCGGTCTGGTCGAAGCGCTCCGCCACTGCCTCGTTGAAGGCCTGGCGCTCGTCGAGGCGGCGCAGCTGCCAGAACCCGAGGTTGATCATCACGACGATCGCCGTGACGACGACCACCGTGAAGGCGATCCAGCGCGGGCGCAGCAGGAAGCGGTACATCTCGGCCGGGGACCGTATCGGCGGTCCCCGGCCGAGGTGCCGTCGAGATCAGCCGACCTGGAACACGTCGTACATGCCGTGTTGGAGGGCGTGGGGGAGGCCGCCCTCACGGTCGTGGATGAAACACAGCGCTACGTAGGTGTGCCCCGCCTCGAAGGGTGCTTCGAACGTCCCACTCGAACCAGGTCCGAAGATCGGCGAGGATGCGAAGTCGGGGTTGACCTGCTCCATGTCGATGCCCTCGGGTGGTGGTGCGCCCTCGTCGCTCTCCAGGAATGCCGGAAGAATTTCCTCGACGAGCCCGGGATCGGTCGTGCCGAAGTCCATCAAGACCACGTGGTGGAACTGGTTGTCGCTCGAGTTGGTGAAGGTGACCGAGGTTCCACCTGCTGTCACATCGGCGTCGAACAGGTAGTCGCCGCCACGGATGCTGCCGCCATCGGTCGCCGGGATCACGGCGTTGTCGTCACCCTCACCAACGGTCAGCGGCGCGGCGACGATTTCGCTGGGGGCGTCCTCATCCTCTGAGGGCAGTTCGGCCCACACGATGTACTCGCCGGCGTCGAGGGTCGTGATCGTGTGGCCGCCGACTGCTCCGGCGTTGTTGAGGAAGAAGTCGGGGAAGGGGCCGCCTTCAACGAGGGCAGGAAGGCTTTCGGTGAATGTCGCGACGTCGGTGCCCGGCTCGACGAGGGTGAAGTCGACTTCACCATCGACGGCGCCGGTCTCGTCGGTGAACGTGATGTCAACGACGCCAGCGACGAGGTCGTCGGGCAGGCCTTCGATCCCCGCTTCGGTCAGCGTCACCGCGATAGCCACCGGTTCGGCCGGAGCAGCGGTGTCTGCCGTCGCCGCGGTGTCTGCCGTCGCCGCGCTGTCTGCCGGCGCCGTGTCGACGGGCACCGTGGTCGCCAACGCAACTCCGCCACCGGCAGCGACCAGCGTGCCGGCACAGGCAGCCGCCGTGATCAGGCGTCGCGCATGCGCGAGCCACTGCGTGTCATTGATGTTCATGTCATTTCCTTCCGCCCGGCGTTCCGCCGCCGATGATTGTGCAGTGCAGTGTTTCCGCAGGCCGGTCGAGCCCGCAGTGGCGGCAAGGTAACGGGTCGGCCGGTGCCCGTCTAGTGGTTTCTCGGCTGTGGCCGCCGGACCCGCTGCGTGCTCCTAGTCAGGCGTTGTTCGGAGCCGAACTGTCGCAGAGCGGACCGGTTGAACTCCGGAGAACAGCTGCGCCGTCCGCACGCCGGAGGCCTAGCGTCGAGGGCGACGATGTCTGGCGAGTTCCCCGACTTCCACCTTCCGCACGCCGAGAACCCCGCGGCGCGATTCACAGTTCACTGACGGCGCTGATCTGCCGGTAATCCGGCGGCTACGTGGCAGCTGATGGCAACCAGTGGCAGCCGTGTCGGTAGCGACGAGCAACTCCTCGCCTCGCTCGTCGCCGGGTTCACGATCGAAATGGCGGCATCCCAATCGGGCATGAGCGAGCGGACGGCTCATCGTCGCCTCGGCCATCCCGACTTCAAGGTCCGCCTCGACGAGCTGCGGGCAAACGTGCTCGGTGTCACCGCCGACAGACTGTCCGCCTTCGCGCTCGGTGCGAGCATCACGCTCGGTGACATCGCCTCCGATCGGGAGCAGCCCGCGGCTGTGCGGGTGAAGGCCGCTGAGGCGACTCTCAGGTTTGTTCCGACCGTTGCGGGAAGCTGCAGGCCTTGCGTCCGTCGCCGAGGAACGCGAAACGCCGACGGTTGTCGACTAGCCGCCAGCGTCGGCCTCGACCACCACCACGGGGCCATAGCCGATGTGATCCTTGACATCGCCCGTCCACGCGACGGCGGGGCCATAGCCGATGTGATCCTTGACATCGCCCGTCCACGCGACGGCGGGGCCATAGCCGATGTGATCCTTGGAGTCGCCCGTCCACGCCACGACCTCGGGCTCGACAACAGCCACAGGATCCGGCTCCACGGCCGCCTGGGCCGAGTACGACAACCCCATGGTTGCCAAAGCTGACACGCCGATCAAACGCTTCATCCGCCGTCTCCCCCGTTCGGACCTGGCCGACTGACCAGGACTGCCGACCGTACAGACATTCACGACGCCTGTCTTGCTAATAAACGAGTCCCCGCTACATGGGTTTCAAGAAAAAAAAGTTGGTCCCCGCTGGGTGGCCCGGCAAAAAAAAACCGAATTAATTGCGTCGTGATCTGCGGGGGGTGCTTGCATAAATGGTGCTTTCGTCGCTACACGTGTGTGCGGTGGCTGTGCAGCACGAACAGGCGAGGGCGAGGTGGTCCGGGGCGTCCGCCGACGAGCGCAAGCGGGCCACGGAGGCTGCCCGCGAGGCGTCGACGCATCTACGGACGGCGTTCGCAAGGCTCGGTGCCGTCGAGGCCGCCGGGCTCCGGGTCGAGCTGGCCGACGACGAGGAGCAGCAGCCGTGAGCGTAGTCGAGCACCGTCAAGGGTTGGCTGGCCTCACCGACGAGCTGGTCGACCGGGTAGCTCCGGCGCTCCGTCGCCGACGGGAGGCGAGGCTCCGGGCCGACGAGCTGTGGGAACGAGTCCACAGCGTGAAGGCGCGTCGGCATGAAGGGTCGTGGATGCGGTCGGGCGCTGCCTGGAAGTTGGTACCGGGGAGCGAGGGGATGGTGCCGCGCATGACACCCTCCGTCCCGGCCGCATCCACGTGTGCGGGTGTGATGCGTAGACGTCGCAACGCTGAGGCGGCCGAGCTGCATGCCCGAGCCGACAAGGCATACGAGGTAATCGGGCCTCGGCAGCCGTCCGTCGCTGCTCTCTTCAGGGCCGAACTGGCCGCCGAACGCCGACGCCAAGCGGACGCCGAACGAGACGCAGTGGTGGACTTGGGGCGGGGTGGTCCGTGCTGGGCATGCGGCGTCATCGACTCCCGCGAGCAAGCGGAGGACGGCACCACCTCCCGGGCCTGGTACTCGCATCCTCGGGGGCAGACCTGCACGTGGTGCTGGAAGTCGTCCACCCGTGGGGCGACGACTACCTGCTCGATCGGACGGCAACGCTCCTCGCCGACGAGGGCATGGCGGCGCTGACGAATCCGCATCGGCTACGCCAAACCCACGTCGAGCCAGGGAAGGCTACCCATCTGGGCGTCGTCGCCTGGTGTGATTCGGGTGCCGCGCCCGGTGTCCGTTGGGGGCACCTCACCGCTGTCGCCGAGAGGCTGGCGTGTCAACGGGCGCAGGCAGCGGCGACGCCGACGGTCTGTTGGGACGACGCCATCACCCGCATGCCCGCCGCTGCCCCGTCAGCCACCTATGGCCGCAACGAAGCGCGGTGGCAGGAGTTGCTCGAATGGCAACGCCTCGGCGTCAAGCGCCCCATCAACGAGAAGGAGCATGAGGCTCGGGAGCGGTGGCGACGGCAACGGGTCGAACGCACAGGACGCCGCTGATGAGCCACCGTCCTCGCCACTGGGCAACCGTCGACGCGCCACGGGCAGCCTTCAACGCCGACCGCGCCGCAGCCAACGATGAGCGCCGTGCCGCCATCCTGCGCGTCATACGCCATAGCGGCCCAATGCGCCAACAGGACATCGCCGACGTCCTCGACGAACCACCCGACGTCGTATCCGGAGCGGTCGCCCACCTGTGGCGGCAAGGCACTGTGAGCATCGACGGGACCGACCCACTAGCAGTCGTCGAGGCAGTCCGATGACCGCCCGCCAAGCACCCTCAACCGGCCTCCGCCAGGGCGATCACGACGCGTGACCTTCGTTCATTTGCGCTTCCTCTTCTTCTTCTTCGGCCTGGCATCGTCGTCGAGTTCGATCCACACGTACTTCTCGTGTAGCTGTTTGGCTGTGCGCTTGTTTCCGGCCTTGTTCAGCCATCCGTCGGCGACTTTCACGGCCGGGATGAACGCCTTCCCGTCTCTGCGCCGTCGCCATAGTTGGCCGACCTTGATCTTCTCGGCGATGACCACTCCCCTGAACCCGAACCCCGTGCGGATGGACACTGTCGCGCAGGCTCCCAAACGTGTGCAAAGTCGCTCGTTTGTCGTTGAAGGTGACCACCCGCGCCCTCCGGCCTTTGCGGGCCTCTGCCGTTCAACGCGACGCTCATCGAGCCCTCCTGCCGGTCTCCTGGCGACGACCCGGACCCCAGCGGGCAATCATGGGGGAGTGAGCGCCGATTCCCGCGACCCGAACGCCGCTTATTACCAGTCGATGAGCGCCCTGGAGAAGATCGAGTGGATGATCGAGACAGACGGCTACGCCCTCGAGGTCGTCGCCCCGGACACCGACAGCGATCCGCCCCAGGCCGGGTACTCGTACACGATCAACTTCCCCGATCATGTCGGCTTTCCCGACGTCGTCGTGTTCGGGCTGACTCCAGTCGCGGCACGCGGACTCCTCGGTCTCGTGCGGGACACGCTCGCCGCGGGAACCGAGATCCCGATCGGCGATGAACTCGTCGGCCTGCTCGACAACGAGCTGCGCTGCTGTTTCGCGGCCGTCAACCTCGCAGAGTGGGCACCGCTGTTCGCCACTGCCGAGGCGTGGTATCGCGGCGACGACTTCGGGATCGTCCAGCTCGTCTACCCCGACCGCAATGGCTTCCTGCCCTACGAGGCCGGCTTCGACCAGCGCCTGCGCTTCGCCCAACCGGTCGTCGGCTCGCTCAGCTGACGCGGGCGGGGACCGGGGCCGGCCAGTCGTCCCACTCCCATTCGACGCCCTGCTCATCGAGCAACTCGAGGAAGGGGTCGGCACCGAACGCCTCCGGCCCGAGCACGCCGGCGCCGCTCCAGACACCGGTGGCGAGCATCTCGATCGCCACGGCAGGCATCACCGCCGTTTGCCAGACAACGGCCTGGTGGCCGAACTCTCGCATCGACCAGGCGTTGTCGACGACGTGGTAGAGGTAGATCGAGCGGTCCTCGCCGTCGGGACCGGCGCCGCGCACCCACGAGCCAGCGCACGTCTTGCCACGCATGTCCTTGCCGAGCGACGCCGGGTCGGGGAGCACGGCGGCGACGACGTCGCGGGGCGACACGGCGGCACCCCTGACGTCGATCGGATCGATGCCGTCGAGTCCGAGCTTGTGCAGGATCTGCAGGACGTCGATGAACTCTTGGCCGAGGCCGTACTTGAATGTGACCCGTCCGACGTCGAGCCAGCGCGGCATCAGCACGACCTCTTCGTGCTCGACGTTCACGCACGACAGCGGTCCGATCCCCTCGGGGAACGGAAACACCTCCGGTTCGCTGAACGGGGCGGTCGTGAACCAACCGCGTTCGCGCTCGTAGACGATCGGTGGGTTGAGACACTCCTCGATGGTCGTCCAGATCGAGAACGTCGGGGCGAAGTCGTAACCGTCGACGACAAGGTCGGCGCCGTCACGCACGCCGATCTCGTCGATGCGTGAGAAGAGGTGATCGCTGGCGTAGCGGGCTACGACGTCCGAGAATCCGGGTTCGACACCCATTCCGACGATCGCCAACTGGCCGCGCTCCTCCCACGCCGCCGAAGCGGCCAACTGCTCCTCACCGAGCAGCACGCCGACCTCGCTGAACGGCCGTTCCGAATGCGGCACGGAGACGTGCATCGCCATGTCGAGGTAGTGCACGCCGGCTGCGAAGGCACCTTCGAAGACCCCCGGGTTGAATCGTGGGGCGCAGGCGTTGAGGACTACGTCGGCGCGGCATGAGCTGGCGAGCTCGGCCACCGACGCCGCAGATGTGGCATCGACGGTGGTCGGCGTCACCCGCTGGCGAGCGTGATTGCCTCCCGCCGTGCTGGCCGCCCGTTGGGCCCGGCGGAGATCGATGTCGGCGACGACGATGTGCTCGATCGCGTCTCGCCGCGAGGCGATGGTCACGAACGCCGAGCCGACCCCGCCGGCGCCCACCACCACGACACGCACCCTTCGCAAGGTAGCCGGGCGGTGAACACGGGTTGGCCGGTTACGCGCCGTGACGATCCGATCGCGACAGCGGGCGGGCGGCTTGGTATCGTTCGCCCGAGCATTTCGAGCGGTCCGATCCGTCGGGCCCGGCAACCTGGTCAACGCCCCAAGGTGCCTCCGCCAACAGGCGGGATGTGGCCGGCACACGCCGGCAACGGCGTTCGGCCGCTCGTATGCCTGTGGTTGGGTGCAGCGACGAGGAAAGGAGTGGTGGTGGGCAATGATCTCATGCCCGCCTCGGGCGCCTGGCGTCCCGGCGACGAGCCTGGACATCGCCGCTTCTTCACGTTCGCCGTCGATCGTGGCTTTGCCCTCGATTGCGGCGAGACCCTGCGGGACGTCACCGTGGCCTACGAGACGTGGGGCGAGCTCGATGCCGGCGCGGCGAACGCGGTACTGCTGTGCCATGCCTGGACCGGCGACAGCCACGCCGCTGGTCCGGCCGGGCGCGGCCATCCGACGCCGGGATGGTGGGACGGGTTCGTCGGGCCGGGCAAGCCGGTGGACACCAACCGCTGGTTCGTAGTCTGCGCCAACGTTCTCGGGGGCTGTCAGGGATCGAGCGGGCCGGCGTCGGCATCACCCGTCGACGGAGCGCCCTACGGCTCGCGATTCCCCGTCATCACGGTTCGCGACATGGTGCGCGCCCAGGCCCGTCTCGCCGATCACCTCGGCATCGGCGCCTGGCACACGGTCATCGGCGGCTCGATGGGAGGCATGCAGGTCCTCGAGTGGGGAGTCATGTATCCCGAACGCGTGAGAGGGCTCGTGCCGATCGCCGCGTGCATGCAGTCGACGGCGCAGCAGATCGCCTGGGGCAGCATCGGCCGTCGAGTGATCGCTCTCGACCCGCGGTGGCGTGGCGGCGATTACTACGACGCGGCGCCGGGTGATGGTCCGGCGGACGGGCTGGCCGTCGCTCGGATGGTCGCCCAAGTGACGTTCCGCAGCGACAACGTGTTCACCGAGCGGTTCGGTCGCTCGATCGCCCACCGTGCGGAGCTCGGCGACCATCTCGCCCTCTGGCAGCAGTTCGAGGTGGAGCGCTACCTCGACCACCACGGCACGAAGCTCGGCCATCGCTTCGACGCCAACAGCTACCTCGTCATCGGCAAGGCGATGGACCTCCACGACCTCGCCCGCGGCCGCGGCAACCTCGAGGCGGCGATGTCGAGGATTGATGCTCCGGTGCTGTCCGTCGGGATCTCCTCGGACATGCTCTATCCGACGTACCAGCAGCGTCAGCTCGTCGAGTTGCTGGCGTCGATCGGCAATCCGGCCGGCTATGCCGAGATCGAATCACCGCACGGTCACGACGCCTTCCTGATCAATCTCGATCGGCTGGCTGATCCTGTGGCGGACTTTCTGGAGTGCCGGAAGCTCCCATAGCGTCCTCGGCGATCCCGTGCTCGGCGCGGTAGCTCTCGCGTTGGCGTCGCGTCGTCGCCTCGTCACCGGTGAGCTCGAGCAGCGCATCGAGGCGCGGCACGACCTTGCTGCGCTGCGGGACGCGCAGGGCGAGCAATGCGACGTCACCCATCTTCGCAGCCGGCCGCAGCACGTACACGTAGCGGCCACGGCCAGGCGCTGCCCTGAACTTGACCGTCCACACTGCCGGGCTCGCGCGGAGCCACGATCGACGGCTGACGAGCAAGGCCTCGCCGTCGGGGTCGAAGTGCACCCGCACATCGCGTCGACGTCCGAGCGGGAGACCGTGGTGATCGAGCTCCTGGGCGACCGTCAGGAATCGAGACTGGTCCTTGGCCACCCAGTGCGGTTCGATGCGCGTCGAGAGGAAGTACAGACCGCCGCAAACCACGACGATCCCGAGCAGACCGACGACGTCGAGCCACGCGAGGGCGAACACGCCGACGATTGTGCCTCCGGTCCTCGGCAATCACGAGCCGGGAGGGATCATCGATTCCGGTGGGATGGGGGGAGAACCTGCGAAGATCGGGTCGTGCGCGCATCGGTCTCTGCGTCCGCCACGATGCTGGCCTCGACGATGGTCACCATCGTCGCGCTGTGCATCGCCCTCGTGGCGCTGGGGATCCTGCTCGTGGTGATCGGCATTCGACTCGTGCGGGCGACGCGTACCGACCCGGCGGCGCTCGGGGCGCTCGAAGTGATGGGTGACCGGCGTTGGCGTCGCGGTGATGACGAGCTGCGGGCCGAGGTGCTTGCCGGCGCCACGGCCGACCCCGCCGACGCCGAGACGGTCGCCGCGGCTGCCGCCGCGGTCGGCGCGGCCCCGGCGGCCGAGGCCGAGCCAAGCGAGGATGACAAGACCGACGACGAGACGAGCGAAGTGGTAGGGGTCAAGCTGCAGGAGTCGCTGTCCGAGTCCGAGCCGTCCGAGCCAGCGCCGTCGGAGCCTCAGCCGCCGACGCCGCCCGAGCCGCCCGAGCCGCCTACACCGGAGCCGCCGCCACCTCCGAGTCCCGAACCGCTCCCCGGGCCGGAACCTCCACCGTTCCCGACGCCGGAACCGCCCCCTGCGCCGCCCGAACCCTTGCCTCCGGTGCCGGGCCCGCCGCCGGAGCCGGTGCCCGAGCCGATTCCGCACCCGCCGACACCCGACCCGATTCCGTCGCCATTCCCTCCCCAACCGAACCCACCGCCACCCATACCGCAAGTTGAGTCAGCAGCGGAGGAGAGCGAGCAAGCCCGTCAGGGGTGAGTCTGAGACACCGTTCGCGCCGCCCGTGGCGCGAACGGTGTATGCGAGTCAGAATGGGCCATGGCCACTCTCGACGTCGACGCGATGCTGGAGCGCTTTCGGGAGCGGGCAAAGGCAGTGAAGCAACGGCCGCTGCCGCCCGTCGCCGGTGAAGAGCGTCAGCACTTCCTTGCCCAGGCGCAACTCGACTTCCAGGACTTCGCCATCATCGGCGACGCCGCCGGAGCGATCGAGGACGGCGTGCTCGTCCTGCGTGTCGATCTCGCCGGCGGCTCGTCGAAGCACTGACACCGGCCGCCGCCGGCTGTCCGGTCGCCACTGCCCCGCTGGTATTCTTTGGCCGACGCGGACGTGGCTCAGCTGGTAGAGCATCACCTTGCCAAGGTGAGGGTCGCGGGTTCGAATCCCGTCGTCCG
>CAVQTY010000008.1:0-454051 GCA_963716665.1 Ilumatobacteraceae bacterium
CGCGCCCTCGACGGTGTGGACCTCGAGGTGCCGACGGGCACGGTGCTGGGCCTTCTCGGCCCCAACGGGGCGGGCAAGACCACCGCCGTCCGCATCCTCACCACCTTGCTGCCGCCCGACGGCGGGCGGGCCGAGGTGGCCGGCTACGACGTGGTCCGCGAGGCCGCCGCCGTGCGCACGGTGATCGGGCTGGCGGGCCAGAACGCGGCGGTCGACGAGAACCTCACCGGCCGCGAGAACCTCGAGCTGGTGGGCCGCCTGTACCACCTGGGCCGGGCCGTGGCCCGCAGACGGGCGGCCGAGCTGATCGAGCGCTTCGCCCTCACCGACGCCGCCGACCGCACGGCCAAGACGTACTCGGGTGGCATGCGCCGCCGCCTCGACCTCGGCGCGAGCCTCGTCGGCGGCCCGCAGGTGCTGTTCCTCGACGAGCCAACGACCGGTCTCGATCCCAAAGGCCGCCTCGACTTGTGGGAGGTCATCGAGCAGCTGCTCAGCGGGGGCACCACCATCCTGCTCACCACCCAGTACCTCGAGGAGGCCGACCGGCTGGCCGACTCCATCGCCGTCATCGACCAGGGCAAGGTGATCGCCACGGGCACCGCCGACGAGCTGAAGGCCAAGGCGGGCGGGAGCGTCCTCGAGCTCACCGTCGCCAGCCCAGGCCGGATCCCAGCAGCGATCCTGGCGCTGCGCCCGCTGACCGTCGGTGAGCCCCGCGCCGATCGTCAGGCCGGACGCATCACCGTGCCAGTGCAGGGCGACACGTCCGTCCTGGTCGACGCCGTTCGCCTGCTCGACACCGCCCAGGTGAGCATCACCGACCTGTCGCTGCACCGCCCGAGCCTCGACGACGTGTTCCTGGCCCTCACCGGCCGGGGCGCCGAGGAGGCCGCCGAGGAGGTCGGCGCCGCATGACGACGTTGGTTCGGGCGACTCGCACGGCGACCACCGGCACCTCGGCCCGCTGGGCGGTTGCCGACGCACTGACCATGACGTGGCGCAACCTGCTCAAGTACGTCCGCCTGCCCACCCTGCTGGTGTTCTCCACCATCCAGCCGGTGATGTTCGTGCTGCTGTTCGTCTACGTCTTCGGCGGGGCCATCGAGGGGGCGCTCCCGCCCGGCGTCGAGTACATCGACTTCTTGATGGCCGGCATCTTCGTGCAGACGGTGATCTTCGGGTCGACCCAGACCGGTGTCGGCTTGGCCGACGACCTGTCGCGCGGCATGGTCGAACGCTTCCGGTCGCTGCCGATGGCCCGCTCGGCCGTGCTGGCGGGCCGCACACTGTCGGACACCGTGCGTAACGTCTTCGTCGTGCTGCTGATGACCGCCGTCGGCTTCGCCATCGGCTTCCGATTCCACGGCGGCTTCATCCCGGCGTTGGCCGGTCTGGGACTGGCCGTGTTCTTCGGGCTCGCCTTCTCCTGGATCTCGGCCCTGATCGGGATGAGCGTGCGCGACCCCGAAGCCGCCCAGGCGGCCGGTTTCATCTGGATCTTCCCGCTGGTGTTCGCCAGCTCCGTCTTCGTGCCCGTGGAGACGATGCCGGAGTGGCTGCAGGCCTTCTCCCGCAACAACCCGATCACCCACACCGCCAACGCCATCCGCAGCCTCACCCAAGGCGGCCCCGTCTGGCACTCGCTGTGGCTCTCGGTCGTGTGGATCGTCGCCATCCTCGCCGTGTTCGTCCCACTCTCGGTCAACCGCTACCGGCGCTCGACCTGATTGCCGGGCCGCGCGCAGCCGGACTGGCCACTCGCACTGTGCACTGGCGGATGCGAGCCCGGCCCCGCGCGAAGACACTCGTCTGGAGGGCTCGCCGAACGAGCATGACGACAAGCCCCACCCCTCTCCCGCCGCAGACAAAGGACTCCTGATGACAGCAATCGAAACAACGCTCGGTCACGTCAGCAATCCCGGAGCCGCTCGCTCGGTAGCAGTCCGGTCGAAAGGCCACCGCCAAGGACCGGTCATCCGACTGATCAGCCCAGGTGATCTCGGAGAGCTGGTCAAGCCGTTCGTGTTCCTCGGCTACTTCGCCGTACATACCGGCCGCCTTCACACCGCCGGCACGGTCCTGCACACCGAGGTGGCGGTCCTCGAAGACGGCAGCACGCCCATCGAGCTGCGAGCCGAAGGCGACACCGAGTTCGTCATCGGATCGGCGACGCGTCACGCGCACCCCCCCGTCCTCGGCCCTTCATCGGTCCACACCAGCACCGACGCCCTCCGCCAAGGCCACGAACAGATCAGCCGTCTGGCAGGCACCCCCATCGTGCAAGCGGCTCGCGCCCGATGACCGACATGCCCGATCGCGACTACTCCCTCGTCGGCGACGAGCACGTCCGCCGGTATGTCGAAACCGACGGTGAAGTCGGGCATCTCTGGAACGGCGTGCCGGCCCTCGTGCTGTGGACGACGGGCCGGAGGTCGGGCGAGCCGCGGGCCGCCCCGCTGATCTACGGCACCTCAGGCGACGACGTGGTGGTCGTGGCCTCCAAGGGCGGCGCCCCTGAGCACCCGGGCTGGTACCGCAACCTCGACGCCGATCCGGCCGTCGAGGTGCAGGTCGGCGCCGACCGCTACGCCGGCCGGGCACGCACAGCCGCCGGCGACGAGCGGGCCGACCTCTGGCGGACGATGACCGACATCTGGCCCGACTACGACAGCTACCAGGCCAGAACCGACCGCCAGTTCCCCGTTGTCGTCATCGAACGCCGAGATGACGAACCAGGGGACGGCGAGGGCACGTTGTCGTGACGTCGTGTTCGTCAACGCGAGGTCTCGAAGGCGACGACATCGACCCTGAGGTGATCGATCGTCCAGTCCTCGATGCACCCTCGTAGGTGGCGGCGATTCGTTCTGTCGAGGGTCGGCTCGAGCGGGCATGCTCATGCTCGCCATCATCGGCGGTTCCACGCGGCGGTTCGCCCCGTTCGCCGGCCTGTCCGCGTCGAGCGACATGAGTCGTTCGATCGCTCGGACCTCCTCACTGGCAGACGGCGATGCTCGAAGGTGGAGCTCATCAGCTGTTCGTCGGAGAGCCCTGCTCAAGGCGCCGAGTCCATTCGCTTCGCCATGTACAGGGGCTCGCTGAGGCGCTCATAGAGGTCGACCTCCGTCTGGAGCCAGTTCAGGTGCGCCTCCTCGTCGGCCAGGACCTGCTCGGGAGGATCCGGGTCGTGGCATCGTGGTGGGCCGCGGCGAACTCGCGCGAGCGACAGGGATGCACCGGTCACCGGCTCGTCGAGCTGACTGGGCTACGCCATCTGAGGCAACCGTCAGGCCAGGTGCTACCGCTCACGTGCGCGGTCTCGCTCGTTGCGTCCGGACTGTCGACAGCGTTCACGACTTGCCGGAGCACCGCCGACGACGTAGCAGTCGGTCGTCCGGAGCTCGGCGACCTGGCCGGTCGTCCAGCGAGTCGTCAGACGGACAACGAGATCGCGTGAACCGTGCTGACGCTCATGGCACGGTCCTCGCCGAGTCCTGAGGAGGCCACCATCCGCGCCTCGCCTCGACGAGGTTCGCGCGCTACATGACCCGAGTGTCATCGGACGCGGGCCGCGCTCGCATCCGCCACTGCACAGTGCGGGTGGCCAGTCGCCGCCAAGCGGCGTCCCGCCGGCGAGAGCGCCGGCCGCGACTAGAGCGGCCGGACGATGGTCGAGTCGCAGACGGGCGCGGGCGACCTCCACGAGGACGCGGGAACGGCCGTGAACCCCCTCGCCCCGGGAGAGGGGTAAGTGTCTCGGCTCCACGGGACGCAACCGGCCTGCCCCCGAGGCCGAGTTGATGTCGAGGTTGGCGTTGAACGCTCTGTCGGATCGCGTCGCCCCGGTCGCTCGCCTGGCGCCGCCTCACCCGGGCGGAATGGGCAGCGGGCTCATCAACGGGTGGGGAAGCGTCGTCATCTGCCTCGCCCGACGCTACGGGCCCGGCAACCCGCCGAGACGACTGGCCAGTGGCGGATGCGAACCCCGCCCCACCGGCCCCACCATGACTGGCATGACCATGAAGAGTGCCAACGGCGAGCAGGCATCTGACCACTACGGCGCGCTGCCTGACGAGGGGACGCTCGTTGAGACCGTCGCGCGCAGGAGCCGTTCAAGGATCGGGAGCTGTTCGTCGACACGTTCGCGGCTCCGCCCCGGATCCCTTGATCGAGTCAGGCCAGACGCCCAGAGCGGCTCGCGCACTGAGAGTCGCGCATCACGCGCAGAGTAGGAGGCTCACCGAATCATGTCCGACCATCTCTCAGGCCCGCGCGCCGTGGCCGATCCCGCCACCGACATCACGGACTTCTACGCTTTCCCCAGCCCGTCCCGGCCGGGTCAACTGGTCCTCGTCATGGACGTCTTTGCCTTCGCTCGGCCGGGGGCGCTGTTCTCGGACGCCGCCAACTATCGGTTCCGCGTCCGAACCGTGACCATCCCGCCGAGCGGCCCCGGCGCGCGCTTCGCCGTCGGCATGGATGAGTACGCGATCACCTGCACGTTCGCGGCGCCGGACGGCCCCGGGCAGGCTGTGCAGGAGGGCGCGTGCACGCTTCCCAATGGTGCGTCGGTCTCCTTTGGCGTGAACGACGAGGAGGGGGGCCAGGCCCACGGCGTGCGCGTCTTCGCCGGGTTACGGATGGACCCGAACTTCGCAGACACTCAGGGGTATACGGAAACGGCGGCGACCCGGCGGCTCGCCTTCCGGGCGAAGGGCGTCAACCAGACGGCTGACGCCAACATCCTGAGCATCGTCGTCGAGCTTGACGTCGCCACGGTGCTGGGGTCCGCGCCGGGAACGCTGTTCGCCGTCGCCGCGGAAACGATCACGGCCGGCAAGCCCCCTCTGCGCCTGGAACGGTTCGGGCGTGCGTCCATCAAGAACGGGTACCTGGCGGAGTACGGAGTCGACACGGTCAACCGCGACCTCGATCTTCGTGATCTCTACAACCAGGAAGATCCATTCCAGCTTGCGCCGTACTACCTGGGCGCCTACCGCGCGCGGCTAAACGCCAACCTGCACTTCTTCGACGGCCTCGACGGAAAGATCGACTGGCCCCTACAACCGGATGGGACTCACCCGCTGACCGAGCTGTTGCTCGCCGACTTCCAGGTCGTAGACGTCGCCAAGCCGTTCGCCGAGGATGGCTATCTCGAAATCGAGCGGGCGCTTCTGGAGGGCCGTGCGCACGCCACCTGCGGTGGTCGGTCGCTCAACAACGACGCGCAGGACACGACGGCCACGCTCATCTATACGGGGGGCAACGGCCCGCGCATCAACGACGGCGTCGACCAAGCGACCGTGCCGGCGTCGCCGAGCTTCCCCTACCTGGCGCCGCCAAACCTCAACCCGCCCAACGTCAACCCCGCAATGGCCCCCTCCAAGGTCGCCGACCTGCTCGGCGTGACGAAAGCCCGGGGAATTGCTCCCCCGGGCTAAACAGAAACGGGCTGCCAATGAACCCTGACCGCGGGCCCGCGACGACGGCGGGCAGCATCGCCCTGGGAAATCTCGAGGCGCGGATCGACGGTCACGCGTGGCAGGCGACGCGGGGGCAGTTGACGGTAGGCGATCGCGCCGATCTCGTGGAGCTGATCGCCTTGCGCGGGCACGTGCTGGGCCGGGTTGCCGACGCCGAGCGGGCGGCGGAGCTCGCGGAGGAGCTCGTCGGCCAGGCGCCGGGCGAGGCCCGGTCCTTCATCGCGCGCGCCAGGATGGCGGCCATCTTCCACCGGTTCGCGTCGGCCCTGACCGACCTCGATACCGCGGCCGCGCTGGGGGCCGATCGCGTGACCCTGGACGCAGAGCGGGCCGCGATCTATCAGGCGCTCGGACGCTACGACGAGGCGCTCGCGATCCGTCGACAGGCCGTGGAGAGTCGTGCCGACTTCAGCGCCCTGGGCGCGCTCGCCGGACTCTACGCCGAGCGCGGGCAGATGGTCGAGGCGGACCGCTGGTTCGTCGCGGCGTGCCGCCGCTACCACAGCGTCTCGCCGTTCCCGCTGGCGGTACTGGACTTCCAATGCGGCCGGCTGTGGATGGAGCACGACGATCTCCGCCGTGCCCGCGCCTGGTGCGATGCGGCGGTCCGCCGGGTCCCGGCCTACGTCCCCGCGCAGGGCCACCTCGCCGAACTCGACGCTGCCGTGGGTGAACGGGCGGCTGCTATTGCTCGCCTGCGTCCGCTGGCGCTCGCATCCGACGATCCCGACTACGCGACCCAACTCGCCCGCATCCTGGGCGACGCCGGCCACACGGTGGAGGCGCAGACCTGGCGTGCCAGAGCCGAAACCCGCTATGACGAGCTGCTCGCCCGTCACCCGGATGCGTTCGCCGATCATGCCGCCGAGTTCTGGCTCACGATCGGCGGCGATCCCGACCGAGCGCTGCGGCTCGCACGGCAGAACCTCGCACTCCGCCAGACCCCCCGCGCCCACGCACTCGTCCGCCGCGCCGCGGGCCACCTCGCGCCCAGCTCTCGGGTCGTGCCGGCGGCGGATCGTGGAGGTCGCGGCGGCCGCTCGCCCTCATGATCGCGTGATCGTCCCGGTCCTCGCTCCGGGGGAAGCGGATGGACAACCCGTGGATGGTCCGGAACCGCATCTCGATCGATGGGTTCAACCAGGCGCTCACAGTGCAGCTCCCAAGTGCTCGTGGTCGCACTCCCTCGGCGAGTGCACACCGGCAAGTGTCATTCGCACGGGCCGCACCCGGATCCACCCGTGAACACCCCGCAGGACACCGATCGCCGAGACGACGAGCTGGTCGCGGGAACGATGCCCAGCCAACCATGCCAGCTCACCCCGGCATCGGCCTTTGAGCTCGCTGGCGGCATCCACGACGACAACCTCACTTAAAGTCGAGAGACATCCCCGTAATCGCCCATACTCGCTGGCAATGACTGCATCAGAATCCGACCGACTGTCGGATGAGGACAACGTGGATGCGGCCGGGCAACTCCTGGTGGATCTCGAGGATCTTTCCGACGAAGCTGTTCTGCCCGTAGGCGGCATACACGCGAGCGTCCTCGAGTTTCAGGCTGTGTTCCAGGATCCGTTGGCGTGCCGCTTCCGCCGTGGGGACGAGTTTCTGGGCGCCGACGATGAAGATGACGTTGGCGGCGCTCCACGCGTATGAGGCGAGCTGGCTCCCGGAGGCCGAGGCGATGAAGAGAGCTCCGTCTCGAGTGACCGTGTGGACGCTGCCGAGGGCGAAATCGGGCTGGCCGCCGATCGCCTTCATCTCCTGCGCCTGCGTGGCGAAGTCGAGCGCCAGCATCGTGTTGCGCGCCGACTCGCACGGTCCGCCCTTGTTGATCGCGTCCGCGATGCCGGTCTCCTGCAGCGTCACCGAGGTGTTGGTCATCACGGAGGAGCCCTCCGGGATGAGGGCGAGGGCCGCTTCGCGGCGGCGTCCAGGTCATCGACGACCTCGACGCCGAATCCGTGCTCTTCGAGCGCAATGACGGTCGCCGCGAGCGTCTCGTCGTCAGGCAGCGCAGTGAAGCGGTCAGATGCCTGGGTCGTGCTCACCCGCGGCTCCTCCTTGCTGCGGCCGACGTGACCGCCCGACTCCCGACCCCGACGACTTCGCCGTGCCTGCTCGACTCCGAGAGCGTGCTGTGCGACGCGGCTGTGCGTGTCATGCCCTGAGGGTGACGGCTGGCGGGGCACGCTCGCATCCGGCAGTGGCTAGTCGTCGCGGCTGGTCGGTAGGCCTGTAGCGTCGGGGCAGGCTGATGGCCACACATCCCCCGATCCGAGGGCGCGCAGCACAGCTATTTGGCAGGCGCCGCGAATGCGACGTGCTCAACGGGCTGATCGAGGCTGTTCGCGCGGGTGAGAGCCGGGCGCTGGTGGTGCGCGGCGAAGCGGGCGTGGGCAAGACGGCGTTGTTGGAGTACGTGGTTGAGCAGGCGTCGGGCTGTCGTGTGGCGCGCGCCGCCGGTGTCCAGTCGGAGATGGAGCTTGCCTTCGCCGGGTTGCACCAGTTGGTGGCGCCGATGCTTGGTCACCTCGAGCGTCTTCCGGGTCCGCAGCGGGATGCGCTGCGGACGGCTTTCGGCGTAAGCCCAGGGTCGGCGCCGGATCGCTTTCGTATTGGCCTGGCCGTGTTGAGCCTGCTGTCTGTCGTGGCCGAGGAGCGGCCGCTGATCTGCGTGGTGGATGACGAGCAGTGGCTTGATCGAGCCTCGGCGCAGGTCCTCGCGTTCGTGGCGCGCCGTGTGGAGGCGGAATCGGTGGGTTTGGTGTTCGCGGCTCGCGTTGCGAGCGATGAGTTGGCCGGATTGCCGGAGCTGGTGGTCGAGGGCTTGCGCGAGGACGAAGCGCGCGCGTTGCTGGACTCGGTGCTGACCGGGCCCCTGGACGCGCGGGTCCGGGACCAGATTGTCAGCGAGACGCGCGGTAATCCTTTGGCGCTGTTGGAGCTGCCCCTGGGCGTGACGCCTGCTGAGTTGGCGGGCGGGTTCGGGCTCCCCGGCGCGGTGCCGCTCGCGGGGCGCATCGAGGAGAGCTTCCGGCGACGCCTGGATGCGCTTCCCGCCGAGACCCGGCGCCTGCTGCAGCTCGCGGCGGCGGATCCGGTGGGCGACCCTGTGCTGGTGTGGCGAGCGGCCGAGCGGCTCGCGATCGGGGCCGAGGCTGCGACGCCGGCGGTCGAGGCCGGGCTGATCGAGTTTGGCGTCCGGGTGCTGTTTCGTCATCCGTTGGTGCGCTCGGTGGCCTACCGGTCGGCGTCAGTTCAGGAGAGACAGGACGTGCACCGCGCCATTGCGGAAGTCACCGATCCGGAGATCGATCCCGACCGCCGCGCCTGGCACCGGGCTCACGCCGCGGCGGGCCCCGACGAGGACGTCGCCTCCGAGCTCGAGCGCTCGGGGGACCGAGCGCAGGCGCGCGGGGGCCTGGCCGCAACGGCGGCGTTCCTCGAGCGCGCGGCGATGCTGACGCCCGAACCCGGTCGCCGTGCCCGGCGCCTGCTCGGGGCGGCCAAGGCGAAGCGCGACGCCGGCGCGCTCGACGCGGCACTGGGACTGTTGGTCGCGGTCGAGGCTGGCCCGCTTGACGCTCTGCGGACCGCCGAGGTCGAGCACCTGCGCGGACAGATCGCGTTTGACCAGCGCCGCGCCAGCGACGCTGCTCGGCTGCTCCTCAGCGCGGCCAGACGCCTCGAGCCGCTCGACGCCGGCTCCACGCGGTGAGACGCACCTGGAGGCGCTCGAGGCCGCGATGTGGGTCGGCGAACTGGACATCGCCGGCGGCGCGCTGAAGGTGGCGCAGGCGGCGCGCGCCGCGCCCCCCGGTCCCGAACCGCCTCGTGCGGTCGACGTCCTGCTCGACGCGCTCGCGGTGCGGTTCACGGAGGGATACGCGGCGGCCGCGCCGGGCCTGACCCGAGCACTCGACGTGCTGCTCGCTCTGAACGTCGCCGACGACCAAGTCGGCCGCCGGGTCTGGCTCGCTGGCGGAAGAGCCAGCGCCCTGATCGCCCCGGAGCTGTGGGACGCCGAATCCTGGCATGCCCTGGCCGCTCGACAAGCACAGTTCGCCCGCGACACGGGCGCGCTAGTGCACTTGCAGTTTGCGCTCAACCTCCTGGCCTGGACTCACCTTCTGGCTGGCGAGTTGACGACGGCGGCGCTGCTGCTCGAAGAGGATCGCCTCGTCGCGGAGGCAGCTGGGAACCCGCCGATTTCGTATCCCGAGATGGTGCTCGCTGCCTGGCGCGGCCAGGAGCGAGAGGCGTCCGAGCTGATCGTGGCCACCTCGCGGGAGGCAACGGCAGGCGGTCTGGGCACGGTGGTCAACTACGCGGCCTACGCGAGCTCGGTGCTCTACAACGGGCTCGGTCGCCATGACGCCGCGCGCGACGCTGCCTGGCAAGCCTTCGAGAGCGACCACGTGGGGTACGGGCCTTTTGTCGTCCCCGAGCTGGCTGAGGCGGCGTCCAGGACGGGTGACGTGGCGCTCGTCAGGGCCGCACTCGAGTGGCTGTCCGAACGCACGCGTGTGACGCCTACCGAGTGGGCGCTAGGGATCGAAGCCCGCGGCCGTGCCCTGCTGAGCGAGGGTGACACCGCAGAGAGGCTCTACCGCGAGTCGATCGAACGTCTCGGCCGTACCCGCGTCCGGGTGGAGTTCGCCCGCTCCCATCTGCTTTACGGCGAGTGGCTGCGACGCGAGAACCGGCGGGTCGACGCGCGCGAACAGCTGCGCAACGCCCACGAGATGTTCGCCTCAATGGGAGCGGAAGCGTTCGCCGATCGCGCCCGCCGCGAGCTGCTGGCCACGGGCGAGCATGTCCGCAAACGCACGGTGGAAACGCGCGACGAGCTCACGGCGCAGGAGAGGCAGATCGCGCAACTGGCTCGCGACGGACTCTCGAACCCGGAGATAGGCACCCGGCTCTTCATCAGTCCGCGCACGGTCCAGTACCACCTGCGCAAGGTCTTCACCAAGCTCGACATCACCTCGCGCGGCCAGCTCGACCGCGTCCTGCCCCGCGACGCGACCAGCGTCCCGTTGCACTAGACGCGGCGGCCTGGTCGGCGCGCCGGCGGGCCGACAACTGGCCACTCGCACTGTGCACTGGCGGATGCGAGCGCGGCCCGCACGAACGACACTCCCCTTATGAGCGCCGAGACTCGCATCAGCACGAATGGAGTCATCGGAGCGGGCCATCTCGGTCAGGCGTCTGCGCGCACAACGCAGCGCGCCGGCCGTCGAGTCGTGATCGCTAACACTCGCGGCCCGCAGTCCCTGGCGCTCGTGGTCGCGGCGTGGGCCTCCGGCTGGAAGTGTCGAGCGGATTGCTGGAGCGGCTGGCGGCCGCTGTCGTCAGCGGGCACATCGTCGTGCCGCCGATCACCCAATCGAACTCGACGACGTGCCCCGCCGAAGCTTCGTCGCTCGGTTGGTTCGGCCGGAGGGCCGAATTCGGGCTGATGCTCCGCACCCTGATACCACCCCGGCCGAGTTCGCGCCTCTGAGGCGATCTGTGGGCCCGGTTCGGTGGCCATCCACCCGGGCGTCGGTGCGACCGCGGGGATCGGCTACCGATTGCCAGTAGAGGGTGACGGCACGCCGAAGGGGCCGGTCGGCCGTCCTCACAGTTCGAGTCCGGGGCCGGCTCGTTGGAGGTCTCGGCCGTGCCGTGTGGCGATGGGCACGTCGACGCCGGCGTCGTCGGCCCAGTCGCGTACCGCCTGGCCGAGCGTTTGGAACTGGTCGGCGTGTTCGTCCCGGCGGCTGATGTTGGTGAGTTGGTCGACGACGTCACCGAGTTGCTGGACGTTGACGGTGTCGCCGCCAGCCCAGCGACCCCACAGGTCGAGCGATTCGACCTGTCGTCGCAGGGCCGCGACGTGGTCGACGGTGTGGTTGAGCCGCTGGCGCGTGTCGTGGCGATGCAGCGCCGTGCCGGTCTCGTCGGCGCGTGTTCGTGCCTGGTGGTAGTGCTCGATGTCCGCGGCGGTGTGTCGTCGGGTGCGTTCGAGGTGTTCGGTCGCTGCGTCGAGTTGCCCGACAGCGGTGTCGTGGTCGCGGCGGGCCGCCCGTCGGCCGCGGATGCCGCTGTGGTCGAGGTGGTGCTGGGCGCGGGCGTGACGCCGCCACGCCTCCTCGTAGAGGTCCGTCGCCGCAGCCAGCGCCTGGCGAGCCGGAGCTGTCGCCGCCTCGATCCGGACGAGGTCGCGTTCAGCGGCGGCGGCCTCCGCTGCAAGTCGACCCCGCCGTGTCTCGCTCGTCGTGAGGGCCCGCTCAGCGTCGAACAAGTCGCGGCGCAGCCCGGCGAGGAGCGGTCTGAACCACTCCGGTACAGTGCAGAGACCGGCCGGTGCGGACAGTTGTCGCCAGGCCTCGGCTGGTTGTTGCTGGGCGAGGCTGCGACGCTGGGTGACGGCAGGGATGTCGGCACGGTCAAAGGCGAGGATCGTTTCGAGGGTGTCTCTGGCTTCGGCGACGTCGTCGCTGTCGGTGACCACGCACATCAGGTTGTCGTCGCGGCCGCGGGTGGCGGCGACGTACAGGCCCCGGCGGGTCGTCACCGTCGACACGAGTGAGAGGCCCTCCGTTAACCCGCCGAGTTCGGCGCGGAGCCCTGCCTCGCGTGCAGACACCGTCAGGAATCGGGTGCCCGGAGCGCGGCGAGGAGCATGGGGAAGTCCTCGCTGACGGTCGACCAGACGATGTCGAGGTCGATCTGGAAGTAGTGGTGGACGACCCGGTCGCGCATCCTCGCAGCGCTCGACCACTCGACGCCTGGATACTTCGCCCGGAACTCAGGCGTCACGGCCTTGGCCGCTTCACCGACGTTCTCGATCGAGCTTGCAGACCGCCAGCTGCAGTACACGGTCATCATCGAGATCGGCACGAGCACGACCGGCGACGAACGCCATACCTTCCTCACACGCCTCGACCATGTGCGCGATGCGCTCGTCGTCACGCGGCTGCGTCATAGACCGGCGCGGCCTCGGCGACGACCCGGTCGCGGAAACGCCGACCGAGCTCTGCGGCGGTCCGGAGATCCACCCGGCGGCCGTGGAAGACCTTCTCCTCGAGCTCCAGTTCCATGCCCGAGATCCGGAACATCCCGGGGACCCGACCGGGCTCGAACTCGACGAGCAGGTCGACGTCGCTCTCGGGAGTGAAGTCGTCGCGCAGAGCGGAGCCGAACACGGCGAGGCGGCGGATTCCGTTGCGGCGGCAGAAGTCAGCGAGCGCCTGCTGATCGGTACCAAGTCGAGCGAGCACTTCCATTCCGGTCGATTGTTCCACGTCGCGTTCGTCTTGGACGGGCTGATCTGGAACGTGGTCGAGCGCTTCTCCGAGCGCCGCGGCGACGGCCTGGTCGGCGGCGGCAAACGCTTGGGCGTAGACGCGCAACGTCATCGCCGGGTTGGCGTGGCCGAGGCGGCCGGCGACGGTGCGCACGTCGTGGCCCTGGCCGATGGCGACGGTGGCCGACCAGTGGCGCAGATCGTGCAGCCGCCAACGCTCGTCGATGCCGGCGAGCTTGCGGGCTCGCTTCCACCACCACCCGATCCGATCTGGGCTGACGAGCTCGGGGCCGAGGCCGAACATCCACGGCCCGTACGGCTCGCGCTCACGGCGCAGCGCCTCGATGGCGGCGACGGTGTCGGGATCGAGGGTGACGGTGCGCGCGTTGGAGGTCTTCGTCGCCGCGTCGGTGAACTCACGGTGGCCGTCGCCGGAGGTCACGAAACCGATCGCAGAGTCGATCGTCAAGACGTCGCCGCTGAGGTCGGTCCACCGCAGCGCAGCGAGCTCGGCGCGGCGAGCGCCGGTGACCGCCGCCACGCGCAGCATCAACGCCGCCGCCGGATCGATCGACGTCGCGGCGGCGATCACGGCGCGCACCTCGTCGAGGGTCATCGCCGTGCGCCGCTGCGTCTTCGTCGAGCGCAGTCGCGCCATGCTCGCCACGTTCGTGCTCGCCCAGCCCCACCGCACTGCCTGCGACAGCGCGCCGCGCAACACGCCGTGCAGGTTCTTGATCCCGGCGTCGCCCATCCCGGCTTGCCGCAGCCGGGCGTGCCACCGCTCGACGTCGCCGATCGACAGCCGGGCCAGCGGGATTCGAGCGATCTGATCCTTCTTGATGCTGCGCACCCGACTCTGCTGGTCGCGCGCCGACGACGGCGCCCACGTGGCGAGGCTCTGGGCGACCCATGCATCGAGCACGTCGCTCACCGACGCGGCCTGCCGGCGACAGCGCGGCCGGAGCCTGCCTCGAGCGCGGCCGCGACGCGCTGTGCTTCGCGCTTGCCGCCGTGGACCGTCTTGGACAGCTGGGTCGGTCGGCCGCGGGCGTCAGTGCCCGTGAACACGCGAATCTCCCAGACGCCAGGGCGTCTCCGGCGCAGTGTGGCCATGGACGGCACGCTACGCCAGATCTTGTCGAATCTACTAGGGATGCATCCCTAGTAACGATCAGGTGTTCGAACAGCCCGCAGGCTGCCCGGATGCCGGATCTACTCGATACGCAGGCCCGATATCGCTCGGGCGATCACGAGTTGCTGGATCTCGCTGGTGCCTTCGAAGATCGTGTGGATCTTGGCGTCACGGTGCCAGCGCTCGACGGGATACTCACGCGTGTAGCCGTAGCCGCCGAGGATCTGGATCGCCTCGTCGGTCACCCAGACGGCGACCTCGCTCGCCTTGTACTTGCTCATCGAGCCTTCGGCGTTGACGTAGCCGCCGTTGTGGGCGAGCCAGGCGGCCCGCCAGATGAGCAGGCGGGCGGCGTCGATCTCGGTGATCATGTTGGCGAGCTTGAAGGCGATCGCCTGGTTCATGATGATCGGCTTGCCGAACGCCTTGCGTTCCTTGGCGTACTCGAGCGAGTACTCGTAGGCGGCGCGGGCGATGCCGATCGGCCTGGGCGCCGACGGTCGGGCCGGGTCGCCTCGAACGTCGCCATCGCCGGCTGCTTGGCGCCGGAGCGGCCCTTCTCACGGGCGCGGGCGAGCTTCTCGTCGAGCTTGTCCTTGCCGCCGAGGAGCTGGCGGCCGGGTATGCGTACGTCGTCGAGCACGACCTCGGCAGTGTGCGAGGCGCGGATGCCGTGCTTCTTGTACTTCTGGCCCTGGCTCAGGCCCGGAGTGTCCGGACCGATGACGAAGCTCGCCTGGCCGCGGCCCTTCAGCGCCGGATCGACAGCGGCGACGACCACGTGGACGTCGGCGATGCCGCCGTTGGTGATCCATGCCTTCGTGCCGTTGAGCACCCACTCGTCCTTGGCCTCGTCGTACACCGCCCGGGTGCGCAGGCTCGACACGTCGGAGCCGGCGTCGGGCTCGCTCACGCAGAAGGCGCCGAGGGCGATCTTGTCGGGTGTGCCGTAGCACTGCGGTACCCACTCACCGACCTGCTCGGGCGTGCCGTTGCCGGCGATCCCGGCGGCGGCGAGACCGGACCCCATGATCGCCATGCCGATCCCGGCGTCACCCCAGAACAGCTCCTCGACGGCGACCGGCAACGTCAGGCCGGTCGGGTCGAACAGGGCGTTGGCCATGAAGTCCATGCCGTACAGGCCGACCTGGGCGGCCTCCTCGACGATCGGGTAGGGGAACTCCTCGCGCTCGTCCCACTCGCTGCCAGCGGGTCGGACGACGGACTCGGCGAAGTCGTGGACCCACTTCTGGATCTGCAACTGGTCTTCGTTGAGCGATGCAGAGAACTCGGGCATGGCTCTAAGTTACCACGCGGTAACATCGCTTGTCTACCCCGGGTAACCGTGGGCGGCGCCGGTCGGATGCGAGCATGACGGGATGGCCCGGCCAGCACGCTCCACCTCGGCGGCGGCGCTGACCGGCCTGGTGCTGGCGACCACGCTGCTGACCGCCTGCTTCGGCGGGAGCGACGACGGCGCCGGCGAAGAGGACGGGTCCGACGCCACGCTGTCGATACCAGCGACATTGGCCCTACAACCGGTCGACGTCACGGTCCCGGCCGAGACACTGCCAGGCGAGGACGACAGCTCGATCGCCGAGGTGCTCGCCGACGGCACCGTGACCGCCGACGAGCTCGCCGCGGCCTACGAGGCGTACGTGGCGTGCCTCGTCGAGGGCGGCGGCGCCGGGCGCTACGCCTACGAAATCGTGCTGCAATCCGGGCTGGTGGTCGAGTGGGCCGAGGACGACGGATCGTCGGACGTCGACCGCAACGTGCTCAGCGCCAGCTGTTCGCGCCGCCAGCTCGGCGACCTGACCAGGCGGTTCGACCGTGCCAACCCGCCAGGCGACGACCTCGACAGCCGCCGCAGCGACAGCATCGCTGCGTGCATCGAGCCGGTGAGTCCGCAGGCTGCCGCCAACCTGCCCGCCGAAGTCACCATCGGCACCACCGGCGAGACGACGACGATCGGCGAGCTGCAACTCGACCCCGCCGCCCTCGATCCCGAAACGCTCGGGGCGAGCCCGGAGAACACGGCTGCGGTGAGCGCGTGCATCGCGTCGCTCGGCGCCGAGTGGCACCCCTTCGGCTAGCCCCAACCCTCATCCGAGTGTTTCGTGCTATCCGAGTGTTGGGCGGCGACCTGTCTGTCGCCAAACACTCCGATGACGCCAAACACTCGGATGGGTGGTTAGAGGGTGAGCAGGGTTGGGGCGATCGTGGTGTAGATGAGGTTGGCGCCGGGGGTGTAGACGTGGACACCGTCCCAGCGGTACGCCGTGTCGCTGCTCACGTCCTCGTCGTCGCACCACTCCTCCGGCCCCTCGACGAAGGTCACGGTGCCGGCGTTGGCCTCGGCGAGGTCGCGCCAAAGGTCGTTGACGTGGGCGACGCGGTCGTCCTCGCCGCGCTCGGGCAGGGGTGGAACGCCACTGCCCGAGACCTCCTGGGGGCGCATGCACGGCACTTCGAGGAGAGCGACGCGGGTGCCGGCGGCAGCGAGGGCGTCGATGCCGGACTGCAGGTTCTCGGTCACGTAGTCGTCCCACTCCGGGGTGCCGAACTCGAGATCGGTTCCGTCGTCGAGCTCGAAGTCGAACACGTCCCAGGCGCCGAGCACGACGAGGGCGACGTCGGCGTCGGCATCGTCGGCGGCATCGACCCACTCGTCCTGCCACCCCTCACACCGCCCGAACGACAAGGTGTAGCCGTCGCGCTCGGTCTGCAACGTGCCCTCGTCGTAGACGCTGCATCCTTCGACAGAACCATCGGAGACATCGAATGTGTCCTCGATGCCATCCGGCAGGTTGATCGCCAGGGCGTGTGCCTGTGAGTCGCCGACGACGACGAGATGCCGCGGTCCAGCCGTGACGGCCGTGGTCGATGCGGCGCCGACGGTGGTCGTCGGTTGGTTGGCGGCGTCGCCCGCCACCTCGCCGAACATGACGTCTTCTCCCCCGGCCGCGCGGTCGAAGCGGTCGACCGATGAATAGAACCCGATCAGGGCGGCGACCGCCACCGCCGCGCCTGCTACCGGTACCAGACGCCGCTCCGCAGCCGAGCGCCACCAGCGTCCGAGCTCGCCGCGGCGCACCGGCATCTCGATGAAGCGGTAGGACAACTCCGACACCACGGCGGTGACGGCGAGGGCGGCGCCTACCCGCGCCACGGAACCGTCGTAGGCCCCCGCGAACACGAAGATCGGCCAGTGCCAGAGGTAGATGCCGTAACTGCGCTTGCCGATCTCCACCAGCGGCGGCCACGAGAGGGTCGCCCGGAACCACGTCGCCGCCGGGTGCACAGCGACGAGCACGGCGATCAGCGACAGCACGGTGACGAGGGCGAGTAGCCACTGGTACACGTAGCCATCGGTCAGCGTCGCCACGGCGGCGATGCAACCGAGCATCGCCACGGCGAGCAGGCCGAGTCCGTCGAGCAACCAGCCCCCCTGGGAGCGCGCCGCCGCCGGTGACCGCCACGGTCGCCACACGAACGCGGCTGCGGCGCCGAGCACGAGGCCGGATGCCCGCGTCACCGTCGAGAGATACATGAAGTTGATCCGGTCGACGTCGTCGAGCCAGGAGATCGGTGAGCTGAGGTTGGAAGGACCGTTTGCGTGGAGCACGTACGTCCACAGCATCACCGCGCCCGAGATGGCGACGAGCAGGCCGGCAGTGCCGGCACGGGACAGACGGGTGCGCCGCAGGGCCACGAAGGCCAGCGGCCAGACCAGGTACCACTGCTCCTCGACGGCGAGGCTCCACACGTGACGGAGCAACGGCGGATCGCCGCTGTAGTACGGCACACCCCCGACGATCTGGCCCCAGTTACCGCCGTAGAAGATCGCCCACGGCAGATCGCGGCGCAGCTGCGACTGCTGCTCGTCGGTGCCGGCCACGATCGACCAAGCGGCGACGGCGGCGAGCACAATGAACAGCGCCGGCAGCAGGCGGCGGGCCCGGCGCAGCCAGAACTGCGGGAGGTTGGTGTGGCCGGACCGGTCGCGCTCGTCGAGGAGCAATGAGGTGATGAGGAAGCCGGACACGACGAAGAACACCTCGACGCCGAAGAAGCCGCCATGCATCCAGGAGAAGCCGGCGTGGTAGAAGATCACGGCGATCACCGACAGCGCCCGCAGGCCGTCGAGCGAGGGCTGATAGCCCATCGACGGCATCGCCGGCATCCCCTCTACGTGAGGCCGGGGCGAACTGGGCGGCTGATCGGGTACTTTTCGAACCGCTGGCCGCCCAGAACCGGATTCGGACCGATCGCCGCCCAGATCGGACGGGGCCGGGCCCGAGCCGCGGTCGAGGAGGTCGTCGAGGCGGCGCAGGCGCTCGAGCGCCGGGTGGTCCTTAACGGTTTCCGTCATCGACTCGAACCAGCACAGTTGCGAGCGAGTGAGCGCCAGCGAGACTGAGGATGCGAGCGACCGAGCGCCAGCGAGGGAGCGGCTATCCGCTCGCGGGCGAACACGGCGTGGCCGGGGAACGCAATCACGGCCTGCGTGGCCGGGGAACGCAATGAGCGTCATCAGCGTCTGACGACGGTGCCGGCGGCGGTCGTCTCGACGATCCAGCCGTCGGCCTGAAGGGCGGCACGGATCTCGTCGGCGGCGGCGTAGTCCTTGGCGCCACGCGCCTCGTCGAGGCCGGCGACGCGGGCGGCGACCTCGGCCGGCACGTCGGCCGACTGTCCGAGCTCGAGGCCGACTGCTGACGCCACCTCCCTGACGGCGGCGGCGAGCGGTGCGGCGGCAGCCTCGTCACCGCCGTCGAGCAGCGTGTTCACTCGACGGACGGTGTCGAACACCAGCGCCATCGCCTTGGGGGTGTCGAGGTCGTCGTCCATCGCCGCCCGGAACCGATCGAGCACGTCGGCATCGGCGTCGTCGCGAGAGCTGGCGGGCAAGCCGGCCGTCCGTGCCGCAAAGGCGTCGAGGCCGGCGAGCGTGCTGGCCGCCGCTTCGAGCACGGTCTGACCGACCTTGACGGGCTGGCGGTAGTGGCTCTGCAGCAGGACCATCCGGTAGACGCGGCCGTCATAGCGGTCGAGCAGGTCGAGCAGGTTGTCGAAGTTGCCGAGGCTCTTCGACATCTTCACGCCGGTCTGGTCGACGACCATCCCGTGATGCATCCAGTGGTTGGCGAAGCGCTTCCCGAGGGCGACCGCTTGAGCCCGCTCGTTCTCGTGGTGCGGGAAGCGCAAGTCCTGTCCCCCGGCGTGCAGATCGAAACCCTCACCGAGCAGGCGCAGGCTCATCACGACGCACTCGCTGTGCCACCCCGGCCGTCCCTCGCCCCACGGCGACGGCCATGCCGGCTCGCCGGGCTTGGCCAGCTTCCACAGTGCGAAGTCGGCGGGATGCTTCTTGAGCTCGGCGCCGTAGACCTCGCGCTCGCCGCCACCGGCGAGCATCTCGTCGAGCGACTGGTGGGCGAGCAGGCCGTAGTCCTCGACGGTCTCCACGGACAGGTACACCCCCTCGTCGGTCGGGTAGGCGCGGCCGATCTCGACGAGCTGGCCGATCATCTCGACCATCTCGGCGATGTACGCCGTGGCGTGCGGGACGTCGTCGGGCCGGGCATTGCCAATGCCGTCCATCGCCTTCCACCACACCGACTCACACTTGGCGGCGATGTCTTCCCACGTGCGCCCCTCGTCGTTGGCCCGGTTGATGATCTTGTCGTCGACGTCGGTCACGTTGGAGACGAACTCGACATCGAGGCCGCACCAGCGCAGGTAGCGCACGAGCACGTCGTACTCCAGCGTCGCCCGTCCGTGCCCGACGTGGGGTGGCCCGTACACCGTCGGCCCGCACAGGTAGATGCCCACCTTGCCGGGCTCACGCAGCGCCAGCTCGCGCACCTCGCGGGTCGCCGTGTCATAAAGCCGAAGCACTCCACAAGGCTAGAGCCACTCTGTGTCAGCGAACACGACCGCGGCGGTCGTGTTCGCTGACATGGAACGCCGGCGGGAGACGCGTTGCGCCTCCTTATCCTTTCCGGGATGGTCGGAGTTCCCGAGAAGCCAACGCTCGACGGCCTCGAAGCGCGCTGGGCTGACGTCTGGGACGCCACGGCGGTGTACCGCTTCGACCGTGCAGCTACACGAGACACCGTGTTCGCGGTCGACACCCCGCCGCCCACCGTGTCGGGGTCGCTGCACGTTGGCACCATCTTCGGCTACACGCAGTTCGACGCCATGGCCCGGTACCAGCGGATGCGTGGCAAGCAGGTCTTCTTCCCGATCGGCTGGGACGACAACGGCCTCGCCACCGAGCGTCGCGTCCAGAACTTCTATGGCGTCCGGTGCGATCCCGGTCAGCCGTACGACGAGGGGTTCACGCCGCCCTACCGCGGAGACGTTCCGAAGGGCACCGACGAACGCCCCGTTTCTCGGCCGAACTTCGTCGAGCTGTGCCATGAGCTGACGACGAAGGACGAAGCGGTGTTCGAGGCGGTGCTCCGGCGGCTCGGGCTGTCGGTCGACTGGACGCTGCTCTACACGACAGTGGGCACGGCGAGCCGGCGGGTCAGCCAGGCGGCGTTCCTGCGCAACCTCGCCCGCGGCGAGGCCTACAGCACCGATGCGCCGACCGTGTGGGACGTCGACGACCGCACGGCGGTCGCCCAAGCGGAGATCGAAGACCGGCAGATCGCCGGGGCCTACCACCGCATCGCCTTCCACGCCGCCGACGGCGACCTCCTGATCGAGACGTCACGGCCGGAGCTGATCGTCAGTTGCGTCGCCCTCGTCGCCCATCCCGACGACGAGCGCTACCAGCCACGGTTCGGCACGTCCGTGCGCACGCCGCTGTTCGACGTCGAGGTCCCGGTCGTCGCCCATCCGCTGGCCGATCCCGACAAAGGCACGGGTATCGCGATGATTTGCACGTTCGGCGACGTCACCGACGTCACGTGGTGGCGCGAGCTCAACCTGCCGACACGCAGCGTCATCGGCCGAGACGGTCGATTCACCGAAGTCACGCCTGATTGGGTCGTCGGCCCGACAGGGTCCGAGGTGTACCGCACGCTCGGCGGCCGCACGGTCAAGCAGGCGCAAACCGCCACGGTCGAGGCCCTGCGCAACTCCGGCGAGCTGATCGGCGAGCCGCAGCCGATCACCCATCCGGTGAAGTTCTACGAACGCGGCCGGCGCCCTCTGGAGATCGTCGCCAGCCGGCAGTGGTACATCCGCAACGGCGGGCGCGACGACGACCGCCGCGAAGATCTCCTCGCTCGTGGCAAGGAGCTGGCGTGGTACCCCGACCACATGCGCCATCGCTACACCCACTGGGTCGAAGGGCTCAACGGCGATTGGCTGATCAGCAGGCAGCGCTTCTTCGGCGTGCCGATCCCGTTGTGGTACCACGTCGGCGACGACGGTGACGCCGACTACGACCAGCCGATCATCCCCGCCGAGGACATCCTGCCGATCGATCCGTCGACCGACGTTCCCCCCGGCTACACCGCCGAGCAGCGCGACCAGCCAGGCGGATTCACCGGCGACCGCGACGTCATGGATACGTGGGCGACGTCCTCGCTGACGCCGCAGATCGCCAGCGGCTGGATCGACGACCCGGATCTGTTCGGGCGCGTGTTCCCGATGGACCTCCGCCCGCAGGGTCCCGACATCATCCGCACGTGGCTGTTCGCGACGATCGTGCGGTCGCACTACGAGCACGACTCACTTCCGTGGTCCAACGCCGCGATCAACGGCTGGATCCTCGACCCCGACCGCAAGAAGATGTCGAAGTCGGTCGGCAACGTCGTGACGCCGATGCCGGCGTTCGAGCAGTACGGCACCGACGCAGTCCGCTACTGGTCGCTGTCGGGCCGTCCTGGCGTCGACACCGCCTACAGCGAGGAGCAGATGAAGGTCGGCCGGCGCCTCGCCACCAAGCTGCTCAACGTCACCAAGTTCGTCCTCGGGATCGGCGAGGACACCGCAGCTGGTGGGCACACCGACCACGATCCAGTCGACGCGGCGATGCTCGCCAGGCTCGACGGTGTGGTCGACGAAGCGACGGCCGCACTCGACGGATTCGACTACGCCCGGGCCCTGGAACGAACGGAGGAGTTCTTCTGGTGGTTCTGCGATGACTACGTCGAGCTCGTCAAGGGACGCGCCTACGGCAGCCGCGGTGACAAGCCCGCGGCATCGGCGCGGCACGCCCTGAGGTCAGCACTCGACGTGTTGCAGCGACTGTTCGCTCCAGCGCTGCCGTTCGCCGCCGAGGAAGCGTGGAGCTGGTGGCACGAGGGTAGCGTGCACGTGGCGCGCTGGCCGGAGGCAGGCACGGACGGTGCCGGTCAGGGGTTGGCGCTCGAGGCGATCAGCGAGGTGCTGGGGAACGTTCGCCGCGCCAAGACAGAGGCCAAGATCAGCCAGCGCGCCGCAGTCGCCGCCCTCGACGTGCACGGTCCGGTGGAGTGGATCGCCGCCATCGAAGCCTGTCGCGACGACCTCGCCGAAGCGCTCACCGTCACCACGCTGACGGTCGGTGAGGCCGACGACGTCGTCATCGACGTCGCCCTCGCCTGACGCGTCAGCTCAGGATGCCAGCCGGCGGATCGGCCGCACCGGTAGCCTCGGCCCCTGAATATGGCTGATGAGCCGGGCAGCCGCCCCCGCCGAACCTGGCCCGAGCGTCTCGCCATCGTCACCACGTTCGTCGGGGCGCTGGTGTGCTTCGCCATCGCTGCTGGCTTGATCGCCGGCTACGTCGTCGTTCGCCAGCGCAACATCATCGACCTCCAGGATCCATCCGAGGTCGCCGCCGCGGCCGGCGATCCTGCAGCGCCGCGGACGACACCGCGGCCGACCACCACCGCCGAAACGGCATCGACGGCGACCTCAGCCAGTGACGACGCTGCCGAACCGGCGACAACTGCCGCGGTCGACGGCACCGCCGGCGACACGACGACCTCGACCCGTGCGCCAACCGCCACCTTTCCCGACGCCGACCCGGGGGCCCAGAACTTCCTCATCACCGGCGCGGACAACGGCGCCTGCATCGATCCGGACTCGCCGTACGCCGGGGCGTTCGGCGATCGCGAGGGCATGGGCGAGCGCAGCGACACGATCATGGTGCTTCGCGTGGACCCCGACGCCGACCGCGTCGCCGTGCTGTCGTTCCCCCGCGACCTCTATGTCGACATCGCCGGCTCGGGGTCGAAGTCGCGGATCAACTCGGCCTACCGACGCGACGACCCGCAGCGGCTGATCGACACGATCTTCGAGAATTTCGGGATCACGATCGACCACTACATCCAGGTCGACTTCTGCGCTTTCAAGACGCTCGTCGACGCCGTCGGCGGCGTCGCTGTCCCGTTCGAGTTCCCGGCCCGAGACGAGAACACCGGGCTCAACGTGCCGACGACGGGGTGTTTCGTGTTCGACGGCGAGCACGCCCTCGCCTACGTCCGCTCCCGGCACTACGAGTACGAGGACCCACCGGGGAGCGGCGAGTGGAGCGAGGATCCGTCGAGCGACCTCGGTCGTGTGTCCAGACAGCAGGACTTCATCCGCCGGACACTGTCGAGCATTCTCGGCGAGGGACCACTCAACCCGCGGGTCGCCCGCGGCCTCATCCGGGCGGCGACCGAGTACGTCGTCACCGACCGTGACCTCACGGCGGCGCGCATGCTCGAGTTCGCCGGAGTGATGAACGACGTCGATCCGGCCTCGATCCTCACGTACCAGATCGAGGCGTCGGACCGAAACATCAACGGTGCGGCAGTGCTCGTCCCGAACACCGACGGCGAGAACATGCAGGCGATCCTGGCGATGTTCCGCGGTGAGACCTCGCTTGCCGATGCCCCGACGCAGGTGTTCGACCTGACGACGACGGCGGCGCCACGTGGTGCGACCACGACGCTCGCCCCGGCAGGCAGCTCCGAACCGACCACGACGGCGGATCCCCAGGCGACGTCGACGACCCCGCCGGTGATCGATAGCACCGCTCCGCAGTCAACCGAGCCGGTGATCGCCGTCGATAGCTCCGTCCCCGGTGGCCCTCAGGAAAACCAAGTCGGGATCGTCCCGCCCCGAGACGTGACCTGCTGACGGCTCGGCGACCTACTGGTAGATCAACACGCCGCGCAGGTTGGTACCGGCCCTCATGTCCTCGTAGCCGTCGTTGACCCCTTCGAGCGGGTACGTTTTGGTGACGAGGCCGTCGAGGTCGATCTGCCCACGGTGGTACAGCTCGAGCAGCTTGGGGATGTCGGCACGCGGGTTGCCGGAGCCGAACAACGATCCGACAACTTGCTTCTCGAGCAACGTGAGGTCGAGCAGGCTGAGGTTCGCCGAGGTCTCCACCGCCGGATGGAGGTTGGTGACCACGACGCGGCCGCGTTTGGCGGTGATCGCCAGCGCCGCGGCGATCAACTCACCGCTGCCGATGCCCATTGTCATGATGACCTTGTCGGCCAATCGGCCCCACGATGCCTCGGTGATCGCCGGCAGCGCCTCCTCCATCGAGGCCGCAGTGTGCGTCGCCCCGAACTCCTGGGCCTTCGACCGCTTGAACTCGACTGGATCGATGGCCCAGATCTGCTTGGCACCGGCGAGACGGGCGCCTTGCACCGCGTTGATCCCGATCCCACCGATGCCAACCACGGCGACGACGTCGCCGGGGCGAACACCGGCGGCGTAAACACTCGAACCCCATCCGGTGACGACACCGCAGCCGAGCAGGCACGCCCGATCGAGCGGCACGTCCTGGTCGATCTTGATGCAGCTCGCCTCGTTGACGACGGTGTGGTGGGCGAACGTGCCGAGGATGCACATGATCCCGAGGTCCCTGCCCTGCGCGTGGTGGCGCGACGTCCCGTCGACCTGGCGACCGAGACCGATCAGGGCCCCGAGGTCGCACAGGTTCTGATGGCCGGTCGAACAGCTCGCGCAGCGCCCGCACGACGGGATGAAGCCGAACACGACATGGTCGCCGGGGGCCAGCCAGCTGACCCCTTCGCCCACGGCCTCGACGACGCCGGCGCCCTCGTGGCCACCGATGATCGGCAACTCGAAGGGCAGGTCGCCGGTGACGACGTGCTCGTCGGAGTGGCACATCCCCGATGCCGCCAGTTTGACGAGCACCTCTCCCGGACCCGGTGGGTCGAGCTCGATCTCCTCGACGCTCCACGGCGCCCCGATCTCCCACAGAATCGCAGCCTGCGTCTTCATCGCATCCCCCTTGTCGTGGCGCTGACGTCCGCCGGCGACCCTAGCCAATGTTCGGAGACGTCGGCGGGCCGAGGACGGCGTCGATCTCGCCGCTCCAGTCGCGTTGCTCCGTTGATCCCCCCTGCTGCCTGATCGTCCCACGCTGGGCGGCGAGGCGATCGGCCAGGGCGGCGACGTCGCCGGTCAGCAGGGCGCCGGCCTCGTCGCGGAGCCGCTGGGCGAGTGCCGGGCTGGCGCCGTCGGTACTCACGGCAATGCTCACCGGTCCGTTGCGGGCGACGGCGGGCAGGATGAACGAGCAGTCCTCGGGACGGTCGGCGGCGTTGACCCAGATCCCGGCGGCCGACGCTGCCGCGGCGACCTCGTGGTCGGCGTCGGTTCCGGTTGCGGTGACGACGAGGCGCACGCCGTCGAGGTCGCTCGGCCGGAACGCTCGGCGGGCCAGCGTGGCGACGTGGCCGGCGTCGACCGACGCCGTCATCGCCGCCGAGACGTCAGGGGCGATGACGCGCACGACTGCCCCAGCCTCGGCGAGCCCGGCGACCTTGCGCGCCGCCACCGGACCGGCTCCGACGACGAGGGCGACGACGCCGTGGAGATCGAGAGTGATCGGGTAGGCGAACCGTGCGGCCACGGTCACGACGGTATCCGACGGTATCCGACGGAAATTCGAGATTCTTGATCGGATTAGTCGGATTTTGTGCCAGACTTGGGCACGTGAGCACGGAGCTGGACCTCGCCAGCCTCGATCGGCTGTCGGACTCGTTCGAAGACGCCCACCCGCTCGACATCCTGCGCTGGGCCGGCGCCACCTACGGTGACGACCTTCTCGTCACGGCCAGTTTCGGCGACGCCGTCCTCGTCCACCTCGTGAGCCAGGCGGTCCCCGACGCAGAAATCGTCCTCCTCGACACCGGCTACCTGTTCGCCGAGACGGCGTGGTATGCCGATCGGCTGCGGGCGGCGTATGGACTCAACCTGCGCATCGTCCATCCCCTCGCCAACGTCGAACCCGACCAGTGGCAGCACGACACCGACGGCTGCTGCGCGGCGCGCAAGGTCGAGCCGCTGCAGCGGGCTCTCGCCGGCCGCCGGGCGTGGGTCACCGGCCTGCGTCGGGCCGACTCCCCCACCCGCGCCGATGCCCCGATCGTCCACCTCGACCCCTTCCGCGGCGTCACCAAGATCAACCCATTGGCGACCTGGAGCGACGACGACGTCGCCCACTACTCGAAGATCGAGCTGCTCCCGCAGCACCCATTGGCCAGCCGCGGCTACGCGTCGATCGGCTGCTGGCCGTGCACGAGGCCGGTGACCGATGGCGAAGATTCGCGGGCGGGCCGGTGGGCGGGCACCGACAAGATCGAGTGTGGTCTACACGTCGGTGGAAGCGAGCGACGAGGCGCCAGCCGAGAAGCGTCCACTAGCGGCCTGCGTGGCCGGGGAACGCCATGAGCGTTGAGGATGTCAAGCGCGGCAGCGACCACCTCCGTGGTGAGCTGGCGGCCGAGCTGGCGAGCGACACCGAGTCGTTCGCCGGTGGGGGCAGCGAAGTGCTGCTCAAGTTCCACGGGATCTATCAGCAGGACGACCGCGACGTCCGCCGCGAACGGGCGTCGAAGAAGTTGCCGCTCTCCTACTCGTGCATGGTCCGCGCCGCCGTTCCCGGCGGGGAGTTGACCGCCGACCAGTGGCTCGCCCTCGATCGTCTCGCCGATCTGACGGACGGGACGATGCGCCTGACGACCCGCCAGGGCGTGCAGTTCCACTTCGTCCACAAGGGGTCGCTACGCAAGCTCGTCAACGGCATCAATGCCGCTGGGGCCACGACGCTGGCGGCGTGCGGCGACGTCGTGCGCAACATCATGGCCTGCCCCTGGCCGGACGAGCGTCAGGCCGTGCTGCGCCCGCTCGTCGCAGAGCTGGTTCGCCGCTTCCGTCCGCGCACGTCCGCCTACTGGGAGTTGTGGGTCGACGGCGAGAAGGCGGTGACGGCGGAGCCCGCGTTCTCGATCGGTGGCGGTGACGCCGACGAACCCGTCTACGGCAGCGTCTACCTGCCCCGCAAGTTCAAGATCGCCGTCGCCTGGCCGGGCGACAACTGCGTCGACGTGCTCGCCAATGACATCGGCCTCGTGCCGACGCTCAGTGACGGACTAGTGGGAGCGGTCACCGGCTACGACGTCTTCGTCGGCGGCGGACTCGGCCAGAGCCACGCCCGCCCCGACGACACCTACCCCCGCCTGGCCTCGCCGCTCGGATGGATCAGGCCCGAGCGCGTCGTCGACGTCGCCGAGGCGATCGTCACCGTCCAGCGCGACTTCGGCAACCGCGAAGACCGGCAGCGCGCCCGTCTCAAGTACCTCCTCGACGAGCGTGGCGTCGACTGGTTCCGCAGCGAGGTCGAGGACCGCCTCGGTGAACCGCTCGGCGAGTTCGTTCCACTACTGCCCTGGACCGCCGACGAGCACCACGGAACGCGTGACGGGATCATCGGGCTGCCGATTCCTTCCGGCAAGATCGCCGATCGCGACGGCGTGCTGATCCGCACGGCGCTCCGTGAGCTCGCCGGAGACGGCACGGTCACGCACATCCGGGTGACGCCACGGCAGGACGTCCTTCTGTGCGGCATCGCCCCGGCTCGGATCGCCGAGGTCGCGCAGCGCCTGCGCGATCACGGCGTGCCGCTCGCCGGCGACGTCACCGCCCTGCGCCGGCTGGCGATCGCCTGCCCGGCGCTGCCCACGTGCGGTCAGGCGCTCGGGGAGGCGGAGCGTGTGCTGCCGTCGCTGGTCGACGAACTGGAGAAGGCGATGTCCGACGGCGGGCTCCAGGATGTCCCGATCCGCGTCAACATGACGGGCTGCCCGAACGGTTGCGCCCGCCCGTACACGGCCGAGATCGGCATCGTCGGGCGGACGAAGAAGACCTACGACGTCTACGTCGGCGGCGCGACATCCGGCGACCGCCTCGCCACGCTCGTACGCGCCGACGTCCCGCTCGACGAGATCGCCAACGTCGTCGGCCCGCTGTTCGCCGAGTACGCCAGGGCGCCGGGGACAGCGACGTTCGGTGACTGGGCGGACGGCGTCGGTCAGTCGACGATCGAGACCTGGCTGCCCGCGCCCGTCGTCCGCCGCCGAAGTGCGCCAGCGCCGGTCGAGGCCGACACATGAGCGTCCACCTGGTGGGTGCCGGCCCCGGCGACCCCGACCTGCTGACGGTACGCGCCGCCCGGCTGCTCGCCGAGGCCGACGTCGTGGTCCACGATGCCCTCGTCGGCGACGGCGTGCTGGCCGTTGTCAACCCGGCAGCCGAGCTGATCGACGTCGGCAAGCGTCCTGGTCGGGGTGTGCCGCAAGAGCTGATCAGCACTCTCCTCGTCACCCTCGCCGAAGGTGACCGGATGATCGTGCGGCTCAAGGGCGGCGATCCATTCGTGTTCGGCCGCGGTGGCGAGGAGGCCCAGGCCTTGCTCGATGCCGGCGTGCCGTTCGAGGTCGTCCCCGGCGTGACGTCGGCGTTCGCCGCGCCCGCAGCAGCCGGGGTCCCGGTCACCCATCGCGGGGTCTCGGCAGCCGTCACGGTTGTCACCGGACATCGCCGCCGCGGCGAGCCGGACGTCGATTGGCGCTCGCTCGCCGGCGTCGGCGGCACGATCGTCGTGCTGATGGGAGTGACCCACCGCGGTCAGATCGCCGACGAACTGATCGCCGGTGGGCTGGCCGCCGACACACCGGTCGCTGCCGTGCGATCGGCGACGACGGCGGATCAGGTCGTGCTGCGCTGCCGCCTCGACGAGCTCGGCACATCACACCTCGAGTCGCCGGCCGTGATCGTCATCGGCGCTGTCGCCGCCTTCGAGTTGCTCGGAGAGTCCAGCCGCGTCGCGGCGACCGATGGGTGTTTACATGACGATTCGGTCACCTAAACACCCATCGGTTGCGATGGCCGACCAGTCATGACCGGTTCAACCGTCGACGCCGATCGTCTCGGCCAACTCGTCGACGGTGTCGACGCGGTTGGCGATTCCCTCGGCGTAGTACGTCGCCTGCATCAACAACGTTGACGACACCGGGTTGGTGGCGGCCTGAAGCACGGTGGCGAACAACAGCGACGTGATGTCGTTGATGTCGGTACGCGCCACCGCGGCGCCGATCAGGGCGATTGACACACCGAGCGTCGAGGCTTTTGACAAAGCGTGCATGCGCGTGAGGGCATCGGGAAAGCGCACCACACCGACCGCCGCGAGAAGAATCAACAGGGCACCGCCGAGGAGGGCGATCTCGCCGGCTAACTGCCTGGTCACCTGCCCCTACCTTCGAGGAAGCGGGCGACCATCGCCGTTCCGAGAAAGCCGACGACCGAGAGCAGCACGAGGACCGGGAGGAACGTGCCCCGGCCGGTCTCCACGGCGAGCTCGGCGAGCAGCACCATGCCGACGATGAGCATGCCGTTGAGAGCGACGACCCGATCGGCAAGGGTCGGACCCACGACTAGACGGACGGCAAACAAGGCGGCAGCTACACCGAGCACGACGAGCACGGCGACGATCATCGAGAACTCCCCAGAGCGACGGCGTGACGATCCTCGACCGAGCCGATCGCCTCGACCACGAGCCGTTCCAGCCTGGACACCTTGCGGCGCATGTCGCCGAGATCGCCGTGCGAGAGGACGTGGACGAACAGCACCGGAGGACCGTCGGTAGCGTCGACGGCCATCGTCCCCGGCGCCAGGGCGAGGATGTTGGCCACGGTGCTGAGGATCTTCGGTGAGTCGGTGCGCATCGGGCAGCGCACGACGCCGGTCGCGAGCCGGCGGGCAGGCGTGACGATCTCGTGGGTCATGTACACGTTGGAGACGAGCAGCTCGCTGAGCACCGCGGCGGCCAGGCGGCACAGCGCCCATGGCCGCACGACCAGCCGCCGATTGGCGGGAACCTGCGGCAACGGGAAGCCGACGAGCAGTAGGGCGGCAACCGCGAGTCCACCGAGGAAGTTCGCCAGCGTGATCTCGTCCCACAACATCACCCAGGCGACAGCGAGACCCACGGCGTATGGAAGGTGGCGCCTCATCCGAGCACCGCTTGGACATAGCCAGCACGGTGGCGCCTCATCCGAGCACCGCCTGAACGTAGCCGGCTCGGTCGAGTAACTCCGTGGCCGTCCGTTCGCACAGCCGGTACAGCGGCCCGGCGGCGACCGCGATGGCCACCGAGACGGCGGCGAGAAGCGCCGTCGGGGCAACCATCAGCGGCGGCCCGCCGAGCACGCCGACACGGTGGACGACCCCTTGCGGTTGCTCGGTCACCTCGCCCCAGAAGGCGCCCAGCCAGATCTTCATCATCGACAACAACGTGAGCAGGCTGACCACGAGACTGACGACGACGATCACATTCTCACCCTGGTCGAACCCCGCCTCGATGAGCCCGAGCTTGGGCGCGAACCCGGAGAACGGCGGCACCCCGGCGAGGGTCAGCGCCGGCACGAGGAACAGCACCGCGACGACTGGGGTCGCCCGCGCCAGGTTGCCGAGGCGACTGAGCTGCGACGACCCACCGGCGTGCTCGATGAGGCCCCCGGTGAGGAACAGTGTCGTCTTCGCCACGATGTGGTGCACCGTGTAGAAGACGGCGGCGGCGATCCCGGCGACGGAGAACAACGCCAGCCCCATCACCATGTAGCCGATGTGGCTGACGATGTTGAACGACAGGATGCGCTTGACGTCGTCCTGGGCGAGGGCCCCGAGAATTCCGATCACCATCGTCGCGCCGGCGAGTACGAGGAGCAGTGTGGCTGGACGATCCTCCGGGCCGAACAACAGCGTCTGCGTGCGGATCAGCGCGTACACCCCGACCTTGGTGAGCAGGCCTGCGAACACCGCGGTGACCGCCGACGGCGCCACTGGATAGCTGTCGGGGAGCCACGAGAACAGCGGGAACAGCCCGGCCTTGATCCCGAAGACGACGACGAGCAGGACCGCGAACGCCTGGCCGAGGCCGGCCGGGAGGGCATCGAGTTCGACCGCCAAGTCGGCCAGGTTGACGGTGCCGGTCGCCGCATAGAGCAGGGCGAGGGCGGTGATGAACAACGTCGAGGCCAGCAGGCTGATGACGACGTAGGTCATGCCGGCGCGCACCTGCTCCCGTCCGCCGCCGAGAGTGAGCAGCACGTAGCTGGCGGTGAGCATCATTTCGAAGGAGACGAACAAGGTGAACAAGTCGCCGACGATGAACGACCCGGCGACACCGGCAGCGAGGATGAGGTAGGTCGACTGGAAGCCGACATGGTTGCGTTCGGCGCCTGGCTGGCCGATGGCGAAGACGAGCACGGCGAGGAGCATCAGCGAGCCAACGGTCAGCATGATCCCCGACAGGCGATCGACGACCAGGGTGATGCCGATCGGCGCCGGCCACCCGCCGCTCTGGACGACCAGCGGACCATCGCGGTCCGCCTCGACGAGGAGCACGATCGACAACACGGTCGTCGCCGTCAGGGCGCTCAACGAGACGGCGCGCTGGGCGGCACGGGATCGCCCGAGGAGGATGCACAGGGAGGCCCCGATGAGCGGGATCAGCACGGGGAGGGCGACGAGCTCGTTCATGGCGACACGTCGGCCTCGTCGCGGTCCATCTCCTGCTCAGCCCGCTCCTCGTCGGCGACCTCCTTCGGTTCGACGCCACCGCGGGCGACGAGCGTGTCGGCGACGTCGTTCTCCACTTCGTCGTCGCCGCGCAGGATCCAACTTCGGAATGCCATCGCCAACAGCAGCGCCGACACGCCGAACGTGATAACGATCGCCGTCAGGGCGAGGGCGTGCGGGAGCGGGTCGGCGAAGTCGCCGGCGTCGGCGACACCGATCAACGGCTCGTCGCCCGCCTGGCCCGAGGTCAGCAACAAGACGTTGGCGCCGTGGGTGAGCAGGCCGAGGCCGATGATGATCCGGCTCAGCTTGCGTTGCAGCACGAGGTACGTGCCGACCCCGAACAACACGGCCGCGGCGAACGCTAGGAGAACGCTCACTGGTCCGTCCCCGGTGAAGCCCCCTCGTAGTCGTCACCGAACGCCTCGAAGACCATGAGAATTACGCCGATGACGACGAGGTACACGCCGATGTCGAAGGCGAGCACCGACGACAGCTTGAAGTGTCCGAACACCGGGAGGTCGATCTCCCAGGTGGCGGCATCGAGTGGTGGGTCGCCGGACAGCAGTGGGATCGTCGCCGTCACCGAAGCGACCAGCAGGCCTGCGCCAAGGATCGTCCACGGCCGGACGCGGGCGAGCGAGCGCACCTCGTCGATGCCTCCGGTGACGTAGCGCACCGTCACGCCGGCGCCGGCGACGAGACCACCGACGAAGCCGCCTCCCGGATGGTTGTGCCCGGCGACGAGCAGATACACCGACGCCAGCAGCACGGCGAGATAGATCACCGGCACCGAGGGCCCGATGAGGTCGATCGTCGTCCCCGCCGGTGGGCGGCGTGGCCGCCTCATCCGCCGCCCTCCGTGACGATTGGTGCGGCCGGAGCCCGCCGTGGCCGGCGACCGGCGCGGGCGAGCGCCACGGCACCGATCGCGGCAGCGGTCAGCACGGTGATCTCGCCGAGGGTGTCGAGACCGCGGAAGTCGACGAGGATGACGTTGACGACATTGCGGCCCTCGGCTTCGGACAGCGCCCGGTCGACCATCTCGGTGGACACCGGGGTCGCTCGGCGAGCCTGGCGAGCGACGATGTCGAAGGCGAACACCATCGAGGCGACCCCGATCGCGATGCCGATGCGGACGCCGCGAGTGCGCACCGTGGACCGCCGCTCGAATCGATCGGGCAGCTTGCGCAGCACGAGCACGAACAGCACCGTCGACAGCGTTTCGATGGCGGCCTGGGTGAGGGCAAGGTCGGGGGCACCCTGGACGACGAACAGGGCAGCCATCGCGTAGCCGACGGTGGACAGGTACAGCACGGCGGTGAATCGGCGGCGCGCCGTTGCTGCGAGCAGTGCGCCACCGACGAGCACGACGGCGATCGGGATTTGCGCTGGCCGTCCGACGATTGCCGGCCACGGCGGCCATTCGACGCCACGCACCAGGGCGACCCCCGGCAACACGGCGGCGGTGGCGAGGACGACTCCGGCGTAGATCGCCAGCGTGCCGTTCTGGACGACGGCCGTCACCCGGTTGGCCACGCGGTTGAGACCTAGAAGCAGGGCGAGGTAGATCTCCGTCCCGTTGGTGATCGCGGCGCCGTGGGCGAGCAACCGGGCGACCGGGTGACGGGCGACGAACAGCATGGCGCCCGCTGCGAACGTCACGGCGGTGAGGGCGAGGGCCGCCGTGAACCCGTGCCACAGCGCCAGGTGGGCGGGATCGCTCCGCGGATCGAGGGCGCGGGTCGCCGCCGCGACGAGGCGATCGAGGAGCCTCGGGGCGACGCCGGTGACGATCGAGATCACACCGGCGATGGCGGCGGGAGCGAGGAACCAGCGTGCGGGCGGCGACGGCGACGGCGCCTGCGGACGGTCGCGGCGAACGAGTTCCCAGGCGAAGAGGGCGCTGTAGGCGACGGTCAGCGTCGAGCCGATGACGATGCCGGCGAGGACCAGGGCGCTGGCGGAGAACGGGCCGTCGGTGAATGCCGCGTAGGCCGACTCCTTGGCGACGAACCCGAGCAGCAACGGCACTCCGGCCATCGACGCCGCGCTGACGACGGCCACGGTCTTCGTCGGCAGCCAGCCGGCGAGCAGCGGCGGGATCGCCCGAACGTCCCGCGTGCCGGCTTGATGGTCGACGATGCCGACAACCATGAATGCCGCCGACTTGAACAGGGCATGGGCGATGAGCAGGACGATCCCGGCTTGCGTCGCCGCGGGCGTACCGGCGCCGAACAGAACGACGAGGAAACCGAGCTGGCTGACCGTGCCGTGGGCGAGAAGCAGCTTGAGGTCGTGCTGGCGCAACGCACGCAGCCCGCCGGCGAGCATCGTGACGAGCCCGACACCGAGCACGAGCGGTCGCCACGGCGCTGTCAGGGCGAACACCGGGGCGAATCGACCGAGCAGGTAGACGCCGGCCTTGACCATCGTCGCCGAGTGCAGGTAGGCGCTCACCGGGGTCGGCGCAGCCATCGCGCCCGGTAGCCAGAAGTGGAACGGGTACTGCGCCGATTTCGTGAAGGCGCCGATCGCCAGGCAGACGAGGCCGATCGTGACCGCGGTTCCAGTCGGCGGGTTCGGCGAGGATCGCCGACATCTCGAACGTGCCGGCGGAGTCGCCGATGAGCACGAGACCGGCGAGCAGCACGAGACCTCCGGCCGACGTGACGAGCAACGCCTGGAGGGCCGCGGCGCGAGCCGCCGAACGGGTGTGTTGGACGCCGATCAGCAAGTACGACGTAATCGAGGTCAGCTCCCACGCCGTGAACATCGTGATCAAGTCGTTGGCGACGACGATTCCGAGCATCGCCCCGGCGAACAGCGTGAGCAGGCCGGCGAGGCGGTCGATGCTGTCTCCGTTGCCGATCGCGCCGTCGAAGTACCACCACGAGTAGGCGAGGACGGCGACGCCGATGAGGGTGACGACGAGGACCATGACGGCACCGAAGGCGTCGAGTCGCACGGAGATCTCGATGCCCAGGGACGGAACCCAGGACAGGCTCTCGGTGATCGCTTCGCCGTCGAGCAGCCCGTCGAGCTGCGTCACCAGCCAGGTGAGCATCGCCAGCGGCGCCACCGCGGCGACGAGGTAGGCACGTCGCCCGAGCGGCCGGCCGGCGACGACGAGAACCAGGCCGACGACGGCGTAGAGGAGGACGAGCGGAATCAGCAAGACGTCCCGCTGGTCGTTGGGCGGCCACGGGCTGTCATCCGCCCGCCGAGATTACACGGCGGCGTCGACCTCGGCCCGGGGAGGCGGCGGCGGTGAAGGTCGGAGTGTTTGCTGCTATCGGAGTGTTTCGTGCTGGGAAACTCCGCACGAAACACTCCGATGACTCACGATGGTGGCAGACGGAGCTGTGGCCGAGCAGTCGTCACGAACGCCAACTCCTGGACGGCACGGGTCATCGCCACATAGAGCAGGCGGGCGCCCCTGGCCGTGCCGTCGAGGATCGTGTTCGGTTCGACGACGACCACGCCGTCGAACTCGAGGCCCTTGACCTGCTCGGGCCCGAACAGCGGCACGTCGTCGTGGCCGAGCTGGTGGACGTGATCGACAGCGGTGAACCCGGCCGAGGCAAGGGCGGCGGTAAGGGCGTCGTGCAGGTCCGGCGCGGCGACGACTCCCGTCAGGCGGTGGCGGTGCTTCACCTCGCCGACGACAATCGCCACGGTGCGAGCCAACCGGCTCGTGTCGGTCGTCGTCCACGTGGGCGGCGAGCCGGTGGTGCGCACACTGCGACTCGGCGTGGCGTCGACACCGGTGAACGGCAGCAGTCGATTGGCTTCGTCGAGGACCGGTTCGGGGACGCGGTAGCCGATGCTCAACACGGCCACGCTGCGGGCCGGTTTGGCAGCACCGGCGACGATGGCGCCGAAGACGTCGTCCCAGCGTTCCTGCCCGCCCGGCGCCGTGGACTGGGCGACGTCACCGACCAGCGTCATCGAACGCCCCGGCGAGCGTCTGCCGATGACCCGCAGGGCGACAGCGGAGTGGTCCTGGGCCTCGTCGACGACGACATGGCCGTAGGTCAACGGCGGCCCGTTGAGGATCGAGTTGGCCTCGTCGACGAGCAGTTGATCGGCGGTCGTCCACGCCCGGCGCCGGCCGCGCGGGCCGTTGAAGCGTTCGGCGAGGAAGCGGTCGACAAAGCGGGCCGGCTGTTGGGTCGGCCACGACTTGTCCAGCGCCTGCCGTAGCGGGGTGGCGTCGGACCACGCGTCGTCCCGCCCGGTGCGACGCTGCAGCTCCTGGCCGGCGATCGCCCGAAGACGCTGGCGTCGCTGGTTGACCGGGATCACCGCCTCGGCGGCGCGTTCCAGCCACTCGGCGATCTCGGAGGCGGTGAACACCAGCCGGCGGGAGCCGAGCGGTACGACGACGTCGGCCGCCGGCGGCACGATCGTCCGCAGCGCGGCCGCAGCGAGCTGGTCGAGCATCGCTGACGACCCCTTGCGCGCCGCCGTCGCCGGGTCGTCGACGCCGGTGACGTCGACCTTGGGCACGCACAGGTCGGCGGCGGTGCACTGGCGCACGCTGCGCTCGCCGAGCGACGGGAGGACATTGGCGATGTAGTCGAGGAACGCCCGGTTGGGGCCGACGACCAGCACGCCCTCGCGGGTCAACCGGCGGCGGTGCTCGAACATCAGGTAGGCGGCGCGGTGCAGGGCAACCGCCGTCTTACCCGTCCCGGGACCGCCCTGGACGACGAGCACCTGGTCGATCGGGGCACGGATTACATGGTCTTGCTCGGCCTGGATCGTCGCCACGATCTCGCGCATCGCCCCGGTGCGCTCGGCGCTGATCTCGGCGAGCACAGGGTCGGGGATGCCGCTGGCGACGTTCGCGGCATCGGGGTCGTCGAGGTGCTCGTCGAAGTAGGCGATGATCTCACCCTCGTCGAGGGTGAAGCGTCGGCGCAGCGTGACCCCGAGCGGATCGGCGCCGGTCGCCCGGTAGAAGGGCGCCGCCACCGGTGCGCGCCAGTCGATGACGACGGGGTCGTGGTGATCGTCCTCGATGTGCCGCCGGCCGAGGTACCACTGCTCGGACACGCCCTGCTCAACCGCGTCGATGCGTCCGAAGAAGTCCCCGGCCCCCGGGCTGTGCAGGTCGGCGAGCGCCTCGGCAACCGTCATCTCGACGTACTCGGTGGTGATCTCGTCGGCGGCGCTCTGCGGGTCGACATGCTCGAGCCGCTCGATCATCAGGTCGCGAGACTTGCGAGCGAACGCCAGGCGCGACCGTTCCGGTTCGAGCTCCGGGAACACATCACCTGTGTACACAGATCGCGCCCACTTCGCGTCGCTTTCGTCTACACAAGCGCGCGCCAATAGACCACCGACGTGTCGACGTCGTGCGACCGTGAGTCGGCAGGCTCGTCAAGGAGGGTCGGGTACGAAGCTTCCCGCCGGTCCGCGAGTCAGACGTGAGCCGATACGTCGTAGACCTCGCGATTCGGACATCTACCTGCGTCTATGTCGAACCAGGAGACCGATCTTGGGTTCTACTGATGAACCCGTGGGTTCACACGCGGCGCGTGTCGAGCGCGCTGGCTCGGGAAGCAGGTGGGGTCGACGGCGGCGACGCTGCCGCGATCCTGCTGCGCTGCAGACGACAAATCCATCGTGCACGCCGCGGCCGTCGTCGTGTCTTTGGCATGGTCGGCGCCACCAACGTCGCCAACGGAACCAAAGACTTCAAGCCCGCCCAATCGTTCCGATCTTCTTGGTCGATTTGGCGCCACTAGCGGCGCCAAAGGAACCAAAGAGTTCGCGACCCAGACCCGAACAGCCGATCGGGGTGACACTGCTTCCCGAGCCAACGCGCCTGACCGAGGTCGACGGCCAGACCCACGGAAACGGGAGGAGCGCCAATTGTGGTTCTCTCCGTCGACACCAACGACATTTCGCGTCGCACTGGGGTACCGGCGCCGTCGGCCCCAGGTTCCCTTCGGAGCACAACATGCGTGATGACGCAACCACCGGACCCGTCAGGCCCAATTGGCGCGACCTGTAGACGAAATCGACGCGAAATGGGCGCGATTCGTGTACAGAGGCGCTGTCGGCGCCGGGAACCCTGGGTTAGCGTTCGGCCGTGACGCACGAACCTGAATCGCAAGTCCCCGCTGAGCCGGCAGTCGCCGACGAGGAACTGATCGAGGAGGAGCTGATCGTCGAGGAGATCTCGATCGACGGCATGTGTGGGGTGTACTGACCGTTGGGCGACGACGACCTGCTGCTCAGCCGGCGACCCGAGCGCTTTGGGGCGCTCACGTATCGCCATGACACCCGCCGGCTGGCGTTCGAGCGCCGTCGCAGCCAGGCGACGGTCCCCCTCGCCGACCACCTCAAGAGCGGGCTCGACGCCCCGATTTGCCTGACCTGGGAGCTGACCTACGCCTGCAACCTCGCCTGCGTCCACTGCCTGTCGTCGTCGGGTCGGCGTGACCCGCACGAGCTAACGACCGACGAGGCGATCGCCGTGCTCGACGAGCTGGTGGCCCTGCAGGTCTTCTACATCAACATCGGCGGCGGCGAGCCGATGCTCCGCACCGACTTCTTCGAACTCGTCGAGTACGCCACGGCGAACCGGATCGGCGTCAAGTTCTCGACCAACGGCACGTTCGTCGACCGGCGAGCGGCGCAACGGCTGTCGTCGATGTCCTACCTCGACGTGCAGGTGAGCCTCGACGGTGTCGACGTGGCGACGAACGATGCCGTCCGCGGTGCAGGCTCGTTCGCCAGGGCGCGAGCGGCGATGGACAACCTCGCGGCCGCCGGGTTCGGGCCGTTCAAGATCTCCGTCGTCGTCACCCGGCGCAACGTCGATCAGCTCGACGACTTCAAGGTACTCGCCGACGGATACGGCGCCCAGTTGCGGGTCACCCGGCTGCGCCCGTCGGGCCGCGGCGTCGACTCGTGGCACCACCTCCGTCCGTCCCAGGACCAGCAGCGCACGATCTATCGCTGGCTGCACGCCAATGGCGACGAGGTCCTCACCGGTGACAGCTTCTTCCATCTCAACGCGCTCGGCCCGTCGTTGCCCGGGCTGAACATGTGCGGTGCCGGGAGGGTCGTCTGCCTGATCGACCCCGTCGGCGACGTCTACGCGTGCCCATTCGCCATCCACGACCAGTTCCGCGCCGGCTCGGTTCGTGCCCCCGGCGGGCTCACCGAGGTCTGGCGCACCAGCAGGCTGTTCGGTGAGCTGCGCCAACCCGCCGCCTCCGGCGCCTGCGCCAGTTGCGGCAGCTACGACGCCTGCCAGGGCGGGTGCATGGCGGCGAAGTTCTTCACCGGGATGCCACTCGACGGACCCGATCCGGAATGCGTGAGCGGACACGGCGAGCCGGTGCTGGCGGGCGTAGCGGCGGGATCGGCGCCGCGCCCGGCACCCGATCATTCCCATCCCGTGAGGATCCGAACGAAACCACCGGCTGCATCACCTGGCCACCGCCCAGACCCTCAGGCTTGATCATGTGGGTCGCCCTTGTCGTGGCGGCCTATCTGCTCGGGACGTTTCCGAGTGCCGCCATCGTCGCCTCGGGCTCCGGCGTCGACATCACGACGACCGGATCAGGAAACCCTGGCGCCTCGAACGTCACCCGCGCCCTCGGCTGGCGCAAAGGGATGATCGTGTTCGTCCTCGACGCCCTCAAGGGGGCGCTCGCGACGCTCGTCGGGCTGTGGCTCGGTGGCCGTGCCGGCGGCTACGTGCTCGGTGCGGCGGCGATCGTCGGTCACATCTTCCCGATCACACGCCGCTTCCGCGGCGGCAAGGGGGTCGCCACCGGCGCCGGGGTGCTCGTTGTCCTGCATCCTCTCGTCGCCGCTGCCGTCGCCGCGATCTGGCTGGCGCTGTCGCGCCTCACTGGCAAGGCGGCGATCGCCTCGATCGCCGCCGTCGTCGCCACACCGATCGGACTCGCCCTCACCGGCGCGCCGGCTTGGGAGTTCGCCGCCACGGTCGGACTGTGCGCCCTGTTGATGATCCGCCACGCCGGCAACGTCCGCCGGATGATCCGTCGCGAGGAGCACACCCTCAGCAGCCGGCAACAGGCGAGCTGATCAGCGCAGCTCGCGGGCGAGGGCGAGCTTGGCTGCACGCCAACCGCACATCCCGTGCACCCCGGCACCAGGAGGCGTCGACGACGAGCACAGGTAGAGGCCGTGCGTACCCGTCACCCACGGCCGCAACGACACGGTCGGCCGAGTGAACAGCTGACGGAGGTCGGTGACGCCACCGCTGATGTCGCCGCCGATGTGGTTCGGATTGCCCGCCTCGATATCGGCCGGCATGTCCCGATGCCGGCCGATGATCGTGTCGCCGGAAGCCCGGGGCGAACCGTTCGATCTGGCGCTCGACGGCCTCGGTGACGTCGACCGTCGAGCCGTTGGGCACGTGACAGTAGGCCCACAACGTGTGGCGACCTGCCGGTGCCCGGGTCGGGTCGAACAGGCTCGATTGGGCGACGAGCACGAACGGCCGCTCGGGATGCCCGCCGCGGGCGACGGTCGCCTCGGCGGTGGCGATCTCGTCGAACGTCCCGCCGACATGCACGGTGGCGGCGGTCGCCGTCGCTGGATCTCGCCACGGCACGGGGTCTGACAGGGCGTAGTCGAGCTTGAACGCAGCCGGGCCGTGGCGGAAGTGGAGATAACGCTTGCGAACTCGGTGGGGAAGACGATCACCGGCGATGGCGGCGAGGTTGCGCGGTGCGACATCAGCGAGGACCACCGTCGAAGCGGGCAACTCGGCAAGGCTGCTGACCGGACGCCCACACTCCAGCTCACCTCCGTGGCTCCGCAACTCGGCGACGAGAGCGTCGGCGATCGCCTGCGATCCCGATGCCGCCAATGGCCAACCGACGAGATGCCCGAGGGCGCCGAGGAACAGGCCGACGCCGGCGGTGACCGGCTGGTCGAGCCGCAGCATCGAGTGAGCGGCGATGCCGGCGAACAACCCGGCGGCGTCCTCCCCGACAAACCGAGCGCGAACCGACGCCGCCGAGCGCAGGGCGCTGAGCCCGAACCGGGCCATCGTGATCGGATGGCGCGGCGGTGACAGCGGCGACAGGACCCCGTCGACGAGACCGAAGCCACCGTCGACAGCGGGCGCGAACAGACTCGTCCACGCCTTCCCGTCTGCGCCGAGGCGAGTGCTCGTCGCTTCGACCGAACGCTCCATCAGCACGGTGTGATCGTCGAGTGGGTGAGCGAGCGGGGCCGCCGGTTGGACCCAGCGGAGGCCGCGGCGTTCCAGCGGCAACGCCCGCAGCGCAGGCGAGGCGATCCCGAGCGGATGGATCGCCGAGCAGATGTCGTGGACGAATCCCGGCTCGGTGAGGGCCGCGCTCCGTGTGCCGCCACCCGCCGTCGGCTGCCCCTCGACGACAAGGACACGGCGCCCGGTACGGGCGATCGTGATCGCCGCGACGAGTCCGTTGGGCCCCGATCCGATGACGACGGCGTCGTACTCGGGAGAAGTCACGGTAGACGTGCCAGCGCGGCCTGAGCTTGTTCGACGAGCTCCACCGGCGAGTCGCGCAGGACGTCGAGCTCGGCGCCGAGTTGCTGGTCGCCGTAGGCGCCGCCGAGGTACCTGGCGTACACACCCTCGAGGATGATCGCCGTACGCCACAGCTGGAACGCCACGTAGTAGTCGACTGCGGCGAGGTCCCGCGTGCTGTGCTTGGCGTAGCGAGCAAGGAAGTCGTCGTACGTGCCGAACCCGCCCGCCCCGGTTGGATCGTTGTGGCGGCCACCCAACCCGTCGGCCGGTGCCCAGTGGGCGCCGACGTACCCGACGTCGGCGAGCGGATCGCCGAGCGTGCACAGCTCCCAGTCGAGAACGGCCCTGATCCCCCCGGTCGACGGATCGGTGATGCAGTTGCCGAACCGGTAGTCGCCGTGGACCACGGTGACACCCTGCTGGGGCGGAACTCGATCGGCGAGCTGCTTTGCCACCGCGTCGACGGTGGCGAGCTCGCGCGTCTTCGACTCCTCCCACTGCCTCGACCAGCGGGCGATCTGGCGGTCGATGTAGCCCTCGCGGCGGGCGAAGTCGCCGAGGCCGACGGCGTCGACATCGAGACCGTGAAGATCGGCAAGGACGTCGGCGAGGTTCGCCGTCATCGACGCCCTGGCCACCGAGGGGATCGAGCGTGCCGCCGCGACCGAGTCGACGACGGCGCCATCGACGAGGGTCATCACGTAGAACGGCGCGCCGTTGATCGCCTCGTCGACGCACAACCCCAGTGCCTCCGGGACGGGCACCGCCGTCGGCCCCATCGCCGAGATCGCTCGATACTCGCGAGTCATGTCGTGAGCGGTGGCGAGGACGTGGTGCAACGGTGGCCGGCGCACGACGAACGGCTCGCCGCTGCTGCCGGTCACTGCGAACGTCAGATTCGAGCGTCCGCCGCCGATGCGCTCGAACATGAACGGCCCGACGGCGCCGGCGACGTTCGCCTCCAGCCAACCGCTGACCGCCTCGACATCAATGCCCTCGACCACGGCCCGCACGGTAGTGGTCCGCCCCACGCCCCCTCACGACCGATGGGTGTTCTGGGGACGATTCGGTCCCCCTAGGCACCCATCGGTTGCCGAACTAGCTCGGACGGCCGACGCCGGTGACGTTGCCCCAGTTGACTGCGGCCCGTCTGACGCCCGAGCTGGGGCTGGCGGCATCGATCATCGTCCCACCACCGACATAGATGCCGACGTGACTGATCGGCGAGTAGAAGAAGATGAGGTCGCCCGGCTGAGCGGCCGAGGACGGCACGTGCGGAATGCTGGCGTACTGCTGCGCCGACTGGTGGGGCAGGAAGACGCCGGCCTTGCTCCACGCCCATGACGTCAGCCCGGAGCAGTCGAAGGCCACGCCCGGGCTCGCGGCGGCATAGCTGTAACCGACGCCGACCTGGGTGGCCGCGGCGTTGACCGCCGTACCGGCCCGTGACGAGGCCTGCGGGATCGGCGCGGCGGCCTTGGGCGGAGCGGCCGGAGCGGTTGGTGCGTTGCCGCCGCCTCCGCCACCTCCCGCCGAGGTCGGGTTGTTGCCACCGCCGCCACTCGACGTGTTACTGCCGCCGCTGCCGCTCGTCGGGTTGGCGTTGGACGCCTGCTGCTGAGCTTGGCTGGCCGCCTCGGCCTGAGCCTCGGCGCGGGCTTGGGCTGCCGCCGCTTCCGCCTGCATCCGCTCGTAGGACTCGCGGGCCCGACGTTCCTGCTCCTCGCGGATCAACTCGCCAAGCTCGGCTTCGGCTTCGGCCTGGGCGTCCTCGAAGCTCTTCGGTCTGCGCCTCGGCGGCGTCCTGGGCGGCGGCGACCTCGTCGGTCTTGTCCGCTGCCTTCTCACGCTGATCCTCGAGCGCCTCTTGCTCTTCGGTCAGCGCGTTGACTGCCTCCTCCAGATCGTCGGAGTCGGCGGTCCCGTTGTTGAGGGCGACGCGGGTCAGCTCGTCACGCTGCAAGTCCTCGCTGAACTGCGACGGCTCGCTGAAGATGCCCATCCCGTCAGTGGCGGAGTCGACGTACGCCTGCACGGCGACGTCACCAAGCTCGGCCTGCAGCTCGGCGACCTCGGCCTGCTTCTCGGCGACCGACTCCTCGGCGGTGGCGACGTCATCCTCGAGCTGGTTGAGCTCGTCGAGAGCGATGTCATAGGCCTCGGCGAGCTTGGCGGTCTCCTCCTCCAGCCCTTCGATCATGTCGGCGTACTGCTCGACTTGGTTGCGCTTGTCATCGACCGGATCGGCAGACGCGACCCCGGCAGCAGTGAGGGATGCGACGAGAACCGTGACCCCGGTCACGACGAGGGCGGAGAAACCCGGGCGGAGCGATCGCATGACGGACCGCATCCTAGCCAAACATTACGAACCCATTGCAATCATGTCGCGAGGAACGCGGAATGGTGACAGTCGCTCTATTCCCACTCGATCGTGCCGGGGGGCTTCGACGTGATGTCGTAGACGACTCGATTGATCCCGTCGACCTCGTTGACGATGCGGTTGGAGATCCGTTCCAGCAGGTCGGCGGGCAGCCGCGCCCAGTCGGCGGTCATCGCGTCGTCGCTGGTCACCGCCCGGACGATGACCGGGTGGCCGTAGGTGCGCTCGTCCCCCATCACCCCGACCGAGCGGATGTCGGCAGCGAGTACCGCGAAACCCTGCCAGATGTCGCGCTCGAGTCCGGCGGCGGCGATCTCGCCGCGCACGATGGCGTCGGCCTGCTGGAGCACGGCGACACGCTCGCGGGTGACCTCACCGAGGATGCGCACGGCGAGACCGGGACCCGGGAACGGCTGGCGCCAGACCATCGACTCGGGCAGGCCGAGCTCGATACCGAGGCGGCGGACCTCGTCCTTGAACAGGTCACGCAGCGGCTCGACCAGTTCGAGGCGCATGTCCTCGGGCAAGCCACCGACGTTGTGGTGGCTCTTGATCACGGCGGCCGTGCCGTCGCTGCCGCCGGACTCGATGAGGTCGGGGTAGAGCGTGCCCTGGACGAGGAACTCGGCCTCGGAGAGTCCGCCGGTGTGCTCCTCGAAGATGCGGATGAACTCGTCGCCGATCGCCTTGCGCTTCTCCTCCGGCTCGACGACACCGTGGAGGCGCTCGAAGAAGCGGTCGGCGGCATCGACGTGGATCAGCTCGACACCCATGTGGCGGCGGAACGTCTCGGTGACCTCGTTGCTCTCGCCGAGACGCATCAACCCGGTGTCGACATAGACGCAGGTGAGCCTGGGACCGATCGCCCGGTGGACGAGCGCTGCGGCGACGGCCGAGTCGACGCCGCCGGACAGGGCACAGATCGCCCGGCCGTCCCCGATCTGCTCACGAACGCGGGCGACCTGTTCGTCGGCGACCGATGCCATCGTCCAAGTGGGCGCGCAGCCGGCGCGCTCGGCGAGGAACCGTCGCAGCACCGCCATGCCGTGGGGCGAATGGACGACCTCGGGGTGGAACTGCACGCCGTAGATGCGCTGCTCGTCGTTCTCCAGCACGACGACCGGGGCATTGTCGGTGGATGCCGTCGCCCGGAACCCCGGCGGCGCAGCGGTGATCGCATCGAAATGGCTCATCCACACGTCGTGGTCGTCCGGCGCATCGTCGGGCAGCAGTAGCGACGGCGCGGTGCGGCGCAAGGTCGTGCGTCCGTACTCGCCGCGCAGGCCGCGGCCGACCTCGCCGCCGAGCTGGAGGGCGACGAGCTGGGCGCCGTAGCAGATCCCGAGGACCGGCACGCCGAGGTCGTAGATCACCGGGTCGAGGCGCGGCGAGCCCTCGATGTTCACGCTCTTCGGCCCGCCGGACAGGATCAACGCCGACGGGCGCCGCGCCGCTACCTCGGCGGCGGTGATGCGGTTGGGCACGATCTCCGAGAAGACCTGCAGCTCGCGCACCCGGCGGGCGATCAGCTGGGCGTATTGGGCGCCGAAGTCGACGACGAGGACGGGGCCATTGGGATCGGTGGTCACCTGCGCGGTCAAGGGATCGATCGTAAGCCTCCGCTGCTAGAACCGGATGCGATGTTGCCGGCGATCCTCGTGTCGATGTTGCTGACGCTGGGGCCGGCGAAAGCGCCCGCCGGCGACACGGTCGCGCCGTCCGAGACGCCCGCCCCGACGACCACCATCGAGAACGTGTTTCTCCCCGAGGACACCACCGTCAACTTCACCGACTGCATCAGCTCCGTGCAACGACCGGACTGCGGCAGCAGAGAACGCGGCGGGTGGCGCCAGGGCGCGGTGTTCGCCGTGATCGTGGTCGGACTGATCGCCATCGGCACCCGCCTGGTGATCGGCATCCGCCGCCGCTGAAGAGAAACCCGTGGGCAGACTGGCAGGCGTGACGCCTGAGGAGTTCCGCCGGGCCGGGTACCAACTCGTCGACTGGATCGCCGGCTACCTCGACACGATCGAGGAGCTGCCGGTGACGCCCGACGTCGGGCCTGGCGACGTCATCCGCCAACTCCCCGAGCACGCCCCAACGGAGGTCGAGCCGTTCGCTGCAGTGCTCGCCGATGTCGACCGCATCGTCGTGCCCGGCCTCGTGCACTGGCAGCACCCGAGCTTCTTCGCCTACTTCCCGGCGAACAGCTCCCACGCGGCCATCCTCGGCGAGCTGCTGTCGGCCGGGCTCGGCGTCAACGGGATGAGCTGGGTCACGTCGCCGGCCTGCACCGAGTTGGAGCTGCGCGTCGTCGACTGGATGGCCGAGTTGCTCGACCTGCCCGAGCGGTTCCACAACACCAGCGAGACCGGCGGCGGTGTCATCCAGGGGACGGCCAGCGAGGCGACGCTCGTCGCCGCGTTGTCGGCGCGCTGGCGGGCGACCGCCGGGGCGGTCAACGAGGACGGCGACACCTCGCAGCTCGTCGCTTATGCGACTGCGCACGCCCACTCGAGCGTCGAGAAGGCGCTGCGGATCGCCGGCGTCGGCAGCAAATCGATCCGCGTCGTCGAGCACGACGCCGAGTTCGCCATGCGCCCGGACTCTCTCGCGACGCTGATCGAGTCGGATCGGGCGGCCGGGCTGACGCCGTTCTTCGTGTGCGCGACCCGTGGCACGACCTCCTCGATGGCCTTCGACCCGACCGCCGAGATCGCCACGATCTGCCAGGACGCCGGTGCTTGGCTGCACGTCGACGCGGCGATGGCCGGCATCGCCGCCCTTGTGCCGGAGCAGCGCTGGGTCAACGACGGCCTCGAGCTGGCCGACAGCTACTGCACCAACCCGCACAAGTGGATGGGCATCAACTTCGACTGCGATCTCTACTGGACCGCCGACCGCACGGCGTTGCTCGGTGCCCTGAGCATCCTGCCCGAGTACCTCCGCTCCGCCGCCGGGGCGTCCGGCGCAGCAGCCGATCTGCGCGACTGGCAGGTCCCCCTCGGGCGCCGCTTCCGGGCGCTCAAGCTGTGGTTCGGCCTGCGCCTCGACGGCGTGAAGTCGTACCAGACGCTGATCCGCCGCCACGTCGAGCTGACTCAACAGCTCGCCACGTGGATTGCCGCCGACGAGCGCTTCGCGATCGTCGCCCCGCACCCGCTCAACCTCGTTTGCCTGCGACTGCACGACGACGCTGCCACGGAACGGCTCATCGGGGCCGCCAACGCGACCCGCCGCGCCTGGTTCACCCGCACAGTGCTCGACGGCCATCCCGTGCTGCGCTTCTCCATCGGGTCGCAGGCGACCGAAGCGCGCCACGTCGCCGATGCCTGGGCGATGTTGCAGCGGCTCGCTACTTGAGCCGGTTGAGTAGGTCGATGAGGATGTGCGCGGTCGCGCCCCACACCGTCTCGTCGTCGAGCTCGAAGAAGTAGAGCACCCGCTCACGGGCGGCAGCGTCCGCCTCCCAGGGCACGGTCCATTGCTCGGCTCGATAGGTATCGGCGCGCCCGAGCTCGGCGAGCGGCAGCCACAGTACACGCTCGACCTCCGGTGACGCCGGCCCGAGGGCGAGCTGCGTCGCTATTCGTGCGACGACCGGGACGATGTGACTGCGGCTGACGATCGTGGCCAGGTGGTCCAATTCGCCGACCACCTCGACCGCGGCGGGATCGAGGCCGATCTCCTCGTTGGCCTCGCGCAGTGCCGCTTCGATCTCCGTCTCCCCCGGGTCGATCCGGCCGCCGGGGAAGCTGATCTGGCCGGCGTGGTTGCGCAACTCCGTCGACCTTCTGGTCAGCAGCACGCCCGCGTTCCCATCGGCGCCGTCGGCGAGCAGGACGAGCACCGCGGAGGGTCTCACGCCGGAGAAGTCGGCGTCGACCCGGTTGACATTCGTCCCCTCGATTGCCCGCACGACGTCGGCCGTCGCCAGGTGTGACAGATCGGGCAAGGCCGGCGGGTCGCCGACGTCCGACCACTCGGGAGGTCGCGGGATGATCTGGCTCCCGCCGGCGCGGCGGGACCGTGGACTACTCAGCGGGCGTCCACCCCGACTCGGAGAGCTGACGGAGGACCGTCGGCAGGCCGGCCGTCTTCAACGACGCCATCACCCGTCCGGGCGACTCTTCACCGGACTCCCACTGCTCCCAGGCGGCGATCAGCTTGGCGAGGTCGGGCGGTGGCGTTTCGAACGACATCGTGACCAACAGTACCGGCGAGGTCACCGCCGGACGGCGGTCCAGGACTAGACACGTGGCGTGGAAGTCGTGATCACCTCGACGCCCGAGCGAGTCGTCGCCGACGCGATCGAGGTACTCCTCGATCGGAAGACGGACGCCGTCCTCGGTCTGGCCACGGGTAGCTCGCCGCTGCCCGTGTACGACGAGCTGGCGCGCCGCCAACAGGGGGGTCGTTTGTCGTTCGCCACGACGACGGCGTTCCTGCTCGACGAGTACGTCGGCTTGCCGCCAGACCATGCGCAGTCGTACCGCACCGTGATCGAGCGCGAGTTCACCGCCCGCGTCGACTTCGACCGACATCGCGTGCACGGCCCCGACGGCCAGGCTGCCGACCTGCCCGCCGCCTGCGCCGCCTACGAAGCGGCGATCGCCGACGCCGGCGGGGTCGATCTGCAACTCCTCGGCGTCGGCGGCGATGGGCACATCGGGTTCAACGAGCCCGGTTCGTCACTGGCATCGCGGACGCGGTTGAAGACGCTCACCGCCCAGACCCGCGTCGACAACGCTCGGTTCTTCGACTCGATCGACGACGTGCCCCATCACGTGCTCACCCAGGGCGTCGGCACGATCCTCGGCGCCCGCCATCTCGTGCTCATCGCCACCGGCGAGGCCAAGGCCGAGGCGATCGGCAAGACCGTGGAGGGTCCGGTGACGGCGTTCTTCCCGGCGTCGGCGCTGCAGCTCCATGCACACGCCAGCGTCGTCGTCGACGAGGCGGCGGCGTCACAGCTCGCGCTGGCCGACTACTACCGCCAGACCTACGCCGGCAAGCCCCCCTGGCAGGGCCTCTAGCGTTTGCGCAGGTAGTCGCCTGCCTTGGCGTAGAGGCGCCCGGCGGTGCGACCGATGCTCACGGCGTCGACCTTCCCAGACGCCGAGGAGGTGAGACGGCGGCGCCGATCGGCAGCGCTGGCGAAGTTCGTTCCCCACCAGACGAACCCGAGCAGGAGGGCGACCACCACCATCGTCAACCGCGACGCGCTGTCGATGTTGAGAAAGGGCAGCGCGGCGACAACGAGAAGCACCGCGACGACGGCGAGATCCAGATGGCTGTGCTGAGCGCGGGAAACGGCGCGAAACGCTCCCAAGGGCGGACCGGAGAAGGCGACATTTGCCAGCACAAGCCCGCCGGCCAGGGCCGGCCACAGCGGTTCCGGCGACTGCACTCCCGACGCGATCAGGACAAGGGCGACGAGGTACTCCGCACCCTGGTGCAGCCAGAACGGCCGCCAACGCCGATCCGTCGACATCGCCCCGACGCTATCGACATCGCGTCGCCGGGTTTCTCGCGACCGTTCTTGCTCACAACCACCGTGCCCCGTCGAGCGCCGCCCGTTCCCACCAGGCCAGCTCCCCGGCGTCCCCGAGCGCCTTCTCCCACGCGATCGTCACCATCACGCCGACCGTGCAGAGGCCGAGCTGCTGCTCCCACCACGATGCCGTGTCGACGCCGTGACGTTCGAGCTCGCGGCGGTAGTCGGCGATCGTGTCCTCCTTGGATCGCGGCATGCGCGCCCGGTTGAGGGCGAGGTACCAGACGAGCTCCCAGCACGGCGGTGCCTCCCCCGGATAGGCCCAGTCGAGGACGATCGTGCGGCCATCGTCACGTGAGCCGAGGTTGCCGAGCTTCCAGTCACCGGCCACGAACGTCTGCGGGCTGCTCGCTAGGGCAGCGGCGAGCGGCCCGGGCTCGGCGTGGATGCCGCGGACGAGGTCGTTCAACGACCGACTCCGGTCGGGCAGGCGGCGCCACCCTTCGTCGGCGGCGGCGATCGCATCAGGCACGATCCGTACGGCCAACTCCGCGGCGATCGTCTCCGGCGCGAACCACAGCAATCGCTGCTCGAGTCGCTGCAGCCCGATCGTGTCACGCCATCCGAAATAGCCGGCGTGGAAGGCGGCGAGATGCTCGATGAAGCGGTCGTGCTGCTCGACGGGCAGCACGTCGTCGCCGGGCGGCACGAGATCGTCGCTCCGATCCGTCATCAGGATGGCCAACCGTGCCGTCGGGCCGTCGCCCTCGAGCGCCATCGCCACCACGGCGTGGTCGATGACGGCGGGGACACGGTGGTACAAACCCGCCTCCCAGACCCGGTACTCCCAGTTCGTCGTGTTGCCGGTGCAGCGCATGATCCAGTCATCGACGGCGGAGATCTGCTTGAGGAAGTAGCGCTCGCCATCGATCACCACGCGCTCGAACGACGCCCCCGACTTCCCGTCGACAGTGCCGACGGGGATGCGTTGCGAAGCGCCGGCGACCAGCTCCTCAATCGACCGAGCGGTCCGAGGCCCGTCCATCGGTCCATCCGTAGCACAGCGCAGCGATCTCAGACGAGGTTCGTGGGCAGTGGGGAGGCGATCACCAGGTGGAAAGTGGTGGCGCCACTGACGGAAGAGATGCTTAAAGCCGAGAGGCCGGGGCGACGAAGTCGCCCCGGCCTCTCGTGCAATGAGCTCGCTCGGAAGGGCTTCCCTTCCGAGCGAAACGGTTACATCATTCCTGGCATGCCCATGCCACCACCACCACCGCCGGCAGGGGCGGGGGCCGGCGGCTCGGGCTTGTCGGCCACGAGGCACTCGGTGGTGAGCACCATGGCGGCGATCGACGCGGCGTTCTGCAACGCCGCCCGGGTCACCTTGGCCGGGTCGATGATCCCGGCCTTGAGCAGGTTGGTCAGCTCGCCGGTCGTGGCATCGAGCCCGTTCGGGCCCTTCGCCGCCTCGACCTGCTTCACCCACACGCCGCCTTCGAGGCCGGCGTTCTCGGCGATGTGGCGGGTCGGGGCGGTCAGCGCGTCGAAGACGATCTGGCCACCGGTCAACTCGTCACCCTCGAGCTTCTCGAGGAGCGTCGCCACCGAGCTACGGGCTCGCACGAGGGCGGTACCGCCACCAGCGACCACGCCTTCCTCGATGGCCGCCTTGGTCGCCGAGACGGCGTCCTCGATGCGGTGCTTCTTCTCCTTCAGCTCGACCTCCGTGGCGGCGCCGACCTGAATGACGGCAACGCCGCCGGCGAGCTTCGCCAGGCGCTCCTGGAGCTTCTCCCGATCCCAGTCCGAGTCGGTGTTCTCGATCTCGGTCTTGATCTGCTTGATCCGCCCGGCCACCTCGTCGGACGAACCGCCACCGTCGACGATGGTGGTGTTGTCCTTGGAGATGATGACCCGCTTGGCGGTGCCGAGCAGGTCGAGCGTGACGTTCTCCAGCTTGAGGCCGACGTCCTCGGAGATGACCTGAGCCCCGGTGAGCACGGCCATGTCCTGGAGCATCGCCTTACGGCGATCGCCGAAGCCCGGCGCCTTGACGGCGGCGGCGGCGAACGTGCCACGGATCTTGTTGACGACGAGCGTGGCGAGGGCCTCGCCCTCGACGTCCTCGGCGATGATGACCAGCGCGCGGCCGGTCTTCATCACGGCCTCGAGGGCCGGCAGCAGCGACTGCACCGTGGAGACCTTCGCCTGGTGGATGAGGAGGTAGGGCTGATCGAGGACGGCCTCCTGGCGCTCAGGGTCGGTGACGAAGTACGGCGACAGGTAGCCCTTGTCGAACTGCATCCCCTCGGTGAACTCGAGCTCGGTGCCGAACGTGTTCGACTCCTCGACCGTCACCACGCCGTCCTTGCCGACCTTGTCGATCGCGTCGGCGATGACCTGACCGATCGACGGATCGGCGGCGGAGATCGTCGCCACGGCGGCGATGTCGGTCTTCTCGTCGACGTCCTTGGACTGCATCTGGATCGACTCGACGGCGGCGGCGACGGCCTTCTCGATGCCCTTCTTGAGGCTCATCGGGTTGGCGCCGGCGGCGACGTTGCGCATGCCGTTGGCGACCATCGCCTGGGCGAGCACGGTCGCGGTCGTCGTGCCGTCACCGGCGACGTCGTTGGTCTTCGTCGCCACTTCTTTGACGAGCTGGGCGCCCATGTTCTCGAACGGGTCGTCGAGCTCCACTTCCTTGGCGATCGAGACACCGTCGTTGGTGATCGTCGGGGCGCCCCACTTCTTGTCGATGACGACGTTGCGGCCCTTCGGCCCGAGCGTCACCTTGACGGTGTCGGCGAGTTTGTTGACGCCGGCCTCGAGGGCGCGACGCGCTTCCTCGTCGAACTTGATGATCTTCGCCATGTGCTCAGACCTCGACGATCGCGAGGACGTCACGGCTGGCGAGGATCAACAGATCCTCCCCGTCGACGGTGATCTCGGTGCCGCCGTACTTGGAGTACAGGACGGTCTGGCCGACGTCGATGCCGAGGGGAACGAGCTCACCGGTGTTCTCGGTGCGCTTGCCAGGACCGACGGCCAGGACCTTGCCCTGCTGCGGCTTTTCCTTGGCGGTGTCGGGGATGACGAGACCGGATGCGGTCGTCTGCTCGGCCTCGTTGGGCTGGACGACGATTCGGTCATCGAGCGGCTTCAGGTTCATCTGGTGCATGCCTCCATTGGCGCGTCACGGGTTGGTTAGCACTCAATCTGTGCGAGTGCTAAGCGTAGGCCCCGCAGGTCGGCGTTAGCAACCGCGACCCGAGAGTGCTAACCGCGCTCCCCGATCTGGGGAAGTTCCGTGTCATTCCCGCTTCTGGTGAAGATTCGTGTCGGACCCTGACGCGAATCTTCCCCAGTTGCCGAGGAGGACGGCGGTCTCGTGGAGTGGCAGGCCGAGGACCCCACTCACGCTTCCTGACACCGTCGTCACGAACACCCCGCCGGCTCCTTGGAGGGCATAGGCGCCGGCCTTGTCGAACGGTTCGCCGGTGGCGAGATACCACTCGACGTCGGCCTCCGAGAGCGCCGCGAACGTTACGTCGCTCGTCGTCGTTGCCGTGACGAGGGCGCCATCGGCGGCGACGGCCACCCCGGTGTGGACGGAGTGAGTCCGCCCGCTCAGCGCCCACAACATCCGGCGAGCGTCGCCGTCATCGACGGGCTTGCCGAAGATCTCCCCGTCGACCTCGACGGCGGTGTCGGCGCCGACGACGGTGCCTGGGTGAGCGGCAGCCACCGTCAACGCCTTCGCCCGGGCGAGCCGGGCGACGAGTTGGATCGCCGCCTCGCCTGGCCGGGGTGTCTCGTCGACGTTCGGTACGACGACGTCGAACTCGCGGCCGAGCAACGCGAGCAGCTCATGCCGCCGCGGCGACCCGGAGGCGAGAACAAGCACCCATCCGTTCTAACGGGAAGCGGATAAGAGACGAAGGATTCGTTGTGTGGCTGGTAGGACTCTCCCTGAATGCGGCTGGGGATCGATCTCGACGGCGTGGTCTGTGACTTCAACGCCGGGTGGATGCAACTGCACGTAGAGGAGTTCGGCAGCGAGCTGAAGCCGGAGATGGTGGTCACCTGGAACAGCCTCCACGAGCTCGGCGGGTTCGCCGACATGCAGGCGTTCTGGAGGTGGGCCCAAGCCACCGACGACCGCCCGTCGATCTTCCGGCATCTCGAACCGTTTCCGGATGCGCTGTCGACGCTGCACGCCTTGCGCGACGCCGGCCACCGCATCGTGATCATCACCGCCAAGCCGCAGTGGGCGATCCCCGACACGCTGCGCTGGATCGCCGATCACGAATTGCCAACCGAGGAGATCCACATCCGCTATCGGAAGTACGCAATCGAGTGCGACGTCTATCTCGACGACTCGCCGACGGTGCTGCCCGACCTCGTCCGCCACCGACGGAGCGCCGCCGTGTGCCGGATGATCCGGCCGTGGAACGACCCGGTCGAGGGCACCACGGACATCACCGATTGGCGGTCATTCCGCGCCTTCGTCGAGTCTCGCTGACTTCCGGGTCGGAAAATCGCCCGGGGGGCCACCGTCAACTATGTTGTGGCCGCACCCGCATCGAGCACAGGATCAGGGGCTACCTGATGGAAGGAACGCAAGGATGAAACACCGTTCGCTCATCGCGATCGCCGCAGTCGGGACGCTGATCTTCGCAGCGTGCGGCGACGACGACGACGACGCCTCCGACACCGTGGCAGAGGCGACTGCCGCCGGCGCAGACGTGACCACAGCCGAAGCGCCCGTGGCACCGACCGGTGCCGAGACCACCGAGGCCGCCGGAGTTGTCGGAGCCGAGACCACCGCAGCCGCCGAGGTCGCCGGAGCCGAGACCACCGCAGCCGCCGAGGTCGCCGGAGCCGAGACCACCGCAGCCGCCGCTGTTGCTGGGGCCGAGACCACCGAGGCCGCCGCTGTTGCTGGGGCCGAAACCACCGAGGCCGCCGCTGTTGCTGGGGCCGACACGACCGAGGCCGCCGCTGTTGCTGGGGCCGACACGACCGAGGCCGTTGCCGGCGTGGCGACCAGCGAGGCTGGAGTCGCCACCTCGGAGGTGGGCGCGGCAGCCGTGACGACGGAGGCCGAGGCCACAACCACCGAAGCGGAGGTCGCCACCTCCGAAGTCGGAGTCGCCGCAGTCACCACCGAGGCCGCCGCCGAGACGACCGCCACCGAAGCGGCAGTCACCACCGACGCCGCCACCACCACCGAAGCGGCAGTCACCACCGACGCCGCCACCACCACCGAAGCGGCAGTCACCACCGACGCCGCCACCACCACCGAAGCGGCGGTCACCACCGACGCCGCCACCACCACCGAAGCGGCGGTCACCACCGACGCCGCCACCACCACCGAAGCGGCGGTGACGACCGACGCCGCGACGACCTCCGAACCCGCGGTGACCATCGAAGCCGCCGCCGTCACAACCGACGCTGCCGCAGAATCCACCGAGCCCGCGGCCGAGACGACGGAAGCAGCCGCCGAGACCACCGAGGCTCTCGTCGCGGCCGCCACCTCCGAGCCTGGCGTGGCCACTTCGGCGCCGACGGAGAGCAGCGCACCGACCGAAAGCAGCGCACCAACCGGCAGCGTGCCGGCCGAGGTCGTCGGCACCGGTCCGGAATGCGCCACGCTGCCGAACTTCGGTGAGGGTGCGTTCTCCGAGCTCGCCGATCAGACGGCCGGCACGGCGATCAGCAACACCCAGGAGACCTCGACACTGCAGCAGTTGCTCGGCCAGGCCGAGCTGCTCGAGACGCTCGACGGCGAGGGTCCGTTCACCGTGTTCGCCCCCCGCAACCGGGCGTTCGTCGACCTGGGCGATCAACTGTCGCTGCTGGCCGCCGATCCGGACGCGCTCGCCGCGACGCTCAGCTACCACGTCGTCGAGGGCGAGGCGCTCACCAGCGAGGACCTCGCTGCCGAGGGTTCCTTTGTCACCCTTGAGGGTGAGGAAGTCACCGTCGAGGTGGAAGCCGACGTGGTGACGTTCAACGACGGCCAGGCGACGGCCGTCTGTGGTGACATCCCGATCGGCAACGGCACCCTGTTCATCCTCGATGCCGCGCTCGTGCCGGAATCGGTGGCGACGGCGATCACCGTGCCGGCGACCACCGAGGCAGCGACCGAGACGTCTGGCCCGGCTGAGGGGGCGACCGGCAGCACCGAGCCGACCGATGGCATCGAGCCAACCGCCAGCTCCGCTCCCGCCGACAGCACGGGCACGACCGAAGCGGGCGGCGCACCCAGTGGCATCGTCTTCCCCGTCACGCCAGGTCCGGATTGGCCGGATGAACTGGTCTTCACGCTGACGCCGTCAACGGAGGCCGGCGGCCTGATCGCCACCGCCGAGCCATTGGCGGAGATGCTCTCGGAGCGTCTCGGCGTTCCCGTCGAGGCACTCGTGCCGACCGACTACGCCGGCGTGATCGTCGCCTTGGAATCCGGGCAGGCCCAGATCGCCGGCGGTCTCGGCCCAGTGCAGATGGTCCAGGCCGAGGACGAAGCCGATGCCGACCTGATCCTCCAGTCCGAGCGGTTCGGTTCGTTCGAGTACGTCACCCAGTGGTTCACGAATGATCCGGCCACGTTCTGCGAGGACGCCCCGGTGGCCAACGAGGACGGCTTCCTGTCCTGCAACGGTGTCATCGACGCCACTAGTGCGTCGGACGGGCCGATCGGCGAGGACCACCTCGCCGACGTCGCCGGCAAGACCGTTGCCTTCGTCGACCAGGGCTCGGCGTCTGGCTACCTCGTGCCGGCGCTACAGTTGCTCAACCAGGGTGTGGACCCGGTCGAGGACATCACGTCGCAGTTCGCCGGCACCCACGAAGGCACGGTGCAAGCGGTGTACGACGGTGACGCCGACGTCGGCGTGTCGTTCAGCGACGCCCGTGGCGACCTTGTCGAGCAGTTCCCCGACGTCGGTGAACAGGTCGTCGTCTTCGCCTGGTCGTTCCCGATCCCCAACGATGGCTTCGCCGTCGCCGGCGATCTTCCCGACGACCTCAAAGAAGCGATCACCGCCGCCTTCCTCGACATCGCCGAGGACCCCGAGGGCGCCGAGCTACTGGCCGATCCGGACCTCTACGCGATGGATGGCCTGCAGCCGGTCGACTCCTCCGCCTACGACGTCATCCGCGAGCTGCGCACGGACTTGGCCGACCTCCTCGAGTGAGCGACTGACGTCGGGCGACATCGACACGCAACTGAGCCGGGCCGGGGTGTTCCATGGAGCGCCCCGGCCCGGTGACTTTGTTGGCGTTCCCCGGCCACGCAGGCCGCGCTTGGCCACTCGCTCGCTGGCGCTCGCTCGCTCGCATCTGTTGAAGGAGGCCCCATGATCAGGTTTGAGCAGGCGAGCGTGACGTACGGCGGTGGCGTACATGCCCTGCGCGACGTCGACCTGGAGATCGGCGACGGCGAGTTCGTGGTTGTCGTCGGGTTGTCCGGAGCGGGCAAGTCGACGCTGGTCCGTGCGATCAACGGTCTCGTACCGTTGACATCTGGGCACCTGCAAGTCGACGGGGTGGACGTCAGAGGTCTGTCGAGGCGCCAGATGCGCAACCTGCGCGCCGACGTCGGGATGATCTTCCAGTCCTTCAACCTCGTCAATCGCACGACAGTGCTGAACAACGTGTTGATGGGCCGGCTGCACCGAGTGTCGACGTGGCGCACCCTGTTCGGCCTCTATCCCAAAGCCGACGTCGAGATCGCCATGCAATCGCTGGAACGCGTCGAGATCGTCGAGAAGGCCTACGTACGCGCATCGAACCTCTCCGGCGGCCAGCGGCAGCGTGTCGGCATCGCCAGAGCGCTCGCCCAGCAGCCGCGGGTCATCCTCGCCGACGAGCCGGTCGCCTCCCTCGACCCGCCGACGAGCCACGTCGTGATGCGCGACCTGCAGCGGATCAACCGCGAGCTCGGCATCACGACGATCGTCAACCTGCACTTCCTCGACCTCGCCACCGCCTACGCCGACCGCATCATCGGGCTGCGCGCCGGCACCCTGGTGTTCGACGGCTCCGGCCGCGAGGCCGATGCCGGCGTCTTCGAGAGCATCTACGGGCGCAGCCTCACCGCCGACGACACGATGGACAAGGAAGCCGCGGGGCTCTGAGGTCACGCCCGTGAGCCTCGACATCGCCGACCCCCCACGTTCGTCGCGACGGCCGACCAAACCGGGACCGAGCCTTTTCGGCATCGGCGTCGGCATCGTCGTGATCGTCCTCACGCTCCTGACCGTGTGGGATTGGAAGTACGGCACCGGGTTCTCGCTGCGCGCCATCTTCGAGCGGTTCGGCAACGACAACCCGGTGACCTCGGCGATCCCCAACACCGAGTGGGACCAGATGTTCTCGGCGCGGACGCGGGCGGCGTTCCTGGAGACGTTGCGCCTCGCCATCCTTGGCACGTCGGCCGGGGTCGTCGTCGCCCTCCCATTGGCATTGTGGTCCACCCGGTTCGGCGCCCCGAACCGCATGGTGCGCTTCGTCGTGCGGGCGGTCGGCAACGTCATCCGCGCCTTCCCGGACATCCTGTGGGCGCTGCTGTTCGTCTCCGCCGTCGGAATCGGCGCGCTGTCCGGGTTGCTCTCGCTGTTCTTCTTCTCGATCGCCGTCGTCACCAAGCTCACTGCCGACACGCTCGACGGGATCGACTCCGGACCGCTGGAGGCGGCCGACGCCAGCGGGGCACGACACACCCAGATGCTGCGTACCGCGGCCGTGCCACAGATCCTGCCCGCCTATGCCTCGTACTCGCTCTACGCCTTCGAGCTCAACCTGCGGGCGTCGAGCGTCATTGGCCTCGTCGGCGCCGGCGGCGTCGGCGAACGGATCCGGTTCTTCGTGTCGCAGAACAACTGGGAAGCGGTGTGGGGCATCGTCGTGATGTTCGTCATCGTCGTGTTCATCGTCGACCGCATCTCGACCGTCCTGCGAAGGCGGCTCGTGTGAGCGCACCGGTCCGCCACCCGCCGGCCGCCGTCGGAACCCGGATCGCACCGACTCGCCCGGCGCGGCCCATCAACGTCGCCAAGTGGACAGCGCTCGGTGTGTGGACCGCCCTCGTGGTGTGGTCGATCACCGGCCTCGACATCAAGTGGAGCAGGCTGCTCGAAGCGCCTGCGGACCTCTATCGCGTCTTCGAGCTGATGTTCACGCAGTTGGAGTCGTCGGATATCGGCCGTTGTCTGCGGGCGATGTGGGACTCGATCGCAATGGCCTGGCTGGGCACGTTGATCGCCGCCGTCTTCGCCGTGCCGCTCGGATTCCTCGCCGCCGAGAACCTCGTCCCGCGGTGGCTCTCGTTCCTCGTCCGCCAGCTGTTCAACATCCTGCGTGCGATCCCGGAGCTGATCCTCGTGCTGGCGCTGATCCCGGTGCTCGGACTGACCAAGAGCGCCGGAGTGCTGGCCATCGCCATCGGCTCGGTCGGCACACTCGGCAAGCTGTGCTCGGAGATCATCGAGGGGATTGACCGAGGGCCGATCGAGGCAGCCGACTCCGTGGGAGCGTCCCAAGTGCAGCGGCTGCGTTGGGCAGTGATCCCCCAGACGATGCCGGAGATCGCCTCGTTCGTGCTGTATCGCTTCGAGATCAACATCCGCGTGTCGTCCGTGCTCGGCATTCTCGGCATCGGCGGCATCGGCCAACTCCTCAACGAGGGCCTGCGCTTCAAGGAGTGGGGCCTCGCCGGGATGGCGCTGATCGTCGTCGTCGCCACGACGATGCTCATCGACGCCATCTCCGGCGCCGTGCGCCGCCGCATCCTCGCCGGCCCATCCGGCACGCAGGCCGATGACCGAGGACCCCGAGGTCGTCGCCGAGCTGATCCTTTGACTCATCCGAGTGTTTCGTGCATCGGAGTGTCTCGCGACAGACAGGTCGCCACACGACACTCGGATGACACCAAACACTCGGATGGAGACGTCAGCCGCCGGAGAGGGCGAGGACGTCGGCGTCGTCGGGGATGGCCAGCTCGTCGTCGAAGAAGCGATCCGGAAGGCTGACGCGAATCGGGCCGTTGGTGTGGCCGCGGCGGATCCGGTCGCCACCGGGGACGACGGTGAGCTCGCGGTCGAGGGCGGCGAGCAGCTCGTCGAGCTCGGCGAGCGACGACACCATCGCCAGGCGGCGCCTGACTTCCGGCCCGACCGGGTAGCCGGTGAGATACCAGGCCGTGTGCTTGCGGAAGTCGCGCATCGCCGTCTGCTCCGACCCGTGGTGATCGACGAGGTCGATGGCGTGGGCGGCCATCACGTCGACGACGTCACCGAGCGGGGGCGGTGGCGGCGCCGGGCGACCGGCGAACACGGCGAGCAGATCGCCGAACAGCCACGGTCGGCCAAGGCAGCCACGTCCGACGACGACACCGTCGCAACCGGTGGCGCGCATCATCGCCAGGGCGTCGTCGGCGACCCAGACGTCGCCGTTGCCGAGCACAGGGATGGTCGTGACGTGGGCCTTGAGCTCGCCGATCGCGTCCCAGCGAGCATCGCCGGCGTAGTGCTGCTCGGCGGTGCGAGCGTGCATCGCGACGTAGGCGATGCCTTCGTCCTCGCACACGGTCCCGGCGCTGAGGTGGGTCAGCAAGCCGTCGTCGAGGCCCATGCGGAACTTGGCCGTGACGGGCACGCCGTACGGGGCGGCTGTCGACACAGCGGCACGGACGATCGCGCGCAGCAGCGCCGGTTTGGCCGGCACCGCCGCTCCCCCGCCGCGCCGCGTCACCTTGGCGGCCGGGCAGCCGAAGTTGAGGTCGATGTGGTCGACGATCCCTCGATCGCACAGGTTGGCGACGGCGCGGCCCATCATCGCCGGGTCGGAACCGTAGAGCTGCAGGCTGCGCGGTTGCTCGTCGCGCCGGAACGTCACCATCCGCTCCGTCTTGGCGTTGCCGTGGACGAGGGCAGTGGCCATCACCATCTCGTTGACGTACACGAGGCCGGGGCCGTAGCGCCGGCAGAGGGCGCGGAATGGAGCGTTGGTGACGCCTGCCATCGGCGCCAGGACGACCGGCGCCGCAGGCGTGAACGATCCGAGCCGCACCTCCATCCCGGTCGACGCTACCGAGACTGCTCGATCTGGGCGGCCGAAGCGCCGCCCGCTTTCTGAACCGGAGGCCGCCCAGAACGGGTTCAGGCAAGTTTGAGGTTGGGAACGGCGCCGGCGTCGAGGGGAGTCGGGCCGTCGAGACGCAAGCGGTGCCAGCCGCAGGCGGCGATCATCGCCGCGTTGTCGGTGCACATCGCCGGGCTCGGGACGTAACCGCGGATGCCGTCCTCGGCGCAGGCGGCGAGCACGGCCTCGCGCAGGGCACCGTTGGCAGCGACACCGCCGCCGAGGGCGATGCCCTTGGCCCCGACGTCGGCGGCGGCACGCCGGGCCTTGTGCACGAGCACGTCCACGACCGCCTCCTGGAACGAGGCGGCGATGTCGGCCGTGTCGGCGTCGGGGTGCTTGCGCACGTGATACATCACCGACGTCTTCAGGCCGGAGAAGCTGAAGTCGAACCCCTGGTCGCGCATGGCCCGGGGGAAGGCGATCGCCGCCGGGTCGCCCTGGCGGGCAATCGCCTCGATCGCCGGGCCACCGGGATACCCGAGACCGAGGAAACGAGCGACCTTGTCGAACGCCTCGCCGGCGGCGTCGTCGATCGTCTGGCCGAGCAGCCGATACTCGCCGGGCGCCGTCATCTCGACGAGCATCGTGTGGCCGCCCGACACCAACAGCACGACGATCGGCAGCTCGGTGTCGGGGTCCTCGAGCAGGGCGGCGTAGAGATGCGCTTCGAGGTGGTTGACCCCGACGAACGGCACGTCCCATGCCAGCGCCAGCGCCTTCGCCGCCGACACGCCGACCAAGAGGGCGCCGATCAGCCCCGGACCGATCGTGCAGGCGACGGCGTCGATGCGCCGCTCATCGACACCAGCCTCGACGATGGCGCGGGCGATCACGGGGTTGATCAGGTCGAGATGGGCGCGGCTGGCGATCTCCGGCACGACGCCACCGAACGCGGCGTGCAGGTCGATCTGCGAACTGACGACGCTGGAGGCGATGTCGTTGCCGCCGAGCACGAGCGCCGCCGCCGTCTCGTCGCAACTCGTCTCGATGCCGAGTACGAGGGTGTGTCGATCAGGAGTGAGCACTGGAAAGCTCCTCGAGCCTGCGGGCGTAGTCGTCGCTCTGGATGTCGTGACACCACATCACGATCGCGTCGATGCCGTTCTCGTAGTACTTCTTGCGCACGCCGGCCGGCACGAACCCGAACCGTCGGTACAGCTCCTGGGCGCCGAGACTTGTCGACCGCACCTCCAGTGTCCAAGCCGCGCAGCCGCGGCGGATCGCCTCGCCGGCCAGGGCGACGAGCAGTCGGCTGGCCACCCCGGTGCGCCGTTCGTCGGGACGCACTGCGATGTTCGTGATGTGCGCTTCGCCCCCCTCGTCGCGGCCGCCACCGCCGGGGACGAACATGATCCCGCCGTAACCGAGCACCGTCCGCCCGCGCCTGGCGACGAGGTAGTGGCGCCTGCCGTAGCGGCTTTCGCGCAGCTCGTCGTGGAACACGTTGGCGCTCCACGGACGGGGATAGGCGTTGCGTTCGATCGCCATGATCTGCCCGACGTGCCGGGGCCGCATCGGCTCGATGACGAGCAGCCGATTGGCGGCGCGATCGAGCATCCGCTCGAGGATGCTCACGATCGGTCCTCCCTGGGTCCAGTCGCCGCTGCTCGCGTCGCCCAGTTGATCTCGGCGTCGGGCGGTCGCAGGTAGAGGGCGTGGATGTCGGCCGGCTGGTCCCACTCCTCGCGCAGCGCCCTGGCGTGAGCGAGTTGCACGAGCGCGCCGGCACTCGGATACGCCTCGTCGGCGAACTCGCAGTGGAACCCGTCGCAGATCTCGCGGCGATAGCGCAACGCTCCGTCGCCGACGCACAGCGTCTCCTGGCTGCGCGCCATGAGGTCGGCGACGAGCTCGTCGACGCGGGCGACTCGCGGGGCCGCGACCTGCTGCACGCCACCCGGCACCGCCCGATACATCGCCGAGAACACCTCGCCCTTGCGTGCGTCGATCACCGGCACGACAACCCGGTCGGACTGCCGATGGGGAAACGCCAGCAGGTCGAGTGAGGAGATCCCGATCATCGGCACGCGCAACGCCTGGGCCAGCGCCTTGGCGGTGGCCAGCCCGACGCGCATCCCGGTGAACAATCCCGGACCGACGTCGACGGCGACGAGGCCGAGATCGGCGAGATCGACGTCGGCCTGGGCGCAGCAGAACTCGATCGCCGGGACGAGCGTCTCGGCGTGGCGGCGGCCGCGGGCGACCTCGAACAGGGCGATGACGCCCTCGTGCCCGCCGATGGCGACGCTCACCTGCGGCGTCGCCGTCTCGATGCCGAGGATCAACATGGCCGGCTCGACATCGTCCGCTCAGCGTGCCGACGCATCGAGGTCGACGGCCTTGAGTTGCTCGGTGAGGACCTGCCAGCGCTGCGCCCACGGTCGACCCGACGGGGTGATCGTGACACGGCGGGCCTCGCCGGCCGGCTCCGCCGCGTCGACATCGGGTACATCGACCACTTCGAGGCGGACCTCGAGATGTTCGCCGAGTGCCGCCGACACGACGTCACCCCATTCGACGAGAACGATCCCGCGGTACTCGGCGAGCTCGCCGAGGGCAAGGTCGGCGACCTCGTTGAGCTGTTCGAGGCGGTACACATCGGCGTGGTGGAACAGCCCGCGGGGCGTTGTGTAGGACTGCACGAGCGTGAACGTCGGCGACGTGATCGGATCGTCGACACCGAGCGCCTTGCCGAAGCCCTGGGCGAACGCCGTCTTGCCGGCACCCATCTCACCGGCGAGAACGACGACGTCACCCGGCCGGCAGCACCCCGCCACGGCCGCGGCGATGGCGTGCGTTGCGGCGAGCGATGGGGCGATCAGAGACACGGTGAGACTCATCGGAGCACTCGATGCTACGGGGGATCACCTGGCGGTGACGTAACGGCGGGGGACCCGTGCACCGATGCCGCACACGATCTCGTACCCGATCGTGCCCAGTGTGCTCGCCCACTCCTCGGCGCGGATCTCGTTGCTCCCTTGGCGACCGATGAGCACGACCTCGTCGCCGACTGCGACGAGTTCGTCGCCGCAGTCGACCATCAACTGGTCCATTGTGATCGTGCCGATGATCTCGCGGCGCATTCCCCCGATCAACACGGTGCTGCCGGTTCCGGACAGCCCCCGCCTGACGCCATCTGCGTAACCGAGCGGGACCGTGACGACGTTGGCGGGCGAGGCGAGCGTGTGGCGCAACCCGTACGACAATCGCTCGCCGGCCGCCAACCGCTTGACGTGGGACACGCGGGCCTTTAGGGCGAGGGCGGGTCGCAACGACGCCGCCAGCCCGTCGATCTGCGATCCGGGGGAGATCCCGTACACGGCGATGCCGGCGCGCACCAGCGACCGCCGGGAGTCAGGCCTCGTCAGGGCAGCAGCCGAGTTGGCGGCGTGGACGAGCAGGTCGCCGGCGTCGGGCAGCGTGGCGAGTACGGCATCGAGTCGCTGCAGCTGTTCGTCGGTGTGAGGGTCGGCGGGCTCGTCGGCGACAGCGAGGTGGGTGAACACGCCGTCGAGAGTGAGCGTCGGTGCGTGGCCGGCGACGAGGGCGACGAGGGCGGCGACGTCGTCGGGTCGTGCTCCAACGCGATGCATGCCGGTGTCGACCTTGAGATGGACCCGGTGTGTGGCCGCAGATCCGTCGACGACAGCGGCTGCGAGCCGGTCGATGGCGTCAGCCGTGTACACCGTGGCGATGAGATCGTTGGCGACGAGGTCGGCGGCGACCTCCGGCGGCTGCTCGCTGAGCACGAGGATCGGGGCCTCGATGCCGGCACCGCGCAGCAGGACACCCTCCGACGCCAAGGCGACGCAGAGCCCGCCGGCTCCCGCGGTCAGGGCGGCGCGGGCGACCTCTACCGAGCCGTGCCCGTAGCCGTCCGCCTTGACGACCGCCCACACCTCGGCGGGCGCGGCGGCGATGCGGAGCTGACCGACGTTGTGGGCGATGGCGTCGAGGTCGATCTCCGCCCACGCCCACCGTGACTCGTGTGGGTTGGTCGTCATTGCGTTCCCCGGCCACGCAGGCCGCTGATAGCCGCTCCCTCGCTGGCGCTCGGTCGCTCGCATCGGTGTCCAACATCCAACGTTTCGATCGCCCTGGGAAGCACCGCCGCCACGTCGCCGGCAACGAGACCGGCGGCGGGCTGCAGCGAGGCCGCCGTGCTGTGCAGCCAGGCGCCGGCGGCGGCAGCCTCGAGGGCAGGCATCCCGCTGCTGAGCAGTGCGCCGATCGCGCCGGACAGGACGTCGCCGGTGCCAGCCGTCGCCAGACGCTGGTCGCCCGTGGTTATGGCCAGAATGAACCCGCCGGGGTCGGCGACAAGCGTCGTCGGCCCCTTGAGCAGGACGACTGCGCCGGTCGTTGCCGCCAGCCGACGGACGGCATCGAAACGATCGGCGCCCGCCGGGCTGCCGGAGAGTCGTTCGAACTCTCGGTCGTGCGGCGTCAGCACGGTCGACTGGCGACGCGACGACAGCACCGTCTGTGCACCGCCAGGCGATGTCGCCAGCGCAGTCAGGCCGTCGCCGTCGACGACGACCGGGCAAGGCGCAGCGGCGACGACGGTGCGAACGTCGGCGGCGGTCGTGTGGTCGAGCCCGAGGCCGGGGCCGATGACGAGGGCACCGAAACGCTTCAGCTCGCTCGCCGCCTCGTCGCCCCAGCCGTCGGCTGGGCACGGTCGGCCGACGACCTCGACCAATTCGGCTCGTGGACTGGCGTCGCCCGGTGTCGACAGCCACACGATCCCGGCACCGGCGCGCATCGCCGCGACCGCCGCGAGGGAGGCGGCACCGGTCATTCCTGGGCTGCCGGCGACGACCCGCACCGCCCGCGTCCACTTGTGAGCGTCGGCTGGTCGGGGTCGCCACCATCCGGCAACGTCGGCGCGCTCGACAACGTGAGCTCGCGCCGACGAGACGTCGAGCCCGATGTCGGCGACGGTGACGTTGCCCACCAAGCGCTTGCCGTCGCCGAGGAGGTGACCCGGCTTGAGACCTGCAAACGTCACCGTGGTCGCCGCCGGCAACGTGCCCGGAACAGCCGCCCCGGTGAGCCCGTCGACACCGCTCGGGATGTCGACGGCGAGAACCTGGACGTCGCCGACCTGCGGTGCCACCCAGTCGCCGTGGAACCCGGTGCCGTAGGCGGCGTCGACGACGAGATCGGCCGGTGGCAGCGACTCCAGGCTGGACGCCGCCTCGAAGACACGCACCGCCACGCCGGCTGCGGCGAGCAGTTCGCCGGCCACCCTCCCGTCGGCGCCGTTGTTGCCGTTGCCGGCGATGACGTTGACGACCCGGCCGTAGGTGCCGCCGAGCATCTGCCGAGCCGAACGGGCGACGGCTGCGCCCGCCCGGCCGATGAGAACGTCGACGGGTTCCGGGGCGGCGGCATCGATCGCCGCCATCTCCTCGGGCGTAACGATCGGAATCACGGAACGACGCTCGCATCGGCAACGACCACGGCGATCGCAACGGGCCCGTCGTGGGACAGTGACAGGTGGAAGGCTGCGACGCAGCGCTCAGCAGCGAGTTCCGCCGCCAGCCCCGTGACGATCAGGCTCGGCGCACCACCCTCGGCGACGTGGACGGACACCTCGTGGAACCCGAAGGCGCCGAGACCGAGTCCGAGTGCCTTCATCACCGCCTCCCGGGCGGCGAACCGGGCGGCGAGGGAAGGAATCGGGTCGAGGCGGGGCGTCACGTAGGCGAGCTCAGCGTCGGTGAACAGCCGGTCACGCATCGTCGGGGTGCGCGCCAGCACTCTCCGAAACCGCTCAATGTCGACCACGTCGACGCCGACTCCGATGATCACTCAGAAGATTCTGGCAGTGGGGCCGCGAGCAACCGGTAACGCGGACGTTCCTGCGCGCCTGTCGAACCAGACGACCAACTTTGCGGCGTTCTACCGCCACGAACGAGACAGATTTGTCGTCTGCGGCGCCGAGAATCGCCGCAGCGTCGAGATGTCAAGCGCTTCGCCAGCGATCGGCACTTTCCGAGATCGGCTCGATGAGGAGGTCGTCGACGGGGAGGTCGCCGAGCAGGCGCTCGTCGAAGCTGCTCTCGGTCTCGCTGACCCAGTCGACGAGGCGGTCGTAGCGGCGGTCGTAGCCCTGCAATACGCCGCGCATCGTGGCGGCGTCGAGGCGGTCGTGGAAGCGCACGTGCAGCAACGTGATGCCCGTCGCTACGCCGGCCTTCACCTCGGGCACGAAGATCACCGTGCGACCGTCGCTACGCCCGCGGCGACGAGCACCTCCCGCTGCGACGCGACGCTGCGCTTCGTGCCGCTGAGCACCGGGCGCCGCTCGACACGGCTGGCCAGTCCCATCGACAACCCGCCGCGGTCGACAACCGTGATCGTGTCGCCGTCGAGGCCATAGCGGGTGAAGCCGACGACCTCGGCGACGGCCGGATCGAGATCGGCGAGCACCTTCAATGTCTTGTAGCTGAGCACATCGCGGCCGGCGCCGGCGGCGAGCACGGCCTGCACGAGGGGACGGTCGATGATCCCCTCGTCACTGCGCGAGATTCCGACGGTGACGGTCTTGGCCTGATGCTTGATGGCGTCGACGGGCCGGGTGAGCTCGTCGATCGCCTGCGAGAGGGCGGCGACGAGATCCTCGAGGAGGGCCGCAGGCGAACCGACCTTGCCGGACTCCAACTGGTACTCCTCGATCGGATGCTCGGAGCGGACATCGCGGAGCAGGCCGGCGAGGCGAACGGCCGTGCTCGCCTCGAGGTGGCCGTCGTAGCGGGCATTGCGCAGCCCGTCGACGTACTGCTCGGTGGGGCGGCCGATCTCGGCGCGCACGCGGGCGAGCATCGCGTCGGCGCGCACGTCATCGCCGACGGCTCGTTCGATCACCTCGCGGGCCTCGCGTAGCGGGAGCGCCGAGGCATCGATCGCCAGCGCCGCCTCGTAGCCGAACAGGTGCCCGACCATCGTCGACAGCACGAACGCCAGGGTCGGGTCGATGGGCGGCACCGAGATCGTGGCAACGCCGGGGTACCTGGCATCGCCGTCGTCGGCGACGACGATCGGCGTCGCCTTGTGGGCGCGGAAGATCGCCACCTCCTTGCCCACGTCGTCGGCCGTCGATCCCGACAGCCCGGCGGCACAGACGAGGATCAACGGCTCCGACGAAAGGTCGATGTGCTTCTTGTCCTCGGTGACGTCGCAGGCGATCGCCTTGTAGCACAGCTCGCTGAGCTTGATGCGCAGCTCGTCGGCGGCGATCTTGTTGGCGCCGTTGCCGACAACTGCCCAGTAGCGCTTCGTCGGCGCGTAGCGACGCGCTGCCTCGGCGATCGCCGGCCGCCGGGCAAGGACGTCGCGCATCGCCTCGGGCAGGGAGCGCAACGAGGTGAGCAGTTCGTGGCGGCGCTGGTCGGCGTCCACACCGGCGGCCTCGCTGATCGCACAGGCGAGCAACGTGCCGGCGGCGACCTGAGCGTAGAACGCCTTTGTCGAGGCGACGCTCATCTCGACGTCTCGCCCGTCGGACGTGTAGAGCACCCCGTCGGCCTTCTCGGTGAGGTCGCTCGAACGGCGGTTGACGATCGCCAGCACGGCCGCCCCGCGGGCCCTGAGGAGGTCGACGGTGCGGTTGGTGTCGGTAGTCGTGCCGCTCTGACTGACGGCAATGGCAAGGGTGTCGCTCATGTCGAGCTGCAACCCGAACCCGGACAACTCGGTGGCGACCATCGCCTCGACCGCCACGTCGTCGAGCAGCTCGCCGAGGGTGAGTGCCACCGCCCGGCCGGCGACGGCAGCGGTGCCCTGGCCGATCACCTTGATACGGCGGATCGTCCCGGACGCCAGCCGTGCCGCGATCGACGCCGGCAGGGCCCGGACTCCGACGATCGCCCGGAGACGGCCACCGTCGTCGGCGATCCGCCCACGCAATGTCTTGGCAAGGCTCTCCGGCGACTCGGAGATCTCCTTGAGCAGGAAGTGGGCAGCATCACCGCGATCGATGTCGCGGGTGGTGACCTCGGCGACGCACAGGTCGTCTTCGGTGACCGGCGACGGTGTCCCGTCGTAGCGGTAGCGGGCGATCCCCGCGAGCGTGCCCGCCGCGGCGCCGTCGAGGGCGACGAGCTCGCCGCCCTGTTCGCCGTCGAGACGGAGATAGCGATCGGTCTCCTCGACGATGCCATACGGCTCGCTGGCGACGATGAAGCGGTCCTCGGCGATCCCGACGTACACACCCTGCCCACTGCCACGCAGGGCGAGCATCACCGTGCCGGGACAGGCGGCGCTGGCCACACCGATGGCGACGGAACCGTCGAAGCTGGCGACGGCACGGCGGAACGCTTCGACGACGCCGTCCCGATCGACTCCCGTGGCGGAGCAGCTGCGGGCGACGAGCGCTGGGATCACCTTGGCGTCGGTCGTGATCGGTCCGGCGATGCGCAGGCGCGCCGTCGCTTTGAGATCGGCGTGGTTGTCGACGTCACCGTTGAGCACACCGACGACGTACGGCCCGGTGTCCTCTCCACCGGACAGCTCCAGTTGTTCGCTGTTCACCGGGTGGGCGTTGGCCTCGGAGATGATGCCGACGCTCGCCCAACGCGTGTGGCCGAGCACGGAGACCTCGGCTCGGTCGCCCGAGATCGCCAGACGGAGGAGGTCGTCGGCGGCGATCCGGGCACGCATCGCCGCCGTGTTGTCGCCGAGCTCGCCGATCTCCGCCGCCGCCTTGTACACGAATGACAGCACGGTGCCAGATTCGCGGGCACCGTCGAGAGATCGCACGGAGCCGGCTTGGAACAGCGGATCGCCTGACCGCTCGGCGATCGCCGCGCCGACCGCACCGCCGGTGACGTCGAGGGAGTGGTTCCAGACGAACACGTGAAGGCCTGCAGAGTCCCGGCCACGAACCTCCATACGGTCGATTGCCGACAGCGCTTGCTGGATCGCCAGATAGCCGGCCCGCGCCGACGCTGACGCATCACGTCCGGCGAGAGCGTCGACTTCGCCGACCGTGCGCAGCCGGTCGTGGCGGATCGCCCACAGCACGTCGCGCAGCCGGATCGAAGCGGCACTGCCAAGCTCCAACGCATCGCCGTCGAAGCCAACGTCCCCGGCGAGGTCGGTGTCAACCTGCTCGGCGTAGCGATCGAGTTGATCGAGGCGGGCACCGATGGCGGCGACGAGCTCGTGATTGTCGGCGAGCGCCAACGCGCCGGCCAACCCACGCAAGGCGGCATCGACCTCGGCCGCGGCCGCGGCCACCGCGCCCGGGTCGCCGATCAGAGCGAGCGCGCGATCCAACCCTCCGATCAGCTCACCCGATTCGGGAGTCGCCCGCGTCGGCGGCCTGCTGACGATGGCGATGATGCCGCACACGTCGACGGAGGCTACGGGCGAAGCTCGTCGACGGTGACGCGAGCTTCGACCGGCGCCGCCGTCGAGTCGCTCGTATACGGGAAGACCAGCTCCCCGCCGAGCTGGGCGGTCGGGAATTGCAGGACGACCGGCTGATCCCGTCCGTCCCGTCGCGGTGTGATCTCCGCCGGATACGCGGAGGCCGCCAAGTCGACGGGAATCTCGGTGCCGGACGGGTCGACGTAGGACACCTCGTCCCAGGGCACCGTCAGCGTCTCGGAGCCGGGGTCGACGGCGACGACCACGGCGAGTTCGTCGACGGTGACCCGCTCGAAGGCGCCGATCACCCGGATTCCCACATCGTCGAACATCGTCGCCTTCGACGGCGCCGCCACTCGGTCGTCGATCGGCACCCCGTTGAGCTGGAACGACTGCAGCAAGCCATCGCTGACCACGAAGCCACTGAGTTCGTCGCAGAAGCCATCGGCGCAGATTTCGACAGCCGGATCACCCTCGATCGGTGTAGTCGCGGCATCGGCGGTGAACGGTCCGAAGGGCCCTTGCCGGCTATCGATGCGCGCGGAGGCGAACCCGAGGACGTACGTCATGAACGCTTCGGCCGGGGATCCGGCGACGACACGCTGGGGCAGATCCCCCGCCTCGCCGGGCTCAGCGTTGACCTGGAAATAGAAGTCGCCGAAGAAGTCGACGGGCTCGAACACCGGCGCCTGACCGGCGATCGTCGTCGTGACTGCGGTCGCTATGGGTGCCGGTGGCAGGCCAGTAGCGGGAGTGGAGAACGTGCCGAGAGCGGCGATCGTGGCGAGCGCGGCGGCGAACGCAAGCGTGGCCACCGGCGCGAGTCGCCGCCTCATTGCGTGGACCCTAGCTGGGGGGCTGCGCCCCCCGGGCCCCCATCCCCGCCCGGCTCGTTGGCGCTCGCGCGGTCGGCGCCGTGGCGCGGCTCGGCGACGTCGCGGCCGATCCCCCAGCGCGCCCGCACCACGGCCGCCAACTGCTCGGCGGTCTCGTGGGCAACGGTGGCGTCGGTGGCCTCGACCATCACCCGCAGCAGCGGCTCGGTCCCGCTCGGACGGACCAACACACGGCCGGTGCCGCCGAGGCGGGCTTCGGCGGCGGCGATCTCGGCGGCGACCTGATCGGCGGCGTCGGGCACCCGTTCGACGACCGGGATGTTGAGCAGCACTTGCGGCAGCTGCGTCATCGCCGCGGCGGCGAGGTCGGCCAGCGGTGCGCCGGCGCGCTTGACGATGTCGGCCAGAAGCACGCCGGTGAGCAGCCCGTCCCCGGTGGTGGCGAGGTCGCGGAAGATGACGTGACCGCTCTGCTCGCCGCCCATCGTGTAGCCACCCTCGTCGAGGGCCTCGAGGACGTAGCGATCGCCCACGGGTGTCTCGACGACGCGGACCCCGGCGCGCTCCATCGCCAGCCGGAAACCGAGGTTCGACATCACGGTCGTGACGATCGTCGAGTCGCGCAGGCCGCCGTCGCGGTGCAGGTCCGTCGCACAGATCGCCATGATGTGATCGCCGTCGACGATGCGCCCGAGGTGGTCGACGGCGAGCAGACGATCGGCGTCGCCGTCGAGGGCAAGTCCGAGGTCACCGTTCTCAACGACGACCGCGGCCGCGAGAGAGTCGAGGTGCGTCGCACCGCATCGATCGTTGATGTTGCGCCCATTCGGCGTGTTGTGAATCGCCACGACGTCGGCGCCGGCGGCGGTGAACAGACGCGGGGCGACGGCGCTTGCCGCGCCGTTGGCGCAGTCGACGACGATGCGCAGCCCCGACAGGTCCCTGCCTGCGAGCGAACCAACGAGGTGGGCCAGGTAGTCAGGGGTCTCCTCGGCGTCGAGCAGCTGGGCCGGTTCGCCGAGCGGCGGCGGGAGGCTTTCGACTTCACGCTCGATGCGCGCTTCGACCTCGTCGGGCAGCTTGATGCCGCCGCGGGCGAAGAGCTTGATGCCGTTGTCGCGGTAGGGGTTGTGGGACGCCGAGATGACCGCCCCGATCGCGTTGCGGCGGGCGGCCTCGAACGCCACGGCGGGTGTCGGCACGACACCGAGACGGTGGACGACGACCCCCTCCGCCGCCATCCCGGCGACGAACGCCGCCTCGAGCATTGCCGTCGACACGCGAGTGTCGCCGCCGACGACGGCTTCGACGCCCTCGTTCGGTCCGGTCGCCAGTACCCGCGCCGCGGCACGGCCGAGGTCGAGGGCGAACGAGGCGGTCAGGTCGACGTTGGCGACGCCCCGGACACCGTCCGTCCCGAATTTCACGGCTGGCTCCTGTTCACGTGCGTCGAGGGAAGCGCCAGCGACGATCGGCAAGCGGCGCGAGGAGGAAGCGCAGCGGACGACGAGCCCGCAGAATCATGTCGGACTCAGCGCTTGGTGAATTGCTTCGCCTTGCGCGCCTTGACGAGGCCGTACTTCTTGCTCTCCTTCTTGCGCGGATCGCGCGTGAGCACACCGGCTTTCTTGAGCGTGGTGCGGGACTCGGGATCGACGGCCGCGAGGCTGCGGGCGAGCGCCATGCGCATCGCCCCGGCCTGACCGCTGACACCGCCACCGGTGATCGTGGTGTCGACGTCGAAGCGCTCGGCGGCGTCCAGGACGCGCAGCGGCTCGCTGGCGATCATGCGGTGCGCCGGGGTGGTGAAGTAGGCCTCGAACGGGCGGCCGTTGACGGTGAGGACGCCGGTTCCCGGGCGCAGCCGGGCACGGGCGATCGCCTCCTTGCGGCGGCCGGTGGTCTGGGTGGTCGTGGTGGCCATGGCGAACATCTCCAGGATCAGCGGGCGCGGGCGGCGGACAGGTCGAGCGGCGCCGGTGACTGGGCGCTGTGCGGGTGCGTGGGGCCGGCGTAGACCTTCAGCTTGGTGAGCATCTGGCGGCCGAGCGGACCCTTCGGGAGCATCCCCCGCACGGAGCGCTTGACAGCGTCGGCCGGCTTGGCGGCGAGCAGCTCTGCGTAGGAATTAGAGCGGATGCCGCCCGGGTAGCCGCTGTGGCGGTACACCCGCTTCTGGTCGGCCTTGCCCGACGAGAGCACGACCTTGTCGGCGTTGACGATGACGACATGGTCGCCGGTGTCGAGGTGCGGGGCGAAGATCGTCTTGTGCTTGCCACGCAGAATGCGGGCGACCTCGGTGGCCATCCGGCCGAGCACGAGGCCATCGGCGTCGACGACGTGCCAGGCACGCTCGATCTCACTGGCTTTGGGGGTGTACGTGGGCATTCGGTGACAACCTCTACGAAACTGGACCGGGAAAGGCTATCGCCGCAGCTCCCCGCCCCCACCGTCCCCGCCCATGTCCGACGAACGCGCCGCCAGACGCGCCTTCATCTGACCTGAGCCGAGTCCGGCTGTGGTAAGCCGCGTCGTCTCCGAGGTCGTCGACAAGTGCCGACGTAGCGGTACCAAAACGGCCCGTAACGTCGGCACATCGCACTCTTCCCGCGCAAAACGGCCAGATTTGGCCGCCGAGCGACATCAGTATCGCGACTGACCCACGGATCGGGCAGGAGAGCCGGAAACCTGGTCGTCTGTTCGAGATAGACGCAGGTAGATGCGAGCGTCGGTTCCTGCGCCTGCGCCCAGCGCCGCAACGAGCTGCAGGACGTCGGCCACCTGGTTTACGAGTACACGTGGGGGGACGTCACGACCCGCCCGGCATACGTCACCGGGACGATGGGCGAGCGCTTGATCCGTGCCGGCTGGACACCAGCCACCGATGTCAGATGAACGCGCGCGCCTGCGGGCTCGTTCATCTGACCTCAGTGGTCAGGTCGCGAGCTCCCACGGGTCGATCACACCGCTGCCGTCGACGTCGGTGCCCTGGGGCGGCGCGAACGCAAGCACCAACGCCGGCCACGTGTTGGGACCGACCAGCCCGTCGACCTCGAGGCCGTGGGCCTGCTGGAAGCGGCGGACCTCCTGCTCTGTCACCGGTCCGAAGTAGCCGTCGACGTCGAGTTGATGTCCGGCGGCGACGAGGGCGCGCTGAATCGCCTCCACCGCCCCGCCCTCGTCGCAGTGACGGATCGGGTACTGGTCGTTGGGCTCGTAGGTCGGGCACACGGGCGGCGGTGTGACACCGAAGCGGTCGATCGTGGCGACCGTCCCCGCCGCACAGCCGGCATCGAGCGCCGCAGGTTCCGGGGCGGTCGTGTCGACCACGACGACACCACCTGGCTCGAACGAGCCGACCCAGAAACGACCGTCGAAATCGGCGTGGAGCAGCTGCCCACCGATCGGCCGCCCGAGCGCCACACGCGCACTCTCGCCACCGGCGAGAGCGTCGGCGAGCACCAACTGCCAATCGCCGACGAGCTCGTTCGAGTCGCCGGGGAAATCGGGCCCCTCGATCCAACTCAGCGTCGTACCAGTGGCAGCCGGCCATTGGTACAGCGGCGGTTCGGCGTACGGCGCCGAATCAGTGGGGACGAACCAATCGTCGAGCGGTCGACCGTCCAGCCCGTAGTACTGGAACGCCTCGGTGAGGTCCGCCCATGCCCCTTCGATCAGCCGCTCGGCACCGAGCGTCACGCTCACGACGCCGTACTCCGGGGCGCCGGCGATCTTCACGCCGACCTGCTCGCCATTGGCGAACTCAACCAAGACCCTGCCGTACTCCTCGGCCCCCTGGGGGTGGGCATGATCGACGATCACGGCCGCTGACCGTCCGCCGAGACTGCCGATCGAGGACAGCTCGACCTCGCCGCCGACGGACACCGTCGGCGAGCTGCCGACGGCGATACGGAACACGTCGGAGAATCCACCCTCCTTCGGCACCTCGACCCACACCGTCCCGTCGAAGGCCCGGGCCGCCACGGCCGGCGCCATCGGCAGTGATCCGGTGATCGGCTGATACCCGGTTGCCCGGGCCACCCCGATTTCAGCGCCGCGAGCAACCACCAGGGCGACACCCTCCGGCACCGCGGCGCACGGGGACTCGGCGGCATCGCCTGCGGTAGCGACCGCCGGCGGCGCCACGAGCAGGATCGCCGCCGAACCGGCCAAGGTCATCACGCGCATCTTCATGCCCGGTGAGACCCCGTGGGCCGCCGCTTTGGTTCTTACGGTTGGGTGTCGATTGTCAGAACGTGGCGGCGGACAGGTCGGCCATGCCGGCGGTGATCGCCGGGAGCAAGCCGGCCGCCTGGGGCAGCAGCTGGGTGGCGTAGAAGCGGGCCGTCACGAGCTTCTGCTCGAGGAACTCGGTGGAGAACCCGCCGGCGTCGCCGTCGAGCATCGCCGCCGCGGCGATCGCCGACCGTGTGAGCAGCCAACCGCCGGCGACGAGGCCGGCCATTCGCAGATACGGCGTGGCGCCCGCGAGGGCGCTGTTGGGGTCGCCGGTGCCGTGCTCACGTAGCCAGTCGGTCGCCTGCCGGAAGGTCGCGTTGGCCTCCGTCAAACGCTCGCCGATCACGCCGACGTCACCGCCGGCGGCCGCCGCCTCGCTCGCCGTGGCGTCGATGCTGCCGAGGAAGTCGGCGATCACACCACCGTCGCGCAGGCCGAGCTTGCGGCCGACGAGGTCGATGGCCTGGATGCCGTTGGTCCCTTCGTAGATCGGGGCGATGCGGATGTCGCGGTAGTGCTGAGCGACACCGGTGTCCTCGACGTAACCCATGCCGCCGTGGACCTGCACGGCGAGCGACGTCAGCTCGACCCCAAGATCCGTGCCCCAGCCCTTGGAGATCGGCGTGAGCAGGTCGACGAGTTCGCCACGGGCGATGCGCACCGCGTCGTCGGGGTGGGCCTTGGCCAGGTCGATGCTCTCGGCGTTGAGGTACTGGATGCAGCGCAGCGCTTCGAGATGCGCTCTCATCGTCAGGAGCATGCGCCGAACGTCGGGGTGCTCGACGATCGTCGCCGTTTCGTCCGCCGACGCAACGCCGGCGGGACGTCCTTGCACCCGCTCGTTGGCATAGGCAACCGCCTGCTGGTACGCCCGGTCCCCGACGGCGAGGCCTTCCAGCCCGACCGACAGCCGAGCCGTGTTCATCATCCGGAACATGTAGCGCATGCCCTGGTTGGGCTCGCCGATCAGGTAGCCGACGGCATCCTCGTACGCCATCACGCACGTCGGGCTGGCGTTGATCCCCATCTTGTCCTCGATCGACACGCACTCCAGCGAATTGCGCTCGCCCAGGGCACCGTCGTCGCCGACGAGGAACTTGGGAACGATGAAACAGGAGATCCCCTTCGTCCCCGGCGGCGCATCGGGTACCCGGGCGAGGACGAGGTGGATGATGTTGTCGGCGAGGTCGTGCTCGCCGTAGGTGATGAAGATCTTCTGCCCGGTGATCCGCCACGTCCCGTCGGCGGCGGGTACCGCTCGGGTGGTCAACGCCCCGACATCGGAACCGGCCTGTGGCTCGGTGAGGTTCATCGTGCCGGTCCACTCACCCGACACCATCCTCGGCAGGTACACCTCGCGCTGCGACTCGTCGCCGTAGTGCACGAGCATGTCGATCGCCCCTTGGGTGAGCAGCGGGCACAGCGAGAACGCCATGTTCGCCGCCGTGATCATCTCCTGCATGGCGATGCCGACGAGCCACGGAAAGCCGCCTCCGCCGTATTCGGGCGGGAAGGGCACGGCCGACCACCCCGCCTCCACGTAGCGCCGGTAGGCCTTGCCGAATCCCTCCGGTGTGCTTACCGACCCATCGTCGTTGCGCCGGCTGTGCTGCACGTCGCCGACCCGATTGAGCGGAGCGAACTGCTCCTCGAAGAACCGCGCTGCCTCCTCGAGGATCCCCTGCACCGTCCCCGCATCGGCGTGCTCGTAGCCGGGGAGCTCGCTGAGGGCGGCGAGGTCGGTCACATTCCCGAGCACGAAGCGCATGTCGTCCAGCGGTGCGGAGTAGTCGCTCACCTGGCAAACGCTAACGCTGCGCGCGGACGCCGAGAACGGCTGGAGCCGCTCAGGATTCGTCGCGGCCGGAGGCGCGCAGCGTCTCCAGCCGTTCCGTCGTCAGCGGGCGCACGACCACGATCATCGCGACCTGCAGCACGCCGGCGACGATCCACGGCACGCGCAGCGCCGCCTCCCGATCGAGCGGCCCGTCGAGCACGGCGACGATCCCGCCGCCGATCAGGGCACCGATCGGGATCGCCCCCCACCCGAAGAACCGATACACGCTGTTGACGCGCCCGAGCAGGTGCTCGGGGATGACGGACTGCCGGAAGCTGACCGTGATGACGTTCCAGACGACGATGAAGAACGTCCCGATCGCGAGCAGCACCGCCACCAACAGCCATGACGACACGAGCCCGGCACCGAGCGTGGTGACGCCCAGGACGACGACACTGACCGACAGACACGTCCCTGCGCCGAGTCGCCCGATCACCCGAGACGCGGCCCAGCCACCAACGAGGCCACCGACGGCGGTCGCTGCACTGAGGATGGCGAAGGCGGTCGTCGACGTGTCGAGCACCTCCTGGGCATAGATCACGAACACGGCGAAGGCGATGTTGCCGAGCAGGTTGAGGGCGCCGAGGGCGAGCGCCAACGTGCGGATCACCGAGTGACGCCAGAGCCAGCCGAAACCCTCGGCGATCTCCGCCCGCCATTGCGGCCGCGTGGTCACGCCTCCGGGTTGCGGGCGACGACGCACGGTGATCGCGACGACAAGGGCTGCCGACACGGCGAACGTCCCGGCATCGACGACGAACGGCAGGGCGAAGGAGACGGCGAGCAGGATGCCCGCCACCGGCGGCCCGACGAACTGGTTGGCCACCAATTCTGCCGAGTACAGCCGCCCGTTGGCCTTTTCGAGATTGGCGTCGGTGACGAGGGCCGGCATGATCGTCTGGGCGCTGTTGTCGTAGAGCACCTCGCACACGCCGAGCAGGAAGGTGGCGACGAGCAACATGACGTACAGCAGCGAGTCCGTGCCGACGATCTCGTCGACGGCGTCGGGCGCCGGGAGGGCGTCGCGACGGATGAAGACGGCGAGGGCGACGCCGGCGGTGAGCACGAAGCGGACGGCGTTGGCCCCCGCCATCAGCAGGCGCCGGTCGTAGCGATCCGTGATGACGCCGGCCGGCAGCGTGAACAGCAGCCATGGGATGCGCTGAGCAGCGACGATGAGGGCGATCAGCACGGGATTGCGGGTCACTGCCGATGCCAGCCACGGGTAGGCGATGATGCTGATCCCGTCGCCGAGGTTGGAGATCGTCGAGGCTGTGAACAGCTTTCGATAGTTCGGGCCGAGTGGCTGACCTGGCGTCACAGGGCTCACGACGCCCGAACGATAGAACCGCAGAGCCGTTTGAACCCAAGCTGATCCTGCGAAGTACAGTCGTCCCACCAAGCGGGAAGGGATCTGCCCGCACGGCGCGTCGGCAATGGTGCCGGCGGACCGATTCACCACAACCAGGGGGTTTCATGAGACGCCATTGGCGCAAAACGACGATCGCATTGGCCGGCGTCGCGCTCATCGCATCGGCGGTCGCCACGTCGGCCTCCGCCACCAGCGTGCCGCCCGGCAGCGAGCCGGCGAGCACGGCACCGGCGGGCACGGAGCCGGCCGGGACCGAGCCGGCGGGCACGGAAGCGGCCGGCACCGCTCCAGCGGGCACCGAACCTGCGGGCACTGCCCCGGCGGGCACCGAACCAGCCGGCAGCGCTCCGGCGGGCGACGCTCTCGTCTCCTACGACGAGAGCGCAACTTGCGGCACGGAGACGAACACCAGCAACGTCGCCAAGTTGGAGGCGCCTGACGCCCGCACGTTCGTGCTCACGCTGTGCAATCCCGATCCGGCGATCCCTGCCAAGGTGCCGTTCGCCTCACTCGGCATTGCTCCGAGCGAGTACCTGGAGAACACCGACGGGCTGATCAACGAGCCGATCGGTACAGGCCCGTACATGCTCAGCGCCTGGGAGCGGGGCAGCCAGATCGTGCTCGAGGCCAACCCGGACTACTGGGGTGAACCAGCTGCCACACCGACGGCCGTGATCCAATGGAACCCGGAGAGCGCTCAACGACTCGTCCAGTTGCAATCGGGCGCGGCGACCGCCATCGACAACGTCGGGACCAACGACATGGCGGCGATCGAGTCGAACGCGGACCTGCAGCTGATCCCGCGCGATCCGCTCAACGTCTTCTACATCGGCTTCAACGTAGACCTGGAGCCGTTCGACGACCCGGTGCTGCGCCAGGCTGTGTCCATCGGCATCGACCGCCAGCGCATCGTCGACACGTTCTATCCGGCTGGCTCACAGGCGGCGACGCAGTTCATGCCGCCTGGCATCCCCGGCTATGACGACAGCTTTGTCGACTTCCAGTACGACCCAGAGGCTGCAGCCCAGATGGTCGCCGAGGCTTACCCGGACGGGGTCGAGATCGACCTCAGCTACCGCCAAGAGGCCCGGCCCTACCTCCCGCAGCCGACGGAGATCGCCACGGACATCCAGGCGCAGCTCGCTGACATCGGCATCACGGCCAACCTCGACCTGCAGGAATCGACGACCCTGATCGACAACGTCAACAGCGGCTCGCTGCCCTTCTATCTGCTCGGTTGGGGGGCCGACTTCCCGGATCCGTCGAACTTCATCGACTACCACTTCGGTCCCGCCCAGGTGCAGTTCGGCACCGGCTTCCCGGACGTCCACGAGGCCATCGCCGTCGCTGCGTCCGAGCCCGACCCGGACACGCGCCTCGCCAACTACCAGCAGGTGAACCCGTTGCTCGCCGAGCACATCCCGTTGGTGCCGATCGCCTACGGCGGTTCGGCCATGGCGTACCAGGCGGGCGTGCAGAACGCCCACACCAGCCCGCTGACCACCGAGATCCTCTCGGTGATGTCCCTGGAGGGCGCTGACCAATTCGTGCTCGTGCAGAACGGCGAACCGGGTGGCCTGTACTGCCCGGACGAGACCGATGGCGAGACCCTGCGAGTCTGCGAGCAGATCACCGAGCAGCTGCTGGCCTACGAGATTGGTGGCACCGCATCAGTCCCGTCGCTGGCCGAGAGCTGGGAGCCCAACGAGGACTTCACCGTGTGGACGTTCCACCTGCGCGATGGGGTGACCTTCCACGACGGCTCGGAGTTCGACGCCGTCGACGTTGTCGAGAGCTACAAGGTCCAGTGGGACGCCGCCGACCCGCGGCACGTCGGCCGCACCGGCGACTTCCAATACTGGGGGGCGCTGTTCGGCGGCGTCCTCAACCCACCGCCCGCGGAGGAATGAGTCCCGCGGACGCCTGATACTTGGGGGCGGGCCGTGCCGGCCCGCCCCCATTCCATGTCGTTGCCGTGATCCGTTTCATCATCCACCGTCTGATTTCGTCGATCCCGGTGCTGTTCGGGATTGTCGCCACCGTGTTCGTCATGGCCCGCGTGATTCCCGGCGATCCGTGTCGCGCCGCCCTCGGTGAAAGGGCGACGGCGGCGACCTGCGATGCGTTCAACGAGCGCTACGGGCTTGACGAGCCGATCTGGAACCAGTTCGTCACGTTCCTCGGGGACCTGCTCAGGGGCGACCTCGGCAATTCGTTCAGCCAGCGTCGCAGCGTCGCCGAGATCCTCCTCGAACGCCTGCCGACCACGATCGAGCTGTCCATCGTTGCCCTCACGTTCGCCATTCTCGTCGGCATCCCACTCGGAGTCATCGCCGCCTACAAGCGCAACTCGCCGGCCGACGCCGGCACGATGATCGTCGCCAACGCCGGCGTGTCGATGCCGATCTTCGTGCTCGGCCTCCTCCTCCAGTACCTGTTCGCCGTCACCTTGAAGGACACGTTCATCGCCCTGCCCCCGTCCGGCCGGCTCTCTCCGGGCCTCGTCCCCACGCCGTTCTACGAGCAGTGGGGTCTGGGCGGCAACGGGGTGCTCGAGTTCATCTCCAACTTTGAGATCCTCAACGGGTTGCTGCAATGGAACTGGCAGCTCGTCGTCGACGCGGGCCAACACCTCATCCTGCCGGCGATCGCCGTTGGCACGATCCCGCTGGCGATCATCGCCAGGATGACCCGGTCGAGCCTGCTCGACGTGCTCGGTCAGGACTACGTCCGCACGGCGCGGGCGAAGGGCTTCGGTGAGCTCCGGGTCGTCCGTCGCCATGCTCTGCGTAGCGCCCTGCTCCCGGTCGTGACCGTCGTCGGCCTGTCACTCGGCGCATTGTTCGGCGGGGCGATCCTCACCGAGACGATCTTCTCGCTCACGGGCGTCGGCAAGACGCTGTACGACTCGATCACCGCGCGTGACTACGCGGTTGTCCAGGGCTTCGCCCTCGTCGTCGGCATCTCGTTCGTCTTCGTCAACCTGATCACCGACCTGCTCTACACCGTGTTCGACCCGCGGGTGCGGGTGAGTTGAGGAAGCCGTGAGCTCGGATCTCGACGTCATCGCCGGAACGGCGGAGCTCTCCGCGCCGGCGCCCGGCGTCGATCACCCGCATGTGCCCGTTCCCACGCCGAGCCGCTGGCGCGACGTCTTCGGGCAGATCGCCCACTCCACGTCGGGGCGGATCGGACTGGTGCTCGCCACGCTGATCATCGCGATGGCCGTCTGCGCACCACTCATCGCCCCGTACGGCCCCAACGAGATCCTCACCGACCCAGCCACCAACGAACGCAACTTGGAGCGGCCGTGTGTGCACCTGCTCGGATGCCCCGACACGGAGGTCCAGCACCTCATGGGGCTCGACGAGAACGGCCGCGACGAGTTCAGCCGCGTTGTGTTCGGGGCGCGCATCTCGCTCCTCGCCGGTGCCGCGGCAGTTGGGTTGGCCGTCGTGTTCGGCACCGTCATAGGCCTCGTCGCCGGCTTCTTCGGGCGAAGACTCGACAACCTGTTGATGCGTTGCATGGATGTCTTGCTGTCGTTCCCTTCACTCCTGCTGGCGATCCTCATCGTCACGGTGCTCGGGCGCGGTCTGATCAACAGCGTGCTGGCCATTGCCATCGTCAGTGTTCCGGCGTACGCCCGCGTTGTGCGCGGCCAAGTACTCTCGGTCCGCGAGCAGGACTTCATCATGGCGGACCGCGCTCTTGGGGTGTCGAACCGCCGGCTGCTCACACATCGCGTCTTCCCGAACACGTTGACGCCGCTCGTCGTGCAATCGACCCTCGGGTTCGCCACGGCCGTGTTGGAGATCGCCGGGCTCGGGTTTCTCGGCCTCGGCGTGCAGCCACCGGACGCCGAGTGGGGGACGATGATCTCGGCGGCCTATCGCAACATCTTCAACTCGCCGCACCTCGTGTTCTTTCCCGGGCTGATGATCTTCATCAACGTGCTGGCGTTCAACCTCCTCGGCGATGCGTTGCGTGACGCGTTGGATCCACGGAGTGCGAGACGATGAGCGACACACCCAGTTCCGAGGAACATCACGCCGGAATCGACGAGGTGGCGCTCGGACCTGCTGCGGAGATCACTGCCACGGTGAGCGAGGCGCCGCCGGAGACTGCGCCGGCGCTGCTCGAGGTCCGCGACCTCAGGACCTGGTTCCACACCAGGGTCGGCGAGGTTCACGCGGTGGACGGTGTTGACCTCACGGTGCGCAAGGGCGAGGTGCTCGGCCTCGTCGGTGAATCGGGCAGCGGCAAGAGCGTGACGATGCTGTCGGTGATGCGGCTCGTCGACCAGCCGGGACGGATCGTGTCCGGCTCGGTGACATTCGACGGCGTCGACGTGCTCGCCCTGCCGCGCAACGAGATGCGTTCGCTGCGCGGCGATCGCATCTCGATGATCTTCCAGCAGCCCAACGCCAGCCTGCACCCGTGCTTCACGGCCGGTGTGCAGATCAGTGAGGTCTACGAGATCCATCGCAACTCGCGCCGTTCAGCCGGGCTCGACAAGGCCGTCGAGATGCTGCGCACCGTCGGCATCCCCGATCCGAAGAGTCGGGCCAAGTCGTACCCGCACCAGCTCTCCGGTGGCCAGGCCCAGCGGGTGATGATCGCCATGGCCCTCGCGTCCGAGCCGGAACTGCTCATCGCCGACGAGCCGACGACGGCCCTGGACGTCACGATCCAGGCGCAGATCCTCGACCTGATACGAGCGTTGCAGGCCGAGCGGGGCACGAGCATGGTGCTGATCACCCACGACCTCGGTGTCGTCGCCGAGACGGCACACCGCGTGGCCGTGATGTACGGCGGCCAGATCGTCGAGGAGGCGCCGGTCGAGGCGCTGTTCGCCGATCCCAAGCATCCCTACACACGGGGCCTACTCGGGTCGATTCCAGTCATCGGAGTGCGCCACGAGGAGCTGACGGTGATCCCCGGGCGCGTGCCAACACTCCTCGACCCGCCCCCCGGGTGCCGGTTCGCCGACCGCTGCCCGGAGCGAATGGAGCGCTGCACCCTGGCGACTCCGGCGCTCGTCGAGCTCGGCGACGGGACGCACGTGCGCTGCTTCCTGCACAGCGATGCGACCGTGGAAGACGTCGCGGTGACGGTCGGGAGCGAGCAGTCGTGACGGGACCACTAGTCGAAGCTCGCGGGATCGTCAAGACGTTTCCACTCCGCGGCGGAACGCTCGGGCGGGTGCAGGGCGGCGTGCGCGCCGTCGACCACGTCGACCTGGACATCTTCGAGGGCGAGGTGCTCGGCCTCGTCGGCGAGTCGGGGTGCGGCAAGACGACGTTGTCGCGCATCCTCCTCAGGCTCCTCGAACCGGACGAGGGAACCCTGCACTTCGACGGCCAGGATCTGCTCACGGCGTCGCGCGGGGACCTACGGGCGCTGCGCAAGAACATCCAGGTCGTGTTCCAGGATCCCTATTCGTCGCTCGACTCGCGGGCTACGGTCGGCGACTCGATCGCCGAGGGACTGCGTGCCCACGGGGTCGGCAAACAGCAACGCCGCGAGCGAGTGTCCGAGGTGCTCGATCTCGTCGGGCTCGATCCCCGCCTCGCTCGTCGCTTCCCGCACGAGTTCAGCGGCGGCCAGCGCCAGCGCATCGGTATCGCCCGAGCGCTCGCCGTCGAGCCGAAGTTCCTCGTCGCCGACGAACCCGTCTCGGCGCTGGACGTGTCGATCCGCTCGCAGATCCTCAACCTGCTGCGCGATCTGCAACGGCGCCTCGGCTTCACGATCATGTTCGTGTCCCACGACCTCGCCGTCGTCGAGCACCTCTGCGACCGCGTCGCCGTGATGTATCTCGGCGAGATCGTCGAGATTGGAACCCGCGACGATGTGTTCAACCTTCCCGCCCATCCCTATACGAAGGCCCTCCTGTCGTCCGTGCCGGTCCCCGATCCGGTCGGGCGCGACCAACGCAAGCGAATCATCCTCACCGGTGACGTGCCCTCGCCCGCCAACCCGCCGTCGGGCTGCAGATTCCACCCGCGCTGCCCCGAGGTCCGCGAGGAGCTGTGCCACGACGTCCCGACGTCGCTGCTCACCGTGGACGGCACTCATCTCGCCGCCTGCCACTACGCTGTAGAGCCGCTCGCCGCCGGAGTCACCGGAGAAACTGTGAGCTGACGCAGCAGGTTTCGGTATGGACAGCTCACAGTTCGACGAGGGTGACGGGTTTGCGGACCTCGGGTTGCGCAGCGAGCTGCTCGACACCCTGACCGAGCTCGGTTACGAGGAGCCGACGCCGGTGCAGCGGGAGACGATCCCCCACCTCATCGAGGGCCACGACCTCGTCGGCCAGGCGGCGACAGGCACGGGCAAGACGGCGGCATTCGCCCTGCCGTTGTTGCACACGCTGGAGATCGGCCGCGGTCGCCCGACGACCTCCGCACTCGTGCTCGTGCCGACTCGCGAGCTGGCCATGCAGGTGTCCGAGGCGATCTTCAAGTACGGACGTGTGCTCGGCGTCAAGGTCGTCCCCGTGTACGGAGGCCAGCCGATCTTCCGCCAGTTGCAGTCGCTCGAGCGCGGCGTCCACGTCGTCGTCGGCACGCCCGGTCGCGTCCTCGACCACCTCGGGCGCAAGTCACTCGACGTGGACGGCATCCGCACGGTCGTCCTCGACGAGGCCGACGAGATGCTCGACATGGGGTTCGCCGAGGACATCGAGACGATCCTCGGCTCACTCCCGTCGGAACGGCAGACGGTGCTGTTCTCGGCGACGATACCGCCGCGCATCGCCGGCATCGCCAAGCGCTTCCTCAACGATCCGGTGCGCATCACCGTCGGTGGCTCGGCTAGCGCCGACCGGCCGGCGCTGATCACCCAGCGGGCATTTGTCGTGCAGCGTGCCCACAAGGCGGCGGCGCTCGGGCGCATCCTCGACATCGAGACGCCGGAGGCGGCGCTCGTGTTCTGCCGGACGCGCACCGAGGTAGACATGCTTACCGAGACGATGAACGGCCGCGGTTACCGCGCCGAGGCGTTGCACGGTGGCATGGACCAGGCTCAGCGCGACCGCGTGATGGGCCGCCTTCGTGACGGCACGGCCGAGCTGTTGATCGCCACCGACGTCGCCGCGCGCGGGCTGGACGTCGACACGCTCACGCACGTCGTCAACTTCGACGTGCCGTCGGCGCCGGACAGTTACGTCCACCGCATCGGACGAGTCGGGCGGGCCGGGCGCGAGGGAGTCGCCATCACCCTGGCCGAGCCACGCGAGCGGCGGCTGCTCGACAACATCGAGAAAGCGACTCGGCAGCGCATCGCTATCGAGCCGGTTCCGAGCGTCGCTGAACTGCGAGCACGACAGGCCGAGCTGACGGCGGCGACGGTGCGCCAGGCGTTGGAGGCAGATGACCTCGACGACTACGGCGAATTGCTCGGCTCGCTGGCCGACGACGGCGACCTACGTACGGTCGCTCTCGCCGCGATCAAGCTCGTCCACGAGGCGAGCGGGGCGACAGCCCACGAACCGGAGATCCCCACCGCCGCCGATCGGCCGGCCAAGCCACGCGAGGGTCGACGGGAGCGTGACTCACGGCAGGATCGACGTCCCGGCGGGCAACGCCCGCGAGGCAGTGAGGCCACCGGCTTCGTGCAGATCAGCCTCGGGCGGCGAGCCGGTGTCAGACCGGCAGACCTCGTCGGGGCGATCGCCAACGAGGCGCGGTTGACAGGTGCGGACATCGGCCCGATTCGGATCAACGAGAACTCGTCGATCGTCGGCGTGCCGGTGTCGTCGGTGGAGAACGTGGTGGCGGCGATGTCGAATGCCGTGGTCCGCGGCAAGACCGTCGGCGCCCGCCGCTTCGTCGAACGCCCCGACGGCGACCGCCAACGCCAGCGCAGCCGACCGCCTCGGTGACCGTTTGCATGCATGCTGCTACTCTGCATGCATGGCGCTCATCCAGATCCGCGACGTCCCCGAGGACGTGTACGAGACGATTCGTCGCCGCGCCCGCCGCAACGGTCAGTCGATCCAGAAGTACATGCTCGCCCAGATCACCGAGGCCGCCCGGCAGGACGACCTCGACGAGGTCATCGCCGAGATCGAGGAGGAGCAACGACGTTCGCCACCCCTCGTGATTGACGTCGACCAACTGCTCGCAGACCGCGACAGCGGTCGCCCGTAGGTGATCGTCGTCGATGCATCGGCGCTCGTCATCGCCGTGGCTGAGATCGCATCACGAGGTGCGGCGGCTCGAGCGACGCTGAGAGAGTCTGCGCCGGCGATCGCGCCGGACCACATCGACGCCGAGGTCGGACAGTCGCTGCGCGGGCTCGTCCTCCGCAACCAGTTGTCAGCCGAGCGTGGCCAGCGACGGCTGCACCTGGCGACACGACTCGTCGCCGGTCGCCGACGGCTCGGTCCCCTCGTCGATCGAGCGTGGGAGTTGCGCGACAACGTCAGCTTCTACGACGGGCTCTACGTCGCCCTCGCCGAACGACTTGGCGTGTCACTGCTGACGGCCGATCGACGCCTCGCCGCTGCGAATGGCCCGCGTTGCCCGATCGAGCTGGTCTGACCTTCAACGCCCGACGTCACCTGGCTTCGACGACCGTCGACGAAGCTCAACGGGCTGCCCTCGCCACCCGAGTTCGCCCATGCCACGGTGCGTCGACAAAGCGCTCGAGTCCGGCTGAGAGCAGGTCGAGGGCGGCGTCGGCGTCGCCGTGCGAGTCACCCAATTGGGCCGCGTTGTCGACGACACGGAGCAGCCCCGTGCGCTTCTCTGCGGCCTCCTCGGTGTCGCCGAGGTTGGAGAAGCGCAGCCAGTTGCCGCCTGGGTCGACCACGCTGAATCCGTACACCGTCCCGAACCGGCGGCGCGGACGGATGATCCGGGGAATCTCTGGCACCGACGAGTCCGGCGGGGCAGCAATCCCGAGAAGGACGAAGACCAATGCCGATCCGTTGACGCTCAGCTTGTTCAATAGCCGACCTCCCACAGCGTCAGACCATGAGGCGGAGCGACCTGGCCGGCCGAACCGCGATCTCGGGCAGCGATGATCGCCGGTACCTCATCCGACGTCAGCTTTCCAGTGCCGACGTCGACGAGCGTGCCGACGATCGAGCGGACCATCTGATGGCAGAAGGCGTTGGCCCTGATCTCGAAACGCAGCAGCGGTCCGTCGTGATCGACAGCCGTCCAACCGGTGCACAGCACGTTGCGGACGAGGGTCGGCTCTGGGTCACCGGCCGCCACCTTCGCTCGGCGGCAGAACGACGAGAAGTCGTGCTCACCGACGAGGTGCTGGGCAGCTGCACTCATGCCGTCAACGTCGAGCGGCGTGGCGACGTGCCAAGCACGGGCGGCGAGTAGCGGGTTCGGGTAGGGCGCGTTCCACACGTCGTAGCGGTAGTGCCGCCATTGCGCGGAGAAACGGGCGTGGAAGTCGTCGGCGACCAGTTCGATCGATCGCATGGCAATAACCGGGGCGCACAGTCTGTTGATCCGCCTTGCGAGGTCGGCGAGGTTGGTGCCGTCGGGCAGGACGACGGAGATCACTTGGCCCCATGCGTGAACGCCGGCGTCGGTACGACCAGCTCCAGTGAGGACCGCGGGCTGGCGGACGACCGTTGAGATCGCCTCGGTCAGCGTGCCGGCAACGGTGCGAACGTCCTCGTTGACCGCAAACCCGTGAAACCCGGCCCCGTCATAGGCCACAACAAGCTTGACGTTCATTGCGTTCCCCGGCCACGCAGGCCGCTTGTGGCCGCTCCTCGGCTAGCGCCTCGTCGCTCGCATCTGAGCACGCCGCCGCTTACGTTCAGACGAGCTCTATACGCGCCATCTCGGCGCGGTCGCCGGCGCGGGTGCCGAGCTTGAGGATGCGCGTGTAGCCGCCGTTGCGCTCGACGTAGCGAGGGGCAACCTCGTTGACGAGCTTGTGGGTCATCTCGCGGTCGCCGAGGAAGCCCTGGATCTGGCGGAGCTGGTGGACGCGCACGGAGCTGCCTTCGTCCTGGGCCTTCTTGGCCTTGGTGATCAGCCGCTCGGCGACGGGGCGCAAGGCCTTGGCCTTGGCCTCGGTGGTGACGATGGCCTCGGCAGCGAACAGCGATGCGGCGAGGTTGGCCATCATCAGGCGCTGGTGGGCGGCGTCACCGCCGAATCGCTTGGACTTGCGTGGGGTGGGCATCGGTCAGTCCGTTCTCAGCCGCGCAGCGACAGGCCGCGCTCGTCGAGCTTCTGCTTGACCTCGTCGAGGCTCTTCTGCCCGAAGTTGGTGATGTTCAGGAGGTCGTCCTCGGTCTTCTGCAGGAGCTCGCCGATCGTGTTGATCTGCGCCCGCTTGAGGCAGTTGCTCGGCCGCTCGGACAGATCGAGGTCCTCGATCGGCAGGTCGAGGTCGGGCGAGCTCGACGTCGAGTCGCTGACCTCGCCGAGCTCGAGCCCGGGAGCGTCCTCGCTGAGCGACGACACCAGCTCGGCGAGCGAGCGGAGGGTGGCGCCGGCAGACGCCAGGGCGTCGGCGGGGGTGACGGAGCCGTCGGTCTCGATGTCGAGGACGAGACGGTCGTAGTTCGTCGACTGCTCGACACGGGTCGGCTCGACCTCGAACATGACTCGGCGCACCGGGGAGAAGATGGCGTCGATCGGGATGACGCCGATCGTCCGGCTGTCGGTGTCACGATCGCTCGACGAGTAGCCGCGGCCTTGCTCGACGGTGAGGTCGATGGCGAGGCGGCCCTTGCCGCTGAGGCGGGCGACCACGAGGTCTTTGTTGAGGACCTCGACGTCGGCGGTCGTCTCGATGTCGCCTGCAGTCACCTCACCGGCGCCGCGCGCATCGAGGCGGCAGGTGACGGGATCGGGCGACTCCGACGTGACGACCACGTCCTTGAGGTTGAGGATGATGTCGGTGACGTCCTCGGCAACCCCGGTGATCGTGTCGAACTCGTGCAGCGCTTCGTCGAAGCGCACGGTCGTGATCGCCGCGCCGGGGATCGACGACAGCAGGGTGCGACGAAGCGAGTTGCCGAGGGTGTAGCCGAAGCCGGGCTCGAGGGGTCCGATGGCGAAACGCTGACGGTTGCCCGACTCCTCGTTGACGGCTTCGATCGTTGGGCGCTGCATGACGAGCATGGCTGCGGATTCTTTCTCTCTTGCGTGGTGTGGCGGTGGTGGTGGTTACTTGGAGTAGAGCTCGACGATGAGCTGCTCACGCACGGGGACGTCGATGTGGTCGCGCTGGGGCAGTGAGCGGACGGTGACCTGCCGGCCACCTTCGCCGGCCTCCAGCCACCCGACCAGCGAACGGTCGAGGACGTCGATGTTGTGCTGGATGACGATCATCTTGGCGGCCCGCGGGCCGAGGGTGATGACGTCGCCCTGGCGGACGCGATAGCTGGGAATGTCGACGCGCTTGCCGTTGACCTGCACGAGACCGTGGTTGACGAACTGGCGGGCCTGGGGGCGAGTGGACGCCCAGCCGGCACGGTACGTGACGTTGTCGAGGCGCAGCTCGAGCAGGCGCAGGAGGTTTTCGCCGGTCGGTCCGGAGAGACGGACGGCCTCCTCATAGGTGCGCTTGAACTGGCGCTCGAGCAGGCCGTAGATGTACTTCGCCTTCTGCTTCTCCTGCAGCTGGGTGAGGTACTCGGAGCCGCTGCTGCGACGCCGGGTGCGGCCGTGGGCACCGGGCGGGAAGGGACGGCGCTCGAGGGCGCGGCGACCCTTTTCGTTCTCGAACAGGTTGGTGCTCAGGCGCCGCGACAAGCGGACTTTGGGACCGGTGTGACGAGCCATGATCAGCCTCTCCGACGCTTCGGTTGACGGCAGCCGTTGTGCGGCATGGGGGTGACGTCCTTGATCGAGGTGACCTCGATGCCGGTGTTCTGGATCGAGCGGACGGCGGTGTCGCGACCGGAGCCCGGGCCCTTCACCTGGACCTCGGCACGGCGCAGGCCGTGCTCCATCGCCGCCCGGCCGGCCCGCTCGGCGGCGAGCTGGGCGGCGAACGGCGTCGACTTGCGCGAGCCCTTGTAGCCGACGCCACCGGACGACGCCCAGGCGATGACGTTCCCCTCGGTGTCGGTGATCGAGACGATCGTGTTGTTGAACGAGCTCTTGATGTGCACCACACCAGTGGTGACGTTCTTGCGGTCGCGGCGGCGCGGTCGCCGTCCGGCTGGCTTTGGCTTCGCCATCGCGTTACTTCCTCACAGCCTTCTTCTTGTTGGCGACGGTGCGCTTCGGACCCTTGCGGGTGCGGGCGTTGGTGTGCGTGCGCTGACCGCGGACCGGCAGCCCTCGGCGGTGGCGGATGCCCTGGTAGCAGCCGATCTCGATCTTGCGCCGGATGTCCTGCTGGACGTCACGTCGGAGATCACCCTCGATTCGCAGGTGGTCGTCGACATAGGTGCGGATCCTCACCACCTCGTCGTCGGTGAGCGCCGACACCTTCGTGTTGGGGTCGAGGCCGAGATCGGCGCACAGCTTCTGCGCCGTCGGCAGCCCGATGCCGAAGATGTAGGTGAGCGAGATCTCCAGTCGCTTCTCGCGAGGGATGTCGATGCCGGCGATACGTGCCATCAGTGCTTGTCCTTTTCAGCCCTGGCGCTGCTTGTGACGAGGGTTCTCGCAGATCACCTGGACGCGACCGTGCCGGCGGATCACCTTGCACTTCTCGCACATCTTTTTGACGCTGGGTCGAACCTTCATGGCAACGGTCTCTCTGGGCTCACTTGAAGCGGTACGTGATGCGACCTCTGGTGAGGTCGTACGGGGTGAGCTCCACCTGCACCTTGTCGCCGGGCAGGATACGGATGTAGTGCATCCGCATCTTCCCGGAGATGTGCGCCAACACCTTGTGGCCGTTGTCGAGCTCGACACGGAACATGGCGTTGGGCAACGACTCCAGAATCGTGCCTTCCAGCACGATGGCGTCTTCCTTGGGCTTGGGCAGGAGGATCTCCTCACCGTGTGATCAGGGGGGTTGCGGTCGATCAAGTCGACCGTGACCCGGGCGAACAGGGGCCGACCTGCGCACAGGCCGGGGATCAATGTTACCGGCCGAGCGTGGCAACTCCAATGCCTGCGTGCGGGTCGTTGTTGCGCTGGCGACGGGTCGATCACCGCGCGTAGCTGGGTTGTTGGCTCTGCAAGTGGATACGCGGCGGGCTTGGCGACGGATCTGGCGGAAGTGCCGACCAGGCAGGCTCACTTCGGTCTTTCTTGTCGGCACTTCGTGTACGTTCGCCAGCCAACCGGCCAGCTCACTTCTCCTTACGGGCGTTGGTCACCGAGTCGGTGAGGCGGTCGAAGACCTGGTCGGGCGTGCCCAGGCCGTCGACGATGACGAGGCGCTCCTGCTCGGTGTAGTGCTCGATGAGCGGCGCCGTCTGCGACTCGTAGAGGTCGAGGCGGCGGTTGATGGCGTCAGGGTGATCGTCGGCGCGCTGCATCACGTCGCCACCGCAGACCTCGCAGATCCACGGCTGGCGCTCGGTGCCGGTGGCCGTGTAGTTGGTGCCGCAGTCACGGCACACCCGCCGCGCCGAGATCCGCCGGATCACCACCTCGCGGGCGACGAACAGGTCGATGACCACGTCGAGCGGCTTGTCCCCAGCGATCTCGTCGAGGGCGTCGGCCTGCTTCACCGTGCGCGGGAAGCCGTCGAGGATGTACCCGCGGGTCCGGGCGTCGGCTCGCTGCAGGCGCTCGTCGACGAGTCCGATCATGATGTCGTCACCGACGAGGCCGCCGGAGTCCATGGTCTCCTTGGCGGCGAGTCCGAGCTCGGTGCCCTCGCGCACGGCGGCGCGCAGCATGTCGCCCGTCGAGATGTGGGGGATGACGTAGTGGCGCGAGAGGCGGACGCACTGCGTCCCCTTCCCGGCTCCCTGCCGGCCGAGGATGACGAGCCTCGCACCTGGGATCACGGAGCGCCCCCCGTTGGGCATCCCCCCAAGGCCCGCACGCCTACTTCAGGAACCCCTCGTAGTTGCGCAGCGTCAGCTGGCTGTCGATCTGGCGCATCACCTCGAGGGCGACGCCGACGGCGATCAGCAGGCTGGTGCCGGCGAACCCGAGGGATTGGATGTCCGCTGCCCAGGTGAGGAGGTACGGGATGGTGGCGACGATGGCGATGAACACGCCGCCGGGCAGGGTGATGCGGTTGACAATGCGGGCGAGGTAGCGCTCGGTCTGCGGACCGGGTCGGACACCGGGGATGAATCCGCCCTGGCGGCGGATCTGGTCCGCCTGGCGGACCGGGTCGAAGGCGATCGTGTTGTAGAAGTAGGCGAAGGCGACGATCATCACGGCGAACAGCGTGATGTACACGAGGTTCTGGGGGTTGACGATGTACTCGTTGACCCACTCGGTGACGGTGCGGCGCCATCCGGAGTCGGCGTTGCCGAGCACGTTCGTGGCGATCACCGGGATGAGCAGGATCGAGCTGGCGAAGATCACCGGGATCACACCGGACTGGTTGACCTTCAGCGGGATGTACGTGTTCTGGCCGCCGTACATCCGCCGCCCGACCACACGTTTGGCGAACTGCACCGGTATTCGTCGTTGCCCCAACTCGATCAAGACGACGGAGACGATGATCGCCAGCGTCACGCCAACGATGATGATGAACCAGAAGTACTTGTCCTGGACGAGGATCGACCAGAAGCCGTAGGGCATGCCGGCGACGACGGAGGCGAAGATGATCATCGACATGCCGTTGCCGATGCCGCGCTGGCTGATCAGCTCACCCATCCACATCAGCATGGCGGTACCGGCGACGAGGGTGGGGATGATCAGGTAGCCCCGCGGCCACAGGCCATCCGGGAGGATCGGCACGCTGGGGGCATTGACCGACAGGTAGCCGGCGCCTCTCCCGGTGCCGAACACGAACACGAGACCGGTTGCCTGCAACGTCGCGAGGGCGATCGTGACGTAGCGCGTGTACTGGGTGATCTTGCGCTGGCCGACTGCACCCTGTTGCTGCAACTGCTCGAGCTTGGGGATCACCACGCCGAGGATCTGCATGATGATGCTCGCCGTGATGTAGGGCATGATCCCGAGGGCGAAGATCGAGAAGCTCTCGAAAGCGCCACCGGAGAACAGGTTGAGGAAGCCGATGGCCCCCTGCGTGCTCGCTGCATCCTGGAGCTGTTTGATCGCCTGGTGATCGATGCCCGGTACACGGATCGTCGTGCCGAATCGGTACACGGCGATCATCATCAGCGTGAACAGGATCTTGTTGCGCAGATCCGGGATCTTGAAGATGTTCTTCAGGCTGGAAAGCAACGGTTTTCGATCCTTCTGTCGACGGAGCCCCGCCGAGGCTGGCGGCGCGGCGATCGGAACCTATCGGTTCGTGAACTGATTGCCCTTGGCAGCCGGACGACCGGCCTTGTTTTCGCCCTTGAACGGGAGTGGTACGAGGGTGACCGTTCCACCGGCGGCGGTGATCGCCGTCTCCGCCGACTTGGACACGGCGTGGGCGTGGACGTCGAGCTTGCGGGACAGTTCACCACGGCCGAGGACCTTGACGAAGACACCCTTGCGCACGATCCCGGCGACAACCAGGGACTCCGGCGTGACGGCGCCGTCCACGAACTGGTCGGCGAGCTCCTCCAGCGTGTCGACGTTCACCGCGGCGTACTCGACCCGGAACGGGTTGTTGAAGCCCTTCAGCTTCGGGACGCGTTGCTTGAGCGGCATCTGGCCGCCCTCGAAGCCGCGCGGCACCTTGCCACGGCCGCGTGAGCGCTGGCCCTTGGTACCGCGGCCTGCGGTCTTGCCACCCTTGCCGCCGATACCACGGGCACGGCGCTTCGGGGCCTTGTTGGCGCCGGGCGACGGCGCCAGTTCGTGGACTCTCATGAGTCTTCTCCTTCATCTCCTTCGGCCCTCGAAGCGGCTGGAGCCGCCTCGGGCCGCACCGGGTCCTCACCCCTCAACGACGCGGCCTGACCGGCGTCATTGACCTGTGCTTCAACGGTGACGAGGTGAGGAACACGGGCGATCATGCCGCGGATCTCGGGCCGATCGGGCAGCGTGTTCTGCTTGCCGATCCGGCCGAGCCCGAGCGCCCGCAGCGTGCCGCGGGTCTTCGGCTTGGCATGGGTGCCCGACTTCACCTGGGTGACGACGATTGTGCTCTCGGCATGCTTGGCCATCAGGCACTCGCGTCCGTCGACTCGGTGTCGCTCGCCGCGGCATGGGCGGCACCGCGCTTGCGGTCGTTGTAGGCCTTGAGCATCCCCTTGGGCACGAAGTCCTCAGCGGCCAAGCCGCGTCGGGCGGCGACCACGTCGGGGCGCTGCAGCGACTGCAGGCCCTGCACGGTGGCGCGGGCGACGTTGATGTGGTTGGCCGACCCGAGCGACTTGCACAGCACGTCGTGGATCCCGGCCTCTTCGAGGATGATCCGGGCGGCGCCGCCGGCGATCACGCCGGTACCGGGCGCGGCCGGCTTCATCAGCACTCGGCCGGCACCGGTGACGCCGATGACCGGGTGAGGGATCGTCGGGCCGGCGAGGGGAACCTCGAACAGGTTTCGCTTGGCCTCCTCGGTGCCCTTCTGGATGGCCAATGGCACCTCTTTGGCTTTGCCGTAGCCGAGTCCGACGCGACCGTTGCCGTCGCCGATCACGACGAGCGCCGTGAACGAGAAGCGCCGGCCGCCGCGAACGACCTTGGCGACGCGGTTTATCGTGATGACCCGCGACTCGCGCAGCCCACCTTCGACGGTCTCGGATGTTGTGGTGTGGGTGTTAGCCATGACTTCCTAGAACTCCAGACCGGCTTCGCGGGCCGCCGCGGCAACTGCGGCGATGCGACCGTGGTAGATGTAACCGCCGCGGTCGAAGACGACCTTGGTGATGCCGGCGGCCTTGGCCCGCTCGGCGACGAGCGTGCCGATCTTCGTGGCGGCGGCGACACTGTGGCCACCGTCGGTGCGCACGTCGGCCTCGGTGGTCGACGCTGCAGCGAGTGTGCGCCCGGCGTCGTCGTCGATGACCTGGACCACGAGGTGCTTGTTGGAACGGTGCACGGCGAGGCGCGGACGCGTCGCCGTGCCGTGGATCTTCTTGCGCACCCGCCGGTGGCGGCGGATCCGCGACTCTCGGCGAACGCTGGCGGTGGTGGCCATGTTGTTACTTCTTTCCTGCCTTGCCCGCCTTGCGCAGGACACGCTCGCCCTGGTAGCGGACGCCCTTGCCCTTGTAGGGCTCGGGCTTGCGGATGGAGCGGATGTCGGCGGCGACCTGGCCGACGACCTCCTTGTCGATGCCACTGATGACGACCTGCGTCGGGGCCGGCACCTCGAAGGTGATGCCATCAGGAGCAGTGACGTTGACCGGGTGGCTGTAGCCGAGCGACAGACGGATCGCCGTCGGGCCCTGGGCCTCGGCGCGATAGCCGACCCCGACGATCTCTAGGCGCTTGCTGAAGCCGTCGGTGACGCCGACGACCATGTTGTTGATCAGGCTGCGCGTCAGCCCGTGCAGGGCACGGTTGTCGCGCTCGTCGTCGGGACGGGTCACGTTGAGCGTGCCATCATCGTTGGCGACGGAGATCGACGGGGCGATCGTCCGGCTGAGCGTGCCCTTCGGTCCCTTGACGGTGATCGACTTTCCATCGATCGTCACGTCGACACCGCTGGGCACGGCGATCGGGGCTTGTCCGATTCGAGACATGGCTACCTCACCACACGTAGCAGAGGACTTCGCCGCCGACCTTGCGCTTGCGCGCTTCGCGGTCGGTCATCAGTCCCTGGGAGGTGGACAGGACAGCGACGCCGAGGCCCCCGAGGACTCGGGGCACGGCGTTCGCCTTGCGGTACACACGCAGACCGGGCGACGAGACCCGGCGGAGGCCGGAGATCGTGCGATCGCGGTCGGGCGAGTACTTGAGGTGGATCGTGAGGACGTCGCCGACGCCCTTGGGCGACGGGGCCACTTCGTAGCCGCCGATGTAACCCTCGGACTCGAGGATCTCGGCGAGCGCCACCTTCTGCTTCGACGAGGGCATCTTCACCACGTCGTGCATCGCCGTGTTGGCGTTGCGGACGCGGGTGAGCATGTCGGCAATGGGATCAGTCAGCATTTCTTCTCCTCCCTCACCAGCTCGACTTCGTCAGACCGGGGATCTCGCCGGCGTGGGCGAGCTCGCGCAGGCACACCCGGCACAGCCCGAACTTGCGCAGGACCGAGCGGGAACGCCCGCAGCGACGGCAGCGGGTGTAGGCGCGGACCTTGAACTTGGGCTTGCCAGCCGCCTTGTTGATCAGTGCTTTCTTGGCCATGGTGGTTGCGAGGCCTCTACTTCCTCTTGGCGGACTTGCCGCCGCGACTTGGACCACGGGAACGCTTGGTCTCCGTTGCACCGGCGAGCGGATCGGCTCCGGTGCGGAACGGGAACCCGAAGGCATCGAGCAGCGCCTTGCCGGCTGCATCGTTGGTGGCGGTGGTGACGATGGTGATGTCCATGCCCCGCGCCGTGTCGATCTTGTCGTAGTCGATCTCCGGGAACACGGTCTGGTCGTTGAGACCGAACGTGTAGTTGCCCCGGCCGTCCCACGACGTCGCCGGCAGGCCGCGGAAGTCACGAATGCGCGGGATCGCCACGGCGATCAAGCGGTCGAGGAACTCCCACATGCGGTCGCCACGGAGCGTGACCTTGGTGCCGATCGCCTGGCCCTCGCGCAGCTTGAAGCCGGCGATCGAGTGCTTGGCCTTGGTGACGACCGGCTTCTGACCGGCGATCGCCGTGAGGTCGACCACGGCCGCTTCGAGCTGTGACGGCTGCTGGGTCGCCCTGCCGACGCCCATGTTGAGGACGATCTTGTCGAGTGCCGGCACCTGCATCACGTTGGTCAGCTCGAGCTGCTCTTGCAGCTGACCCCTGACCTGCTCGTTGTAGCGCTGCTTGAGCCGCGGCATCGTCTTCGTTGCGGTTGCTGTATCACTCATCCGAGAACCTCCAATTGCGTTCCCCGGCCACGCAGGCCGCTGCTGGCCGCTCCCTCGCTGGCGCTCGGTCGCTCGCATCGGTTGCGGTTCATCCCAGTACCTCGGTCTTGCCGCCGCCGAGCTTGGCGACGCGCACCTTGTGGCCCTTGGCATCGGTGCTGTAACCGATGCGCACGGTCTTGCCGCCGTGCACGAGGGCAACGTTGCTGACGTGGATCGGCATGTCGATGTCGACGATGCCGCCCTGATCGCGCTGCTGGGGCGCCTGGCGGTTGCGGTGGCGGCGGCCCGGCTTCATGTGCTTCGACGCCGTGTTGACGCCGGACACGATGACCTTCTCCTCCACCGGCAGGACCTGCAGGATCGTTCCCTGCTTGCCTTTGTCCTTGCCGGTGAGCACCTCGACGGTGTCTCCCTTGCGCAGTTTCATCAGATGACCTCCGGGGCCAACGAGACAATCCTCATGAAGCGGCGGTCGCGCAGCTCACGGCCGACTGGGCCGAAGATGCGCGTGCCACGCGGTGTGTTGTCGTCCTTGATGAGGACGGCGGCGTTCTCGTCGAAGCGGATGTAGCTGCCGTCGGGGCGGCGCTTCTCCTTCTTCGTGCGCACGACGACGCACTTGACGACCTCGCCCTTCTTGACGCCGGCACCGGGGATGGCGTCTTTGACGGTGGCCACGAAGATGTCGCCGATCGAGGCGTAACGGCGGCGCGTGCCACCGAGCACCTTGATGACGAGCACCTCCTTGGCCCCCGAGTTGTCCGCAACGCGGAGCCTGGACTCTTGCTGAATCATCTCGGCACCTCCGGTGCCTTCGATGATTCAACGCTCGCTGCGCTCGCTTGAATCGCCGTATCTCTGATTCGCTCGCTTCGCTCGCTCATGTCTACTTCGCTCGCTCGAGGATCTCGGCGACGCGCCAGCGCTTCGTCTTCGACAGCGGCCGCGTCTCCATGACCCGGACCTTGTCGCCGACGTTGACGTCGTTGGTCTCGTCGTGGGCGTACAGACGCTTGGTCTGGAGCACGAACTTGTTGTACTTGGGGTGCCGGACGCGCTCGATGACGGCGACGACGACCGTCTTGTCCATCGAGTCGGACACGACGACGCCTTCACGCACCTTGCGCGGGGCGCGGGTTTCAGTGCCTGTTTCGCTCACTTGCTTGCCTCTGCTTCTGCGATCTCACGTTGACGGATCAGCGTGTTGAGGCGGGCGATCTGGCGACGCACCCGCGTCATCTCGGCGGTGTTGTCGAGCTGGCCCGTGGCGTTGCGGAAGCGCAGGTTGAGCGCCTCCTGCTTCGATTCGCGCAGCTCGGACACGAGCTCGGCGAGGGTCAACTCGACGAGCGCACTGGACTTGCCGGCCATCAGACGACCTCCTCACGAGAGATGACCCGGGCCTTGATCGGCAGCTTCTGGACGGCCTTGTCCATGGCGATGCGGGCCTGCACCGGATCGGGGAAGGACAACTCGAACAACACACGGCCCGGCTTGACCACGGCGACCCACAACTCTGGGTTGCCCTTGCCGGAGCCCATGCGGGTCTCCGCCGGCTTCTTCGTGACCGGCTTGTCCGGGAAGATGTTGATCCAGACCTTGCCGCCGCGCTTGATGGCGCGGGTCATGGCGATACGGGCGGCCTCGATCTGGCGGGCGGTGATCCACCCGGGCTCGAGCGCCTGGATGCCGTACTCGCCGAAGGCGAGGGACGTTCCGCCGGAGGCGACACCCTTGGTGCGGCCGCGATGGTGCTTGCGGTGGGCGACCTTGCGGGGCATCAACATGTCAATCATCCCCTCTGAAATGTGGGGGCTCGTGGGCGTCGTGGGTCCGCCGAGCGATGTCTTCTTCCTCGTCGAGCAGCTTCTCGAGCTCGATGTCGGCTTCCTTGATCAGCGGTGCGGCGGCCTCTGCTGCCGCCGCTGCCTCCTCGGCCGGACGGCGGGCGGCGCTCGACACCACTCGGCGTGGCTCGGCGGCCTGTCCGGAGGTCTCGCCGACAGCCATCGCTGCTTCGCGGACGATCTTGTCGTCGGAGACCTTGTACGGGAGGATGTCGCCCTTGTAGAGCCAAACCTTGACGCCGACCCGGCCCGAGGTGGTACGGGCCTCGCGGAACCCGTAGTCGATATCGGCGCGCAGCGTGTGCAGCGGGACGCGACCTTCGCGGTACCACTCGGTGCGGCTCATCTCGGCGCCGCCGAGGCGGCCCGAGCACTGCACGCGGATGCCGAGGGCACCGGCGCGCTGGGCATTCTGCACGGCCCGCTTCATCGCCCGGCGGAAGGCGATGCGGTTGGCGAGCTGGTCAGCGACGCCCTGGGCGATCAACGCAGCGTCGAGCTCGGGGCTCTTGATCTCGACGATGTTGAGTTGCACCTTGGGGTTGCCGGTGATGTCGGTGATCAGCGTGCGCAGCTCGTCGGCCTGGGCGCCACGGCGGCCGATCACGATGCCGGGTCGCGCCGTGTGGACGTCGACGCGGACCTTGTCACGCGTGCGCTCGATCTCGATGCGACTGATCGCCGCCGACTCCATGCGGCGCATGATCGCCTCACGGATCTTCCAGTCCTCGGTGAGATAGTCCTTGTACTGGCGGTCGGAGAACCAGCGGCTCTTCCAGTCGGTGGTGATGCCGAGACGGAACCCGTACGGGTTGATCTTCTGGCCCATTACTTGTTCTCCTCGTCTCCAGCGGGCTCGGTCTCCGCTTCGCTTTGACCTCGCGCCGCCTTCGCCTCGTCGCTGGCGCTTCCCTCGGCGGTCTTCTTCGCTCCGCCTGGTGCTTCGTAGCCCGCCGCTTCGGCGTTCTCCGGCGTGTCGAAGAAGAGCTCGGGGATCGTCACGTCGTAGTACCGGGTGCCCGGCAGGTGGTACTTCATCGAGTTGGTGTTGCCCTTGACCTCGTAGCCCTCGGGGATCGACCCGTCCTCCGGCGCCAATACGGCCCCGGCCGGCAACTCGACCTCGTTTGTGTCAGCTTGCGTGACCTCGGCGGTCACATCGTCAGGCACAGAAACCTCGGCGTCGTCTGTGTCAGCGTGCGTGACCTCCGAGGTCACATCGTCTGACACAAACGTCTCGACCTCGTCGGCCGACTCGGCGACCTCACCCGCCAGAGCCTCTTCAACGACCGTCTCCTCAGCGGAGTCGATCGCGTCAGCGCCCTCAGCGTCAGCGCCGGTGCGCAGCCCTTCGGCACGCGCCCGGCTCCGGGCGACGCGCTCACGGCGGGCCTGCGCCGAGGTACCGGCCCGGCGGGCGGCCGGACCGGTGGCCTGACGGGCCTGGACGATCTCCAGCCGCTCGTCGCTCATCCGGGCGACGATCACGGTGATGTGGCAGGTGCGCTTGTTGATCCGGCTGGCCCGACCACGGGCACGTGGCCGGAAGCGCTTGAGCGTCGGGCCCTCGTCGGCGTAGCAGGCGACGACGAACAGCTCGTCGACGTCCTGGCTGTCGTTGTGCAGGGCGTTGGCGACGGCGCTGGCGAGCACCTTGCGCACCTCGGCGGCGGCAGCCCGGTCGGTGAACTGGAGGACTTCGTCGGCGCGGCCGACGTCGAGCCCGCGGATCAGATCGAGCACGACGCGGGCCTTGGACGCCGAGCCGCGCAGGTACTTGGCGGTTGCGCGCGTCGAAACCCGCCCGTCGAGCTGCAAGACGCCGTCATTGAGCTTCAACCCGGTCACGCTCCCTCCCTTCGGTCGGTCGTGTGACCTGGGCGCCGCTTCGCAGCGCCCAAACGTGTCTGATTGAGTTCGCTTCGCTCACTCATTAGCGCCGACCCTTCGCCGACTTCTCCTGGCCGGCGTGGAACCTGAACGTCCGGCTCGGGCTGAATTCGCCGAGCTTGTGCCCGACCATGGACTCGGTGATGTACACCGGGACGTGCTTGCGCCCATCGTGGACGGCGATGGTGTGGCCGACCATGTCGGGGATGATCGTCGAGCGGCGTGACCACGTCTTGATGACACGACGCTCGCCGGCGGTGTTCTGGGCGTCGACCTTCTTGAGCAAGTGGTCGTCGACGAAGGGGCCCTTCTTCAGGCTTCGAGACATGACACGTCCCTTCGGGAGTCGCAATGTCCTCGCTGCTGCGCAGCGAAAAGCGACCGTATTTGATTGATGATCTCGCTTCGCTCGATCATGGTGATTACCTCCGACCCTTTCCGGTGCGGCGACGGCGAATGATGAGCGACTGCGAGGACTTCGACTTGTCGCGGGTGCGACCCTCCGGCTTGCCCCACGGGGAAACGGCGGGACGGCCACCGGACGAACGGCCCTCGCCCCCACCGAGCGGGTGGTCGACCGGGTTCATCGCCACGCCACGGGTCTGCGGGCGGACGCCCTTCCACCGGTTGCGGCCGGCCTTGCCGACCTTGACGAGCTCGTGCTCGGAGTTGCCGACCTCGCCGACCGTGGCGCGGCAGTCGATCGGTACGCGACGCATCTCTGTCGACGGCATACGCAGGGTGGCGAAGTCACCGTCCTTGGCGACGAGCTGCACGGCGATGCCGGCTGAACGGCCGATCTTGCCGCCCTGGCCTGGACGCAGCTCGACGTTGTGCACCGTCGTGCCGACGGGGATGTACCGCATCGGCAGGGCATTGCCCGGCTTGATGTCAGCGCCGTGGCCGCTCATCACGTGGTCGCCGACCGTCAATCCTCGCGGGGCGAGGATGTAGGCCTTGGTGCCGTCGGCGTAGTGCAGCAGGGCGATCCGGCACGTGCGGTTCGGGTCGTACTCGATGGCGGCGACCTTGGCGGTGACGCCGTCCTTGCTGCGCTTGAAGTCGATGGTGCGGTACTGCTGCTTGTGCCCGCCGCCGCGGTGGCGCGACGTCGTGCGCCCGTGGGCATTGCGCCCGCCCGACTTCGGCTTGGGGCCGAGCAGCGACTTCTCCGGGCGCTTCGCCGTGATCTCGGCGAAGTCCGAGACGGTCTGGAAGCGGCGGCCGGGGCTGGTTGGTTTGCGTGTGCGGATGCCCATGACGACCTCAGTTCTCGAACAGCGGGATCTCACCCGCCGAGAGCGTGACGATGGCGTGCTTGACCCCGGGCTTTGATCCGACGCGGTTGGTGCCGCGGGTGCGGCGGCGCTTACCCTGGCGGTTCAGCGTGTTGACGCTGTAGACCTCGACACCCCAGATCGACTCGACGGCGTCGCGGATCTCCGGCTTCCTCGCCGACGGGTGCACCTTGAACGTGTAGACCCCGGTCTCCATCAGGGCGTAGCTCTTCTCGGAGACCACTGGAGCGAGGATGATGTCCCGAGGGTCTTTCACTTGGAACCTGCCTTGTCAGCGTCGGTGGCATTGACTGCTTCGAGCGTCGCCTGGGTGAAGACGATGTAGTCGTTGCAGAGCACGTCGTAGGCGTTGAGCTCGCCGGTGTGGATGGTCTGCACCTCGGGCAGGTTGCGGAAGCTGAGGGCGGCGTTGGCGTCGTCGCGATCGAGAACAACGAGCACGCGGCCCTCGACGCCGAGGGCGGCGATCGCGGCAGCGGCGTCCCTGGTCTTCGGAGCGTCGAGGCCCCACGAGTCGACGACGATGATCTTGTCGTCGTTGGCCCGGTCGGACAGTGCCGAACGCAGGGCGGCGCGGATCATCTTCTTCGGCGTGCGCTGGTGGTACGAGCGCGGCTTGGGGGCGTGGGAGACGCCGCCACCACTGAAGTGTGGGGCGTTCGTGGAGCCTTGGCGGGCGCGGCCGGTGCCTTTCTGGCGAAACGGCTTGGCGCCGCCGCCACGGACCTCGGAGCGGGTCTTCGTCGACTGCGTGCCGGCGCGTCGGCTGGCGAGCTGGGCGGTGACGACCTGGTGCATCAGCGGCACGTTGGGCTGGACGGCGAACGTCGCCTCGTCGAGCGTGACGGTGCCGGCCTTCTTGCCGGCGACGTTCTTGACGGTGATCTCGGCCATCGGCTCAGCCCTTCTCGACCAGTGACTTGACGGCGTTGCGGACGACGACGACGCCGCCGCGGGGCCCGGGGACCGAGCCCTTGACGAGCAGCAGGTTGCGCTCGGGATCGGACTCGACGACCTCGAGGTTGAGCGTCGTCACCTGCTCGTGGCCGAGGTGGCCGGCCATCCGCACGCCCTTGAACACCCTCCCGGGGAACGACGCCGCGCCGATCGACCCTGGTGCCCGGTGGTGCTTGTGGTTGCCGTGGCTGGCCCCCTGGCCGGCGAAGTTGTGGCGCTTCATTGTCCCGGCGAAGCCCTTGCCCTTGCTGACGGCGGTGACATCGACCTTCGACCCGGCGGCGAGGACGTCGACCTGGATCTCCTGGCCGACCTCGTAGCCGTCGACGTCGTCGAGGCGGACCTCGATCAGCCGCTTGCCAGGATCGACCGACGCCTTGGCGAAGTGGCCGGCGGCGGGCTTGTTCAACTTCCTCGCGTCGCGGTGGCCGTAGGTCACCTGGAGCGCGCTGTAGCCGTCACGCTCGGGCGTCTTCACCTGCACGACACGCATCGGCTCGACGCGCAGCACCGTCACCGGGACGACCTTGTCGTCGACCCACTTCTGGCTCATGCCGACCTTTTCGCCGACGATCGCTGTGGTTGCCATGGCGGCTGTTCCTTACTGGGTTGATCGAGCGCTGGCCTGTTGACCAGGCGCTATCCACGCAAATGCTCCGCCGGCAGGCCGCCAACGGAGCATCAGGATCGGTTGTCGCCGTGTGGTCCCCGGAGGCGGGTCACCGCCGGGCGCACACGGACATCGGTTGCGAACACTCCGTGCCGAGAAGCCCTCGGACACGGCCATGGAACGCTATCGCCCCAGGTGACCGCTTCCAACAGACCGCGCGGGATGTTCGCCGGCACGCCCATCGGAGTGTGTCGTGCCGACACGCCCGGCACGAAACACTCCGATCGGGCTCACGAGCCGTCGACGAACGTGGTGACGCCGGCGACGCCGACGTCCTGCGGGAATACCGCGTCGACGTGTCCACCGAGGCAGCGGTCCCAGAAGACGGTGGTGGCGACACGGTAGGCCTCGTCGGCAGGCGTCGGGGGATTCTCGCCGACGGCGGCGTGTTCGGCGCCGTGGAGGACGAGGAGGAACCGCGGATCCGGCAACGCCTCGAACTCGTCGAGGACACCCTCGATCGGAAACAGCGGGTCGGCGTCGGAGTGGACGACGAAGACCGGAAAGGGCACGTCGGAAAGCGTCGCCAAGTCTCCGGGGAAGCCACCGTCGGACTGGATCAGGCCGTTGATGCCAACGACGCCAAACCCGTGTCGAGCAACGGTCGACCACACCGTCAGCGCGCCGAGTGACAGGCCGAAGAGGCCGATGCGCTGCAGATCGACCCGGCCGGCGAGCGTCCCGATGGCGTCGATCACGAACGTCACGTCGACGGCCTGTGCCGGCAGGTCGGCGATGCGGGCGTCGAAGAATGCCGGATCGAGCACGGGGAAGTCGTCCCTGGAGACGGGGAACCGGGGCACGGCGACGACGTAGCCGGCGTCCGCCCAGTGCCGAGCGAGCGATGTGAACTTGCGCGGGTGACCGTTGAATCCGTGGGCGAGCAGGATCAACGGCGCGGCACCGTCTCCTGCGGGTAGGTACACCGTGGTCGGCAGCTCGCGCCGAGGTGCTCCGGGGTAGCGGCCGATCGCCGGCGTTGCTCTGCTCGTGTCGACGAGGTCGAGCTCGACGACGCGCACGACGCCAGACGATAGGCGACCGACCGTCGATGACCGCCGTGCCGCGTCAGTCGTGGGGGCACTCGCCGAGGAACCAGCTGGCCTGACCATTGACGATGTTCAGCCAGCCGGTCGGCGACTCGAAGTCCGGAGAGGCGGCGGGATCGGCCGGTGGTGTGCAGGTGGCGGTGCCGTCGGCGGCAACGTTCCAGGATGCGTTGGCGCGGACGAAACCCGGCGAAAGCGGAACGGCCCGGGTGCGCGGATTGTTGTTGACGAAGAAGCCGACGCCCGGCCAATACGGAGGCGACCCATAGTCAGGATTGGCAGCGATGAACTGCTCGCCCATCTGCTCAGCGACGGGTCCGGTGTAGATGCAGGCCAGATCGAACTCCAAGGTGGTGGTCGACTGACCGGCGATTGCTCCCCACCAGAGGCCGTCGGGAATCTCGTCGCCGATCGACCCGTCGCCTCCGCATCCGGTGCCGCGCACTGGTTCGTGACCGAGTTGCGGGACTTCGTAGACGGTTGCGTACGGGAACGGCAACGCCCCGGCCGGTGGGGCCGGCGGCGGTGGCGTCGTCGTTGGTGTTGGCGCGGTTCCCTCGACGGGGCCACTACACGACGACACCATCCACTGCGCCTGTCCCCCAGCGATGCTGATCCACACGTCGTTGGCGCTGTTGAACGGCACCGCCGGCTGGGCGAACGGGCAGCCAGTGTCGGTCCATTGCGTGCCCTGGACCCAGAACGATTCGACCAGCCCGACAGTGCGCGTGCGCGGGTTGTTGTTGATCATGAATCCGTCGAGGACCCACGGCTCGATCTGGCCGGGGTGATCGGCCCGCCACCTCGCGACAAGTTCCGGGTTGACGTTGCCGCGGTAGACGCAGACCAGGTCGAACTCGACACGTGCCGACTCGCCGGGGGTCGGCCCGTCGAAGCTGCGTGCGTAGCCGCGCCACAACCCGTCGGGGATCGTGGCGCCGACCGACCCGTCGCCACCGCATCCGGTACCGCTCACCGTTTCGTGGCCGAGACGGGGCACAGCGTAGAAGTCTGTGTGGCCATAGACGTCGTCACTCGGCGGGCCGGCCGCAGTCGAGTCCCCCGCAACGACAGCAAGAAGTAGTCCGGCGACGGCGGCCACCCTGAGCAATTTCTTGGTCTTCATGTCCCACAACTCTTACCCACGCAGCTGCGGGAGGCGCGTCATCAAGCTTCCAAATCGCGGTGCAGCCCGCGCAGCAGGTACGTGTACTTGCTGTCGTGCGCGGGGGTAGTGCCTGCGGCGTGCTCGAGCGACACGAATCCGTGGATCGCGCTGCGTGTGCTCCCGGCGGCAAGGTCGGCCTCGTCCGGCCCCAGTCCGGCACCGAGGTAGACCCGGGCGAAGACGTTGTGGAGCGCCCGGTTGGCGGCCTCGAGGTCGAGATTCTCGGTGGAAGCGGGGCGCAGCATCGCCGAGTACTGGCCAGGATGACCGTGGGCGAATCCACGGTAGGCGTGACCCATCGCATCGAGGGCGTCCGGCCCGGCGACTCCCATCGCCGCCGCCCCGACGGCCCCAGTGAGGTGACTGGTGGCTGCGACTGCGATCTGATCACGCAACACATCGAGGCTCCCGACGTGGCCGTACAACGCCGAGGGTCGCACGTTCAGAACGTCGGCGATGGCACTGAAGGACAATGCTGCAAATCCCTCGCGGTCAATCAACTCGATTGCCGTGCTGACGATCCCGCCCGGAGGGATGCGTGCACGAGCCATGCGTCGATCGTACATTTTTCGGAACCCTGTGTCATCACTATTGACTTCATCGGCAGTTTTGGTGAATGATCGTCAGTAAGACTGCACACACTTGGAGGTGAACGAATGCTCCTGCAGAACGATCCCTTCCGCGACATCGACGCCTGGTTCGACCGGATGACCGGCCGCACGTCGAGCAACGGGCAGTGGCCGATGCCGATGGACGCCTACAAGCGCGACAACGACCTGTGGGTCGACATCGACCTTCCGGGCGTCGCACCCGAAAGCGTCGACATCGCCGTCGAGCGCAACGTGCTCACCGTCTCGGCGCAGCGCGACTGGGACCGCAAGGAAGGCGACCAGGTGTACCTCGCCGAGCGCCACCGAGGCACATTCCGGCGCCAGGTCCATCTGGGCGACGGTCTCGACGCCGACCGCATCGAAGCGCGCTACAACGACGGCGTTCTGACGCTGCGCATTCCCGTCGCCGAAGCGGCGCAACCGAAGAAGATCCAGGTGCAGACGGGTGGGTCGTCGAAGGCGATCGACGCGTCCTCCACCGACGACACCTCGTCGAACTAGCGCCGCCGAGCACGATTGGGATCGCGGCAGCGTCATTGCCGCCGACAACGTCGGAGTTGACCCGTCGTGATGCGACGCTGGGGCTCCGGCGAATGTGTCCGGCGGGGCAGCGTGCTGCTTCCAGAGCCAACGCGCTCGCGACGCACGATGGTGGACCCACGGAAGCAGCGGGAAGAGCCGGATCTCCGTACGCTCGGCTCACCGATCCGGCAATGAGGTCGACACCTCAGACTGCGCCGCCGGCGATCTCGATGTTGATGCCGGTGAGGTAGGAAGCCTCGTCGGACAGCAGGTAGGCGACGACCCGGCCGACCTCCTCGGGCGCCCCGCAGCGTCGCATCGGGATCATCGCCAGCATCTGCTCGACAACGACCGCCGGGTCGGAGGAGTAGTACTGGCTGCCCGTCGCCGCCTGGGCGGCGACCTGGCGATTCCACATCCGGCCCGGCCCGATGAAGGCCGGTGACACCGCATTGACGCGGATGCCGAGCGGGGCGAGATCCTTGGCCGCGCTCTTGGCGAGAGCGATAACTGCGGCCTTTGCGGCCGAGTACGCCGACATGTTCGGGGCGCCGGTCACACCGGCCATCGACGCCGAGATGACCACGGCTCCCCCGCTACCTGCGGCGATCATCGCTCTCGACACCGCCGACAGCACGGTGAAAACCCCGACGATGTTGACGTCGAGGAGTACCCGCACGTCCTCGATCGGATAGCGATCGACTCGGTCGAAGCGACCCTGGACGCCGGCGTTCGCGAACAGGCCCGCCGGCGTTCCGAACGCGTCGCCGCAACTTCGTACGAGGCTGACCATGGCGTCGGCGTCAGTGACGTCGGCTGTCTCCGACCACACGTCGGCACCATGCTCGACGCACTCCTCGGCGCTGCGCCCGAGCGCTTCGGAGGCGCTCGGTAGATCGGTGAGGGCGACCCGCCAACCGGCGTCGGCGAGAACTACTGAAGTCGCTCGCCCGATGTCGCCGGCAGCCCCGGTGATCAGGACGACCGCGCCCTCCTTCATCCGGGCACCGACGGCACGCCGAGTCGCGACGTCGTGAGCCGGGTGCCATTGGGGTCGAACACGTGCACCGCGCCGGCGATGCGGATCGCCACCGACTCCCCGACGATGCCGGGAAATGGGGCGGCAACCTTGGCGACGATCGACAAGCTCTCGCCCTCGTGTTCGACGGCGACATGGACGAAGACCTCGGAGCCGAGGTCCTCTACGACGCGGATCACCGCCGGGATCTCGCCGCCGATGGCCACCGATTCGGGGCGGAAGCCGATGACCACCCGCTCGCCCTCGAAGCCGTCGAGGGTGGCGTGGGCGTCCGGGGACAGCTCGAGCCGGTGCCCGCCGACTGCCACGGTCATGCCGGCGCGCGGCGCAGGTCACGAGGTTCATTGCCGGCGATCCGATGAACCCGGCAACGAACAGGTTTCCGGGTGCGTGGTAGAGCTCGTGTGGCGTGTCGCACTGCTGGAGAACGCCGTCGCGGAGAACGGCCACTCGGTGCCCCATCGTCATCGCCTCGACCTGGTCGTGGGTCACGTACACAGTGGTGACCGCCAACCGCGACTGCAACTCGGCGAGCTCGGTTCGCGTCTGCACGCGCAACTTGGCGTCGAGATTCGAGAGCGGCTCGTCCATCAGATAGACCTGCGGATGGCGAACGATGGCCCGGCCCATCGCGACACGTTGACGTTGACCACCCGACAGGTTCTTCGGCTTGCGATCGAGATACGGCTCGAGGTCGAGTATGCGCGCCGCCTCGCGAACCTGGACGACCCGTTCAGCCTTTGGGACGCCCTTCTGCTTGAGCGCGAAACCCATGTTCTCGGCAACCGTCAGCTGCGGGTACAGGGCGTAGTTCTGGAACACCATCGCGATGTCGCGGTCGCGTGGACGTACGGAGGTGACGTCGCGGTCGCCGATGAACACGGCTCCACCATCGAGCGGCTCGAGCCCGGCGAGCATCCGCAACGCCGTCGACTTGCCCGAGCCCGACGGGCCGACGAGGACGAGCAACTCGCCGTCGGCAATCTGCAGATCGAGCGAATCCACCGCCGCCCGGTCGGTGCCGGGGTAGAAGCGGGTCGCCGCAGCGAACGTCACCGATGCCACAACATCTCCTACTTGATGGCGCCCATTGCGAGACCGCGGATCATCCGCTTCTGGGCCAGCCAGCCGGCCACGACGACGGGCACGCTGGCGAGGACCGACGCGGCGGACAGTTTGGCGAGGAAGTCACCACGCGTGCTGATGTTCGTCGTCACCCAGATCGGCACCGTAGACCCGGCGGCGGGGTTGAGCTGCACGGCGTAGAAGTACTCGTTCCACGCGAAGATCACACACAGCAACGCAGTGGCGGCGATGCCGGGTATCGCGATCGGCAGGATCACCGTGGACAGTTGCCCACGCAAACCGGCGCCATCGATCTCCGCTGCTTCGATCAGCTCGCGAGGGATCTCCTGGAAGAACGAGCGCAACATCCACACGGCCAGCGGCAGGTTCATCGCCGTGTAGAGGATCATCAGCACGAGACGGGTGTTCAGGAGATCGAACTCCCTGGCGATGATCCACAACGGCAGGATCGAAGCGACAACTGGGAGGAACTTGGTGGAGATGAAGAACAACAGCACGTCGCGCCACTTGTGAATTGGCTTGACGGCGAGGGCATAGGCGGCCGGGATCGCGAGGGCGAGGACGACGATCGTGCTGACCGTCACGATCACCGCCGAGTTGATCGCCGCCTCGCGGAACGACAGCAGTCCGGGAGTCGATTCGATCACCTCGGAGTAGCGGTCCAAGGTCGGTTCGAACAGCAGCTTCGGGCTGGTGTTGGCGTCCTGTTCCTCCTTGAAGCTGTTCAGCACCGTCCAGAACACGGGGAAGAAGAACACGAGGGCGGCCAGCCAGGCGATGAGTCCGATCACCGCGTTGACCCCACGACTCTCGCCGACACCCAGCCTCGAACCCTTCATGGCGTTCCCGGGCCACGCAGGCCGTTATTGCGTTCCCCGGCCACGCAGGCCGTTGGTAGCCGCTCCCTCGCTGGCGCTCGGTCGCTCGCATCGGCGTAGCTGGCGCTCACTCGCTCGCAATCGCGGACGGGTGACAATGACGTGGTCATGCGATCTCTTCTCCCTTGAGCAGCCGGGACAGCACCCGCAACGCGACGTTGGCGACGATGAGCGAGGCGATGACCACGACGATGGCGTAGGCCGACGCCTGGCCGAACACCCAGCCCCCTCCGATCGATCGTTGGTAGACGAAGTAGGGCAGGTTGGTCGAGCCCGGTCCCCCGCCGGTCATCACGGCGATGTGGTCGAACACCTGGATCAGGTACACCGTCCCGAGCAGTGTGCCGAGCTCCATGTATGGGCGCAGGTGCGGAAGGGTCAGTTGGCGGAACGTGCCGAAGGCGGAGGCACCGTCGACCCTGGCGGCTTCGAGAACGTCGGACGGCTGGCTCTGCAGGCCGGCGAGCATGATCAGCATCATGAACGGTGTCCACTGCCAGACGAGCACAACGATGATCGAGAAGCGCGGGTAGCGGGATACGAACTCGATCGACTCGCCCCCGAAGCGCTCGATCACCCAGTTGACGACCCCGTACAGCCCGCTGAGCATCTGGTTCTTCCAGATCAGCCCGGCCACCACCGGCATGATGAGGAACGGCGTGATCAAGAGCGTGCGGACGAAGCCCTGCCCGAAGAACTCGCGGTCGAGGAGCACGGCAAGGAGCGTCCCGAGGACGAGCGAGAACAGTACGGACGAGACGGTCATCACCACGCTCACCCAAGCGGCGTCGCGGAAGAACTGGTCGTCGACGAGGTTCGTGTAGTTCTCCAGGCCGACGAACTCACGCGGCGTCGGCGGGACGACCGTCCAGTTCGTGAGGCTGTAGAAGATGCTCATCACGAACGGAACTTGCGTGATGAGCACCGTGAAGATGAGGGCGGGAAGAAGTGGTAGCCGCCGCACCCAGGGGCGTTGAAGCGCGCTCGGGGGCGCGCGCTGGCCACGCTGGGTGTGGCGGTTACCGAATTCACGTCGACCCTCTGTTCACGCATCGCCGAATGGGGGGATGCTCGAAGGGGGGCGCTCCGCGACCCCCCTTCGATCCGGTCGGATCCGGCTCTGCCGGTCCGACCGGGATGTTCTTCGTGCGGCCGCAGGCCGCTCCTCGCAGCTCCGCCGAGTGGAGAGAGCGAGCGCAGCGAGCGAACGAACGAGGTGGATCATTACCCCGCGACTTGCGAGGCGATGTCCTGGCAGTTGCTGATCGCATCGTCGATCTCGACGCGGCCAGCGATCACGCCGGAGAACTCCTCGGTGCAGCGGTTGCCGACGTCCTGGAACTCAGGCACGCCGACGTACTGAACGCCTGGTAATCCCGGTCGCGGTGTGGTGCCGGGGTTGTCGATCGGCGCCGCGGCCATCGCCGCGAGGGTCTGATCGGCGAACGCCGCGGCGGCTTCCTGGTACTCAGGAATCTCGTACGTGGACTCGCGGGTGCCGGGCGGGATCGCAGCCCAGCCGCCGGGGATCAGCTCGCCCGCTGCGGCGATGTACTCAGGACCGGTAGCCCAGGAGATGTACTCCCAAGCCGTGTCGGGATCGGCCGAAGTCTGCGGGATCGCCAGGGTCCACGCCCACAGCCAGCCCGACGCTTCGGTCTCCTTGACCGGCGCCATGACGTACCCGTTGAGGCCCTTGACCTCGCTGTCGTCGGCCTCCAGGAGGCCGGCGGCCACGGTGGCGTCGTACCACATCGCCACCTGTCCATCGCGGTACTGGGCGAGGCATTCGTTGAACGAGGCGTTGGCAGCATCTTCCTCGCCAGCATCGTTGATCAAGGTGACGTAGAACTCGAGTGCCTCGCGGAACTCAGGCTGGTCGATCTGCGCCTCGCCGATCGATCCATCTTCGTTCGCCGACCACCACGTGGCGCCGAACGTGTTGAGCACGGTGGTGAACGATGCCCCGAGGTCACCCCATCCGGGCTTGCCACGGAGGCAGATGCCGGCCATTTCGTCGGAGTCGATTTGGCGGGCGATCTCGGCGACCTCTTCCCATGTCGGGTTCGTCGGCATCTCGATGCCGGCCTCGTCCATCACGTCCTGGCGGTACATCAGGAACGACGATTCGGCGTAGAACGGCGAGGCATAGAGCGCGCCTTCGACGCTGAGGCCCGACCGCACCGACGGGATCAGGTCGTCCAGGTTGTACGCCTCGTCGGCCTCGGCGTATGGCGTCAGGTCGACGAGCCAGCCGTTGGCGCCGAATTGTGGCGCCTCGTACATGCCGATCATCACGACGTCGAACTGCTCCCCCCCGGCCCCGACATCGCGGGTGACGACTTCGCGCAGGGTGCCCTCTTCGAGCACGGTGTACTCCACGTTGATGCCGGTCTCGGCAGTGAACAGCTCCGGCGTCAGTTCGGCGATGTCCTCCATTTGTGGGTTGCCGACGATCGCCACGTTGAGTTGGCGGTCGCCCGACGCCGGCCGCTGGCCGGCCGCCGATGCCGAGGGGGACACCGCCGAGACTCCGGCGGCTGCGAGGCCGAGCGCGAGCACGGCGCCCACCGTGCGGCGGCGAGTCCCTCGCCACGGCGGCCCGGGGCGGGCGTGGGTCGACAAGTGCACCATTGTTCCCCCTCGTGAGTTCAGCGATGCCGGCCACCCCATGCGGCCGAGCATGTCTGCAGTATGACGTGAGCTGATGTTGATTTCAAGTGCAAATCAACACAATCCAAGGCTTGTCATGTTGATTTATCTGGTTTATGGTGCAGAACCATGGCTCCGTCGGGGGATCGTGTGCCGCTCGAGCTCACGGCGGCGAACCTCGACGCCATCGCCGCCCGTGGCGTTCCGGTGCCGACGTACGATCGGGCACGGCTGCAACCGCGCCTCGCACACATCGGCGTCGGCGGGTTCCACCGCGCCCATCTCGCCGTTTACCAGCACGAACTGGCGGAGCGCGGCGGCGATTGGGGTATCCGTGGCCTCGGCCTACTGCCCGGCGATGCCGACATGGCTGCGGCCCTGCACGCTCAGGACTGCCTCTACTCGCTCGTCGAGAAGGGCGCGAGCGGGCCGACGTCGGCGGTCATCGGGAGCATCGTCGACTACCGGCACACTGCCGGGCGACCCGATGACACCGTGGAGCTACTCGCCGATTCCACGACGGCGGTCGTGTCGATGACGATCACCGAATCCGGGTATTCCCCCGACACGACGACCGACTCGACGTTCGACCTCCTCGCCCGCGCCCTGGAACGACGCCGACAGGCGGGCGGCGGCGGGATCACGATCCTCAGCTGCGACAACCTGTCGGGCAACGGCGACGCGGCCCGCCGCGCCTTGCTCGGCGCCGCCAAGTCCGGCGCCGATGGGTTGGTCGATTGGATCGAGTCGAACTGCACGTTCCCGAACTCGATGGTAGACCGCATCACGCCGGTGACCGCGGCAGAGGATCGCGCCGGCCTGCTGGCTCGGGTCGGCATCGTCGACCGCTGGCCTGTCGTCGCCGAACCGTTCCGCCAGTGGGTGGTCCAGGATGACTTCGCGGCGGGAAGACCCCAGTGGGAAGACGTCGGGGTGTTGTTCACCGACGATGTCCATGCGTGGGAGCTGTACAAGCTGCGCATCCTCAACGCCGGCCATTCCTGCATGGCATACCTCTGCGCGCTCGCCGGCATCACGTTCGTCGACGAGGCGATGGCGACCCCGGACGTTCACGGCTTCGTCAGCCGGCTGCTGTACGACGAGGCCGTGCCGGCGTTGACGGCGATCCCCGGATACCCGCGTGTCGAGTACGCGGCGACGGTGCTCACGCGGTTCGCCAACCCCGGCGTGCGCGACCAGATCGCCCGGCTCTGCATCGACGGCACGGCCAAGTTCCCAACGTTCCTCATCCCGACGATCGAGCGCAACCTCGAGACGGGCGGACCGGTGCGTCATTCCGCACTCGCCCTCGCCGGATGGGCTCGCTACCTGGCGACCGTTCCCGTCGAGCAGCAATCGGTCGACGCCTACGGCGATGTCTCTCGTGGTCATGCCCGCAACGCTCTCGACGACCCGGTCCGGTTCCTCGAACTCGACGCCGTGTTCACCCCTGCGCTGCGCGACAGCGAGCGCTTCCGAAACGAGTTCGTCGTCGCCGCCGAGGCCCTGGCGGCGAACGGACCGGCCGCGGCGATGGCCGCCTTGGGCGGCGTCGGATAGAACCAAGGCCGTGACGTCGACCGCCCCGAGTCCTGTCCGTCTGCAGTACCAACGTCAACGCGACATCTACGGGCTCGCCCTCAAGCACGGGTCCGTCGACGTCTCGGCATTGGCCAAGCAGTTCAGTGTCACCACCGAGACGATTCGGCGCGATCTCTCGGAGCTGCAGGACCGCCTGCTGCTGCGACGCGTCCACGGCGGCGCCGTGCCGTTCGAACGGCGCGACCACGAACCGATGATCGACGCCCGGGAGATGCTCAACGCCGAGGAGAAGCTGCGGATCGGGCGCGAGGCGACGCTGCAGGTTCCCGAGCGCGGCTCGATCGTCATCGACTCGGGCTCGACCGGTCAGCGCTTCGCCGAGGTGTTCCCAGGCGATCGCGACGTACACGTGATCACCAACTCGCTGATGATCGGCGCCACCCTCGTCCGTCGCGGTGTCACCAAGTTGACCGTTCTCGGTGGCAGCGTCAGAACGAACACGTTTGCGATGGTCGACGCCTCGACGGTCGACGCAGTCCGCAACATGAGCGTCGACGTGCTGTTCATCAGCTGCGACGGACTTTCCTTCGGGCGCGGGTTGACGACGCCCTACTCCGACGAAGCGCTGCTCAAGCACGCCATGATCGAGTCCGCAAGGCGCGTCGTCGCCATCGTCGACAGCTCGAAGCTGGGCAACGAGCAGCTGTTCGGATTCGCCACCCTCGACGAGATCGATGTGCTGATCACCGACGATCGGGCCGACGACACCGTCGTCGCGGCAATCGAAGGGCGGGGTGTCGAGGTCCGCCATGTATGACGCGTTGCCGCCGACGAATCAGCTCGAAGAGATTGCCGCTGCCGTCGCCGTCGAGGCCGCCGACCTCGTCCGCTCGCGGGCCGGCGACTGGTCCGCCCCACCGACGAAGAGTTCGCCCACTGACATCGTCACGCGAACCGACCTCGAGAGCGAAGAGCTGATCAAGACTCGACTTGCGGTCGCCACTCCCGATTCGGGGTTCGTCGGCGAGGAGGGTGGGTCAACCGAGGCCCAGCGGCGATTGCAGTGGGTCGTCGACCCGCTCGATGGAACCGTCAACTTCTGGTACGGCTTGCCGGTGGTCGCCGTCAGCATCGCCGCGACGATTGATGGCGTGGTCAGCGCGGCAGCTGTCGTCGACGTCCAGCGACGGGAGACGTTCTCCGCTGCCGCTGGTGCCGGTGCCCGGGCCAACGGTGTGCCAATCACGGCGTCGACGTGCTCGGAGCTCGGTCAGGCGCTGGTCACGACCGGATTCTCGTACCACGCTCCGGTTCGCGAGGCGCAAGGTGCCGTCGTTGGACGTCTGCTGCCGAGAGTGCGAGACGTGCGGTGCTTCGGGTCGGCGGCGCTGCAGATGTGCTGGGTCGGGTGCCGCCGCACGGACTCGTACTTCGAGCGGGACACGAAGATCTGGGACTACGCCGCGGCATCGCTCGTCGCCAGGGAGGCCGGCGCAGTCGTCGAGCTGCCCTGCCCGGAGAACCACGGCTTGGCGATGGCCGCCGCGCCGGGGATCTTCGACGAGCTGCGACGACTCGTCGACGTGAGCGGCTGATCAGCTCGTCGACGCGGCGAGTCGCGAGCTCGACCAGGCGCGCCACACGCCGATGAGTCCCTTGGCGGCAACGCCCTCGGCGACACGGGCGACAGCCATCACGGCCCGCCACCGGGCAAGCTGATCCGCGTCGACGTCGCCGTGGGCGGCGAGGTAGGCGTCGGTCAACCTCCGGCGCAGCTCGGCGGACGCGGTGCCGGCGAGGTGGCTGGGGGACGCGTCAGCCTCCGGCGAGATCAGCAGTGTCGAGCGGGCGATGTCGGCGAGTGGGTCGCCCCGGCCAGTGTCGAACCAGTCGACAACCATCGGCCCGTCAGCAGTGAGGATCACGTTGCTCGGGTGCAGGTCGCCGTGGCAGAGGACGGTCGGTCCGCCGGTCGGCTGGGCGGCGAGCACCTCCGCTGCGTCGACCCCCACGACGGAAGCGGCGGCGTACACCTTGCACCGGATGCGGTCGGCGAACGACGGCACCGTCGCTGGTGGAACGAGGCCAGCGAGATGCCGGTGCACCTCGGCGAGGGTGGCCGCGTGTGTCGGCACCGAGGCAGGGTGTTCGACGATCGCGTCCCACATCACCGGGCCCCGGGCGCGCCGGTAGACGCTGGCGATGCGACCGTCGTGGTCGACGAAGCCGAGGAACTCGGGGACCGGCGCGCCGGCGAGGCGGACGGCGGTGCTGTACTCGGCCTCGTAGCGAATCCACGCCTCGGCCGTCTCCGGCAACGGCACCTTGGCGACGGCGTCGGTGCCCAGCTCACGCACGGTCGAGCGACTGCCGTATGCCACGACCGCCCCAACCGTCGGCGCCACGGCACCGACCCTACATCGGGCGCGCTGTCCGACGTCCCTACGGCACGTCGACGAGGACGGCCGTCAGTGTCGTTTCGCCGCCGTCGCGCATCACCACGATGGAGACTTCGTCGCCGGGTCGGTGGTCGCGGATGACGCCGACCAGCCCTCCGCTGCCGTTGATCGGCTGGTCGTCGATGGCGACCACGACGTCGCTGACACGCAGCCCGGCGTCGGCGGCAGGCGAGCCCGGAGTGACCTCGGCGACGAGCGCACCGAGTCCGCCATCGACTCGGTCGGCGAGCCGGACGCCGAGGAAACCGGGCACGCGCTCCCCGCCTTCACGCAGCAGCTGCAACACCTCGTTGATCTCCGCGGCGCCAATGGCGAATCCGACGTTCGTCGCGGCGACCTCGATGTCGCTCTCGGCGACGGCGGTGTTGATGCCGACGAGCTCACCAGCGGCATTGACGAGCGGACCGCCGGAGTTCCCCGAAGAGATCGCCGCGTCGGTCTGGATCAATCCGTCGAGACTGTCCTCGTTGCTGATCGTCAGCGTCCGGTCGAGCGCCGAGACGATTCCCAACGTCACGCTCGGGTCGCCGTCGAGGTCGAGCGCGAATCCGATTGCCACGACCGGGTCGCCGATGCGAATGCTCGCCGGATCGGTGATCGTCACGGCGGGCAGGTCCGCGTCGATGTCGACGCGCAGCAGGGCGAGATCGTTGCCGGGGTCGGCTGCGACGATGGTCGCCGCCACCGGTTCGGTGTTGCCGGCGAAGCGGACGCGCACGTCCTGGGCGCCGGCGATGACGTGGGCGTTGGTGAGGATCTCGCCGTCGGCGGAGATGATCACTCCGGTCCCCACCGCCTCGCCCAGTCCACCGCCAGCACCGATGGTGGCGCTGACGGTGACAACGCTGGGGGCGACCGTCGCGGCGACGGCGGCGACGTCGATTCCCCCCGCCGACGGTTGCGCCGACGTGCTCGATCCCGACCCGCTCGCCTGGAGCTGGTTGACCGTTGTCGCCGGGACGGTCGGAACGACGATCGTCTGGCGCCCTTCGACGTCATCGTGACCGACCCACCAACCGCCGAAGGCGGCGGCGCCGAGGGCGGTCACGGCGGCAAGAGCGACGAGACCTCCAGCCGGTCGCCTGACCGGAGGTTGCGATACGGGCGGCGCCGGCGGAGCTGGCGGGGGCGGCAACATCGAGGTCACGCCATTCTGTCTACCGTGCTGTGGCGACGGCTCACCGGCAGCGACGGCACCTCTCAACGACTTCTTACGAAGCCGGCTCGGTCGTCGATGCGGGCTGGGCGGCGCCCAGATGGGCGGCGAACCAGTCGAGCATCGCCGCATACGCCTCGGCGGCGGCGTCGGCGTCATAGTTGCGCCCGGTGTCGTTGAAGAAGGCGTGGTCGACGCCCTCGAACGTGCGCAGCTCATGCTCGAGACCGGCCGCGTCGAGCGCCGCCGCGGCGGCGTCCATCGTCGGGTTGACGAAGTCGTCGAGCTCGGCGTAGATGCCGAGCACGGCGGCGTTCGGCGACCCGGAGAAGTCGGCGCCGTCGGGCAGCGGTCCGTAGAAGGGCACGGCGGCGGCAATCCGCGGATCGCCTGCATCGAGCAACGTCCAGGTCATCCCCCCACCGAAGCAGAACCCGATGACCGCGAGCTCGGCATCGGGGTGTCGACGTTCGAGCTCGTCGAGGCCGGCCAGCATGTCGGCCACGAGCCGCTCCGTGGGGGCGTTGCCGAGCGCTGCCTGGGCATCACCCTCGCTCATTCCGGCGGTGCCGCCTTCGGCCGAGAGCAGATCGATTGCGAGGGCGCTGTATCCGTCGGCTGCCAGCCGCGGCGGGATCGCGCGGATGTGCGGCGTCAGGCCGCGGTTCTCGTGAATCACGAGCACGGCGCCTTTTGCCGGCTCGGCAGCCGAGTACACGCCAATCAAGTCGCCTTGCGGGCCGGGAAACGTGATCTCCTCGGCTTCTTCGAGTGGTGCGGTCGAACCGCTCGCGGTGTCGGTGGGCGGGACGGTGGAACCGCTGGAGGCCGTGGAGCGCACCGGTGCCGCAGCGACCATTGCTGCCGCCGCCGCGCCGGTCACTCCCAGCATGCCGAGGCGGCGAATCGCCTCCCTGCGAGTCAGCGCTCCAGCAGCGCAGTCACGAGTGATTTCCTCGATGAGATAGGGACGGAATGCCATGCTTTACGGTACGTCCACGTCCATCGGGCGGTTCGCGAGGGTGGCGGCGCGACGCATGACGTCGTCGAGCATCCGTTCGGTCAGCTTGCCGGTGAAGGTGTTCTGCTGGCTGGGGTGATACGAGCACAGCAGCGTCGGGCCGCCCGGCACGACGATCTCGACGCCGTGGCCGAACTTCGGCTGGGGGCGGACCTCGTAGTGCCGGCAAGCGGCGGCAAAGCCAAAGCCGCCGAGGCACACGACGACGGTCGGCCCGAGCAGGTCGAGTTCGCGGTCGAGGAAGGGAGCGCAGTTGTCGCGTTCAGCCGTCGTCGGCTTGTTGTCCGGCGGGGCGCAGCGCACCGGGGCGCTGATCCACACGCCGTGCAGCTTGAGTCCGTCGTCCGCGCTCACCGAGTGGGGCTGATTGGCCAGGCCGGCTCGATGGAGGGCGCGGAACAGCCAGTCGCCGCTGCGATCGCCGGTGAACACGCGGCCGGTGCGGTTGGCGCCGTGCGCCGCCGGCGCCAGGCCGACGATCACGATGGGAGCGTGCGGATCGCCGAACCCGGGAACCGGACGTCCCCAGTACGTCTCGTCGGCGAACGCCGCCCGCTTCTCGGCGGCGACCCGCTCCCGCCACTCGACCAGCCGCGGACACGCCCGGCAGGCGACGACCTCGTCGGCGAGCGCCTCGAGTTCCGCATCCACCCTGCCCGACCCTACGCCCGACTAGCGTTCCGCGGAGCGGGATCGTCAAGCCCGCGCAATCGTTCCGTCTTCTTGGTCGATTTGGCGCCGCTAGCGACGCCAAAGGAACCAAAGAGTTCGCGACCCAGACCCGACCTGCCGATCGGGGTGACACTGCTTCCAGAGCCAACGCGCCTGACCGGGGATGACGTCCAGGACCCACGGAAACGTGAGTTGTCGCCGAACTAGCTGGCTTGGATCTTGATCTCGATGTCGACGCCGGCGGGGAGCTCGATGCGCTGCAGGCTGTCGATCGTCTTGTTGTTCGGGTTGACGATGTCGATGAGACGCTTGTGGATGCGCATCTCGAAGTGCTCGCGGGAGTCCTTGTCGATGTGCGGGCCGCGGATGACCGTGTAGCGGTGCTTCGCCGTCGGCAGCGGGATCGGACCGCGCACGGTGGCGTCGGTGCGGGTGACCGTTTCGACGATCTTCTTCGTCGATTGGTCGATGATGTCGTGGTCAAACGCCTTGAGGCGGATGCGGATGCTTTGGGCCATGTTGTTGTGTCAGCCGATCACTTGATGATTTTGGTGACGCGGCCGGCGCCGACGGTGCGGCCGCCTTCGCGGATGGCGAAGCGGAGGCCTTCGTCCATGGCGATCGGCTTGCCCAACTCGACGGTCATCGCCACGTTGTCGCCGGGCATCACCATCTCGGTCCCCGAGGGGAGTTCGATGGTGCCGGTGACGTCGGTCGTGCGGAAGAAGAACTGCGGCCGGTAGTTGTTGAAGAACGGCTTGTGGCGGCCACCCTCGGCCTGGGTCAACACGTACACCTGACCCTCGAAATTGGTGTGCGGCGTGATGCTGCCCGGCTTGCACAGGACCTGGCCACGCTCCACATCCTCCTTCTTCGTGCCGCGCAGCAGGGCACCGATGTTGTCCCCGGCTTGGCCCTGATCGAGGATCTTGCGGAACATCTCCACCCCGGTACACGTCGTCTTCTGCGTCTCCCGCAACCCGACAATCTCGATCTCATCACCGGTGTGGATCGTCCCCTGCTCCACCTTGCCGGTGACCACCGTGCCCCGACCCGTGATCGTGAACACATCCTCGATCGGCATCAAGAACGGCTTATCCAAATCACGCTGCGGCTCCGGCACCGACGAGTCCACGGCATCCATCAACTCCATGATCTTGGCCTGCCACTCGACATCCCCCTCCAACGCCTTCAACGCCGACACCCGCACCACCGGCGCATCATCACCAGGGAACTCGTACTCGGTGAGCAGCTCGCGCACCTCCAACTCGACCAGATCCAACAGCTCCTCGTCATCGACGGCATCAGCCTTGTTCAACGCCACCACGATGTAGGGCACCCCCACCTGACGAGCCAACAGCACATGCTCCCGGGTCTGCGGCATCGGACCATCCGTCGCCGCCACCACCAGAATCGCCCCATCCACCTGCGCCGCACCAGTGATCATGTTCTTGATGTAATCCGCATGACCCGGCATATCGACATGCGCGTAATGCCGCCTCTCCGTCTCATACTCGATATGCGCAATCGAGATCGTGATCCCCCGCGCCTTCTCCTCCGGCGCCTTATCAATCGAATCAAACGGCGTGTACTCCGCCAACCCACGCTCAGCCAACGTCTTCGAAATCGCCGCCGTCAACGTCGTCTTCCCATGGTCAATATGACCCATCGTCCCCACATTCACATGCGGCTTCGTACGCTCAAACTTCGCCTTACTCATGGCCTTCAGACTCCAATGTCTCGTTGCTGATCTGGGTTGTCAAAGAACTGTGTTGCCTGGGCACCACCCAGACCCTTGATTGATTCGGGCGAATCACTCGCCGCGAACCCGCTTGATGATCTCGCTGGCGATGCTCTCCGGCACCTGGTGATATGCGTCGAATTGCATCGTGTACGTGGCGCGCCCCTGGGTGCGCGAACGGAGGTCGGTACTGTACCCGAACATCTCCGACAGCGGAACTTGGGCACGCACCACCTGCGTGTTGCCGCGGGCTTCCATCCCCTCGATCCGGCCGCGCCTGCTCGACAGGTCGCCCATCACGTCGCCCATGTACTCCTCGGGCGTCACGACCTCGACGGCCATGATCGGCTCGAGCAGGACGGGCTTGGCCGCTTGAGCGGCTTTGCGGAACGCCATCTGCCCGGCGATCTTGAAGGCCATCTCCGACGAGTCGACGTCGTGGTAGGCGCCGTCGACGAGGCTGACTTTGACGTCGACGGTTGGGTAGCCGGCGAGCACGCCGTTCTCCAGCGCGGCCTGGATGCCCTGGTTCGTCGGCTGGATGTACTCCCGCGGGATTCGCCCGCCGCTGATGCTGTCGACGAACTCGTAGCCACTGCCCGGGTTCGGCTCGACGCTGATCTTGACGACGGCGAATTGGCCGGAACCGCCCGTCTGCTTGATGTGTCGGTACTCGACCGACCGCACCGGCTCGGTGACGGTCTCCCGGTAGGCGACCTGCGGCTTGCCGACCGTCGCCTCGACGGCGAACTCGCGCTGCATGCGGTCGACGAGAATCTCGAGGTGCAGCTCACCCATCCCGGAGATCACCGTCTGGCCGGTCTCCTCATCGCTACGGATGCGGAACGTCGGGTCCTCGTCGGACAGTGACTTCAGCGCCTTGCCGAGCTTGTCCTGGTCGCCCTTCGTCTTCGGCTCGATGGCGACGTGGATCACCGGCTCGGGGAACTCCATCCGCTCGAGGATGACCGGGTCGCTGCGATCGCACAGCGTGTCGCCGGTCGTCGTCTCTTTGAAACCGAGCCCGGCGACGATGTCGCCGGCCATCGCCGTGTCGAGGTCCTCGCGCTGGTTGGCGTGCATCAGCAGGATGCGGCCGATCCGCTCGCGCCGTTCCTTGGTCGAGTTGTAGACCTCATCGCCCTTGTTGATCTGGCCCGAGTACACCCGGAAGTACGTCAGCTTGCCGAACGGGTCGCTGACGATCTTGAAGGCGAGGGCGGCGAACGGCGCCTTCTCGTCGGCCTCGCGGGTGACGATCTCGTCGCCGCGCAGGTTCGTGCCGACAGCCGGCGGGATGTCGAGCGGGCTCGGCAGGAAGTCGATGACGGCGTCGAGCATCGGCTGCACGCCCTTGTTCTTGAACGCCGAGCCGGTGAGCACCGGGACGAAGTGGCCGGCGAGCGTGCCGAGGCGGATGACGTGCTTCAGCTCGTTCTCGCTGATCGGCTCGTCGCCGAGGTACTTCTCGAGGATCTCGTCGTCCTCACCACAGACGGTGTCGAGCAGCTTGTGCCGCCATTCCTCGGCCTCGGCGAGTTGCGCCGGGTCGATGTCGCGCTCGTGGTAAACGGCGCCCTTCTCCTCGCCGTCCCAGACGAACGCCTTCATCTTGACGAGGTCGACGACGCCCTTGAAGTCGGCCTCGCTGCCGATCGGCAGCTGAACGACCGCGGGGGTCGCCTCCAACCTGGATTCGATCATTTCGACGGTACGGAAGAAGTTGGCGCCGGTGCGGTCCATCTTGTTGACGAAGCACATGCGCGGGACGTTGTACTTGTTGGCCTGGCGCCAGACGGTCTCGGTCTGTGGCTCGACGCCGGCAACCGAGTCGAACACGGCGACAGCGCCGTCGAGGACACGCAGCGACCGCTCGACCTCGATCGTGAAGTCGACGTGGCCGGGGGTGTCGATGATGTTGATGCGGTGGTCGTTCCAGAAGGCGGTGGTCGCCGCCGACGTGATCGTGATGCCGCGCTCCTGCTCCTGGGCCATGTGGTCCATGACCGCGGCGCCCTCGTGGACTTCGCCGATCTTGTAGGTCTTGCCGGTGTAGTAGAGGATGCGCTCTGTCGTCGTGGTCTTGCCCGCGTCAATGTGGGCCATGATCCCGATGTTGCGGTATCGCTCGAGGGGATACTCACGCTTGGACATCTCTACAACTTCACTTCCTCGACGGGGGGCTTCTCGCGCACACAAAGAACCCGGGCGCCGAGATGGCACCCGGGCGGCGTAAATGCGCTGTACCAGGGTAGCGCCTTGCAGCGTGTTCGCGTCGCCCGATCCCGCACAACCGATGGGTGTTTAGGGGACGGAACGGTCCCCTAAACACCCATCGGTCGGTTGGCGAGGGCGGCGAGGGCGGCGGTGACGGTGCGCACGCAGATCTCCCGGTAGGTCACGTCGGTGATCGCGGCGACGTGGGGGGTGACGAGCAGGCGATCGCCGAGCCGAGCGAGGTCGCCGGGGGAGGGTGGTTCGGGGTCCCAGACGTCGGTGGCATAGCCGCCGAGACATCCGTCGCAAACCGCCGCGATCAGGGCGTCGTGGTCGACGAGAGCGCCACGAGCCGTGTTGACAACCAGGGCGGTCGGCTTCATCAGGGCCAATCGCTGGGTGTCCAGAAGCCCCCGAGTCTCGGGAGTGAGGGCGACGCACAGTTGGACGATGTCGGCGGCGCCGAGCAACTCGTCGAGCTCCATCCGCACGAGCGCTTCGTCGCGTGATGACGGGCTCCAGTAGGCCACTTCCATGTCGAACGCCTGGCCGAGAGCAGCAACCCGCCGACCGATTGCGCCGAGCCCGACGACGCCGAGGCGCTTACCGCGCAGCTCGGCACCGAGGTAGCCGTCGCGAACCCTCCAATTGCCGTCCTTCACGGCAGCATCGAGGGCGGCGATCCGCCGGGCGAGACCGAGCATCAGCAACACGGCATGCTCGGCCACCGCCGCGGTCGTGGCACCGGGCGCGTTGACGACGGCAATGCCGCGCTCCTCGGCGGCGGCCACGTCAATGTTGTCGAGCCCGGCCCCGCAGCGGCCGACGACGGCGAGACCGGGGAACTCAGCCAGCGTGGCGGCCGTGATCTGTCCCCGGCCGCGGGTCAGGATCATCCGCACCCGATCCCGAGGCACCGAATCGTCGATGACGAGCGGTTCGGCCATCAACCGCACCTCGTCGACCGCCTCGAGCATCGCCAGAGCGTCCTGATGGATGATCTCCAGCAGAACTATCACGTGGTACCGGGGGCGAACACCTCGTCGGCAAGGACCTCCGGGTCGATCGGTTGGTCGGCGTCGCAGGCGATCTCGACGAGGTTGCCGTGCGGATCGTGCACAAACATCTGCATCACTCCCGTCGCCAGGCGGTGGGCGGGTCCGAAGGTACTCGTGTCGATCGCCCCCTCCTTCTTCGTCCGTCGGAACACCTCGTTGAAGTCGGCCACGCGGATGCAGAAGTGGGCGTGCTTGGGCGTGACGTCGGAGACCTCGTTGAGGTGGATCTCCTGGTAGTCGTTGATGGCGATGAACTGAGCGGGGTACCCGAGTTCCGGGGTTGGCGAGAGGCCGAGTCCGAGGACGTCGGTGTAGAAGGCGACGGCAGCGCCGAGGTCGCCGACCGCCAGGTTGACGTGCTGGATGTTGTTGTCTGACACTTCGTCGCTCACTTTCGTCCGACGGTGAACTCTTCGATGAACTCGGGCCGCGGGGTCACGCCGAGGCCGGGGGCGGTCGGGACAACCACCCGCCCATTCTCGACGATGACCGGCTCGGTGGCGAGGTCGTGGAGCAGCGGGTTGGCGCCGAGTGAGTACTCGATCACCGAGGCCGACGGGCTGGCGAAAGCGAGGCTGACGCCGGCAGCGAACGACAGCGCTGATCCCCAGCAGTGCGGGGCCAATTCCAGCTGGTGCGTCTCGGCGAGGGCGGCGATTCGCCGACCCTCGGTCGGCCCGCCGCAGATCGCCAGGTCGGGCTGCAGCACGTCGACGGCCCGTCGCTCGACGAGGTCGGCGAAATCGAAGCGGGTGAACTCGCTCTCCCCCGCCGCAATGGCGACATCGGTCGACGCCCGCACCTCCGCCGTGCCGGTGCGATTGTCGGCGCTCACCGGTTCCTCGAACCAGCGCACGCCGAATGGCTCGATGCCCGCCGCGAACCGCTTGGCCTCGGCGACGCTGAACGTGCCGTGCGCATCGACCATCAGCTCGACTCCCGGACCGAGGCCATGACGAGCCTCGGCGACCCGGGCGATGCTCGCCTCGACGGTCCCGTCGATGACCCCGACGCGCATCTTCACGGCGGCGAATCCCGCGGCCACGTACTTGCCCAGCTCGGCACCGATGCCGGCTTCGTTGGCCCAACCGCCGCTGGCGTACAGCCCCATGTCAGGCCGGCACGGTCCGCCCCAGAGGTCGACGACTGGCGCACCGAGTGACCGGCCGAGCAGATCCCACAGCGCCATGTCCACACCGCTCATCGCCGACACCGTCAGCCCGCGCCGGCCGAGGATCGGGAAGGTCCGGCCACGACTTGCCGCGTAGTCAGCTCGTGGCCCGTTGTAGAGCAGGTCGGCGGCCTCGTTGATGCGGCGTGGATCAAGCCCGAGCAACGCCGGGCCGAGCTCGTGGTTGATGCAGGTCACAAGCGTTGCGCACGACCCGGCACTGCCGACGGCCGCCTTGGCCTCACCCCACCCGACCGACTCGTCGTCGGCCTCGACTCGCACCAACGCCATGTCGAAGCTGGCGATTCGCCCGAAGTCGGAGACATGCTGACGTTCGGGCGCGATCGGGCAGTGCAACCACCACGCCTTGACGCCGACGATCTTCACGACACCGCGCAGTGGGGGGATGCTCGAAGGGGGGCGCTCCGCGACCCCCCCTTCGATTCTGGTCGATCCGGCTTGCCGGTCGACCAGGGAGATGCTTCGTGCGGCCGCAGGCCGCCTGCTTCGAGCTCGCCCGAGTGGAGAGAGCGAGCGCAGCGAGCGAACGAACGAGGGCGAAACATCAGATCAACGGGAGGAGGGTTGTCGCGCACTGCTCGACGAGCATGCTGTAGAAGCCCTCGGACAGCAGGCTGCTGCCGTGGTCGATGATGAACTGCAGCTCCTCCGGGCTGATGTCGACCGGGTTGGTCTCCAGGGCGTCGGGATAGCGGTTCGCCGGCGTGCGGTCGATCGGGGCGACGAACTCGACCGTGAGGGCGCCGTCGTAGCCGACCTCCTTCAACGTCGACACGATCGCCGGCCAGTCGAGGGCGCCCATCCCGCACGCCAGGCGATTGTTGTCGGCAACGTGGAAGTCGGTGAGCCGGGTGCCGATCGCGCGGATCGTCTCGAGGAGGTCGACCTCCTCGATGTTCATGTGGAAGCAGTCGAGGCACACCCCGACGTCCGGTCCGACGGCGTCGGCCAACGCCAAGGCCTGCTCGCCGCGGTTGACGAAGTGTGTCTCGAAGCGATTGAGCGGTTCGATGGCGATACGCACGCCGGCACCGTTGGCGTGCTCGCGGATCTCCTGGAGGCCGGCGACGCACCACTCCCATTCCTGCTCGGGCGTGCCGTCGGGAACGATCTTGCCGACGGTGCTCGGCACGATCGTGATCTCTTGGCCCTCCAGCTCCTTGACCATCGTCACGACATCCTTCATGTACTGCACGGACGCGGCCCGCTGCTGCTCGTCCTTGGCGCACAGATTGCGCTCGGCGAGGGTGAGGGTGACTGCGCCCCAGCAGGTCAGGCCGTTGTCGGCGAGCAGCTTGCGGACGTCGGCCGTGTCGTACTGATCCGGCTCGCCCTTGATCTCGATGCTGCCGTAGCCGTAGCGGGCCAGCCGGGCGACGGTGACCTCGATCGGCTCGGACCGCATCCAGTTGTGCATGGACAGGTGCATGTCTGTTCCTTTCATTGCGTTCCCCGGCCACGCAGGCCGGTTCTGGTTGCTCGTTCGCTGGCTCTCAGTCGCTCGCATCGGAGCGTGGATTCTCTCCTTGTGTGGTTAGGACTTGAGTAGTGCGGCGATGTCGGCGAAGCCGCCCTCGAACACGCCGGTCACTGTGTTGACGGTTGCCGCTTCCTGGTCAGGCGGCACCCGGAAGTCCGCCGTCCACTCGCCGAACGTCTGCCCGGTCGTCGTCACCGGCGAGAAGTGCACGGCGGCGAAGTAATCCTCGACCGGCAGCGGCGACACGAGGATGCGGTAGCTGAACTCGTGCCGCTCGTCGGACATCCCGACGAGGATCTCGCGCAGCTTGCCGCCGTCGCTCAGCTCGAAGGCGCGCACGCAGCCGATCTGGTCAGCCGGCAGCCCGCCCTCGATCGAGCTGTTGTAGATCGTTGACGAGTGCCAATGCCCGGTGAAGTCACGGGCGATCGCCCAGGCGTCCTCGATCGATGCCTCGAGGACAGCACTTACGTAGATGTGGGCCACGAACGCCTCCCGATCATTTCCACTGCCGAATTTCGGTCAGATTTGTCCGGTTTGCTAGTACCAGAATTGGAGTCGTCGCCGCAGCCGGCGCGCACCCGCTTCCAGAGCCTCCTCTGCTTCATTTGAACCTCACGGCCTTGAACGCCTCGGTCTGGGCCTTGAGGGCTTGCTCGACGGGGAGCCGCTCCATGCTCGACGCCCCGTAGAAGCCGTGCAGCCGGTCGGCGCGCTGCAGGACGTACTCGGCGTCGGTGGGCTCGGCGATCGGGCCGCCGTGGCACAGCACGATGACGTCGTCGCGCACCTCTCGCGCTGCTGCGGCCCATCCGTCGATCAGGGCGATGCAGTCGTCGAGCGACTTCGCCGTCTCGGCGCCGATGCTGCCCCCAGTCGTGAGACCCATGTGGCACACGATGATGTCGGCGCCTGCCTCGGTCATCGCCGAAGCATCGTCGGCCGAGAAGACATACGGCGTGGTGAGCAGGTCGAGTCGCCGAGCAGCGCCGATCATCTCCACCTCAACCCCGTAGCCCATGCCGGTCTCCTCGAGGTTCTGGCGGAAGATCCCGTCGATCAGACCGACCGTCGGGAAGTTCTGCACGCCGGCGAACCCGAGACCACGAAGCTGGCGGAGGAACGGGTCGCGCAACAGGAAGGGGTCGGTGCCGTTGACGCCGGCGAGCACGGGAGTGTCCTTCACGACCGGGAGCACCTCGCGGGCCATCTCGACGACGATCTCGTTGGCGTTGCCGTACGCCAACAACCCGGCCAGCGAGCCACGCCCGGCCATGCGATAGCGCCCCGAGTTGTAGATCACGATGAGGTCGATACCGCCGGCTTCCTCCCACTTCGCCGACAGGCCCGTCCCTGCTCCGCCGCCGACGATCGGAACGCGCTGCTCGATCATCCCGGCGAAGCGATCGAGGATGTCCTGCCGGCTCGTCATCGGATCTGGACCACCTCGTCGAATGCCCGCATCGCCGCCGCCGCGAACTCGGCGTCGTTGATGTTGCCCGGCACCCGCTCGACGGTGCGATCGCCGGTCTGCTCGACGAGCTCCTCGATCGTCGTGAACAACGCGGCGTCCGCGTCGGGGCCCCAGAACGCCTGCCCCGGCGCGTCGAGCAGCGACACACCACCTTCGGGGAGGAGAAAGCGCACCGGTCCGGCGCAGGCGTTGAGCTTGCCGGCGATGAACTCGCCGAAGGCGACGTTCTCGTCGACCGTGGTGCGCATCAGCGTGACCTCGGGGTTGTGGACGTGGAGCAGCCGATCGGCGTACTGCGCCGGCACCGTCGACCTGGCGCCGAAGTTGACCATGTCGAGGGCACCGCACGACCCCACATAGGGCACCCCGGTCTGGGCCACGACGTCGAAGCGATCCGGTCCGGCCGGAAAGACGCCGCCGACGATGAGGTCGGCAACCTCGGTCGTCGTCATGTCGAGCACGGCGGTGATCAAGCCGGAGCCGATGAGCTTCTCCATCGACCGTCCACCGGTCCCGGTGGCATGAAACACGAGCGGGTCGTAGCGGCCGGCCAACGCTTCGACGAGCTGGGTGACCAGCGGCGTCGTCACACCGAACATCGTCAGTCCGGCGGCGGGCAGGTCGTCAGCGCTGGGAGGTACCGGGTTCGCCGCCATCCCGGCGACGGCGTTGGCGGCATTGCCGAGAACGACGCGGGAGATCCGGTTGAGCCCGGCGACGTCGGTTATCGAGTACATCATGGCGATGTCGGCAGCGCCGACGTACGGCGCCACGTTGCCGGAGGCGACCGTCGACACCATCACCTTGGGGACACCGACCGGAAGGGCCTGCATCGCCGGGGTGATCAATGCTGTCCCACCCGAACCGCCGATGCCGATGATCCCGGCGACGTCGGAACGCGAGCGGACGTAGGCGGTGAGGGCCACCGCCATCGCCGCCACCGCCTCACCCCGATCGTCGGAGCGCACGGCGTCGGCGCCGTCGGGATGATGGGCGGCGACGTCCTCGGGGGCAACGGCGCCGCGAGGCGGATCGTGTGGCGTCGTGCCGACATCGACGACAGCAACGTCGAGGCCACTCGAACGGACGACGGCTGCGACGTACGCCAGCTCGGCGCCCTTCGTGTCCGCCGTGCCCACGACGAGAGTCACGCCCACTCTGTCATCAACTCCGGTACGCCTCGCGGCCCACACCCTGGACGGGAATGCCTTGCGCCGGGAGAACCTCATGCTGGAGGGCGTACATCGCTGCCGCGGCCTCGTCGATGTGGCGGGTGAAGGCGATCGAGCCGGCGAGGATCGGTTCGAGCAATGCCCGCTCCTGGACGCGAGCCGGCCCGTACTCGTGCTCGACGATCAGCGGCGTGGTCGCCGGGTCGAAGTCGAGCAGCTCGCGGGCGGCGAGCTGGTGATCGAGCCAGTCGACCGTGCGGTTCTGCAGGTAGGCCAGGGGGTCGTGTCGAGCCGTGCCGGGCAGCTCGTGCTCGCACAGCACCGTCTGCTTCTTCCACGCGTTGGCGAGGTCGGCGGGGTTCGAGGAGATCTCCCCGTCGACCCAGTCGCCGCGTTGCACGGTCTGGCCGCCGTACCCCCAGCCGGACACGCCTTTGGAGTCGACGACCTGGCCCTTGACATGCATCCCGGCGATGAGGAACCCGTAGCCGGCGTCGGCGAGATACTGGAACAGCGAGCGGGTGTCCTGGCCCATCAAGATGGCGTGTGACGGGTCGTAGTGGATGCGGAACTGGTCGCCGACGCCGTGGCGCTCGCAGATCTGATGGAGAGCGATCCACATCCCCGGGGCGTAGCCGATGTTGTTGTGGAAGTTGTCCTTCGGGGTCCAGCCCGGCATCGGGCATTGCTCGACCCGGTACTGCAGCCCGCGCGACTTTGCCTCCTGGAGCAGCGGGACGAAGCTGTTCTCGAACTCGATGAGGTTCTGATCCATCGACTTCGACTGATCGCGTCCGACGAAGCCGGTGACGGCAGCGACGCCGAGGAGCACCGCCGCATCCATGGTCTGGATCATGAAGTCGTGCTTCTTGCGGCGGATCGCCGGGTCCTCGTGGAGCATGTCGTCGAAGAAGGCGACGTCGGCGATCGCCACCCCGGTGTCGTCGACGGCGGCGAGGACGCGCTTGGCGCGAACGTCGTTGAACGGCTCGCGCAGGTCGAGGGTGTTGGCCACCGGGTCGAGCATCGCCTCGGCGGGAACGTCGGCGAGCGTCGGATGGAGCGCCGCCGACAACTCGATGCAGTCGGCGCCGAGGGCCTTGGCGAAGTCGAGCCACTCCTCGACGGCGAGGTCGGGGTCCGGGTCGCGCCGCTCACGAGGGGTGAGCTCCTGGAGGGCGGCGGTGAGCACCCCGACGGGCATGTTGACGGGCTTGAAGGGGGCAGGGTCGGCCATGATTTCGTTCCTTTCAGTTCACAGGTCCACTGGCGCGCGGTTGCGCGCCGACTCGATGGCGGCGTGCAGCACGCGCTGGGTCTTGAGGGCGTCGGCGAAGTCGGGCAACGGCACGAGCGGGATGCCGCCGCCGAGGACGGCGAGGATGTCGGCGGCCTGGTTGACGAAGCCGTGCTCGTAGCCGAGTCCATGGCTGTCCGGCCACCACGCCGCGGCGTAGGGATGGTTGTCGCCGCCGCGGGTGACGTCGATCGTCGTCCAGCCCTGCTCGCGTCCCTCACCGGTGGCGTCGTAGAAGCCGAGCTCGTTCATCCGCTCGAAGTCGAAGCGCAGGGCGCCACGTTCGCCGTGGATCTCGAAGCGATTGGCATTGTGGTAGCCGGTCGCCAGCCGCGACGCCTCGAAGCTGGCCAGGCCGCCGCCGCTCATCCGGGCGAGGAACAGCACGGCGTCGTCGACCGTGCTCGGGGCCGTCGCCGCGCCCGTGGCGGCCCCGGCGCCGGCGATCTCACCGCCCGCTCCGCCCTCGATGACGGTGCGCTCGGTGACGAAGGTGTGCTCGATCGATCCCTCGACGGTGACGATCTCCTCGCCGGTGATGAAGCGCACCATGTCGATGATGTGGGCGTTGAGATCGCCGTGGGCGCCCGATCCGGCGACGTCGCCCTGGAACCGCCACAACAGCGGTGTGTCGGGGCCGCCCCAGCTCTGCAGGTACGCGGCGCGGACGTGGTAGAGCCTCCCCAGGGCGCCCTCGGCGACGAGTTGGTGGGCGAGGGCGACGGCGGGAACGCGGCGGTAGTTGAACCACACGAACGTCGAACCGGACGCCGAGGCGGCGGCCGCCGCCATCGCCCCGGCGCCGGCGAGGGTGCCGGCGAGTGGCTTCTCGCAGGCGACGTGCTTGCCGGCTTCGAGTGCGGCGATCGCCTGCTCGGCGTGGACGTTGTTCGGCGTCACGATGTCGACGAGATCGATTTCGTCGGACGTGGCCGCCTCGCGCCAGTCCGTTGTCGTCTTCGCCCACCCCCAGCGGGCTGCGAAGTCGACGAGCTCGGTCTCGTTACGGGCGCAGGCGAGGTGCATCGAGGGCTCCGGATCGACGTCGAAGAAGTGGCCGACGCTGGACCAGGCGTTGGAGTGGGCCCGGCCCATGAACTTGGAGCCGATGAGGGCGATGTTGATCTGTGCAGTCATCGTGGTTGCAACCTCACGCGCTCGTTTCAAGAGTGTCAACACCGAGATAGCGGCGTTGCAGGACGGGGTCGTCGAGAAGGGCGCTCGCCGTCGTCTCGGCCTCGATGCGCCCGGCGACCATGACGAGGACGCGCTCGGCCATGTGCGTCGCCGCGTAGAGATTCTGCTCGACCACGAGCACGGCGGTGCCTTCGGCGACGAGATGGTGCACGACCTCGATCAGCGTGTCGACGATCGTCGGCGCCAGCCCCTCCGACGGCTCGTCCATCATCACGAGCGAGCCGTTGAGCAGCAGGGCGCGGCCGACGGCGAGCATCTGCTGCTCCCCGCCGGACAGATCGCCGGCCCGGCTGCGCCGACGCTGGGCGAGACGTGGGAACAGCTCGAACACGGCGTCCGCCGTCCAGCGGTTCCGGCGCGCCGCCTTCGCCAGCATGGTGACGTGCTCGTCGACGGTCAGCGTCGCGAACAGGCGACGTCCTTGGGGAACGTAGGCGATCCCCGCCTGGGCGATTCGTTCCGGGTGACGGCCTGTAAGCGCAATGCCTCCGAGCGTCACCGTCCCGGACGTCGTCGGGACGAGACCGATGATCGTGTCGCAGAGCGTCGACTTGCCCATCCCGTTGCGGCCGATGATCGCCACCGACTCGAGACCCATCGAGAACGACACGTGCTCCAACACCTGCGACATCCCGTACCCGGCACACAGGTCGCTGACGGTGAGGAGGGGGGTGTCAGGCATGGCTGCCTGCCATCCCGAGGTAGACCTCGTTGACCAGAGGGTCGTGACGGATGTCGTCGGGCGTTCCCTCGGCGATGACGAGGCCGTCGGCCATCACGACGACGCGCTCGGCAATGCGCAGGGCGACGTCCATGTCGTGCTCGATGAGCAGCAACGTCGTGTCGGCGCTGAGGGCGCGCAGGAGCTCGGTCAGTCGTTCCCGCTCACCACGAGAGAGCCCCGATGCCGGTTCGTCGAGCATCATCAACTCCGGCTCGGTGACGACGACCATGCCGACCTCGAGCTGACGCTGCTGGCCATGGGACAGGTCGCCGACGACGGCGCCGAGGCGGTCGCCGAGCCACACCGAGTCGGCCGCTTGACGAGCGGCGTCGCGGCCGGCGCCGCGCAGCCCGCCGCGGCTCAGCGAGCGGTGGCTGCCGTGCCTGCCGATCCAGGCCAGCTGCAGGTTGTCCTCGACGGTGAGGCCGGGAAACAGCCTCGTCTTCTGGTAGGTCCTGGCCACCCCGAGTCCCGGTCGACGCCGAGACGGCGCCGTCGTGCAGTCGACGCCGTTGATCGAGACCGTCCCGCCGGTGGGGTGCAGGTCGCCGGCGATGACGTTGAACAACGTGGTCTTGCCGGCCCCGTTGGGGCCGAGCACGGCGAGTCGCTCGCCCCGGGCGACGTCAACGGTGACGCCGCCCAAGGCGAGCAGACCGCCAAAGGCGACGACGACATCGCGCAGCTGCACGAAGGGCGTCGTTGCCCCCGAGCTACGCGATTCCGTCGTCGCCGTCATTGCGTTCCCCGGCCACGCAGGCCGTGTATGGCCGCTCGCTCGCTGGCGCTCGCTCGCTCGCACCGGCACGGGGACTTCGCCCTTCTCATGCCGCTTCGGTGGTCTCCGTTGCGGCTGGCTCGGTGTCGGCAGGCTCCGTGCCAGCCGGCTCCGTGCCCGCCGGCTCGGTGCCGGCCGGGGCGCTGCCCTCCGTGGCGCCCTCAGTCTGCGGGACACCGTCGACGACCGGGATGGCGTTGCCCGACCAGGGCAAGTCACGCGTCTCGCACGCTGGGTTCTCACGGTCCGGTGGCGGCGTGTCCGGGCTGAACGTCCCGCCGAAGGTCTGGTCGACCTGCGGGATGATCGCCACGGTCTGCTGGACCACCTCGTCCCCTTCGAGGACGAGCTGGGCGACGAACGTGTCGATGATCCCCTGACGGTTCTCGTCGAGCGTCACGTTGCCGTACGGCGCCTCCAACGTCATCGACGCCAGCTCCTCACGGAACGCGGCATGGCCGTCGGAGAGGTCGCCGCCCACGGCTTCGAGAGCTTGCACCATGGCGAGACCGGCGACGTAGTAACCGTAGAAGAAGCCGAAGCCGGCGGACTGTGATGGCGCTCCCGGCTCGCCACCGGTGGTTCCTCCGACGAGCGTCTCCCACGTGGCGTCCGCGCTGGCCTTGTACGCGTCGATCGCCTCCGTGTGCACGTCGGCGGGGAAGGCAGCGAACCCACCGATGTAGGCACCGGCGATGTCCGGACCGAGGGCCGTGGCCAGCGACGGGTTGAAGAAGAGGTTGCCGGCGTGCTGGTCGCCGGTGAGGTCACCCTTGGCGTTGACGAACGCCTCCAGCGCGGCTTGCGTGCCTGTTCCGCCGACGACCCAGAAGTAGCCGTCGACTTCGTCGGGATCGGGGAGCTGCTGCACCCACGAGCTGTAGTCGGTCGTCCCGAGTGGTGGGAACACCCGCGTCACGACGTCGCCACCTACGGCACAGAAGTCGGCGACGAAGCCGGCCGCCGAGGTCCAGCCGAAGCTGTAGTCGTCGGCGATCACGGCAACAGTGCGCCAGCCGGCGTCGTTGTAGAGACGGTCACCGAGTCCGGCGTTCCACTGGGCGCCATCGCCGTGGAAGCGGAAGTAGTTCTCCGCTTGGACCTGCAGCGTCGGCTCCTGCGAGCCGGCGATGCCGTCGATGAACGTCACCTCGGGATGATCCTTGGCGTAGTTGGCGACGGCGATCGCCTCGTCGCCCGAGAGTGGTCCGATGACGATCTCGGCGTTCTCCTGCTCGACGAGTGTGCGTACTTCCTGGATAATTCGGTCCGCCGTGTCGTCGCCACAGCCGACGCCGACGACCTCGATCGGTCGACCGCCGGCGACCGCTCCGGTGAAGCCGTCGAGTGCGGTCGTGGTGGAGTTGACGGTCGCTCCGGCGGCGTTGACCATGGCGAGCGTGACGCCGGCGACGACGTCTTCGTTGAAGCCGCCGAACGCCCCCTCACACTCGGCGAGGATGCCGAGCCGGAGTGGCTCGCCGTCACCCGCCGGAACGGTCGTGGCACCGACGGTGCCAGCACCGACGGTCCCTACGAGGGCGAGCGAGGCGACAACTGCCCCTCGTCTCGCGGTCCTGTTGTTCATGTGGATTCCTCCATGGTTGTTGTGGACAGGTGGGACTGGGTGTCGGGAACGGCCAGGCGTAGGCGACCGGCAGAGCCGGTGATCATGCCCATCAGCCCGTTCGGCGAGGCGACGACGATGATCAGCACGACCACACCGACCACCGTGCTGAAACGGGCCTCGGTGATCCCGATGCGGTCGACGAGCGGCAGCGAACGCATGTAGTTGTTGGCGATGACGAACACGAAGGCGCCGAGCCAGGCGCCTTCGAGATGGCTGATCCCGCCGATCACGGCGATGATGAACAGGTCCAACGTCGCCCCGATGTTCACCGAGTTGGGATCGATCTGGCCGTTCCACCAGATGTTGATCACGCCGGCCAGTCCAGCGACGAAGCCGGCGACTGCGAACGCCAAGGTTCGATGGAGCGGCACATTGAACCCGAGCGAGCTCATCCGGATCGGGTCGTCACGGATGCCCTCGAGAGCCAGGCCGAACGGGGTTCGGCGCGCCGCGCGGAACCCGAGATAGGCGAGGAGGGACAGCACGAGGACGGCGTAGTAGAGGCGCACCGGATGCGTATTGAAGAACGGCGGGGGATTCACGCCGGTGATCCCACCGAAGCCGGAGATCGACGTGACCTGGCCGAACACGTAGTAGCCGATCACGGCGTACGTCAGCGTCAGCATCAGGAAGTAGATGCCCGTCGTCCGGCTGCCAACGGCGCCGAGCACGAACGCCACCAGCGTCGAGATGGCGAGGGCGATGAGCACGGCGACCCACGGATTCAGGCCGAGCTTGAGGCCTTTGCCCGACTCGGCGACGCAGTTGCCGATCGTGAAGCTGGCGACACCGACGAGGAGGTATTGGGCGAGCGACACCATGCCGACGTAGCTGGCGAGGAACACGATCGACGACGCCGCCAGGCCGTAGATCAACGTGCGGGTGAGCACGAAGTTGACGAAGAACTCCGTGCCGACGAGGGGCAACAGGACCAGCAGGGCGGTGGCCACGACGAGGACGACGGTCCTCGTGGATGGTCGTGCCCCGGTCACTCTGCACGCCCGAAGAGTCCGTACGGACGCACAGCCAGCACGACGGCGAGCAGGGCGAACGACACGATGATGGCGTAATACGTGTAGTCCGCGGGGAGATACACCGGAGCGAAGGCGTTGACCATCCCGTACAGCAACGAGCCGGCGATGGCGCCTTTGATCGAGCCGAGCCCGCCGATGATCACGACGACGAGCGAGTGCAGCAACCACTCGCCGTCCTGCCCGGTGGCGACACCGCCGAAGGAGGCGACCATCACGCCGCCCATCCCGGCGAGGAACGCCCCGACGAAGAACGTCACGGCGAAAACGACGGCGATGTTGATCCCGAGGGCGCGGACCATCGATTGGTCGGCGACGCCGGCGCGGATGACGATGCCCATTCGCGTTCGGTTGAGCCACAGCCACAGCAGGGCGCCGACGACGAGGGCGATGGCGAGGATGAACAGGCGGCTCGTGGGGTAGCGCTGACCGAAGATCTCGATGGCATGGTCGACGCCTCCGGGCCACGACATCGACTGCGCCAACCCACCGGCGCGGGCCAGCATTTGGTCGGCGAGGATCACGGCGATGGCCATCGTGATCAGCGCTTGACGAAGTTCCTGACCCTGGTTCCAGCGCAGGAAGACCTCGAACATCACAAGGCCGACGATGGCAGCGATCGACGCGCCGACGAGCAGCGGGACGATCCACGACAACATGTCGACGTCCTCGGACGTGATGTTGCGTTCCTTGCCGACCATCCGCTCTTGCACTTCGACGGCGATGTAGGCGGCCATCAGGAACAGGGCACCGTGGGCCATGTTCACCGTGCGCATCAACCCGAAGATCAGGGTGAAGCCGGAGGCGACGATGAAGTACAGACCGGCCAGGGTCAACCCGTTGAGGAGCGCGACGACGAACTCGCCCGGCTCGTCGATGGCCGCGCCGGCTGACGTCTCCCGTGCGAAGAACAGCACCCAGGCGAGGACGAGGGCGATCGGGATGGCGCCGAAGACGGTCCACTTGTCCACCCGCGGCCGCGTGCGCACCGCGGCTCGCGCCGGTTCGAACGAGCCCGATGGGTCGCTGACGAAGTCAGCCGTCATGGCGCCGAATTCCCCCTCGGCGCGAGGTTACGGTCGGCCCACCCGGCGAGCCAGGGCCGTCAGAGGGGGTCCGAAAGAACTAGTGCTCTGTCCGTTCTGGGCGGCCTACGGTCCGATTCCTGATCTGGGCGGCCTGCGGTCCACAACAATCGTTTGCAGGCCGCCCAGATCGAGCGCGACGGTTCGGGGATGCTCCGCCACCTTGCTCATCTTGCAGCCGTCGCCGCGATTGCGACGGTACCGCCGGGCACCGACGAGCCCAGTGATGGGGGCGGCCTCGACGTCGCCGCTGCCCAGCAAGGATTGGACCGCCTCGTTCTCGCGATGTCGGACGTCGCTCCCGCCGAGGTCGTCGCCTGCCCACTGATCGACAGCAGCGACGTCGACGCGGGCTTCGAAACGGCCGGCGTCGATGCGCCACTCGACGAGTGGCTGCTGGAGGTCCGCGACACCGACGGGATCACGTGTGCGGGATCGCATGTCGGTTTCGAGGACGACCCGCCTTCTCCTCAACTGGATGTCGAACTGTCCGTCGTCAACGGCTCGGCGGACGAACCGACCAGCGACGCGCTCAACGTGACCGATCTCCCGAGCGGGACGACCGGCACGTGCGAGTCCGACCGTTTCGTGACGATCTGCGAGGAGCGCTGGCAGCAGGACGGTTTGCAGGTTCGCCTGCTCGTCGCCGACCGGGTCTTCTTCGACCGCGCCACGGCGTCGACGGTGCTCGGTGAGCTCGTGCCGGTGATCGTCGCCAACCTGGCCGGAGGCGCTACGTTCGTTGCCGACCCGCTCAGCGACATCTCAGGTGCGCAAGCCGGTGCGGCGGCCGCCGGTCTCGATCGGTTTGTGAGTGCCAATCCCGACACCGTCGAGTCGGACGACGATCGGCTGGACTGCCCGGTTATTGCCGACGACGAGTTCGAAGCGGCGATCGATGACGCCGGGGTCGACGTCGACCTCGGCGACGACTGGACGGCTTCGCTCACTCCAGTCACGTTCCCTAACGACCTCGATCCGCTCCCGGTCCGCCTCACCTGCACCGGCGGGTTCGACCCGCAAGCCCGGATCGACGTGATCGACTTCGGCGATCCGGCCGCCGCCGACGACTTCGTCGCCTCCCTCGGGATCGCCGAGGGCGGCTCGGCGGCTGACCTTCAGCCCGGCGACCTCACGGTCGGCAATTGCGTCAGCCAGTCCGGTCTGCGCTTCTGCACGGAGTGGTGGCGCGACGACGGACTCGTCGTCGGTGTCTGGCTCATCGGCGAGACCCAATCAATCGGCAACGACGACGCCGCGGCGGCGCTCGTCGAGGTCCTGCCAACAGTGCTCGCCAACCTCGCCGCCCTCGACGAGTAGCGCCCGCGCACTCAGGCGGGCCGCCAGTGCGGATCGCGACCGATGAAGCCGAGCAGGCGGTCCTGCACCGGGGCGTCATCGGGAACCGGCACCCGCGGTCCGTACTGGCCCGACCCGCGCATCGCCTCCTCGAACGGGATCATGCCGTCCAGCAGCACGGCGCAGTAGTCGGGGTCGAGGGTGTCGTCCTGGCCGGTCGATCTGGCGAGGTCCCAGGTGTGCATGAACACGTCGGCCGTGTAGAAGCGGTCGATCGCCTCGGGGAGCGGGACCTCACCGATGTGCGGATCGGACAGCACCTTCGACTCCGTCGCCGGGTCGTCGAGCACGGCCTGCACGGCGTCAGCCTGGGCCTGCCAGGCGCCGACCGGATCGTCGGCGACGGAAGGTCCCACCGGCAGCTGGATTCCGGAGCCCTGGGCGAGGAACCCGGGGAACCACTCGACGAGGTGGCCGACGACGTCACGAGCCGTCCAGCCGGCGACCGGGGCGGCTGCGTTCCAACCATCCGGTCCGGACACGCCGCGGACCTGGTCGGTGAACGTGCCGGCGACGCGGCGATGGTTGTCGGCTGGTGATGTCATCTGAACCTCGTTCACTCGTGATCAACCAAATGGTTGATTAACAATCTAGCGGCCGCGCAGGATGATCGCTGTCGCTTCGGTCCTGGACTGGGCGTGGACCTTCATGAGGATGCTGCTGACGTGATTCTTGACGGTGAACACGCTGAGGTTGAGGGCCTCGGCGATCTCAGCGTTGCTGCGCCCGTCGGCCATCAGCGCGGCCACCTCGGCCTCCCGCTCGGTGAACCGCGCCTCGACACCGATGTCGGTCCGATCCGACGCCGCCAGCACCCGCGTCACGTCGCTGGAGAACGATCCGCGGCCCGCCGCGACATCGCGCACCGCCTGGGCCAATCCCTCGGTATCGACCGACTTGACGAGGTAGCCGCTCGCACCTGCGGCGATCGTCTCGCGGATGAGGTCGCCGTGGGCGAACGTGCTGAGGGCGAGCAGGCCGATCGACTCGTCGGCGGCGCGCATCTGCCGAATCGCCTCCACTCCCCCGATCCCGGGCATGATCAGATCGATCACGACGACGTCGGGTCGGAGCCGGACCGCGGCGTCGAGTCCCTCCTCGCCGCTCGCCGCCTCGCCGATGACCTCGAGATCGTCGAATGCGGAAAGGCACGAGCTGACACCCTCGCGCAGGAGGTCGTGGTCGTCGACGACGAGCACCGTGATCGACGTCATGCCGGCAGCAACACGGTCAGATCGGTCCCGTGGCCGGGTGCGGCACGCAAGACGAGGTCGGCGCCGACGGCCTCGGCGCGCTCACGCATGATCGACAGGCCGAGGTGCCCCGGCGGGACGTTGTCGACGTCGAAGCCTCGACCGTTGTCGACGATGCGCAGCTCGACGGTGCCCGACGTCGCAGCGTCGGTGCGCCGTGCGAGCCGGATCGAGACGACCGACGCCGCCGAGTGGCGGGTGATGTTGGTGAGCGCTTCCTGGGCGATGCGGTAGAGCGCAACACGTTGCCCGGGTCTGAGCTCGATTGGTTCGAGCTCGACGGTCACCTCCAACTTCTTCCGGCACTCCATCGCGGCCACGAGGTGCCGGAGCAGCTCGTGCAGGTCGACCTCGACGAGCTCTTGCGGGCGCAGCTCCAGCAGCAGCGTACGCATCTCGGCCTGGGCGCCACTCGTCAGTGTGCGCAGGCGCTGCAGCCGCCGGTGCAGCTCGGACCCCTCCTCGACGTCACGCAACACGCTGTCGGCGGTGAGCGAGGCGGTCCACAGCGTTTGGTTGACGGCGTCGTGCAGTTCGCGGGACAGCCGTTGGCGTTCCTCCGCTGCGGCCAGCTCACTGGCCTGGCCGACGAGCCTGGCGTTGGAGATCGCTGCCGCTGCCTGGTCGGCGATCGCCCGCAGTCGCTCGGCGTGCGCCGTCGTGAAGAAGCCCTTCGTCACGCTCTCCAATACGACGAACCCGATTCGTCGGTCCCCGACCTGCAGGGCGGCACCGAGCACCGAGCCGGCGGGTCCGAGAGCGCTGGGCGGTTCGTCGATGATCACCGTCTCCCGGTCGTCGTGCAGCTCGCCGATCACCGTCAGCGATTCGACGGGCACGGAGATCGCCGCATCTTCGGTCGGTTTCGGGTAGCCGAATCCAACCCGGCAGCGGGCGATCTCCAGTCGATCGTCGGCGCCGACGAGCACGATCGCCGTGAGATCGTTGGACACCAGCCGCTCGACACCGATGAGCACCTGCTCCATCACCTCGTTGGCGTCGAGCGTCTTCGACATCGCGCTCGCCGTGTCGCGCAGCGCCTCGGCGTACGCCCGCTGCTGACGCTCCTCGGCCTGCACCCGGACGCGGTCGTCGACCTCCCGGCGCAGGCTCTCGATGGCCCGTTCGAGGTCGCGGGTGCGCTGTTGCACACGCTTGTCGAGGTCCTTGAGCGTGCCGTTGAGCCGCTCCTCGGCGGCCCGTCGTTCGGTGACGTCCTCGAACGTGCCGAGGATGCCGATGACCTCGCCCTCGAGATCGCGCAGGGGGACTTTCTGGGTCTCGACCCAACGCAGATCGCCGCCGGCCCGGCGCAGCCGTTCGACGATGCCGACGACCGGCTCACCCGTCTCGGCAACGTGAGCATCCCAGTCCATGAACCAGTCGGCGCCGAACTCGGCGTCGTCGGCCCACGGCATATCGCGGTCGGACTTGCCGATCAGGTCGTCCGGTTCCGTCCCGGCGAACGCCGCGAACACCCGGTTGCAGCCGAGGTATCGGGACTGCCGGTCCTTCCAGAACACGGCATTGGCCGAGGAGTCCATCAACACCTGGAGCAGTTTCTGGCTCGCCTCCAGGGCGTCGTCACCACGCATCCGCCCCTGCAGCAGAGCGGCGTAGAGGTCGACGTTCGAGCGAACGTCGGATTCGGCGGTCACGGTTCGACGGTCAGGCCGTCGACCTGCTCGAGTACGGCGACGTCATCGTTGTGGGAATGGGTGAAACCGAGCGCCCGCTCCGCCTCGACCGTGCTGTCCGATCGAAAGGCGACGATGTAGGCGCGGCGCCACGAGTTGTCCGACGTGTTGCCGCCAGAGCCGTGCAGCACGCCCTCGCTGTGGACGGTGATGTCGCCGCGGGCGATCGGCACTGGCACCACCTCGTCGCCGGGGCGGAGCTCGGTGACGAGCGTGTGGCTGGCGTCGCGATCGCCGTGCAGCGGGTGGTGCGGCCGCACCGGCTCGCGGTGGCTGCCGGGCAGGAATTGCATGCAGCCGTTCTCGGTCGTCGAGTCGTCGACCGCCAGCCAGCACGTCGCCGTGCGGCGATCGTCGGTATCGATCCAGTACGCCTGGTCCTGGTGCCAGGCGAACACGGCGTCGTCGCGGCCGGGCTGCTTGGCGAGGAGCTGGTCGAAGTCGATGACCATGCCGTCTCCACACAGCTGCCTGGCGATGCTCGCCGCCCGCCGCTCGAACAGGTTGCCCTGCCACGCCGGGTGGTAGCGCCGGGGCACCATCACGTTGACGATCGCGTAGCCCGACGGATCGGTGCCGTGCTCGCCCGTCGTCATGTCGTTGAAGTCCCTGCCGGCGACGGCGATGTCGCCACGGAGGAAGCGGTCGTATACGGCTTCGATCTCGGCGACCTCGGACTCGTCGAGGACGCCGGGGATGTGCACGTAGCCGTCGCGGTGGAACCGCTTCTTCTCCTCGTCGCTGACCAGGTACTCGTCGCCCTTCCGGCGATGTGCACCGCCGTCGATCGTCACACCTCGATGTTGCCCAGCGGTCACGTCACCTCCGATCCCCCGAGTCGCCGCCGTGCTGGAAGGTACTTGCCCGAACTGCCGGCGCCACGCGGAAACGCCCGTCGCGGTCCACAATAGTGTTCGCCTGAAGGGGGACGAGCTTGACGATGCAGAGCGATCCACCAGCGCCGGTGGTCCCCGACGACGAGCGGATCGCCGCCGCTGACATGGAACGCGCCGGCGACCTGTTCGGCCGCTTGGCCCGCGCCTACGACTCCAAGGTTGTCGGCCAACCGCGGCTGCGCACGACCCTGGTCGTGACGCTCCTCGCCGAAGGCCACATCCTCCTCGAGAGCGTCCCCGGGCTGGCCAAGACGACCGCTGCGGCGACGCTGGCGTGCGCCGTCAACGCCTCGTTCGTGCGCATCCAGTGCACGCCCGACCTGTTGCCGAGCGACATCCTCGGCACCCAGGTGTACGACCCGCACACGGCGACGTTTGACACCAGACTCGGTCCGGTCCACGCCAACTTCGTCCTCCTCGACGAGATCAACCGGTCGAGCGCCAAGACGCAGAGCGCGATGTTGGAGGCGATGCAGGAGCGCCAGACGTCGATCGGCGGCGTGATGTACCCGCTGCCGTCGCCGTTCATGGTGCTGGCGACACAGAACCCGATCGAGGAGGAGGGCACCTACATCCTCCCGGAGGCGCAACTCGACCGCTTCCTGCTCAAAGACGTGATCGACTACCCGAGCCCCGACGAGGAGCTCGAGGTGCTCGATCGCATCGACCGCGGCGTCCTCGGTACCCGGGCCGCCGACCTGCAGCCGGTGGTCGAGCTCGACGACGTCGGCTTCCTCATCGACCTAGCGGCGCGGGTGTACGTCGACTCGTCGATCAAGCGCTACGCCGTGGCCCTCACTCAGGCGACCCGCCGCCTCGCCGAGGTGATCGATCCGGCACTCGCCGAGTACGTCGAATTCGGCGCCAGCCCACGCGGGGCCATCGCCCTGCAACAGGTCGGCCGCGCTCACGCCCTGATGCACGGCCGCACGTACGTCCTCCCCGACGACGTGCGGGCGCTGCGCCACGCCATATTCCGCCATCGCCTGCACCTCGGGTACCAGGCCATCGCCGACGGCATCCGCGTCGAGGACCTCATCGACGCCGTCTTCGCCGTCACTCCGAGCCCGTGAATTGCGTTCCCCGGCCACGCAGGCCGCTTCTGGCCGCTCCCTCGCTGGCGCTCGGTCGCTCGCAATGGGCGAGATAGGGACAAGCTGCCATGGCGACTTCTCTGCTGCGAAAGGTCAAGGTCAAGACTTCGGTGCGCGCCCATCGCAAAGTGCGCAGCATTCTCGACGGGGAGCACGGCTCGATCCACAAGGGTCGCAGCATGGAGTTCGACGACCTTCGCGAGTACGTGCTCGGCGACGACGTCAAGGACCTCGACTGGAAGGCGACGGCGCGCAGCGGACGGCCGCTCGTCAAGCGCTTCGTCGCCACCCGCCAGCACGCCGTAATGCTCGTCGTCGACACGGGACGCTCGATGTCGGCGCTCGCCGACGCGACAAGCACGAAGCGCGACGTCGCCGTGTTCGCCGCCGGGGTCGTCGCTCAACTGGCGACGCGGCACGGCGACCTCGTCGGCGTGCTCGCCGCACCGGCCCTGCCTGGGTTTCCCGGCGTGCGCAACGAGGCCCGTGCCGTCTACATCCCTCCCGGCTCGCGGGCCGTCCACGTCGAGCGCATCCTGCGCGTGATCCACGACTCGATCGACGCCACCGGTCTGCCATCCAACCTCGAGGCGTTGCTCGCCCACGCTGCCCGCATCCTCCGCCGCCGGATGATCCTCGTCGTCGTCGCCGACGACATCGATCTCACCGATCGCCACGGTGCGCTTCTCCGTCGCCTCGTCGCCCAGCACGAGGTCCTCTACTGCATCGTCGGCGACGTGGCGATGACCGATCCGGCACTGGCTGGACGCGAACTGCTCGTCGTCGGCGCCGGCGCCCACGTCCCCGACTTCTACCGACGCAACACCGATCTCCACGACGATCTCGTCGCCGCGGCGCGCCGGCGCGCCGCGAACACGCGGGCGAGGCTCGGTCAATTGGGCATCGCTGCAACATGTGTGTCCGGAGAGGCCGGCGTGGTGCCGGCGATGGTCGACCTTCTCGAACGGCACCGCCGCGGCAGGCGGTGATGGGCGCTCCGCCGGCCACGTTCGCCCCCGCCGACGACAACCTGTTCCCGCCGCTCGCCCACAGCGGGGTGTGGCTGGTGCTCGGCATCGCCGCCTGCCTGCTCGGCATCGCCCTCGTTGCGTGGATGCTCCGCGCCGCTCCGGATCCGCTGGCCAAGGCTCACGACACCGAGGTGGCCGCCCAACGGGGGTACCTCGCCGAGATCGACGCCGTGGAGCGGCGCTTTGCCGCCCGGCAGATCGACGAGCGCCAGCTCCATCACGAGCTGAGCAGCACCGTGCGGCGATTCGCCACCGAGCACGGGGCGCCGGCAGCGCTGGCGATGACCGCTTCCGATCTTCGGGAAGCCGGACTCGACGAGGTGTCTGAGGTGGTCGCCGGGTATCAGCCACCTCAGTTCATGCCGACTCCGAGGTGTGATCCGGCGGCGTCAGTGGCCGTCGCTCGGCGGCTCGTCATGGCGATCAGCGAACGAGGCGAGGGCGCCGAGCCATGGTGATGCTGCAACCGTGGGTCGGTCTCGTCAGCGCGGTGGCAGCCGTTGCCGTCGCTGCAGGTGTGCTGTGGACGTCGCGGCGACGTCGCCGCGATGTGCCGGAGCGTGATGCTGCCTCGATCGCCAACGTTCACCACGCCGAGGCATCCGCTCTATTCCGCCGGTTGCGGCGGCGTTACCACCTGCTGCTCGGCGGCGAGGTCGCCGCGCTGTCGATCGTCGGGTTGGCGGCTGTCGGGCTGACGATGCGTCCGGCAACCGATCGCCAGGTGGAGCGCGACGTCCGCAACCGGGACGTCATGCTCTGCCTCGACGTGTCGGCCTCGATGAACGAGCTCGACGCCATCGTGCTTCGGCAGTTCGCCGAGCTCGCCGCCGGGCTGCAAGGCGAGCGCATCGGACTGACGATCTTCAACGGCTCGGCGATCACCGTGTTCCCGCTCACCGACGACGCCGAGTTCATCGTGGGGACACTCGACGAAGCGGCGACGGCGCTGGCCCAGCGCAAGCGCTCGTTCGTCGAAGGCACGGAGGAAGGGGGAACGTCGCTCATCGGCGACGGACTGGCCTCTTGCGCGATGCGCTTCGACGAGGGCGAGCGGCGGCGATCACAGTCGATCGTGTTCGCCACGGACAACGCCCTCGCCGGCGAGCCGTTCCTCGAGCTCCCGGAGGCAGCCGACCTCGTCCGCCAACGGGGCATCCGCATCTACGCGCTGGCCGCTGCCGACCGGATCACCGACGCCGACGCCGCCGCCCTGCGGCTGGCCGCAGAGTCGACCGGCGGCTCCTTCTTCGAGACCGGGGCGAGGGCGCCGACCGCACAGGTCGTCGCCGAGATCGGACGGCTGGAAGCGAGTCGCCTCGATGCTCCCCCCGAGGTCATCGCCGACGACCGGCCGACGGCGTGGATCGTCGCGTGCGTCGCCGGCCTCGGGGCCCTGCTCGCAGTCGGATGGGCGTTACGACGATGAAGTTCGACCCGTTGCTCCCTCTCCCGGTGTTGACCGCCTTGATCGCCGTAGGGGTGATCGCAGCCTGGGTCTGCGTCCGGCGTGGCTCCGTGACGCGTTCCGGTCTGGCGCGGTGGTCGGCGATGGGTGTGCTGCTTGTTGTCGTCGCCGCCGACCCGGCGTTCGCCGGCGGGGAGGCCGCCGTCAAGCGCTCCGACGCGAACGTCCTGTTCGTCGTCGACACCACCGGCAGCATGGCGGCCGAGGACTACAACGCCGGTGAGCCCAGACTCGCCGGCGTCCGCCACGACATCGCCGCCGTCGCCGACGAGTTCCCCGGCGCCCACTTTTCGCTGGTCACGTTCAACTCGAAGACACGCGTGATCGTGCCGTGGACGACCGACCGCCTGGCGCTCGACTCGGCGGCGCAGCTGCTGCGCCAGGAATGGACCCTGTACGCCCAGGGCACCCGTCTCGATGAGCCGCTGCCGACGATGCTAGACGTGCTCCCGCGGGCCGGAGCGGGTCGGGGCTATGACGTGATCTTCTTCCTGTCCGATGGCGAGCAGACCGAACAGCCGGTGCCGCAATCGTTCGAACGGTTCGGCGACGTCGTCGCCGGCGGCGCCGTGCTCGGCTACGGCACCACGGAAGGCGCCAGGATGCACGTATACATCGGCCACGACGAGGAACCCGAGGAGTACATTGCCGACGACGAGACTGGCGCCGAGGCCGTGTCGCGAATCGACGAGGCCAACCTGGTCAGGATCGCCGATGAGTTGGGCGTCAGCTACGTCCACCGCACGGTGCCCGACGACGTCGGCGACATCGCAGGCGCGGCAGCCGATCGAGCCGGCTCGATCTATTCCGGCGAGCGCGACACGCTGCGCCGATTGTACTGGCTGCCGGCGTTCGGACTCATCGGCCTCGTGCTGTGGCAGCTCGCCCGCACCGTGCTGGAGATCGTCGACGACCGGAGAATGCTCGACACCCGAGCGAGCCGGGGCCCGACGTGACTGAGCCGGAGCACACCGGGCGACCGCCGCGGCGACGACGTCACGGACGGTTGATCGTGCTGCCACTCGCCGTTGTCCTTCTCGCCGTCGGCCTCAAACTGGTGACGATGAGTTGGTTCTCGACCCGCGGGGTGTCGACGTACGACGATGCCCGCTACGACCAGAGTGCCGCCGCGTTCGACCGGCTGCAGGTGCTCAACGTCGTCGACCCATGGCGCGCCCATCTCGGGTCGGGTGCCGCCCTCTACCGGGGCGACGACCTCGGCGGCGCCGGGGCAGCGTTCCGCCGAGCACTCGACCTGGCGCCGGAGCGTTGCGACGTCCGCTTCAACCTCGTCGTCACGATCGAGGCGCAGGGTGACCGGCTCGTCGGCCGTGAAGCGGGAGCGGTCGAGGAATCAGCGTTGCAGGACGGACGGTCCCGCTATGCGATCGCCCTCGACATCGCCAAGGGCCGACTCTGCCCGCCCTCGACAGCCGGCGACGCAGGGGTCCGCCTCGAAGAAGCTCGCCGCAGGCTGCAGGACAAGCTCGGACTGGAGTCCTCGGAGCCGGAGGAGGAGCTGAGCGCGCCGGTGCAACGGGAGGTCGCCAGACCGGAGGGCGAACAGGGAGAACCCGCGCTCCAGCAGATCGCCGAACGCAACCAGGAGGGCGCCGCCGAACGCCAGGACGTCGCTGACCTCGACCCGAGTTTGGTGCAGGAGGAGGGCGAGTCCAACTGGTGACGCTCAGATTGAAGTGGAACTGTGGTGTGTCGGGCTACCGACCCTGGGTGATGTACTCGTAGAGCTGCTGATTCTCGGCTTCGAGCTGGCCGAGGCGGGCCTTCACGACGTCGCCGATCGAGATCACGCCACCGAGCACGCCGTCGTCGTCGACGACCGGGAGGTGGCGGATGCGCCGCTCGGTCATCGACAGCATCAACGACTCGACAGCGTCACCGGCACGGCAGGTGACGACATCGGTCGACATCGCCGACGACACCGGGCGGCCGAGCGCCGATGCGCCGTGATTGGCCAGGGCGCGCACGACATCGCGCTCGGACACGATCCCGTCGATGTGCTGGCCGTCGTCGGAGACGATCAGCGCACCGATCCCGTTGTCGCGCATCATCATCGCCGCGTCCGCGAGCGAGACACCGTCGGTGACCGTGATGACACTTGTTCCCTTGGTCCCAAGGATCGACTGCACGTTCACGGCGATCAAGCGTAGTTCAGGGCTCCCGCACGGTTGGCGAGGCCGATCTCGCCGGCTGCACGCCAGACTGTGCCGCCAATGGAGTCCAGTGCACTCGCAACGATCAAGCGCGGCTACGCGGCATGCGCCCAAGGCACCGGCAGGCTGCTCGAGCGACTCGGGATCCTCGGCGACGACCCACCGCCGCGCGCCCACCGGCTGCGCCACTGGGCGTACAGCTTGACGAGGGCCCACGACTCGATCGGGATCGCCAAGCTCGACGTGCCGTGGTGGACGTACGGGGCGATCGACGAGGTCGAGCGCTGGCTGGCTGGTCGCAAACGCGACGTGCGGGCATTCGAGTGGGGGTCCGGGGCGAGCACCATCTGGCTTGCCCGCCGGGTCGCCGCCGTGCACTCCGTCGAGCATCACCGCCAGTTCGGCGAGATGATTCAGGAGCAACTGACGGCGTGGCCGAACGCGACGCTGGACATCGTCGAGCCCGTCCCCAGTGCGTCGCCGGCGATCAGCTCAGCGAAGGAGGGTCACGGCGGTCTCGACTTCACCGACTACGTCGGCCACCTCGATCGCGTCGGTGGCATGTTCGGCCTGATCGTCGTCGACGGCCGAGCTCGTGAGGCGTGCCTGAACGCGGCGCTCCCCCATCTCGAAGTCGGCGGCGTCATCGTGTTCGACAACACGTTGCGCCGCCGCTATCGCCAGGCGATCGCCGCCGCGCCCGTCATCGAGAAGGTCTTTCGGGGACTCACGCCTACCCTGCCGTACCCCGACCAGACGAGCATCCTCACCCGATCCTGACGACCGATGGGTGTTTTCAGGTTCTCCTCGGGTTTGTGTGGGTCGGTCGCGCGCTGCGTCACGGTTGCATGGCTCTGAAGAGCGGGCGTACTGCGGCGTCGCGCCGGGTGCTCGGATTCTGAGGCCACGATCCGGACAGCTGTGTCCCGTATTGGGCCTCGAATCGGCGCGTCAGCCGATGCCGGGATTCTGGTGCCGCAAAGCGGTCAGCGGTGACCGGTTTGCGGCCTAAGAATCGCCGCGGCCGCAGAATGGAGGTGACAGGTGTGCACCTCTCCCAGGTGCCGTCGCGACGCTCGACAACCGCCCCTTCCAGCGCCAGCGCGCTCGCCGGCACCTCGATCGAACCCACAGGAACCCGAGGAGTCCCGCCTTTCATGACCGAATCGTCATGAAAACACCCATCGGTTGATGTCAGAAGCGGTAGTGGGCGAAGGCCTTGTTGGACTCGGCCATCTTCTGCGTGTCGTCGCGGCGCTTCATCGCCGCGCCGAGGCCGTTGGCGGCGTCGAGCAGTTCGGCGGCGAGGCACTCCGGCATCGACTTCTCGCGGCGGGCGCGGGAGAAGTCGACGACCCAACGGATCGCCAGCGTGGTCGCCCGGCGGGGGCGGACCTCGACGGGCACCTGGTAGGTCGCCCCACCGACCCGTCGGCTCTTCACCTCGAGCGGCGGCTTGACGTTGTCGATCGCCCGCTTCACCGTCGACAACGGCTCCTCGCCGGTCTTCTGCTCGATGGTGTCCATGGCGTCGTAGACGATGCGCTCGGCGAGGCTGCGCTTGCCGTTGAGCATCACCTTGTTGACGAGCTGGGTGACGAGCACCGAGCGGTACTTGGCGTCGGCCACGAGCTCGCGGCGGGGGGCGGGTCCTTTGCGGGGCATCTCAGTTCGTCACTTCTCGGCCTTGGCGCCGTAGCGGCTACGGGCCTGCTTGCGGTTCTTCACGCCGGCGGCGTCGAGGGCGCCGCGGATGATCTTGTAGCGGACACCCGGGAGGTCACGAACGCGGCCGCCGCGCACCAGGACGATCGAGTGCTCCTGCAGGTTGTGCCCCTCACCAGGGATGTAGGCGGTGACCTCGACCCCGCTCGACAGGCGCACACGGGCGACCTTGCGCAGGGCGGAGTTCGGCTTCTTCGGGGTGTTCGTGTAGACGCGGGTGCACACCCCGCGGCGCTGCGGCGAGCCCTTGAGGGCCGGCGTCTTGACCTTGGTGGTCTTGGAGCTGCGACCTTGGCGGACCAGCTGCTGGATCGTGGGCACTCGCTACCTCTCGGGGACTGTTGCGACTCGTCTGTGCTGAGGGTCTGGGCGGCGCCCAGAGGTTTCAGCGCAGGACCCTGCAAGGCTATGGCCGACCAGCACGATCCCCAACACGCAGGAACTGGAGCTGTGTCGGCTACAGCCTGTGTCGGGCTATTTTTCGCCGATCAGCCGCTTCTCCGGAGTTGAATTGGCGGTCTCTGTCGCTTCGGCTCCGAGGAAGCGGCCGCGAGGGTCCACCCCGCGCCCACCGAACGTTCAGTGCGACGGATCTAGGAGGAGTACCCAGTCGGTCATGACGGTGGCGCCGTCGGTGGTGGTGACACTGAACCGCAGTGGCCCGGAGGGAGCGCCGTCGAACGTGAATCGGCCGAAGCGGTCGGACTCCTGTTCGAGGGCACTTTCGGTGCCTTCGAGACGCACGGTCGTCGCCTGGGCAGGAACCAGCTGGCCGACGAGGCGACGCGTCGCCGGATCGGCCACCATCACCTCGATCTCCAGCCCCGGGGCCTGGAAGGTGAGCTGGCGCGCTCCCTCGCGATCGCGTACACCGGTCAACTCGGTCGCCGAGTCGAACACGAGATCGGCCAGTTCCTGGTCGATCGTCCGCCACGTCCAGGCGCCGCGGGCTGCGGCGACGACGTGACGCGGCACGGGGTCGCCGTGCCGGAGGGCGACGGCGAGCAGCTCTTCCAAGGCGTCGTCGTCGGGATCGGGTGGACGATCATGATCAGTCATTGGAGGTCCTCCGTCCGCCGGATTTCGGGTCGATGCCCGCCGGGAGCAACCGGCGGAGTTTGTCGAGACTTCTCGCCCTGCTCGGACCGATGCTGCCGATCGACCGGCCGAGGATGTCGGCGATCGTCTGGTAGTCGAGCGGTGGCACGGTGCAGAGCAGGCGGAGCAGTTGCTGGTCGGCGGCCGGCAGGGCATCGAAGGCCTGCAACACGGCGCGCAGTGTGACGTCGTCGGTGATGACGTCCTCGATGGAACGACTCGTCGGCTCGCTCGATTCGGCGAAACCAGAGAAGGGAACCACACGTTGCTGCCCCTTGATGACGCGGAGTGCCTCGTTGCGGGTGGCGGTTGCGAGCCACCCGGCGAGGCGGTCGGGTTCGCGGATGCGGCTGCTGTACTCCGCCAGGCGCAGCCACACCGTCTGGACGACGTCGTCGGTCGAGGCCGCCGAGAGGCGGAACCCGCGGGCGACGGACCACACCAGCCCGGCGAAGCGTGCGACGAGCTCGTTCCATGCGGACTCGTCCCCGTCGACCACGCGCGCCAGCAAGGCGGCGTTGTCGGACTCCACTGTCGCGGAGCCTAGACCAGGACGGATGAGGGTGGCGGAACCCGCGGTCACAACTCTCTGGAGTGCCGAAGGTCACGCGAGATACGCGGAATCTCGGGACCCGCGTAGCGTCAGGCTCCGAGGGCGATGAACGCGGCGGCCGTGGGATCGGCGACGTCGTGGGTCATCGTCGCCATCGCCAGCGCCGCCGCCGGATCGGCACCGGCGACGAGCTCACGGTGGAGGCGATCCATCACCGTTACGGAGGCGGCATCGGAGATCGGTGTCAACGGGGCGATGACGCTGGCGGCGCCGAACGTCGTGAAGGCGTTGGCGAGACCGAGCAACGAGCCGCCCTGGACGACCTTGGCGTTGGCGACGCTGCATGACGACAGAACGACTACAACGGGCAGCCGGGCGAGCCCCTCCAGGTCGTAGACATTGAGCGGCCCGTCGGCGACGTGCAGCGAGGAGAACATCGGGTTGTCCCGGCGGAACGAGCCGTGGCAGGCAATGTGGACCAGCTCCGCCCGCGACAGCAGACCGGTACAGGCCTCCACGGTGGCCTCTTCGCCAATGAGCACGACCGGATCGACGTAGCCCCCGGCGAGATGCTTGACCTCGACGTCGGCGAACTCCAGCCCAGGTCCGGCCACGAATCCAGCCTCGATGCCGTCGTGCAACGTTCGCCGCCGCTGGCGCAACGTGCGCTCCGCATGGCCCCACGCGCTCACCGATGCGTTCACCGACACCGAGCGCCCGGCGAGTGGCGGCAACAACCCCCAGGGAACGTCGTGGAGAATCGCCGTCGGAACGATCACCACCGGGTCGAGCGACTCGGCGACGATCGGCGGCAGGACAATCTCGGCCAGCTCGTCGGCAAACGCGTAGAGCATCTCGGCGGCGGCGAGGCGTGACTCCTCCGAACCCTGTATGCGATTGAGCCGGTGGAGACAGAACGTCACTGCCTCGATCCGCTCGTTGACCTCGTCGACCGGCCCGAGGTCATGCAGGCGTGCCCGGCCGCCGATCACCGAGACGGCGTAGAGGCGGCCATCGAGCCTGGCGTGCGCGACCAGTTGCCGCTCGTCGAGGAGCGCGAGCGAGGCATCGAGCTCGCGTTGCACGTCGAGACTCGCCCCCGCATCGCCACGTGCCGCCCGCGTCCGACGGCGCACGAGGAGCTCAAGCCGGGCACGGGTGCTCTCTCCCGCCTGCCGCTGCTCCTCGGTGGTCGCCGGATCGGTCAGCATCCCGGAAACGCCGCGCAGCTCGGCGAGCAGTTGGGCGAGCTCCGGGTCGGTCGGAGGACGAACCGCTGGCATCCGCGACGACATCAATCGAGTCGCCTCGATCCTCGACAACAGCTCTCGCGGGCGTAGATCGGTGATGGCGAGGCGCGCCCCGATTTCCGCCAATGCCGCGCCGTGTACGGCTGCGTGAGCGCGTGCCTCGATCGAGCCGAGCGTCGCCTGAGCGCCTGCAGCCAGACGCAGCCCTGTGCTGACCGCCCGGCGCGCCGAACCGCGGTCGCCGCGGCGGGAGGCGAAGATGGCGTCGACGGTCGCGAGGAGGATGCGGTCCGCCGGATGACCCCGCTTCACGTCAGCGCGGAGCTGGGCCTCGACCGGCGAGCGGTCGGTTTCACCCGACAGTGCGTCACATCTTGCTGCGACGAGGCGGCAGCGGGTCGCCTCTCGCCCCCAGCCCTGACCGGCCAGATCGTCGGCGACGTCGCGCAGTGCCGATGGTGTCGACGCCTCGACCTCGTCGCGGCGAGCAGCGGCCTGGAGGCGCAAAGCTGCGGCGATCGACTCCCAGCCGGGCCGCGCCTGGCGGCGGAACCACTGCGAGGCGTCGTCCGCCGCGGCGACGGCGGCGTCAATCTCGCCCTGGGCGAGTCGCAACTCGGCGAGGGTGAGCAAGCTCGTCGCCACCTCAATCCCTTGGCCGTGCTGCGCGAACCGTGCTCGGGCCTGTTCGAGCAGCGTGTAGGCGTCATCGAAGAGGGCGGCATTGGCGAGGGCGCGGGCATGGTCGACCCACACCCTGGCCAGGTGGATCTCCGCGCCGGCGGACGCGAACCCCGCCTCTGCGGTGGCGAGGTGTTCGAGGGCGGCGGGGAGATCACCACGGAGCACGGCGAGGAACCCGAGATTCTCGAACGCCGAAGCGACGATGACTCCACCGCCAAGTCGATCATCCGAGGCGATGACTCTCTGCAGGTGAGCCTCGGCCTCGTCGTAGCGGGCCAGCTCGGCGAGCACGGCACCGAGATTGATCCGTGCCTTGGCTTCGCTCACCTTGTCGTGGGTGGCGAGCTCCTCGCACGCCTCGGCGAGCTTTGTGGCCGATTCGGCGAGGCTGCCCTTCCAATAGAGCGTGACGCCGAGATGGTTGAGCAGGCGAGCGCGCTCAAGTCCGTTCACGTCCGATTCGGCGGCGTGGTACATCTCGATCGCCGCGTCGAGCTCGCCGAGCCGCGCCATCACGAACGCCAGGCTCGACCGCGCTGCTCCACCCAGGGCACGGTCACCGGCCAGGTCAGCGTCGTCTACTGCAGCGCTGAGTGCCGCCCGCGCACCCTCGAGATCGCCGAGCTCGCGGCGAGCGATTCCTTCAACGCGAAGCAGCACGGCCCGTGCTGCGTGATCGTCAGCGGCGAGATCCGCCAACCCTTGTCGCGACTCGCGCAAGGCCAGCGATGGGTCGGTGCTGACCAGTTCGAGCAACTGGCGACCGGTCTCGGTGATGTCCCCGCTCACCGCCCGGCACGCTACGACCTCCAGGCACAAATCCAGAGACCGAGTAGGGCTCGTCCGTCACAATGGGCCGATGCCGAAACGCCCCGCACGGAACGATGCCCCCCCAATCGATCATCCGCAGCCGATCGGCGAGCTCGCCGAGATCTTCGAGCGGCGCAAGATCGCCGTCGCCACGGACGGCAACGGAAACGTCATCCTCGCCCGCCCCGACTCAGTGGTCGTCGACCCCCAGGGTGACCCGAATCGAGTCAATGATCTCGTCCGGCGCGTTGCCGAGCGAGACAAGAAGGAGGCGAAGCGGATCGAACGCGATGCGAAGACGGACGGAATCGCCCTTGTCCGGGTTCCCGTGCCGGACGCCGGAGTCCGAGAGCTCAACAAGGAGCGCCGCTGGTCGGTGCAACCCGCCCTCGACCAGGTCGCTGCCTACCGTGCCGGCGGCTACCGGTGCGAGCTCAACCACGTCTTGCTCGGTGCGCAGACGTTCCTTGGCGACCCGCTCGGCGCACACGCGACGTGGGTCGGCGACATGGCCTTTCCGTCGTCGACGACAACGTCAGGTGGCATGGCGGCATTGCTCTCGACAGCACAGCCGGTTGCTTCACCTTCGTACCTCCGTCCGGCGTTGCAGCTCGGCGACCGCCGGCGCCCACGCGTGCTCGTACTCGACACGGGGCTACGCACCCTGGACGGCGCCGGCGAGCAGGCCGAGCACCCGACCCTGAGCAACTGCAAGCTGCACAAGCCGTGGCTCCGCGATCCGGCAGTCGGGGCGAAGGACGATGAGGACGAGCATGACGATGACGGCGCCGGGGTGCTCGACTTCGAAGCCGGGCACGGCACGTTCATCGCCGGGATCATCCGCCAGGTGTGCCCCGATGCCCAGGTTGAAGTCGCCGGTGCGCTGTCGAGCTTCGGGGAAGGAGACGAGTACTCCGTTATCAACGCGATCCGCCGCGGCATCGATGCGGCCGAGCAACCACCCGAGATCGCCGTGATGAGCTTCGGCGGCTTCTTCCAGAACGACGATCCAGGGATCTTCGCCGACAAGCTCGACGAGCTCCTCGGCGACACCTTGATCGTCGCCGCTGCCGGCAACCAGCACACCTGTCGCCCATACTTCCCGGCTGCGTCGCCCGGCGTCATCGCCGTCGGCGGGCTTGCCGCCGACGGACGGGCCTGGTTCTCCAACTTCGGCGGGTGGGTCGATGCCTGCGCCCCGGCGATCGACGTCGTCAGCACGTTCTTCCAGGATTTCACCGAGATCATCGACGGTGTCGAGACTCGCCGCTACGAAGGATGGGCGAGGTGGAGTGGGACGAGCTTCTCAGCACCCAAAGTCGCGGCAGCGATCGCCCAGGAGATGTACCTCAACCTCGACGCCACGACCAACGACCTGATCTCAGCCGACGAAGCCTGGCGGCGGTTGTCGTCGCACCAGCGACTGCGTTGCCCCGACCTCGGCGTCGTCTTCAACGTCTGACCCCACGCGATGAGCGATGACAGCCGTACGGCCTGTCATCGCTCATCGCCGGGCCGGGCGTGACACGATTGGCGGGTGATCATCGATGCCGCCTGGTATGTCGACGGCAAGCGGACACTTGAGGCGTCGTCGATCTCCGACCTCGCTGGCCAGCGCGGTACCGAGGGCTTCGCGTGGCTGGGGCTGCGGATGCCCTCCGACAGCGAGCTCGACGAGGCGGCGAAGGTGTTCGACATCCCCGAGCTGGCAATCGCCGACGCCCGCCACAAGCACGAACGTCCGAAAGTCGAGCGCCACGGCGACTGCTTGATGACCGTTGTCCCGACGGCGCGGTATGTCGACACGCGCGAAGAGGTGGAGTTCGGAGAGCTGTTCTTCTACGTCGGACGCGACTACATCGTCACGGTCCGCTACGGCCAGGCGGCACCGCTCAAGGATGTGCGCGCCGAGCTCGAAAGCCACCCCGACGTCCTGGGGTACGGGCCAGGCGCGGTGCTCCAGGCCGCTTTGCTGCACGCCGTCGAGGCGTTCACGCCCGTGGTCGATGGTCTCGAGAACGATGTCCGCGAGGTCGAGCGCGACGTGTTCAGCGAGACGCGCGACCAGCCGACGAGGCGCATCTATTTCCTCATCCGCGAGGTGCTCGACTTCCTCATCGCCCTCGAGCCGCTCGGCCCGGCGATGAAGCGACTGACCGGCCCGGAGTGCATCCTCTGGGTCGACCGCCAGATCGTCCCGTTGTTCCGTGATGTCGACGACGCCCTCGTCGAGGTCGTCGAGCGTGGACGCTCACTGCACCACCTCCTCTCCAACGCCTTGGCGGCAAGCAACACGCAGGCATCGATCCGCCAGAACGAGGACACCAGGCGAATCTCCGCATGGGTCGCCATCGGGGTGGTCCCGACCGTGGTCGGCGGGTTGTTCGGGATGAACCTCGGCGGCATTCCCGGCGCAGACCACGCCCTCGGTTTCGTGATCGTCACCGTCATCATCGTCGTCCTGTGCATCTGGCTGTACCGCAGGTTCAAGGAGGCCGACTGGCTGTAGCCCGCTCGCGGTCAGAGCCAGTTCTTGCGGCGGAACACGAGGTAGAGCAGGCCGGACATCAGGAACACGATGATGGCGGCCGCGACCACACCCCAGCGCTCGCCCGAGCCGGGGTACGGAACGTTCATGCCGTACCAACCGGTGATCAGCGTCGGGACGGCGATGATCGCCGCCCAACTCGTCACCTTCTTCATGATCGTGTTGGTGCGGTACTCGCGCACGCTGAGGTTGGTCTCGACGAGCGTGGAGATCAGGTCGCGCACGGCGTCGGTCGACTCGCTGACACGAATGACATGGTCGTAGACGTCCTGGAAGTACGGGTTCACCTCGGCATCGATGAAGGCGTTCTCGCGTCGCATCAGCCCGCTCACGACCTCACGCATCGGCACGGCGAGGCGGTGGAACTTGATCAGCGCCTGGCGCATCTGGAACCAGAGGCGCTGATCACGCAGCTCCATCGGGCGCTCGTTGAACAGCCCCTCGCTGACCGCGTCGTAGTAGTTGTCGAACACGTTGACCGTCTCGAAGTAGCCGTCAACGACCACGTCGAGCAGTCCGTAGACGAGGAAGCTGACGCCATGGGCGACGAGTTGGGACGAACGGTCCCACCGGCGCGTGACCTCGTCGATGTCGAAGCCCGCGTCCTTGCGCACGGTGATCAGCCAGCGGTCGCTGATGAAGGCGTCGACCTCCGTCGTCTCGAGGGTGGCCTCGTCGAGGTTCAGGCGAGCGCTGTGGCAGGCGAGGAAGAGGTGGCCGGCGTAGTGGTCGATCTTCGGGCGCTGATGACGACCGAGGACGTCTTCGACAGCGAGCTCGTGCAGGTTGAACTCGTCGGCCAGCTCCGCCATCTGCTCGGCCGTCGGATTGCACAGGTCCACCCACACAAGGGTGCCGTCGCGGGCGATGTGGTCGGAGACGTCGGCGACCGGGAATCCCTCGGCCTCCAGCTCACCTTTGAAATAGACCCGCGTGTGCGCCACGTTGCTCCTTGCTCACGTGCCGTCGCCCACCATCATGGCCCGCCGCGCCTCCAGAAAGCGGCGTTCGGCGTCGTTCGTGGCGAGGTCGATTGCCCTCGTGTAGGCGTCGGCGGCCACGGTCCGGCGACCGAGCCGACGCAGTAGGTCGGCGCGAGTGGCATGGAAGTGGTGATAGCGGTCGAGCGCGTCCGCCAAGGCGTCGACAGCGGCGAGGCCGGCGACCGGCCCGTCGACCTCGGCGACGGCGACGGCGCGGTTGAGGGCGACAACCGGCGATGGGGCGACGGTGGCGAGCTGGTCGTAAAGGGCGACGATCTGACCCCAATCTGTGTCCGCCGCTGTGGCGGCGTCGCTGTGCACGGCGTTGATCGCCGCCTGGATCTGATACGGCCCGGGTGTGTTGCGCCGGAGACAAGCGCGCACGAGGTCCTGCCCCTCGGCGACGAGGGTGCCGTCCCACAGGCTGCGGTCCTGGTCGGGCAGTAGCACCAGCGATCCATCGGGAGAAACGCGAGCTGCTCGCCGCGACTCGCTGAGCAGGAGCAAGGCAAGTAGTCCGAGCGCCTCGCCCTCGTCGGGCATCAGCTCGACGAGGAGGCGGCCGAGGCGGATCGCCTCGGCACTGAGGTCGGTCCGCACCAGGGCGTAGCCGCTCGTCGCCGCGTATCCCTCGTTGAACACGAGGTAGACGACGGCGAGGACGGCGCCGAGGCGGTCCGGGAGCTCGGCGTCGTCGGGGACGCGATAAGGGATCTTGGCGGCGCTGATCTTCTTCTTCGCCCGCACGAGCCGTTGCGCCATCGTCGGCTCCGGCACGAGGAAGGCCCTGGCGATCTCGTCGGTTTGCAGTCCGCCGAGCAGGCGCAACGTCAGGGCGATCTGAGCGTTGGATGCGAGGGCAGGGTGGCAGCACGTGAAGATCAGGCGTAGGCGGTCGTCCTTCACGGGGCCGACCTCGGGGGGCGGCTCGTCGGGGGGACGCAACGCGGTCGCCTGGACGTGGCGGTCATGGCGCATCGATTCGCGGCGCAGCCGGTCGATCGCCCGGTTGCGCGCCGTCGTGACGATCCAGGCGCCTGGGTTGGGCGGCCAGCCCGTCTCCGGCCATTTCGCCGTGGCGATGACGAAGGCCTCCTGAACCGCATCCTCGGCGACGTCGATGTCGCCGAAGGTGCGGATCAGGGTGGCGACGGCACGACCGGACTCCTCCCGGAACGTGGACGCGATGTCGAACGACGGCGAGGTCACTCAGCGGGTTCGTCCTGGAACGGGCGCACCTCGACCGGGGCGCCGCACGCCGCCGACGCCTTCTTCGCCCAGTCGAGGGCGGCGTCGAGGTCTGCGGCCTCGATGACCCAGAAGCCGCCGAGATGTTCCTTGGTTTCGGCGTAGGGCCCGTCGGTGACCGTGGCGTCACCCTTCGTGGCGTCGACGACGGTCGCCGTCGACGGCGCGTGCAGCCCGCCGGCGAACACCCACGCCCCACTCGACTGCAGCTCGGTGTTGACGCGGTCGACGGCGGCGTAGGTGTCCGCCATCGATTCGGGCAGGGTCTCGTAGTCGCTCTCGGACACGTGCACGGACAGCAGGTACTGGCTCATTTGGTCGATCCTTTCAGTTGCGTTCCCCGGCCACGCAGGCCGTTCCTGGCCGCTCCTCGGCTGGCGCCTCGTCGCTCGCTGTGGCCTGGGGTCTGTCACCTTTTCCGGGTGGATCGGCTCCGATGCCGACCCTTCACACCTACTACGAACGCGACCCACCCCGGTCGACACCCCACGCGAAAAACACGACCGATGGGTGTTTGGGGGACCGTTCCGTCCCCTAAACACCCATCGGTTGCGGGTGGGATGGGGGGTCAGCTGGTGGTGGCGGCCTCGACGGGCTCGGCGGGCGTTTCGCCATCGGCGTAGGTGCCGTGGATGTTCGACAGCCAGGCGGCCGGGTCGGCGGCCTCGGCGTCGGTCGAGTAGAACGTCATCGGCTCGTAGTCGGGGGCTTCGATTTCGAACTCCCGGTACTTGTCCATGCCGGTCCCGGCCGGGATCAGCTTGCCGATGATGATGTTCTCCTTGAGGCCGATGAGGTTGTCGGCGCGGCCGTCGATGGCTGCCTCGGTGAGCACCCGGGTCGTCTCCTGGAAGGACGCGGCCGACAGCCACGACTCGGTGGCCAGCGACGCCTTGGTGATGCCCATGATCTCCGGACGACCCTCGGCCGGCCGGCTGCCCGTCTCGACCATCCGCCGGTTGGTGTCACGGAACACCTTGGCGTCGACCCGCTCACCGGGCAGGAACCCGGCGTCGCCCGGCTCCTGCACGCCGACGCGCCGCGTCATCTGACGGACGATCAGCTCGATGTGCTTGTCGTGGATCGACACACCCTGCTCGCGGTAGACCTTCTGGACCTGCTCGACGAGATAGTGCTGCGTCTCGCGGATCCCCTTGATCATGATCAGGTCCTTGGGGTCGTAGGGACCGTCGGTGATGGGATCGCCGGCGGTCACCTCCTGCCCGTCGGTGACGATCGGGCGCACGCCGACCGGGAGGATCATTGGATGCTCGTCGCCCTCGTCGTCGACGATGCTGACGGGGATGCCCTTGCCCTCGTCGTCGCCGAGGCGAACGACACCTGACGCCAAGGCGAGGCGGGCGGAACCACGCGGGGTGCGAGCCTCGAACAGCTCGACGACACGCGGCAGACCGCCGGCGATGTCCTTGCCGGCGACGCCGCCGGTGTGGAACGTCCGCATCGTCAACTGGGTGCCGGGCTCGCCGATCGACTGGGCGGCGATCACGCCGACCGCCTCACCGAGCTCGATGCTCTTGCCGGTCGCCAGCGAACGCCCGTAGCACGCCGCGCACACGCCGAGCTCTGCGTCGCAGGCGAGCACGGAGCGCACCTGCACCTTGTCGATCTCGGTGTCGTCACGCAGCTGCGCCATCTCGGCTTCGCCGACGATCGTGTTGCGTGGCACCACCGTGCCGTCGGACAGCTTGACGTCGCGCAGCAGGGCCCGGCCGAACAGGCTGGTGTCCAGGTACGCCTTCGTCGTCGCCGTGTCCGGGCGGACGTTCTCCACCCAGATGCCCAGCTGCGTGCCGCAATCCTCCTCGCGGATGATCAGCTCCTGGGCGACGTCGACGAGACGCCGGGTCAGGTAGCCGGAGTCGGCGGTCCGCAGCGCCGTGTCGACGAGGCCCTTGCGGGCGCCCGGCGTGGCGATGAAGTACTCGAGCGTTTCCAGACCCTCACGGAAGTTCTTCTTGATCGGCCGCGGGATCATGTCACCACGGGGGTTGGCGACGAGGCCGCGCATGCCGGCGATCTGGCGCATCTGGGTCATGTTCCCGCGGGCACCGGAGCCGACCATCATGTCGATCGGGTTGAACCGCTGGGCGGCGAACTCGGCCTCCATCGCCTGCTGCACCTCGGTGGTCGCCTCGGTCCAGATGCGCACCTCCTGCTGGCGGCGCTCACCGTCGGTGATCACGCCACGGCGGAACTGGCTCTCGACCTTGTCGGCCTGGGCCTCGTAGCCGTCGAGGATCTCCTGCTTCTTGGCAGGAGTCTTGACGTCGTCGATCGACACCGTCAGACCGGACTGCGAGGCGAACCGGTAACACAGGTTCTTGAGGGCATCGAGGGAGGCGGCGATCGCCGCCTTCGGGTAGAAGTCGGAGAGGCGCTCGACGATCGTGCCCATCTCCTTCTTCTTGACGACGCCGACGACGTGACCGAAACGCTCGGCGTAGTCGTCGGGCAGGGCGTCCTCGAACAGGGCGCGCCCGACTGTCGTCCCGAACGGCTCGACTCCGGGGGGACGCATCGTGATCCTGGCGTGCAGCGACAGCGCCCCCTCGTCGTAGGCGCGCAGCGCCTCCCAGAGGTGGCGGAACACGCGGCCCTCGCCGGAGGCGCCGGCGACTTCCTCGGTGAGGTAGAAGGCGCCGATGACGAGGTCCTGGGTCGGGGTCACGATCGGGCGACCCGACGCCGGCGACAAGATGTTGTTGGCCGACAGCATCAGCACCCGGGCCTCGGCCTGGGCCTCCGCCGACAGCGGCACGTGGATGGCCATCTGGTCACCGTCGAAGTCGGCGTTGAACGCCGTGCACACCAACGGGTGGATCTGCAGCGCCTTGCCCTCGACGAGCACCGGCTCGAACGCCTGGATGCCGAGGCGGTGCAGCGTCGGCGCCCGGTTGAGCAACACCGGATGCTCCTTGATGACGTCCTCGAGGACGTCCCACACCTGCGGGCGGCTGCGCTCGACCATCCGCTTGGCCGTCTTGATGTTCTGGGCCAGTTCGAGGTCGACGAGACGCTTCATCACGAACGGCTTGAACAGCTCGAGTGCCATCAGCTTGGGCAGACCGCACTGGTGCAACCTGAGCGTCGGACCGGCGACGATGACCGACCGGCCGGAGTAGTCGACGCGCTTGCCGAGGAGGTTCTGACGGAACCGCCCCTGCTTGCCCTTGAGCATGTCGGACAGCGACTTCAACGGACGGTTGCCCGGCCCGGTGACGGGACGGCCGCGGCGGCCGTTGTCGAACAGGGCGTCGACGGCCTCCTGGAGCATCCGCTTCTCGTTGTTGACGATGATCTCCGGGGCGCCGAGGCTGAGCAGGCGGCCGAGCCGGTTGTTGCGGTTGATCACGCGGCGGTACAGGTCGTTGAGGTCGGACGTGGCGAAACGGCCACCGTCGAGCTGGACCATCGGACGCAGCTCCGGCGGGATCACCGGGACGACGTCGAGGATCATCGCCTTGGGATCATTCAGCCGGCGGCCGTGATCGTCGCGGCGGTTGAAGCTGGCGACGATCTTCAGCCGCTTGATCGCCTTCTGCTTGCGCTGGGCCGACAGCGGCTTGCGCCCGGATTCACCCGGATCGATGGCGTCGCGAAGCTTGATCTCCTCCTCGTCGAAGTCGATGCGGTCGATCAGCCCCTTGATCGCGTCGGCGCCGGTGCCGCCCTCGAAGTAGTCGCCGTACTTGTCGCGCAGCTCACGCCACAAGATTTCGTCGTCGATGATCTTGCGCGGGTGGAGGTCCTTGAACTCGTCGAACGTGCGCTGGACGAGGTCGAGCTCGGCGGCGTAGCGCTCGCGCAACGCCTCGACGTCGCGATCGGAGTCACGGCGCAGCTTCTTGGTGTCGCCGCCGTCGGCCTCCATCGCCTCGGCCTCGGACTCCAACTCCTTGAACCGACGGTCGATCTCGAGCTCGAGCTCCTTCTCGATCTCGGCGCGCTCCTGGATGTACTCGGCCTCGAGATTGGGAAGCTCTTCGTGACGCTTGTCCTCGTCGACCCACGTGACGAGGTTGGCGGCGAAGTAGATGACCTTCTCCAACTGCTTGGCCTTGAGCTCTTCCTTCGGCTCGATCCCGGCCAGCAGATAGGCGAGCCACGAGCGGGTACCGCGCAGGTACCAGATGTGCACCACCGGGGCCTCGAGCTGGATGTGCCCCATCCGCTCACGGCGGACCTTCGAGCGCGTCACCTCGACGCCGCAGCGCTCGCAGATGATCCCCTTGAAGCGCACCCGCTTGTACTTGCCGCAGTAGCACTCCCAGTCGCGAGTCGGTCCGAAGATCTTCTCGCAGAACAGGCCGTCCTTCTCCGGGCGCAGCGTGCGGTAGTTGATCGTCTCCGGCTTCTTCACCTCGCCGTGCGACCACGTGCGGATCTGGTCAGGGGTGGCCAGCCCGATCTTGAGCTGGTCGAACATGTTCACGTCAAGCATGTGTCGTTCTCGCTATTCATTGCGTTCCCCGGCCACGCAGGCCGTTGCCGGCCGCTCCCTCGCTGGCGCTCGGTCGCTTGCATCGGTGGACGGGGTGGTTGTGTCGTTGTCGTTGTTGGTTGGTCGTGGTCAGAACGAACGCGCGGCCCTGCGGGCCTCGCGCTCGGCGTCGTCCTCGTCGGTGCCCCGCTCCGGGCGGGAGATGTCGATGCCGAGCTCCTCGGCGGCGCGGAACACGTCCTCGTCGAGATCGCGGATCTCGATCTCGGTGCCGTCGTCGGCGAGCACCTCGACGTTGATGCACAACGCCTGCATCTCCTTCATCAACACCTTGAAGCTCTCCGGCACGCCGGGCTCGGGGATGTTGTCGCCCTTGACGATCGCCTCGTAGACCTTGACGCGGCCGAGCACGTCGTCGGACTTGATCGTCAGCAGCTCTTGCAAGCAGTACGCCGCGCCGTAGGCCTCGAGCGCCCACACCTCCATCTCACCGAACCGCTGGCCACCGAATTGCGCCTTACCACCAAGCGGTTGCTGGGTGATCATCGAGTACGGGCCGGTCGACCGGGCGTGGATCTTGTCGTCCACGAGGTGGGCGAGCTTGAGGATGTACATGTAGCCGACGGTGATCCGGTTGTCGTACGGCTCGCCGGTGCGACCGTTGAACAGCGACGTCTTGCCATCGGCGCCGATCAACCGGTCGCCGTCGACGGACTCCGGGTTGAGGTTCTCGAGGATCGCCTGGATCGTCGGGTGCTGTCCGGCGTCAACCTCCTCGTCCCAGTGGGCGCCGTCGAACACCGGCGTGGCGACGAACGTCGACGGCGGCGTGTTCGGCCGGGTCTTCGACTCTGTGCCGCGCACCGGGGCGATGCCGATCGCCTTGCCGCTCGACGGGTCGGTCCAGCCCCAGCGGGCGCAGTAGCCGAGGTGGGCCTCGAGCACCTGGCCGACGTTCATCCGGCTCGGCACGCCGAGCGGGTTGAGGATGATGTCGACTGGCGTGCCGTCGGCGAGGTAGGGCATGTCCTCGACCGGGAGGATCTTGGAGATCACACCCTTGTTGCCGTGACGGCCGGCGAGCTTGTCGCCGACAGAGATCTTGCGCTTCTGGGCGACGTATACGCGCACCAGCTGGTTGACACCGGGCGGCAGCTCGTCGCCGTCATCACGGTTGAACACCTTGACGTCGATGACCTTGCCGTTCTCGCCGTGGGGCACCTTCAGCGACGTGTCGCGCACCTCGCGAGCCTTCTCGCCGAAGATCGCCCGCAGCAGGCGCTCCTCCGGCGTCAGCTCGGTCTCGCCCTTGGGGGTGACCTTGCCGACGAGGACGTCGCCCGGGCCGACTTCGGCTCCGACGCGGATGATCCCCCGGTCGTCGAGGTCGGCGAGGATGTCGTCGGACAGGTTGGGGATGTCCCGGGTGATCTCCTCAGGTCCGAGCTTGGTGTCGCGGGCGTCGACCTCGTGCTCGTGGATGTGGATCGAGGTCAGCACGTCGTCGCGCACGAGGCGCTCGGACAGGATGATGGCGTCCTCGAAGTTGTAGCCCTCCCACGGCATCAGGGCGACGAGCAGGTTCTTGCCGAGGGCCAGTTCGCCGGCGTCGGTCGACGGGCCGTCGGCGAGGATCGTGCCCGTGCGGATCTTCTGCCCCTCGACGACCTGGGGCCGCTGGTTGATGCAGGTGTCCTGGTTGGAGCGGCGGAACTTGGCGAGGGTGTAGATCTTCTTGCCGAGCGTCGAGTACTGCACGGTGATCGAGTCGCCCGTGACCTCGATGACCTCGCCGTCCTCGAGCGCCTGCAACAGGTCGCCGGCGTCGCGGGCGGCGCGATCCTCGATCCCGGTGCCGATGTACGGAGCCTCGGAGCGCACCAGCGGAACGGCCTGCTTCTGCATGTTGGCGCCCATCAGGGCGCGGTTGGCGTCGTCGTGCTCGAGGAACGGGATCAGCGCCGTGCCGACCGAGACGATCTGCTTCGGTGACACGTCCATGAAGTCGACCTCGGCCGGTGGCACGTAGGCGATGTCGGTGGTGGCGCCGAAGAAGCTCTCGGCCTCGAGCATGCGCTTGAGGTCCTCGAGGTTGGCGGCCTGCGGTGAACGGCGCACGAGCACGCGGTCGCCGGCGATCGATCCGTCGGCGTTGAGCGGCGTGTTGGCCTGGGCGACGACGTAGTTCTCCTCCTCGTCGGCGGCCATGTAGACGATGTCGCCGGTGACCTTGCCGTTGCGGACCCGGCGATATGGGCTCTCGATGAAGCCGAACTCGTTCACCCTGGCGAACGTCGACAGCCCGCCGATGAGGCCGATGTTCGGGCCTTCCGGGGTCTCGATCGGGCACATCCGGCCGTAGTGGCTGAAGTGCACGTCGCGGACCTCGAAGCCGGCGCGCTCACGGGAGAGACCGCCAGGTCCGAGCGCCGAGAGGCGGCGACGGTGGGTCAGCCCCGACAGCGGGTTGACCTGGTCCATGAACTGCGAAAGCTGCGACGTCCCGAAGAACTCCTTGATCGCGGCGACGACCGGTCGGATGTTGATCAGCGTCTGCGGCGTGATCGCCTCGACGTCCTGGGTGGTCATCCGCTCGCGGACGACCCGCTCCATCCGCGACAGGCCGATGCGCACCTGGTTCTGGATCAACTCGCCGACCGAACGGATGCGCCGGTTGGCGAAGTGGTCCTGGTCGTCGAGGCGGTAGCCGGGCTCCTGCTTGACGAGGTGGAGCATGTACGAGATCGCCGCCAGCACCTCGCAGCGGCTGAGCACGTTCTGCTCCTCGTCGGGGAGGTCGAGCAGCTCGTCGGACAGGCCGAAGAGCTCGCCGAGTCTGGCCACCTCGGCCCCCAGCTTGCGGTTCAGCTTGTAACGGCCGACGCGGCTGAGGTCGTAGCGCCGACTCTCGAAAAAGGCGTTGCGGAAGTAGGCACGGGCGGACTCGACGGTCGGGGGCTCGCCCGGGCGGGCCCGCTTGTAGATCTCGACGAGGGCCTCGTCCTCGGTCGGGGCGACGTCGCGCTCCTTGTCCCACTGACCCTGGAGGAAGTCGAAGTGGGCGACGAAGCGGTCGAGGAAGCCGGGGGCCTTCTCCTCGTCGTAGCCGAGGGCGCGCAGCAGGGTGAAGATGCCGAGGCGGCGCTTGCGGGCCACGCGGGTGCCGGCGGTGACGTCACGGCCGGGCTTCTGCTCGACGTCGAACTCCATCCACTCACCGCGGTAGGGGTGGATCGTGCCCTTGACGAGCTGGTGCTTGGTGAGGTTGCGGAGGCGGTACCGCTCACCCGGCTCGAAGATCACGCCGGGGCTGCGGACGAGCTGGCTGACGACGACACGCTCGGTGCCGTTGACGATGAACGTGCCCTTCTCCGTCATGATCGGGAAGTCGCCCATGAACACCGTCTGCTCTTTGATCTCGCCGGTGTTGCGGTTCATGAACCTGGCGCGCACGAACACGGGCGCTGAGTAGGTCATGTCCTTCTCTTTGCACTCCTCGACGGAGAACTTGGGCGGCGGGCGCAGGTCCTCGTCGAACGGATCGAACTCCAGCTCGAGCTGCAGCGACTCGGAGAAGTCCTTGATCGGGCTGATGTCACGGAAGGTGTTGGCCAAGCCCTCGTTGAGGAACCATTCGAAACTCGACCGCTGGATGGCGATGAGGTCCGGCAGGTCGAGCGGCTCGACGAGGTTGGCGAACGAATAGCGCTCTCGGGACGTGGAGGCGATAGCCACGAATCACTCCCCTATCTGAGGATCACGGGTGTCGGGTGGGCACGGCCGCGGGCGCGCAGGACCAGGGACTCCGGCTGAGGAGGGGTAAGCGCGACGCACGGCAACAGACGATCCTAGCGGCCAGGTGCACACGACATCAACCCGCGGCCGGACTGGCACGCCCGGGCAGGGACGTCAATTGAGCAGAGGGTAAAGAACGCCAGCAAAGCTGTCAAGCCGTTCATTGCGTTCCCCGGCCACGCCGTGTTCCGCCCGCGCAGCGTCTGGCCGCTCACTCGCTGGCGCTCGCTCGCTTGCACCTGTGCCGGTACATGCATCTGTCCCGGTACATGCATCTGTCCGCTCGATGCGGTCTCGGGGTGGCTCGCTGCGGTCTCGGTGACGGCGATGAGAGAACTCTCACGTTCCATTCACCGATTCGCGTGCCGCCCTCGCCATACTGCCTGGCCGTGCGCCGCAACCCGGCCCTCCTCGTGATCGCCTCGCTGGTGGCGATCGTCGCCTCCGCCGTGTTCGGCCGCGCCCTCGTGGCCACCGTGCCGGCCGCCCCGTCGCCGATCGAGCCGGTCCAGCTGCCGGCCGTGCCACCGACGACGACCACCCCCACGACCACGACGACGACCACAAGCCTGCCGGCGACAACGACCACGACCTCCACCACGGCGCCACCGCCACTTCCCGCCCCGCCGGCACCGACCGCTGCGCCCGTCCCCGCCACGACGCCGCCACCGGCGACGACCGTCGCACCGCCACCGGCGCCCGCGGCGACAGACCCGGTGATTGCCGCCTCCCCGGCGGTAGCGTCTGCAGCGGTCCCACTCCCGGCGGAGGCACCACCCGTGACCGTTCCGCTACCGCGTCCCGACCTCGACGAGGACGACAAGGACGAGGACGACGGCGAGAACGATGACGAAGACGACAACTGGGACGACCGCGACGACGACCGCCGGGGCGACGACCGGGACAACGGCGACGGCGACCGCGACGACGACCGGGACAACCGGCGGAGCGACGACCGGGACGACGACTGACCCACGAGACTCGACCGCGCCGCGTTCGTGGCGGCGCACGATCCACACGGTCGCGTCGAGCATTCGCGTACGCGTTGTCGTCGCCATCTTTCTCCTGCTGGCGACCGCCCTCACCGTCTCGATCGTCGTCGTCCGCGAGGTCCAGTCCGCTCGCATCCGACGCGATGCCGAGCTCGACCTCGGCTATCAAGCAGCGGAGTTGCAGCGGATTGCCGGACTCGGACGGCGCGATTCGGGTGAGCCGTACGGGCGTGACGTCGCCGCCCTCTTCGACGAGTTCTTGCAGACCCATGACGCCGGCGACAACCAGGCGTTCTACACGATCCCCTTCGATCCTGGTGAGCCGGCTGCGGACGGGATCCGTCGCAGCTTCGGCGCACCCGCCCAGCTGGTCGAGGATCAGCGACTCGTCGAGGAGTGGACGGCGTCGACGGACCCGTCGATGCGCAGTCTCGAGACGTCCGCCGGGGACATCATCTCGCTGGCGGTCCCCGTGCTCGCACCGGAAAGCGGCGATGGCGACTCGCTCGCTGTCGCCGACGGTTCCAGCGTTGACAACGGGACCGACGAGGTACTCGGTGTGTTCGTCGTCGCCCACTTCATCGACAATCAGCTCGACGACCTCGACGAGCTGATCGGCGTCCTTGCCCTCGCCGGGTTCGCCGTGCTGGCCGTCACGACGGTGCTCGCCTGGTGGCTCGCCGGCCGCGTCGTCGCCCCGGTGCGCCAGCTCACCCGAACCGCTCGGGCGATCACCCACTCCGATCTGTCGGCACGCATCCCCGTCAACGGCCATAGCGAGCTCGCCGAGCTCGGCCGCACGTTCAACGAGATGGTCGACCGCCTCGACAGCGGCGCCCGCGCCCAGCGCCAGTTCATCGACGACGTCGCCCATGACCTGCGAACGCCGATCACGATCGCCCGGGGTCACCTCGAAGTTCTCGGTGACGACCCCGACGAGCGGGACACCGCGGTGGCGATCGTGATCGACGAGCTGGATCGCATGGGCCGCGCCGTCAGCGACCTGTTGGTCCTCGCCAAGGCCGAACAACCGCACTTCCTCCGCCTTCAGCCCGTCGACTACGGCGATCTCGCCGCTGACATCCTGGCCAGGCTCTCGGCGCTGGCGCCGCGGCAGTGGACGCTCGAAGCACCCCGACCGGGCGTCGTTGCCGGCGTCGCCGATGCCGACCGGCTGCTCCAGGCGATGCTCAACCTCGCCGTGAACGCCGCCCAACACACGGTCGACGGCGATGAGATCGGCGTTGGTGTGGCGGTCGATTCGCCTGGGTGGATCCGCCTGTGGGTTCGCGATCGTGGTACCGGGGTCGACCCGCAGGTGGCGGTCGGCCTGTTCGGCCGCTACGCCCGTGGTGCGAACGGCAAGGCGGCGAATCACCACGACGGCGTCGGCCTCGGCTTGGCGATCGCCGACGCGATCGCCACGGCCCACGGCGGGACGGCCGAGCATGCGCCGACGCCGGGGGGCGGCGCGACGTTCATGATCCGCCTTCCGCTGGAACCTCCGGACGACGAGGTGCCGGTGTGACCCGGATTCTCATCGCCGAGGACGAGGAACGGATCGTCGCCTTCCTCGAGAAGGGACTGCAGGCGAGCGGATACACGACGATGGCGGTGGCGAGCGGTACGGAGGCGCTTGCGCTGGCGCGGGACGGCATGTTCGACCTCGTCATCCTCGATCTCGGGCTGCGTGGCCTCGACGGGCAAGCGGTGCTGCGGTCGATTCGCAACCGGGGCGAAACGCTGCCGGTGATCATCCTGACCGCCCGCGACGGCGTCGAGGACACCGTCGCCGGACTCGAGAACGGCGCCGACGACTACATGACCAAGCCGTTCCGTTTCGAGGAGCTGCTCGCCCGCGTTCGTGTCCGCCTCCGCGACAATGGGCAGGCCGAGCCATCGGTGCTCAGTGCCGGATCGATCACCCTCGACCTGCGGTCGCGGCGAGCATCGATCGACGATGGCGACAGTCCGCGGCGGTCGATAGAGCTGACGGCACGGGAGTTCGCCCTCGCCGAGACGTTCCTACGCCATGCCGGCCAGGTGCTCACACGCGAGCAGTTGTTGTCGCACGTGTGGGGATACCACTTCGACCCCGGCTCGAACGTCGTCGAGGTGTACATCCGCTACCTGCGCCGGAAGCTCGGAGCCGACACGATCGAAACGGTGCGCGGGATGGGCTACCGGCTGCGGACCTGAGAGGTGGCGGGGGCCATGGTGTCCGGTGGCGGATCCGGACACCACAGCCCGCTCGCGTTTCGTCGGCGGGAATTGACGACGCGAGCACGAAGCATTTCTGCTCGGCGCTCAGCCTGCCCTGACGAGATGGCCTAGAGATGAACCAAACCTGAGAACCTTCTCATTTCCGACGACCAGCGCCGCCCGTGCCGTCCGCTTGGGCGCATACCAGCCGAGGTACATCAGCTCCCACCCGCAGCGGGTGGCGGGACCCGTCGGGGCAGTGTTGGGTCGCGCAGCAAGCGCGAGTCGCGAACTCTTTGGTTCCTTTGACGCCGCTAGCGGCGCCAAATCGACCAAGAAGACGGAACGATTGCGCGGGCTTGCGAACGGCTGACCGGTTCGGTCTTGGAGGTGCGGCGGTAGGATCGTCGGTCGACATACAACCGGTCGCTCGCCGAAGACCGCTGGTCCAGTGATGGGTAATGGGTCATACCGCCAGCCGAGGTGCACGCCCCACGTGCTTTCCGTGGAGCCTCGCCTGAACGCGAGTGCCCACGACGTGCGCGAAAGGAGGTGTGCACATGGAGAATCCCCGTCCCGACAAGGTCGCCATCGTCACCGAGATCGCCGGCAAGCTGTCCGCGGCTCCGGCGGTGTTCGTGTCCGAGTACCGCGGCATGACCGTCGGCGCTCTGGCGAGCCTGCGCGGCTCGCTGCGTGACGTCGGCGCCGAGCACAAGGTCTACAAGAACACGCTGGCCAAACTGGCCATTCGCGAGGCCGGCCTCGACGCCCTCGACGAGTTGCTCGTCGGACCGACGTCGATCACGTTCACCGGCACCGACACCGTCGGCGCCGCCAAGGCGTTGCACGGCGCGTCGCGAACCAACGCGTTGCTGGTGCTCAAGGGCGGCGCCCTCGGCACCAACCTGCTCAGCGCCGACGACATCAAGGCACTGGCCGAGTTGCCGTCTCGCGACGAACTGCTCGCCCGCTTCGCCGGTGCCTTGCAGGCACCGCTGGTGAAGACCGCCGGGTTGTTGCAGGCCCTGCCCCGCAACTTCGCCTACGGCCTGTCCGCCCTCATCGAGTCCAAAGAAGCGGCCTGATCGCCGCCCCAAACCAACTCAACCAACTCACTTCAACAAGGAAACGAACCACCATGGCTACCACCACCGAGATCCTCGATTCGATCTCCGAACTCACCGTGCTCGAGCTCAAGGAACTGCTCGACGCCTTCGAAGAGCGCTTCGACGTCACCGCCGCCGCTCCCGTCGCCGTCGCCGCCGCCGCCCCGGCGGGTGGCGGCGAGGCAGCTGCGGCCGTTGAGGAGCAGGACGAGTTCGACGTCGTCCTGACCGGCGCCGGCGCCCAGAAGATCCAGGTCATCAAGGTCGTCCGCGAGCTCACCAGCCTGGGTCTCAAGGAGGCCAAGGACGTCGTCGACGGCGCCCCCAACCCCGTCCTCGAGAAGGTCGCCAAGGAGGCCGCCGAGGCCGCCAAGGCCAAGCTCGAAGAGGCCGGGGCGACCGTCGAGCTGAAGTGACACGTGGGGTCGGCCGCGGCGTCAGGCGGAGCTGCGGCCGACTCCGCGGCGCAGGCTGCCGGCTCGGCCGTAAGAGATCAGCAGCACTAGGATCAGCACGCCATAGGCGATTCGCCGGCCGGCGTCGGCGATGTCGATGATGCGCAGGATGCTCTCGGAGAAAACGAGGATGAGCGCACCGGCGATCGTTCCGCCGTAGCCACCGCGTCCCCCGTAGATCGACGTACCGCCGACGACCACGGCGGCGACGGAGCCGAGTTGGTACTTGTCACCGCTGCCGAAGAAGCTCGAACCGGTGTAGCCGGTGATGAGGACACCGACGATCGCCGCGCACAGGCCTGACGCCACGTACAAACCGATCACTGTCCAGCCGACTCGAACGCCGGCATAGCGGCTAGCCGTTCGGTTCAGCCCCACGGCGTAGACCCGGCGGCCTGGTGCCGTTCGCCGCAAGATGAAGATGACGACGGCACTGAGGACGATCCACAGGATCATCGAGTACGGCAGAAAGTCCCAGAGCCGACCGTTCGCCGCCTTGCCGAGCAGCGGGCTACCCGAGCCCTTCGGCGATCCACCGCTGTACAACAGGGCGACCCCTGTGAGGATCGTGAACGATGCCAGCGTCATGATGATGTCGGGCAGCCGCAGCACGTGGATGAGTACCCCGTTGACAAGGCCGACGGCGAGACCGATCAGCAGCGCCAGGACAACCGCCAGCCAGATCCGCCCGTCGTTGCCGGCGACCGTGGCGGCGACGACCAGGTTGACGAACGTGATCACCGCCGACACTGAGAGGTCGATGCCGCCGATCAGCATCACCAGCGTCTGGCCGATGGCGACGATGCCCAGCATCGCGGCGAGCACGAGCAGTGTCCCCAACTGACGCATGTCGGCGTAGCTCGGCGAGATCCACACGGCGATGCCGTAGATCGCGACCGCCAACACGTACGGCAACCAGGCGCGCCAGCGAGCCCCGACGTGCTCGATCCAAGCCGCTTGTTCCGGCCGCGGCGCTGTGGTCATGGGCGAGGACACATCGCTCGATGCTTCCACGGTCATGTCGCCCCCGCGTCAACTCGACGCCGGGTGATCTCCGACACCGTGACGGCGAGCACGAGCACGGTGCCGGCCACGATGAACTGCCAGTACGTCGACACGCCGGCGAGGAACAGGACATTGGGGAGCGTGCCGATGACGAGGGCACCGGCCACACTGGCGGCGACGCTGGCCCGCCCGCCGCTGAGCAGCGCCCCGCCGAGCGCAACCGCGGCGATGGAGTTGAGCGTGAAGGGGTCGCCGATGCGTGGATCGCCGGAGGTCGCCTGCATCGTCAGGAACAGGCCGCCGATCGAGGCGAACAGCCCACAGAGCACGAAGGCCACCACCTTCGTGCGCGCCACCTCGACCCCGCTCTCGTAGGCGGCCCGCTCGTCGCCGCCCACTGCCAACAGCCGGTAGCCGAGGCGCGAACGCGAGATCGGCCACCACAGCAGGCCGGGCACGGCGACGAGAGCGATGAAGGCGACGGAAATCGGCCCGACCCGCTGATGCGGGAAGTCAGCAAACCCAGTGGAGACGAACCCGCCGGGCTGGGGCAGGACGTAGAGGGCCAGCCCGGCCAAGATCGACCACGACGCCAGCGTCACGATGATCGCCGGGAGCCGGAGGTAGCCGACGAGCATGCCGTTGACGAGGCCGGCGGCGAGACCGACGCCGACGCCCATGGCAACGCCCCAGGCCACCCCACCGGGGCCCGTGCCCATCGTCGTCGCCACGACCACGTTGGTGAGCGCCACGATCCCGGCCACCGACAGGTCGAACCCGCGGCTCATCACCACGATCGTCTGGCCGATGGCGACGAACACCAGGGGGAGTCGCTGAGCCAGCAGCGTGGCCACCCTGTCGAGGGTCATCGTGCCGGGATCGAGCGCAAGGTACGTCCCCACCGTGACGACGAGCAGCCCGTAGGCGGCGATCGTCGATACGTCGATCGCCCCTCCGAAGCGCACCCGACGGGTGGGTACCACGACCACGCTCACGAAGCGGCCCTCATTGCGTTCCCCGGCCACGCCGTGTTCTGCCCGCGCAGTTGGTGGACGTTCCTCGGCTGGCGCCTCGTCGCTCACAACGGTGCAGAGCCCTCACGACGCCATACCGGCGGCGACGTTCATGACGGCTTCTTCGGTCAGCCCGTCACTGGCGAATTCGGCGGCGACCGATCCCTCGACCATCACCAGCACGCGATCGCAGAGCCCGATCAGTTCGGTGAGCTCGGTCGACAGGATGAGCACCGCAACCCCCTTGTCGGCCTCAGCTCGGATGATCCGATAGATCTCCTGCTTGGTGGCAATGTCGACGCCGCGAGTCGGATCGGCGAGAAGCAGCACGGTCGGATCGGCACCCAACCAGCGGGCGAGGATGACCTTCTGCTGGTTGCCTCCGGAGAGGTTCGCCAACATCTGTTCCGGGTCGGCAGGTCGCACGCCGAGCGCCGAGGTTGCGGTGCGGGCCCGGGCTCGTTCGACTCGGCGTTGGATGACGGTTGCGCGTGTGTAGCGGTCGAGCAGCGGTAGCGTCACGTTCGCCCGGACGGTGAAATCGAGATGCCCGCCTTCGGACTTGCGATCCTCCGGCACGAGAGCGAGCCCAGCGGCGACCGCTACGCCGGGATGCCGGAACGGCCCGCGATGGCGGCCGACGTCGAGACGCCCTGTACCGCGACGCAGGCCGAACAATCCTTCGAGGAGGATCGTCTGACCCTGCCCCTGCAGGCCGGCGAGCCCGCAGACCTCGCCGGGGTAGAGCGCCAGGTCAATGCCGGACACATTGGTGCCGACGACACCGAAGCCGATCGCCCGCAACGCCGGCACACGCTCGATGCCCAGCGAATCGTCGATGGCCGCTGGTCGGGGAGGAAACTGACTCTCCACCTCCCGGCCGACCATCATCCGCACGACGCTGTCGCGCTCAGCGTTGCCGCGGTCGACCTCGCCGGAGTTGCGTCCGTCCTTGAGTACGGCGATGCGGTCGGCGATGGCGAACACCTCTTCGAGGCGGTGGCTGATGAACACGATGGCGCAGCCGCGCTGGCGCAGCCCACGGATGACCTCGAAGAGGCGTTCCACCTCGTGCTCGCGTAGGCCCGACGTCGGTTCGTCGAGCACGAGGATGCGTGGCGTCCGAGCCATCGCCTTGGCGATCTCGACGAGCTGTCGCTCGGCGAGCGAGAGCCGGCGAACCGCTAGCCGTGTGTCGAGTGGGATGCCGAGCAACTCGAGCAGTTCGGACGTGCGACGATGCAACGCTCCACGGTCGACGAGGCCGAAGCGGCGCGGCTCACGACCGATGAACACGTTGGCTGCCACGTTCATCTCCGGGAACAACGACAGCTCCTGGGCAACCCGCGCGATGCCCAACTCCTCGGCATGCCGCGGGGTCAACGCAGCGTGATCGACGCCGTCGATATCGATCGTCCCTGCATCGGGGGCGATCACCCCCGTGAGTACCTTCACCAACGTCGACTTGCCGGCACCGTTCTCACCGAGCAAGGCGAGCACCTCGCCGGCGTGGATCGTCAGATCCACACCGGCGAGGGCAGTGGTGAAGCCGAAGCTCTTGGAGATCCCCCGCAAGTGCGTCGCCACCGGCGCGACTGCGTTGGGGGTCGACGATGTCACCGCCCCATTCCTCGAACGCCCGAGGATCAGGAAAGCAGCTCGGCGATCACGTCGTCCGGCAGGTCCGTCGGCAGCCACAGCGAGTCGGGCTGGTCGGGTCGGACGCTGTCAGCGAGATTGTCCTGGTCAATGACCGGCAACGGAATGTTGACCTCTTGGCCGGGGTCCTCACCTCCGAGGGCGGCGATGCCGACCTCGAGGGCGCGCACCACGATCGACGGTGGCTGCGAGGGCGCCACCGACGTCCATCCCGAGGACTCGTTGAGCTCAGCCCACTTCTTGAGGAACTGGTTGAGGCCCTCTCCAGGAACCGGCAGCGGGTCGCGGCCTGCCGCTTCGAGCGCTTGCAAGGCGCCGAGCGACATCGCCCCGCCCTGCGAGTAGATGCCGGTGACGTCGGGGTTGGCAGCCAGCAGGTCGGCTGCCGCCGCCCGCCCCTGCGCGAGGTCCCAGTCGGCATTGGCCTCACCGACGATTTCGATGCCCGCCTCGTCGAGCACCGCCTTGGCCGCTTCCCATCGGCTTTCACTCGTCGGGTTGCCGGCCACCCCGTGCAGGGCGATCACCGAACCGCTGCCACCCATCGCCTCCACCAGCCACTCGGCTCCGATCGTGCCAAACTCGGCCTGGTCGGTGTTGACGCGGATTCCGGCGGGCGTGCTGGCCGTACCGTCAAACGAGACGACGAGGACACCCGCCTCGTGGGCCCGTTCGAGCTCGGCATTGACGGCCGTCTCGGACACGGCGTCGACCAGCAACAGGTCCACGCCGCTGGCGACGAGGTCACTGATCTGCGAGTTCTGCGCGGAGACGTCGTTGTTGGCGTTGGTGACCAGTAAGTCGTCGACGTCGTCGCGTTGGGAAACGGCGTACTCGAGCTCGGCGACCATCTGGGCACGCCAGGAGTTGCCGACGAAGCCGTTGGCCAGTCCGACCGTGTACGGGCCTTCCTTGGGCTCGACCATGTAGGTGGAGTCCCCCGCCGGCACGGTGGTCGCCGAAACGTTGAACCCGGCACCGGTGGCGGCGACGATGACAGCGCCGCCTGCCAAGGCCGCTCGTCTGAATCGCGACCCCGGCCGGCTTGTGTGTGATGACCTCGAACCCCTCACGAATGTCTCCTCTCGATGAGCTCTTCTCGTCGGCGACGAAGCGGTCGCGAGATCGTCACGATCCCGACAATCCCCCCACCAACCATGTCCTGTCGCCACTGGCTGTCGTCCACGTATGTGGACACAGTTCGGTATGGTGTACAGTATCATGATCGCCGGCAGGTCGACCTGTCAAGGGTGTCGTGCCGTCGAGATCACAGGCCGTGCGTCAACCGACCCACAGGAGGAATCAATCGATGGCCGAGTCGAGCGACCGAGAAGCCAAGTCGGCAGTTCGTACGGTGCAGATCCTCGAACGACTGGCCGAGGGCGACGCACCCACACTCGCCGACCTCGCCCGCGATCTCGATGCACCGAAGAGCAGCCTCCACGTCGTCGTGCAAACGCTGATCCGGCGTGGCTGGGTGCAACGCGACGAGGCTGGTCGCCTGGCCATCGGCGTACGCGCCGTGCGCGTCGGCACGGCGTTCGTCGACGGCGACCCTGTCGTCGCCCTCACCGCTCCGGTGCTCGACGCCCTCGTCGCCGAGCTCGACGAGACAGTGCACCTCGGGCGTCTCGACGGGACCGACATCGTGTATCTGGCCAAGCGCGAGTCGACGCAGCAACTGCGCCTGTTCTCCGCCGTCGGCCGTCGGTTGCCCGCGTACACGACTGCGCTCGGCAAGGCGCTGCTCGCCGGGCTGCCCGACGACGAGCTCGAAGCGCACCTGCCGGCCCGCCTCCAACCGATGACCGAGGCGACGATCACCGACCGCCGCCAGCTGCGCACCACCCTCGCGGAGATCCGCGGCGCGGCTGGTCGAGCGACGAGGGCGAGAACGCGGTAGGCATCGCCTGCCTTGCGGTGCCCCTGCCGCTTGCCGACCCCCCTCGTGACGCGCTGTCCTGTTCGGTGCCGGCGATGCGCTTCGGCCCGGATCGCCGCCGCGTCACGTTGGCTGCATTGATGCGGGCATGCAAGACGATCGTCAGCCACGTACCGACGGGGTGATCGGCGTCCGCACGGATCCGGCCTTGACAGCACGTCGGTGGGCCGTCAACATGACGTACACCATATCGAACTACGTCCACTCATGTGGACACGATGCTGAGAGCGAAATCGAATCCGATGGCCCGATTCAGTCGACTCGACACCCTCGTGGTGACGCTTCGCAGCGGCGTGATGCCACTGTTCTTCAACCCGGATGTGAAGACGGCGATCCGCCTCGTCGAAGCCCTCGACGCCGCCGGAGTCCGCGTCATCGAGTTCACGAACCGGGGCGACGGCGCCCATCAGGTCTTCGCCGAGCTCGATCAGGAGTGCAGTCGGCGAATGCCCGAGATCGTGCTCGGTGTCGGCTCGGTGATGGATGCCGGCACGGCGTCGATGTACCTCAACCTCGGCGCTTCGTTCGTCGTTTCGCCGACGTTGTCGGCCGAGGTGGCGATGGTGTGCAATCGGCGCAAGGTGGCGTACATGCCCGGCTGCGCGACACCGACTGAAGTAGCCCGTGCCGAGGAGCTCGGCTGCGAGATCGTCAAGCTGTTCCCTGCCCGGGTCGGCGGCCCGCAACTGATCAGCGATCTCCTCGCCCCCTGCCCGTGGTCGCGCATCATGCCGACCGGAGGGATCTCACCGGATCGTGAGTCGCTGACGTCGTGGTTCGGCGCCGGTGCGGCGTGCGTCGGGATGGGTTCGCAACTGTTCCCGGCCGCCGAGGTGCGGGAGGGTCGCTGGGATGCGATCACCGAGCGCGCCACGACGACCCTCGACCTGATCGCCAAGTGCCGCCCCCCGCTCACGGAATCCTGGGCGTGAGCGAGCGGAGCTTGACGGCGTGAGCCTGACGATCAAGGCCCCCGACGAGGCGCGGTGGGATTGCGTCGCCCTCGGCGAGGTGATGCTGCGGTTCGATCCGGGCGCCACGCGGATCCGCAGCGCCCGTACGTTCGACGTCTGGGAAGGCGGCGGCGAGTACAACGTCGCGAGGGCCCTGCGGCGATGCTTCGGCCTGCGCACCGCGGTCGTCACGGCGCTCGTCGACAACGATGTCGGGCGGCTCGTCGAGACGCTGATCCACGCCGGCGGCGTGGACACCAGCCACGTCTGCTGGCAGCGCTTCGACGGCTTCGGCAGCTCCGCACGCGTGGGCCTCAACTTCACGGAGCGGGGTTTCGGGCTGCGCCCCTCCCGCACCGTGTACGACCGGGGGCACACCGCAGCCGCCTCGATGCAACCCGGCGACGTCGACTGGCTGCGATTGTTCGACGTCGAGGGCGTGCGCTGGCTGCACACCGGGGGTATCTTCGCCGCCCTCTCGGCGTCCACCGCTGAGGTCCTGCTCGACGCACTCCGCGCTGCGAAGGGTGCAGGCACTGTCGTCTCCTACGACCTCAACTTCCGCGCCGGGTTGTGGGCGAATCAGGGTGGCCGCGATCGCGCCGTCGAAGTCAACCGCCTGCTCGCCCCCTACGTCGACGTGATGCTCGGCAACGAGGAGGACTTCAGCGCAGCGCTCGGATTCGAGGTCAGCGGCCTCGACGAGGATCTCTCCGAACTCGATCCGACCCACTTCAAGGCGATGATCAGCGAGGTGATCGACACCTATCCGAATCTCCGGGTGGTCGCCACCACGTTGCGCCGGGCGACGACGGCGAATCGCAACGACTGGGGTGCGGTCGCCTACGCCGAAGGCGCCTTCCACCACGCCACGACGCGCCCCGACCTGGACATCTTCGATCGGGTCGGCGGCGGCGACGGCTTCGCCTCGGGGTTGATCTACGGGCTGCTGGCAGGCAAGCCGGTGGCGACCGGCGTCGAGTACGGTGCCGCCCACGGCGCGCTGGCGATGACGACACCCGGCGACACCTCGATGGTGACGCTCGACGAGGTCGAAGCGGCAATGCGAGCGCGCACCGTTCGCGCCGTGCGATAGGGGGCACCACGTTGAAGATCGAACAAGCACGGACGGTCCTGACCTGCCCCGGTCGCAACTTCGTCACCGTCGTCATCGAGACCGAGGACGGCGTTCGCGGGATTGGCGACGCCACGCTCAACGGCCGCGAGCTCGCCGTGGCGAGTTATCTGGACGACCACGTCCTGCCCCTGCTCATCGGCCTCGACGCCCGGTCGATCGAGGACATCTGGCACTCGTTGTACAAGGGCGCCTACTGGCGCCGCGGCCCGGTGACGATGACGGCGATCGGCGCCATCGACATGGCCTTGTGGGACATCAAAGGCAAGTGCCTCGACACCCCCGTGTACAACCTGCTCGGCGGTCGCGCCCGCGAAGGCGTGACCGTGTACGGCCACGCCAACGGAGCGACGATCGAGGAATCCGTCGAGGCGGTCGGCCGGTACGTCGAGGCCGGCTACAAGGCGGTGCGGGTCCAGTCAGGTCTGCCCGGGCTCAGTCAGCCGTACGGCGTCGGTCGCGGCGACCTGTTCTACGAACCTGCCGAGATCGATCGTCCGATCCTCGAGACGTTCGACAGCGGCCCTTATCTCCGCGGCGTACCGAAACTGTTCGAGGCGGTGCGCGCCGCGATCGGGTGGGACGTCGATCTGCTCCACGACGTGCACCACCGCCTCACGCCTCGCGAGGCCGCCCAACTCGGCGTCGCTCTCGAGCCGTACCAACTGTTCTGGCTGGAGGATCCGGTTGCCGCCGAACTACAGGAGTCGTTGCGTCTGATTCGCCAGCACACGCTTACGCCGATCGCCATCGGCGAGGTGTTCAACACGTTGTACGACTGCCAGCAGCTGATCGCCGAACAGCTCATCGACTACATCCGGATGACGGTGGCCCACTGCGGGGGGCTCACGCACCTACAGCGCGTCGCCCACTTCGCCGAGCTGTACCACGTGCGTACGGCATGTCACGGGCCGACCGACCTGTCGCCGATCAACCTGGCCGCCTGCCTGCACTTCCAAGTGGCGGTCCACAACTTCGGCATCCAGGAGTACATGCGTCACCCCGAGCTGGCGTCCGAGGTCTTCGACGTCGGCTACTGGCTGGAGGACGGGATGCTTCACCTCGACGAACGGCCCGGCTTCGGCGTCAACTTCAACGAGCAGCGCGCTGCCGACTATCCCTACTGCCGGGCGTATCTGCCCGTCGCCCGCCGCGGCGACGGCGGCGTGCACAGCTGGTGAGGTGCCACCTTCCACCTGCGCAGAACGATTGCGCGGGCTTGAACTCTTTGGTCGCGTTGGCGACGTTGGTGGCGCCGACCATGCCAAAGACGCGACGGTCCTCTCAGTCGACCCAGACGAGATCAGCTGGTGGCGGCGACGTCGGGGCGCAGGCGGTTGGTGTCGACGTGGACCCCCGGACCCATCGTCGACGACACGGTGATCTTGCGCAGGTAACGGCCCTTGGCCGACGCCGGCTTGGCCCGGTTGAGCTCGTCGACGACGGCACGGAAGTTGGTCTCCAGGTCCGCCGGCTCGAAGCTGGCCTTGCCGAGCGGGACGTGGATGTTGCCGTAGCGGTCGGTTCGGTACTCGACCTTGCCGCCCTTGAACTCGCCCACGGCGCGGCCGACGTCGGTGGTCACCGTGCCGGTCTTCGGGTTCGGCATCAACCCGCGCGGGCCGAGAGCCCGGCCGAGACGTCCGACCAGCGGCATCATGTCCGGGGTGGCGATGGCCACGTCGAAGTCGAACTTGCCGGCCTCGACCTGGGCGGCGAGGTCGTCGGCGCCGACGATGTCGGCGCCGGCGTCGCGCGCTTCCTGGGCGGCCTCGCCGGCGGCGAAGACGGCGACGCGCACGTCCTTGCCGGTACCCGACGGCAGGGCAACCGTGCCGCGCACCATCTGGTCGGCCTTACGCGGATCGACACCGAGACGGACGGCGACGTCGACGGACTCGTCGAACTTCGCCGAAGCCATGTTCTTGACGATCCCCAGCGCCTCGGCTGGCGCGTAGAACTGGTCACGATCGAACGTCTTGGCGGCGTCGGTGTGCTTCTTACCTGACATTTCCTGTCTCCCTCCCGGGTCTGGGCGGTGCCCAGATTTGGTGTGAAAGCCCGCCCGGCGAGGTGATCCGGGTCGTGGCCTCGTGAGGTGGTGGGCTTAGCCCACCACCTCGATTCCCATCGATCTCGCGGTACCTCTGACCTGCTGCTTGGCGGCGTCGAGGTCGTAGGCGTTGAGGTCGGGCATCTTGATCTCGGCGATCTCGGCGACGTGCGCCTCGGTCACCCGCCCGACCTTGGTCTTGCCCGGCTCACTGGACGCCTTCTCGAGGCCGGCGCGCTCGCGCAGGAGCACGGGCGTTGGCGGCGTCTTGAGGATGAACGTGAACGTGCGGTCCTCGAAGATCGTGATCTCGACCGGCACGATCGTCCCGGACTGATTCTCGGTGGCGGCGTTGTAGGCCTTGACGAAGTCCATGATCGCCACGCCGTGGGGGCCGAGGGCGGTGCCGACGGGCGGCGCCGGGCTGGCCTTGCCCGCGGGGATCTGGATCTTGACGATCGCAGCAACCTTCTTCTTGGCCATGACAGTGAGTCTCTTTCCTTGAGTCCTTGAACGTCGCCGTCAGAGCTTGGCGACCTGGCTGAAGTCCATCTCGACGAGCGTCTCGCGTCCGAAGATGTTCACCAGCACCTTGAGCTTCATGTGGTCGGCGTTGATCTCGGCGATCTCGCCGGAGAAGTCGGCGAACGGGCCTTCCTTGACGCGCACGCTCTCGCCGACTTCGTACTCGAGTCGCGGCTTGGTCCGCGTCGTCTGCTCGGCGCCGTCACCCTTGGCCGACAGGAACGTAAGCACCTCGCGGCGGGTGAGCGGCGTCGGCTTCTGGCCCTGGCGGCTCTGACCGACGAAGCCGGTCACCCCGGGCGTGTTGCGGATGCAGTACCACGACGCGTCGTCCATGCGGCAACGCACGAGCAGGTAGCCGGGAAACACCTTGCGTTGAACGGTCTGCTTCTTGCCGTTCTTGAACTCGACGACGTCTTCCATCGGGATGACGACCTCGAAGATCTTGTCCTCCATGTTCATGCTCTGGATGCGTGCGTGGAGGTTGGCGGTGACCTTCTTCTCGTAGCCCGACTGGGTGTGCACGACGAACCACTCGCCAGGCCGCGTCGACGGGTCGTCGACGGGTTCGGCGGGAATCTCCGCTTCCACGTCGGTCGACTCGGTGTCGGCATCGTCGGTGGTGGCATCGAGGACGACCTGCTCGTCGGCGTCGGTCAGCGCGTCGGACAAGGCGTCGAGCTCGGCCTCGTCGGTGATCTCGACGCCGAGGGCGGCGGCCTCGTCGGCCACCTCGTCGCCTTCGGCGTAGTCGTCAGGCACGACCTCGATGGCCTCGACTTCGGGCAGGTGATCACCGTTCTCGCCGAACTTCTCGGCCACTGGCTCATCGAGCGGCGGCTCTTCTTCGATGACGTCGTCGCTGGTGTCGTCGTCGGTCGACTCGTCGTCGGCTCCGGCGTCGGCCTCGTCGGCGGTCGACTCCTCGTCGGTCGACTCGTCGTCGACTTCTTCGCCGGCGTCGAGCACGTTCTCTACGAGCTCCTCGAGATCACCGTTCAGTTCGCTCTGCTCACTCATCCGTAGAGCCACCTTGAGAGGAACCCGAAGATGTAGTCGAGCCCGCCGACGAGCGCCATGTACACGAGGACGGTGCAGACGACGATGATCGAGTAGCGGATGACCTCTTCCCGCGACGGCCAGGCGACCTTGCGCATCTCGTCGCGGACTTCGCGGAGGTACTGCGCCGGGCCGACGCGTTCCGACTTGGCGCCGGTCGAACGAGCGACGCGCGTGGGCGCGCCCTTCTCGTCGATCGCGCCCATTCGGCGCAACGTGCGCTTCTGCTCTCGGTTGAGATCATCGAGTGACATGTGTTCCGGACTTCTTGAAAGGCTGCTGGGCAGGGCAGGAGGGACTCGAACCCCCGACCGTCGGTTTTGGAGACCGATGCTCTACCAACTGAGCTACTGCCCTCTGCGGGTGACCCAGGCTACCGGGGAGGGGGCAGCGAGGCTCAGCGGGTCTCCTTGTGCAGCGTGTGCTTGCGCTCGTGGCTGCAGTACTTCTTCATCTCCAGGCGCTCACGGTCGTTGATCTTCGACTTCATCGTGATGTAGTTGCGCCGCTTGCACTCGGTGCACTCGAGGGTGATCTTCACCCGTTTCTCGCTCTTCGGCATGGTTCAGCTCACTCTGTTACTTGATGATTTTGGTGACGCGGCCGGCGCCGACGGTGCGGCCGCCTTCGCGGATGGCGAAGCGGAGGCCTTCGTCCATGGCGATCGGCTTGCCCAACTCGACGGTCATCGCCACGTTGTCGCCGGGCATCACCATCTCGGTCCCCGAGGGGAGTTCGATGGTGCCGGTGACGTCGGTCGTGCGGAAGAAGAACTGCGGCCGGTAGTTGTTGAAGAACGGCTTGTGGCGGCCACCCTCGGCCTGCGTCAACACGTACACCTGACCCTCGAAATTGGTGTGCGGCGTGATGCTGCCCGGCTTGCACAGGACCTGGCCACGCTCCACATCCTCCTTCTTCGTGCCGCGCAGCAGGGCACCGATGTTGTCACCGGCTTGGCCCTGATCGAGGATCTTGCGGAACATCTCCACCCCGGTACACGTCGTCTTCTGCGTCTCCCGCAACCCGACAATCTCGATCTCATCACCGGTGTGGATCGTCCCCTGCTCCACCTTGCCGGTGACCACCGTGCCCCGACCCGTGATCGTGAACACATCCTCGATCGGCATCAAGAACGGCTTATCCAAATCACGCTGCGGCTCCGGCACCGACGAGTCCACGGCATCCATCAACTCCATGATCTTGGCCTGCCACTCGACATCCCCCTCCAACGCCTTCAACGCCGACACCCGCACCACCGGCGCATCATCACCAGGGAACTCGTACTCGGTGAGCAGCTCGCGCACCTCCAACTCGACCAGATCCAACAGCTCCTCGTCATCGACGGCATCAGCCTTGTTCAACGCCACCACGATGTAGGGCACCCCCACCTGACGAGCCAACAGCACATGCTCCCGGGTCTGCGGCATCGGACCATCCGTCGCCGCCACCACCAGAATCGCCCCATCCACCTGCGCCGCACCAGTGATCATGTTCTTGATGTAATCCGCATGACCCGGCATATCGACATGCGCGTAATGCCGCCTCTCCGTCTCATACTCGATATGCGCAATCGAGATCGTGATCCCCCGCGCCTTCTCCTCCGGCGCCTTATCAATCGAATCAAACGGCGTGTACTCCGCCAACCCACGCTCAGCCAACGTCTTCGAAATCGCCGCCGTCAACGTCGTCTTCCCATGGTCAATATGACCCATCGTCCCCACATTCACATGCGGCTTCGTACGCTCAAACTTCGCCTTACTCATGGCTGTGATTGACCTTTTCCTTACTTGTTTGGCTGCTGATTACTAGTGGTGGTAGTGGTAGCGGCGATCGGGATCGAACCGATGACCTTCCGATTATGAGCCGGATGCTCTGACCAACTGAGCTACGCCGCCGTAGCGGGGTTCTGGCGTGTCCCGACGATCCGGACCAACGATGTCCCGACCGCACGGTCGAGCCCTCTGTGGGAATCGAACCCACGACACCAGCCTTACCATGGCTGTGCTCTACCGACTGAGCTAAGAGGGCGCTCGCGGATGCACACCCGAGCCGGGGACCCGGGCGCGAACCAGCGTGACAGCATAGCGCCGGCAGTCTCGATCCACGCCGTGACCTGGGGACGACGGCCAATCGCCCCGATCTGCGGGGCATCGCCGCCGCTACCCTCGGCAACCGTGTCTCGAATCAGCCTGCGGACGGCCGTCGTCGACGACGCCGAGGCAATTCGAGCGATCTACAACCACGAGGTCACGGCCACGACGAGCACGTTCGACCTCGTGCCCCGCTCGCTCGCCGATCAGCAGCGCTGGCTGGAGGCCCGCGCCGGCGCCTTCGCCGCAATCGTTGCCGTCGACGAGTCCGTTCCCGGGTCGCCAGTCGCCGGATTCGCGTCGCTGTCCCCGTACAAGGACCGCGCCGCCTACTCGACGACCGTCGAGGACTCCGTGTACGTCGACCGCCGGTCGAGTGGTCGAGGCGTTGGCACGCTGCTGCTCACCCGCCTCGTCGACATCGCCAGGGAGTCGGGGTTCCATTCCGTGATGGCACGCATCGAGGCCGGCGGTGCGGCGTCGCGCGGCCTACACACCAAGTGCGGCTTCGAACTCGTCGGCATCGAGCGGCAGGTCGGGCGCAAGTTCAACCGCTGGCTCGACGTCGCCGTGATGCAACGCCTGCTGTAAACCTGGCGCCATGTTGCCGCCACGGATGATCGACCGGTTGGAGTCCCTTGGCGGCGAACCGGTCGACGCGCACGACAAGGCGCTGCACGGCATCGGCGACATGACCTTGGACGGTGTTGGCGGCCTCGGCTGGAACATCGGTCGCGGAACCACCCCGCTGCCACTGCTCACCATGGACTGGGAGGCGATGCTCTCCAACGTCCGGCGGATGCAGAGGTATTGCGACGCGAATGACTGCCTGTTCGCCCCCCATGGAAAGACGACGATGGCTCCCCAGGTGTGGGCCGAGCAGCTGCGCGCCGGCGCGTGGGCAATCACCGTGGCCGACGTGAGGCAGCTCGGGGTTGCCGCCGCCTTCGGCGTGCCGAGGGTCCTCGTCGCCAACGAGGTCACCGCCGCTCACGAGCTCACCGCCCTGTCCGCCGCCTCGACCGGCGAGAGCGAACTGTTCGTGTTCGTCGACAGCGCTCGCGGGGCGAGCCTCCTCGCCGCGGAGCTGGGCCGGGCGCAGGCGCCGGCCCTCAAGGTCTTCGTCGAACTCGGCCTGCCTGGCGGCCGGTGCGGCGTGCGCACCGAGGAGGAGCTCGACGACGTCCTTACCACCATCGCCGGCACCGGCCCAGCGCTGGCGTGCGTCGGCGTCGCCGGGTACGAGGGGATCGTCGACACCGCCGATCGAGCGACGGTCGACCGGTTCGTCGCCCGCCTCGTTGACGCCAGCAAGCGGATCGGATCAACGTCAGATGAGCCCGTTCTGGTGTCTGCCGGCGGGAGCATCTTCTTCGATCGGGTCGTCGACGGGATCCTCGATGCCGATCTTCCCGACACTCAGCTCGTGCTGCGATCCGGTGCCTATGTGACTCACGACGATGGCATGTACGCCGACAAGTCGCCGTTCACCGGCACCGACGCCTTCGAGGCGGCACTGGAACTGTGGTCGAGCGTTCTGTCACGCCCCGAGTCGGGTCGGGCGGTGCTCGGCCTCGGCCGCCGCGACGCGCCGTTCGACGCCGGACTGCCCGTGGTACGCCGTGTCGTCACCGGGGGCGAACCTCCGGTCGCGGCCGGCAAGGGCTACGTCGTCGCCAAGCTCAACGATCAGCACGCCTACCTCGACGTTCCACCTGACGCCGTCATCCAGCCCGGCGACCTCGTTAGCTGCGGCGTGTCCCACCCCTGCAGCGCTTTCGACCGATGGCGCACCGTGCTGACGGTCAACGGCGACCTCGACGTCACCGGCGCCATCCGCACGTTCTTCTAGGTCGCCCTCCGCCGCGGCTCGAGATCCTCAGTCGCGGAAGTTTTGGAACTGAACGGGGATGCCGAGGTCGGCGGCCTTGATCGCCGCGATCGTCGCCTGCAGATCGTCACGCTTCTTGCCCTGGACGCGCACGGCGTCACCCTGGGCCTGGCTGGAGACACCCTTCGGCCCTTTGTCCTTGACCAGCTTGTTGATCTCCCGCGCCTTGTCGCTGGAGATGCCGACCTTGAGTGTGACGACCTGACGCACCGTGTTCTGCGTGGCCTCCTCGACCTTGCCGTAGTCGAGGCCCTTGAGCGACACGCCGCGCTTGACGAGCTTCTCCTCGAACACTTGGCGCAGCGCGGTGAGGCGATCCTCGCTGACCGTGCGCAGGGTGAACGTCAACTCGGTCTGATCGATCTCGGAGTTCGTGTTCTTGAAATCGAAGCGGGTGTTGATCTCGCGGCGCGCCTGATCGACGGCGTTGCGGACCTCTTGGCGATCGACCTCGGAGACGACATCGAAGCTGGGCATGACCACGAGGGTACTGACGCGAGGTGCGAGCGACGAGGCGCTAGCCGAGGAGCGGCCAGCAACGGCCTACGTGGCCGGGGAACGCATTGGTAGGCTCGCCATCCGCCCCCTAGAGGGGCGCGCCGGGGTCGGTACCCAAGCGGCCAAAGGGAGCAGACTGTAAATCTGCCGGCATTGCCTACGGAGGTTCGAATCCTCCCCGGCCCACCCCACCCGCCGACCGATGGGTGTTTAGGGGACCGTTCCGTCCCGTCAACACCCATCGGTTGCGATTTGGGGGCGACGGCGTGCCCGATGTCACGTCAGGTGCTGCTGCTGGTCTATTCTGCGCGGGCGGGCCGGGGGCCCGGGCGGAACTGCAAAACACCGGGGGTATGCACGCCATGGCCATCACCGCGGAGGCACGACACGGATCCTCGGCGACCGCCGATACCGGCGTCGTCACGGTGGCCTCGCTCGCTCGCGACTGGGCTCGGCGGGCGCCGCATCAGGTGGCGATGCGTGAGAAGGACCTCGGCATCTGGCAGGAGCACACCTGGGATCGGGTGTGGAACGACATCGTCGACGCCGCCCACGCCCTCCTCGCCCTCGGCATCGAGCCGGGCGACCGCGTGTCGATCCACTCGGAGGATCGTCCCGAGTGGGTGGTGCTCGACATCGCCACCGTCGCCGTGCGGGCGATCACGGTCGGCCTCTATCCGACGAACCCGGCCGCCGAGGTCGAGTACCTGCTCGGCGACTCCGGCTCCACCGTTCACCTCGCCGAAGACCAGGAGCAGGTCGACAAGGTGTTCGCCTCACCGGCCACCGGCGCGGCACTGAAACGGATCGTCTACCTGGAGCCGCGTGGGCTCGCTACCTACCTGGACGATCGCCTCGTCTCCTGGGATGACTTCCTCGAGATCGGCCGGCGGCACCGTGCCGAGAACCCGGGCGCCGTCGAACGACGGATGGCCGAAGCGGAGAACGACGACGTCGTCACCCTCGTCTACACGTCGGGTACGACCGGTCCGCCCAAAGGGGCGATGCTGACCAACGCCAACTTCCAGTTCGTCGTCAGCTCCTTGGTCCGTCAACCCGAGCGACTGCCCGACGGCAAGGGGCCCGGGCCGGCCGACATGGTCGTCACCTACCTGCCGCTGTGCCACGTCGCCGAGCGCATCTTCTCGACCTGGCACATGGTCGGCGCCGGCGTCGTGCTCAACTTCGCCGAGTCGATCGACACGGTGACGACCAACCTGCGCGAGGTCCAACCCACGCTGTTCTTCGCCGTGCCGCGCATCTGGGAGAAGCTTCACGCCGGGGTGCTGATCAAGGGCAACGACGCCAGCAGGACGAAGCGTTTCGTGTTCCGCCGCGGCATGAAGGCGGCGGCGAAGGTCGGCCGGGCGAAGGTCGCCAACGGCGGGGAGCACACCGCCGGGAGCCGCCTGCGCTACGCCTTGTGGTACCCGGTCCTGTTCCGCCCGCTGCAGGAACGGATCGGCCTGCGTCGGTGCCGCCACGCATCGTCCGGCGCAGCGCCGATCGCCCCCGAGGTGCTCGAGTTCTTCATGGGAATCGGCGTCCCGATCTTCGAGCTCTACGGGATGACCGAGAACAGCGCCCTCGGGTCGCTGAACATGCCCGGCCACGTCAAGGTCGGCACCGTCGGCGTCCCGTATCCCGGAACGGAAGTGCGGCTCGACCCGGAGACGAACGAGATCCAGACCCGCCACCCCGGCTCGTTCGCCGGTTACTGGGGCAAGCCGGAAAAGACCGCCGACACGTTCACCGAGGACGGTTGGCTGCGCACCGGCGACGTCGGCGAGTGGGTCGACGGGAAGTACTTGCGGATAGTCGACCGGATCAAGCACATCATCATCACCTCGGGCGGCAAGAACGTGTCTCCGTCGGAGATCGAGAACGTGCTGAAGACCTCGCCGTACGTCAAGGAGGCGATGGTTGTGGGCGACGGCCGCAAGTACATCACCGCCCTGGTCGGCATCGAGTACGACACGGTCGGCGACTGGGCGTTGCGCCGCAACCTCCCCTACACGACGTACCGCGACCTCTCCGAGAAGGCCGAAGTCATCGAGCTGATCCAGGACGTCGTCAACCAGGCGAATGCGAAGTTCGCCTCCGTCGAGCAGATCAAGAGGTTCCGGCTGATCCCCAAGGAGCTCGACCACGAGGACGGCGAGTTGACGGCCACTCAGAAGATCAAGCGCGAGGCGATCGGCAAGGTGTTCGGCGACCTCATCGAGTCGATGTACTAATGGTGGTCGCCGAGGCCGCGACACTCGCCTCCAGCCTCGTCGCCCAAGCCGAGTCTGCCGCGACCGGACTACAGGGGCTCGACCGATTCGTTTACACATTCGCCCGAGGGCTCGCCCAGGGCGCGATCTACGCCCTCGTCGCCCTCGGCTTCGTGCTCGTGTTCAAGGCGACGAGGGCGGTCAACTTCGCCCAGGGGGCGATCGCTCTCGTCACGGCCTGGTTCCTCTCGCTCGTGCTCGTCGACTGGGCGATCCCGGGACGGTGGATCGACGCCAACCGCTACGTCGAATGGTTCCTGTCACTCGCCATCGCCATCGCCCTCGCCGTGATCCTCGGACTCGTGATCGAGCGGTTGATCATCCGGCCGATGATCGGTGAGCCGCTGTTCGCCATCGCCGTGATCACGCTTGGGTTGGAAGCCCTGCTGCGCACGATCGGCACCGACGCCGTGACGATCAACACCCGCAGCCTGCTCATCCCCTGGGGCGCGGACCAGTTCAAGATCGGTGAAGCACCGATCTACTGGTCCTGGGTCTTCACCCTCACCGCCACGGTGATTGCGTTTGTCGCCGTCTACCTCTTCTTCCGCACACGCACCGGGATCGCCATGCGGGCCGTGGCGTTCGACCAGGAGGCGGCGCTCGCCCAGGGGATCCCGGTCGGGCGGGTCTTCGCCATCGCCTGGGGTGCGAGCACTGCCCTCGCCGTGATCGCCGCCGTGTGCGCCTCGATGTCTCCGATCGGTGTCGGCACCGTGACGATCGGCCTCTCCGGCCTGGCGTTGCGGTCGCTGCCTGCCGTGATCCTCGGCGGTCTCGACTCGGTGCCGGGGGCGTTGATCGGGGGCCTCATCATCGGTCTCGCCGAGGTGTTCGCCGGCAGTTATCTCGCCGAGTACACGGACACGCTGGGCACCGGTTACTCCCTGATCGTCCCCTACGTGGTGATGCTCCTCGTCCTCCTCGTCAGGCCCTACGGCCTGTTCGGCACGCCGGAAATCCGCAGGGTCTAGCGATGTACAAGCGGCCCGCCCTGTACACCAACTACCAGTCGGAGACGTCGATCCTGCCGACGTGGACCCAGCGGTTCGCCGCCGGCGCGCTGGCGACGATCGCCGTGCTGCTGCCGTTCGATCTGCCGGTCATCAACCAGATCCCGTTCATCCGCTATCTCGGCGACCCCGACTGGCTGCGCATCGTCACCCAAGCCGTGATCTTCGCCATCGCCGCCCTCGGGCTCAACCTGCTGACAGGTGTCGCCGGGCAGGTTTCCCTCGGGCACTCCTTCTTCATGGGCGTCGGTGCCTACACCGCTGCCGTGCTCGGTGGGGAGCCGGGTGGTCGCACGTGGGGACTGGGCCTACCGATCTGGGTCTGGCTACCCGCCGCCGGCATCGGGGCAGCGGCCGTGGGGCTGCTCATCGGACCTGCCGCCGTTCGCGTTCGTGGCCTCTATCTCGGGATCGTCACGATCGGTTTGGTGTTCATCGGCATCCATCTGTCGCGGGTCTTCCCGGAGATCTCCGGGCCGGCCGAGATCGGTCGTGACTTTCCGCCGCTCGAGTTCAAGTGGTGGAAGGAAGCGGTCCCGGTGATCAACTTCGAGGACGATGGGCACTGGCTGTGGTTCGACATCACCGGTGAGGCGAAGTCCTACCTGTTCATGCTCGGCATGCTCGGGGTGGCGATCGTCGTGGCCAAGAACCTCGTGCGGACCCGCACCGGCCGTGCCCTGCAGGCAATTCGCGACCGCGATGTTGCCGCCGAGATCATGGGGGTTCCCGAGGTCCGCTACAAGCTGATCGCGTTCGCCATCTCGTCGTTCTTCGCCGGAGTCGCCGGCGCTCTGTTCGCCTCGTTCATCGGCCGCTTGCCGCCGGAGTACTGGAGCTTGTTCCTGGCAATCGAGTTCATCGCCATCATCCTCATCGGCGGTGCCGGGACGATCGCCGGAGCGATCCTCGGGACATTTTTCGTCGTTCTGCTCCCTCAGAACCTCGAGAACTTCGTCCACTGGATGAGCGAGCAGGCCGCTGGCACAGGGCTCTGGGCGGCGTTCTGGGACTCGTTCGTGAGCAGCGGCACCGGCGACTTCGGCTTCGTGTCCGACGCCCAGATCGCCCCCGGGTTCCCGCTCCCGTCGAGCGCCCTTGACGCCGTCCTCTACGGGTTGCTCGTGATCATCTTCTTGTTGTTCGAGCCGCGCGGCCTGTTCGGAATCTGGGTCAAGATTCGTAACTACTGGAAGGGCTGGCCCTTCACGTATTGATCACCAACCAGCAACAACAAACCACCACAGACATGGGGGAATCATGATGAAGAAATGGCTGTCAGCCGCATTCGCGGCGAGCCTCGTCATCGCCGCTGCCGGAACCGCCGGCGCAGGCACTGACACAACAGAACCGCCGGGTACCGAGCCTGCGGGGACCGCGGCCCCGGCCGGCTCCGAGGCACCCGCACCGTCGTTTCCGGCGGAGATCGCCACCGACATCGGCGTCACCGAGGACACGATCACCGTCGGCATGCTCGCCGACTTGTCGGGAGCGTTCGCCCCGCTGGTCAGCGAGATCGTCGAGGCCCAGGAGGTCTACTGGGACGCCGTCAACCGCGACGGCGGCATCGCCGGACGTCAGGTCGAATTGATCATCGAGGACAACGCCTACGACGTCCCGACGCAACTCGAGAAGTACGAGATCATGCGCGACAGCGCGGCGATCATCAGCCAGTCGACCGGATCGCCGCACTCGGCAGCGATCGCCGCCGACCTCGTCGAAGACAACCTCGTCGCCATCCCGTTGAGCTGGTACTCGGGCTGGCCCGATCCCGACTTCGGGCAGAACCTGCTGGAGAGCTACACCACCTACTGCGTCGAGTCGATGAACGGCATCGAGTGGTTGCACAACAACCGCGACGTGCAGACCGTGGCGCTCATCTCCTTCCCCGGCGAATATGGCGGCGACGGCGATGCCGGCGCACGCATGGCGATCGAGCAGCTCGGCCTGGAGATCGTCTACGACGGCGCCGGCCAGGTGACGCCCCCGTCGGCGGACAACCCGAACCCCGACGTCAGCGGAGTCATTCAGCAGATCGTCGAATCCGACGCCGACCTCGTGTGGGCGACGATCAACCCCGGAACGCTCGCACCGATCATGGCCGGAGCGGTCGGTCAGGGGTACGACGGGCTGTGGTCGGGCAACTCGCCGACGTACAGCTTCAAGCTGCTCGGCACCGAGCTGGCCCCGCTCCTCGACGAGTACTACATCCTCTCGACGTACATCGCCCTGTGGGGAGCCGATGTTCCGGGTATGCCCGAAGTCGTCGAGGAGATGACCGCGGCGCGTCCGGAGCTAGCGGCGTCGGACGTTTACCTCTTCGGGTGGACCGAGGCACAGATCACTCACGCCATCCTCGAACAGGCTGCCCTCAACGGGGACATGACCCGCGCCGGCATCGTCGCCGCCGCCAACGAAGTCACCGTCGACTTCGCCGGACTCGCCCCGTCCCAGACGTGGGCGGGCGAGCCCAACGACTACATCGTCCGCGAGTCGTACATCTACGACGTTTCGCTCGATGCGTACAACCCGATCCCGCTCGGCGAAGGACTCGGCAGCACCGGTTCCGAGCTGCTCGAGGGTCCCTACACCGGCGAGCTCGCGGCCGCCTACACCTACGAAGGCCCTTGCTTCGAACCCACGTGACGATCAAAGGGGGGAGGCGACCCCTCCCCCCTTTGCAACCCCCGATCATCCCGCACCAAGCCTGAGGTTCACTTGCTCGAGATCGCCAATCTGGAGGTTGTCTACAACGAGGTGATCCTCGTGTTGCGCGGGTTGTCGCTGAACGTGCCGGACGGGGAGATCGTCGCCCTCCTCGGCAGCAACGGCGCCGGCAAGACGACGACCTTGCGAGCGATCACCGGCCTCCTCGACGTCCACGACGGCAAGGTCACCAAGGGTTCGGTGACGTTCGACGGTGAGCGCGTCGACGGGCTCGAGGCGGCGGCCATCGTGCGTCGCGGCATCAAGCAGGTGATGGAGGGACGGCGCGTGTTCGCCGAGATGACCGTCGACGAGAACCTCACCGCTGGCGGCTACACCAACCGAAACCGCGCCGCCGTGGCCACCGCCTACGACCGGGTGATGACGCTGTTCCCGAGACTCGCCGAGCGCCGCAAGCAAGTGTCCGGATATCTCTCCGGCGGTGAGCAGCAGATGCTGGCGATCGCCCGCGGCCTGATGACCGATCCCAAGCTGCTCGTCCTCGACGAACCGTCGCTCGGACTCGCCCCGCTCCTCGTCCAGCAGATCCGCGACATCATCGTCGACATCAACAAGCAGGGAACGAGCGTCCTGCTGATCGAACAGAACGCGGCGATGGCGCTGTCGATCGCCACGACCGGCTACATCCTGGAGACCGGCAAGGTCGTGATGGACGGACCGGCGGAGAAGCTGCTGCGCGACGAGGACGTCAAAGAGTTCTACCTCGGGCTGCACAGCGACGGCGACGGCGGCCGCAAGTCGTTCCGCGACGTCAAGCACTACAAGCGACGCAAACGGTGGCTGTCGTGAGCGACCGCATCGGGCCCCACCCGTCTGCGTCAGAACCATTGCTCGTCGTTGACGCCATCCAGCTGCGCTTCGGTGGCGTCATGGCGATCAACGACGTGTCGTTCAGCGTTGCCCGCGGCGAGCTGTTCGCCATCATCGGCCCAAACGGGGCGGGCAAGACCTCGATCTTCAACGCCATCAGCCAGGTCTACATCCCCCAGGTCGGCGACATTCGCTGGCGTGGCGAGAGCATCAAGGGACTGCGCCCCGACCGGGTCGCCTCCCTCGGCATCGCCCGCACGTTCCAGAACATCGAGCTGTTTCCGCAGATGACCGTGCTCGACAACCTGCTGCTCGGGCGTCACCTGCGGATGCGCCGGTCGTTCCTCGCCGGAGCCGTGTGGTTCGGACCCGCCCGCCGCGAGGAACTGCACAACCGCGAGCGCGTCGAGGACATCATCGACTTCCTCGAGATCGAGCAGTGGCGCAAGTACCCCGTCGCCCTCCTCCCCTACGGCATCCAGAAACGCGTTGAGCTCGGCCGAGCGCTGGCGATGGACCCCGAGTTGCTCCTGCTCGACGAACCGGTCGCCGGGATGAACCTCGAAGAGACCGAGGACATGGCCCGGTTCGTCCTTGACATTCGCCGCGAGCTCGGGATCGCCATCCTCCTCGTCGAGCACGACATGGGACTCGTGATGGACATCGCCGATCGCGTGATGGTGCTCGACTTCGGGGTCAAGATCGCCGAAGGCACCCCCCATGATGTGCAGCGCGACCCCGCCGTGATCGCTGCCTACCTCGGCGACGAGCAGCGTCTCGAAGCAGCCGCACCGGAGGTCGCGGCCATCGCCGTGGAGACCGCCGAGTCACCCATCGAGGCGCTCGGCGAGTTCGCCAACGAGCAACCGACCGTTGACTAGGGTGACCGCCGTGCCGGGGGGACGAGACACGACACGCCGCGTCGTTCTCGCCCTCATAGCCATCATCGTCGCCGGATTGACGTACGTCGTCGTCACCCAACAGTTCAGTACGTCAGGTCGCATCGGACTGGTGGCCGCCGGGCTGATCGCTGTCGTCGCCCTGCTGGCCATCGTCGAACCGGGCAGCAGCATCATCGGGCGCATCCTGCTCCGCTATCAGCGAATTGTCGACACGATCAGCGAGGGACTCGGGTGGGTCGCCAAGTGGCTCGTGCCAGTCGTCGTCGTCGTCGGCTTCGTGAACGTGCTGCTGCGCTACATCGGTCGATGGCAGAACCGCGCGCTGACGTCGAACCGTTACATCGAGCTGCAGTGGATGCTCTTCGGGGCGATCTTCCTGCTCGTGTTTCCTTACGTCTTGAAGCACGGCATCAACGTGCGCGTCGACTTCATTTATCAACGGTTCTCACGCAAGATCCAGGCGCTGATCGACTTCGTCGGCCACCTCCTGTCCCTCGTCCCCTATTGCCTGTTCGCCATCTGGGTGGTCTGGGACTACGCTCTGACGGCGCTGTTCCAGCGATCGCCGCGGTGGGACACGTGGCAGGTCTGGGACGTGTGGGAGAAGTCCCAGAACGCCGGAGGGCTTTCGCCGGCGCCGATCAAGGTGCTCATCCTGGTGGGCTTCTTCTGTCTCCTCTTGCAGACGGTGGCCGAGCTGATCAAGCTCGGTTTCGTGCTCGGCGAGAAGGAGCGACTCGCCGCCCCGGAGATCCACGACGAGCCATTGCGAGTCGAATGAGACTCCGGTCCCGGTCAACGAGAGCTGAGGTCTGCCAACCGTGAACAGTGAATGGCTCGCGATCATCATGTTCGCGATCTTCATGGCGCTGATCGTGATTGGGTATCCAGTCGCGTTTTCGTTCGCCCTGACGGCGATCGCCTTCACGATGCTCGGGCTGTGGCTCGGCGACATCCGCGTCCAGCAGCTCAACGCCTTACCGAGTCGATGGTTCGGCTACATCTCCGATCAAAACCTCTTGGCGATCCCATTCTTCGTGTACATGGGTTCGATCTTCGAGAAGTCGGGACAGGCCGAGCGCCTGCTCACGGCCGTCGGCCGCCTCATGGGCCCGCTTCGCGGCGGGCTGGCGCTGACCGTCGTGCTCGTCGGCACGATGCTCGCTGCGGCGACCGGCGTCGTTGCCGCCACGGTCATCATGATGGGACTGCTCTCGCTGCCGGCGATGGTCCGCTACGGCTACGACCATCGGCTCGCCACGGGGGTCATCGCTGCGTCGGGGACGCTCGCCCAGCTGATCCCACCGAGCCTCGTGCTCATCGTTCTGGCGAGTACGACGAGGGGAGTGTCCGTCGGCGGGCTGTTCCGCGGAGCAATCATCCCCGGCCTGATGCTGTCGGGGCTCTATGCGCTCTACGTCATCTACGTCGCCATCCGCTATCCCGACCGGGCACCGGCGCTGCCGCTCAGCGAGCGCCAGGCCTACCGCGGGTGGGCGCTCGTGCGGGAGTCGCTCGTCGCCATTGTCCCGCCGGTCGTGTTGATCTTCTGCGTGCTCGGAGCGATCTTCCAAGGGATCGCGACACCGAGCGAGGTCGGCTCCGTCGGGGCGATCGTCGCCGCCCTGCTGGCGTTGATGAACCGGCGGTTGACCTGGAAGGTGATCGGTGACGCAGGGCGGGCGACCGCCAACATCTGCGGCTTGGTGATGATGATGTTGCTGGCTTCGAACTTCTTCGCCTTTGTCTTCGACGCCCTCGGCGGCCAGGACCTCGTCACCCGCTGGCTCACCGACTTGCCTGGCGGCAAGTGGGGGTTCATCATCATCGCCAACATCGCTGTGTTCCTGCTCGGCGTGAACCTCGAATTCCTCGAGATCAGCTTCATCGTGATGCCGATCTTCACGCCGATCGCCGCCGAGCTCGGCATCGATCTCGTGTGGTTCCTCGTGATGATGGCGGTCAACCTGAACATCGCCTTCATCTCCCCGCCGGTCGGGTTCTCGCTGTTCTACCTCCAGAGCGTCAAGCCCCCAGAGGTGAAAACGATCGACATCCATCGCGGGGCGTTGCCGTTCTGCGGCCTACAAATCGTCGCGCTGATCCTCGTGATGCTGATCCCCGGAACGGTCACCTGGCTCGCTTAGCGACGGCTGCGCCTGGCCGCCATCGGAGTGTTTCGTGCAGAGTTTTCCGCACGAAACATTCCGTCAGCAGGAAACACTCGGATCCGTTCAGCCGCCGGTTGTCGCTGGGGCGCCTGAGCCGCCGGCTTCGGCGGCGGCGAAGTTGATGATGCTCGCCTCGGCCATGGCCCACCACCGACCCTGGCCCTGGCGGAAGGCGTCCCACGACTCGTACACCGCGGCGAAGTTCTCGTCGGCCGCGGTCAACTCACCGAACAGCTCGGTCGCTGCCTCGCGAGCCGCGGTCATGATCTCCTCGGGATACTGGCGGATCTGCACGCCGGCTTCCTCGAGCGGTGTCAGCGACTCGGCGTTCTGCTTGTCGTAGCGGGCGGTCATGATCGCGTCGGCCTTGAAGGCGGCAGCCTGGATCACGTTCTGGTAGTGCTCGGGAAGCCCGTCCCACTCGGCCTTGTTGATCTGTACCTCGAGCGTCGGACCTGCTTCCCACCATCCGGGGTAGTAGTAGTTTTGAGCTACCTCAGCGAACCCGAGATTGAGGTCGTCGTACGGGCCGACCCACTCGGCGGCGTCGATCGCCCCGGTCTGCAGGGCCTGGTAGATCTCCCCGCCGGCGATCACCTGGACGTTGACGCCGAGCTTGGCCATCACCTCGCCGCCGAACCCGGCAATGCGCATCGTCAAGCCGCCGAGGTCGTCGACAGTCGTAATCTCCTCGCGGAACCAGCCGCCCATCTGGCAACCCGTGTTGCCTGCCGGGAACTGGATCACACCGAACTGCTGGTCGTACAGCTCTTGCAGCTGCGTCAGACCGCCACCCTCGTGGAGCCAGGCGTTCTGCTGGCGCGAGTTGAGCCCGAACGGCAACGCCGTGCCGAACGCCGTCCACGACGCCAGGCCGATGTAATAGTACGAGGCCGTGTGCCCGATTGGGTATGCACCGGACTGCACGTTCTGCAACACCTCGAGGCCCGGCACAACCTCGCCCCCAGCGCGCGGCGTGATCACGAACCTGCCGCCGGTTAGACGACCGACCTCTTCAGCGAAGACTTCTGCTCCGCCGTAGATGGTGTCGAGGTTGAGTGGCCAGCTGGTCGGCATCTCCCACTCGAGGTCGGGAAGGTCGGCGAGGCTGACCTTGGTGCCGCGGGCAGCAGCCGTGCCGGCACCGCCGGCGAGGCCGATGCCGGCCGCAGCTACGCCCGACTTCGCGAGAAACTGACGTCGATCCATCGATGCCCCCTGTATGTCGATGTGGTCGCCGCGCACCTTAGCCGCGCCGGCCGTGACCGGCGATCAGCCCTCGAGGCGATGAGTCCTCAGCGTTTGCCACCGCCGAGGAGTCCGCCCAAGAGGTCGCCCAAGCCTCCACCACCCTCGCTGCCGCCGAGGAGGCCGCCGAGCATGTCGCCGAGGCCGCCGCCTTCGCCGCCGCCGAGCAACCCGCCGAGCATGTCGCCGAAGCCACCCTCGCCTCCGCCCTGCGCAGCAGCGTCTGGCAGCGCGGCGGAGGCACCTCCGCCACCGCCGCCACCACCGGCGAGCTGCTTGCCGAGGTAGCCCATGACGATCGGGGCGAGCATCGGGAGCAGGCTCTTGAACAGGTTGCTGCCGCCGCCAAGCCCGCCGAGCTGGTTGACCACCTGCTCCTCATTGTCGCCGAAGACGTTCTTGACGATCTTCTCGCCATCCGCGGTGTCGATGTTGGCGACGTCGATGTCGTCCACCGTCTTGTCGGCGACTTGCTTGGCATGGGCGGCGATCGCCTTGGCCAGCGACTCTGCTCCGGCCTGGTCCTGGGCGTTGGCCTTCATCCCCTGGACGAGCGCCTCACTCGCCTCCCGAGTTGCCGCCGCAGCGGTCTCCTTGTCGACGCCGAGTTGGGCGGCGATCTGGTCGATCGGCAGCTTCGTGACCAGTTCCTCGACGGTGGCCATGGCGGCTCCTTCCGTGCACGGCCACCGGTACGGCGACCAGCGTCGCGCCACTGTAGATGACGCCGACGAGCCCGTCTGCCAGCCGAAGTCCCGACAAATCGCGGTCACTTCGGCCTGCCTTCACCAGACGCCAGGCTGCCGCCAACGGATTCACACGACGCCAGATCCAAGCAGGCTTGAACTCTTTGGTCGCGTTGGCGACGTTGGTGGCGCCAACCATGCCAAAGATGCGACGGTCGCGGCGTGCACACAAACGAGTCATGGGGCCGTTCGACGTGACGCCACTGGCGCACGCCCACTTCGGAGCAACAACAGGCGTGATGACGCAACCACCAGACCCGTCAGGCCCATTGGTGCGCGCTCTGACACAAACGATGCCAATCCGTTCGCGGGCCTGGACGACTCACCTTCAAGGGCAATCACCGACGTGGTCTCGCCGACACCGAACCCGTCAGTGCCTCCAGGTCGTCAGGTGGGTCAGTCCTCGGGCGGGGACTCGGCGGCGCGGCGTTTGATCTCGTCGACGACGGTTGCGTCGGCGAGTGTGGTCGTGTCGCCGAGGTTGCGGCCGGTGGCGATGTCGCGCAGCAGCCGGCGCATGATCTTGCCGCTGCGCGTCTTGGGCAGGTCGGGTGTGAGGTACACGGTCTTCGGCTTGGCGATCGCCCCGATCTCACCGGCGACGTGGGTGCGCAGGTCGTCGATGCGGGCGTCCGCCCCGCCGCGCAACGTGACGTAGGCGATGATCGCTTGACCGGTCGTCGGATCGGGAGCGCCGACGACAGCCGCCTCGGCAACTGCCGGATGGGACACGAGCGCCGACTCCACCTCGGTCGTCGAGATGCGGTGACCGGACACGTTCATCACGTCGTCGACGCGTCCGAGCAGCCAGAAGTAGCCGTCCTCGTCGAGCTTGGCGCCGTCGCCGGCGAAGTAGCGCCCGGGATAGCGACTCCAGTAGGTGTCGTGGTAGCGCTCCGGGTCGCCCCAGATGCCGCGCAGCATGCCCGGCCATGGACGAGTCAACGTGAGATACCCCCCACCGCGTGTGACGACGTGGCCGGCCTCGTCGACGACCTCTGCGGAGATCCCGGGAAGCGGGAACGTCGCCGAGCCCGGCTTGGTCGTCGTCGCTCCGGGGAGCGGGCTGATCATGATTCCACCGGTCTCCGTCTGCCACCAGGTGTCGACGACCGGACAGCGGCCGCCACCGATCACCTCGCGGTACCACATCCACGCCTCCGGATTGATCGGCTCACCGACCGACCCGATGACGCGCAGGCTCGACAGGTCGTGCTTGCCCGGCTCCTCCACGCCCCACTTCATGAACGTGCGGATCGCCGTCGGGGCGGTGTACAGCTTGGTGACTTTGTACTTCTCGACGATGCCCCAGAACCGATCGTTGCCGGGATAGTTGGGGACGCCCTCGTACATCACGATCGTCGTGCCGTTGGCCAGCGGTCCATAGACGATGTAGCTGTGCCCGGTGACCCACCCGACGTCGGCGGTGCACCAGAACACGTCGGACTCCGGATGGATGTCGAACACGTACTTGTGGGTGAAAGCGACCTGGGTGAGATAGCCGCCGGTGGTATGCATGATGCCCTTCGGCTTGCCCGTCGTCCCCGATGTGTAGAGCAGGTAGAGGAGGTCCTCCGAGTCCATCGGCTCGGCGGGACATTCCGCCTCGGCAGCGGCGACGAGGTCGTGGTACCAGTAGTCGCGGCCGTCGACCATCTCGACGTCGTTGCCGCCGCGGCGGACGACGACGACGTGCTCGATCGTCGACGTCGCGGCGACCGCTTCGTCCGCCGCCGGCTTGAGGGGAAACACGTCGCCGCGGCGATATCCGCCGTCCGCCGTGATCAACAACTTGGCCTCGGCGTCGTCGATCCGGTCGGCGAGCGCCTGCGCCGAGAATCCTCCGAACACGACGCTGTGCGGTGCGCCGATGCGGGCGCACGCCAGCATGGCGACGGCTGCCTCGGGAACCATCGGGAGGTAGATGTTTACCCGGTCGCCCTTGGCGACGCCGAGACTCTTGAGGGCGTTGGCGAAGCGTTGCACCTCGGCATGGAGTTCGGCGTAGGTGATCGTGCGGGTGTCCCCCGGCTCGCCCTCCCAGTGGACGGCGACGCGATCGCCGTTGCCGGCAGCGACGTGGCGATCGAGGCAGTTCGCCGCCGCGTTGAGCTTGCCGCCGACGAACCACTTGGCGTAGGGCAGCTGCCAATCGAGGATCGTCGTCCACTGCTCGTCCCAATCGAGCAGCTCGGCGGCCTGCTTGGCCCAGAACCCCTCGTCGTCCGCCGCCGCCTCGTCGTAGAGGAACGTGCCGGTGACGAGAGCGTCGCCCTTGATGTCGTCCGGCGGCGGGAACGTGCGATTCTCGGCGAGCAAGGCGTCGATGGTCTCGATGTGCTCGGTGCTGCCGTCGGACGTTGCCATCTAGTTCCTCCTTCATCTACCCCGTTGTCGTCGGGCGGACTGTCGTCGACGTCGCCGGGTCGCCTGGCGTCGATTCGGCCGGTTCCTCACCCGAGAACAGGTCAACGTACACGCCGGCCTGCGGTTCGAGGTCGAAGCTGCGCTCGACATCGTCGGACGGGCACCCGAAGACGCGCACGTCGTGGGCGACGTCGGCGAGTCGGACGGCAAGTGCCTCCCCCGGGAGCAGGTCCGAGTCGGATTGGTGTGACTCGTAGAAGTCTGCGTCGTGCGGCGACGTCTGGACCAGGCAGACCGGCTGGTCACCGTTGTTGAGCAGCCACACGGCCACCGAGGGCACTCCCAGGACGATCGTGGCAACGGCCGAAGTCGTCCCCGTCTGGCCGATTGCCAGGTACTGGTAGACCCCATCCGCGAAGCCACCCGGCTCGTCCGTCGACACGCAATCCCCGTAGCCAGGCGGATCACGGCGGGTCAGGTCGGCCGTCGCCAGGGTTTCGCCGTCGCGCTCCCACCGTCCTGCCGCCATCAGTGGCGCACCGACAGGGACGACGGCACACAGCGTCCGAGCCGGGGTCTCCACGGCAATCGCGTTGCTCGCCTCCGTGAGCGCGCCGGCGACAACGGGTTGACGCTCGGCGACGGTCGCCAGCTCATCCTCGGCGGCGACGATGTTCGGAACCAGCGCCCGCACCGGGTCGCTCGCCTCGTCAGCGGGTGGGGGCAACGACGGCGGCGTCGTGGTCGGCGCGGCGACCGTCGTTGTCGGACGTGTCGTCGTCGGAGCGGCCGTCGTGGCGCCGGCGCGAACCGCGGATTCGCCGGCCGCGGCGGTCACAACGGACACGCTGATCACTGTCGCCAGAGTCACCGCCACGCCCGCCCGGTCGCTCATCCTCATCGCCGCCGACCGTAGCCGCGGGTTCGGGGCTCAGGGCTGCGACCACTCGAGCGTCGAGAAGGCGCCCAACCCGGCCGCGTCGATCAAGGCTGCCGCCTCGACGGCGCGACTGCGCATCGCCATGCTCCGCAGGCTGGGCGCAGCGGCGGTGGCAGCCCACTCCGTGTCGCCTTCGTCGACGAGTTCGTCGATGCCCCATCGCCGAAGGAATTGCGCCTGTGTGTTCACGGCGTCGGGTGGCGGGAACTGGTCGATGGCGAGGTCAACCGTGATGTCCTGACTGCCAGGCCCAGTGAGGTAGTGATCGCCGCGGCCGTGGTCGCGGTAGGTGCGCAGCCACTCCCGCCACGGCCGGCCGGCCAGCGAGGAGGTCGTCGGCTGAGCGTAATCGACGACGAGAAGACGTCCTTGGTCGAGGCGTGACCTGACGTCAGACACCCAGTCCACGGCGGTGTCCTGCAGGGGCGCCCGCGAGCCGAGCGCCGGGGCCGGGGGCAGCACGGCAGGAACCGGGTCGAGCGGTACCGACAGCACTTCGCTGAACGTTCCGCTGGTGCTGACGACGAACGCCTCCCTCCACGCCCCGTCGAACACGCACAGACGGAAGGGCAGGTTGTCGAGAAGCTCGTTGGCGACGATGACTCCATCGAACGGCCCGTCCGGCAGGTCAGCTCGAGACTCGACGCCGACCGGATGCAATGCCCGTTGCGCCGCCGACAACTCGACGGCGACGTAGCGGACCGCGGCGAGGCACGCCGGCCGGGCGGCGAGGATCGTCCGGGCAAGGGTGCCAGGACCGGCGCCGGCATCGACGACGGTGAACACGGCGGGGCGTCCGAGCTCGTTCCACGTGGCGTCGAGATAGCGGGCGAGCACGGCGCCGAACAAGGGACCGACCTCCGGCGAGGTGAGGAACGCGGCGCCGCGGCGACCTGCTCGCCCGCCGCCCCTGGTGTAGAAGCCCTCCGAGCCGTAGAGGGCAAGACGCTGGAACTCCGAGAATGGGATCGCTCCCCCGGCGGCCTCGATCGCCGCCCTGATCTCCGCCTCCGAACTCCCGACCGATGGGCGTTCTCCTGACGATTCGGTCATCAATTCACCCATCGGTCGCTGGGACGGCGGCGTCGGCGAGGGCGCCGAGGCCGACGGCGACGGCGCCGAGCGGACCGGCATCGTCGCCCAGTGCCGGCGCGACGATCAACCCGTCGGCACCCCCGTCGTCGATACCGGCGATGTAGCCGGCGAGCGCTGTACGCGTCGACTTGCGCACCCGCGGGAGCAACCAGGGCAGGCCGTTTCCGACGCCGCCCCCGAGCACGATCCGCTGCGGAGAGATCGACAGCACGAGGACGGCCATCATCTCCCCGATCTCGGCAGCGACGTCGGTCCATACGGGATGGTCGGGGCCGAGCCGTTCTGGGGATGCCCCGGAGCGGGCGGCGATCGCCGGTCCCGACGCGAGGCCCTCGATGCAATCGCCGTGGTAGGGGCAGACCCCGGGGAAGTCGTCGTCGCAGCGGCGGCGCACGCGAATGTGTCCGTGCTCAGGATGGACGGCGCCGTGCACGGGATGATCGTCGATGACGACTCCACCGCCGATCCCGGTCCCGATCGTGATGTAGACGTGTACCGCGCAACCACGGGCGGCTCCCCAGCGCCCCTCGGCGAGCGCCGCTCCGTTGACGTCGGTGTCGAACCCGATCGGGACGTCGAAGCGCTCGGCGAAGTGGCCGCGTACGTCGGTGCTCTCCCAGCCAGGCTTCGGCGTCGTCGTGACATAGCCGAAGTCGGCTCGCTGCGGATCGAGGCCGACCGGGCCGAAACTCCCGACGCCGATCGCCGAGAACTGCTTTCCGTTGCTGGCCCACGTGGCGAGCTGACTGGACAAACCCTCGAGGGTCGACGCCGGATCAGTGGTGGGGAGCCGCTGACGCTCGATGATCGTGGCGTCGCGGGCGAGCACGGCGACCGACTTGGTCCCGCCGAGCTCGATGCCGGCAACCAGTGGTGAACTGGGCACGGCCGATCAGCTGCCGAAGGCGCCGGTGAGGTCCTGGAGGTCGGCGAAGCGCATCACCAGGCCCGGGAGCACGCCGAGTACGACCGTGCCGACCGCGGTGATCCCCAATGCCGCCATCACCGGCGGTGGCGTCACGATGGTCGCCGGCGCGTTCTCGGGTGGTGGGTCCATCCACATCGTGCGCATGACCCGTAAGTAGTAGGCGGCGGCGATGGCGGTGTTGACGGCGCCGATCACGGCGAGCACGTACGCAGCGGTCGTGCCGGCATCGAGGACGGCGCGGAACACGTTGAACTTGGCGATCCAACCACCGAGCGGTGGCACGCCGGCGAGGCTGGCCAGGAAGATCGTCAGCAACACCGCCGGTCCCGGGGCGTAGTTGATCAGTCCGGCGAACGACGAGATCCGCCCGCTGCGCGTCGTGCGGGCGACGGCGATCACGACGGCGAAGGCACCGAGGTTGGTGAAGGCGTAGACAAGGAGGTAGACCACGACGCCCTTCATCGCCGCCTCGGCGACGTCGGCAGTGCCGACAAATGCCAGCGGCATGAGGATGAACCCGCCCTGGCTGATGCTCGAGTAGGCGAGCATGCGCACGATGTTCGTTTGGCGCAGGGCAATCACGTTGCCGACCGTCATCGTCAGCGCCGACAGCACCCAGACGAGCGGCCCGTAGACACCGTCGACGGTCGGGAAGGCGAGAAAGATGACAAGGATGAGGGCGACGAAGCCGGCCGCCTTCGACGCCACCGACAGGAATGCGGTGACCGGTAGCGGTGCCCCCTCGTAGGTGTCGGGCGCCCACGTGTGGAAGGGCACGGCAGACACCTTGAACCCGAAGCCGGCGACGACGAAGGCGACGGCGATCACCTCGAGAGCGACGACGTCCTGGTCGGCCAGGGCGGCGCCGATGTCGACAAGGCGCGTCGTCCCGGTCGCGCCATAGAGCAGGCTCATCCCGTAGAGCAGCACGCCGGTGGCGAACACGCCGAGGAGGTAGTACTTGACGCCGGCCTCGTTGCTGCGGCCATCGCGCTTGCGCCAGGCGGCGAGCATGTAGGCCGGGATCGACAGCAGTTCGAGGGCGATGAACACGCTGACGAGGTCGCGGCTCGACGACATCATCACCATGCCGAGCACGCTGCACAGCAAGAGGACGTAGTACTCACCCTGGTAGTAGCCGCCCTCCTCGAGCTCGTTCTGGCTGAGCAGCACGACGACGTACCCGGTGAGCAGGAACAACGCCTTGAGGATGAGGGCGAAGTCGTCGATGACGTAGCGGCCGTCGAACAAGCTGCGCGGACCATCACCGACCACTGCCAGGGTGACCACGGGGATCGTCGCCGCAAGGAGGACGAAACCGGTGAGCGAGGCTGTCGCCCACTTGCGCGATTCGTCGACGAGCAAATCGCTGGCGAGCACGACGTTGATCCCGACGATCAGCACCAGTTCCGGGGCGATCGCATGCCAGTCGATGACCGGCGTCGTCCAGTCGGACGCCTGGGCGAGGAGTCCTCCGATCATCTACCCAGTGCTTCGGTCAGACGCGCGACCAGTTCGGTGACCGGCGGGTCGAAGATGCGGAACAGCAGGTTGGGGAAGACGCCGAACACGAGGATGAGGATCAGCATCGGCGTCCAGGCGACCCACTCGACCGGCGTGACGTCGTGCAGGTCAACGTGGCCGTCGTCGTGGTCGGCGACGGCAGCCTCGGGGTCGATGGCAGCGCTCACGCTGTGCGCCGGCACGGCCGCCGCGCCATGTCCGTGGTCGTCGGCGGCGGCGTGGCCACCGAACTCCGGCGGCGGCGTGCCGAACGCGGTGCGCTGATACACCCACAACAGGTAGGCGGCTGCGAACACGGTGCCGAGGGCGGCGATCACCATCAGCGTGCGGTACAGCGGCTCGGAGAGGTCGGCGGCGGCGAGCGGGTTGTACGCCGACAGGATTGCCGGGAACTCGCCCCAGAACCCGGCGAGGCCGGGCAGGCCGAGGCTGGCCATCGCGCAGAAGCCGAGGATCCAGCCGAGCCGGGGGATCGAGATGAGCATCCCCGACAACCGCTGGATCGTCAGCGTGTGATAGCGGTGCTTGATCGATCCGGCGAGGAAGAAGAGCATGCCCGTGATCAACCCGTGGGCGACCATCCCGAACAGGGCGGCGTTGATGCCGAACGTTGTCAGCGTCGAGATGCCGAGCATCACGAAGCCCATGTGAGCGACCGACGAGAAGGCGACGAGCCGTTTGAGATCGGTCTGGGCGAGGCAGCACAAAGCGCCGTAAATGATGCCGATGACGGCGAGGATGGCGATCACCGGGGCCCAGGCCTTGGCGCCATCGGGCAGGAACGGGATGGCGATGCGCACGAACCCGTAGGTGCCGAGTTTGAGGAGGATGGCGGCGAGGATCACCGAACCCTGCGTGGGCGCCTCGGTGTGGGCGTCGGGCAGCCAGGTGTGGAACGGGAACATCGGAACCTTGACGGCGAAGCCGACGAACATCCCGGCGAAGATCCAGATCTGGGTGGTGCGGGCGATCGACCCGGCCTGTTCGGTCAGGTACAGGAACGAGAAACTCTGGGCGTCGGTCTGGAAGAACAGCGCCAGGAAGGCGACGAGCATCAGCGCCGACCCGAACATCGTGAACAGGAAGAACTTGAGCGACGCGTACATCCGGTTCTCGCCACCCCACACGCCGATCATGAAGTACATCGGCAACAGCACGACCTCGAAGAAGACGAAGAAGAGGATCAAGTCCTGGGCGACGAACGTGCCGGCCATGCCGACCTGGAGGACGAGCGTGAGGATGACGAAGGCCTTCGCGTTGCCCGCCTCGGGCATGTTGTTCCAGGTGTAGATCATCACCACGAGGGTGATGAAGCTCGACAGGACGAACAGCGGCAAGCTGATCCCGTCGAGGCCGATCGTGTAGTTGGCGCGGATGAACTCGATCCACTCGTGGTCGGCGAAGAACTGCAGTCGTTCGGCGTTGTCGAAGTCGAAGCGAGCGAGAACGTAGAGCGAGACGAGGAACGTCCCCGCTGCCGTGGCGATGCCGACCGCCTTGATCGCCCGCTCGTCGTTGCGGTTGACGAACAGCAGTGCGGCCACGCCGATGAGCGGGAAGAAGACGGCGAGCGTCAACCAGAGGGTGTGGTCGGTCAGTGTCTCGATGGGCATGCGCGATTCGTCCTCACACGTTGATGATCACGAGCACGATGGCTCCGACGGCGGCGGCGCCGAACAACAGCGCGCCGTATTGGTTGACTCTGCCTGACTGCATCGGGCGCAGCGCCTCGCCGGTCTCTTCAGCGAGGACACCGGAACCGTTGACGGTGCCGTCGACGACACCTTGGTCGATCCAGCGATACGTCCACGCCCCGATCCGTTTGCCAAGCGCGGCGATGCCGTTGGCGATGCCGTCGATGACGTTCTGGTTGAACCAGTAGGCGGCCCTGGCGATCGGGTGGGCGATGGCATGAACGATGACGTTCTCGTAGAGGGCGTCGAGGTAGTACTTGTTGGCGACGAACGTGTAGGCCCAGCGCAACGGCGGCACGCGCTGGGTGAGGCCGACGAGGCGCCGATCGCGGCGCCCGTAGAACGCCACGCAGAACACCCACGCGGACACGATCCCGGCGCCGACGATCAACAGCGACGTGGCGGCGTTCGGCCACCACTGGAACTCGGCGTGCGTGACTTCTGGGAACTCGGTAATCGCCGCGGACTCTGCCTCGCTGGCCGGGGGCTCGGACTCGGCAGCGGCCGCCTCTTCTTCGTGGTGGGCGACGCGGGGCTCGACGTACTCGGAGAACTTGTGGTACTTCTCGTCGAGCATCGCCGCGTTCGCCCATCCGCCGACGAAGGCGAAGACGGCGAGGATGCAGATCGGCACGAGGATCAGCTTCGGCGACTCGTGCGGGCCGGCGTGGGCGTCGTCGTGCTCGAGCTCCTGCAGCTCCGGCTCCTGGTACACGTCGTGGGCGGCAACGTGATGCGCCTCGGTGTGCACGTCATGGTGGATGCCGGCGGCGGCGCCGCGGGGCTCGCCGAAGAACGTCAGGTACGTCGCCCGCACGGTGTAGGCGGCGGTCATGAAGGCGCCGATGAGGGCGACCCACATGAACACCGAGTAGCCGTTGTGGCCGACGTTGTCGATGATCTCGTCCTTGGAGAAGAACCCGGCGAACGGAAACACTCCGGCGAGGGCGAACGAACAAACGATCCAGGCCCCGGCGGTCACCGGCATCTTGCGCCACAACCCGCCCATGTCCTTCTTCATGTCGAAGCTGTGATGCGAACCGGAGTGGCTCACCGAGCCGGCGCACAGGAACAGGCAGCACTTGAAGAAGGCGTGGGTGAAGATGTGGAACACGGCGGGCAGCCAGGCGCCGGCGCCGAGGCCGAGCATCATGTAGCCGAGCTGGCCGATCGTCGAGTAGGCGAGGACCTTCTTGATGTCGTCGGAAACGAACGCCAGCAGCGCCGATATGACGATCGTGATCGCGGCGATGACGACGATCATGTTGGTGCCGACGTCGGGGATCGAGAAGCCCTCCCAGAACACCGGATAGAGCCGAGCGACGAGGAACACGCCGGCGACGACCATCGTCGACGAGTGGAGCAGCGACGACACCGGGGTCGGGCCGGCCATGGCGTCGGGCAGCCAGGTGTGCAACGGGAACTGGCCGCTCTTGCCGATGCAAGCGATGAACAAGGCGACGGCGGTCCACAGGAGCAGGCTCTGGCTGCCGTCGCCGGACAGCGCCCACGCCGAGATGCCGCGAATGCTGAAACCCGACACTCCGAGGTTCTCCTGGGTCCAGGAGTTCGAGCCCCAGTACAGCATCGCCGTGCCGACGAGCAGGCCGACGTCGCCGACACGCACGGTGAAGAACGCCTTCAAGGCCGCCCGAGCGTTGGCCTCGTCCTCCCACCAGTGACCGATGAGCATGAACGAGCAGAGGCCCATGATCTCCCAGCCGAGGATCAGCTGGACCATGTTCTCGGCGAGGACCATGACGAGCATCCCGGCGGAGAACAACGTCATGGCGGCGAAGAAGTGGGTGTAACGACGGTCGCCGCGGACGTACTCCAGCGAGTAGATCTGCACGAGCAGGGAGATGAAGGAAACGAGGAGCAAGGCCATCACGGCGAGGCCGTCGATGTACTCGCCGATGGTGAACTCGACACCGGCGTTCTGCCACCACGTCCACGAGCGAACAACCGGTTCGACGAACGCTTCGCCGGCGTCGTCGCTGCGCTGGATCCACTGGATCGCCGCGCCCGTCGCGAGCACGGTGGCCGCCGCCATCGAGCCGACACCCAGCTCGGACCCCTGCATCGGCAGGCGCTTGCCGATGAGGATGATGAGAGCGAAGGCGATCCCCGGGATCACCGGGATCAGCCAGGCGTTCTCGAGGAACCACCCTGCGCCGATCATCCGTGCATCTCCGACAGTTGGTCGAGGGCGATGGATCGGCGGTTGCGGTAGACGAGGATGACCATCGCCAGGCCGACGCCGACCTCGGCGGCTGCGACACCGATCACGTAGAGGGCGAAGATCTGACCGTCGGCATTGTTGTTCATCAGGGCGAAGGCGACGAAGTTGAGGCTGACGGCGTTGAGGATCAGCTCGACCGACATCAGCACCATCACGGCGTTGCGGCGGGCGAGCACGCCGTACACGCCGGCCGAGAACAGCACGGCGCCGAGCAGCAGGAAGTTGACGGCCAGCACGTCAATCCTTCCTGGCGAGCACGATGGCGCCGATGGCGGCGGCGAGGAGAATGAAGGAGAGGGCGAGGAACGGGGCGAGGTAGTCCGACAGGATGCCGTCGGCGAGGTCCTGGGTCGGCGTCGGGCCGCCCGGATCGGGCAACTTGTCGTCGCCGTACTGGTCGATGATCGCCCACCCGAGGAGGCCGAGCAGGGCCAAGGCGACGGGGATGCCGATCCCCCAGTTGCGGTTGTTGAGATTCTGCTCGGCACCGATCTGAGCGCGGGTGAGCATGATGCCGAACAGGAACAGCACCATCACGGCGCCGATGTACACGAGCACCTGGGACACGGCGACGAACTCGGCGGCGGCGAGGACGTACTGGGCGGCGACCCCGGCGAGGACGACCACCAACCACAACGCGGCGTGCACGACGTTGTTGCTCGTGACGACCCGGAAGGCACCGACCAGCATCACCGCGGCGATGATGTAGAAGCCGACGTTTTGGGCGACATCGACGTCGTCAGCCGCCTGCGCGAGCAGAGCGAACCCACTCATCGGATGGCCCCGCTCCTCGACCGATGGGTGTTTAGGGGACGGAACGGTCCCCTAGACACCCATCGGTTGATGGCCGCCCCGACCGATGGGTGTTTAGGGGACGGAACGGTCCCCCAGACACCCATCGGTTGGTGAGCTGCCGAGAACCTCGCCATCACTTGCGCTTCTCCGCGCCGGCTTCGAGGTCAGGGGCCTCGGGCACCGTCTCCATCCACTCGCCGAGCTTTTCCTTGTCGTGCAGGAGGTCGGCGATGTGCGGCTCGGAGTACTCGTACTCCGGGCTCCAGAACAGCGCATCGAACGGACACACCTCGACGCAGATCCCGCAGTACATGCACAGGGCGTAGTCGATGTCGAAGCGGTCGAGGTGGCTCACCGAGCGCGGCTTGCCACCGGCACGTCGAGGCGGAGCGAGCTGCTTGTGACCCTCGATGTAGATGCACCAGTCGGGACACGACCGGGCGCACAGCATGCACACCGTGCAGTTCTCCTCGCGCAGGGCGATGACCCCGCGGGCGCGAGTCGGCGGCGCCTCCTTCTCCCTTGGGTACTGCACGGTCTCGGCGCCGTGACGGATCGTCGTGCCGAGCGTCTTCAACGTGACACCAAGACCCTTGAACAGCCCCGGAACCCTGGGCTTGGGCGCCAACGCCATCAGAAAGCGACCTTCAAATGCGTTCCCCGGCCACGCAGGCCGCTGCTCGCCGCTCCTCGGCTGGCGCCTCGTCGCTCGCAGTGGTTCAGGGTCATAGCGCCACCTTGAAGATCGCCGTGACGACGATGTTGGCGACAGCAACCGGGATCAGCACCTTCCACGCGAACCGCTGCAGTTGGTCCTCGCGGAAGCGCGGAAAGCTGAAGCGAACCCACATGACGATGAAGCTCAGCGCCAGCATCTTCGTGAACATGATCAGCGGGCCGGCGACGTTCATCCAGTCGTCGACCTCGTCGATGTTGTCCCAGCCGAACCAGGCGAACGGCACGCCCCAGCCACCGAGGAACAAGGCGGCGGCGATCAACGAGAACACGCCCACCGTCGCGAACTCGGCGATGAAGAAGATGAGGAAGCGGAAGCCGGAGTACTCGGTCATGTATCCGGAGACCAGCTCGGACTCGGCGATCGGCATGTCGAATGGCGGTTGGGTCAGCTCCGCTTGGACGGCGATCATGAACACGACGAAGCCAACGAACTGGGTGAGCACGTAGGGGTTGCCGAGGCCGTCCCAGCCGAAGATCGCCCCCGTGTTCTGCCCGACGATGATCTCCTGGAAGTTCATCGAAGCGGCCTGGATGACGACGCCGATCACGCCGAGCACGAGGGGCAGTTCGTAGGCGATCAGCTGGCCGGCGCCGCGCAGGCCGCCGAGGAGCGAGTACTTGTTGGCGCTCGACCACCCGGCCACGAGGATGCCGAGCACGCTGATCGACGACACGGCGAGGGCGTAGAACACGCCGGCCTGGAAGTTCGTCAGCCAGGCGTCGGGGCCGAACGGCACGGCGGCGACGAGCAGGAACGTCGACACGAGCACGACGAGCGGGGCGGCCTTGAAGATGATGTGGTCGGCGGCGGCCGGGGCGGTGTCCTCCTTCTGCAGCCACTTGCCGACCTCGGCGAACAACTGCAGCGAGCCGTACGGGCCGGCCTCCATCGGGCCGAGCCGGCTCTGCATGAACGACATCATCTTGAACAGGAAGACGTAGACGATCGTGCCGGCGGGAAGCAGCACGGCGAGGATCCCGGCGAGAACCCGCAGCAACGACTGCCCCCAGTAGGGGACCGTGAGCGCCAAGCCGCTCACGGTTCGACCTCACTCGTTCGCTCGCTGCGCTCGCTCTCTCCGTTCGGCCGAGCTCGATGGGCGGCCTTCGACCGCGCCCAGTCTGAAGTGACCGGACCGGCAAAGCCGGATCCGGTCACGGGCGAGGGGGGGTCGCAGAGCGCCCCCCTCGCACTCCCCCCACTGGGCCAGCGATGCGTGTTCATCTGTCTATGTCACCCAGGATGAAGTAGAGGCTGGCGAGGATCGTGATGATGTCCGGCACGTAGACGCCGCGCAGCACCCACGAGGCGATCGACACGTTGTTGAAACTGGCCGAGCGGATCTTCACGCGGAACGGGCCGAGGTCACCCTTGGAGACGACGTAGTAACCCATCTCGCCGAGTGGGTTCTCGGTCGACACCCAGGCCTCGCCCTCGGGCACCTTGATGATGCGCGGCACCTTCGCCATGATCGGCCCCGCCGGCAGCGTGTCGAGCAGCTGGTCGACGATCTTCGTCGACTCCCGTGTCTCCTGCAGGCGGATCCAGCAGCGCGAGAAGCTGTCACCGTCCGGGTGCGTCCACACTCTCCAGTCGACCTTGTCCCACGCCATCGGCAGCTTCTGGTCGCGGCGCAAGTCCCAGTCGACGCCGCTCCCGCGTAAGTTGGGCCCGGACAGGCCGTACTGCAGGGCGACGTCGCGGGGGATGATGCCGACGCCCCGAGTGCGTGCTTGGAAGATCTCGTTGCCGATGAGCAGGTCCTCGTTCTCGTCGCAGAACCCACGGATCTTCTTCATCACGTAGCGGCAGTCGTCGATGAACCCCTTGGGCAGGTCGTCCTTGAGCCCGCCGATGCGATCGAAGTTGGGGTGGAAGCGCCCGCCGGTCACCGACTCGATGAGGTTGAGCACGTGCTCGCGGTCACGGAAGGCGAAGAACACCGGCGTGACGGCGCCCAGCTGCACGCCGAGATCGCCGAGGAACAGCGTGATGTTGGCGATGCGCGAGAGCTCGAACAGGATCGTGCGGATGTGCTGCGCCCGCGGCGGCGCCTCGATGTCCATCAGCTTCTCGGCGGCGAGGATGAACGGCACCTCGTTGGCGAAGCTGCCGAGCCAGTCGATGCGGTTGACGAGCGTCGTCACCTGCGGGAAGGTGCGCACCTCGGCGAGCTTCTCGTAGCCGCGGTGCATGTAACCCGCCGACGGCTCGGCCCACACGACCTGCTCGCCGTCGAGGCGGACGATGATCCGCAAGGTGCCGTGGGTCGCCGGATGCTGGGGCCCGATGTTGAGGGTCATCCCCTCGGTCTCCAGCTCGACGTTGAGCCGGGCGTCGGCCGCTTGCCCGGCGATGTAGGCCAGCTGCTGGCGCTCGGTGAGGAGGTCGGTCACGACTCCTCCTCGTCTGTGTCAGCTTGTACGCCGTCTCCGGGCACTTTCCCTGACACAGATTCGGGGTGCGCGGGGGCGTCCTCAACGGTCTCATCGGTGACGTCGGCCGGCTGGGCGGCCGTCTCCGGATGCGCCGCTGGTTCGTCCCCGGCCGGTGGTTCGGGCTCCTCCTCGGCCGGCATCGGCTCGACGTCGACGATGCCGGGCCACGGCTTGACAATGCGGGAGAGCAACGGGAAGTCCTTGCGCAGCGGGAAACCCTCGAACCCGGTGGGGAGATACATGTTGCGCAGATCGGGATGACCGACGAAGTCGATCCCGAACATCTCGTGGGTTTCTCGCTCGTGCCAGTTGGCGCCGGCATAGATGGCGTGCCACGACTCGACGGCCAGCGAATCGTCGGCGACGTCCGCCTTGACCGTCACGCCGACGTGCCGCGTGATGTCGGTGACGCGGGCGAACACCTGGAAACGGGACTCCCCGCCCGCATATCCCTGCTTGACCTCCGTCGTCCGCTCCGGCGGCGGTTGCGTCGGGTCGTCCTCGCCCCGGCCGTACGGCGACGGCTTCCAGTCGAGCGCCGACAGGAAGCAGAAGTAGGTGAAGCCGATCTCGCTGAGCGCCCGCCCGGTCGCCGCCCAGGCGTCGGCACGGACGCGAATCCACAGATCGTCCTGCGGCTTCAGCAAGTGCTCGACGAGGGCGTCGCCGATACGGCGGCGCAGCTCGTCGACGATCGACTCGCGTAGGCCATCACCGGGAAGTTCGGCGACCGCCTCCTCCGCGGTGACGTCATTCAATCGCCCCACCGCCCACGACGATCGGTTCGCGCTTGGGGACGATGTCGTCGATATCGTCGCCGCGCCACTTGGCCGCCATGTCTTCGTTCTTGATCCGTTGTTGGAGCAGCACGATGCCCTCCAGCAGCGCCTCCGGCCGCGGCGGGCAACCGGGGACGTAGATGTCGACGGGGATGATCTGGTCGACACCCTTGGTGACCGAGTAGCTGTCCCAGTACGGCCCCCCGCAGTTGGCGCAGCTGCCCATCGAGATGACGTACTTCGGCTCGGGCATCTGCTCGTAGAGGCGACGGATCGCCGGCGCCATCTTGTCGGTGACGGTGCCGGAGATGACGACGAGGTCGGCCTGGCGCGGGCTCGCCGGCAACGGGATGACGCCGAGTCGCATGACGTCGTAGCGAGGGGATGCGAACGCCGCCCCCATCTCGATCGCGCAGCACGCCAGACCCCACTGGTACACCCACAGCGAGTACGACCGGCCGAGGTTCATCAACTTGCTGATCGCGCCTGGCAGCCGTCCGCGATCGACTAGACCCATCGCAGCAGACCCCGCTTCCACGCGTAGAGCAGGCCGTCGAGGAGCAGCACGATGAAGGCGATCATGACCGCCAGCCCGAAACCTCCGTAGCGCTCGACCGACGCCGCCCACGGGAAGATGAACACGGCCTCGACGTCGAAGATGACGAACAGCAGGGCAAAGACGTAATAACGGATCTGACTCTGCGACCAGCCAATCCCCACCGGATCGACGCCCCCCTCGTAGGCAATCAGCTTCGCCGGTGAGGGATTCTGCGGGCGGAGGAGGGCGGCGACGCCGAGCAACAGGGCGCCGAGAGCGAGCGCAACACCGCCGAACCAGACGACCGTGAGGTAGTCGCGCAGATACATCGACATGCGCGGTGGACGCTACCAATCATCCTGAGCCCCCGGGTAAATGGGTCCAGGTCCACTACGGTGCAGAGTTCGTGGAGGCTGACAGCGCCGTCGAGGCCGTCACGCTGGCAGACATCAGGGCTGCTCGGGACGTTGCGGGCGCCGTCGCCAAGCACACCCCGGTCGTCTCGTCGGTCGTGCTCTCCAACGACCTCGGCCACCCCGTTGTCCTCAAGGCAGAGAATCTGCAACGCACCGGCTCGTTCAAGATCCGCGGGGCGATGAACAAGGTCTCCTCGCTCGGGCCGGACGCCAAGGCCGGGGTCACGGCGGGAAGCGCCGGCAACCACGCCCAGTCGCTGGCGTTCGCCGCCAAGCATTTCGGCGTGCCGTGCGAGATCTTCGTCCCCGCCGGGGCGCCGATCTCCAAGATCGAAGCGTGCCGCAGCCACGGGGCGACGGTGATCGAGGCGGGAGCGTCGGTCAGCGAATCGATCGCCGCGGCGAAGGAGCTCGCCGAGCGCGACGGCAAGGGGTTCTGCCATCCCTACGACGACCCGGCGGTCGTCGCCGGGCAAGGCACGCTCGGCCTCGAGCTCGTCGAGGATCTCGATGACCTCAGCTGTGTCGTCATCCCGATCGGCGGCGGGGGGCTCGCCAGTGGCGTCGCCATCGCGGTCAAGTCATTGATGCCTGGCATCCGGATCGTCGGCGTGCAGGCAGCCGCGTGCAGTCCGTTCGCCGGCGGCAGCCCGTCGAGCGGGGCAATCGTGACGCTCGCCGACGGGATCGCGGTCAAGCATCCCGGGGACCTCACCGGGCCACTCGTCGCCGCCTGGGTCGACGACATCGTCACGGTGGACGAGGACGCCATCGCCGACGCCATGGTGCTGCTCATGGAGCGCGCCAAGCTGTATGTCGAGGGTGCTGGAGCCGTCGGTGTCGCCGCCATCCGGTCTGGTGCGGTGCGACTGGCCGGCGGCGGCCACACCTGCGTGGTGCTCTCGGGCGGCAACGTCGACCTCGGCGTCGTGCCCGGCCTGATCCGTCGGCACGAGACGACGGCGGGCAGACGGCTCGTCGTGTTCACGAAGATCGACGACCGCCCCGGCGGCCTCGTCAAGCTGCTCTCCGTGTTCGCCGACAACGGGGCCAACCTGATCGATGTCGAGCACCACCGCGAAGGTGTCAACCTCAGCGTGCGCCAGACCGGAGTGCACGCAACCTTCGAGGTGCGCAGCCCGGAACACGCGGCGACGGTTGTCGATGCCGCTCGCCACGCAGGCTTCGAGGTCGAGGTCGAAGAGTAGGCGTCGAGCCAGAGACCTAGCGCGACCTACCTACTGGTAGGTAGGCTTGAGCCCATGGACGACGTCGCGTTGGTGCACGAGCTCGAGCCGACGGTCGAGGCGCTGCTCGAACGTCACCTTGCCTCCTCCAAGGAGTGGTTCCCGCACGAGCTGATCCCCTACAGCCGTGGACGCGACGCCGTCGCCGGTGAGACCTGGACGGAGGACGACGCAGACCTCGGGGGAGCGTCGATCGGCGACGCCGTCCGCTCATCGCTGATCGTCAACCTGCTCACCGAGGACAACCTGCCCTACTACTTCCGTTCCATCGAGCGGATGTTCGGTGCCGACGGCGCATGGGGTACATGGGCTCGCCGGTGGACCGCCGAGGAAGGCCGCCACTCGATGGCGATCTACGGCTATCTGATGACGACCCGTGCCGTCGACCCCGTCGAGCTCGAGCGCGGGCGAATGGCCCAGGTCTCCGGAGGGATCACCCCCGATCCCGAGTCCACGGCCGACGGGTTCATCTACCTCACACTCCAGGAGCTGGCCACGCGGATCGCCCATCGCAACACGGGCAAACTGATCGGCGACTCCGTCGGCTACGCCGTGATGACGCGCGTCGCCGCCGACGAGAACTACCACCATCTCTTCTACCGCGATCTGGCCACGGCGGCGATCGCCGCCAGCCCGAGCACGATGATGGGCGCCATCGAGCGTCAAGTCGTCGGCTTCACGATGCCCGGCCTCGGCATCCCCGGGTTCGCCACCCACGCCGCGGCCATCGCCAAGGCCGGCGTCTACGACCTGGCGATCCACCACGAGCAGATCCTCGTGCCGATCCTCCTCCGCCACTGGCAGATCGACCGGCTCGAAGGCCTCGACACCGCCGCCGAGCAGGCTCGCGATCGGGTGATGGCGCGCCTCGCCAAGAGCGAGCGTGTCGCCCGCCGCCTCAGCGAGCGCCGCGCTGAGGCGCTCATCTCCGCCTGACGCTGCGCGAAGAGCGCGCCCGCGCTTTAATTCCGCAACATCGCGCTGAAGATTGGAATACGTTTCCGATTTGTGTCGGCGGAACCGCAGGGCAGAGGAGTTACCTCAAGGTCTGCTGTTGTGTTTCCGCACGGCGTAACACAAGATGGCGGAGACGCCACGACTCAGGAGACAACATGACACGAACCACAAGGTGGCTGGCAGCCACCGCCTTGGCGACGGCAGGATTCACTGTCTTCGCAGCCGGCGGTGTCTCAGCCATTGACATCGATACCGATGCTGACGCCGATACCGACGTCGATCAGGACGCCGACGCCCATGTCGGGGTCTTCCAGAAGGCATGGTCGAACAGCGGCCACAACCTCGCGGTCAACTTGACCGGGCAGGACAACTACGCCGATCAGGATGCCGACAGCGACGCCGAGGGCGGAGACGCCGAGCTCTTCCTTGGCGCTCTTCGCCATCGGTGGCAACGGCGGAACCGCCGTCGCCGCCAACGGCAACGGCGGGTTCAACAGCGCCGGGTCGTTCAACAGCATGTCGACCGGTGCTGCGACGGCAGCCAACGGTGCGGGCGTCGGTATCGGCCAGGCCAACTCGAACTCGTCGGCCAACACGGCAGTTGCCACGGCGGGGTGCGATTGTTGTAGGCCCGTTGTCGATCCCGACGGGAGCCGAAGCGGACGCTGACACCGACGTCGACCAGGACGCCGACGCCGGTGTCATCATCGGCCAGGATGCTTCCGCCAACAGCGGCGGCAACGTCGCGGTCAACGCGACCGACCAAAGCAATGAGCGCCGATCAGGACGCCGACAGCGACGCCGATGGCGGCGACGCCTCGGCCGCGGCCGCGGTAGCGGCCGTCGGCGGAGATGGCGGAACGGCCATCGCGGCAACAGCAACGTCGGCGCCAACTCGGCGTCGTCCGCCAACATCATCAACACTGGGAGCGCCACCGCCGTCAACTCGGCGACGGTGAACGTCAGCCAGACGAACAGCAACACGTCGACCAACACGGCCGACGCGACGGCTGATCACCTTCCCTTCTAGGAGTTGAGCGGATAGGCAACGACGGTCCGTAACGGTTTGTGTTTCGGCTGCTACGCAGCCGAAACAATGCGGCCGTAACTCTGGGTCGGCTCGCCTATCGGCTCTCCTCCATGGGAACTCGAGAGCGGGGCAGCCTCGGTTGCCCCGCCCTCACCATTGAAGTCTCGACTGAAAGCGAGCATGACGTGCGGCGGTTCAAGACAGTGGCGGCTGTCGTCATCTCAACGACGCTCGCCTCGTTCAGCGTTACGACTGTGCAGGCCGATCGGATGATCCTCCGGTAGGGACGCAGGAGACCTCGACCACGGAGGCGCCGACCACGGAGACCACCGTGGTCGTGACCACGGAGTCATCGCCTGACACGCAGGAGGAGACGACAACCGCCGAGGCGACCCGCGAGCGGGACGACGACCTCGGAGGCCACCGTCTCGTCGGAAAGCGCCTCGATCGTCGCGGTCGACGACTCGGTGGAGACGTCGACGTCGAATCCGAACCAGGTCGATCAGGACCAGACGGTCGTGATCACCGCCACGGTGGTGGCCGACGCAAACACCGGCAGCAACACGATCGTCGACGATCGAGCCGACCAGGGCGGTTCGCAACAACCCGCCGAGGTTGACAGCGGCGACGCCACCGCCGTCGGCTCGGACGACGAGAACGTCATCACCCAGGCAGCCGACATCGTGCTCATGGAGGGTGCGCGGGCGAACGTCGTCCAGGTCGCCTTGATCCTCAACATCGGCGTCGCGCTCGCCAACTCGGGTGCCAACATCGTCGGCTCAACACCGGGAGGCTCAGGAACATCGGGCCAGATCGGGACCGGCGACGCCTCGGCCACCGGCCTCGACATCAGCCAGTACATCACCCAGGCCGCCCGCGAGAACGGTGACGAGAACACCGATGCCCACGCCTCGCAGATCACCATCTCGCTGTGGATGGGCGTCGCCGGGGCGAACAGCGGCACCAACGTCATCACCGGCACCGGAGTCGCCGGGAGTGGCGGATCGGTCGGCAGCGGGAACGCTTCCGCGACCGGTAACGAATCGCTGACCGAGATCGAGCAGTACGCCGACATCCTTGGCGTCGATCAGTCCACGATCAACGTCACCCAGCAAGCCACGGTGCTCAACGTCGGCTTCGCGCTCGCCAACAGCGGTCTCAACGACGTCTCCGGCGTCGCCAGCGGCCTGCTGACGGCTTCTGACGACGACGACGACGCCGTCGCCCAGGAGTTGTTCGCCATGCTCCTTCCGGCGTTGCTGCAGAGCTACGGCTACGGCCCTGCCCAGGGCAGCATCAACACCGGGGAACGCCACGGCCGTCGGCAACGACAGCGAGACGTTCATCCGCCAGGTCGCCATGGCCGCCTCCTCCGGTGATGGCCAGGTCGACATCGTGCAGAACGTTCTCGTCGCCAACATGGGTGCCGCGGCAGCGAACACGGGCGGCAACACGCTCGGCAATGTCCGCACCCTTGATGCCGAGACGGCCAATGCGGTGGTGACGATGGCCGCGTTCATGTCCGAGCTGCTCGCCCAGGTCCATCACTCGGCCAACGACACCGCGTTCGAGGCCAGGAGCGTGGGCATCGAGATCCCATTCCAGGGACTGATCCTTCGCCTCGACGGCGCCTTCGAGGGACTCGACACCGAGGTCGAGCAGAACGGCACTCGGGCCAATGTCCGGCAGGTTTCGATCGTCGTCAGTCTCGGCATCGCCTACGCCAACACCGGAGGCAACATCACGTCGACGCAGACCAATCAGGGCAACAGCGTCAACGGTCTGCAAGCGGGTGACGCCCTGGCTGTGCTCGCTTTCGACGCCGAGGGCAACATCATCGGATCCGGCGACGCCGCAGCCGGCAACAACGACATCGTCGTCGTCTCGTGCCAGCGCATCAACGCCGACGACGTGGACTGCCTGGCGCCACCGACGACCACAGCCCCGCCGACCCCGACCACTCCGACGACTACCGACCCGACGACGGACGCCGGCGGCGGCGGGTCGAGCGTTCCCGGGACGACCGATCCGTCGACGCCGGTGACGACGCCGCCGACAGCGCCCGCACCGCTCGCGCCGAGCGGTTTCGGCCACGTTCCGAGCGGAACACTGCCGGCGACAGGTGTCGATCCCGCGGCGCCGTTGGCGATCGGGGCGATCACCGTCCTCATCGGTGGTGTGATACTCCTAGTGACTCGGAGGAGGATCTACGAGTGAACATCGTGCTGGCGACGCTCGCCATGGCGCTCTCGGCGGCGACACCGACCACGGAACCACCGACAACGACGACGTCCAGCACCGCACCGACGACGACAGCACCCAACACTGCTCCGTCGACCACCGCACCGATCCCCGAGGGCTACGTCCCGTTGGTCGACGACACCGAGCTCGATCGTCATCGCCGTTCCCGAGCCATGGACTGACGTCGATACTGCTCCGAAGGAAGACGCCGAGGGCATCCCACGTCCGTACATCGCCGCTTCCCCGAACCTCGAGTCGTTCCAAGCTTCGTTCGACACTCCGGGTGTGGTCTATGCCGCCTTCCCGTTCACCGCCGACCCGCTGACACTCGTCGAGCAGTTCGGGCTCCGGCAAGGGTGTGAAACGTTCGAGGTCAGGACCTACGACGATCCAGTTCTTCGTCGGTGCCGTGCAGATCGGCACGAACTGCGGGCCCAACGCCATGACGTGGAACATGGTGGTGGCAAGTCCGGCCGACGAGTCGTTCACGGCTGTTCTCCAGGTGAAGACTGCGAACGCCGAGGAGTTGGAGACCTTCCGCCGCACGTTCAACTATCCCGAAGCAGCTCCACGCGATCCGAACGCCACGACGACCACAGGCGCGCCGACGACGACAACCACGGCCCCAGCCGCAACGACGACAACCACCGGCTAGATCTCGCAACCGATGGGTGTTCTGGGGACGGAACGGTCCCCTAGACACCCATCGGTTGCTGAAGAGCGGCGGAGATGCGCAGCGACTGGCCGGCCTCGATGAGGACAACCCGGTCGACGGTGTCACCGTCGGGACCGTGAGGCGGTGACGCCTCCTCCAACGTGCCGGTCTCTGCCTCCCGCCCAGCCGGCTCCGGGGTCAACCCGGTCCATCCGGCTGTCGTGTGGATCGGCACGGGATCGCCGTCGATCACGCTGACCGTGCACCCTTCGCCATCGAGTTCGATGTGCATGCGCGAGCCGTGGTGTTGGGCACGCAACGTCATCTGCGCGTAGCGGTCGGGAAGCTTGGGATCGAAGCTCATCGCCGTGCCCGTCTCGTACATACCGGCGAACCCGAAGGCGACCGTTCCCCACATACCGCCCGTCGACGCCACGTGGACGCCGTCGCGTGCATTGCCGTGGAGATCGGCGAGGTCGACGAACAACGCCTCGCGGAAGTAGTGCACGGCGAGGTCGCCGTAGCCGATCTGGGCGGCGGCGTCGGCCTGCACACACGCCGACAACGACGAGTCACCGGTGGTGATCGGGTCGTAGTAGTCGAAGTTGCGCTTGCGCACCTCCGGCGAGAACTGATCGTTGCGCAGCGACATCGCCAACACCACGTCGGCCTGCTTGAGCACTTGGTGGCGGTAGATGACGAGCGGGTGGAAGTGCAACAACAGCGGGTACTTGTCGGGCGGCGTGGCCTCGAAGTTCCAGGACTGGAGATCGAGAAAGTCGGCGTCCTGCGGGTGGATGCCGAGCTCCTCGTCGTACGGCAGGTACATCGACTCGGCGGCGCGGATCCACGCCGGTGCTTCGTGCTCACCGAGGTCGACACGGCGGGCCAGGGCGGCGTAAGCGTCGGGGGCCGACTCGCCGAGCAGCTCCAGCACGCGCGCCGCGTAGCGCAGGTTGAAGCGGGCCATCACGTTCGTGTAGAGGTTGTCGTTGACCACGGCGGTGTACTCGTCCGGGCCGGTGACTCCGTGGATGTGGAAGGTGGCATCGCCATTGCCGTTGCCGTTGTTCTCGCGGCGCTTGGAGTAGAAGCCGAGGTCGTTCCACATCCGCGCCGTTTCGACGAGGACCTCGGCGCCATCTGTCGCGAGGAAGGCGATGTCGCCGCTGGCGTCGACGTAACGCTTGAGGGCAAAGGCGATCGCCGCGTTGATGTGGTACTGGGCCGTGCCGGCGGCGTAGTACGCCGAGGCCTCCTCGCCGTTGATCGTCCGCCACGGATAGAGCGCCCCCGCCGAGTTGAGCGCCACCGCCCGGCTGCGCGCCGTCGGCAACATCCGCCAGCGGAAGCGCATCAACTGGCGGGCAGCCTCCGGCCGCGTGTAGGCGAGGAACGGGGCGACGTACATCTCTGTGTCCCAGAAGTAGTGACCCTCGTAACCGCCGCCGGTCACCCCCTTGGCGGCGATGCCCTGCTCGCCGACCTGGGCCGAAGCCTGGGCGAGCTGGAAGAGGTTCCAGCGCAGCGCCTGCTGCTCGGCGATCTCGGCGATCTCCGGCGTCCCGTCCCCGTGATCGCGACGACGGTGTTTCACCTCGACGTCGCTGCACGCCCAGTACTCGTCGAGCCAGGCCTGCTGGGCCTCGACCAACGCGTCGTAGCCATCGTGCTCGACGCGGTCGAGGCTGCGCGTGCATCGGGTTGCCAACTCAAAGGCATCGTCGATGATCTCGGCGTCGAGGTGGGGGGCATAGCGTGACGTGTGATAGCTGACGAACTTGGTGACCTTGAGCGACTGCCCGACAGCCAGCGGGCTGGCCACGAACGCTGACGCCTCGTCAGGGCCGATCTCGATGTCGACGTCGAACATCCCTGTCGACTCGATGTGGTGGCGCGCCGCGCAGGCGATCGACATCTTGCTATTGGTGCACTGGTAGCCGAGCACCATCTGGCGGTCGTCGGCGGTGTGGATGCGAGGCTGGAGGACACGGTGGTTGAACGAGCGGTGCCGCCGAGGATCGCGCTCGGGGTTGGCTACGCCGACGGACTCGGTGAACGCATCCGGCCGCGCCTCGAACTCGGCGTCCTGGCGGTTGAGCAGGCGGGAGGCGACGACGACCGGCGCTTCTCCACGCTCCATCGTGACCTCGAAGGTGATCGCCGCGATGTGCCGGTGGACGAGCGACACGAGGCGTTGCGACCGGACCCGCACGAGCTTGCCGGCGGCGGTGCGCCAGGTGAGGTCGCGGGTCACCGTTCCGCGGCGCAAATCGAGCTCGCGCTCGTAGGACGCGAGGTCGGCGATCGACAGCTCGAGCGGTTCGTCGTCGACATAGAGCGACATGATCTTCGGGTCCGGCACGTTGACGATCGTCTGCCCCGTCGTCGCGAATCCGAACGCCTGCTCAGCGTGATGGATACTCCACGTCTCGTGGAAGCCGTTGATGAACGTGCCCGGATCGTTGGAGTCACGACCCTCCTCGTGGTCACCGCGCAGCCCGAGGTAGCCGTTGGCCACGGCGAACAGCGTCTCGTTGAGGTCGAGCTCGTCGCGGGAGAAGCCGACCTCGGTGAACTTCCACGGGTCGGCGGGATAGCGGAACTGGGGCAGGTGCTCGGGGACGAAGCGCCGCGTCATCGCCGCCCGACCTCGGCGAGCAGCTCGTCGAGTTCGTCGACGACTAGGTCGGCACCGTGTTCCACGAGGGCTTCGCGCCCGGCACCGCGATCCACGCCGACAGTCAGGGCGAAGCCCCCGGCATGGCCGGCGGCGACCCCGGAGATGGCGTCCTCGATGACCGCCGTCCGCGCCGGGCCGACCCCTAGTTCGGCGGCCGCTGCGAGGAACGTGTCGGGTGCCGGCTTGCCGGGCAGCTTGCGGGCGGCGGCGACGTTGCCATCGACAACGACGGCGAAGCGATCGGCGAGGCGCGCCGCCTCGAGCACCTCGGTGGCGTTACGCGACGACGACACCACTCCCACCTTGGTCCCCCGCCGGCCGAGGGCGTCGAGGAAACGGACCGACGCGGGGAACGGATCGATGCCGTCGCGGCGCAACACCTGCTGGAACGCCGCGTTCTTGGCGTTACCGAGACCGTTCACCGTGTCGTCGCCGGGTGCGTCGTCGGTCGATCCGTCCGGAAGCGTGATGTCGCGCGAGGCGAGGAACGAGCGCACGCCGTCGACCCGCCGCTTCCCGTCGACGTAGGCGAGGTAGTCGTCCGCACTGAACGGTTCCCAGTCGCCCCCGTCGGCGCGCCTCTCCAGGAACGTGTCGAACATCGACTTCCACGCTCGCTCGTGGATCTCTGCCGTCGGCGTGAGGACGCCGTCGAGGTCGAACAACACGGCATCGAGGGCGTCCCAGTCGATCGTCGTGGCGGCGCCGGGAGGGTGCTCCATCCGTTCCGCATGGTACGGCATCAGTCGAGCTGCTCGGCGGCATCATCGACGTGTTCTTCGGCGGTCATTCGGCTCGGGCCGCGACGAGGAGATCGTCGAGAACCGCGCTGGCGCCGAAGCGGAACGTGTCGGGCGAGATCCATCCCTCACCCATCACCCGCTCTGCCAGCTCGAGGTACGCACGGGCATCACCGACCGTGCGGATCCCTCCTGACGCCTTGAAACCGACGGGCAGGCCGGAAAGCTCGATCGCCTCGAGGATGATCTCGGCGGCTTCCGGGGTCGCCGATACCGGCGTCTTGCCCGTCGACGTCTTCACGAAGTCCGCGCCGAGCGAGATGGCGAAGTGCGTCGCCCGATCGATCGCCGCTTGGTCAGGCAATTCCCCCGACTCGATGATGACTTTGACGATGCCGGGCCCGGCGGAGTGGTCGGCTCGCTCATTGACGAGGTCGCGCACGCCGCTGACGACGCGAGTTGCCGACTCGTCGTCGCCGCGCAGCCACGAACGATAGGGCAGGACGACGTCGATCTCGTCGGCGCCGTCGTCGAGGGCCAGGCGAGTTGCCGCCAGGACGTCGTCCTCAGGTTCCTCGCCGCTCGGGAAGTTGACCACCGTGGCGACGCGGATGTCCGTACCGGCGAGGGCATCGGCGCACCCCGACACGTAGGCGGGCCACACGCAGACGGCGGCGACTCCCGCATCTCGCGCCCGCTTGCACAGGGCCACGGCGGCGTCGGCATCGGTGTCCTCGCCGAGATCGGTGAGGTCGAGCAGCGCGATCGCCAGCCGGGCGACGTCGGCATCGGAGCCCAGCGACATCAAGTCTGGACTGTACAGGGTGTCGTGCTCTCCGCAATTTGCGTTCCCCGGCCACGCAGGCCGTTGCTGGCCGCTCCCTCGCTGGCGCTCGGTCGCTCGCATCGTCATGGGTTCTGTCTGTGTCAGCATGCGCGACCGTGGCGGTACTGCACGCTGACACACAGTCGATACAACAAGCGCGGGTGCCGGCTCGTGGACGGCGCGCCCAGCTCGTCCTGACCGCTTCGCTGACGTTGTTCGTCGAACTCGCTCTGATCCGCTGGCTCGGCGCCAACGTCCTGTACCTCGCCTACTTCTCCAACGTCGTCCTGCTCGGCAGCTTCCTCGGCATCGGCGCCGGGTTCCTGTGGGCGAGCCGGCGCAACCGGTCGCTGTTCCTCTTCGCCCCGGCGACGCTCGCCATGCTCGTGGTGCTGACCGGCCTGCTCGACGTGCGCGTCGGCATCGCCGGCGGCGACCTCATCTTCTTCGGGCTCGACACGTCGGGGCCGCCGCGCTGGGTCGTCCTGCCTGTCGTCTTCGTTGCCGTCGCCATCGTGATGGCCTGCCTCGGGGACGGTGTCGCTCGGTCGTTTGGCCGGCTCGGCAACCTCGACGCCTACCAACTCGACCTCGTCGGTGGGTTGCTCGGCGTGACCGCGTTCGCCGTGTTGTCGTTCGCCTACGCCGAGCCGGTGGTGTGGGGGACGATCACGGCGATCGGTCTGCTCGTTGCCATCCGACCCCGGCGATCCAACGAAATTGCCGCGGTCGGCGTGCCGCTCGTGCTCCTCGTGGTCGCCCTCGGTGTCGAGTCGGCGCACGAGGACACGACGTGGACACCGTACTACGAGGTGCACACCGAGCCGATTGCCGACACGGGTGGCGTCGTCGCCGAGGTCAACGGGATCCCGACGTGGCTGCAGTTCCGAGCCGTCGGCAATCCGCTCTACGAGACGGTGTACGAGCGCTTCTCGGCTGACCCACCCGGTGAGGTGCTGATCATCGGCGCCGGCTCGGGCAACGATGTCGCCGTCGCTCTCGCCCGCGGGGCGACGGCGGTCGACGCCGTGGAGATCGACGGCCACCTCCTCGACGTCGGTCGCGCCCACCCGGACCGGCCCTACGACGACCCGCGGGTCGACACTCACGTCGCCGACGGTCGAGCGTTCCTCGAGGCGACCGATCGGCGGTGGGATACAATCCTCCTCGCCTTGCCGGACTCGCTGACGCTGCTCCAGGGCCAGTCGTCGGTGCGCCTGGAGAGCTACCTGTTCACCGTCGAGGCCGTCGAGTCGTACCGTGATCATCTCACCGACGGCGGCAGGTTCGCGATGTACAACTACTACCGCGAACCGTGGCTTGTCGATCGCTACGCCGCGACCCTCGTTGAGGTCTTCGGCGAGGAGCCGTGCGTGAGCACCCCTCCTGGCACGGTCCTGTCGGTGCTCGTCGTGAGTGCCGAACCGACGTCGGTCGACTGTCCAGCCGGGGAGACGTTCGATCGAGCGGCGGCGGCGCCCGACCCGGCCACCGATGACCATCCGTTCCCGTACCTACGGCGTCCGAGCATTCCTGGCTTCTACCTCGCCGCCATCGTGTTCATCGCCGGGTTGTCGTTGATCGTCGTGCGCGCGGCGGGCGGACCGTTGCGGGGAATGATCCCGTATCTCGACCTCGTGTGCATGGGCGCGGCATTCTTGTTGCTGGAGACGAAGAACGTCGTCCAGTTCGCTCTGCTGTTCGGGACGACCTGGCTCGTCAATGCGCTCGTGTTCGGGGGCGTGCTGCTGTCGGTGCTCCTGGCCGTGGCCGTCAGCAAGCGGGTGCGCATCCGCCAGACGGGACGGCTCAATCTCGCCTTGCTCGGCGCCCTTGCCCTCAGCTGGCTGGTGCCCGGCCGGGCCTTGCTCGATCTGCCGGCGGCCCCCCGCCTCGTCGTCGCCGTCGTCCTTGCGTTCATGCCGATCTTCCTCGCCAACCTCGTGTTCGCAGAGAGGTTCCGCGACACAGCCAAGGCGACAGCGGCGTTTGGCGCCAACCTCATCGGAGCCATGCTCGGCGGCCTCGCCGAGTACCTCTCGTTGATCGTCGGCTACCGCCACCTCCTCCTCGTCGTCGCCGCCCTCTACGCCGCCGCCTTCGCGCTACGACCACGGCGAACCGCTTGGTGACGAAGTCGCTCCGATGCGAGCGACCGAGCGCCAGCGAGGGAGCGGCCAGTAACGGCCTGCGTGGCCGGGGAACGCAATGAACGGTCACAGAAAGACCTCGGAGAAGGCATGGATCGCGAGGCCGGCGAGGCCGCCGACCACGGTGCCGTTGATGCGGATGAACTGGAGGTCACGGCCGACCTGCAACTCGATCCGCCGACCGGTCTCGGCGGAGTCCCACCGCTCGACGGTCGAGGAGATCAGCTCGGCGACCTCGCCGCGGTAGTGCTCGGCGACGTGGAGTACGAGCCGCTCGATCCACCCGTCGACCTTCGCCTGCAGTTCATGGTCGACTTCGAGGCGGCGACCCGCGGTGGCGAAACCGTGGACGATTCGGCGGCGGAGGTCGCTGTTCGGGTCGCTGGCGGCATCCAGCAGTGACGACTTGACCTCGCCCCACAACGACTGCAGCCAGCCCTGCACGTCGGGATGCTCGAGCAGCTCGAGCTTCATCGTCTCGCACTTGGCGATCAGCACCGGGTCGTCGCGCAGCTTGACGGCCAGCGCCCGGATCCGTGCGTCGATGCTGCGCCGCACCTCGTGGTCCGGGGTTTCCGAGACGTCGGCGAGGAAGCGTTCGACGCCGGTGAAGATCTTGTTGAACACACGGTCGTCGATAGCCTCGGGAACCCACCACGGAGACTCCTGATCGAGCCGGTCGCGCAGCATCGACCGGTTGTCGTCGAGAAAGCTGACAAGCCCGCGCATCACGCCGTCGAGCATCCGTTGGTGATGTCCGCCCTCGATGGCGACGTCGATCGCCTTGCCGAGGAGGGGGGCGACCTCGGTGGACTTCAGCCGCTTCTCGACAGCGGTTCCGAGTGCCTCCTGGACGTCGCGGTCGTCGAGCACCTCGACGACGCCGCCGAGTGCATCGGCAGTTGCTTCAGCTGCCCGTTCGGCACTGGCCGGCTGGGCCAGCCAGCGGCCGAGGCGCTCGGCGATCCTCGCCCCGGCGAGCCGCTCACCGATGACCTCCGGCGTGAGGAAGTTGCCCTGCACGAAGTCGCCGAGGCTGCGGCCGATGTCGTCCTTGCGCTTGGGGATGATCGCCGTGTGCGGGATCGGGATGCCGAGCGGGTAGCGGAACAGCGCCGTGACGGCAAACCAGTCGGCGAGTGCGCCGATCATCGCCGCCTCGGCGGCGGCCTCGACGTAGCCGATCCACGACGCCTCGTCCTCGAACGTCCTGGCGACGACGAACACGACGGCGGCGAACACCAACAAGGCCGTCGCGAAAAACTTCATCCGCCGCAGATCGCGGACGCGCGCTGGATCGGCAGTCAGCGCGTGCACTGACCGGACGCTACTGGCGTGCTCCCCCCACTTCTGGGGAGGATCCGTGTCACCACGACTTCTGGGGAAGATCCGCGTCAGGCCGTGGCACGGAATTTCCCCGGATCGGTCGAAGGTCTATCGCGCGAATTGGACGGTGGAGTCGGCGATGTCGAGGAGCCACTCGGGGAACAGGCCGACGACCAGGGTGAAGATGACCGCGGCTGCGATCGCGACTCCGCTACCGAGCGGGATCGACACGGTCGACGTGTCATCATCGGCGGGCGCCTCCTGGATCCAGGCGCTGACCATGATCCGCAGGTAGATGAAGGCGGCGATCACCGTCGACAGCATGGCGATGATCGCCAGGGCGTAGCTGCTCTCGTCGACGGCGGCGCCGATCACTCCGAACTTTGCGATGAACCCGCTCGTGAACGGCACGCCGGCCTGGGCGACGAGAAGCACGGTGAGAGCGAGGGCAAGGGCGGCGTGGCGCCGGCCGAGACCGCGGAACGAGTCGAGGTCGGTGCGCGTGTCGCCGCGCCTGGCGACGAGAGAAACGACGGCGAACGTGCCGACGACGAGCACGGCGTAGGCGAGCATGTAGACCATCACCGACGGCACGCCGGGACCGCTGTCAGCCTCCCCGGCGTGGCGCGCCGCAGCTTCCAGCCCGACGAGCATGAAGCCGGCGTGGTTGATCGACGAGTAGGCGAGCATGCGCTTGACGTCGGTCTGCACGATGGCGAGCACCGGACCGATGATCAGCGATGCGATGGCGAGGACCCAGATGACGGGGCGCCAGTCGTCGCGATAGTGGCCGAAGCCGGCGACGAGCACGCGCAGCATCGCCGCGAACGCCGCTGCCTTGCCGACCGACGCCATCAGCGCGGTGACCGGGGTCGGGGCACCCTCGTAGACGTCTGGTGTCCACACATGGAACGGAACTGCGGCCGCCTTGAAGCCGAGCCCGACGAGCAACAGGGCGATGCCGGCGAGGAGCAGGGCGTCGCTGCGGTCGACCGGGATCGTGGTGTCGAACGCGGTCACGATCTCACTCAGGTTCGTCGAACCCGTCGCGCCGTAAACGAGGGCGATGCCGTAGAGGAAGATCGCCGACGAGAAGCCGCCGAGGATGAAGTACTTCATCCCGCTCTCCTGGCTCTTCGTGCGCCGGCGGTTGCTCGCCGCCAGGACGTAGAACGCCAACGACATCGTCTCGAGCCCGAGGAATAGGACGACCAGGTCGTTGGCGGCACCCATCACCACGGCGCCGCCGGCAGCGACGAGAGCAAGGGCGTAGACCTCGGGACCGTCACCTCCGTCACGGTGCAGGTGATCGCCGGCGACGAGGGCGACCCCTACGACGGCTGCGCAGACCACGATCGTCACGAACATCGCGAACGTGTCGAAGGCCAGCGCCCCGCCAACGAGGGTCGACGTCGAACTGTCGCTGATGTCGTCCCACTGGATGACGGCGAGGACGCCGGCGGCGATCGCCGCGGCCGCGGTGACGCCGGCGTATACGCCGCGCGGCCACTGCGGCGTCAACGCCCCGGCGAGCAGCAGCAGGATCGCCGCGCCGACGAGGACGAGCAGCGGCGACAGGGCGAACCACTGCACCTCAGGCCCGACGAAGGGAACTTGGGCAAACACGTTCATTGCGTTCCCCGGCCACGCAGGCCGTCAATTCGTTCCCCGGCCACGCAGGCCGCGGTCAACCGCTCCCTCGCTGGCGCTCGGTCGCTCGCACCAGTACACAAGGCGCTCGCTCGCTCGCACAGGTGCGACGCGTTCACTCTTCAGCCCCCTCACCCTCATCGGCCGGGGCGACGACGACCACGTCTGGATCGCTGTAGTCCTTGCCGGTGCGTTCCTCGACGTGGTCGATGAGGGCGACGACGCTGGGCTCGACGCGGTCGATCATCGGTTTGGGGTAGACACCGGTGAACACGATGATCCCGATGAACGCCAGCAGCGCCAGCCCTTCCTTGCCGGTCAGCTCGGCGAACGACCGGTTGTCGTCGTCGACCTCGCCGTGGAAGACACGCTGGTACGCCCACAGCAGGTAGAGGGCAGCGAGGATCACGCCGGCGGCGGCGACCACCGTCCACCACCGTGCCGACTGGAACGAGCCGACGAGGACGAGGTACTCGCCGACGAACCCGTTGAGCCCGGGGACAGCGATCGACGAGAGCATCACGACGGTGAAGCCTGCGGCGAAGATCGGGGCGACCGACTGGATGCCGCGCAGCTCGGCGATTTCGCGGGTGTGGCGGCGTTCGTAGATCCAGCCGACGAGCACGAACAGCGCCCCCGTGGAGATCCCGTGGTTGATCATCTGCAGCACGCCGCCGGTCACCGCCTGGGACGTCAAGGCGAACATTCCCAGGACGATGAAGCCGAGGTGGGCCACCGAGGAATAGGCGATGAGGCGTTTGAGGTCATGCTGCATCGTGGCCACGATCGCCCCGTAGGTGATCCCGATGACGGCGAGCGTGAGCAGCAACGGTCGGGCCCACTCCGCGGCCTCCGGGAACAGGTACAAACCGAAGCGAAGCAGCCCGTAGGTCCCGAGTTTGAGCATCACCCCGGCGAGAATCACCGAGCCGGCGGTGGGTGCCTGGGTATGGGCATCGGGGAGCCAGGTGTGGAACGGGATCACTGGGACCTTCACGGCGAAGGCGATGGCGAAGGCGAAGAACAGCCATCGCCCGGTTGCTGTCGGGAACGACGCGTCCTCGGCGAGGGTGACGAGGTTGAACGTGATCTCACCGACGCCGTAGCGGCGTCCGAGCAGCACCGTGGCGAGGATGCCGACGAACATGAACGCCGATCCGAACATCGTGAACAGGAAGAACTTCGTCGCCGCGTAGACCCGGTTGCCGTATCCCCATCCGCCGATGAGGAAGTACATCGGGACGAGGACGATCTCGAAGAACACGAAGAACATGAACAGGTCGAGACTGAGGAAGGCGCCCATCATCCCCGCCTCGAGCAGGAGCATCCAGGCGAAGTACGGCTTCTCGTCGTTGTGCGGATCAGTGGTGAAGAACGCCAGCGGGAAGAGAATCCCGGTGAGCACCACGAGGAGCAGGGAGATGCCGTCGACGCCGAGGTACCACGAGATCCCCCAGTGCTCGATCCACTCGTGTTGGGACACGAATTGGAAGCCCGCCTCCCCGGATTCAAAGGCTGCGAGCAGCCACACGCTGAGCGCCGCCGTGACGATCGCGGTCAGCCAGGCGACGAGCTTGACGAGGTCGGCCCGCCGGCTCCCGGTCACCATCACGAGCAGCGACCCGGCCAGCGGCACGAGCACGATCGCCGTGAGGATCGGGAACGAGGAGGACATCACACGATGCCTCTGAAGACGACGAGCCACGCCAGCAGCAGCGCGACGCCAACGCTGATGACACCCGCTGAAGCGCGGACGTAGCCGTTCTGGATGCGGCGCACCCCGCCCGCCGCTTCACGCACCGTCTGGCCGGCGCCGTTGACGGTGCCGTCAACGACATTGGCGTCGAACCAGGCCGTCGCCTCGAACGATTCCCGGCCCGGTCCGCCCATGAACTCGGTGACGGCTTGGTCGTAGTACCAGGCGTTGGCGAGGATCGCCGGTTCGATGGCCCTCACGCGCTTGCGCTGGTATACGAGGTAGGCGGCGATGATCCCGGCGATCGCCACCGAGAGGGCGATGATCGCCAAGAGGAAGATGTGCTCGTCTGCCCACGTGCCGTCGATGTTCGCCTCGCCGATCCCCTCGGCCGGCTCGACAACGGGGTGCAGCCAGCGCCCGAGTCGTTCGGTGGTCTCACTGAAGGGCATCTGGATGAAGCCGCCGACGGTCGAGAGCACGGCAAGGACGACGAGCGGTCCGAGCATCACCCACGGGCTCTCGTGTGGTTTGGCGTCGCCGTGGGCCCCGTGCTCGGCGGATTTGTCCTCCCACCGTGCTTCGCCGAAGAAAACCATGATGACCTGGCGGGTCATGTAGTACGCGGTGAGTAGCGCCGTGACGAGACCGACGAGGTACAACGCCGTGTTGTCGGCGAGTGTGAACAGCAGGATCTCGTCCTTCGACCAGAACCCGGCGAACGGGAACACGCCGGCAATGGCCAGCCAACCGATGATGAATGTCCCCGCCGTAACCGGCAGCAGAAGCCGGAGCCTTCCCATCTTGCGCATGTCCTGCTCGTCGTGCATGCCGTGGATGACCGAACCGGAACCGAGGAACAGCAGGGCCTTGAAGAAGGCGTGGGTGATCATGTGGAAGATCGCCGCGACGTAGGCGCCCGTCCCCACGGCGAGGAACATGTAGCCGAGCTGGCTCACCGTCGAGTAGGCGAGCACCTTCTTGATGTCGTTCTGGGCGACGGCGATGGTCGCGGCGAACAGTGCCGTGCCGACGCCGATCCAGGCGATCATCGTCGGCACCCAGTCGGCGGCGACGCTGAGCACCGGGTTGACGCGAACCATGAGAAACACCCCGGCGGTGACCATCGTGGCGGCGTGGATCAATGCCGACACCGGCGTCGGGCCCTCCATCGCATCGGGGAGCCAGAGGTAGAGCGGGAGCTGGGCGCTCTTGCCGACGGCGCCGATGAACAGCATCACGGCGATCGCCGTCGCCGTCGACTGGGCCAGGTCGCCCTGGATCGCCGCGCCATTGACGGTGGCAAAGCTGAGCGACCCGACGGCACCGAAGGCGAGGAACATCGCCACCATGAAGCCCCAGTCGCCGACCCGGTTGGTGATGAACGCCTTCTTGCCGGCCGTCGCCGCCGACGCCCGGGTGTGCCAGAAGGAGATCAGCAGGTACGAGCACGTCCCGACGCCTTCCCAGCCGAGGAACGTGACGAGCAGGTTCTCGCCGAGCACGAGAACGAGCATGGAGAAAGCGAAGAGGTTGAGGTAGCAGAAGAACTTCGAGAAGTTCGGGTCGCCGTGCATGTAGCCGACGGCGTAGACGTGGATCAGCGTGCCGACGCCCGTGACGAACAGGCACATGGCGATGCTCAGCGGGTCGGCGAGGAAGGCCATGTCCACCTGCAACGACCCGACCGGAAGCCACTCGAACAACGTCGAGACGTGCGTCCGCTCTTCGGCGTCCATGCCGAGGAGGTCGAAGAACGCCACCACCGTGACGACGAACGACCCGGCGAGCAACGCCGACGCCACATACCCGGCCCGCGGGTCTCCGAGCCGGCGGCCGAACAGGACGAGGATCAGGAACCCGAGCAGCGGCAACGCCGGGATCAACCAGATGAGATCAAGCACCCCGGATCACCCCGGCCCTCTCCATCCGAGTGTTTGGTGCAGGGTTTTCTGCAGCAAACACTCGGTCAGCACGAAACACTCGGATGGAGGACATGTCAGCCGCGCAATTCCGTGAGGTCGTCGGCGGTGACGCCGGGACGGCGACGGAGGATGGCGACGATGATGGCGAGGCCGACGACCGCCTCGGCGGCGGCGACGACGAGGATGAAGAGCACGGCGGTCTGTCCGTCGATGTTGCCGAGGCGCCGCGAGAGGGCGACAAAGCTGAGGTTGACGGCGTTGAGCATCAGCTCGATGCACATCAGCAGCACGAGGGGGTTGCGGCGGACGAGCACGCCAACGGCACCGATGCCGAACAGCACTGCACCGAGGACGAGGTACCAGGTCGCCGTCGGCACGGGCGCGGTGAGAGCGATCATGCTCACGCGTTTTCGTCCCCGCGCCTTTTCTCCCGCCGTGTCATCACGACGGTGCCGGCCACGGCGACGACGAGCAGAACGCCGGTCAGCTCGAAGGCGAAGACCTGGTCGCCGAACAGATTGCGGCTGAGCTGTTTGATGTTGGCGTCGGGAGTCACCTGCGGTGTTCCCCCGCCTGCCGGCTCGGCGACATCGACCTCGATGCCGGTCCCCACCAGCAACGGCCCGCTCTCGCGAGCTGCGAAGATCGCGGCGACGACGAGGGCGACGATGGCCACGCCGACGATCGCCGCCAACGGGCGTTGGATCGGCAGCGGCTCGACCTCGAGGTCCTCGGCCCGATCGACGCCGAGCAGCATGACCACGAAGAGGATGAGCACGACGATCGCCCCGGCGTAGACGATGACCTGCACCGCGGCGAGGAAGTGCGCCTCCATCGCGACGAAGTGCACGGCGACGCCGAACAACGTGAGCACGAGGCTGAGAGCGGCGTGCACCGCCCGACGGCGCACGACGACGCCGATCGCCCCGGCGATCACCATCAACGTCGCGGCCACGAATACGAGGAGCTGCAACGGACTACGCGTCCCTCTCGACGTCCGCCGGTGCGGTCGATCCGTCCTGTCCGTCGCCGGCGGGCTCTGGCGGGCGGACTCCGTAGCCGAGCTCGCCACTCCATCCGACCTGGCCGACAAAGTCGGCGTCACCGTTCGGTGACGTCGCCCGCATCCAGCCACTGGTGGCGCGGTCCTCTCCCTCGCGCCAGTCCTCCCATGGCATCCGCTGCGGCCGACCGTCGTCGTCAACGAGCAACTCGGTCTTCGTGTAGATGGCGTCCTGACGGTTGGTGAAGGAGAACTCGAACAACTTCGACTCGGTGATCGCCTCGGTGGGACAGGCCTCGACGCAGAGGTCGCAGTGGATGCAGCGGAGATAGTTGATCTCGTAGACGTAGCCGTAGCGCTCACCGGGCGAGCTCGGCGCCTCCGGATCGTTGTCGGCGCCTCGAACGTAGATGCACTTCGCCGGGCACACCCCCGCGCACAGCTCGCAGCCGATGCACTTCTCCATCCCGTCCTCGTAGCGATTGAGGACGTGACGGCCGTGCAGCCGCTCCGGCTTGGGGGCCTTGTCGTCGGCGTCGACGTCGGGCGGGGCGAGGCTGTCGTCGCCCTCGCCACGGCGCCTGACGACGCGGCCGCCCGAGTACTGGCGAGTGAGCCGGTCGCCGCCCATCGCCCGGTGCTGGCGCAACGTCACGAGGAACCCGTCGAGGTAACCCATCAGTACATCGCCCCCTCGTGTTCGCGGTTGCGGCGGCTGACCGTGAGCGCCCAGACCATCAGGCCGAACCCGGCGGCGAGCGAGGCCGCGGCAACGGCGCCCACGACACCGCGGTTCCAGTCGTTGTCCTGGGCGACACGCATCGCGGCGAGGAACAGCAGCACGCCGAGCGACACCGGGATCAACACCTTCCACCCGAGGTCCATCAGCTGGTCGTAGCGCAAGCGCGGCAGTGTCGCCCGGAACCACACGAACACGTACAGGAAGATCAACACCTTGGCGACCAACCAGATCGTCCCCTCCAATCCGCCGGGGATCAGTGGGATGTCGAACAAGCCACGAGGTCCGCCGAGGAAAAGCGTGACGATGATCGCGCTCATCGTCACGGTGCTCATGAACTCGGCGAGGAAGAAGAGGGCGAAGCGGAAGCTGGCGTACTCGGTGTTGAACCCGCCGACGAGCTCCTGCTCGGCCTCGACGAGATCGAACGGCGGGCGATTGAGCTCAGCGGTGGAGGCGATGACGAACACGACGAACGGCACGAAGCCGGTGGCGATCAGGTTCCAACGGGCAAACGTGTCTTGGGCGTCGACGATCCCCGACGTCGTCAACGTACCTGCGACGAGCACCACGCTGGCGACACTGAGCCCGAGCGCGGCCTCGTAGCTGACCATCTGCGCCGACGCCCGCACCGAGCCGAGCAACGGGTACTTCGACCCGCTCGACCAACCGGCGAGCATCACGCCGTACACGGCGATCGACGACAGGGCGAGGACGAACAGGATGCCGACTGGTGGGTCGGCGAGCTGCACCCTGGTTGGATGTCCGAACCAGACAACGATGCCGTCGTTGTCGCCGCTGAAGTCACCACCGAGCGGGATCACCGACCAGACCAGGAACGCCGGCACGACGGCGAGGAACGGCGCCAGCCGGTAGACGAAGCGGTCGGCGCGGTCGGGCAGGAAGTCCTCCTTGAAGATCAGCTTCATGCCATCGGCAAGGCTCTGGAGGATGCCGAATGGCCCCGCCTTGTTCGGTCCGATGCGGTTCTGCAACCCGGCGATGATCTTGCGCTCGAACCAGATCATGAACAACGTGCTGACGAGGCCGAGACCGAAGACGACGAGAACCTTGAGGGCGATGATGACGAGCGGCGTCCACTTCAACTCCCCGACCAGCAACGGATCAAACGCGAGGAGCCCGCTCACGGCTCGATCCTGACGTCGGTGGCGCCGGAGGCGGCGTCGATGATCGCGTTGATCTCAGCGCCCCGGTTGAACGGGACGAGCACGGTGCCTCGCGGAATGGCGGGGTCCGGGCGCAGCTGGAGGCGAACCGAGCCACGTGCCCCCGTGAGTAGCACGGTCCCGTCCTCGGGGGCGCCGATCTTGTCGGCGTCGGCGGGATTGACGCGGGCAGCACTGTCGCCGGCGAGTCGGGCGAGCGACGGCGACATCGCCGTTGCCGTCGCCCGGTCGTAGAGCCGGCGGGCGAGCACGACCCGGTAGTCGTAGCTGTTGCGATCCGCCGCCGGAGAGCCATCGAACGCGGCGGCCACGTCGGCGGCGTTGATCGCCAGCACACCCTCACCGTTTCCGGTCAAGGCCGAGCGAGTCGCCGCAGCGTAGGCGGGTACCTCGCGAGCGATCGCGTCGGTGATCGACGCGACATCGCCCAATATCGCACGAAGATCGTCGAGGCCGAGCAGGTCGGCGAGTTCGCTGGCGACCATCCAGTCGGCTCGACTCGTTCCGGCCGGCGTGACACGCTGGGCGACCGTGGTGACCCGGCCTTCGAGGTTCGTCGTCGTCCCATCCTTCTCGGCGAACATCGATGCCGGCAGCACCACGTCGGCGAGCGACGCCGAGGCTGTGAGGAAGGAATCGAGGGCGATGACGGCCCCCGCCCCCTCGATCGCCTGCGTCGCCAGCGCGGAGTCTGGGAAGTCGGCCACGGGATCGGCGCCGAGGAGGATCAGCAGGTCGATCTCGCCACTCGCCGCGGCACCGAGGACTCCGGCCGCATCAAGGCCGCCGGCGCGGGGACGGAGGCCGAGCTGCAGCGCCCCCACGACGTTGCCACGGCGGAGCGCCGGAAGCACGCTCACGTCCGGCTGCACTGCGGCGACGACGTCGTACACGGCGCGCAGCGTGGCCGCCGCCGAGCCGGTCGACTCGGCAAGATTGGCGCGGCCGGCGACGATGACCACCGGCCCGGCTCGGAGCTGGTCGACGACGAGGGGGTCGGCGAGTGCAGCTGCCGCCGCGGCCGCGCCCCCGGACTCGACGCGCAACGACCGCCACGCCAACGGCGACAACCCGGTAGCCACCGGCGACAGCTCGATCAGCTTCGTCCTCTTGCGTACCGCGCTGTCGCGCAAGCGGAGGTGGAGGACGGGCAGTTCCTCCTTGAGATCGGGGCCGACGAGGATCACCGTCGGGGCCGTCGTCGTGCTGTCGATGGTCGCTCGTGGCAGGTCGAGGACCTCGGCCGGCAGCCCGTCACCGAGCTGGACGTCGCGGTGGTCGATGCCGATGGCGTCGGCGAGGCGGGACCAGGCGAAGGCATCCTCGTTGGTGCCACGAGCGCCGCCCAACAGGGCGATGCGCTTGGCCCGGCCGCCGTCGATCGTGCCGCGTATCGCCTTGGCGACCGCCGCGAGAGCCACGGTCCACGACGTTTCGGTGAACGTGTCCTCTCCTCGCACCAGCGGTGCGGTGAGTCGCTCGGTCGAGTTGACCGCCTCGAAGTTGAACCGGCCGCGGTCGCACAACCAGCCCCAGGAGACGGAGTCGTTGTCGACCCCGAGGTGGCGGACGAGACGATCGCGGCTCGACTGCACCGTCATCCGACACCCCACAGCGCATGTCGCGCACGTCGTCTCCGACTCGGCGAGGTCCCACGGCCGCGCCTTGAACCGGTACGGCGTCGCCGTCAACGCGCCGACGGGGCAGATCTGCACCGTGTTGCCGGAGAAGTAGGAGCTGAACGGCAGGTCGGGGAACGTCATCACCTGCGTCTGGTTGCCACGCTGGGTGAAGTGGATGAGGGCGTCGCCGGCGACTTCGTCGGCGAAGCGCGTGCACCGGTCGCACAGAATGCACCGCTCCCGGTCGAGCAGGACGAGGTCGCTGATCGGGATCGGCTTCTCGAAGTGGCGCTTCTCCTCGATGTAGCGGCTTTCCCCCGGCCCGTGGCTGTACGCCTGGTCCTGCAACGGGCACTCTCCGCCCTTGTCGCAGACCGGACAGTCGAGCGGATGGTTGGCGAGGAGCAGCTCGATCACCGCCTCCTGGGCCGCCTTGGCCGCCGGCGACTCGGTCTCCACCTTCATGTCCGGAGTGACGGTGACCATGCAGGACGGTTGCAGCATCGGCCCGCGGCCGGTGTCGATGTCGACGAGGCACATCCGGCACATGCCCACCGGGTTCATCCGCTCGTGGTAGCAGAACCGCGGGATGTAGACGTCGTGACGCTGGGCGGCGGCGATGACGAGCTCACCCTTGCGCGCCGTGACGGCACGACCGTTGACCGTGATCGCAACGGCGTTCGGGTCGACGGGAGCGTCCGTATGATCAGTCGCCGTCACGAGACACCTCCCGCATCCCCAGATCGGTGAGCCCAGCGTGTCGATTTCCGTCTCTTGTCTCCGGTCCGTGGGTTCGCCCGTCAACTGCGCGGGTTGAACTGCTCTGGAAGCTGTCGTTGCCGAGGGCGCTGCATGTGCGACGCAGCGGTACCATAAGGGTCCAAAGCGCGGCACTCGAACTGGAGACCCAGATTTCCGCACGCTCCACTCACCAATGATTGGGTCGCTCATGACGCGGCCACCGGGATCATCACACGTTTGGGAATCCGTGCTTGGAACTCCTCGGGGAACAGCGTGAGCGCCGAGTGCACCGGCACGTAGGCGGACGGCCCGAGGAAGCAGATCGTCGTCATCCGGTACGGGAACGGCGTCGCCTCCAGCCCGAGTCGTTCGCTGGCCGCGTGCGGCATCGCTCCGGGACAGATCGTCTCGCCGACGGCGAGCAACCGCTCGAGGTCACCGTCGGTGCCGCGGCCTTCGAGGACCCGGGCGAGGATGCGCTCCATCCACGTCCCGCCCTCGCGGCATGGGGTGCACTTGCCGCACGACTCGACGGCGTAGAAGCGCAACAGCGTGTAGGCGGCCTCGGGGATATCCGTCGTCTCGTCCATCACCATCACCGCTCCCGACCCGAGCATCGAGCCGGCGGCGCCGACGGGCTTGCTCTCGAATGGGAGGTCGAGCTGTTCGGGCAGGAACCACGGCGCCGACCCGCCGCCAGGGACAAAGGTCTTCAGCGCCCGGTGGTCGCGAATGCCGGCCGAGTAGTCGGCTCCGTAGATGAGGTCGCGGAACGTCGTCGTGCCGTTGACGATCTCGAACACGCCGGGTCGCTGCACATGACCCGAGACGGCGACCATGCGCGTGCCCGGCGACGTCTCCGTGCCGATCGCCGTGTAGGCGGCGGCGCCGTTGCGCAGCAGCCACGGGAGGTTGGAGAGGGTTTCGACATTGTTGACGATCGTTGGCTGGCCATACAGACCGATCGCCGCCGGGAAGTACGGGGGCTTGAGCCGAGGCATTCCCCGATTGCCCTCGAGGCTCTCGATCAGTGCGGTCTCCTCGCCGACGATGTAGGCACCGGCGCCCCACGTCAACACGACATCGACGGAGAAGTCGGAGCCGAGGATGTTGCGACCGATGTAGCCGGCGGCGTAGGCCTCATTGAGGGCGGTGGCGACGCGTTCCTGGGCAAGGGCCATCTCGCCGCGCACGTAGAGGAAGCACTGCTGGAGGCCGACGGCGTAGCAGGCGATCAGCGCGCCCTCGATGAGCTGGTGCGGATCGCGCTCCATCAGCAGCCGATCCTTGTACGTGCCCGGCTCGCTCTCGTCGCCGTTGACCACGAGGTACCGCGGCCACACCGCCTGTGGCGTGAGCCCCCACTTCACGCCGGCCGGGAAGCCGGCCCCGCCGCGCCCGAGCACCGTCGCGTTCTTGACCACGGTGTGCACGTCGGCCGGCGACTTGGCGAGGGCGGCGCGCAGTCCGGCATAGCCATCGGTGGCGTGATAGCGATCGAGCGTGTACGAGTCCTCGAAGCGCAACCGCGACGTCACGATTGAGGGGCGCGAATCGTCGGCGGCCTCGATGAAGCCTGGCGCCCAGGGATACATCGTCCCGTTCACGACGGCTCCGAACTGGACGCGGCAAGCCAAGTAGGCATCCGGGATATGTCGGGGTCAACGACACCGGCGAGTCGATCGGCGGGGATGCGCTGGCGCACGGTCGCCAGCGTCCCGTGCGGCGGGATCTCGGCATCGAGAGCGCCGGCGGCGAGGTCGTCGATCAAGCCGTCGAATTGGTCGGTCGTGACCCGGTAGCGATAGCGGTAGTTGACCTGCAGACAGGGGGCCTCTGTGCACGCCGCCTGGCACTCGGCGTGGTGCAGCGAGAACATGCCGTCGTCGGTGGTTCCGCCCGCCTTGATCCCGAGGCGTTGCTCGGCGTGGTGCATCAGCGCCTCGGCCCCGAGCAGCGCGCACGACATCGTCATGCAGATGTTGATCATGAACTTGCCGACCGGCTCGAAGCGGAACATCTCGTAGAACGTTGCGGTGCCGTACACCTCCGCCGGCGTCACGCCGGTGAGCTCGGCGATGTGCGCCATCGCCTCGTTGGTGACGTAGCCGTTCTGCTCCTGGCTGAGGTGGAGCAACGGAATCAGCGCCGACTTCGGCCGCGGGAAGCGACCGATGATCTCCCGGGCCAACACCGTGTTCTCGACGCTCAGCCTGCTCACGCGGCGGCGTCTCCGGTGAATGTGAACGAGACGAAGAAGGACGCGACCCCAGGTTCGCCGGCGCCGAAGTCTCCGGGGCCGACGACAATGAGCTGGTACAGCACGTTGTCGACCGCATAGAGGCGGGACACGCCGGTGCCTTCCTCATCGCCCGACGAGATGGCGGCGATGAACTCGATCCCGGGGTGACATTGCAGCTCGATCGGCGTGCTGCTCACCAGCGTCCCGCCGACGTTGGCGACGGAGCCGTCACGGGCACCCTCCAGCGACACCTCCGTACCGGGCGCATATGTGACCCTCGACGCCAGCCAGCCGACTTCGCCCTCGTCGTAGCTGTAGATCTCGAACGGCACCACCGAGCCGTCGGGCAACGTGAGGTCCTGGGTGCTCGACTCCGGCTCGCCAGGGAACGACACGGTGAAGTCGCCTGCGGGCGAAACGAATGGGAACCAGTCGTCGGGAACGGTCAACGTTGTGGGGGCGACCGTGGAGGTGGTCGCAGCCGCTGACGAACTGCTCGTCGAGGCGCCGGCGATCGTCGACGTCGGCGGCTCGCATTCGGCGACGGCAGTCGACGGCGGAGCTGTCGACGCCGTGGCGGCAGCGGCGGTGAAGGCGACGAGGGCGACCACGGCCCCGACGGCGAGCACGGTGCGCCTCATCGGTCGACGTCACCGAGGACGGGGTCGATGGACGAGATGATCGCCACGGCGTCGGCGACGAGGCGGCCACGCATCATGTGCGGCAGCGTCTGGATGTTGACGAACGACGGCGCCCGCATGTGCAGCCGGTAGGGCTTGGCCGAGCCGTCGCTGGCGAGGTAGCAGCCGAGCTCGCCACGGGGGCTCTCGACGGCGACGTAGACCTCGCCTGTCGGCACCTTGAAACCCTCGGTGAACAACTTGAAGTGGTGGATCAGCGCCTCCATCGACTCGTCGATGCGGGCCCGCGGCGGCGGCGTGACCTTCTTGTCCTGGATCCGGTAGTCACCGCCAGGCATCTTGTCGAGGATCTGGTGGACGATCCGCATCGACTCGCGTACTTCGTTGATGCGGATGGCGTAGCGGTCGAAGGCGTCGCCGTAGGAACCGACGATGATGTCGAAGTCGACCTCGTCGTAGTGCAGGTACGGCTCGGCCCGGCGGATGTCGTAGGCCAGGCCCGTGGAGCGCAGCGTTGGGCCCGTGGCAGCGAGAGCGATCGCCTCGGTCGGGGTGATCACGCCGACACCCTGCAACCGCTCGCGCCAGATCGGCTGGCCGGTCATCAGCGTGTCGTATTCGTCGAGGCGCGGCGGGATGAGGTCGAGCAGGCGCAGCACCCCGTCGCGCCACCCGGGCGGGAGGTCGGCGGCGACGCCGCCGGGACGAACGTAGTTGTGGTTCATCCGCAGCCCGGTGACCTGTTGGAAGAAGCGCAGCACCTCCTCGCGCTCGCGCCAGCCGTAGATCATCATCGAGACGGCGCCGAGGTCCATGCCGTTGGTGGCGAGGAACAGCAGGTGGCTCGCCATCCGGTTGAGCTCGGACATCAGCATGCGGATCCAGATCGCCCGCTCGGGGATGTCGCCGTCGATGCCGAGCAGCTTCTCCGTCGCGACCGAGAAGACGAGCTCGTTGAAGAACGGGCTGAGGTAGTCCATCCGGGTGACGTTCGTCCCGCCCTGGAGATACGTCAGTTGCTCGCCCTGCTTCTCCATCCCGGTGTGCAGGTAGCCGATGATCGGCTTGCAGCGCAGCACCGTCTCGCCGCGCAGTTCGAGCATCAACCGCAGCACGCCGTGCGTGCTCGGGTGCTGCGGCCCCATGTTGATGATCATCGTCGCGTCGTCGTCGATGTCGTCGCGGGCGGCGGGGTCCTTCGACCGAGCGGCCATCTCGGCGGCTTCCGTCTCGCTCATGCGCAGCACGGCCCCGACCTCGCGCAGCAGCTCATCTGCGGGGATCTCGCTACGCGGCCGCAGTTCCTGTCCGGCCTCGGCGGTCTGGTGAACAAACGTGTCACTCATCTGACGCCGGTGCCTTTGAACTGGACGGGGATCTCGCCGACGACGTAGTCCTTACGCAAGGGGTAGCCCTCCCAATCCTCTGGCATGAGGATGCGAGTGAGGTCGGGGTGGTCGGTGAAGACGATGCCGAACATGTCGAACGCCTCGCGTTCCATCGCTTCGGTGCCGGGATGCAGTCCGAACAGCGAAGGCACTTCCGGCTCGTCGCCGGGAACCTGCACTCGAAGGCGCAGCCGGCGTGCCGCGGCGAGGTCGAGGAGGTTGACGATGACCTCGAAGCGACCCGGCGCGACGCCGTCGGGCAGTGGCCGACCGGGGTGCGCGGAATAGTCAACGGCGGTGAGGTCGACGCACATCGTGTAGCCGTCGTCGAGCGTCGCCTTCACCGCCGCGACGTAGGTGTCGCGGCTGGGGTGGATGACCACCTGCCCGCAGCTCTCCGTGCACGGGCAGCCGTAGAGAACCGCTTCCTCGGGCGCGTCGCTCTGGCCGACGTCCTCGCTCACCGGGCTCATTGCCTTCCGAGGAGGACCGGGATCGGCTCACCGGTGGAGGCGATCTCGCGGACGTGGACGTTGGCCCCCGCTCCCTCGGCTTGACGGCGGCGCATCAGCTCGCCGCTCTCGATGGCGCCGTGCAAGGTCTCGATGGCGTGAAGCAGCGTCTCGGGCGTGGGCGGGCAGCCCGGGGCGTAGACGTCGACGGGCACGATCTGATCGACCCCCTGGACGATCGCGTAGTTGTTGAACATCCCGCCGGTCGACGCGCAGACGCCCATCGAGATGACCCACTTCGGCTCCATCATCTGGTCGTAGACCTGGCGGAGCACCGGGGCCATCTTCTGGCTGACCCGTCCGGCGACGATCATGATGTCGGCCTGGCGGGGCGAAGCCCGGAACACCTCCATCCCGAACCGGGAGATGTCGTAGTGGGCGCCGCCGGCGGCCATCATCTCGATGGCGCAGCAGGCGAGCCCGAAGTTGGCCGGCCACGAGCTTCGCGAGCGGGCCCACTTGACCAACTCCTCGATGCGACTCGTGATCACATTGTGCGACAACCGGGCCAACCCGTCGCCATCACGAAGCTCCGACAACGCACCCATGCGTCAGGCGGCCTCCTCGCCGGGCTCCGCACGACCTTCCGTTCCAACCCGGCGGATCGTCGTGCGCGTGGTGCGCTCCGCCGACACGATCCCCTCGGCGACTTCGTCCGAGGGTCGCTGCTTGAGCGGGCCCCAGTCGAGGCCACCACGGGCGACCTCGTAGACGAACGTGAGGAAGAACAGCACGGAGAACAGAACGATCGCCCAGAAGCCGTACACACCGAGATCGCCCCGGTTCACGGCGTACGGGTAGATGAAGACGATCTCGATGTCGAACATGATGAACAACATCGCCACGACGTAGAAGCTCACCGGGAAGCGCTCCGGCGGCTCCCGTGACGGCACGATGCCGCACTCGTAGGGAGCCTCTTTCGCCGCCGACGGCCGCCGTGGCGCGAGCACATGCGACGCCACGAGGCTGATCACGCCGAAGACAACGGCGAGGATCCCGAGAACGACGATCGGCAGATATTGCGACACTAGGAACCCGCCGCCGGGGCTGGTTGGCTGATGTTGTGGCGGACTCGGGCGTCGCGCTGGTGGAGTAGCCAGCACAGCGTCAGGAAGATGATCGTCGAGCCGATCATCAGCACGAACGCCGGCTGACGCCGAGCACCGAGGTCGCGGATCATGTACACGTACTGGCGCTGCCGGCTCTCGTCGATCTGGCTGGTAGGCGCCGCCCGCCCGGCCTCGTCACGGGTCTGCTCGATCGGCGCGACCTCGACGAGGGCGTAGCGCGGCTCGTGAAAGAAGGCGAGCAGGTCGAAGTTGCCGATCATCGGATAGCGGTCGCCGCCGACGTCGAAGACGCGGGTGACCTGGTAGTCGCCGGCCTCGAACGTCCCGGTCTCCTCGAGGAACTCACCGGCCGAGGCGCCGGCCTGACCGGCCGACGGGGACGCTGGATCGAGTTCGTTCCACCCGTCCTCCTCGACGAGCTGTTCGGCGACGGCGGCCGCCTCGTCGGAATACGACGTCTCGTCGGGCACCTCCACAGGCTCGCCCATCACGCCTGCCTGGTTGAGGGCGAGACTGTCCTGCAGCACGGTTCGCCCTGGCACCGCCTCCCAGGTGCCCAGCGGTCCCTGCAGGCCGATGCCGTAGATCGCCCAGATCGCCCCCATCAGAGCCATCCACCCGGCGAGGCCGCAGAGGACGACGAGGAACCCGAGACGGGCACCGAGGTTGGTGGCGAGGAGGAGGTAGATCGATCCGATCAGCACGACCACGCCGATGAGGGTGACGACGATGCCGCGGAGCTCCCACTCCCAGTTGATGGCGAGGACCGAAGCGACCGAACTCATGGCTACAGGCTCCGCACGTAGTCGACGATGGCGGAGATCTGCTCGTCGGTGAGCATCGTCCCGAACGCCGGCATCTTGCCGCTGCCCTGTCCCTGCTCGCCGTAGCCGACGCCGTTCTCGCTGCCGTTGATGATGAAGTCGACCAATTCGTCGCGGTTGGGGAAGTGGGCGCTCTCCGATCCACCGGTGATGTTCGGTCCGAGCCCACCTTGACCGGATTCCTGCGGATCGCCGTAGCTCCATCCGCTGGTGTGGCAACGGGCGCAGCTGAACGCGCCACCGGACAGGCCGAGGTTGAACAGCGCTTCGCCGTAGCTGTCGTAGGTGCCGGCCTCGACTGCGTCGCGAGCCTGCTGATCGATGTTGGCCTGGATCTCTGCCGGAAGATGTCCGGTCGGGCAGTTGGGGTCATCGATCTCGGTTCCGTCGCACTCCTCGCGGGGAATCTGGATCGACTGGAGGTAGGCGATGAGGCTCTCGACCTGCTGGGCGTTGAGCGGTCCTCCGCCGTCGAGACCCCATGCCGACATCGGCGTGCCGGGCCTGCCATAGGTGATGATGAATGCGACCTCTTCCGGGGTGAAGCGGTAGAGAACCGTGTTCAGCGCCGGGGCCGTCCAGTTGACCGCCCTGACCTCGCCGGTGGTCGGGTCGGTGATGGCGAACGGTGCATTGCCGCCGGTCGCGTTCATCCCACCGTGGCAGCCGGCGCAGTTGAAACCGTGCTCGGCAGTGGGCGCGAACAGCTCCGCACCCCAGCCGGCGAGTTGGCGGTCGGCAGCCTCACGCGCTCCTGCCTGGCGGCTCGGCTCGAACACCCAGTACAGCGGCAGCCCGATGACGATGACGACGAGCAGCAACACGCCTATGAACTGGACCAGCTCGAGGCGGCGGCCTTCGAGCTCCTCGTCGTCGAAGTACGGCTTGCGGTTGGCCGCCAATTCGACCTCCGAGCCGAGCTCCTTGCGCGCCGCCCTGGCGTTGAACACGGCGTAGACGAGCCACCCGACGACGAGGACGAGAGCGATGAACCAAGCGACCGACGTCGACGCCAGCGCGATCACAGCGGACCGACCTCGCACGGCGATGACCGGCGGGGGCGTCGGGGGCGAGGCTCCAGCCGGAGCCCCCCACCTGCTGGTCGATCCGGCTCCGCCGGTCGACCAGCAAAGATTCTCAGCAGCGGCCGTAGGCCGCTCACGAGCTCGCCGGAACGGAGAGAGCGAGCGCAGCGAGCGAACGAGTGAGGGCGAAACACCACTCCTACTCGCCTCCGCCGATGCAGTGTGGGCCCTCGGCTTCTTGACCCGTGGTGTTCGTGCCGATCGGAGGGCCGGCGTAGACCGTGCCGGTGTCGACGCTGACGTTGCCACCGCCGTCGACGCTGATGCTGAAGCGGTCCATGCCCCGAGGTGCCGGGCCGCCCTTCTTCTCCCCGACCTGGTTGTACTGCGAGCCGTGGCACGGGCACTCGAACCAGCGACTCGACAGCGCACTCCGGCACGCGGCAGCCGAGGTGCGGGCACTTCTGGTAGAGGGCGACGAGCCCCCAGTCGCGCATCCCGGCGAAGATCGGCTCGTCGTACACCGTCTCGGCATCGGTTAGCGCTTCGGCGGGATACTCGGTGAACCACGTACGTGCCGACGGGGCGTAGAAGAACCCGGAGTTGCCTCTCGCCCCTTCCTTGATGTCGTCGATGTTGCCGACGCCGACGACCTGGCCGAACCCGCCTGTCGCCGTCGGCCACAGGAAGGCGACGAACCCAGCGGCGGAGAAGGCGCCGATGCTCGTGCCCATGAGGATGACGGTGGAGCGGTTGAAGAACTGGCGACGGCTCACCCCGATCGCCTCGGGATCGGGCGGAACCCACGGCACCGGCGCGGCAGGCGGCGCCAGCACCGGCGTCGGATGGCGAGCTTCGTCACCGGCGCGCTCGGCTTCGTCGGCAGTCAGCACGGCGACACCCGCGCCCGGGGGGCTCGGCGCGTCGGCCCTGCTGGTGCCTGCTTCGGCGTCGGCACGAGCACGGCGGGCCGCATCGTCACGCCGGCGCGTTTCGCTCGACAGGGCGCCGGCGCCGCGGACGTCGCTGCGCCGCGCAGTCGTGACGAACACGATGGCGGCGAGGAGAACGACTACGGCGATGGCGATGGCGATGACTGCGGCGTTGGACATGGCAGGTCTCCTACGGCTCCTCGCTCACAGCTCGAAGAACAGGCCGTCCCTCCACGGCAACGTGAAGTTGAAGCCGGGCCCGCGGAAGAACGATCCGATCATCACGAGCACGGCCCAGAACAACAGGTGGATGGTCATCAACGAGGTGGCGAACTTGCGGTCCTCCGGCTTGTTGGACGGGTTGCGGTCGATGTACGGGGCGAAGATCAGCACGATGATCCCGACCCCCGGGATCGTCACGCCGGCGATCATCGGGTGGAACATCGTGAGCAGTTCCTGCAGGCCGAGGAAGTACCACGGGGCCTTCGACGGGTTCGGCGTCTGGTTGGAGTTGGCGAGCTCGAGCAACGGTGCGTTGACGAAGATCGAGAACACGAACGTGAACGCCAGGCAGGCGAGGGAGGCGACGAACTCGGCGGCGAGAAGGTGCGGCCAGGTGTGCACCTTGTCGACGGGGGTCGCCTTGACCTCCTGGATCGAGCCGCTCTTGACGACCGTCAGCAGGCGCTGCGTGTGCCCGCCCGGGCCGGCGCCGATCGGCACGCCGGCGGCTGCCGGTGGGGCAGCGACGACCGCCGTACCCGGTCGCTCGGCGACTGCGACGCCGCCGCCCGACGACTCCGCCTCGCCGCCACCTTCGGCCCGCGCCTTGGCGGCCCGTGACCGCTCGAGCAGGTGGGCGGGGATGCGCGGATCCGCCGCCTGTTCGTCGGCGGATTCGTCCCCGCCCGCCGCCGCGTCGGGGGCGGCCTCGGCCGGTGCATCGGCGGCCTTGTCGGCGTCGGCCTTGTCGCGAGCCGCCTGCGCCCGCTTGAGGAGGTGCTCGGGGATCTCAGTCATCGCTGGTCGGCATCACAGCGGCCCGCTGATGCCACCATCCTTTCTGACTCGCCAGAAGTGGATGGCCATGAAGATGACGATGACGAATGGGAAGAACAGCACGTGCAGGACGTACCAGCGCAGCAAGGTCTCCGGCCCGATCTCGGCGCCGCCGAGGAGCACGAAACGGACGTCGCGCCCGAACACCGGGGTGTAGCCGATCATGTTCGTGCCCACGGTGACGGCCCACAGGGCGAGCTGGTCCCACGGCAGCAGGTAGCCGGTGAACGAGAGCAGCAGCGTGAGCGTGAGGAGGATCACGCCGATCACCCAGTTGAACTCTCGCGGCGCCTTGTAGGCGCCGTGGTAGAAGACCCTGGCCATGTGCAAGAACACGGACAGCACCATCAGGTGGGCACCCCATCGGTGCATGTTGCGCACGAGCAACCCGAACGTCACCGACGTCTGCAGGTTGGAGATGTCGTCCCAGGCCACCGTCGCCTCGGGCCGGTAGAAGAACATCAGGAAGATGCCGGTGACCGTGAGCAGGATGAACAGGAAGAAGCTCAGTCCGCCGAGGCAGAGGGTGTAGCTGACCTTCACGGCGTGGCGCTTCACCTTCACCGGGTGAAGGTGGTAGAGAACCGAGTTCATGATCACGTAGCTGCGGTTGCGCGGGCTGTCGGTGTAACCCTTGCGGAAGATCGATCCCGGCCGGAAGATGCTGCTCCAGGCCTGACTGCCCTTCATCGAGTCGGTGGTCGCGTTGATCCGATCCTTGATCGTCTGTTTCGGTTGCTCGTCAACGATGCGTGCCATGGATCCAACCTCAGAAGCGCATGCCGTAGGCGTAGCCGTGGTTGTTCGTGCGGGTGTGCGTGTCGCCGGTGACGCCTGGCGTACCGGCCTTGCCGAGGATGATCACGCCCGTCGGGCAGCGGTCGACGCACAGTGCGCACCGCGTGCAGATGTCGTCGTCGATCGTGAAGACGACCTGATCGGACGGGTCCTCGCCGGGCCGCTCGGTGCCGATTGCGTCGACGATCGCCTCCGGCGTGACCATGTGGATGCACTTCCACGGGCAGATGTCGACACAGCCCTCGCACATGATGCACTCGGTCTGGTCGATGTGGATGAACTGCTTCGGCTTGACGGCCTTGGTGAGATAGTCGGCGTCGACCTCGACGAGCGTGTACTCGTCGGTGAACGGCATCATCGGCGGATTGGCATCAGTCCGCGCCATGGCTACGCCTTCTTCACCAATGGCCGGCCGAACGAGGAGACCTCGATCTCGGCAGTCTTGACCTGGCCGCGCTTCTGCCACCACGACCACATGAAGATGATCAGGCCGAAGTAGAAGGCGTGGAGGAGGACGACGACGATGTCGCGGATCGCCTCGTAGGTGATCGTCAGCGGCACCCAGCCGCCCAGGGCTTGCGGTTTGAGGATCTCTCCGGGCCCCATCACGATGCGGTCGCGGCTCCACCCGAGGTTCCTGTCGGCGTGGTCGATCCATTGGTGGGGAACGACGCCGAAGGCGAGGAACATCACGCCGAACGCGTAGACCGCAGCGAGCATCCCCTCGCCCCACGACAGCGGCTTGCCGACCGGTCGGCGCTTGCCGAAGGGAATCGCCGCCAACGTCAACCCGATCGACGCAAAGAACGACACGAGGAAGGCCACGTTCATCCCAGGCCATTCCAACGGGTCGATTGCGAGCATCGTGATCGAGGTGCCTCTCTGTGCGTGTGATTGCGGCTCGAACTCGTCTTTGGGCACACCCTAGTGGGGTGGACGGATGCGCCAAGCTGCTTGCCCGCTCGTGAAACCGGGTTTCCACGGCGCTGAGCGAATACGCGTATCGTTTGCCCCGCGTGACGCTCAATCCGTTCCCCGGCCACGTAGGCCGCGCGTGGCCGCTCCTCGGCTGGCGCCTCGTCGCTCGCATCGGAGGACCAGCTCATCCGTGACTGAGATCCCCGAACATCTACTCAAGCGCTCGCGGGACCGCCGCGCCGCTCTGGGGCTTGGAGGTGGGGAAGCTGCACCCAGCTCCGAGGCCGCGTCAGGGGCTCCTCCGTCGGCGTCACCGGCAACGACTGCGGCGTCTGCCGCCGCCGCTCCGCCGAGTGGTCCGGTGGGACGCAAGGCCGCCGCGGTGCCCGCCGAGGCACCCCCGCCGAAGCCCGATCCCCCGTACGTGGCGGCCGCCAAGGCGCGGCGGAAGATCCCGTTCTGGGCGATGGCCGCGCTGTCCCTGATGCCGCTGTGGGCGTTCATGTACGTGCGCTCACTCACGGCACCACCGGAGACGTCCGAGGGGCCGTTGGCCGTCGGGGCCGAGGTGTATGGCAACTGCTCGTCGTGTCACGGCGGTGCCGGCGAGGGTGGAAGCGGGCGACCGCTGGCCAACGGCGAGGTCAACAAGACGTTCCCACACATCGAAGACCAGCTGCGCTTCGTCTACTTCGGCACCGAGGGATACAACGCCGAAGGCGTCACCAGCTACGGAGATCCCGACCGTGAGGGCGGCGCCCATGAAGTCGGCGAGTTCGGCCTGATGCCGCAGTGGGGATCAACCGCGGGCGGCGACCTCACCGACGCCGAGATCCTCGCCGTCGTGTGCCACGAGCGATACGACTTCAACGGACCCGATCCGGCCGACGAAGCGGTCGTCGAGGAGTACGAGCGGTGGTGCTCGGCGGAGTCGCCGATGTACGCCGCCCTCGTGGCCGGCACAGCGCTCGCCGATCTCGATACCGCCGGCATCACCGACGCCGACGGCGCCGAAGTCCAGATCATCGACATCGGCGACGCCCCCGTCGAGGGCAGCCCACCCTAGAGCGATTCCTCCGGTGCGAGCGACGAGGCGCCAGCCGAGGAGCGGCCAGCTACGGCCTGCGTGGCCGGGGAACGCCATGACGTTGCGCTTGTAGCCTGGCCGGCATCGCCAGTACCGCCGTCGTCATCGACGAGACCGCCACGGCCGACTTCAGCGGACACATGCCGCATGCCGGTGAAATCGTCACCGACGTGCTGATCGTCGGCGGTGGTCCGGCAGGCGCCGCCGCGGGTTACTGGCTTGCCCGCCACGGCCACGACGTCACGGTGATCGAGCGCAAGACGTTCCCCAGGGAGAAGACGTGCGGCGACGGGCTGACGCCGCGTGCCGTCCACCAGCTCGACGAGATGGGGCTCGGTCGCGGGCTCGAACGGTTCCACCGCTACCACGGGCTGCGCGCGACCGGCATGGGTCGCGAGCTCGAATTGGAGTGGCCCGAGCATCCGGTCTACCCCAGCCACGGCTACGTCGTGCGCCGCCGCGATCTCGACGCGATGGTCGCCGACAACGCCGTCGCCGCCGGCGCCAAGCTGCTCGAGGGTCACGAGGCGATCCACCCGATCGTCGATCGCGGGTTCGTTCGCGGGTCGACGGTCGCCCGGCAGGACGGTTCCAGCGTCGACATCCGCGCCGAGTTCACGATCGTCGCCGATGGCGCCAACAGCCGCTTCGGCCGCGCCCTCGGCACGTCGCGCACTCGGGAGTGGCCGTACGGGACGGCGATCCGCACCTACTGGCCATCGCCCCGCCACGCCGACCCGTGGATCGAGTCGGCGCTCGACGTCAAGGACCGCAACGGCAGCCCGATGCCGGGGTACGGGTGGATCTTTCCGGTCGGCGACGGCACCGTGAACATCGGCGTCGGCCTGCTCTCGACGTTCCGCGACTTCAAGAGCGTCAACACGACACACCTGCTCGACGCCTACGCCCGCCAGGTCGCCGACCGCTGGGAGATCGACCCGGACAGGCCGGAGTGCCGGCCGACGAGCGGGCGGATCCCGATGGGAGGCAGCGTCGGCCCGAAGGCCGGGCCGAGCTACCTCGTCGTCGGCGACGCCGCCGGGAGCGTCAACCCGTTCAACGGTGAGGGCATCGACTACGCCTATGAGACGGCGCGGATGGCCGCCGACGTCGTCCACGAGGCGCTCAGCGAAGGCGACGCCTCGGCGTTGCAGCGTTACCCGAAAATGCTCGAGGACGCCTACGGCCAGTACTTCAAGGTCGGCCGCCTGTTCGCCAGGGTGATCGGCCGCCCGGCGTTGATGCGGGAGCTGACCCGTGCCGGCATGCACAGCCGCACGTTGATGGAGTGGGTGCTGCGGATCATGGCCAATCTCCTGCGACCCGACGAGCTCGGGCCCGCCGAGGCCGCCTACAAGGCGGCGGCGGCGATCGCCCGCGTCGCCCCCGACGCCTGACCCGCAACCGATGGGTGTTTAGGGGACGGAACGGTCCCCTAAACACCCATCGGTTGGAATAGCGGGCGGGGTTACGACGGGGCGGGGCCGGTTGTCTGGCGGACGGTGAGCGTCGTCGGGAAGACCGTGTTCGTGCCCGGCGCCGGACGATCGACGGCGAGATCGACGGCGAGCTCGGCCATCTCGCCGATCGGCTGGCGCACCGTCGTCAGCGGCGGCGCCGTGTAGGGGGTGATCGAGATGTCGTCGAAGCCGACGATCGACAGCTCGCCGGGGATGTCGACACCGAGCGCGTGGGCGGCGTGGAGCGCTCCGACAGCCAACTGGTCGGTCGCCGTCACGACTGCGGTCGGCGCTGGCGAAGTTTGAGCAGGCTGCGAAAGGCGTCGGCACCGGAAGCCGGGTTGTTGCTGGCGGCACGGATGTGTGACTTCACCGGAGGGCATCCGTGTGCAGTGAGGCGCTCGACGAACGCAGCCCGACGTTCGAGGACGTCGCCGTGCGGGTAGCCACCGATGAACCCGACCCGTCGATGTCCGAGACCGACGAGGTGGTCGACGGCCGATGCGATGCCGCCGCGGTTGTCGATGTTGATCGTGCTGACCCGTGGCGGCAACGTGCCCTGCCAGAGGGCGACGACCGGAACGTGCGACGACGTGAGGTCCTCGAGCAGGCGGGGCTGGTCCTGCATGTCACCGAGGAGGATGATCCCGTCGCAGTGCCTGGTCTCCAGCACCGCGCGCAGGGCGATCGCCTCGTCGGCGCGGCTGTGGGCGCTGCCGAGGACGACGTTGTAGGCGCGCTCCCTGGCGGCGATCGACACCGCCTCGACGGCGTTGGTGAAGAACAGGTCGGAGATCTCTCGGACGATCAGTCCGATCAGCATCGTCTTGGCACCACGTAGGCCGCGGGCCAACGGGTTGGGCCGGTACCCGAGGCGACCGGCGACGTCGAGGACCCGCTTGCGGGTGTGGGCGGCGATCGGCACGGCGGTGCTCGTGTCGTTGAGGACCCGCGACACCGTCGACTGCGACACTCCCGCGGCCCGGGCGATGTCGTGCATCGTCACGATCCGCTCGTGCGCCTGAGCGACGCCTTCGCCCGCGCCAGTCACGCCCCCGGAGCCCGGCATACGGTTGACAGCATAGCTATGACTGCATAGGATTTCAGCACTGGCGAAGGGTTCTAACCCGGGGGGAAGACCAATGAAGGTTCATCGTCTACTGCCCTCCGTCGCCGTGTCCGGCGGGGCAGTGTCACTCGCGGTCGTGTCAGCTTCTGCCGAGGCGGTGAGCCCCGCGGCCGGAACGGCACCCGCGGCAAACGCGAGAGCGAGCAACTGATCCTCGCCAATTCCCGCTCGGCGAACACATTCGGTGGAACCGACTGGGCGATGCTGCAGGCCGGGATCACGATCTCGATCGTTCCCTGTGTCGTCGTCTACCTGCTACTCCAGCGCTACTTCGTGTCCGGACTGCTGACCGGAGCCGTCAAGTGAGCGCGGGAAAGCCGGTCGCCCCCAGCCGCGGACGGCTGCGGCCGCTCGACCTCGGCGAGGTCGAGATCACCGGCGGGTTCTGGGCCCCGCGGCAAGCGGTCAACTCGAGCGCCACCCTCGCTCACTGCCACGGCTGGATGGAGCGCCTCAGGTGGGTCGACAACTTCCGCCGCGCCGCCGAGGGCACGATCGCCGGGCACCACGAGGGCATGGTCTTCGCCGACTCCGACGTCTACAAGCTGATGGAGGCGATGGCGTGGGAAGTCGGGCGCTCCGGCTCGACCGACGCCGACCAGCGCTTCCGCGACCTGACGGCGGTGATCGCCCCGGCCCAGGAGGCCGACGGCTACCTCAACACCGTGTTCGGTCGGCCCGGCCAACCGCCGCGCTACAGCGACCTCGAATGGGGCCACGAGCTCTACAACGACGGCCATCTGCTGCAGGCGGCCGTGGCCCGGCGGCGCACGACGGGTGACGACGAGTTGGTCGCCATCGCGACGCGCGTTGCCGACCATGTGTGCGAGACGTTCGCCGACGGCGGCATCGAGCGAGTGGGCGGACATCCGGAGATCGAGCTCGGGCTCATCGAGTTTGCCCGCGAGACCGGCAACGAGCGCTACCTCGACCAAGCCGCCCGGTTCGTCGAGCGCCGGGGACGTGGCACGCTTGGCGAGATCCAGTTCGGGCAGGCGTACTTCCAGGACGACGTGCCGATTCGCGAGGCGACGGTGTTCCGTGGTCACGCCGTGCGGGCGATGTACCTGGCAGCCGGCGCCGTCGACGTCGCCGTCGAGACCGGCGACGACGAACTCCTCGGCGCCTCGATCCGCCAGTGGGAGGCGACGATCGCCAGGCGCACCTACCTCACCGGCGGGATGGGGTCCCTCCACACGGGTGAGGCGTTCGGCGACGACTTCATGCTCCCGCCCGACCGCGCGTACTCGGAGACATGCGCCGGCATCGGCTCGGTGATGCTCGCCTGGCGGCTCCTGCTGGCCACCGGCGACACCCGCTTCGCCGACCTCATCGAGCGCACCCTGTACAACGTCGTGGCCACCTCGCCGGCTCCCGACGGCCGGCACTTCTTCTACGCCAACCCGCTGCACCAACGCGTGCCAGGCACCGTGCCGAGCGACGACGTGGAGAGCAAGCGAGCGTCGTCGAGTCTCCGTGAGCCGTGGTTCCTCGTCGCCTGCTGCCCGACCAACGTGGCCCGCACCCTCGCCAGCCTCGCTGCCTATCTGGCCACCGCTGACGACGAAGGCATCCAGATCCACCAGTTCGCCGACGTCCGCATCTCGACGACGATCGCCGGCGATCGCCGCGTCGCCGTGGAGCTGTCCACGGACTATCCGCGCACTGGCACGGTCACTGTACGGGTCACCGAGTCGGACGGCCGGCCGTGGGCGCTCACGCTGCGTGTTCCTCCGTGGGCCGCCGGAGCCGAGCTCACCGAGCCCAACGGGCGACGCAGCGTCGCACCGGGAACCGTCACCGTCGAGTGGCCGTTCGTTGCCGGCGACGAGATCACTCTGGACGTCCCGATGCGACCGCGGTGGACGGCGCCGGACCCGCGCATCGACGCCGTGCGAGGATGCGTCGCCGCCGAGCGCGGGCCGATCGTCTACTGCGCCGAGTCCGTCGACCTCCCCGATGGCGCGGACGTCGGCCGGCTCACGGCCGACCCAACGGTGCCGCCGCGCGACGCTGATGGAAACGACGGACAAGTGGTCGTCACCGCCCGCATCGCCCAACCGGCTGAGACGAATTGGCCGTACAGCGACGCACCACTCGAAGAGAGGTTGGTCGATCCGATCGAGGTGGCCCTGCACCCGTATCACGACTGGGGGAACCGTGGACCGTCGACGATGCGGGTGTGGATCCCGGCCGAAACGAGTGAGGTTTGACGATGCCGTCGCCTGAAGATCGCCGGATCTGGTTCTTCACGGGCAGCCAGGAGCTGTACGGAGAGTCGACGCTGCGCCAGGTCGCCGAGCAGTCGGCGGCGATCGTCGACCAGCTCAATGGCGGGGCGATCCCTCTCACGGTCGAGTTCCAGCCCGTTCTCACCGAACCGGCGGCGATCCATCGTCGCGTCCTCGCGGCCAACTCCGACCCCACCTGTGTCGGCGTGATCACCTGGATGCACACGTTCTCCCCGGCGAAGATGTGGATCAACGGGATCAACGCCCTGCAGAAGCCGTTGCTCCATCTGCACACCCAGTCCAACGTCGAGTTGCCGTGGGCGACGATCGACATGGACTTCATGAACCTCAACCAGGCCGCCCACGGCGATCGGGAGCACGCCCATGTGCTGACCCGCCTCGGCGCACCGCGCAAGACCGTCGCCGGTCACGCGTCGAACCCGGCGGTGGTCGCCCGCATCGCATCGTGGGCCCGAGCCGCCCGCGGCTGGAACGAGATCCGCGCCCTCAAGCTCGCCCGCTTCGGCGACAACATGCGTGAGGTCGCGGTCACCGAAGGCGACAAGGTCGAGGCGCAGATCCAGTTCGGCGTGTCCGTCAACACGTACGGGGTCAACGACCTCGTCGCCGCCGTCGATGCCTCCACCGACTCCGAGGTGGACGCTCTCGTCGCCGAGTACGAGTCCCTCTACGACGTCGCGCCTGAGCTGCGCCGAGGTGGTGCTCGGCACGAGTCGCTGCGCTACGGAGCGCGCATCGAGCTCGGACTGCGCTCGTTCCTCGAGCCGGGCGGGTACCGTGCGTTCACCACCAACTTCGAGGATCTCGGCGGACTCCGCCAACTCCCCGGCCTCGCCGTCCAGCGGCTGATGGCAGACGGCTACGGGTTCGGCGGCGAGGGCGACTGGAAGACCGCGGTGATGCTGCGCACGCTGAAGGTGATCGGTGAGGGCCAGGCCGGCGGAACCTCGTTCATGGAGGACTACACCTACTCGCTGGTGCCGGGCCACGAACGGATCCTCGGCGCCCACATGCTCGAGGTGTGTCCGTCGATCGCTGGCGCGGCGACGCCGACGCTGGAGATCCACCCGCTCTCGATCGGCAATCGCGAAGACCCGGTCCGCCTGAAGTTCACTGCCGCACCCGGGCCCGGCATCGTGGTCGGCATCGCCGATGTCGGCGATCGTTTCCGCCTTATCGCCAACGAGATCGACGTCGTCGAGCCGGACGAGCCGCTCCCCCGACTCCCCGTGGCGTGTGCGGTGTGGGAGCCGCACCCGAATCTGCACACGTCGGCCGAGTGCTGGCTGACGGCCGGCGGACCGCATCACACCGTGCTCTCGACGGCGATCGGTCGCGAGGAGCTCGAAGACTTCGCGGCGATGGCGCGCACCGAGCTCGTCGTCATCGACCACACCACGACCACCAACGAGTTCGCCACGCGGCTGCGCTGGAACCAGGCCTACCACCGGCTCGCCCAGGGGCTCTGACACCCTGCGACCAATCCCAACAACGGCGGCAGTGATCGGCGGGACTGCGCTGTTCGGTGGGTCGGGCACGATCATCGGTGCCTTCCTCGGCGCATTCGTGCTCGGCGTGCTGAAGGACGGGCTGTCGATCAACGGGATCAGCGCGTACCCCTTGACCGAGGAGCGCTCTCAGGTTGCTTCGCCGAAGGTCGTCGGCACCCGAGCGGCGCGAGCCCTTCGTCTCGTGTCTCCGCCAATTTCGCCCTGCGCAGCGATTTGTTGGTCGCACCATTCAATCCACCGATGTGACCAACCTTTCAGTCGCGGCCTCGAGGCTGTTTGGGCCCCGCGGGCCGGCGGCGCGTGGGGCGCATCGTGCTCGACGTGGACGCGGCCTAGCTCACCGAGTGGAGAAGGCGTAGACCGTCGACGTGACGTACTCTTCGCCGGGCTCCAGCACGGTTGACGGGAACTCCGGCTGGTTGGGCGAGTCCGGGTAGTGCTGGGTCTCGAGGGCGAAGCCGTCGCCCTGTCGATAGGCCTGACCGCTCTCGCCGACGTCCAGCCCGTTGAGGAAGTTGCCGGAATAGAACTGGATGCCCGGTTCCGTGGTCGAGATCGTCAGGACCCGTCCGCTCGTCGGCTCGAAGACCTCGGCAGCGACGATCATCTCCGTATCGTCGGGGCTCGGGCGGTCGAGGACGTAGTTGTGGTCGTAGCCCTGTCCGATGATGAGTTGCTCGTCGGAGGCGTCACGGATCCGCTCGCCGATGGCGTGCGGCTGCGTGAAGTCGAACGGCGTCCCGGCCACCGGGGCGATCTCGCCGGTCGGAATGAGCGTGCTGTCGACCGGTGTGAAGTTCGGGGCGTTGATCTGCAGCTCGTGGTCGTAAATGGTTCCCACCCCCTCGCCGGCGAGGTTCCAGTAGGAGTGGTTGGTCAGGTTGACGACGGTCGGCGCATCGGTCGTGGCGTGATAGTCGAAGCGGATCTCGTTGTCGTCGGTGAGCGTGTAGGTGACGTCGACCGTCAAGGCGCCCGGATAGCCCTCCTCGCCATCGGGGCTGGTGCGGCTCAGCATCAGGCCGACGCCATCGCCGTCGGTGACCTCGCTCGCCTCCCAGATGACCTTGTCGAAGCCCACCTCGCCGCCGTGAAGCGTGTTCTCGCCGTTGTTGAGGGCGAGGCGATAGATCTCACCGTCGAGCATGAACGTGCCTCGAGCGATCCGGTTGGCGTAGCGACCGGTGATGCAACCGAAGTAGGGATGACCGGCGACGTAGTCGTCCAACGTCGGCTTGTTCAGCGTGACGTTGGCCATGTTGCCGTCGCGGTCGGGGACGGTGACCGACGTGATGATCCCGCCGTAGGTCATGACCTTGACCTCCATGCCATTGGCATTGGTCAGCGTGTAGAGGTCCACCGCTTCACCCTCGACTTCCCCGAATGGCTCGGACGTTACGCCGCCCGCGACGGGCGTCGTGCCGACGGGTTGCGACGTGTCGGGCGGCACCGTCGCCCCAGCGGGCGTCGTGCCATCGGGTTGCGACGTGTCGGGCGGCACCGTCGCCCCAGCGCTCGTGGCCCCGGCCAGGACCGTCGCCACGCCGAGCGCAGCGACCACTCCTCGACGGGCAACCGTTCGAGGTGACCTTGGTCGGTTCAAGTGAACAGCCATGGCGAAATATCCTCCTCAACCTGGATTTGTTCGTTCCCCCCACAAATGCGAATCCTTGACTCGCGGGTTGGCGATGATAGCACCCTATGTCCTGCCATTTTCCCTGCGTCCCTGGGAATCAGGGTACGGACAACAATCCGCTGCAATTTGAACAGACGGCTCATCGGTGCGTCCCGGGGAGCGGACGAGAACTGACCGCAGCTCTGCCCGCTCGGCTCGCTACGGTGAGGTCAATGGCAGCGTTCATGATGGTCCGCCGTGTCCGCCGGGCGCCGCGCAGGCGGCTCTCGACGGCAGTGGGGCTGGCACCGACTCCGGCCTCGCTGGGCTGAGCAGCTCGTCGCCGCGTCCGGGGTCCGGCGCGGCGATCTCGTCCTCGACATCGGCGCCGGCGACGGCGCTCTGACGCGCCCGCTCGTCCGCCTCGGTGCCAGCGTCATCGCCATCGAGCGGCATCCGCTGCGAGCGTCGTCATTGCATACCGAGTTCGGCCGCGCGGTGGTGGTCGTCAGCGCCGACGCAGCCGACCGGCGGCTCCCGCGGCGACCGTTCCACGTCGTCGCCAACCCACCATTTGCGGCGACGAGTGCGGTGCTGCGCCGGTTGCTCCACCCCGGCAGCCGGCTGGTCAGTGCTCACCTCGTGGTCGACGAGCGTGCCATCACGAGGTGGGTCGGCCCGCAGGCTCCGGCCGCGAACTCGATGGCAGGAGTCGTTCGAAATCGTGCTCGGTGACCGGCTCCCCCGTCACGCCTTCGATCCGCCGCCCGAGGTCCGCTGCCGCGTGCTCACGTTGCGCCGCCGTCGGTGATGGCAAGCTGGACTCCATGATGCGACGGATCGCCGGGGCGGCGATCGTGGCGTCGGCGATATGCGGGTCGACGATGGTCGCGGCGGCCACGGAACCAACTCCTTCAGTGGCGTCGACGACGACCGCGATCGCGGTCGCCGCCGAACCGTTGGAGACGATCGCCGTCGGGATGTCGGTCGACGGACGCCCGATCACAGCGACCCGACGCGGCGATCCCGACGGCCGACGCGTCCTCGTCTTCGGTGTCATCCACGGCGACGAGCAGGCGGGGCTACAGATCGTCGCCCTCCTCGAGGAGCTTCCCGTTCCCGATGGGGTCGACCTCTATCTCGTTGACTCGATGAACCCCGACGGCGTCGCCAACAACACACGCGGCAACGCCAACGGGGTCGATCTCAATCGGAACTTCCCGTACAACTGGGGTCCCATCGGGGCGCCGGGCGACGGGCAGTACGCCGGGTCAGCGGCAGCGAGTGAACCGGAAGCGCAGGCGGTTGTCGAACTGATCGGCGCGCTGCGTCCGGACCTTGTGATCTGGTATCACCAGGATCTCTTCACGATCGCGCCCGGTCAGGGCCGGGATGGCGCGATCCGCGCACGCTATGCCGAGCTCACCGGGCTACCGATGGAGACGATCACCGGGGGGACCTACACCGGAGTCGCGGCCCAATGGGCGCGCAACGAACTGGCCAGCAACGAACCCCTGCCTGGTGTCGCGTTCATCGTCGAGCTCGGCCCGACGCTGTCGGCCGCCGAGGCACAGGTCCACGCCGATGCGTTGTTGACGATCGCCGGCGAGGCCAGTTGAGCGCTCGGAGTGCTCTAATCGTTTGCGCTAGCGGACGTCGTGAGCGAGCATCGGTGGATGCGTAATCAGAAGCCTGCCGTTCCCAGACTCCTCCTTGTCGTTACTGCGGGAGCCACCCTCGGTCTCGGCGCCGCCGGCGCGGTGTCGGCGACGACCGAGCCACCGACCGACACCGCCCCGGCGGGTAGCGAGGCACCTCCTGCCGATGGTTCCGCGGCGGCCGACGTCTCGGCGTTCTGCGACGCCGCGGTCGCCGCAGCGGCCGCCGGCCAGAGCGACGATCCGGCGGCGATGGAACCGGCATTCGCCGCGCTCACCGAGGCGGCGCCGGAAGACATCGCCGCGTCGGTCGACGAGTTGATCGCCGCGCAGTCGGGGCCGGGCGACCCGGCGTTCGACGAACCGTACGCCGCCGTGATCGAGTACGTGCGCGCCAACTGCGGGTTTGCCGAGCTCGATGTCGCGGCGCAGGACTACTCGTTCGGGGGAATCCCGGAGGAAGTGCCGGCCGGCCCGACGATTGTGACGTTCGAGAACATCGGCGAGGAGGCCCACGAGTTCATCGTCGTCCGCATCAACGATGACGTGACGATGACGGTGGAGGAACTCCTCGCCCTCCCCGAAGAGGAGGCGTTCACGATGATCACCGAAGTTGGGGGGACGTTTGCCCTTCCCGGTGGCACCGGCTACACAGTCCTCGAGCTCTCGCCCGGGCGGCACGTGGCCCTGTGCTTCGTCCCCCAGGGCACGACGATGGAGGTCATCGAGGCGGAGATGGCCGCCGAAGCAGCCGCCGACGGTTCGTTGCCGGAGGGATCGGCGCCCACCGGCTCGGCTGCGGAAGGATCAGCCCCGATGGGCACAGAGCCGGCCGAGATGACCGCCGACACGGCGACGATGGACACTGCGACCGAGGGTTCTTCGCCAGCCGAGGGTTCTGCCCCGGCGGGCGAGGAAGGCACACCGCACGCCATGCTCCCCGAGGAAGAAGGCGGCCCCATGCGCCAGGAGTTCACCGTCGCCTGACGACACCACTCCCAACCGATGGGTGTTTTCATGACCGAACCGTCATGAGAACACCCATCGGTCGCGTATCAGGTGGGTCGCTCTCAGGCGGGCATCAGGGCGGACTGCAGCAGGGCCGCTGGGGCGTCGCGCAGGGCGTCGGTGGCCGAACCCGGCGGGAGGTCGTCACACACCGCTTCAGCCTCGGCGATGTAGCGCCTGGCGGTCGTCGCCGCCGACTGCACGCCTTCGTTGGCCCGCACGACTGCCAGCGCCTTGTCCCGCCCCGCCACGTCGAGCGGTTTGCCGAGCAACGCTGCCAGCTCGGCGCCAACTCCGTGGTCCATCGCCAACGTCCGCAGCACGGGGAGCGTGTACACACCCTCGACCATGTCGTGGCCGGCCGGCTTACCGAGGCGTTCACTCGTCCCGGTGATGTCGAGAATGTCGTCCACGATCTGGAACACCATCCCGAACGACGCGCCCCACTGCGTGAGCGTGTCGATGACCGGACGGTCGAACCCGGCGACGATGCCGCCGATGCGCGCCGCCGTGCCGAACAGCGTTGCCGTCTTCCCGTTGATCGACGTGAGATAGCTCTCCTCGGGCCGACCGACGTCGTAGGTGTGACGGAGCTGCTCGATCTCGCCCTGGCACAGCCAGCCGATCGTGCGGGCGAGCAGGGCGGCGACTTCGGTGCCGAGCGACGCGGCGATCTCCGACGCCTTGGAGAGCAGGAAGTCACCAGCGAGGATCGCTTGCAGATTGCCCCATTTGGCGTTGACGGTCTCGACCCCCCGCCGTGTGTCCGACTCGTCGATCACGTCGTCGTGGTACAGCGAGCCGAGGTGGACGAGCTCGCAGGCGACGCCACCGCGCACGACTTCGTCGCTCGCCACCGCGCCGCCGACCTGGGACGCGGCGATGGCGACGACGGGGCGTAGCCGCTTGCCGCCGGCGACGACGAGGTGCGAGGCGATCTCCGTGAGATACGGATCAGGTGCCTGCACGGCGGCATGGATCTCGCGCTCGATGCGTTCGAGATCCCCGTCCGTTGACACCAGGGCCAACAGGGGCGACACCTCCGGTGCAGCGGACACGGCGCCACGTTATCCGCGGCGACTGTCTCCCTGCCGGGCTACGCACACACGACCGCGGGATGCCACACTCTCGCATGACCACACCGCGGACCCGACGGGGTCGACGCTTCCTACTGCCCGTGCTGGCGATTCCTGTGGCGCTCGGGGTCACCAGTACCGCCGGCGCGGCCACCCCACCGAGTGTCCCGCCCGGCTACGTCCAGCTCGTCGACGACACCGGCACGATCACCGTTGCGGTGCCCGAGACGTGGGTTGACATCGACACTGCACCGGGGACGAACGAGGACGGCACGCCGCAACCATGGATCTCGGCCGCGCCGGACTACGAGGCGTTCCGAACCACGCTCACGGCCTCGGGGTTCCAATACTTCGCGGCGCCGTACACGGCGGACCCGGAGTCACTCGTCGAGGAATACGGGATGCCGGAAGGCGCGTGCGACACCCTCGAAGTGTCGCCGTACGACGATGGCGTGTTCGTCGGCGTCGCCCAACTCGGCGAGAGTTGCGGCGAGACCGGGGAGACGACGTGGGTGCTGGTGCTTGCCAGTCCTCCTGACCAGGCCCACACCGCAGTACTGCAGATCCAGTCGGCCACGGCAGCCGACGACGAGGCCGTCGTGACGATCCTCGACACGTTCAACCGCACCGCAGACCTCGGCGCGCCCGGATCGACCGTTGCCGGATCGACGCCGCAGTCGACCGCCGTCCCCGCCACCGACGCGCCCTTCGTGCCGAGCGTGAGCGTTCCGGCCGGTCTCGGTCCCGTCGAGGTCGCCACGACGTTCCTCGACGCCCTCGCCGCCGGCGACGGGGCCACTGCCTGTGCCCTGCTCACCGCCGAGGAGATGACGATCAACTTCGTCGAGGAGGTCGAGACCTGCGACATGGAGCTGACGCTGCAGGTGCTCGGCCAGGGTGACTTCTGGTCGAGCGTGCAGATCGAGGGCGACGAGACCACGTCGTCACCAGGGCAGTGTGGCGACGAGGACCCCGCCGACGACTACGTCTCACTCGAGCTGCAGGGCCCGACCGACGACGGATGCCTGTCGATCAGCATCGACAACGGCGAATGGCGGATCGAGGACCTCTCCAACTCGATTTGGAACCAGGCGACCGCCGACCCATCCAGCACGTCGAGCGTTGCGAACTGAGGTGGCACACGGCACGTCCGGATGCGGTGACAGCGTGCCGGTACACTGAGGTTCCGTCGTCCCCTCCGAGAAAGGGCGCCAATGTTCGAACGCTTCACCGACCGGGCCCGCCGAGTGGTGGTTCTCGCCCAGGAGGAAGCCCGTCTGCTCAACCACTCGTACATCGGGACCGAGCACATCCTGCTCGGCCTGATCCACGAGGGTGAGGGCGTCGCGGCGAAGGCGCTGGAGAGCCTGGGCATCTCCCTCGAAGCGGTGCGCAGCCAGGTCGAAGAGATGATCGGCCAGGGCGGCACGTCGCCGTCCGGGCACATCCCCTTCACCCCGCGGCGAAGAAGGTCCTCGAGCTGTCGCTGCGCGAGGCGCTGCAGCTCGGCCACAACTACATCGGCACCGAGCACATCCTCCTCGGCCTCATCCGTGAAGGCGAGGGAGTCGCGGCCCAGGTGCTGATCAAGCTCGGCGCCGACCTCTCACGAGTGCGTCAGCAGGTCATTCAGCTGCTGTCCGGATATCAGGGCTCCGGCGGGCGCGCCGAAGGCGCCTCGGAGTCGACCGCGGGCGTCGGCGGCTCGTCCAAGGAAGAGGCCGGCGGCGAGAAGGGCAGCAACAGCCAGATCCTCGACCAGTTCGGTCGCAACTTCACCCAACTCGCCCGCGAGCACAAGCTCGACCCGATGATCGGTCGCCGCCGCGAGGTCGAGCGGGTCATGCAGATCCTGTCCCGGCGCACGAAGAACAACCCGGTGCTGATCGGCGAGCCTGGCGTCGGCAAGACGGCCATCGTCGAGGGCCTCGCCCAGATGATCGTCAACGGTGACGTGCCCGACACACTGCGCGGCAAGCAGCTCTACACCCTCGACCTCGGTGCCCTCGTCGCCGGCAGCCGATACCGCGGTGACTTCGAGGAGCGCCTCAAGAAGGTGCTCAAGGAGATCAAGAGCCGCGGCGACATCTTGCTGTTCATCGACGAGATCCACACCCTCGTCGGGGCCGGCGCGGCCGAGGGCGCCATCGACGCGGCGTCGATCCTCAAGCCGATGCTCGCCCGTGGCGAGCTGCAGACAATCGGGGCGACGACGCTCGACGAGTACCGCAAGTACGTCGAGAAGGACGCCGCCCTCGAACGGCGCTTCCAGCCGGTCAAGGTCGACGAGCCGACGCTCGCCCACACGATCGAGATCCTCAAGGGGCTGCGCGACAAGTACGAGGCCCACCACCGGGTGACGATCACCGACCAGGCGCTCGTCGCCGCGGCCAACCTCGCCGACCGCTACATCTCCGACCGCCACCTGCCCGACAAGGCGATCGACCTCATCGACGAGGCCGGCAGCCGGCTGCGCATCAAGCGGATGTCGACGCCGCCCGACCTGCGCGAGATCGAGTTGAAGCTCAACGAGGTCCAGGAGGCCAAGAAGGCAGCGGTCGAGGAGCAGCGCTTCGAAGAGGCGGGGCGCCTTCGCGACCAGGAGAAGGCGTTGCTCGAGGAGAAGGCGGCCAAGGAGACCGAGATCCGCGGCGATGGCGTCGACCTGTTCGACGAGGTCGACGAAGAGGCGATCGCCGAGGTGCTCAGCGTGTGGACGGGCATCCCCGTCTACAAGCTCACCGAGGAGGAGACGCAGAAGCTCATCAACATGGAGGCCGAGCTGCACAAGCGGATCATCGGCCAGGAGAGCGCCGTCGCCTCCGTGTCACAATCGATCCGCCGCACCCGCGCCGGGTTGAAGGATCCCAAGCGCCCGAGCGGTTCGTTCATCTTCCTCGGACCGACCGGCGTCGGCAAGACCGAGCTGGCCAAGACGCTCGCCGAGTTCCTGTTCGGCGACGACAACGCCCTGATCACACTCGACATGTCCGAGTACATGGAGAAGCACACGGTCAGCCGCCTCGTCGGGTCGCCTCCCGGCTACGTCGGCTACGAGGAGGGCGGCCAGCTCACCGAGGCGGTGCGCCGCAAGCCGTTCTCCGTGGTGCTCTTCGACGAGATCGAAAAGGCCCATCCCGACGTGTTCAACACGCTGCTGCAGATCCTCGAGGAGGGCCGGCTGACCGACAGCCAGGGGCGCTCCGTCGACTTCCGCAACACGGTGCTGATCATGACGTCGAACCTCGGCACGGCCGACCTGCGCAAGGCCAACATCGGCTTCACCACCGCTGACTCGGCGATGAGCTACGAGCGGATGAAGGAAAAGGTCATGGACGCGCTCAAGCAGCACTTCAAGCCTGAGTTCCTCAACCGCATCGACGAGGTCATCGTGTTCCACGAGCACGACCTCGACGCCGTCATCCAGATGGTCGACACGATGACCAAGCGTCTCGTCACCCAGCTGGAGAGCCAGGGGCTGGGCATCGAGCTGACCCACAGCGCCAAGGTGCACCTCGCCAAGAACGGCTACGACCCCCAGCTCGGGGCTCGCCCGCTGCGCCGGGCGATCCAGCGCACGGTCGAGGATCCGTTGTCGGAGAAGCTGCTCTACAAGGAGTTCAGCGCCGGCCAGATCATCGTCGTCGACACCGAACCCGACCCCGACAAGGAAGGCGAGCAGCGCATCGTCTTCTCGGCGGTCGAGGGCTTCGTGCCGCCGTCGTCGGTCGAGCTGGCGACGACGTCGACCGCTCCGGAGCTCACGTCCGGTCCATCCGACGAGCCGGCCTCCGACGCAGCACAAGCGGACTGATCGGACATTCCCCGACCTGGGGAAGAATCGAGTCAGGCTCTGACACCAGACTTCCCCAGATGAAGGTTGTTCGCCTGATCGGCGTGCTCGGGCTGGCGATCCTGCTCGCCGCCTGCCGGCTCGACGTCGACGTCGACACGACGGTCAACGCCGACGGCACCGGTGAGGTCGTCGTCGTCGGCACCGTCGACAAAGACGTCGTCGACCGTGTGCCCGGTCTCGCCGGCAGCCTCGTCCTCGACGACGCCACGTCCGCCGGCTGGGTGGTCGAGGGGCCGGCGGCGACGGAGTCGGGCGGGCTCATCGTGACGCTGCGACATCCGTTCGTGACCGTGCAAGAGGCCGCCAACCTGCTCAACAGCCTCGGGCCGCCGTTCGGCGACCTCGTGTTCGAGTACACCGCCACCGAGGACGACGTCGCCGTCACGTTGGCCGGGACGCTCTCGCTTCCGGGCGGGACCTGGGACGCCTTTGGCGACCAGGCCCTGCTGACGTCGACCGGGGGCACCCCGTTCGGCGCCCAGCTCACCGAGTCAGGGGCGAATCCAGCCGAGTCGATGTCCGTCGAGCTGGCGGTCCGCCTGCCCGGCGAGGTCGAGGACACGACCGGCGATCGCCGCGACGGTGCCGTCGTGTGGTCGGCGCCGCTCGACGGATCGGTCGCCGAGGTCACCGCCCGATCCGTGCTCAGCGAGGGCGGTGGCGGTGCGGTGGTGGATGGGCCGGGCCCGTGAGCACGATCGCCCTCGTCCTGCTCATCGCCTGGCTGATCGTCGGGATCGTCCTCGCCGTGCTCGTGGTTCGCGCCCGCAGCCGCCGCCGCAACCGCCCCGTCCGCATCCGCTACTGACAATCAGCTGTATTGGTCGAGGATGGCTTCTTCGGTGACGCGTTGGAGGGTTTCCTTGATCGATGCCGCGGTGTCGTCGTCGACGCCGTCGACCTCCATCAAGTCGGGCACCGTGGCCCGTTGCAGGCGGGCGAGGCCACCGAAGTGCTCGACGATGCGTGTGGCCGAGTCATTGGACAAGCGGTGCACGCGGTTGAGCAGGCGCAGCCCCTTCGGGGCCACTTCCTGGTCGAGATCGCGCGGATCGGTGTCGCGGTGCAGCGCCACCGCGGCCGTGCGCAGGTCGAGCACCTCGTCGTCGGACAGCGCCGCCATCTCGGCGAGCGTGGCGCTCGCCGTTCGCCCCTCAGGCACGTAGTCGTCGATGACCAGATCGAGCTCGTTCTCGATGTCGCCGTATGTCTCGTCGAGCTGCAGACGGAGCAAGCGGGCTTCGACGCCGAGCTCGACGATCATCGTCTCGATCTCCTCGGCGATGCGCAGCACCATCTCGCCGCGCTGCAGCACGGCGGCGACGTCGCGGAGCGAAACGGCGTCCTCCAGCTCGGCCGACGTGAGGCTGAGCATCGCGTCCTCGAGCCGGACCTTGTAGCGCTCGAGCGTCTGCACCGCCTGGTTCGCTCTGTCGAGCAGCCGGCTCACGTCCTGCAGCTGTTGCTTCGACCCGCCGGCGTAGAGGTTGATGACACCCATCTCCTCGCTCGCCGACACGACCGGTACCTTCAACGATCGGGCGACCCGTTCGGCCGTCCGGTGGCGGGTGCCCGTCTCGCTCGTCGGCACGGTCGGGTCGGGCACGAGGTGGACGTTTGCCCTGGCGATGCGGTCACCATCGCCCGACAAGATGATCGCCCCGTCCATCTTGGCCAACTCGGACAGCCGTTGCGGGCTGAACGGGGCGTCGACGAGGAAGCCGCCGCTGCAGATGGCGAGCACGTCGGGATCGTCGTTGACGACGACGAGGGCGCCGCCCTTGGCCCGCACGATCCGTTCGATGCCGGCGCGCAACGGCGTGCCGGGAGCGACCTTGGCCAGGGCGTCGCGCAGCTCATCACTGATGCTGCGGGGGCGAGCCGGCATGATCGGAGTCTACGGAGAGTCGGTCGCTGCCGGGCCGTGGGCGGCGATCACGGCGTCGGCCAGAGTGTCGATGGGCAGGTTACGAATACCATCGACGTCGGGTGCCCGGGCCGGGACGATCGCCCGGCGATAGCCGAGCCGCGCCGCCTCGGCGAGCCGACGCGGCGTCTGGGCGACCTGACGGACCTCGCCACCGAGTCCGAGCTCACCGAGCACGACCACGTCGCGGCCAATCGGGGCGTCGTGGACTGCGCCGATCACCGCCATCGCCACGGCGAGATCGGCACCGGGTTCGGCGAGGCGGGCACCACCGACCGTGGAGACGTAGACATCGTTGCTCGTGACGGCGAGGCCGGCGCGGCGTTCGATCACGGCGAGGAGCATCGCCAGGCGACCGGCGTCGAGCCCGCTGGCGTTGCGCCGCCCCTGGGCACCTTGCGGCACAGCGACGGTGAGGGCCTGGACCTCGACGAGCAGCGGTCGTTGCCCCGCCATCGCCGGGACGATCACCGAACCGGCGACCCCTCGCCGGCGGTCGGCGAGGAACAGATGGGAGGGGTCGGGCACCCCGACGAGCCCTCCGTCGGTCATCTCGAACAGGCCGAGCTCGCTCGTCGGCCCGAATCGGTGCTTGGCGGCGCGCAGCAATCGCAGGGCGTGGTGGCGCTCGCCCTCGAACGACAGCACAGTGTCGACGGCATGCTCGAGCTGGCGCGGCCCGGCGAGCGTGCCGTCCTTGGTGACGTGACCGACGAGGATTACAGCGACGCCGCGACGCTTGGCCTCGACGACGAGCTGCTGGGCGCAGGCGCGCACCTGCGTCGCCGAGCCCGGTGACGACGAGACCCGTTCGTCGGCGATCGTCTGGATGCTGTCGACCACGACCAACTCCGGCGATGTCTGCTCGATCGCATCGACGACTCCGCGTAGCGAGGTCTCGGCGGCGATCCAGACGCCGGTCGGCGAACCGCCGAGGCGGTCGGCTCGGCCCTTCACCTGCTCGGGGCTCTCCTCGGCGCTGACGTACAACGTCGGTCCGGGCCATGCGGCGAGCAACTGCAGCACCAGCGTGCTCTTGCCGATCCCCGGCTCGCCACCGAGCAACGTGACCGAACCAGCGACGAGCCCGCCGCCGAGCACTCGATCGAGCTCGTCGATCGCTGTCGGGCGGGCCTTCCCGGCACCGGCGTCGACGTCGCCGAGTCGCACGGTCGGGGCGAGCTGCGGCTGCCGGCGCACCCCGCCCGGTGCCGGTTCGACCGGCTCCTCGACGATCGTGTTCCAGGCCGCGCAGATCGTGCACTGCCCGGTCCACTTGGCGTGGGCCGCCCCGCACTCGATGCACGTGAACATCGTCGCCGTCTTGGTCATCACCGCAACGATGACTGATGGGTGTCACAGCAACGTTGGTGAGGGGAGCGTGCGGAAACTGGCTCTCCTGCCGCAATTCTCGGGCGCCGCGGACGACAAATTCGTCTCGTTCGTGGCGGAAGAACGTGGCCCCGACCGTGGGCGTGCAGAGCCTTGCCGCTCCGCTCACCAATCCCCGGGTCTGGTCGTGTTGCAGTTTGGCGACATCTGCGTCGTGGAGCGCGCGGGGCGGACGCCGCCGACGTCAAATGGGCATGACATCACCAGCCAACACCTCCCGACTGGCCGTGCGGATCGCCTGCGTGCTGGCGGCCGCGGTGACGCTCGGCTGGGCCGGCGCGGCGGCGGCCGATGAGTCCGATGCTGCCGGGTCGCCACACCCGGCCGACCCAGGCCCCGGCCAGACCGAGCGCATCCGCTTCGCTCCCGGCACCGACAACGCCACCGTGTCCGGCACGTTCGACCCCGGCTCCGACGACCGCTACGTCCTGCAGGCGCGGGCCGGGCAGTCGATGACCCTCGCCGGCTCGTTCGGCGGTCTCGGGCTCGGCGTGTTCGCTCCGGACGGGTCACAGCTCCCTGGCGGACCGGCGGACTCGATCACCTACCTGCTCCCGGCGACCGGCGACTACACGATCACGATCGGTCCGCGTCGCGGCGAGGCGACGACGTATTCGTTCACGGTGACGATCCCGGCGCCGGCGAGTGGCGGCAGCGCCCAGCGGATCCAGTTCGCGCCCGGGACCGACAGCGCCACCATGCAGGGCACATTCCGCGAAGGTCAGAGCGATCGGTACGTGCTGCGCGCCGCGGCCGGACAGACAATGCTCGTTCAGCTCCGACCGGAGGGCACGGGGGCGGCACTCGGGGTGTTCGCTCCAGACGGCAGCGAGCTGCCGACGCAACCGGGTGTCGACACATCGTTCCGGCTCCCTGCTACCGGCGACTACACGATCGTTGTCGGCGGCGCCCGCGGCGACTCCTCGCCAACGTACACACTCACCGTGGAGATCCCCGCCCCCGGCAGCGCGCTGCGAATCCAATTCGCTCCCGGCACGAACACGGCGTCGTTACACGCCGACATCGCCCCGGCGACGACCGATCAGTACGTGTTGCGTGCCGCCGCCGGTCAGACGATGACGGTCCACGTCGCACCACTCGTCCACAACATCACGCTGTCGATCTTCGCTCCGGACGGCACGGCGCTCGCCGAACACCTCGAGCAGACGACCGTCGAGCTCCCCGCCAGCGGCGACTACCTCGTCGTCGTCGAGACGACAAGCTCGGGCGGCCCCTACCAGATCACCTTCTGGATCAACTAGCCAGGCCTTCTTCATCCGAGTGTTTGCTGCTATCGGAGTGCTACGTGTCGGGTTTCCCGCAGGAAACACTCCGTCAGCACGAAACACTCGGATCAGGCGACGGTGCGGACGATGAGGGCGTCGCCCTGGCCACCGCCGCCACACAGCGCAGCTGCGCCGGTGCCCCCGCCGCGCCGGCGCAGCTCGTGCAGCAGCGTCAGGGCGAGGCGGTTGCCGCTCATCCCAATCGGATGGCCGAGGGCGATCGCGCCCCCGTTGACGTTGACGACGTCGAACGAGATGCCGAGGTCCGCCATCGACGCCAGCCCGACGGCGGCGAACGCCTCGTTGATCTCGAACAGGTCGATGTCGCCGATCGCCAGCCCTGCCCGGTTCAACGCGGCGTCGATCGCCCCACTCGGTTGGTGCAGCAGCGACGCCGAGTCCGGCCCGGCAACCATCCCGTAGGACACGAACTCGCCGAGCGGGGTGATGCCGCGACGCTCCGCCTCCGCCGGTGACATCAGCACGACGGCGCTGGCACCATCGGAGAGCTGGCTGGCGTTGCCGGCCGTCACCGTCCCGTCGGGGTCGAACGCCGGGCGCAACGCACCCAGAGTCTCGACAGTCGTCTCCGGGCGTACTCCTTCGTCGTGCTCGATGACGACGGGTTCGCCGCGCCGCTGCGGTAGCGGCACCGGAGCGATCTCGTCGGCGAGACGCCCCTCCTTGATCGCCGCGGCGGCACGCTCGTGCGACAGCGCGGCGAAGGCGTCCTGTTCCTCGCGGCTGATCGACCCCGCCGTGTAGCGCTCGGTGCCGACACCCATCAGGCAGGCGTCGAACGCACACCACAGCCCGTCGGCGATGATCGAGTCACGCAGCTCGGTGTGCCCGTAGCGGAAGCCTGTCCGCGCCCCCTCGGCGAGGTACGGGGCGTTCGTCATCGACTCGATGCCGGCGGCGACGACGATGTCGGCCTCCCCGGCGGCGATCATCTGGTCGGCGAGATAGATCGCGTTGAGACCCGACAGGCAGACCTTGTTGACGTTGACCGCGGGGACACGCATCGGGATGCCCGCCTTCACGGCGGCCTGTCGTGACGGCACCTGGCCCTGACCGGCCATCAGCACCTGCCCGACGACGACATGCTGAACCTCGTCGGCAGCGACCTCGGCGCGGTCGAGGGCGGCGGCGATCGCCACGGCGCCGAGGTCGGCGGCCGACTGCGACGACAGCGCACCGGAAAGCTTGCCGATTGGGGTCCGAGCGCCGGCCACGAGGAAGGAGCGAGGCATACGCAGCACGGTATCCCCACGATCGGGGGCAATAGGCAGGCGTGCGCCATCGCCTACGATCAGGCCGCTCGAACCAGCGGCTCCCGGGAGGCGGACATGTACTCGAACATCGTGGTGGGAACGGATGGCTCGCCAACCGCGAAGCTGGCGCTGCAGCACGCCGTCGACCTGGCGGCGGCCGGAGGGGCGACGATCCACATCGTCAGCGCCTATCGGGCCAAGGGAGTGCCGATCACGGTCGGCACCGACGCCGAGAGCTGGACCGTCGATGACCACACGAGGGTCGACGCCGTGCTCGAGGCGGCGGCGGCAACTGCCCGCGCCAAGGGGCTGACCGTCGAGACCCATGCCGTCGAGCGCGATCCCGGTGACGCGATCGTCGAAGTTGCCGGAGAAGTCGGTGCCGATCTGGTCGTCGTCGGCAACAAGGGCATGAAAGGGGCCAAGCGCTTCCTGCTCGGCAGCGTGCCGAACAAGGTCGCCCACAACGCCCCGTGCTCCGTGGTGGTCGTCAAGACGACGTGATTTGCGTTCCCCGGCCACGCAGGCCGTCCAATCCGTTCCCCGGCCACGCAGGCCGTCGCTGGCCGCTCCTCGGCTGGCGCCTCGTCGCTCGCAGGGCCGGCGGGCTGGCGCTCGGTCGCTCGCATCGGTTCGCACCTGAACCTACCCATCGGTAACATCGTCGGCGATGGAGCACATCCTCGAGGCGATCGAGGCCGGCGCCGCTGGCGAGGACATCGGCCACCTCCCGATTCCCGAGCACTTCCGCGCCGCCTACGTGCAGCGGGCCGATGTCGGGATGTTCGATGGGCTGGCCTCGGGCGACAAGGACCCGGCGAAGAGCCTGCACATCGGCGACGTCGCCACGCCGGAACTGGCCCCGGACGAGGCCTACGTCGCCGTGATGGCCTCGAGTATCAACTTCAACACGGTGTGGACCTCGATCTTCGAGCCGCTCCCGACGTTCGGCTTCCTCGACCGCCTCGGTCGCGAGAGCGAGTGGGGCGCACGCCACGCCCGGAGTTTCCACGTCGTCGGCTCCGATGCCTCCGGGGTCGTGTTGCGTGTCGGTTCGGCGGTGCGCAACTGGCGGCCCGGCGACCGGGTCACGATCCACTGCAACTCCGTCGACGACCAGGACCCGACGAGTCACAACGATTCGATGCTCGCTGCCAATCAACGGATCTGGGGGTTCGAGACGAACTTTGGCGGTCTCGCCGAGCTCACCCTCGTCAAGGCCAACCAGCTGATGCCCAAGCCGACACACCTCACCTGGGAGGAGGCGGCCGTCAACGCCCTGTGCAACTCGACCAGCTACCGCATGCTCGTCGGCGAGCACGGCGCCAGGATGAAGCAGGGCGACACCGTCCTCGTGTGGGGCGCATCCGGTGGCATCGGCGGCTACGCCGTGCAGTACGTCCTCAACGGCGGCGGCACGCCGGTCGGCGTGGTGTCGTCGCCGAGCAAGGTGCGCCTGCTCAACGAGCTCGGCGTCGAGGCCGTCATCGACCGATCGACCGAGAACTACCGGTTCTGGCGCGACGAGCACACCCAGGACGAGGGGGAGTGGCGGCGCTTCGGCAAGCGGGTGCGTGAGCTCGTCGGCGACGATCCTGACATCGTGTTCGAGCATCCTGGTCGCCAGACGATGGGGGCGTCGATCTTCACGTGCAAGCGCGGTGGCACCGTCGTCACCTGCGCGGCGACGTCGGGATACATGGTGGAGTTCGACAACCGACACTTCTGGATGAAGCTGAAGCGGCTGATCTCCAGCCACTTCGCCAACTACGCCGAGGCCTGGGCGGCCAACCGGCTGATCGATCAGGGTCGCATCCAGCCCGTGTTGTCGGCCGTGTACCCGCTCGCCGACGTCGGTGCGGCGACCCGGGCCGTGCACCGCAACGAGCACGAGGGCAAGATCGGTGTGCTCTGCCTCGCCCGCCGCGAAGGCTTGGGCATCGACGATCCGGAGAAGCGCCAGCGCATCGGCGAGGACAAGATCACGACCTTCCGCCGCCTCCACCCCTGATTCATCGGAGTGTTTCGTGCTGACCGAGTGTTTCCTGCTGAAAACCCAGCACGAAACACTCCGATAGCAGCAAACACTCGGATCGGGTGCGGGTGGAGTTGGCGGGGAGCGTGCGAGACTGGGCCGCCATGCTGCTCACCGAGATCGACCACGTCGCCATCGCCGTGCGCGACCTGGAGGCGGCGATCGACTTCTACGCCAGGGCGTTCGGCGCCACCGTCGACCATCGTGAGGTGGTCGAATCCGACGGCGTCGAGGAGGCCCTGCTCAAGGTTGCCGACAGCTACGTTCAGCTGCTCACTCCCACCCGTGACGACTCGCCTGTCGCCAAGGCGATCGACAAGCGCGGCGAGGGCATCCATCATGTCGGCTACCGGGTCGACGACTGCGCCGCCGCACTGGAAGCGATGAAGGCAGCCGGGGCGACGCCGATCGACGGATCCCCACGACCCGGCAGCCGAGGCACGACGGTCGCGTTCATCCACCCCAAGGGCAGCTTCGGGACGTTGATCGAGCTCGTGCAAGAGAGCTCGTGAGCTCTGTACCGGCGGCCGTCCTGTGGGACATGGACGGCACGCTGATCGACACCGAGCCGTACTGGATCCACTGCGAGCACGAGCTCGTCGGACGTTACGGCGGCCGCTGGACCGACGACGACGCCAAGTCGATCATCGGCTTCGACCTCATGGACTCCGCCGAGGTGCTGCGCACCAGGGGCGGCGTCCGGCTGCGTCCACACGACATCGTCGATCAGCTGTCCGACGCCGTCGCGGCGATGCTGCGTGAACGAATCCCGTGGCGACCAGGAGCACGCGAGTTGCTCGCCGCCCTCAAGCTGCGTGGTGTTCCGTGCGCGCTGGTGACGATGTCGTGGAGGCGACTCGTCGACGAGGTCATTCAGCAGCTACCACCGCAGTCGTTCCAGGCCGTGATCACGGGCGACATGGTGATGAACGGCAAGCCTCACCCGGAGCCGTACCGCCGCGCCGCCGAGGAGCTCGGTGTCGATCCGTTGGCCAGCGTCGCCATCGAGGACTCACCGACCGGGGTGGCGTCCGCCGAGGCAGCCGGATGCGTTGTCGTCGCCGTGCGCAATCTGCTCCCCATCGAGGAGGCGCCTCACCGCGTCGTGCTGTCGACGTTGCACAGCGTCACGCCGGAGTTGCTCGGCGAATACGTCGAACGCACCCCACCCCCGCCGCAGCGACCCTCGCCCGACGAACCGGCAGCGCCTCCGTCCAAGCGCCCGGCCACGCCCCGCTTCCCCCTCCGCCGCGGCGTGCTCGCCGCCCTCGGCGCCGCCGCTCTCCTCCTCGTCGCCGGCGGTGTCTGGTGGTTCGCCATCCGCGACACCACCCCGACCTACGACCCGGGCCCGTTCAACGTCCACGCCTGGGTGCCGCCATGGAACATCGAGAACGCCCTGGACGAGCTCGAGCCGCGGGCGAACATGTTCCATCAGATCTCCCCGTTCTGGTACGAGGTCACCGGCGTGTCGACGATCCAGCCCTACGCCAACACGCCGGAGGAGGAGACCGACGAGTTCGTGAGCAAGGCTCGAACCCGTGGCATCCCGCTCGTCGGATCGCTGTACGACCGCACCGCACCGGGAGTGATGGCCGCGCTGCTCGCCGACCCCGAATCGCGTGCTGCCCACATCGACGCCATCGTCGCCTTCGCCGCCGAGCACGACTTCCAGGGCATCGACGTCAACTACGAGAACTTCGCCTTCAACGACGGCCGCGACACGTGGGCGACGACTCGTCCCGTGTGGGTGACATTCATCGATGAGCTCTCTGCCCGGTTGCACGCCGACGGCCGGCTGCTCACCGTCAGCGTGCCACCGGTGTACGACGATGGGCAGACCGACGACAGCGGCTACTGGGTCTACGACTACGGGTCGATCGCCCCCCACGTCGACGCCATCCGCGTGATGGCCTACGACTACTCAGTGTCCGAACCCGGGCCGATCGCCCCGCTCGACTGGGTCGAGGAGCTGATCGCCGGCTCCAGCGACGCGGCGGGCGGCCGTGACAAGCTCGTCCTCGGCATCCCGATGTACGGCCGCAACTGGGTGATCGCCACGAGCGGAGAGTGCCCTGACGGCACGCCGGGCCGGCAGGAGCCGCGGCTCAACGCCATCGAGGACCTCATCGAGCGCCGCGACGCCGAGCCGATCTACAACGAGGAGACCGGCGAGTGGTCGTTCACGTATCAGGTCGGCTTCCCCGAGGACGACCCGCAGTGCACGCAGACCCGCGAGGTCCACTACATCGACGCCGACGGGGCGCAGCAGCGGATGCAGATGTCGGTTGACAACGGCTGGCTCGGCGTGTCGTTGTTCGCCTTCAGCTATGAGGACGACGCCGTGTGGGACCGCATCGCCGAGATCAACGCCACCCTGGAAACCGTGCCGAGCGAAAGCGTCGCGCCGACGACCGTGGTGCCGACCACCGCTCCTGCGACGACCACCGCGCCGACGACCAGTGCGCCGTCGACCACGGCACCCACGACCACGGCGGCAACCACGACGACGACCACCGCATAGGTTCTGGTCATGCGTGTGCACCTGATCGACGGGACCTATGAACTGTTCCGCCAACACTTCGGGCGGATGATGCGCGACGACCCGCGGGAGAACGCGGCGACGATCGGCGTGCTCATCTCCACGCTGGCACTGCTCGACGAGGGCGCCACCCACGTCGCCGTCGCCAGCGACCACGTCATCGAGAGCTTCCGCAACGACTTGTGGCCGGGCTACAAGTCGAGCGCCGGAATGCCGCCCGAGCTGCTCCGTCAGCTCAGCGTCGTCGAGGAGGCGCTGGAGGCCATGGGCGTCACCGTGTGGGCGATGGTCGAGCACGAAGCCGACGACGCCCTCGGCGCCGCAGCCCTCGTCGCCGACGCCGACGACGCTGTCGAGCAGGTGTTGATCCTCACTCCCGACAAGGACCTCGGCCAGTGCGTTCGCGGCCGCCGCGTCGTCCAGTTCGATCGCCGCAAGCGCGAACTGATCGACCACGATGGCGTCGTCGCCAAGTTCGGCGTGACGCCTTCGTCGATCCCCGACTATCTCGGTCTCGTCGGCGATTCCAGCGACGGCTTCCCGGGACTGCCCGGTTGGGGCGCCCGCAGCGCCGCCACCGTGCTCGCCCGCTACGAGCATCTCGAGCACATCCCGGAGGCCGCCGGGAAGTGGGACGTCGCCGGATTGCGCGGCGCCTCGAAACTGGCGACGACGTTGCAGGACAACCTCGAGCTGGCCGTCTTGTTCCGGCGGCTGGCCACGCTCGTCACGGACATCGACGTCGGCACGGTCGACTCGTGGCGGTGGTCGGGGCCGACCGCTGAGTTCCCGGCGCTGGCCGAGCGGCTGCAGGCGCCCGAGCTGGTCGGGCGGGCCGTCAAGCTGGCAACCCGTCGAACCCCGTCCGCCGGATGACGGCACCTCCGAACGGAACTACGGTTGGGGTTGATGAGCGCGGACGAGCTCGACGACTACGAGCACTTCGTCGATCACGACGAAGCGCTCGTCAGCGAGCTCGATGACGAGCGGGTGCTGTCGGATGGTGACGAGCTGGCCGACGCCGACGCCGAGCGCGACACCACGCCCTTCGACGACACCCGTTGCATCTACTCCGGCGTGATGGGCAACGGCGATGACGTCGACGTCCGCGAGTTGCGTTCAGCCGGAGCCCTCCTGGACGACCCAGAGTTCGACGGCGACGGCGACAGCGACGACGACTGACTCACGCCGGGGTGCGGGCGAGCACCTCGACATGGGGCACGACGAACACACCGTCGGGGGCCGTTGCCCATGACTCGAACGCGGTGGCGATGTCCTCGAGCTCGGTTTCGTCGCTGAACCCGTAGTCCTTGGCGTGGGTAGCGAACGACGAGAAGCGGACACGGTCAGCCCACAGGCGGCCCCACCAGTCGCGGTCGGCAGCGGAGGCGAACGTCCACGTCGAGCTGGAGACGGTGAGGCTGGCGAACCCGGCGGCCAGCACCCAGGTAGGCAACCAGCGCCCGGCGTCGGCCTGTGCACCGTTGTGCTCGGTGATCCGGTGGTACAGCTGCATCCAGCGGTCGAGCCGGTGGTCCGCCGGCGCCCAGACGAACGCGCCGTAGTCGCTGTCGCGCACGGCGAGCAGACCGCCGGGGCGAAGCACGCGACGCATCTCGGTGAGGCCGGCGATCGGGTCGCCGAGGTGCTGGAGAACCTGATGGGCATGGACGACATCAAACGTGCCGGCCGTAGTGTCGATGGAATAGGCGTCGCCGCGCGCGAAGGTGACGTTGGTACTGCCGGTGGACTCCGCAACGTGCACGGCTTCGGCCACGACGTCGTCGGCGACGTCGATGCCGACGACGTTGCCGGGCGCGACTCTGGCGGCGAGATCGACCGTGATCGTGCCCGGCCCGCAGCCGACGTCGAGCAGATCATCGCCGGGTCGGAGGTGCGGGAGGAGGTACCCGGCCGAGTTCTCCGCCGTCCGCCACCGGTGGCTGCGCAGCACCGACTCGTGATGACCGTGGGTATAGACATCGTCCGTCATCGCCGGGCCATCGTGGCACAGCGGCGGTTACGGCTACGGTCGTCGTGGTGGAGCGACCGATTGGCGAGCGACCGCACATGCCTGACTACGGCGTCGACACCAGCGACTGGGAGCCGTTGCCGTGGACCTGGGCAGCCGAGCGGCTGGGCGGTGGCCGCAACTACTGGATCGTCACCGTCTCGGCGGCGGGCCGGCCGCACGCGATGCCCGTATGGGGGGTCTGGAACGACGACGAGCTGCGCTTCGCCTTCTCGTGCGGGCCACGGTCGCGCAAGGCGGCGAACCTGGCGGCCAATCCGCAGGTCGTCGTCGCCTCGGAGGACACCGTCGAGTGCATTTCCGTCGAGGGCCGGGCCCATCGCGTCGACGGCGACCGGGAGGACGTGTGGATCGCCCGCTATCTCGCCAAGTACACGCCGATGGCGCCGGATCTGAGCGCCGATTTCCTGCGCCAGAACCTCGTGTTCGAGGTCGTCCCGGAGCGGGCGCTGGCGGTCATCGAGCGCGAGGAAGAGTTCGCATCCCGCGCCACCCGCTGGCGCTTCGAGGGCGACTGACACGCCCGTACCTGGTGGGCACCGAGGCGACGGCCAGGCGATCTGCGGCACACAGGTGGTACCGCTGAAGGCTGCTACCTCCCGGTCCTGACCTGGTTCGCGGGCACCCGTTGCACAGGACCCGACCGTCACCTCGCTACCCACCGAAACAGGCGAGCGAAGGCGCCTGTCACGCTAGCGCCGACTCGGTCGGCCTCGACAAACTGGACCATCGACGTGACGCGTATTGATCAGTGGTTGTGGGCGGTGCGACTGTTCAAGACCCGCTCGCTGGCGACGTCGGCGTGTCGGGGCGGTCACGTCCGGATCAACGGCACCGCCGCCAAGCCGGCCCGAGCGGTCCGCGTCGGCGACCGAGTCGAGGTGCGCGTCGCCGACCGCGACCGCGTGGTCGAGGTCGTTCAGCCCATCGACCGGCGGGTGTCGGCGTCACTCGCTGCCGAGTGCCTGGTCGACCACAGTCCGCCGGCGCCTCCCCGCGAGTACGTCGCACCGCTGTTTCGGCGCGATCGCGGGAGCGGCCGGCCCACGAAGAAGGACCGGCGCAGCATCGACCGCTTTCGCAACCGGTAACCGAATCGGCGGGGCAGACCGACGGCACCTCGCCGGCCCGCCGCTACCCTTCGTCCACCCGGGCAGCCCAGGAGGTTGGCCCGTGACATCCGGGAGGGATGCGAGAGCGGCCGAATCGGCACGCTTGGAAAGCGTGTGTGGGGCAACCCACCGTGGGTTCGAATCCCACTCCCTCCGCTCACGACGGTCTGACCGGTCAGGCGCGTCGGCTCCGGACGCAGGTGGAATCGATAGCGGCGGCGGTGCCACATTCTGCGGCGCCGAGGACGACAAATCTGTCTCGATCGTGGCGGTAGAACGCGGCGTCGAGGCCAGCGCGATACTGATGTCGCTCGGCGGCCAGATCTGGCCGTTTTGCACGGGAAGAGTGCGATGTGCCGACGTGACGGGCCGTTTTGGTACCGCTGCGTCGGCACTTGTCGACGACCTCGGTGACAGACGACGGCCGACGGTCGGTGTCAGCACGATGACCGGATCGTGGTCGCCGGGCTGACACAGACCAGGCGAGAACCCGACCGGGCTCAAGTCCGGAGCGTAGGCGCGGTACGCTGGAACCTGTCGACTGAAGGGTGGCTAGGGTTCCGCCGGTTTCGACCGGGTCTGGTCCGAGCGCCACTGAAGGCTCGCAGCGCGGGCTCGCACCTCACTGGACAAAAGCCTCGAGGGGGAACGTCGGCGTGATTGTTCGCGCCGAGATTCGAGGAACCGATGTCCAGCAACTCCGATGCCCGTCGGCGGGCGGCGCTCGCCGCCCTGTTCGTCACGATGCTGTGGAGCTCGTCCTGGGTGATCATCCGCGTCGGGATGGCCGACGAGAACCTGCCGCCGCTCACGTTCGCCGGCCTGCGCTACGCGGTCGCTGCCCTCGTCCTTGTGGTTGTGACCGCAATGATGCGTCGTACCAGGGCCGAGATGCGGGCGATGTCGGCAACGACGCTGCGCCGGCTGGCGATGCTCGGTTTGGTGTTCTACGCGATCACGCAGGGCGCGCAGTTTGTGGCCATCGAGGCACAACCCGTGGCGACGACAAGCCTTGCCCTGTCGCTGACACCGTTGCTCGTCGCCACGGCCTCGGGACCACTGCTCGGCGAGCCGCCATCGAGCAATCTCCTCCTCGGCGCCGTCCTCGTACCGATCGGGGCGGCTGCCTACCTCAGCGGCGGACTCGGTGCGACCGCGACGGGGATGACCGCCGCCGTCGTCGCCCTCGGCGCCAATGTCACGGCCAGCCTGTTCGGACGCTCGGTCAACCGCGCCGACCACTCCTCGCCACTCGTGACGACCAGCGTCTCGATGACCGTCGGGGCGATTGTTCTCCTCGGCGTCGGGTTCAGCGTGGACGGTTTCGTGCAATTGTCGCTGCGCGCCGTGCTGATCGTCGGGTGGCTCGCCATCGTCAACACCGCCCTCGCCTTCACGCTATGGAATCACTCGTTGCGCCACCTCGGCGCCGGCGAGTCGGCGGTGATCAACAACACAATGCTCCTGCAGATCGCCGTGCTCGGGTGGATCTTCCTCGACGAGGCGCCAACGGCACTGCAATGGCTCGGCATGCTCGTCGTGTCCGCCGGCATCGCCATCGCCCAACGACGCGCGCCTCATTTGTCGCGGCGATCGACGAGGCGACCGGCGTAGTCTGCGGCGGGGGTGCGGATGAACGACATGTCCCAACATGTCCTCACGTTTCTGTTCACGGACATGGAGGACAGCACCCGCCTGTGGGCTGACTTCGCAGCCGCGATGCCCGTCGTCCTCGAGCGGCACGACGAGTTGCTCGACAGTGCCATCACCGCCGAGGGGGGCACCGTGATCAAGCACACGGGCGACGGGATCAATGCCGTGTTCGGCGATCCGCTTGCGGCCGTGCGCGCTGCGGTGCAGGCGCAACTGGCGTTTCGCCAGGCAGACTGGTCGCCGCTCCCCCGCGTCGGCATTCGGATCGCCATCCACACCGGCGAGGCGCTCGAGCGTGCGGGCGACTACCTCGGGATCTCGCTGAGCCACACCGCCCGCCTCCGCGATGCTGGTCATGGCGGCCAAATCCTCGTCTCGGCGCCGATCGCCCGGCGACTCGAGGCGGATCCCGTCGACGAGGTCACGGCGATCGACCTCGGTAGTCATCGGCTGCGCGGGATCCCTGGCAAACATCGCATCTACCAGCTCCGCCATCCACGGCTCGCCTTCCGTTTCGCCCCCTTGCGGACGATGGACGCGGCGGCGTCGTTAGGTGTGCCGACGACGACACTCCGCGGCCGTACCCGCGAGCTTGCCGAGCTCTCCGCCCTGCTCGATCGCGTTCGCACCATCACCCTCGTCGGCGCCGGCGGAGTCGGGAAGACGCGGCTGGCGATCGAGCTCGGCGGCGAGATCGGCCATCGTTTTCGCGACGGTGTGCGAATGATCGACCTGGCGCGCACTGACGACAATGCTGCCGCCCCGACTGTTGCCTCGTCCCTAGGCGTCGTGCGTCGAGGCCACCGGTCGTACGAGGACAGCATCATCGACTGGCTGAGTCGACAACGGATGCTCCTCATCGTCGACAACTGCGAGCATGTCTTGCCGACCATTTCTCCCCTCGTGCGAAATGCTGCCGAGGTCGCCGTCGACGTGACGATCGTCTGCACGAGCCGCCAACCGCTCGGTTTCGCGGGTGAAGTGATGTTCGCCGTCGAACCCCTCGCAGTACCTCCGTTGGACGTGGACGATGGCCGCCTCGCCGACTACCCCGCCGTCCAGCTCTTCGCCGAACGTGCCGCCGCGGCGCGATACAGCTTCCGGCCGTCGTCCGAGCAGCTGCGGGCGATCGCCGGCATCTGCCGGCAACTGGATGGCATCCCGCTCGCCCTTGAACTCGCCGCTGGACGCGTTCGGTCGATGAGCCTCGACGACATCGCCCGCCACCTCGACCCGGCCTCTCCGTTGCTGGCGACGGAGAGGCCCGATCATCCCCACCACAGCACCTGGCTCGCCACGATCGATTGGTCGTACAACCTCCTGAACGCCAGCGCCCGCAGCGTCTTCGCTCACATGTCCGTGTTCCGGGGCTCGTTCAGCGCGGAGTCGGCGAGCTTCGTCTGCGCTGAGCCAGGCACCGACCGGAGGACCATCGCCACGCTTTCCGATTTGGCGGATCGTTCGATGGTCGTCGCCGAGATCGACCAGGCCGAAGGTCGATACCGGATGTTGACGACGCTCCGAGACTTCGCCGCCGACAAGCTCACCGCGATGGGGGACGCCGACTCAACTCGCGATCGGCACTCCGCCTTCTTCGTCGCGATGGCAGAGGAGGCAGGAGAGGGTCTGCTGACCGAAGCGGAGCCACTGTGGGTGACGAAGCTGTCCGCTGACTTCGCCAACCTCCAAGCGGTGCATGCGTGGGCCATCCATCGCCAAGATCTCGAACTCGAGGTCCGCCTCCTCCTCGCCTTGTGGAACTACGGCCTGCAGCGTCTGTCCCCCGAGTACTTCCGGTGGGTCGAGGAGGCGATGTCCGCGCTGCCGCTCGCGTCACACCCGCGGGCCGCAGAGCTACACGGGATTGGCGCGCTCGGCGCCTGGCTGCGCGGCGACTCTCACGAGAGCGTTCGCCTGTGCCATGCCGCGTTTGCTGCCGAGGACGCGATCGGGTCGGGAGTGACATTGCCGGCGCGCATGGCGACCGTGGTCGTGACGTCCTATTCGGGTGGCTCCGACCCTGCGGTGATGGAACTGGCTGCCGAAGCGGGCTCACGCTTCCTCGAACTGGTCGATTGGTGCCGGGCGTCGAAGCACCCGTACTGGCTCGTCTACAGCCTCGTCACGGGCTCGCTGGGTTCGTCGATTGCCGGAGACGGAGACCGTGCAACACTGCTCGCCCAGCGTGGGCTCGACGCCGCCAGCCGATCGGGCTGCCCAACGACACGTGCGTGGGCGCTCTTCGGAATGGGAACGGCGATCGAGCGGACGGACCCTGAACGCGCCGAAGAGCTGCTCGACAGCAGCGCTCGTCAGGCGCGAACCGTCGAGAGCCGACAGTGCCTCGGGGTGGCACTCTCGTTGCTCGCCGTGCTCCGCCGGCGTCTGCGCCGACCGCTCGATGCCGTGCCGCCCTTGCTGGAGCTTCTCGACCACTGGGATCGTCTCGGCAACAGGCCGCAGGTGTGGCACGCAGTACGCGAAGCCGCGATGTGCCTCGGTTTGCTCGGTGTCGACGACGCTGCGGTGACGCTGCTCGCCTCGGCCAACGGTGCGGACCTCGTCATGCCGCTGCTGCCGGACGATCGGACGTACGTGTCCTCGCTACGGGCGGAGCTGGAGCGCCGTCTCGGTGCGGAGGCGTTCCGACGCGCCTGGGAAGCGGGCGGGACGCTCGATCGCGAGGCGGCGTTGGCACTCGCTCGCGAGTCACTCGCCGACGCCGTCTCCGATCAGGGTCAATAACACGCCGAGCGAATCCGCTCGACGTCGTAGATTTCAGCGTCACACCGCTGGGCGGACGTGGGGTCGACGGTGGAGGGCGGAGCACGGGTGAACAGCGTTGAGAAGATGTCGGTCGGTACGGGGACTGTCGGCACCGCCGAGTGGGCCGAGCGACTTGCCGCGTACCGACTCGTCGGCGATCCGGCGGTGGATACAGCGATCGACGCGTGGCGATCGGCAAACCCGGCGGCGCCCGATCTGCGAACCCTCGTCTGCAAGGTGATAGAGGATCTTCCTCGGGTCAAGAGGGATGGGGATTGGCGCCCGGCGCCGCTGCAGGAGTTTGGGTGGGATCCGCCGCCGATGCCGGATTGGGCGCACGACCACGAGCTGATCGCGCGCGGACAGGCTGTCTTCAACGACCACGGGCTGGAGATGGGAACCGCCCTCGTGTTCGCTGCCCTGCCGATGGGATACGCGGCAGTGCACGGAGCCGAAGCGTTGTCGCGCACGTCTGACTTCGCGACTCACCACCTCACGCGGCGCGTGGCAGAGACCGGCCAGATGCTCATCGACGTCATGGGCACGCGACGTCCGGACAGCCTCGACCCAGGCGGATCCGGACATGCCACCGCCATCGGGCTCCGTCTGCTCCATGGATGCGTGCGCACATTGCTCTCCGAGGCGGAGCCCGAATGGCAAACCGATGCCCTTGGTGTGCCCGTGAACCAGGAGATCCTGCTGGCGACGTTGATGGACTTCACCGTTGTCACGTGGGAGGCGATGGAGCGGATCGGCGTCGACTTGTCGCCCGAGGACCGCCGGGCGCATCTCTACACCTGGAGTGTGGTCGGTGCTCTGATGGGACTGGATGCTTGCCAGGACGGCCCGTTGAGCGTGGACGACGCTTCCCACATCGCCACCGCATTGCACACCCAGCTCGGCTCCACGGTGGGTGGTCGTCGACTGATGGGCAGACTCCTCCTCGAACTCGAACGGATGATGCCGCTCGGGCTTCGCAAGCTGCCGTGCAGCATGGTCCGCTGGATGTTTGCAGAGGCCCCCGATCGAGTGCGGATGGTGCCGGACATGCTTGGCGTGCCGGCCAGCGCGTGGTGGTCCCGTCCAGCGTTCAACGCCGTGCGGGCTACCAACTCGGCGCACCTGCCCGCCCTTATCCGACGCCCGATCAACCGAGTCAGGCAGCGGGCCGGGCGGCTGGTCTTCACCGCGTTCGCTGACGGTTGGCTCACGGGGGAGGTTCCGTTCCGGATCCCGCCCGAGCTGCGGCGCTCATGGCACATCCACACAGGCGACACCAGCTTCAATGTCCGAACGACAAGGCGGAAAGCGCGCTTGCGCGTGCGCAGGGATGATGAAGGGATCGCGCAACCCTCGCCGGTTCGGAGTCGCCAATGACCTTTCCCACCGCCGAGGAGATCCGCCTCATCGCTGTCGACGAGACGAGATCACTCGCCGATGAGGCCGACGTCATCGCCAACGCCTACTACCGGTTGGCGACGGCGATGGCAGGTCGCCTCGGCCGTCGCGACCTCAACTGGTGCGGCTTCGCGATGTGGTCATCGTTGGCGATCGGGGCGAGTCTGCGGCTGGACGACGAGTCGCCGTTCTGGACGCGCGCCCGCACCGCCTTCCGTGTGCCGCGAGTGTTTGCGTGGCCGTTCCGCGTGATCCTCCGCACATTGCTGGGCGGTGCGTACAGCAAGGGCCTCTCGATCGCCAACCGGTCGATCTTCCTCGAGCTCGGCACGTTCTTCGCCAACCTGCTGACCGACAGCCAACGCGTGGCGATCTTCGAGAACGGAGCGTTGAGGAACCAGGCATTCGATCACCCGCTGATCCGCAAGCTGACCGACGAGCAGAAGGAGGACCTGCTACGCACCGCCGAGTTGATCCGCGCCGCCGAGCGTGCGTCAGAAACCGAGCGGAGCCAGTTGATCCTCGCCGCCAACGTCGCGTTGACCGCCCTCGAACAGGTGCGAGTGCAGCCACTCCTCGAGTTCGTGCTCTACCGTCCGGTGCGTTGGTTGACCCGCGTGTCGTGGAGAGTCCCGCTGCGTTGGGTGACTCGTCGCCCGGTCCCGCGGTTCGAGGTGTACGCCCAATCCCACGCCGAGCAACCGGCGTTGACCCGCTGGCTCGAGCGGATCTGGTCGCGTGGGTATGTCCAAGCGCTCTCGCTACACATTCCGGGCGGTCACGTCGTCGTCGGCCGCCCGCTGACGCGGCCAGCAAACCGGCCGAGCCCGCTCCTCGACACGATCACCGACGCACGGGCCGCCTCAGTGATCGACCGCTTCCACACGAATCCGCAGACCAGGCTCGACGGCGCACGAGACTGGCTGGACTACGACGATCGAATGCGCTTCATCGTCAGCTACTTCATGATCTTCCAGAACGACGAGCGGATGTTCGACGACCCGCTGGACGGCCGACAGCCGCCACGACGCTCCACAGAGTTCGCCGTGGCGTGCACGAAATGGGTCTCCCGGACCCTGCCGCTTCCAGGCACCATCGATCCGGCGATGGACAGCTTCCTTGTCGCTGTCGAGTCGGCGCCCACCGACATCGGCGGGCTGCGCCCGGAGTTCACCGACCTCGGCGAGCTCCGTACGCTGGGCGACGATGGACCCGACGGACGAAGCCGGCGACAACTGGGCGCTGGCGATGGAAGCGGCGATCGAGCAGGCACGCCTCGCCCTCGATCACGCTGACGTGCCGGTCGGAGCGGTGATCGTGCGCGACGGGGCCGTGATCGCTGCGCGTCGCAACGAGCGCGAGCTCACCGGTGACCCCACGGCCCACGCCGAGATCCTGGCGATCCGCGACGCCGCTGATGCTGTCGGGCACTGGCGCCTCGACGACTGCACGATGGTCGTGACACTGGAACCGTGCCCGATGTGCGCCGGGGCGATGGTCAACGCCCGGATGGCGCGACTCGTCTACGGCGCCGCCGACCCCAAGGCCGGTGCCGCCGGTTCGCTGCTGAACCTTGTCGCCGATCCTCGACTGAACCATCGCATCCCGATCGTCACCGGCGTCGAAGCGAGTCGCTGCGCCGCCCTGCTCGTCGAGTTCTTCGCCGCCCGCCGCTAGCCTCGCTCGACGGAAGGATGCCAGAGCGGACGAATGGGACGGCCTCGAAAGCCGTTGAGGTCTTCGGGCCTCCGTGGGTTCGAATCCCACTCCTTCCGCCCCGTTCTTCCGCCACGAACGAGACAGATTTGTCGTTTGCGGCGCCCGACAATCGCGACAGCGCTCAGCTCATCAATCCGGCGGAAGGGGCGTGACTGCGGCCGTCCCAGTCCGACCACCACCGGCCGAAGCGATCGAACTGCTCCGCCGCATAGCGGCGCTGGCTGGCGGTCAGCGCATCCGTCGGGTTGACGTGATGCTCGTACTCGGGATGACCGGCGAGCACGGCGAGATGCTTGTAGAAGAGCACGAGGTCGGTGCCCTCGTCGAACGCCGAGAGCGAACCCAGTGCCTGCTCCAGTTCGAGGGCCAGGCGCAGTGCGGTGGGGTCGCCGCCGGCGGCGGCCCGGGCGAGGCGAATCGACGTCAGCACGGCGTCGGGGAGCACGTTGCCGACACCGGTGATGACGCCAACGGCGCCGCAGTACACGAGGCCATGGACGACCTGCGTGTCGACGCCGACGAGGAGATCGAGGTCAGGGCACCCGGAGGTGATGTTCTCCGCCGCGTACGACAGCGACTCGCGACCGCCGAACTCCTTGTAGCCGACGAGGTTCGGGTGGTCGGCACGGAGTTGGAAGAACAGGTCGGCACGTGTCTCGAATCCGTAGTGAGGGCTGTTGTAGATGACGCTCGGCAGGTCCGGGGCGGCACCGAGCACGCCGTCGAAGTGGGCGTGCTGGGCGGCGAGCGAGTCACCTCGTGACAACACGCGGGGGATCAACATCAGCCCGGCTGCTCCGACAGAGGCGGCGTGGGCGGCGTGCTCGGCGGCTCGTGCCGGGCTCTGTGCCCCGGTCCCGACCACGACGGGGATGCCGGCGACCACCAGGCTCTCGACGCCGCTTCGGCGTTGCTCGTCGGTCAGCAACGGCCAGTCACCCATCGACCCGCAGTACACGACGCCGGACATCCCGGCGGCCATCAGCTCCGCCGCGGTGGCGACAAGCGCATCGTGGTTCACCCGGCCCTCGCTGTCGCACGGCGTCATCAGCGCTGGTAGACATCCGTGGAACACGGAGCGGTTCACGTGACAGCGTGCCTCACGCGCCGACGGTACTGCATCGATGACGGAGCAACCCAACACCGCGTATGACGTCGTCGTCGTCGGCGCCGGGATCGTCGGATTGTCCACCGCGCTCGAGCTCGCTGGGCGCGGCCGGTGCGTCATCGTCGTTGACCGAGGGCCGATCGACGGCGGCTGCGCTGTCGGCAGTGCCGGCCATCTTGTCCCCAGTCATGTCCTTCCGCTGGCTGCGCCAGGCGCCCTGTGGGCCGTTGCCCGCGCACTCGTGCGCAGGCAGGGGGCACTCTCGATCAACTGGTCGACGGAACCGGCCTTCTGGCGCTGGCTCGTCGGGTTCGCCCGCAGCTGCACGGCCCGCACGGTGCAGACGGCGGCTCCTGCGCTACGCGACCTTGCCCGCCTGAGTGACGAGATCTGGGACGACTGGTTGACGGCGAGTGGTCAGCCGGTGCTCACCAACGGGTTGCTCGACGTCTACGCAGGCGACCGGGCGTTCCAACGCGCCCTCCCGCAGGTCGAGGAGCTGAGACGCTGGGGGGTGGCGGTCGACGTCGTCGACGGCGCCGGGGCGATGGCGATGGAGCCCGCACTGCTGCCGCCCGTCGCCGGCGGCGTCCTTCTACGAGACGATCGCAGCATTCACCCGGGACGAGCGCTCGCCGACCTGATCGCACGCGTCGACGACGCGGGAGCGTGGCTGATGCCGTTCGCTGAGGTGGTCGACGTCGATGTCATCGACGAGCGGATCGCCAAAGTTCGCACGACCCGCGGCGACATCGCCGCCTCCGAGTTCGTGCTCGCGGCCGGGGCATGGTCGGGGCGCCTTGGCCGGCTCCTCGGCGAGCGGGTGCCGATGCTCGCCGGCCGAGGCTTGAGCCTGACGGTCGACCGCCCGGAGATCGGGCCGCGCCGGCCGATGCTCCTCGGTGAGGACCACGTCGCGATCGGGCCGCTGGGCGACGAGCTGCGCCTGAGCGCCTGGTTCCAGCTCAACAACCTCGACACGGCCGTCACGGTCGAGCGGATCCAGCGGTTGGAAGCAATCGCCCGACGCCGACTCCGTTTCGACGACTCGCTCGTCGTGCGGCGACGATGGGTGGGGATGCGCCCAGTCACTCCTGACGGTGTCCCGATCATCGGACGCGCGGCGCGATGGGGCAACGTGACCATCGCCGCCGGCCACTCGATGATCGGCCTCACGCTCGGTCCCGGTACCGGCCGGATCGTCGCCCAACTCGTCTGCGGCGAGACTCCCGAGATTGCCATCGACCGCTTCTCGCCGAGGAGGTTCTCGTGACCGACACACTGACGTTGCCGGCGGGCACGCTGACGATCTCGGTCGTCGACTCGCACACCGGCGGCGAGCCCACCCGCGTGGTCACCGATGGGTTCCCGAGTTTGCACGGACCGACCCTTGGCGAGCGCAGCGCTGAAGTCGCGCGCCGGCATCGTCGCCTGGCGACGGCGATCGTCGCCGAACCGCGCGGCAACGAGCCAATGGTCGCCGCCCTGCTGACCGCACCCGTCGACCCGCGGTGCGTGACCGGAGTCATCTTCTTCGACCGCACCCTCGTCTTGGGGATGTGTGGGCACGGGATGATCGGTCTGGTCGAGACGCTGCACCGGCTCGGCCACATCGGCCCCGGCGAGCACCTCGTCGAGACACCGGCAGGCGTCGTGTCCGTCGCGCTCGCCGACGACGGCCTCGTGACGCTCGACAACGTCGCTAGCCGCCTCGTCGCGCGCGACGTGGCGGTCGATGTCCCATCGCTCGGCCGCGTCACCGGCGACATCGCCTACGGCGGCAACCTGTTCTTCCTCGTCGCAACGCCGGCGATCGACCTCGACCAGCCCCGGACGGAACTGCTGCGCATCGCCGCCGACGTGATGCGTTCCGTCCACGCCGCCGGCTTCGTCGACGTCGACCACGTCGAGCTGTACGGGCCGCCGACGTCCCCAGCCGCGAATTCACGGAACTTCGTGCTCTGCCCCAGTGGGACCTACGACCGCTCCCCGTGCGGCACGGGCACGAGCGCCAAGGTGGCGGTGCTGGCGGCGACCGGAGCGCTCGATGAGGGCGCCACATGGGTGCAAGAGTCGATCACCGGGTCGACGTTTTCGGTGCGCTATCGGTGGGCGGACCGCGCCACCGGGTCGATAGTGCCGACGCTGTCCGGGACTGCGAGCGTCACCGGGCGAGCCGAGTTGTTCATCGCTCCGGAGGAGCACACGACGATGCGCAACGAACGGTCCGACACAACAACTGCGCCACCCACGGCGCGGATGCTGTATCGGACCCGGCGGAGCGTCTGACCTTGCGCGAGCTCACCACTGAGCAAGCCCGACGGATCGCCGTGCGGGCCCAGCTGCTCGACGCCAACCGGCCGAGTGGGCTGATCGAGACGGTGCAACGCCTCGGCTTGTTGCAGAACGATCCGACCGCCGCCGTCGCCCGCAACGCCGACCTGGTGTTGTGGACCCGGCTCGGCTCCGGATACGCCCCCGAGGAGCTGCAGGCCGCGCTCGACCGGCGGGCGTTGATCGAGCTGAGCCTGATGATCCGCCCCGCCGAGGACCTCGCCCTGCACCGCGCCGAGATGGCGGCCCGCCGCGACCCGGCCCAGCTCGCAGGCTGGCAGCTGGGCGTGCACAACTGGGTGATGGCGAACGACGAGTGCCGCCGCGACATCTTGCAACGACTCGAGCGGGAGGGGCCGCTCGTCGCCGGCGAGCTCCCCGACACGTGCGTCAGGCCGTGGCGTTCGACGGGCTGGACCAATGATCGCAACGTCAACCAGATGCTCGAGGTGATGACGGCGCGTGGGGAGGTGGCGACTGCAGGGCGGCAGGGCAACGAGCGCCTGTGGGATCTCGCCGAACGTGTATATCCCGACGATCCGGTACCGCCGCTCGTCGAGGCTCGGCGGATGCGCAGCGAGCTGCGCTTGGCGGCACTCGGCATCGCGCGCGAGAAGACCACCGCCACGCCCGGCGAGCCCAACGACGTTGGTCCGGTGGGAGTCGCCGTCAAGGTCGAGAGTGTCCGTGGAAAGTGGCGCGTCGATCAAACGCATCTCGACAGGGTCGACGAGCCCTTCGAGGGACGTGCCGCGCTGCTCTCGCCGCTCGACCACTTGGTGTTCGACCGCAAGCGGATGGCCGAGCTGTTCGACTTCGACTACATCCTCGAGATGTACAAGCCGGTTGCGAAACGGAGGTGGGGCTACTGGGCGATGCCGATCCTCTACGGCGACGAGCTGGTCGGCAAGCTCGACGCAACCGCCGACCGCAAGGCCGGCGTGCTGCGCGTCAACGGCATCCACCCCGACACCGAGTTCACTCCCACGATGGAGGCGGCGATCACCGCCGAGATCGCCGACCTCGCCGACTGGCTCGAGCTCCCGCTCCAGCGACCCGACGACTGACGCGGCTGAGAGCGTCTATGTCGTGCATGCGGGGGTCGTCGTGTCTTTGGCATGGTCGGCGCCACCAACGTCGCCAACGAGACCAAAGAGTTCAAGCCCGCGCAATCGTTCCGTCTTCTTGGTCGATTTGGCGCCGCTAGCGGCGTCACAGGAACCAAAGAGTTCGCGACCCAGACCCGAACAGCCGATCGGGGTGACACCGCTACTCGCCGGCGACCTCGATGTCGTACGACTGGATTCGTGGCCGGTCTTCTGGCGTGAGCTTCACCGAGACCGTCGCCTCGCCGCCTTCGCCATGCAAGGTGAACGAGCCGCTTGTCGCCGTCATGGCTCGGAACGGACCGCGCCGCCACCGTCCGAGCCGTCGCGCGGAGCCGCTCGGCTTCGGCGCGGCGTTCCGTTTGGTTCTTGTCGAGCAAGACGTTGGCGGCGAAAAGGCGGTCCGTGGGCTGGCTGTCCCAATCGCGCAGCAGCCGTTCCAGCCGGTCACACGCTGCGTCGAGGGCTTCCGAGAGCGAGACCGCGTACGGCGTCGGGAGGCCACCGTGATCAGCGAGGTGTTCCAAGATGTCGCGCGTCATCTCTCTCATCGGGGCGTAGGTGAGATTCGCCAAGGCAACGACACCGACACCGCGGTCCGGCAACCAGCGCATGTCCGATCCGAATCCCGGCAGCCCTCCAGAGTGACTCACGATGTGCCCGAAGCGGAGGTCGTGGGTGACGACGAGGCCGTAGCCGTAGCCGCCTGCGTCCAGCCGGTTCGTCGCCGTGTCGAGCGTCGATCGGCGGGCCCGGTGCACCTGCTGCATCTCGCGGCGTGAGGCCCGGCACAGCGGTCCGTCATCCTGCTCGTCACGCGGCGGGAAGGCGCCAGCCAGAAACGAGACCCAGCGCGCCACGTCTTGGACCGTGCTCCAGAGTCCACCGATCGCGGCGAAGCCACCGTCGCCAAGCGGTGCCGACTCCTCGATCCACTCGTCGCGCCAGTGGTGTCCGCGCATCACGTTCGCTTCGACAGGAGTGCGCCACGTTGTCGAATCGAGCCCGAGCGGGGCGAGGATCTCGGTGGTCACGTACCGCTGCACGGGCATCCCGGCGACGTTCGACACCACCCGGCCGAGCATCACCCACCCGAGGTTCGAGTACTCGAACCTCGTTCGCGGCGCCGTGGAGAAGGTGGCGCCGGATCGCAGGAGCCTGGCGAGTTCGACGCTGTCGACGTCGAGAAGCCGATCGGCCCAGACGTCGTCCTGCGGCAGCCCGCTCCCCATCGACAGCAGGTCGTGGATGCTGACCTCCGGTGAGTCAGCGGTCGGCGGGGCGAGCGAGCCCAGTTCGGGAACGTGCACGCTGACCGGATCGATGAGCGAGAGCAAGCCGCCGTCTCGCAGCCTCAACACGGCAGCGGCGACGAACGACTTCGACATCGAGCAGATGCGCGAACGACTGTCCCGATCGGGGCGTTCAGGGCGTGTGGCGGCGAGGCAGCCGACGCCCCCGGCGTGGACGAGGCCGCCGCCGGCGACGATGCCGTAGGCGATCCCAGGGACGTGATGCTGCTGCCGGAAGTCGTCCACGGATCGGTCGACGTCGGCGCGTGCGGCGTCGCTGATCGCCCCCGGAGTCATACGGCGGCGGGCCACGGGGCCACGTGGACGCAGCAGCCACCTCCGACCGGAGGACGCAACGAGCATGTGGCTGGGCGCAGGCCGACGCCGGCGGCGGCGCCCTCGACAAGGGCGAGGTTCATCGAGCAGACCGTCTGGCGGTCCTGCTCGGCGACCGGCTCGTAGGGGCAATTCGCCAGCGACAGCTCGCCGTCGCTGCCGTGCGGCGCATATCCCATCGTGCCGAGCAGATCGGTGAAAACTCGACCCCCGTCCCGAGTTGACGCACTCTCGGCGGCACGGCGGCCGGCGGCGACGCCGGCTTCTCGGGCGACGTCGACCAGCGCCCGGCGTACGGGGTCCGCTCGTCGACCGAGACGCCCGACTGCCTCGATGAGCAGCTGATTGACGAGCCGTGGGTTGCGCGGTGGGAGGGTCAGTTCGAACGTGGCGTCGGTGCGCCGGTACAGCTTGGCGGGGCGGCCGGCCCCCGGTCCGGAGCGCCCCGTGAGTCGTCGGTACTGGATCTCCAGCAGGCCGTCATCGACAAGCCGATCGAGATGGTGGGCGACAAGTCCAGGCCGTAGTTCGAGCGCCTCGGCGGCCTCCTTGCGGGACACCCAGGTGCCCCGCCCGACGACGAAGAAGTACAGGTCACGGCGCGTCGAGTCGCCCAAGGCGAGCAAGCGCTCGAGGCTCGTGCCGGCATCGGGCGGCCGGTGGACCTCGACCGCCCTCGCGGGCGTCTGCGCGCCGGAACGTCGTTCGAGATCGGCCACGCTTCGGGAACCTATCGGGCAACTGGCTTGCTGCCCGAGCAGGTGCGACACCGCTGCGGGCGGGCGGTCGCTATTCGGCGGCGGTGACCACTTCGGTCATGCTCGCCTGGTAGGCCTCGACGAGCTCCTGCTTCTCTTGCTCCGGAACGCCGTAGAAGTCGAGGGCGCGGACGATCTCGGCTCCGACCTCGGCGAACTCGTCGGCCGAGAGGTTGAGATCGGCGTGGGCCTCGTTCAACGGCAAGCCGGTGTAGTCGAAGGGACCACCAGCGGCGGCGGCGATCCACAGGGTCCGTCCGAACTTCAAGCCCGGCAGACGCGCCTCCGCCTCCGTCTCGTTCCACGCTCTCAGCGCCGGGTTCTCGTTGAGCTTCGGGTTGACGATGATCTGGTCGCTGAACCGGTTGACGACGGCAGCGATGGCGAAGTATCCGCCGAGCCGGTCGTACAGGCTCGGTTCGGCGGGTGTCGTCGACGATGCGTCTCCTGCCTTGGCGACCGCCGGCAGCAGTCCCATGGCGGCGGCGCCGGCAAGGGCACCGGCGCCCTTGGTCACCGTGCGTCGATCCATTCGTCGGTCCATGTGCTTCCCCTTCCCGTTCTAAATACGGATTCAACGATATTAGAACAACACCGCTGGTCTCGCCAGTGCTCGTTGGGGGAACCGGGATGGGGACCGACGCATCGTCGATCCGAAGGAGTGGAAATGCCTCAGCAAGCCTGGTCTACCAAGCGGGAGCGGCAGTACAAGCACATCAAGGCGGGACTGAAGAGGCGCGGCGAGTCCGAGGACACGGCCGAGGAGATCGCCGCTCGCACCGTCAACAAGGAACGTGCCCGTGCCGGCGAGGCAAGGGAGGCCAGCCGGACGTCGACCCACGACATCTCGTCGTCACGTCGTGGCGGGCTGCGCTCCCACCGCGGACCCGGTGGGCGGACGTTCGCCCAGCTCTATGCCGAGGCCAAGGACAAGGGCATCAAGGGCCGCTCGAAGATGAACAAGCGGCAGCTCCAACGGGCCGTCGGCCGCTGATCTATCGACCGACCACGAGCAGGAGTGTTCGATGGGTTAGGCGCCCCGTCGCGACCTATTGGCGGCGTGTCAGCACTCGGTGACTTCGGGGGGCGGGTTGAGGTTGATCAGGTAGTCGTCGATGAGGTCGTTGGCGCAGGGATCGCCGTACGAGTAGCAGGTGTGCTGGTCGGCGTCGACGATGATCAGCCGCCCGTCCTCGAGCGTTGCGGCCATGCGGCGCGTGCTGTCCAGGGGCGTGGCGGCGTCGCCAGTGGTCCCGCACACGACGATCGGACCGGCACCGGCGCCGGTGATCTCCACCCGCGGGTCATCCGACTCCGGGTAGAACGAACAGAAGTAGTCGCTCACCGTGCCGGGGATGAATCGAGGCGCTACCTCGTTGAGTTGCGGCATCCGGGCGTCCGCCTCCTCAACGGTGAGGCGCTCCTCCGAATCCATGCAGTGGATCGTCTGGAATGCCTCCAAGTAGTTCGCCCACGTGCCGTCCCCCAGGCGGTAGTAGTACGAGTCATAGAGGGCGAGTAGGCCGGAGCCGTCTCCCTCCCTCGCCGCTGCGAGCGCTTGTTCGAGATCTGGCCAGCTCAGCTCGTTGTACATCGCCTCGCCGACACCTTGAAGGGCAACTCCGCGAGTGAGAAGCGGGCGGCCAGGCTCGGTCGGCAGCGGCTTCTCGTCGATTTTCAGCATCAGCTGATCGAACGCACCTTCGGCGTCGCCGTCGTTGTGGAACGGGCACTCAGGGTTGGCGCTGCACTGGTCGAGGAAGGTCGTCAACGCCGCCTCGAAGCCGGCGGCCTGCTGGAGCGAACCGTCGAGCTCAGCAGCGTTGGGATCGGAAGCCCCGTCGAGCACGGCGGCGCGGACAGTGTCGGGGAACAGCGTCGCCCACGTCCCGCCGAGCTCGGAGCCGTAGCTGAAACCGAAGTAGGTCATCTCGTCCTCGCCGAGGGCGCGGCGGATCGAGTCCATGTCGCGGGCGGAGTTGTTCGTGCCGACGAACTGGATGATGTCCTGGTTGTTCTCCGCGCACCGCTCTGCGAAGTCCGTCGCGATGTCGACGATCTGCTGGCGTTCGGCGTCGTCGTCGGGTGTGATGTCGGTGCCGGCGTAGTACTCGTCGTAGTTGTCGACGCAGTCGATGAACGGCTCACTCTGACCGGTGCCGCGCGGGTCCCACCCGATGATGTCGAAGCGGTCGAGCAGGTCTTCACTGAACACGAGGTCGGCGTTGACGGCGTACGGGGACCCGGGGAACCCAGGGCCGCCGGGGTTGACAAGCATCGAGCCGATCCGCTCGTCCGGGTCGTCGGCGAGGTTGCGCAGGAGGAACAGCTCGAACGTCCCGTTGTCGGGGTTTGCATAGTCGATCGGCACTTCGAGCACTCCCTGCTCGATGCCCTCCAACTCCGTCTCCTGCCAATCGATCGGCTCGGGCTCGAACTCCGGGAGCGATGGCGTCGGCTCGCTGGTCGCCGGCGCCTCGGTCGTCTCGACCACTTCCGTCGTCTCGACCACCTCAGTGGTCACCACTGACGTCTCGACCACCTCGGACGTTTCGACGACTTCTGTCGACTCCGACGGCTCGGTCGTGTCGGTGCCGGCGCTGGCCCCAGCAGAGATGGACAGGCCAGCGACGAGGAGCGCGACGATGCCGATGGCTCGGGGAGGACGAATCATGGGCGGGATACTAGAGGCACGCTGTGAGGCTCGCCCTGCAGGCTCCGTGCTCGCTACCTGCCTTTAGCCTGATGTTGTGCGGATGATGGGCTCTCGCGGGCTGATGCCGAAGGACGCCGCCGCCGTCGAAGGCGTCACGTTGTCCCGGCCGACGTTGCGACGGATCTGGACGTTCGCTCGGCCGTACCGTCGACTGCTCGCCGTGTACATCTGCGGCATCCTCCTCGCCGCCGTGCTCGCCCTCGTTCCGCCGCTCATCGTGCGGGCGATCATCGACACGGCGATCCCCAGCGCCGACCGGTCGATGATCACCAGGCTGGCCGTGCTCGGTGTTGCCGCCGCCGTCGCCGACGCCGGCCTCAATGTGCTGCAGCGCTGGTGTAGCGCTTACGTCGGCGAATCGCTGATCTACGACCTCCGCTCGGCGCTGTTCGCCAAGGTGATCCGCATGCCGATCGCCTTCTTCACACGGACGCCGACCGGCGCGATCACGTCGCGGCTGAGCAACGACGTCGTCGGCGCCCAAACGGCGGTGACGAACACGCTCGGAAGTGTCGTCAGCAACGTCGTCGGGCTGGTCACCTCCCTCGTGGCGATGCTCATACTCGACTGGCGCCTGACCCTGCTCGCCCTCACGGTGCTCCCCGTCTTCGTCATCCCGGCACGCCGTGTCGGCCGCCGGTTGCAGGACATCTCCCGCCAGCAGATGCAGCACAACGCGGCGATGAACACTCAGATGACCGAGCGGTTCAACGTTGCCGGGGCGTTGCTCGTCAAGCTCTTCGGCGACGATCGTCGCGAGCTGGCCGCGTTCCAGACGCACGCTGGAGGCGTGCGCGACGCCGGCATCAGGCAAGCGCTCTACGGTCGTGTGTTCTTCGTCGCCCTCGCCCTTGTCGCCGCCGTCGGGGCGGTGGCGATCTACGGCGTCGGCGGCCAGCTCGTCATTTCCGGCGAGATCACCACCGGCACGCTCGTCGCCCTCGCCGCGTTGGTCACGAGGGTGTACACGCCGTTGACGGCTCTGACCAACGCCCGCGTTGACCTGATGACGTCGATGGTCAGCTTCGAGCGGGTGTTCGAGGTCCTCGACGCGCCGGAGCCGATCGTCGAGCGCCCGGGTGCGATCGACCTCCCCGCGCCGATCGGCACTCGATCCGGTCGGCGCATCACCTTCGACACCGTGCGCTTTCGCTATCCACCCGCCGCCGAGACGTCGGTGCCGTCACTGGAACAGCGCACTCCCGACACCGACCCGGATCGTGACGTCGTCGACGGGATCTCCCTCGACGTCGCCCCCGGCGAGACGATCGCCCTCGTCGGCGTGTCCGGTGCCGGCAAGTCGACACTGGTGTCGCTGATCCCCCGCCTCTACGACGTGACGGCCGGCGCCGTGCGGATCGACGGCCACGATGTCGGTGAACTGACGCTGGCGTCACTGCGCCGGGCGATCGGGGTGGTCAGTCAGGATCCTCATCTGTTCCACGTCTCGATTGGCGAGAACCTCCGCTATGCCCGGCCAGATGCCACTGAGGCCGAGGTGGTCGCCGCCGCCAAAGCAGCACGCATCCACGACACCATCGCCGGCCTCGCCGACGGCTACGACACGGTCGTCGGCGAGCGGGGATACCGGCTTTCGGGCGGGGAGAAGCAACGCGTCGCCGTCGCCCGGCTGTTGCTCAAGGACCCAGACGTGATGATCCTCGACGAGGCGACGAGTCACCTCGACAACGAGAACGAGGCTTTGGTGCAGGCGGCGCTGGAAACCGCGCTACGCGGACGCACGGCGATCGTCATCGCCCACCGGCTTTCGACGGTACGCAACGCCGACCGCATCGCTGTACTCGACGGCGGTCATCTCGCCGAGGTTGGCTCGCACGACGAGCTCGTCGCTCGCGGGCGGTTTGTACGCCGCTCAGCTGCGCGCTGGCGGCCTGTTCGATGAATCGCTGCCTGCGCCGGCCGCCCATGCGGCAAGCTGAGCGCACGGCCCTTCAGGCGCCGTCGGCTGCTTTCTTGGCGTCGGAGACGGCGTCTGCGGCCGCATCTTTGACGTCGCTGGCCGCGTCGCCGGCGTCGTCGCTGGCATCGCCGGTCAGGTCGCTGACCTTGTCCTTGGCGGCGTCCACCAGATCGCCGGCCTTGTCGACGGCGTCTCCAGCGACGTCCTTGGTCTTGTCGACCGCGTCTCCGGCCACGTCGGCGGCCTTGTCGGCATGAGGGGCGATCTTCTCCTTGGCGGACTCGTAGACGCCTTTGGCCTTGTCGGCGGCGTCGCCGGCGAGGTCTTTGACCTTGTCGAAGGCGTCGCCGGCGAGGTCTTTGACCTTGTCGAAAAAGCTCGGGCTGTCTTCGCTTGTCATGGCCTCGACAGTAGTCAGCCCGGGATGCGGCAGGACACCCCGGTGGCGTGGATCGGGCAGTAGCCGTTGGGGTTCTTGTCGAGGTACTGCTGGTGGTACGACTCGGCGTAGTAGAAGCCGGCGAGGTCGGCGAGCTCCGTCGTGATCTCGCCGTACCCGGCGTCGGCGAGGGCGCCGGCCATCGCCGCCCGACTCGCCTCGGCGAGTTCGCGCTGAGACGGGCCCGGGTCTGGGCGGTGCCCAGAATCGTCGGTGAAGTAGATGGCGCTGCGGTACTGCGAGCCGACGTCGTTGCCTTGGCGCATGCCCTGAGTCGGGTCGTGGTCTTCCCAGAACAGCTTGAGCAGCTGCTCGTAGTCGATGACTGTGGGGTCGAACACGACGAGGACCGCCTCGGCGTGGCCGGTGCGCCCGCTACACACCTCCTCGTACGACGGGTTCGGCGTGAACCCGCCGGCGTAACCGACCGCCGTGGAGTACACACCCGGCTGTTGCCAGAACAGCTTCTCGGCGCCCCAGAAACAGCCCATCGCGAACACCGCGGTCGACAAGCCGTCGGGCCACGGAGGTGTGAGCGGGTTGCCGAGCACGGTGTGGGCGGCGGGCACGGGCATCGGCTCGGGGCGGCCGGGCAGGGCGTCGGCCGCCGTCACCTGGTGAACCTTGCGGAAGAGCATGATTCCAGGCTACGACCGCCGACAACCTCACTTCAGCAGCAGGGTGCGGACGCGTTTGGCGGCGACGATCAGCCCAACGACCGACATCGCAACGAGCACGGCGATGTGCCCCAGCGTCGCCCAACCGAACTGGCCAGTGTTCGCCGAGCGGATCAAGGCGACGCCGTGATAGAGCGGGCTGAGCTGGACGATCCATCCCCAGTCGCCGTAGCTCGACACTGGATAGAACGTCGCCGAGAACAAGAACAACGGCAGCGTCGCCGCCGTCACGTACTCGAAGTCGACCCACGAGCGCATGTACGTGGTGATCGCCATTCCGGTGGAGGCGAAAGCGAAGGCGATGAGCAGGCTGAACGGCAGGGCGAGGACGACCCAGGGCGAGGCGGTCATCCCCAGGGCCGCCATCGTCACGAGGAAGGCGGCCGAGTACAGACCGCCGCGGATCACCGCCCAACCGATCTCCCCGAGGGCGACGTCGGCAGGCGACATCGGCGTGGCCAGCACGGTGTCGTAGAGCCGCTCGTACTTCATCTTGAAGAAGACGTTCATCGTCGTCTCGTAGATCGCCCCATTCATCGCCGACGCCGCCAGCAGGGCCGGGGCGACGAATTCGGCGTAGTCCACGGTCACGCCGCCGACGGTGACATCGCCGATCAACTCACCGACGCCAACGCGAATCGACATCAGGTAGAAGAGCGGCTCGAAGAACCCGCTGAACATGATCAGCCAGGTGCGCCGGTTGACCATCGCGCTGCGCTCGATCATCCGTTGTGGCCGGCGCACCTCGAGTGCGGCGGCCGGCAGGATGCGCAGGCCGGACGTGACCGTCGCGGCTGTCATCAGCGCTCCAGCCTTTTCGTGAAGGTCCGCCGACAGACCGAGTAGGCGACGCCTGCGTAGGCAACGAGCACGGCAAGGTGGATGGCGGCCTCGCCGGGGGTGAGCGTCTCGAGCACGGCGCCGCGGGTCAGCTCGACGCCGTGGTACAGCGGTGTGACGACGGCGATCGATTGCGCCCACCCGGGCAGCTGGTCGACGGGGAAGAAGGCACCGGCGAACAGGAACAGCGGGATCAGCCCGAAGCGCATGATCGCCGGGAAGGAGATCTCCCGTTCACGGGTCGACGTCCAGACGGCCACCGGCATAGCGAACGCCAAGCCGGTGAGCACGCCGAACACGATCGCCGGGAGCAATCCCCACGATCGCGTTTCGTCGAAAAGCACGAGCACCGCGGCCACGGCCGCCGAGCCGATGAAGGCACGGGTCGAGACCCACAGGGCGAAGCCACCGACGACGTCGACGGGTCGCAGCGGGGTGGCGGTCATGGCGAGGAACTGATTGGTCCACTTGAATCCGGCGAGCAGTGGCCAGAGCGCCTCGGTCGCCGACGTCATCATCGCCGTCGTGGCGATCAGCGCCGGGGCGAGGAAGGCGAGGTAGCTGACGCCGCCAAGCGACGACTCAGCCTGGGCGTTGGTGTCGACGAGCGCTCCGACTCCGATGCCCATGCCGAGCAGGTAGAGCAGCGGCTGCAGGAGGTTGCCGGCGGCGTCGGCGCGCCACATGTGCCGGTACTGCGCCCAGTTGCTCCCCCAGACCCGGACGGCGGCAGGCGTCGACATCGCCCCCGAACCTACCGACGCCGACGGCCGCCGACCGATGGGTGTTTAGGGGACTGTTCCGTCCCGAGAACACCCATCGGTCGCGAGTGCGGGCGGGGTTAGTCGATGAGGCTGCGGCCGGTGAGGCGCAGGAACACGTCCTCGAGGCTGCTCCGCCGGACCAGCGCGCTCTCCGGCTCGACGCCGCGGTTGTGAACCTCTTTGAGGGCGACCTCGCCGTCGTCGGCGTAGATCAGCAGGCGGTCGGGCAGGATCTCGGCGCGCTCGCCGATGCCGTCGACGCCGTCGGCCTGCTCCTCGTTGGTGCCGGCCGGGAAGCGCAGTTCGAGGACCTCGCGCGTGGAGTACCGGTCGATCAGCTCCCGCGGCGAGCCCATTGCGACGATCGCCCCCTTGTCCATCACGACGAGACGATCGCAGAGTTGCTCGGCCTCGTCCATGTAGTGCGTCGTCAGCACGAGCGTGACGCCCTGCTGCTTGAGGCGGTAGAGGCGATCCCACAACACGTGCCGGGCTTGCGGGTCGAGGCCGGTCGTCGGCTCGTCGAGGAGCAGCAACTCGGGCTCGTTGATCAGCGAGCGGGCGATCGTCAGGCGTCGCTTCATCCCGCCCGACAGCGGCTCGACCTTGCTGTCGGCACGCTCGCCGAGCTGGACGAACTCGAGCAGCTCAGCAGCGCGGCGTTTGCACTCCGCCCGCGGGATGTCGAAGAAGCGCCCGTAGATGACGAGGTTCTCGGCAACCGTCAGCTCGCCGTCGAGCTGGTCCTGTTGGGGTACGACGCCGAGGCGGGCGCGAATCGCCCGTCCGTGGGTGGCGGGATCGAGTCCGAGCACCCGCAATGTGCCGGACGTGACCGGCGAGGTGCAGCCGATCATGCGCATCGTCGAGGACTTCCCGGCACCGTTGGGGCCGAGGAACCCGAACGCCTCGCCGCGGCGGACGTCGACGTCGATGCTGTCGACCGCGGTGAGGTCGCCGAACCGCTTGACGAGGTCGCGGGCGACGATCAACGAGCCCTCGCTGTCGCCACGGTGATCGGGCCGGCCATCCTCGGACACTGGTTCGAGGCTAGCGACGGCCCGATCACGGGGCTGGGGGGATTCTGAGGGCTTCAGTCGGTCGTGTCGCCGGTGGTGAGCGCCGGCGCGCACACTTCGGTCAGTGGGGTCGACGCGTCCTGGGTAGCGGTCTGCAACTCGTCGGTCCACTCGTCGGCGTCGAGGATGTCCTCGGCGACCTCGAGTTGCTGGTCGACGGCGGACTGCACTTCATCGGATGCAGGTCGACGTCGTTGATGGCGTCGACGAGCGATTGGATGGCGTCCTTGTACTCGTCGCTGATCTCCTCCCCGACAGCCGGATCGGCGGGTCCGTCCTCGGTGACCTCGGAGAGGGCGGAGCCGAGCGCCTGACAGTCGGCGGCTACGTCCGAATCGGCCGCGCCGCCGGCGGAGGCGGTCGGACTCTCTTGAGCCAGGGCGGCGAGCAGGCGGACCTTGTCCAAGATGGGATCTCCTCGGGGGGTCGGAAAAAATGCAACCGGCGGACGGGGCAGTCCGTCCGCCGGTCGCAGCATCTATGACGAAGCTGTGAACGATTTGGTTCTCAGCTACCGACGGGTGGCGTCGTCACGTCTCCGGCAACGTCCACCGTGGTGTCGTCGCCGCCGTCGTCATCATCGTCGTCACCGCATGCGGCCATCGTCAGCGCAAGCGCTGCGGCGGCCGCGATCGTGGCAAGCTTCTTCATCGGGAGGTTCCTCCTTGTTGTGGGACCTGGTCCGTGGGGCACTGACGGGTCAGTACCCAGACAGTAGCGCACACAACCGTTACATTCACGACACGAAAAGCGCGCAAAGCCCGGGCGTGTCAACCGGCGGCCAGCCCGGCCAGCCGCCGTCCCGCCTCATCGAGGACGTCGAGGCGTTTGCAGCAGGCGAAGCGCACGAGATGCCGGCCGTGCTCGGGACGGGCATAGAAGACCTCGTTGGGGATCGCCACGACGCCGCATCGCTCCGGCAATGCCCGGCAGAACGCCATTCCGTCACCGACGGCATCGACCGGGCGGATGTCGACGGTGATGAAGTAGGTCGCCTCGGGGAGGTACGTCGTGAAACCGGCGGCGCCGAGGGCGGCGGCGAGGTGATCGCGCTTGGTGGTGAGATCGGCGGCGATCGCCGCGTAGAAGTCGTCGCCAAGATCGAGGCCGGCGGCGATCGCCGGCTGGAACGGCCCGGCGTTGACGTAGGTGAGGAACTGCTTCGCCGTCCGCCCGGCGGCGACGAGCGGACGCGGTCCGCACATCCATCCGACCTTCCACCCGGTCGTGTTGAACGTCTTGCCGCCTGACGAGATCGTCAGCGTGCGTTCGGCCATGCCCGGCAGCGTCGCCATCGGGATGTGCACGGCACCGGGGAACACGAGGTGCTCGTAGACCTCGTCCGTGACGACGATCAGGTCGTGCTCGATCGCCACGTCGGCGATCAGGGTGAGCTCTTCGGCGTCGAACACCTTGCCGGTCGGATTGTGTGGCGTGTTGAGCAGGACCAGCCGCGTTCGTGGCGACACGGCGGCACGGAGCTCGTCGGAGTCGAACCCGTAACGGGCGCCGTCCGGTCGCAACAGCACGGGAACCGCGCGAGCCCCGGCGAGGGCGATGCAGGCCTGGTAGCTGTCGTACATCGGCTCGAAGACGATCACCTCGTCGCCGGTGTCGAGCATCCCGAGGAGGGCGCCGGCGAGCGCCTCGGTGGCACCGGCCGTGACAAGGATCTCGCCATCGGGATCGTGCTCGAGGCCGTAGAAGCGCTGCTGATGACGGCCGATGGCGGCACGCAACTCGGGCGTGCCGGGACCCGGCGGATACTGGTTGTGACCGGAGCGGATTGCCTCGATCGCCGCGTCGAGGACGGCTTGCGGGCCGTCGCTGTCGGGGAAGCCCTGGCCGAGGTTGATCGAGTCGGTGGCCACGGCGAGCGCGGACATCTCGGCGAAGATCGTCGTGCCGAAGCCACGCAACTTGGGCGTGAGCGGATCGACCGGTGAACGCGGGGAGATGTCGGATGCGGCCGTCATCGCGCTCAACGCTAGGCGACTAGGGCAGCGTCGTCGTCGTCGACGTCGAAGTGGTGGTGGTGCTCGTCGAGCTCGTGCTGGTCGTCGATGTCGAGGTCGACGAGGTGCTCGTCGACTCCGTCGGGGGCGGGCCGATCGGTACGAGGTCCGGCGGGTCGGCGGGGTCGATGAACGTCGTCGTCGTCGTTTCCATCAGCGTGGTCGACGTCGACGTGCTCGACGAGGTTGTCGTCGAGTTCGACGGTGCGATCGGTGCGGTTGTCGACGGCGGCGGGATGCACGTCGACGTCGGGCTGGACGACGCGGTCGGGTCCGTCGTCGGTGGCGCCGCGGCGGCGTCGGACGCGAAACCGGCAATCACGGCGACGCCGAGGACGGCGAGCAGGACGAGCGGGGCGGCGCGTCCACCTGGGATCCGTCGCTGGGCAGCGAGGGCGCAGGCACCGACGACGATCGCCAGGGCGCCGATGAGCAGCGTCGCGCCGACAGAGCCGCCCGAATCGGGCAGGTTACACACCAGATCCATGGCGCTGGGGGGTCGCTGTCGGGAACGTGATGGCACCGATCATAACGTTGCCGGTCACACGGCTGCCGCTGAATTGCAACGAGTTCGCAATCTGTGTGTGGGCCATTGCCGGCGTCTATTCGGCCCGGCGACGCTCCTCGAGGCGACCGCTGCCGGCGTCGATTCCCGGTAGTTGCACGGCGACCTGTCCGAGGCTGACAGCGGCGAGGTCGGCGACGATCGACTCCGCCTCGTCCCAGTTCGCCGCCCGCGGCCCGTCGACGAGGTGGCGGTTGTACGGCTGGTCGAACACGATCACGGTGTTGCCGAGTTCGCGCAGCGCGGTCACGTTGTGCGGTGCGTCGTCGATGTAGGCGTCGGCCTGAACCTCCGGCTTGGCGCCGAGGAAGCAGAGGTCACGGTACGGGATGCGGTGCTCGTCGAGCCATGCCGCCGTGTCCCCGACCGCCCGTTCGTGGGCCCAGTTGACGTACAGCCGGTGGGTGATGATGCGCACCCAGATGCCGGCATCGGACAACCGCCACAGGGCGTCGGCGGCGCCCTCGATGACGGGCATCGTGCGGATCATGTCGTACTCGATGACGGCGAGCTTGTGCAGGCGGTCGTACTCGTCGGGAGCGAAGCCCCACTCGCGGAAGTCCCACGAGCGCTCCATCGGCATCGACTTGGGATCGACGCCGCGCAGCTCGGCGACGATCTCACGAAATCTTCTCGTGTGGTCGGCGACGACTCCGTCGAGATCGACCCCCAGCACGAACTGCTCCGGCATCGCCACCAGCCTGCCACGGCGATCGCCGATTCACGGCGGGAACCATCGGCGGTCTGCAAGAGTCAAAGGACGATGAACTTCAAGCGCCCCCTGATGATCGCCGGCCTGACGGCCCTTCTCGCCACGACCGCGGCAGCGTGTGGCGACGATGACAACGGCGACAGTGAAACGCCGACCGTTTCGACCAACGCGGCGACGATCGCCACGAGCCCCGACACGACCGCCCCGACCCCCGACACCACCGAACCGGAGGGCACCGTGCCAGAGACCACCGGACCACCGTCGAGTGCCGCCGGCGACTGCCCGGAGGAGCCGACCGAGGAGTCGGCCGACGAGTTGCTCGTTGGACTGACCGAGGCGGAGGCGACCGACGCCGCCGAGGCGTGCGGGTGGATCCTTCGCGTCGTGCGCCTCGATGGTGAGGACCTGCCGGCGACGCTGGACCTGCGGCCCAACCGGGTCAACGTCGAGATCACCGACGGCGAGGTCACTGCCATCAGCGGCATCGGCTAAACGTTCATTGCGTTCCCCGGCCACGTAGGCCCTGGCTGGCCGCTCCTCGGCTGGCGCCACGTCGCTCGCACCTTTCGGGTGGCAGGTTTCGGTCCGCAACGGTCACAGTTCGCCGACTCCACAGGCGACAGCGTCGGCGTGGCCAGTTCTACCGGCGCGATCCGGCCATTTCTGACCGAATCGTGCCGGAAGAATGGTGAGACACGGCGAAATCGGCCTGAGAAACGTCGTCCTCCTAAGCTGCTCGGGGTGGTGGCCGCCGATCGTGATGACTGGCTGACCCTCGCCGGCGATATCGGGCGCCTGCGCTCGACCACCTACGACGGCATCACGATCGAGCCGCTGTACACCGCCGACGACGCGTGGACCGACCCCGGCCTGCCCGGCCAGCCGCCGTACGTGCGCGGCCGCACGGCGCTGGCGACGCGTGACGGTTGGGACATCCGTCAGGTCGTCGACGGCAGCATTCATGGCCGAGCCGTCGAGGAGCTGGAGCGGGGAGCGACCTCGGTGTGGGTCGAGCTGCGCCATCTTGCCGCCCTCGACGAGAGCGCGTTCGCAGACGCCGTGACGGCGGCCATCGACGGCGTGATGCTGGACGCCGCGCCGGTGATTCTTGCCGCTGGCTCGCGCTGGCCTGCGGCGGCAGCGGTCCTCGCCGCCAGATGGGCATCCGACGGTGTGACTCCGGTGGGCGGATCACTCGGCGCCGACCCGTTCGGCGCTTGGGCATCCGACCGCACACACGTCGACCTCGACCGCGAACTCGCCGCCACAAACGACTGGGCGTCACGACTGGCTCTGGACGCCCCTGCCGTACGGGCGATCACGATCGACGGCACCCGCTTTCACGATGCCGGGGCGTCCGACGGCCAGGAGCTCGGCTTCACGATCGCCGCCGCCGTGGGCACAGTCGCCGAACTCTCCGTCGACCCGTTCGCCACGATCGAGCTGCGTCTCGCCGCGACCCCGGACCAGTTCCTGACGATCGCCAAGTTCCGCGCCGCCCGGCGACTGTGGTCGCGGGTCGCCGAAGTCGTCGGCGACCCGGAGGCGGCCGCCCGCACGCCATTGCACGCCGTGGCGTCCACGGCGACGATGACGCGATACGCCCCTTCGGTGAACATGCTGCGCGCCACGATCGCCTGCTTCGCCGCGGCCGTCGGCGGCGCCGATGCGATCACCGTGCTCCCCCACGACGCTCTGTCTGCCGCCGTGCCGAGCGAGCGCGGCCGGCGACTTGCCCGCAACACGCAATCGGTGCTGGCGCTGGAATCCCACGCCGCCCGCGTCATCGATCCGGCCGGCGGTTCGTGGTATGTCGAACGGCTCACCGACGAACTCGCGGACGCCGCCTGGACGACCTTCCAGGAAGTCGAGGCCACCGGAGGTTTCCGCGCCGCTGTCGAAGCCGGCCTGCTGAACCAACGCATCGACGCCGTGCGGGCCCGGCGCGACGCCGACATCGACCAGCGGCTAGCACCGCTCACCGGGCTCAGCGAGTTCCCCGACCTGTCCGAACCGGAACCGGTGCCTACGCCCGGGCCGGCTGACGGGCGACCCACGAACGGCAGCCTCGGGCGACATCGCTGGCCGGAACGCTTCGAAGCGCTTCGCCAACGGGTCGACCGGCATGCCACCGCGACCGGCCGCCGACCTGCGGTGTACCTCGCCCGCGTCGGCACGCCGGCCGAGTTCACCGGCGCGGCGACGTTCGCGCAGGGATTCTTTGGCATCGCCGGACTGGACACGCACACCGGCAAGACGGCCGGTTTTGCCGACGCCGGTACGGACATCGCCTGCGTGTGCGCCGCCCGGCCTGACGACGCCGTCGCTGCGGTCGAGGAGCTGGTCGCTGCCGGCGCCCGGCGCACCTACGTCGTCGGGCGCGATCCGCTCGTCGCCGGTGCCGATGCGCGCGCCGCCCTCGCCGATCTCCTCAGTCTCCTGGGCATCGACTGATGAAGGTTCCCAACTTCGCCGAGATCCCCCTCCGCGGCGACGACCTGTCGCCGGCGGTCGACGCCGGGCGATCGGTGCCCGTGATCGGCGCCGATGCGGCGACCCCCTGGACGACTCCTGAGGGCATTGATGTCGCCGCCATCTACACCGCTGCCGATCTCGAGGGGATCGATGTCCTCGACACCTACCCCGGCATTGCCCCATTCCTGCGCGGCCCCTATCCGACGATGTACGTGACCCAGCCGTGGACGATCCGCCAATACGCCGGGTTCTCCACGGCGCAAGAGTCGAACGCCTTCTATCGCCGCAACCTCGCCGCTGGGCAGAAGGGCCTGTCCGTCGCCTTCGACCTGCCGACGCACCGTGGCTACGACAGCGATCACCCGCGCGTCGCCGGCGACGTCGGGATGGCCGGCGTGGCGATCGACTCGATCCTCGACATGCGCCAACTGTTCGACCACATCCCGCTCGACCAGATCAGCGTGTCGATGACGATGAACGGGGCCGTGCTGCCGGTGATGGCGCTCTACGTCGTGGCGGCCGAGGAGCAGGGCGTGTCGGCGGCGAGGCTCGCCGGGACGATCCAGAACGACATCCTCAAGGAGTTCATGGTCCGCAACACGTACATCTACCCACCCGGCCCCTCGATGGCGATCGTCTCGGACATCTTCTCCTACACCGCCGCCGAGATGCCCCGGTTCAACTCGATCTCGATCTCCGGCTACCACATGCAGGAGGCCGGGGCGACCGCTGATCTCGAGCTCGCCTACACCCTCGCCGACGGCGTCGAATACGTGCGCGCCGGTCTGGCCGCCGGCCTCGACATCGATTCGTTCGCGCCACGACTGTCGTTCTTCTTCGCCATCGGCATGAACTTCTTCATGGAGGTCGCCAAGCTGCGCGCCGCCCGCCTGTTGTGGGCGACGCTCATGAAGCAGTTCGCTCCGCGGGCCGACAAGTCGCTCGCCCTGCGCACCCATTGCCAGACCTCGGGCTGGTCGCTCACCGCCCAGGACGTGTTCAACAACGTCGTGCGCACGTGCGTCGAGGCGATGGCGGCGACCCAGGGTCACACCCAGTCGCTGCACACCAACGCCCTCGACGAGGCCCTCGCCCTGCCCACGGACTTCTCGGCGCGCATCGCCCGCAACACCCAGCTCGTGCTGCAACACGAGTCCGGCACGCGCCGGGTGATCGATCCGTGGGGCGGCAGCTACTTTGTCGAACGGCTCACCAGCGATCTTGCCGCCCGGGCGTGGGCACACATCGGCGAGGTCGAGGACGCCGGTGGCATGACCAAGGCGATCGAGGCCGGGATCCCCAAGCTGCGCATCGAGGAGGCGGCGGCGCGGACGCAGGCGCGCATCGACTCCGGCCGCCAGCCAGTCGTCGGCGTCAACATCTTTCGGCCGGACCTCACCGACGACATCGAGGTGCTCAAGGTCGACAACACCGTGGTGCGCGCCGAGCAGCTCGCCAAGCTCGACCGGCTGCGTGCCGAGCGCGATCACGCGGCGTGCGACGAGGCCCTCGGCCGGCTGACCGCAGCGGCCCGTCACGTCGCCGACGGTGCGCGCCGTGACGCAGGTGGGAACCTCCTCGCCCTGTCGATCGCCGCAGCCCGGGCGCACGCAACGGTCGGCGAGATCACGTCGGCGATGGAGGCAGTGTTCGGCCGCCACACGGCGTCGATCCGTACGATTAGCGGTGTGTACCGCAAGGAGGTCGGGGACACGTCCGACGTCGCCAAGGTGCGGGCGCTCGTCGAGCAGTTCGCCCTCGACCATGGGCGGCAGCCGAGGATCCTCGTCGCCAAGGTCGGCCAGGACGGCCACGACCGCGGGCAGAAGGTCATCGCCACGGCCTTCGCCGACCTCGGTTTCGACGTCGACGTCGGCCCGCTGTTCCAAACCCCTACTGAAGTGGCCCGCCAGGCGGTCGAGGCCGACGTTCATGTCGTCGGCGTGTCGACTCTGGCGGCCGGTCACTTGACGCTCGTCCCCGAGCTCAAGGCCGCGCTGACTGAGCTGGGGCGCAGCGACATCCTCGTCGTCGTCGGTGGGGTGATCCCGCCGCAGGACGTCGACGAGCTGCGAAAGGCCGGGGCGGCGGCGATCTTCCCGCCCGGCACGATCATCGCCGCGGCTGCCACCGAGTTGCTCGAACAGCTCACCCAGTGAGCACCGCGCTCGACCTCGACAGCCTTGTCGACGGCGTGCTCGGCGCCAACCGCTCGACGCTGGGCCGGGCGATCACGCTTGTCGAGTCGACCCGGCCGGATCACCAAGAGCAGGCCGAAGCGCTGCTTGCCCGCCTGCTCCCCCACTCCGGCCATGCCCACCGTGTCGGCGTGAGCGGAGTCCCCGGGTCCGGCAAGTCGACGTTCATCGACGCCGTCGGCACCCGCCTGGTCGAAGGCGGCCACCGGATCGCCGTGCTGGCGGTCGACCCCTCGTCGTCACGCACGGGTGGCAGCATCCTCGGCGACAAGACGAGGATGGCCAGTCTCGCCGGCACGGACGCCGCCTTCATCCGACCCTCACCGACGTCCGGACGGCTTGGTGGGGTGACCCGGGCGACGCGTCAGGCAATCCTCGTTGTCGAGGCGGCCGGCTTCGACGTCGTGTTCGTCGAGACGGTCGGTGTCGGCCAGTCGGAAACCGCGGTCGCCGGCATGGTCGACACGTTCCTGCTGTTGATGCTCGCCCGCAGTGGCGACTCGTTGCAGGGCATCAAGAAGGGCGTGCTCGAGCTCGCCGACGTCATCGCTGTGAACAAGGCCGACGGCGACCGCGCCACCGAGGCCGCAGCAGCGGCCAAGGAGCTCGCCGCCGCCCTGCACTTCGTGGCGCCGTCACCGCACGGTTGGGACCCGCCGGTGCTGACGTGCAGCGCCCTCGAAGGTGACGGGCTCGACGAGGTGTGGGGCCAAGTCAGCGCCCACAGGGCGCACCTCGAACGACGGGGGGCACTGCTCGCCGCCCGCCGTGAGCAGGATGTCCACTCGATGTGGTCGACGATCGACGACCACCTGCTCAGCCGCTTTCGCGCCACTCCGGCAGTGCGCCGGCGCCGCGCCGAGCTGGAGGCAGCCGTGCGCGAGGGATCGATGACGGCCACAGCCGCCGCGGCCGAGCTGCTGTCCCTCGCCGGACCCGATCCGCGGCCGCGTGTGAGACAGAAATGACTCACACGGCGCCGCAGAATGGGTTCGGGGGCGCAGCTCGTCAGTCGGCGCGGCGGTCGGTGAGGCGGTCGACGGGCGACTGCCCGGAGTCGACCTCGTCGTAGGTCCAGTCGGGCTGCTTGCTCGCGAACTCCTCGTCGTAGATCGCCTTGCCATCGTCGATGTCGACGAGTTCGGCGACGAGCAGCGGCCGGGGCGGTTCAGCCTCGTCGGCAGCGGCGGGCGGTCGAGGCCGTTGCCCGGCGAGAGCGACGAGGCTGCCGACGGCACTCTGCTGCTGGCCGGCGAGGGCGCAGCGAGCGCCATCGGCAACCGTGCCGAGCAGGTCGGAGATCGTCGCCGCGTCGCCCGGCTCGCCGGACCCGGCGCACAACGCCGTCAGCCGCTCGGCGAGGGCGAGACCGTCGCGCTTGCACGGGGTGCACTGGCCGCACGACTCGACGGCGAGGAACCGCGCCACTCCGGCGGCGGCGGCAAGCAGGTCGTCGTCGTCGGTGAACACGATGGCCCCGGCCGAGCCGAGTCCGCTGCCGGCGTCACGCATCGCTTCGTAGCTGAGCGGCGTGTCGAGCTGATCGCCGGTGAGGACGGCGTTGGCGACGCCCATCAAGACGGCGGTCACTCGGCGTCCGACGTCGACCCCATCGCCGATCGTCTCGATGGCGAGACGCAGCGGCGTGCCCATCGCGATCTCGGCGACACCGGCCCGCTTCGTCGATCCGCTGACGGTGCACACGATCGTCCCCGGCGACTCGTCGGTGCCGAGCGAGCGGAACCACTCGACGCCGTTGGCGACGATCGCCGGCACGTTGGCGATCGTCTCGACATTGTTGACCAGCGCCGGCGGTGCTTCGGTGGCCCCGGCCATCAATACCGGGGCAGCGAGCCCGCTCTCGCTCTCCGCGTCGTCGGCGCTCTCGACGAGCTCGGTGGCGCCACGGCGCCACGGCGGGGCGATGCGCGGGAACGGCGGACGACCGGCGACGGCCTCGAGCAGGGCCGTCTCCTCGCCGTAGAGGTACTCCCGTGGTCCCTGGAACACCGAGAGCACACCGCGGTCGATCCAGCCGGCGACTTCCATCTCGGTGATCGCGGCCTCGACCCGTTCCACCTCGCGAGCGAACGTCGACTTGAGGGCGATCACGGCGGTCGGCGCGCCGACTGCCCGGGCGGCGATGACGGCGCCTTCCAGAACGGCGTAGGGGTTGGCGCGCAGGATCGCCCGATCCTTGAACGTCCCCGGCTCGCCTTCGGCACCGTTGACGACGACGGTCGTCGGCAGGGCGTCGGAGGCAAGGGCGGCGACGGTCGTCCACTTGGCGCCGGTCGGGAAGCCGGCGCCGCCGCGTCCCCGCAACCCGGATTGGGTCACCACCTCGATCAACGCTGCAGCGTCGAGGTCGAGGGCGACACGGCGCCCGGCACCACCGCCGGCGGCGACATAGTCGTCGAGGCTGCGGTACCGGTCGATCGGTAGCACCCGGTGCACGACCGCGTCAGCGGCCGAGCCCGGTACGCGCAGGTCCATCGACTCGGCGGTACCCGCGCACCCGATCGAGTAGACCCACAGGCCGCCAGGCCAGCAGACGTTCCACGGGCAGCATCGACGCGAAGGCCACGCCGACCAGCGGATACGGGAACAGCACGGCCATCAGGGCGAGGACGGCGAGGTGAAACGTCCAGGCCAGGGCAACCCACGTGTACGCCCAGCGCCGCCCGAGCAAGGCGAGCGGGGCGCCGAGCTCGACGACCAGAGTGATCCAGGCGCCGAGCTGAAAGATCATCGGGTGGCCGACGGCGAACGGGGCGATCGGCGACCAGGTGTCGCCGAGCAGGCGTTTGCGCAGGTTGTCGTGGGCGACGAGGCGCAGCAGGCCGTCCCCGTCGAGCCAGTCAAGGCCACCGCCAAACCGCAGTTTGGCGACGCCGGCGACGAAATAGGTGGCCACCGTGACGGCGCTCATCACCTTCAACGGCCACCCGGTCGTCGCCGATGCGCCGCGCCCGGAGGGCGAGGCGGCCAGGACGAGGAGGTGGAGGACGACGAGGTGCTCGGTGTGCAGGATCTGCCCCCACGAGGCGCCGAACGAGGTGAGCCAGAGGAAACCGACGGCGAATAGCGGGGCGCTGAGCGACCAGGCGAAGTCGCCGAGGGCGGCAACCCCGGCGACGACCGTCGCGATGACGATGATCGTGACTGCGGCGGTGCTCCGTCCACCGACCCAGTCGAGGACCCCGACCGGCTCCCACCTCGCCGACGGGAGTCGAGAGAGGTCGAGCCAGTGGCTCGTCCGCACGGCGATCCAGACGAGGGCGTAGCCGATCGTCAACAGCCGCACGGCGTTGAGCCGCCCGGCCGGGGCCGGCGCCATCAGCCAGGTCACCGGGTCACCTCGCAACGAGCATGCACTTGGCGATCGGTCGGCTGCGGATCGTCGTCGTCGAGAGCACTAACGACGTCGAACCGTTCGCGCACGACGATGACCTCGGCAATGCCCTCGTCGTTGGAGTCGGCCAGGCGAGCGGCGATCTCGGCGCACAGGTCGTCGGCCGATCCGGCCCGAATCGCGTCGACGATCGTCTGGGCGGCGTGGACCACCTCGACCGTCCCTCCGGTCAGCTCGGGTGAGAGGACGTGCTCGGTGCCGTCCGGTGCTACCCCGATGGCCCGTTCGATCGAGGTGACCTGCGACCGCCGAGCCGTGAACATCGGATAGTTGGACAACGGCAGGCTGTCGCCGCTGAAGTCACGACCGAGCGGCACGAGCACGGCGCCGACGGCGACGACGCCGACGATCGCGGCACGCAGCTGTTCGGAACGCGGCCCTCGGTCGGCGGGCATCGACGCCACGTTACGACTCCACCTCGCTTGTACTCTCGGCCAAATGTCCGAGCCGGCGGCGCCTCCCCCCCGACGTCGCCGCTCTTTGGGTCGAGTCGTCGCCGGTGGTGTGCTGTCGTGGGTGCTCGTGCTTGGCGGGCTGCGCGCCTTCGTCGTCCAGGCCGAGCAGTGCGGCGATCCAACGGCCGAGGAATTGCGTGCCTCCGCCGATGCCGCCATCGGATGGTTCGTCCGCAACCAGCGCGACGACGGCGCCTGGCTGTACCGCTACGACCGCGACACTGACAGCGACGTCGGCAGCTACAACATCACCCGCCATGCCGGCGTGACGATGAGCCTCGAGCAGGCCGCCGGCGCAGGTCTTGCGGAGTCGGAGGCAGCAGCGGAGTCTTCCGAGCGGGGCATCGAGTGGGCGCTCGACCGCATGTACGCCGGTCCCGGGTGGAGTGCGTTCGCCGGCGAGGGCGACGGATCGTTCGGCAGTGGGGCGAGCGCCCTGCTCACTGCCGCTCTCGTGCTGCGCCGCGACCGTACGGGCGACGAGCGCTACGACGAGGTGCTCGGTGAGCTCGGCACCTTTCTCGTGGCGATGACCAACGAGCGCGGCCAGGTGTACGGCACGTACGACCCGGCGGCCGGGGCGGCGGTGCCGGACAGCTGGAGCAAGTACTTCACCGGCGAGACGTTCTGGGCGTTGACGCTGCTCCATCGGGCGTTTCCGGAGGCCGGCTACGACGACGCCGCCGAGCGCATCGCGCACTACATCGCCACCGAGCGGCGCCAGGTCGAGGGGTTCCAACCCGACGTTCCCGACCACTGGGCGGCGTACGGGTTCGCCGTGATGACGACGTGGCCGGACTGGGAGCTGCCCGACGAGTACCTCTCGTACGTCCGTCGCCAGGCCGGGCTGCAGAGCCTGCAGATCCGCTATGAGTCGCAGCGCACGAACAGCCTGTTCTCGTATCGGACTCGCGGTCGCCAGACGCTCGGCGCCGGGCTCGGCACGATTGGCGAGGCGCTGTCGAACTGGGAGGTTGTCGCCGCCGGCACGCCGGCGCTTGCCGACATCCGTGAACCGCTCGTCGCGCGGGCGCGGTGCGTGGGCGGCGTGCTGATCGATCGCCAGACCGGTCCCGACGATGTCGGTGACGACGACGAGTCGGTCGTGGTCGGCGCCTGGTTCCAGTTCGACGTCACGCAGATGGACGATCAGCAGCACGCCTTGTCGGCGTTGCTCGGGGCGGCCGACTTGTCCGAGGAGAGGCCTTGAACTGGGTTGTTGCCTGTGCCGCCGTGATCACGTCGCTCGACGTGCCTCAGCGCGCTCGCCTGTTGCGCGACGCACCAGCTGCGCAGCGCCTTGTCGTCGGCGTCGGCCTCGTCGCCGTCGCCGTCGGCCTTGCGTTCGTCGCCACGCCGCTGCTCGACGCCCTCGACATCAGCTCACCGACGATGGAGGTCGGCGCCGGACTCGTTCTCGCCGTGTGGTCGGCGGTGGCCCTAGTGCGCTGGGATGACGAGCCGGCGCCGGACGCAGTTGCCGGCGGGCTGCTGCCGCTGCTGTTCCCGATTGTTCTCACCCCTGTCGTCGGCGTGATCGTCGTTGCCGTCGCCGCCCGCAACGGTTGGTGGCTGCCGGTGCTGGCGACCGCCCTCGGTGCCATCCCGATCGCCGTCGCCGTCGTCGGCGAGCCGCTGGCCCGCCGGAAGTGGCGATTGCTCTCGGCGTCGGCCGGTACGGTCGTCGGCGTCGTGATGATCGTCGATGGCGCGCTCGCCGTTTAGTCCAACCTGAAGGGAGCCAAGTCATGACCACCAAGCCCCGCCGCCTCGCCATTGGTGCTGCCTGCGCAGTGATCGGTGCAGCTGTCCCATCGGTTGTCCAGGCGTCGGTCGACGTTGTCGACGACGACGGCCTCGTCGTCACGGTTGTCGACGAGGGCGACGAAAACCCTCGTGTGCTGCTCAGCGGCTCGGCGACCTCCGGAGCGGTGGCCGACACCACCACCGACTTCGGCACGGAGTTGTCGGTGTCGGCGCAGGGCTTCCCGATCGACGTCGACGTCTCCGCCGCCGGCACCATGACGCGCACCACGGAGGTGCTCAGCGTCGAGACCGACGGCTCTTACTCGACGTTGGAGACACTTACGTCGTTCGATCTGTCGACGGCTTCGGCCGGCAGCACCGATCCCGAGGACCTTGACCTCGACGGGTCTGCCACCACGGATTTCGCCCCGCTCGTCGACGTGCCGCTCATCGTCGAGCACAGCCCGACCGGAGGTGTGAGCGTCGACGCGCAGATGGACGACGAGTTGACGGAGGAGCAGCTGGAGCTGGCCGACGAGCTCGTCGACAGCGGCTTCAGCACCCGTCCCTTCGACGCCGTCCCGTCCGTCCCTGTCGGCCAAGGCGCCGTGTGGACGGTCGACGAATCCGGGCTCTCGTCCAGCGCTGTCGCCGAGTTGACGTTGCGCTTCACGCTGGTGAGCTTGACGGGCGATGACTACACGATCGAGATCGGACTCGAAGGCGACGTCCTCGAGGACCTAGCAGGCGACGATCCGGACACCGAGGTGACGGGCGAGGTGACGCTGACCGGCACCTTGACCGGCGACGCCTCCAATGTGCTCGACCAGCAGTTGACCATGGACCTGCTGATGGACGTCGCGGCTTCCGACCCCGAGGTCACGATCGACCTCGAGGCCGAGATCAGCATCGACCACACGTCAACCCCCCGCTGACCCCATCGGAGTGTTTGCGGCCATCGGAGTGTTTCGTGCCGACCTGTCCGTCACGAAACACTCCGATGGCGCCCTCTGTCAGACTCTCGGCCGATGATTGAGCGACAGGTCGACCTCACCACGCCGGACGGGACGCTGCCGACCTTCCTGTTCCATCCCGAGCACGACGGACCACACCCGGTCGTGCTCTACCTGATGGACGCCCCGGGCATCCGCCCGGCGCTGCGCGACATGGCCTCACGGCTGGCGACGGCTGGGTACTACGTCATGCTGCCGTACCTCTACTACCGCGGCGGGCCGTACCGCGAGTTCACGATGAGCGACGAGGACATGCACGCCCGCCAGGAGCTGATGGGAACGATCACCCCGACGAACATCGTCGGCGACGCCGAGGCGTTGCTCGCCCACGCCGTCGAGCGATCCGGCGGCGCGGGACGGCAACGTCGGGGCAGTCGGGTTCTGCATGAGCGGCGGGCTGGCAGTGTCGGTCGCCCGGGCGTTCCCAGATCGAGTTGCCGCGGCAGCGTCGATCCACGGCGCCTGGCTCGTGCGCGACACCGACGATTCACCGCACCGGGGCCTCGACAAGGTCAGCGCAGAGCTGTACTTCGCCTGGTGCGACAACGACGCCACGGCGCCGCCGGAGACGATCCCGGTGATGCGCGAGGCGCTGGACGACGGCCGGGGTGCGCTACACGCTCGACTTCATCGACTACGCCGAGCACGGCTTCGCCCCGCCAGGCGGCCAGCGCTACAACCGCCAAGCGTCAGAGCTGCACTGGGAGCGCGTCCACTCCCTGCTGCGCCGCAACCTCTGAACCCGATCTGGACGTTTGCCGGTCCTATGCTCAGGTTGTGCGCCGACGTCCGATCAGCAACAGCACGCCACCGCTCGCGAGCGCCAGCGCTCCAGCGATCAGTTGCGCCACCGAGTTCGAGCCGGTGGTAGCCAGCGCAGTCACTGGCAAGGTGGTTGTCGTCGGAGCGTGCTCCGGCGATCGGACGCCGACGACCTCCACCTCGGCCGGGTCGGTCGCCTGGAAGGTTCGCGGCTCGGCCTCGACGGTGCGCACGGTGGCCACCGCGTTGTTGACGATCGTCGTACCCTCCTCGGCAGCCGTCGCCACGTGGGTAACCGGAACGCCGAGATCGGTACTGCAGATCGTCTCTCCCGGTGCGACGACCATCTCCCCCTCGGGAAGCTCGACAACGCCGTACCGGTCGTCGACGACCTGCACCACTTCGACGTCGACGTCGCTGGTGTTCTCGCCGCAGTAGTCGTAGGCGATCGTCTCGACCGAGGTCGCGCTCGGCGATGCTCGCGTCGTTCGTGAACGTGAAGGCGATGTCGTCGGGAGCCGCCGGCCCGGTGCACGCCGGCACCGTCACCGTCGCAGTCGCCTCGGTGGTCTGGCCCCCACCAACGTCCACGCTGACGGACTCGGTCACGGCCTCATCGGCCGCCGGGCCTTCGATCACCTCCGAGCCGTTGGCACTTGTGTTGGCGGGCAGCTGCGTGGGAGTGAACGAGACTCCGCGGTCGTCGCCGGTGATGGTCACCGGCGATCCGCCCGTGTTGCGCACCGTCCACGTCACCGTCGTCTGACCAGTATCGAGTGCGCACACCGCATTCCCGGTGATCACCGCACTACCGGGTGCGGCCGGCGCCGTCGTCGGCGCTGCGGTCGTGGTGGGCGCACTCGTCGAGGCGGATGCGACCGTGGTAGTCGCCGACGCCGCGGTGGTCGATGGCGACGTCGTCGTTGAAGACGCGGCAGCGCATTCGATCACCTCGAACGTCACTTCGTACGTCGCCGTCGCCGGACCGATCGCGTTCCAGCCATCACCCGGTGGATCTGCCCACCCAGTCTCCGGGTCGGTGATCGTCGCCGTGATGGTGACCAATTCACCCTGCGTCCACGGCCCACGGGGGACTACCTCGTACTCGACACCTTCGGTCTCGACCGGCTGGATTGATGGTTCGGTCGCCTCACCATCGACACAATCGGCCTGGACGACCTCGGGCGCCTCCAGTCCGATGGTCGGACACGATGGCAACGCCTCCAACGTGATGTCGAAGGTCGCCTCCGTGGGGCTGACCCACGTCCACCCGTCTGGCAGCTCCACTGGCGGCGGAGGCGCACCCTCGACTCGGCCGACGAAACCAGCTGGCTGCGCCGACGATCCGTCCCAGGCGAACCCGTCGATCACCGTCGCCGTCACGACGACGTCCGTCTCGACGGTGGGATCGTAGGGACCGGGCGGCTCGGCCGCATACACGATGCCCGGCGTCGACGTCAACGTCACCGTCGGAGCAGTCGCGTCGCCGTTGACGCACGTCGCCTCCATGACCGTCGGATCGGTCGGCGTCACCAACGTGCACGAAACATCCTTGAACGACACCTCGTAGGTCGCCGTCGTATCCGACGTCTCGTCCCAACCGACGGGCAACTCATCGGGCCACGCCACCTCCGTGTCGTTGAGCGTCGCCGTCACCACCACCGTCTGGCCCGATGCGTACGGCGCCTCCGGATCGATCGGCGGATCAACCGTGTAGCTGATCCCATCAGTCAACTCTGGCAACGTCAACGTCGGCGGCTGCAACTCCCCAGCGGCACACACTGCCTGGGACACGGTCGGCGGCACCGGCGTCACCTCGTCGCAGGTGGTGCCAACCAGTCGATACGGCATGGTCACCGTCGTCGCATTCAACGGCTCCCACGGCTCCTCGATGGTGCCCCAGGCATAGCCGTCGTCCAACACCGCCGACACCAACCCGGAGGCATCCGAGGTTCCCGGGAACGGACCTGGCGGATCCACCACATACCGGACGCCCGTCGGCCCCGTCGCCGGCACCACCGACATCTCCGTCACCACGCCACCGGCACAGGTCGCATGCACCAACGTGGGCTCGATCGGCATGACCAACTTGCACTCCGCCTCGTCCAACACCGCCGGGAACGTCGCCGTCGACGCGTTGACATACGTCCAACCCGTGGCGTGCGGCTCGGCCCACGCATAGCCGCGAGCCACCGTCGCCGTCACCGTCACCGTCGTCCCCGCCTCCGGCAGCGCACCCAACGCATACGACACCCCTTCGGTCGTCGCCAACGTGATCGTGGGCGTCGTCACCGCACCATTGACACACACCGCCTGACGCACCGTCGGATTCTGCGGCGTCACCCCCGTACACGTCTCCGCCTCGTTCAACACCGCCGGGAACGTCGCCGTCGACGCGTTGACATACGTCCAACCCGTGGCGTGCGGCTCGGCCCACGCATAGCCGCGAGCCACCGTCGCCGTCACCGTCACCGTCGTCCCCGCCTCCGGCAGCGCACCCAACGCATACGACACCCCTTCGGTCGTCGCCAACGTGATCGTGGGCGTCGTCACCGCACCATTGACACACACCGCCTGACGCACCGTCGGATTCTGCGGCGTCACCCCCGTACACGTCTCCGCCTCGTTCAACACCGCCGGGAACGTCGCCGTCGACGCGTTGACATACGTCCAACCCGTGGCGTGCGGCTCGGCCCACGCATAGCCGCGAGCCACCGTCGCCGTCACCGTCACCGTCGTCCCCGCCTCCGGCAGCGCACCCAACGCATACGACACCCCTTCGGTCGTCGCCAACGTGATCGTGGGCGTCGTCACCGCACCATTGACACACACCGCCTGACGCACCGTCGGATTCTGCGGCGTCACCCCCGTACACGTCTCCGCCTCGTTCAACACCGCCGGGAACGTCGCCGTCGACGCGTTGACATACGTCCAACCCGTGGCGTGCGGCTCGGCCCACGCATAGCCGCGAGCCACCGTCGCCGTCACCGTCACCGTCGTCCCCGCCTCCGGCAGCGCACCCAACGCATACGACACCCCTTCGGTCGTCGCCAACGTGATCGTGGGCGTCGTCACCGCACCATTGACACACACCGCCTGACGCACCGTCGGATTCTGCGGCGTCACCCCCGTACACGTCTCCGCCTCGTTCAACACCGCCGGGAACGTCGCCGTCGACGCGTTGACATACGTCCAACCCGTGGCGTGCGGCTCGGCCCACGCATAGCCGCGAGCCACCGTCGCCGTCACCGTCACCGTCGTCCCCGCCTCCGGCAGCGCACCCAACGCATACGACACCCCTTCGGTCGTCGCCAACGTGATCGTGGGCGTCGTCACCGCACCATTGACACACACCGCCTGACGCACCGTCGGATTCTGCGGCGTCACCCCCGTACACGTCTCCGCCTCGTTCAACACCGCCGGGAACGTCGCCGTCGACGCGTTGACATACGTCCAACCCGTGGCGTGCGGCTCGGCCCACGCATAGCCGCGAGCCACCGTCGCCGTCACCGTCACCGTCGTCCCCGCCTCCGGCAGCGCACCCAACGCATACGACACCCCTTCGGTCGTCGCCAACGTGATCGTGGGCGTCGTCACCGCACCATTGACACACACCGCCTGACGCACCGTCGGATTCTGCGGCGTCACCCCCGTACACGTCTCCGCCTCGTTCAACACCGCCGGGAACGTCGCCGTCGACGCGTTGACATACGTCCAACCCGTGGCGTGCGGCTCGGCCCACGCATAGCCGCGAGCCACCGTCGCCGTCACCGTCACCGTCGTCCCCGCCTCCGGCAGCGCACCCAACGCATACGACACCCCTTCGGTCGTCGCCAACGTGATCGTGGGCGTCGTCACCGCACCATTGACACACACCGCCTGACGCACCGTCGGATTCTGCGGCGTCACCCCCGTACACGTCTCCGCCTCGTTCAACACCGCCGGGAACGTCGCCGTCGACGCGTTGACATACGTCCAACCCGTGGCGTGCGGCTCGGCCCACGCATAGCCGCGAGCCACCGTCGCCGTCACCGTCACCGTCGTCCCCGCCTCCGGCAGCGCACCCAACGCATACGACACCCCTTCGGTCGTCGCCAACGTGATCGTGGGCGTCGTCACCGCACCATTGACACACACCGCCTGACGCACCGTCGGATTCTGCGGCGTCACCCCCGTACACGTCTCCGCCTCGTTCAACACCGCCGGGAACGTCGCCGTCGACGCGTTGACATACGTCCAACCCGTGGCGTGCGGCTCGGCCCACGCATAGCCGCGAGCCACCGTCGCCGTCACCGTCACCGTCGTCCCCGCCTCCGGCAGCGCACCCAACGCATACGACACCCCTTCGGTCGTCGCCAACGTGATCGTGGGCGTCGTCACCGCACCATTGACACACACCGCCTGACGCACCGTCGGATTCTGCGGCGTCACCCCCGTACACGTCTCCGCAGCTGCCAACGTCACCGTGAACGTCGCCCGCGCCGTTGCCGGATCACCCGCCGACCACCCAGTGGGCAGCGGACTCACCCAGGCATACCCGACAGCCACCGTCGCCGTCACCGCCACCGTCGTGCCCGGCGCCGGCACCGAACCGAGCGCATACGACACCCCCGTCGGCCCCGTCGCCGGCGTCACCGACGCCGTCCTCACCACACCACCGACACACTCCGCCTGCACCACCGTCGGATCCGCCGGCGCCACCGGCGTGCACGACGCCGCAGTCAACGTCACCGTGAACACCGCCGTGGTCGCCGCCGGATCACCCGCCGACCACCTCGGAGGCAACGGATCGACCCAGGCAAAACCTTCGGCCAACGTCGCCGTCACCGTCACCGGCGTTGTCTCCGTCAAGCTGTACGGACTCGGTGGATCGATCGCGTAGGTGACGCCCGGCGCCGCGACCGGCGCCACGGACGGGTCGGTCACCACACCAGCGACACACGCGGACTGCAATACCAACGGATCGGCCGGCGTCGCCGTGTGGCACGACGCGGCGACAAACGTCACGGGGTACGTCGCCGTCGTGGTCGACGTAGACGTCCATCCCTGCGGCAACGTCGGCGGCCACACACCTTGCGTCAGCGTCGCCGTCACCACAACCGTGTCACCGGGCGCATACGGCCCAGGATCATCCCTCGAATACGTGATGTGATCGGTCTCCACGTACGTCAAGGTCGGCGGTACCAACACACCACCACGACACACCGCCTGGTTCACCCTCGGCGCCACCGGCGTCACCACATCACACCTGGCCGCCGTGAGCGTCACGGGGAACCTCGCCGTGGTCTTACTGGTCTGCGTCCAACCTGCCGGCAACGGTCCCCAGTTGAACCCCGCGTCCAACGTCGCCGTCACCATGACGTTGTAGTTCTGCGTCCCCAAAAACGGACCGGCCGGATTGACCGCGTAGCCGATGCCCGTCGTCGACGCTGGCGTGACCGTCGGCGCCGTCACCACACCGCCGACACACGAGGCCGGCACCACCGCCGGACTGACCGGCGACTTCAAGATGTTCCCACAGCCGTTGTTCCAGACCGCTTGGCCTGCGGCGTCCCAGTTGCGGCCACCCGGTGCCCACGGTCCGTCCGGGATGATGTCGCCTTCGTGGTTGTAGTGATGGCCGCCCACTTGCACCGCGCTCTGGCTGACGGTGTTTTGCTCGAAGGAGTTGGTCAGCGAACTCGTCTCGTGGCAGATCGTCACGACGCCGGTCAAAGGCTGCGCGGAGAGAAGCGGAACCAGTACCTCAGCCGTGGCGGTCTGCTGGAACTCACGTGGTTCCGCCTCCTCGGTCCGCACGGTGATGACTGCGTTGTTGTGGATGACGCTGCCGGCGTCGGATTCGTCGACGACGTAGCTGAACGGCGCGCCGACGTCGGTGTTGCAGACCGCCTCGCCGGGAGCGACGACGCGGCCACCTTCGAATACGAGCCCGATTCGGTCGTCGACCACCCGCCCGACCTGCAACGGGATGGTGCTCGTGTTCTGGCCGCAGTACACGTACTCGACGGTGTCGCCGACGGCAGCCTGCGTCACGCTCGGCCTGACGCTGAAGGTGAACGTGACGTCCGGCGGGGTCTCCGGCCCCTGGCAGGCAGCCGCCGTGATGTCGTCGCTCTCCTCGATCACAACGCCGCCACCGGCGTCGATCGTCACGGTGCTCGTCACCTGCTGATCGGTTGCCGGGCCTTCGATGTCGCGTGTAGCGGTTGCCTCGCCCGACGGGGGGACCGGATTCGGTTCGAGCGGCACGTCCTCGGTGTTTCCGGTGATCGTGACCGGTGCTTCGCCGTTGTTCGTCACCTTCCACGACACCGTCGTTTCACCAGTCGCTGGATCACACACGGCGTTCGCCGCGTATGCAACCGAAGGCGCGGCTGGCTCCGCCGCTTCAATCGTTGTCGTCGGCGCTGCCGTGGTCGTGGTCGCTTCGGCGATCGTCGTCGGCAATTCGGTGGTCGGCGACGCCAGCGTCGTAGGCGCTTCAGTCGGCGGCGCTACGGTCGGCTCAGGCACGGTCGGCTCCGCCACGGTCGGCTGCGCCGGGGTGGGCGCCTCCGTCGTCGGCGGCGTCGCAGCACTGGACGACGTCGTGGCGAGGGCGGCTCCACACACTGACGAGGTGACCAACGCGAAACCTGACACGAGCAAGAAGCGGCGGCGGCGCTCGGTCATGTTGTCCCCTTGCGATTAAACGCATTCCGGCTCGACGGCACGGAACGCGGCAACAGTAGCCGACTTACCAGGCACCGCTGTCAAACGACGAGCCGACGTCTCCCCAAGCCAGCCCGCGACCGCGAATGGTTGGGTCGCTGATGTGTGTGTGTGTGTGTGTGTGTCGCCTCCACCTTCGACCGTGGCGGGTCGGCTCCCTGACGCGAGGGCGCATCTCCGACGGGTTGGCGAGATCGCCGCGCTCGAGGAGTCGTCGGGTGACCTGCCGAACAACGCCGCCGATTCGCTTGGTCAGGTCGAGCCGCCCGCCCACGACCACGGGTAGTCGGGGTCGCTGACGTCTCGTGCGGCCTGGGTGAGGCCGAGGGGGGCGAACGTGTCCAGCATCACGGCCAACTCGCTCGTCCGCTCCTGCGACTCGCTGCGCTCGCGGCTGCCGGGCTGCGGGCCGTGAATGAAGCCGGCGGGGTGCAGGCTGATCGACCCGACACCGATACCCGACCCGGCTCGACTCATGAAGTCGCCGTCGGAGTAGAAGAGCACCTCGTCGGAGTCGACGTTGGAGTGGTGGTACGGCACCTTCACGGCGTTGGGGTCGAAGTCGTAGTACCGCGGCACGAACGAGCAGACGACGAAGCCGGCGCCGGCGAACGTCTGGTGCACGGGCGGCGGCTGATGGAATCGTCCGACGATCGGCTCGAAGTCGTGGATGCTCAACGCCCACGGATAGACGTAGCCGTCCCAGCCGACGACGTCGAACGGGTGGTCACGGTGGACGTGACGCGTGAATCCGGCACGGGTGCGCACGAGCACCTCGACGTCTTGACCCTCGACGAGCAGCGGGCCGTCGGGGCCGCGCACATCTCGCTCGGAGTACGGCGAGCCGTCGGCGATCTGGCCGGTCGCCGTGAGGTACTTGACCGGGATGTGGATGTGACTGCGCGACGACAGGACGAGCAGCTCGACGGCCCCGGCGTCCGGCCCCACGACCCAGCGATGCGTCACGCCGGTCGGCACGACGACGTAGTCGCCGACCGAGACCGGCAGGCTGCCGAACACGCTCTCCAACGTGACGCTGCCCGACTGCACGTACACCAGCTCGTCGCCCACGGCGTTGCGGTACAGCGGGCTCGTCGTCGTCGCGGTCACGTAGAGCAGCTGGACATCGTCGTTGCCGAGCAACGCCGTCCGCGCCGTCACGGCGTCGCCGGGTGCGGTCGACAGCTTCGTCGTCTGCAGGTGGTGCGGGGCGACCGGCTGATTCGCCGTGAACACGGGCAGGTCGATGCCGGCGTCGTCGATGCTCACGATGGCGCTCGGCGAATGGCGGTGGTAGAGCAGGCTCGACGGGCCGGAGAAGCCCTCCTCGCCGACCATCTCCTCGGCGGCCACGGCGCCGTCGACGCGGTGCAGCGAGTGACGCTTGCGGGGGATGTCGCCGACTCTGCGGTAGTACGTCATCTCAGACTCCCTTCACGCACGTTCAGGTGTACCCACGATCGTCCCGGTTGCCTCACCGAAACCGATCCGTGGCTGGTCACCGCCGCCGCACCACCCACGCAACGTCACCGTGTCGCCGTCCTCGAGGAACGTGCGCGTCGATCCGTCGGCGAGCGTGAGCGGCTCGGCGCCACGCCAGGTGAGCTCGATGAGGCTGCCCCGCTCGCCGGGCGTCGGCCCGCTCGCCGTCCCCGACCCGAAGAGGTCGCCGGCGCTCGTCGGCGCCCCGTTGACGGTGAGGTGGGCGAGCTGTTGGGCGAACGTCCAGTACATCTGCCGGAAGTTCGTCGCCGTGATCTGCTCGCCGTTGAGCTCGACGCTGAGGTTGAGGTCGAGCCCCCACGGCAAGGCCGCGCGCAGGTACGGGTCCGGCTCGGGGTCCTGCACGGGCGGCTCGACGAGGAACGGCCGAAGGGCGTCAAGCGTGACAACCCACGGCGAGATCGTCGTGGCGAAGCTCTTCGCCAGGTGCGGGCCGAGTGGCTGGTTCTCGAACGCCTGGATGTCCCGGGCCGACCAGTCGTTGAGCAGCACGACGCCGAAGACGTGACGGTCGGCGTGGTCGGGCTCGATTCTGGACGCCGGCGGGCCGCCGACGACGAAGCCGACCTCCAGTTCGATGTCGAGCATCCGGGTCGGCGCCAGCTGGGCCGGCCCTTCGCCATCCTGGATCAACCCCTCCGGGCGCACCACGGGGGTGTCGCTCGGGACGACAGTGCGCGCACGGCCGTGATAGGCGACCGGCAGCTGCCGCCAGTTCGGCAGCAATGGCTCGGGTCCTGGACGGAACATCGTCCCCATGTTCGAGGCGTGATGGATCGACGAGTAGAAGTCGATGTAGTCGACAACGTCGACGGGCATCAGCACGAAGACCTCGTCGACAGGGAGTAGCACGTCGAATCGCTCCGGGCCGGTGAGCAGTTCGGCGACGCGGCTCCGCAGCGCTCCGCCGCGCCCGCTGGCCATCAGCAGGTTGAGCGACGAGCGGGCAGTGAGGTCGAGATCGATCCCTGCGGCGACGAGGTCGACGACATGGTCACCGATGCGCACACCGACACGCGGCTCCTCGTCGCGTGGCCGGAAGATTCCGAACGGCAGGTTCTCGAACGGGAAGTCCGATCCCTCCGGCACGGGTGCCCAGGTCTCACTCATCGCCGACGCCGACCCTTCTCATCGGAGTGTTTCGTGCGGGAAAGTCAACACGTAGCACTCCGTCAGCAGCAAACACTCCGATGGAGGTCGCGCTCATCGCTCGGAGGTAGTGAGGTCGAGTTGGTCGGCGTGTTCCTCGTAGTGGCCGACGTGGAAATGGCGCAGCTGGGTGTCGAGGTCCATCACCCCGAGTGTCTCATGCCGGCCGGTCCGCGCCCAGTCTTCGTCGGTCATCGCGGCGAGCAGGGCGGCGAGGCGATCGGCCGACCGCTCGATCGTGTCGAGGTGTTGCTCCGGGCCGGCGCTGCGACCGGCGGCGATCGCAGCGATTCGCGTCGGGTCACGGCGGGTGCGGCCGAACGGTGGCGGCTCCCCGGCCGGCGAGTCGAGCACGGTGGTCAGCTCGGCGAGCCAGTAGTCGCCGAACTCGGCGACGTGCGCCCACACGTCGCGGTCGTCCCACGTCTCGTCCTCGCCGGGGACCGGATCGGTGCGGCCCGGGTGTTCGATCGACAGGTGACCGCGGAAGCGGGCGAGGGCGGCGTCGAGGCGGTCGAGCCAATCGGCGGCGCCGACGGCATTCCCATCGGTCGCCGTCCCCCAGCCGGCGATCATCGCCGGTTCGGCGGCGACCGCGTCGTCGAGGGCGCCGAGGAAGCGATCGTTGTCCTCAGGATGGCCGATCGTGACGCGCACACCGACGCCGAGCGGTCGAGTCACGACGCCGCGACGCTCCAAAGCGAGACCGAGCTCGCCCGCGGCGCCGCCAGCCGGCAGCCACCAGAAGTTCGCTTCGCTCGCCGGCACGCCGAGCCCCCGCCGACGCAACGCCTGGGCGACGCGGCTCCGCTCGGCGGTGACAGCGGCGCAACGCCGGGCGACCTCAGCGTGTTGGTCGAGGGCGACAAGGGCCGCCGCCTGTGCTGCAGCATTGACTCCGAACGGGATGGCGCAGGCATTGACGGCGTCGACGACGGCCGGATCGGCAACGAGGAAGCCGACGCGCAGGCCGGCCAGCCCGTACGCCTTCGACAGCGTGCGCAGCACGGCGACGTTGGGGCGGTCGCCGAACCGCTCGATCGCATCGGGGACATCGGCGCCGGTGACGAACTCGTGGTACGCCTCGTCGATGACGACGAGGCAATCGGCCGGCGCCGCGTCGACGATGCGCGTCAGGTCGGCAGTGCGCAGCGCTGTTGACGTGGGGTTGTTCGGGTTGGCGATCAGCACGACTCGGGTGCGCTCGGAGATCGCGGCGACGATCGCCTCGACGTCGAACGCCTGGCGCCTGAGCGGCACGGTCGCCTCGGCACCGCCGACAAGGCGGGTGAACTGCGGATAGGCGATGAAGCTCGGCCACGGGTAGACGACCTCGTCCCCGTGATCGACGTAGGCGAGGGCGAGCTGTTCGAGCAGCCCGACCGATCCTGGTCCGCAGGCGACGCGGTCGCGAGGCACGCCGACGTGATCTGCGAACCGTTCGCGCAGCTCCTCGGTGGTGTGGTCGGGGTACCGGTTGACGTCGCTCAGGGCGGCGGCCACCGCATCGACGACACCGGGCAACGGGCCGAACGGCGACTCGTTGGACGCCAGCTTGATCGCCGACGCCAGGCCGTGCTCGGCCATCGCCGCTGCTGAAGAACGCCCCGGCTGGTAGCGCGGCAGCTCGGCCAGCCGGCCGACCGGCGAGGGCGGCTTCATGAGGCGGGGGGTCCGGGGGGCGGAGGCTCCTGCCGGAGCCCCCCGGTCGCTGGTCGATCCGGCTCCGCCGGTCGACCAGCTGAGACTCTTCGATGCCGGCCGGAGGCCGGCTCAGTCAGCTCGACCGAACGGAGAGAGCGAGCGCAGCGAGCGAACGAGTGAGGGCGAAACATCACAGATTGCCGCGTGCGGCTTGGTCGCGCTCGATGGCTTCGAACAAGGCCTTGAAGTTGCCTTCGCCGAATCCCTTGGCGCCGTGGCGCTCGATGATCTCGATGAACACGGCGGGACGGTCGGTGATCGTCTCCGTGAAGATCTGCAGCAGGTACCCGTCGTGGTCCTTGTCGGCGAGGATGTTGAGCCGCTTCAGCTCGTCCCACGGCAGGTCGAATTCGGAAAGCCGCTGCTTGGCCTCCTCGTAGTACGTCTCGGGCACGGCCATGAAGCGCACGCCGCGGTCGCGCATCGCCTGCACGGCGTTGACGATGTTGTCGGTGCGCAGGGCGATGTGCTGAACGCCGGGGCCGTCGTAGTGCTCGATGTACTCCTGGATCTGGCTCTTCTTGAGACCCTCGGCCGGCTCGTTGATCGGCATCACGATCTTGCTGCCGTCCCACACGACCGTCGACATCAGCGCCGAGTACTCGGTGCGGATCTGCTCGTCGTCGAAGTGCATCAGCTGGGCGAAGCCCATCACGTCGGAGTAGAAGTCGACCCAGGTGTCGAGCTCGCCACGGGCGACGTTGCCGACGACGTGGTCGATGGCGACGAGGCCGACGTCGGGACCGACGTTGGGGTTGGGAAGCTTGTCGTCGGTGTAGCCGGGCTCCAGCGTGGCGCCGCGGTAGCGGAGGCGATTGACGAACGTGTGCACCGTCTCGCCGTAGGCGGCGACCTGGGCGAGCTCGAGGTCGCCGTTCTCGTCGTGCTCGACCCACGGCTCGCGCACGCTCCGGGCGCCGCGGGCGAGGGCGGCGGCGTAGGTCGCCTCGGCGTCGTCGACGAGCCAGGCGAGGTCGTGGACGCCATCGCCATGGCGGCGCACGTGGTCGGCGATCGGCGAGTCGGCGTGCAGCGCGCCGGACACGACGAAGCGGATGTCGCCCTGCTCGAGGACGTAGCTGGCCTTGTCGCGCCGCCCGGTCTCCGGGCCGGCGTAGCCGGTGCAGCGGAAGCCGAAGTGCGACATCAGGAACCCGGCGGTGGTGCGGGCGTTGCCCACCCAGAACTCGATGCAGTCCCAGCCGAGGAGGTGCCGGGCCGGGGTGTCCCGGGAGTCCGGCGTGACCGTGGTGTCGGTGGCGCTCATTCATGAAGCAAACCTGAGGACGGCGGTGTGGTCAACATCCTGGACATTTCCTGCACACTTTGTACGCGACTGGTCGTTGATCGTGAGCAATCTGTAATTTCGCGAGCATGGAATCGCTGGTCGCCGCCCTTGGCGAGCTCACACGCCCGAACGTGCTCGAACTGTCCCGCCGGCTCGGCGTCGCTCGCAACACGGTGCAGGCGCGTCTCGATCGTCTCCAAGAGTCCGGGGTCATCGTCGGGTGGGGTCCGGTGGTCGACCTCAAGGCGATGGGCTACGACGTGTTGGCGTTCGTGACGTTGGAGATCGCCCAAGGCCAAGAGCAAGCCGCCCTCGCCGAGCTGACGGCGATCCCCGAGGTCCTCGAGATCCACAAGACGACCGGGCCCGGCGACCTCATCTGCCGGGTCGTCGCCCGCACCAACGACCACCTCCACATCGTTCTCGAGAAGGTGCTCGCCGCCCCGGGCGTGCAGCGGACGACGTCGAGCCTCGCCCTCAACTCCCCGAAGCTGCGCGTCCACCCAGACGCCGCATCGGTCGACGAGCTCCCCCACTGAGCGACTCTGGGAGCATGGTCGGATGGACGCCGACGCCAGCCCGGCAGCAGCCGCGCTCCACGAGATCGCCGATGGTGTGTTCGCCTGGATCCAGCCGGACGGTACCTGGTGGATCAACAACGCAGGGGCGGTCACGGCGGTCGGTGGCGACGGGACGCACGACGGCGGGACGGTCGTCGTCGACACCTGCGCTACGCACGAACGGACCCGCCGTTTCCTCGACGCCGTCGCCGCCGCCACGGGGCTGGCACCGATCGCGATGGCGGTCAACACCCACCAGCACGGCGACCACACGTACGGCAACAGCCTGCTCCCCCGCGAGACGGTGATCATCGGGCACACGGCGATGCGGGCCGGCCTGCTCGCCGACACGATCATCGATGGCTGTCCACCGGTGTGGACGCCTGTCCCCGACTGGGGGCCGGTCACGAGGCGCGTGCCGTCGATCGCCGTTGACGACCACCTGACGATCTACGCCGGCACTCGCCGCATCGAACTGCACCACCCGGGCTACCCGGCCCACACGACCGGCGACGTCGTCGCCTGGCTCCCCGACGAGCGCGTGCTGTTCACCGGCGACCTGGTCTTCAACGGCTTGACCCCGCTCGTGTTCATGGGGTCGGTGACCGGCGCTCGGCGGTCACTCGAATGGCTCGCGTCGTTCGAACCCGCCGTCGTCGTGCCCGGCCACGGCCCGGTCGCCGACGCGGCGTCGATCGCCGACATGTTCGATGCCCACGACCGCTACTACCGACTCGTCGAGTCGACCGCCGAGGACGGACGCCGCGACGGGCTCTCCGTCCTGGAGGCGGCGCGGCAGTGCGACCTCGGTGAGTTCGCCGGCTGGGCCGACTCCGAGCGGCTCGTGCTCAACCTCCACCGCGCCTACGCCGATGCTCTCGGTGCGGAGATGGACCTGTTCGCCGCGATGATCGACGCCGTCGAGTACAACGGTGGTCCGCTGACGACCCACGTGTGCGGGACGTAGCAACCTCAGCGGGCGAACACGGCTGCGTCCTCGGTGAACGCCTTGAACTCGAGGGCATTGCCCGCCGGATCGCGGAAGAACATCGTCCACTGCTCGCCGGTCTTTCCCTCGAACCGGAGATGCGGCTCGATGTCGAACGGGATGCCGGCGGTGCGCAGCCGCTCGGCCAACTCGTGGAACGAATCGACATCGAGGAGCACGCCGAAGTGCGGGACTGGGACGTCGTGACCGTCGACGGGGTTGGCTGCGGCGTCGCCGGCGGCGTCGCGAGGTGGGTCACGAGTTGATGGCCGTAGAGGTCCCAGTCGACCCATGTCTCCGCCTCACGTCCCTGCGGGCATTGCAGGACTCCTGCGTAGAACCGGCGAGCCGCGGCGAGATCGTCGACGGGGATGGCGAGATGGAAACGCGGGTGACCCATTGCTGACCGACGCTACGGCCGGGGTGGCCGCGACGACCATCCGAGTGTTTCGTGGCGACCTGTCCGCCATGAAACACTCGGATGACACCAAACACTCCGATGGGGAGCGGGGGCTACTTCTTGATCGAGCGCTCGTAGGCGCGCACGGCGAGCGGAGCGCAGACGGCGACGATGGCGATCGCCCACAGCAGCGTGTACACGGCCGGGTGCTCGATCGACCACGGCTGGTTCGGGCCCTGGTCGGCGACCGGGTTGCCGAACTGGATGCGCACGGCATTGGCCAGCGTCGTCACCGGGTTCCACTCGGCGACGGTCTGGAGGACGCCGGGCATCGTGTCCTCGTACTCGCCGGCCTCGTTGACGCGGGTCAACGGCACGAACGTGCTCGCCGCGAATGTCAACGGGAACAGCACGGCGAAGGCGATCCCCGTCACGCCCTCGGGGGTCTTGACGAGGCTGCCGAAGAGCACGCCCACCCAGATCATCGCGAAGGCAAAGGCGATCAGCAGCAGATAGCCGCCGGCGGCGTCGGCGACGCCGCCCCGGATCCGCCAGCCGACGGCCAGTCCGCACAGCGACATGATCACGAGCGGCAGCAGCGACTTGATCATGTTGGCGATGGCATGGCCGCCGAGCACGGCGCCCTTGGCGATCGGCAGCGAGCGGAAGCGGTCGACGGCGTTGTTCTTGCGGTCGTTGGTGAGGGCGAGAGCGACGCCGAAGCACGTGAACACGATCGTCTGGGCGAAGATGCCGCCCATCAGGTACTCGCGGTAGCTGCCCCCGGGAATCGGGATCGCTCCGCCGAACACGTAGGCGAACAGCAGCACGAACATGATCGGGTTGATCGTCGCGTCGCTGAGCTGCTCGGGCTGGCGCTTCATGTGGGTGAGGCCGCGGCGGGCGATCACCCAGGCGTCGTGGAAGACGCCGCGTGGCCGATGCACCTCCGGCGCGGCCGTCGGCGCAATCGCGCCGATGTCGATGGTTGCAGCCGTCATTCGACAACCTCCTTCTGTTCGACCTCGTCGGGGCACGGCTCGCCGGTGAGCGTGAGGAACACATCGTCGAGCGTCGGCTGACGGATGCTCAGGTCCTCGACGGCGATCCCGGCGTCACGGAACTGGGTGGCGACGGTGACGAGGGCGTCGACACCGCCCGTCGTCGGGGCATTGATCGAGCGGGCTTCGACGTCGATGGACGGTTCGCCGCCCGTCGCGTCGGACACGATCGACGCCGCCTGGTCGAGGCGCGACGCGTCGACGAGTACGGCATAGATGTGGTCGCCGCCGACCTCGCGCTTGAGCGAGCGGGCGTTGCCGCGGGCGATCACCCGGCCGCGATCGATGACGATGATGTCGTCGGCGAGTCGCTCGGCCTCGTCGAGGTACTGCGTCGTCAACAACAGCGTCGTGCCGCTGTCGACGAGCGTGTCGAGCACCTCCCACAGCTCGGTGCGCGCCCGTGGATCGAGCCCGGTGGTCGGCTCGTCGAGAAACAGCACCTGTGGGCGGGCGACGAGGGTGGCGGCGAGGTCGAGGCGGCGGCGCATGCCGCCGGAGTAACCCGACACGACGCGGTCGGCGGCTTCGGTGAGCGAGAACTGTTCGAGCAACTCGACGGCGCGGCCGGCGGCGTCCTTGCGGGCGAGTTGGTGCAGCTCGCCGAGCATGATGAGGTTCTCCCGGCCGGTGAGCAGTGGATCGACGGTGGCGTCCTGGGCGGCGAGGCCGATGCGCCGGCGCACCTCGCCGGGCTCGGCGGCAACGTCGAAACCGGCGACCGTCGCCGACCCGGCGGTGGCATCGGTGAGAGTCGTCAGGATGCGGACAGCCGTCGTCTTGCCGGCGCCGTTGGGGCCGAGCACCGCAGTCACCGTTCCAGCGCGCACGTCGATGTCGATGCCGGCGAGGGCGACGTTGTCGCCGTAGTGCTTGACCAGACCGCGGGCCACGATGGCATGGCCGACGTCGAGGTCGGACGTGGTCGGGACTGACGTGCGGGGCGACTCGGTCAACGATGAGTTCGGTCACGGGAGATCCTCCAGATGGAGCGCGGCGAGCAGATTCAAGTTAGGGGCGGATCGCCGCCGGCTGGGCATGAGTTGCTGTGCCATCGGCCACGAGTGGCAGATGGCACGGTGACGGGCTATGGAACTTCGGTGCCGCAGGTCATGTTGATCGCCGTTCCGGTGATGGTGCGGGCATGTTCGGAGGCGGCGAACACGGCGACGTTGCCGACGTCGACGAGCGTGGCGCCGAAGCCGAGCAACGACTTGCCGGCGATGCCGGCGACGATCTCCTCGGCGCCTTCGGTGCCGGGCGGGATGGCATCGACGATGCCGCTCGTCTGCAACGTGACGAAGCGGATCCCGTGCGGTCCGAGCTCAGCGGCGAGCTGGCGACCGAGCACCTCGACAGCCGCCAGCCCGACCTGGAAGCCACCGAGGAAGAAGTCGCGCAGTGGCGTGCCCGACCCACCGAACGACAGGATCACGCCGGAGCGCTGGGGGATCATCTGCCGTGCCGCCGCCCGGGCCGTGATGAACGCCGAGCGCAGCAGCGTGTTCACCGGTCGCTCGAAGTCGGCGACGGACATCTCCGCCAGCGGGGTGAAGAACACTTCGTCGGCGCTGATCACGCAGAACGAGATGTCGAGGCTGCCGAAGCTCTCGACGACGGACGCCGCGTGAGCATCGACGGCCATCTCGTCGAGGGCGTCGACGGCAGCCGCCTCCGCTTGACCCCCTGTGGTGCGGATTTCGGCGATGAGAAACGCGAGGTTGTCCAGCGTCCGTCCGGTGAGGTGGACCCGCGCACCCTCACGGGCGAACGCCCGGGCGACGGCACCGCCGATCGGTCCTCCGGCGCCATAGATGATCGCGTTCTTGTTGGCGAGCAGCATCGTGGATCCTCAGGACACGGAGGCCGGCAGCTCGGCGAACCATTCCTTCCACCCGGCTTCCTGGGTGGCAGCGAGCTCGGCGGCACGCGAGCCGAACAGGTAGGCACGGGCCAGGGCGTAGGCGGTGTCTGGACCGTTCGGGTACGACATCAGGTTGAGGAACCCGCAGTCGGGATCGGTGTAGCGGACGAGAACTCCGAGGTCGGAAAGCTTCTCCACACGTCCGGCAACACCGAGAACCTCGACGTCGGCGCCGACGTCGGTAGCGCCGATCCGTTCGCGCATCGCCGTCACCACGTCGGCCGGGCTGTTGCCGACCTCGGCGCCCGACTCGACGATCGTGGCCCGCTGTCCCGGGAACGCCTCCAGATAGATGCGCAGGTTCTCGAACAGCGGCAGCCAGTACTTCTCGGCTTCGTCGAAGAACTCGCGCTCCCAGTCGGCACCCGTGCCGAAGGCACTCGACACGACGCGCAGCACGCACGATCCTCCCGAGGTCGCTTCGACGAGGTACTCAGTGACCATCGGCGTGACGTCGTCACCCTCGTGGCCGGCGAGAGCAGCCCAGTCCGGCTCCTCCATCACGAACCGGTGTGGCGGATCCCATCCACCGACCACGCCGCGCGCGTCGGTCTCACCCATGTGGATCACGAATTCACCGCCGACGCGTTCGTCGACGTCGGTCGGCATCGACCATGCCGTCAACCCTGGGCCGGTGGCGATCGCCTGCCACACCTGCTCGGCGGTGCCGGAGAGCTCGACGCTGAACTCGAGGCGGTGGGGAACGTTGGGGGTGCTCATGATGGTTGATGCTCCTTGGGTTTCGGATAGGCGGCGACGAGGAGACGGTGGGGCCGCCCCTCGTCATGGTGGTAGCGGGCTGCCAGCTCGATCACGGCAGCGGTGAGGTCGTCGGCGAAGGCGGCGCGGTCGGCGGCGTTGCGGAAGCGGATCTCCGTGTCGATCGACATCGTCGGCAGCCGCTTGCCGGAGGCGGCGGCGCGGCGGGCGAGGTTGCCGACCTCGCGGACAGCGCGCCCGGCGAGGGCAACGAGGTAACGCGCCGACAGGCGATCGTTGGCGGACTCCGGATCGACGGCGGCCTCGCTCAGTGCTGCCGGTGACACGACGTAGCTGGCCGCTGTCGCCTGCAGGACCCGCTCGGTGATCCCCCCGTGTTGGCGCTCGGCGGCGAGCACGACGAGGCCGTGGGCCTCGAGTGTGTGTAGGTGGTAGTTGACCTTCTGGCGCGAGATGCCGACGCGCGTGGCGAGCGACGTCGCCGACGCCGGCTCGACGAGTTCAGCCAGCAACCGTGCCCGCACCGGGTCGAGGGCGACCGCGGCGGCGGCGGGACTCTCGATGACCTCGACGTCGTGCACTCCCCCAGTGTGCGTCTTGACAAACTTTTTTGTCAAGAGTGTTCCGTGTCACGAGGGAAGCAGGTCGAGGGCGCTCGGCAGGACGAGTGAGAGGGCTGGGTGGATCCGTTCGGTCTCGCTGGCGGCGCCGCCGACGACGGCGTAGCGCTGACCGGTGTCAGTCACCGCCAGCCACGCTTCGAACAGCACGCCCGGCTCGCCTCCTGGCTTGTACAGCACCCGGGTGAATTCCTCCTCGGTGTCGAGCATGTCGTTGCCGGTCATGATCGAGCGGACGGGGGCGAGATCCGGATCGCCGTCGAGGTCGTCGAGCGCGACGAGCGCTTGGCAAATGTCGATTGGGGTAGCGAACCACTCGACAGTCGTCACGTCGCGTGGCTCGGTCCAGTCGCCAGTCGGAAGTGGTCGGCCGGCGATCTCTTCGGCGAGCAACTCTCGGCGACCATTCTCGTCAGCGTTGCCATAGCGCTCGAGCAACTCGAGGTCCGAACGGAGGATGAACAGCTCACGGGTGGTGAGGAACGGCACCGTGATCTCCGGATCGGAGTGGCCGAAGTCGCTGAGGGCCGCTTCGACCTGATCGCGACCGACCAGGTCGATGAGGTGGTCGGTCGCGGTGTTGTCGCTGATCGAGATCATGCGGCTGGCGAGCGCCTCTACGGAGAGCGTGCTCCCAGCCGGGTCGTGCTGGGTCACGCCCGACGGCAGGCTGTCGAGCTCGTCGCGGATCACCACCGGATCGTCCCAACTGAGCGATCCCTCGTCGACGGCGGTGGCCACGGCGCCGACCACGTACAGCTTGAACACCGAACCGAGCGGCATCGCCGATCGCTCGCGCAATGCGGTGATCGGCCTGCAGACACCTCCCTCATCGACTTCCGCGGCGAGAAACGCCGAGGTCGATCCGAACTCATCGACCTGTTCGGCAACCTGGTCCAACGAAACCGGTGGATTGACCAGCTCACCAAATTCAATACCGAGACCGTCGATGAGCCCGTCGCCGTTCACTGCGAGTCTCACCTCGAGAGTCACCGACGGATCGCGAATGATCGCGGTCAACTCACTGGCGGTCCGTTCCTCGATCGACTCGACGACCCACACGCCGCTGAGGTCCTCAAAGGCAGCATTGATCTCGTCCGTCGAGACAACGTCGAGAAACGCGCTGGTGAACCGCCCAGCGTCGACAGCTGCGGGGGATTCCAACCACGAGAGAACGTCATCGAGCGCTCGACGGACCGGCGTCACGGCTACGGCCGACTCCGGCACGGACGTGGGTGGCCCATCATGAACGTCGATGATCGCGATGGGCAACACCGCGATGATCGGCACGACGAGCGCAGCGACCCGCATCACCTCACGCTACGACACTGCGCAGATGCCGTTCGCCGGCTCTCAGATCTCGACGTGGGTGCCGACGGTGACGACCCGGTCGGACGGCAGATCGAAGAACCGGGCCGCCGACTCGGCACCGCGGTCGAGGACCTCGAAGAGCTGCTCGCGCCAGGGATGCATGCCCTCCATCTCGTGGGCGATGACGATCTCGTCGCCGAGGAAGAACGTCGACGACGCCGGGTCGAACGGGCCGCCGCCGAGTTCGATCCGCCCGAGAGCGGAGACGACCGCGGGCTCCTCCATGAACCCGTGACAGATAATGATCTGGAACACACCGCCGCCGACCTCGGACATCGAAACCCGATCGGCATCGTCGATGGTGGCGTCACCGCTCACCTGCACGGCGACACACAGGATGCGCTCGTGCAGAACCTTCTGATGCTCGAGGTTGACGAGCAGGGCAGGAGGCGCCGAACCGGGATCCTTGAACAGGTAGACGGCCGTCCCGGGCACACGTGTCACGCCGCCTTGGTTGGCCGTCTCGACGATCGTGGCCAGGGGGATCTCCGCCCGTCGGACGCGTGCGGCGACGAGCTGGCGCCCGCGTCGCCACGTCGTCATCTGCACGACGAGAACGAAGGCGACGACCAGGGGGAACCAACCGCCATCTGGGATCTTCGGCACGTTGGCGGCGAAGAACATCACGTCGATGAGCAGTAGTGGCACGAGGATCAGCAACGCCTTGGCCAGCGACCATCCGAATCGGTCGCGGGCGACGCGGTAGAAGAGCAGAGTCGTGATCGTCATCGTCCCGGTGACGGCGATGCCGAACGCGGCGGCGAGCGCGCTCGAGGACTGGAAGGCGAGCACCAACCCGACGCAACCGATCATCAGCAACCAGTTCACGAGCGGCACGTAGATCTGCCCGACGTGAGCCGCCGAGGTGTGGCGAACGGCCAGCCGCGGGAGGTAGTCGAGGTTGATCGCCTGGGCGGTCAACGAGAAGGCGCCGGAGATCAGCGCCTGCGAGGCGATCACCGTCGCCATCGTCGCCAGCACGGCCAACGGGGTAACCGCCCAGTCGGGGGCGAGGTGGTAGAAGGGGTTCTCGATCACCGTCGGGTCGTCGCGCAGCAGCGCCGCCTGCCCGAAGTAGTTGAGCAGCAGCGCCGGGAGCACCCAGAGGTACCACGACTGGCGGATCGGGCGCAGCCCGAAGTGGCCCATGTCGGCGTACAGCGCCTCGCCGCCGGTGAGCACGAGGAAGATCGACCCGAGGGCGAGGAACGCCTTGCCCGGGTCGTCGGTGAAGAAACCGACGGCGTAGCCAGGCCACACGGCCTGGACAACACTCGGGTGCTCGACGATCTGCGCCAACCCGAGGGCGCCGATCACGGCGAACCACACGACCATGATCGGCCCGAAGACGCGGGCGATGCCGGCCGTGCCGCGTCGCTGCACGGCGAACAGGCCGACGAGGATCACGACGGAGACCGGGATCACCCAGTCCTCGAATGCGGTGGTGGCGACCTCGAATCCTTCGACGGCGCTGAGCACGGAGATTGCGGGGGTGATCAGGCCGTCGCCATACAGCAATGCGGTGCCGAAGACGCCGAGCGTGATCACGGCGGCGGCCATCCCGGCTGGGCGCAGGTCGCGGCGCTCGCCGGTCCGGCGGCCGGGCATGACCAGGGCGGTGAGGGCGAGGATGCCGCCCTCGCCACGGTTGTCGGCGCGCATCACGAGGACGAGGTACTTGATGGACACGACGATGATCAGCGCCCAGAAGACGATCGAGGCGGCACCGTACGCCGACGCCTTGGTGACCTCGATGTCGTTGTGCCCGAACGTCTCCCGCAGTGAGTACAGCGGGCTCGTGCCGAGGTCGCCGTAGACAATGCCGAGTGCACCCATGGCAAGGCTGAACCCGCCGGCATGCCGCCCGTGGTGAGCGTCGTCGAGGGCGGCGTCGCTCACGAGTGTGCGAGCTTACGGCGGCGCCTGCTCACACGGGTGCCCGTGCACGCCGGCCGTAAGCGCGCGCACAATGGCACGGAGTCACGAAGGGGGTACGGACATGCATGCCAACACAGGTGATCGCATCGTCATCAAGGGCCATCGCGTCGGCGAGCCGGACCGCCAGTGCGAGGTCCTCGAAGCGAGGGGCGACGACGGTGGTTCGCCGTACTACGTGCGCTGGGACGACGGCAGCGAGGCGCTGATCTATCCCGGCTCCGACGCCATGGTCACGCCAGCGACCCGCCGCAAGCGCAACTCCAACTAGCCCGCTTGATCGGAGTGTTTCCTGCTGACGGAGTGTCACGTGCTGACTATTCAGCAGCAAACACTCCGATAGCACGAAACACTCGGATGGGAGGACGGGGTGCGGGCGTGGTGGGTCGAGGAGGCCGGGCCGATCACCGGCGGGCCGCTGCGCCGCGGCGAGCGAGCTGACCCGAAGCCGGGACGCGGCGAGATCCTCGTCCGCGTCGTGGTCTGCGGCGTGTGTCGCACCGACCTGCACCTCGCCGAGGGCGATCTCGCGCCGCGTCGGCCGCGGGTCGTCCCCGGCCACGAGATCGTCGGGATCGTCGAGCAGCGCGGACCGTCGACGTCGCGGTTCGACGTGGGCCAGCGGGTCGGCATCGCCTGGCTCCGTCACACGTGTGGCGTGTGCCGATTCTGTCGCCGTGGCGACGAGAACCTGTGCGTCTCGCCGGCATTCACCGGATGGGACGCCGACGGCGGCTACGCCGAGCTCGCCGTCGTCGACGAGAACTTCGCCTACCCCATTCCCGACATCTTCGGTGACGCCGAGGCGGCACCGCTGCTCTGCGCCGGGATCATCGGCTACCGCGCCCTCCGCCGAACGGCACTCCCACCGGGCGGCCGGCTCGGCATCTACGGGTTCGGTGCGTCCGCCCACCTCGCCACCCAGGTCGCCCTCCACGAGGGCGCCACGGTGCACGTGCTGACACGTTCCGCCGACGCTCGTCGCCTCGCCCTCGGGCTCGGCGCCACCTCGGCCGGCGACGCTGCCGACGCCCCGCCCGAACCGCTCGACGCGGCGATCCTGTTCGCCCCGGCGGGTGACCTCGTGCCGGTGGCGCTGCGGGCTCTCGACCGTGGCGGCACCCTCGCCGTCGCCGGGATCCACCTCAGCGACATCCCGCCGCTGCGCTACGCCACCGACCTGTTCGAAGAGCGCCAGCTGCGCAGCGTCACCGCCAACACTCGCGGCGACGGCGACGCATTCCTCGCCATCGCCGCCGAGATCCCCCTCCGCCCGACCGTCACGGTGTACCCCTTCGACGTCGCCGATCGAGCCCTCGCCGACCTCGCCGGCGATCGGGTCACCGGCGCCGCGGTCATCGACGTCGCCGGCTGACAGTCAGTCGCTGGCGCCGGAGAGCTTGATCCGCTTCATCCGCCAGTTGGCGACCGCCAACGACAACAGCGTCACGATGGCCAGCCGAACGACGGCGTCCCAACCCTGGGGAATGCCGCTGCGCACGAGCCGCTCTGGTGGGTCGTCGAGCAGCCCGACGAAGATCGCCCGCGACTCCCACGTCGGCGAGATCTGGGCGATCCCGGTGAGGGCGGCGCCGAGCAGCCGCTCGACGAGGAACACGATGGCCAGCGACCACACGGCGGTGCGTTGGGTGATGGCGCCGATGGCGATGAACAGGGCGATGTAGGTGACGGCGCCGACCGCCGCGGCGATCAACGCCGGCCCGGCGCTCGACGGCGAGCCGGCGACGAATGCGGCGGCGGCGGTCGCCGGGGCGATCGTCACCAAGGCGACGAGGGCGCCGCCGAGCCAGCGGCCGAGCACGATCTGCCAGGTCGATGCCGGCGACAGCCATGTGAAGTGGAACGTGCCGCCACGCATCTCGGCGCCGAGCACGGCGTCGCCGATGATGAGGGCCGCGATCGGCATCATCAGCGAGAAGATGCCCTCGGCGGCGACGTTGGCGAACGCCACATCGGCCGTGTCCTCGACGGCCCGGGCGAGGAGTCCGAACAGCAGCGCTCCGCCACACGGCATCAGCACGGCGGCCCACCGCTTGGGCGGGATGCACGAGCGCAGTGTGTAGAGGAAGATGGCGACGAACCGCGATCGCCTGCGACTCACCGCCATCTCCGCGGTCATCTGACGAGCTCCCGGAACAGGCTCTCCAGGGAGTCGTCGAGGGCACGCACTTCGAGCAGGCGGATCGAGGAGTCGCGGGCGAGGCGGGGCAACGCCGTCGCCAGTTCGCGGGCCTGGCCGGTCTGAACGACGAGGCCACCACGGGTGGCGTCGAACGTCACGCCGGCCACCGAGTCGAGCCCGATGAGCGAGGCCGCCAGGCTGCGCCCGTCGTCGGCGCGCACGAACACGTGCCGCGGGCGGTCGTCCATCGCGTCGCGGATGGCGTGATGTCCGCCGGCGGCGGCGAGACGGCCGTGAATCAGCACGATCACCCGCTGGGCCAGGCGCTCGACCTCGTTGAGCACGTGCGAGCTGACGATCACCGTGCGCCCCTCGGCGCCGAGGCGCTTGAACAGGGCGATCAAGTGGACCCGCTGCACCGGGTCGGCGCCGTTCAACGGCTCGTCGAGCACGAGGACCCGCGGATCGATCACCAGAGCGGCGGCGACCTTGCAGCGTTGCCGCATCCCCTTGCTGAAAGCGTCAACGCGTCGATCGGCGACGTCGAGCAGACCGACCGTGTTGAGGGCGTCGTCCGATGCGCTGCGATTTACGACTCGGTGGAGGTCGGCGATGTACTGGACGAACTGTCTGGCGCTGAGCCCGGACGGCACCGCCTCGTCCTCGGGGACCAGCGCCATGCCGGCGTGCACACGGCGGTCACGACGCGGGTCACGGCCCTCGATGCGGACCATCCCCTGATTGACACCGACGAGTCCGGTGATCGCCCGCATCAGTGTCGTCTTGCCGGCGCCGTTAGGACCGAGCAGGCCGGTGACGCCCGGGCCGAACGAGCAGCTCAGCTCCGACAGGGCGACCTTCGGCCCGAACCACACCGACACCTCGGACACCTCGACCGTGGCGTCCGGCGCGAAGGCAGGGTCGCCGGCGAGACGCACGGCGCGTGCCGGATCGCGGAGGGCCGAAGCTCACGTTCACCGCTCAACCCAGCGGTAGCGGCGAAACAACACGGCGATGCCGATGACGACGATCGCGACGTAAGTCACGATCGCCAGCAGTCCGCCGTTCTCGACGCCGTGAGCGGCGACTCGGGCTCGATCTCGCCGAGGAAGATGAGGTCGCGGAGGTACAGCGGCAGGGCGAGGAGATTGAGCAGGGCGGCAGGCGAGCCGCTCTCGAACTCGAAGTCCTCGCCGACGATGATCCCCGAGGCGATCGACGTGATCAGGAACAGGCCGATGATCGACGCCCCGGCGACGATCCGCCGGTCGGTCAACGAGGCGATCGCCACGCCGATGACGCGAAGTAGAGGGCGAGCAGAGCGACGGCGACCGGCACCTTCCAGAGGATGTCGAGGTGGTCGGTGAGGTAGTCGAGGGCGCTGTCGCTGACGAGCATGTTGCCGACGAACAACACCACCTGGGGAATGAACGAGAAGGCGAACAGGATCGCGGTGATCGCCCCGACCTTGGCCAACGACGTAGTCGACACCGGTCATCGGACGGGCGAACATCAGCGGCAAGACGTGCTGGCGACGGTCCGGGCACATCACGTCGGGGGCGACGATGGCGACGAACAGCAGCAGCGCCGACGAGACGCCGACGTAGTCGTGGTACGTGATGATCTCGATCTGGTCGACGACCGGCTGGTCGCGGGTGACGTAGCCGATGCCGACGTTGACGATCGCCGGGATCGTGACGACTCCGAGGAGCACGAATGGGGCGACCTTCTGGCGCCATGAGCGGCGGATCCCGAGGGCACGGCGCACCGAGGCCTTGAAAAGGGCGAACGTCGCCGCGCCGCGCTGGCCCCGCTCACCCTCGTAGGGGCGATAGCCGCGGTCGTAGACGGCACCGTGGTGACTGGCATCCACGGTGCTCATGACCCGCTCCCGGCTCGGCGCAGGAATACCTCGTCGAGCGTCGTCAATCGCGTCGACAAGCGATACAGCGGGAGGGCGAGTTCGGCGACGACGTCGCGAACGGCGTCGAGATCGTTGTCGCCGTCGATCGTGACCTCGACGAAGCCTTCGTCGGCGACGGCCGTCAAGGAGCGGCGCGCCAGGCCGGCGATCAGCTCGTCGTGTCGTGGCCCGACGTCGACGGTGAGAACGCCGGTGCGTTCGAGCAGCGAGTCGGTTGCCCCGGAGACGACCAGCCGGCCGGCGTCGATCATCACGACGTGGTCGCAAACCTGTTGCACGTCGTCGAGGAGGTGGGTGGCCATCAGCACGGAGATGCCGAACGTGCCGAGGCGGGCGACGAGGGCGAGCATCTCCTCACGACCGAGCGGGTCGAGCCCGGCGGTCGGCTCATCGAGCAGGATCAGCTCGGGATCGCCGACCAGCGCCTGGGCCAGCTTGGTGCGCTGGCGCATGCCCGTCGAGAATCCCTTGATCGGCCGGAAGCGGGCCTCGTCGAGTCCGACGAGGTCGAGGATGTCCGACGCCCGCTGCCGGGCGGCCCGCGCCGGCAGCCCGCTCAACTCACCGAACGTCGAGACCACGTCGGCAGCGGTCTGATCGAGCGGCAGGCAGTCGTGCTCGGGCATGTAGCCGAGCCGTGAGCGCACACCGATCGGGTCGGCGGCGACATCGACACCGCACACCTCGACCTTTCCCTGGCTGGGGTGGGCGAGCCCGAGCAACAGTCGGAACGTCGTCGTCTTGCCGGCGCCGTTGGCGCCGACGAGGCCGATCCGGCCGCGCGGCATTTCGACGGACAGATCGTCGAGGGCGATTACTCCGGGGTAGTGCTTGGAGACGCCGTCGAGACGGAGCAGGGGAGCTTCCACGACGACGGCGAGTCTGTCAGACGATCTTGCCGTCGCGCCTCCGCCTGAAGGCGGATCAGGGATCACCCTGACGTTGACCGCCGACAGTCGCGTCTGCGAACATTTGTTCGTGAGCGGCGACGCGACAATCCTCCACGCCGACCTCGACGCCTTCTTCGCCGCCGTCGAACAGCGTGACGATCCGCGCCTCCGCGGCCGCCCCGTGATCGTCGGCATCGGTGTCGTCATGTGCGCCAGCTATGAAGCCCGGGCCAGCGGTGTGCGCGGGGCAATGGGTGGGGGCGAGGCGCGCCGGCTGTGCCCCGACGCCGTGTTCGTGGCGCCACGGCTGTCCGCCTACACCGAGGCGAGCAAGGCGGTCTTCGCCGTGTTCGACGACACCACCCCGTTCGTCGAGGGGATCTCCGTCGACGAAGCGTTTCTCGATGTCGGCGGTCTGCGGCGCATCGCCGGCACGCCCGAGGAGATCGCCGTACGTCTCCGCCGTGAGGTCCGTGACCGCGTCGGCTTGCCGATCAGCGTCGGCGTCGCCCGCACGAAGTTCCTCGCCAAGGTGGCCAGCGCCGTGTCCAAGCCCGACGGGCTGATCGTCGTGCCACCCGGCGACGAGCTCGGCTTCCTCCATCCGCTCCCCATCGAGCGGGTGTGGGGCATCGGCGCCAAGACGGCGGCGAGGTTGCACGACCGCGGCATTCATCGCGTCGGCGACATCGCGGCGATGCCCGAGGACGCCCTCGTGGCGATCCTCGGAACGGGGCCGGGCCGGCACATCCACGCCCTCGCCCACAACCGCGACTCCCGCCCTGTGCGCATTGGCCGCCGGCGCCGTTCGATCGGTTCACAGCGCGCTCTCGGCCGTTCGCCGCGGACCGCCCCGGCGCTCGATGCCGTGCTCGTCGGTCTCGTCGATCGCGTCGCGAGGCGGCTGCGCGCCGCTCGGCGCGTCGGGCGGACCGTGATGCTGCGCTTGCGCTTCGACGACTTCACACGGGCTACGCGGTCACACACGCTCGACCAGGCGACGGCGGACACATCGACGATCCTGTCGATCGCCCGCGGCCTGCTCGCCGCGTCGATGCCGCGCATCGGCCGTGACGGCGTGACGCTGGTCGGGCTGACGATCGCCAACCTCGACGACGACGGCGTGGTGCAACTGACGCTGCCGTTTCACCATCGTGGTCCCGTCGACGGCGTATTGGACGACGTCAAGGACAAGTTCGGCTCGTCGGCGCTGACTCGGGCCGTACTGCTCGGGCGAGACGAGGGCATCGAGATGCCGCGCTTGCCTGATTGACCCAGGGAACCGCCGGACGCTCTGCGTACTATCGTTCGTATCGCGCACGGACCGGAATCGGGAGCGGAGCCACGTGGCCGAACAGCGCGGTAGCGACTTCGTCCAATCGCTCGAACGCGGTTTGGCGGTGATCCGTTCCTTCGACGGCGAGAATCCGCGACTCACGCTCAGCGATGTCAGCCGGCGCACCGGGCTGACCCGCGCCGCCGCCCGGCGCTTCCTGCTCACGCTCGTCGAACTCGGCTACGTGCATCACGACGGCCGCGAGTTCTCGCTGCGCCCGAGCGTGCTCGACCTCGGCTTCGCCTACCTGTCTTCGATGGGCCTATCGGAGGTGGCGATGCCGCACATGGAGACCCTCGTCGCCACCGTCCAGGAGTCGTCGTCGATGTCGGTGCTCGACGGCGAGAGCATCGTCTACGTCGCTCGTGTCCCGACGCGGCGCCGGATCATGACCGTTGCCATCGCCGTGGGCACGCGCTTTCCGGCGTTCGCCACGTCGATGGGGCGCGTCCTCCTCGCCGGGCTGGCGCCCGACGACCTCGACGAAGCACTGGCGGGCGTCGAGCTGCACTCGTACACGGAGACCACCGTGCACGATGCCGGCGAGTTGCGGGCAGCGATCGACGTCGCCAGGGAGCGTGGCTACGCGATCGTCGACCAGGAGTTGGAGCACGGGCTGCGCTCGGTGGCTGCCCCCGTCCGTGACGACGCCGGGAACGTGATCGCCGCCGTCAATGTGTCCGTTCACGCCAGCCGGGCGACGATCGATGACATCGAGTCGAAGTTCGTGCCGCCGCTGCTCGACGCCGTCGCCCGGATCAGCGCCGACTTCAGCTCATTGGGGCCGCGTCCCAACGATCGCGAGTGACCGCGGGGTCGCCGGCGTCGGCGTCGGCGTCGGGCTGAGCACGCCGTCGATCCCGACCGATGGGTGTTTAGGGGACCGTTCCGTCCCCAGAACACCCATCGGTTGCGTTAGACGGCTTCGAAGAGGGTGGCGATTCCCTGGCCGACGCCGATGCACATCGTCGCCGCCCCCTTGCTCCCCGGGCCGAGGGCGGCGAGCTGGTGGACGAGGGTGGTGGCGATCCGCGCCCCCGAGCAGCCGAGCGGGTGGCCGAGGGCGATCGCCCCGCCACGCTGGTTGGTCCGCGCCCGGTCGAGGCCGAGCTCGGCCATGACCGCAAGCGCCTGGGCGGCGAACGCTTCGTTGAGCTCGACGACGTCCACATCGTCGAGCTTCCAGCCGGCCCGTTCAAGCGCCAGCCGCATCGCCGGCGCCGGACCGATGCCCATCCGCCGCGGCTCGACTCCCGCCGAGGCCCACGTCACGACGCGGGCCTTCGGCTCGAGGCCGAGCCGTTCGCACCCGCGTTCGGTGGCGAGCAACAGGGCGGCGGCACCGTCGTTGAGCGGACTCGAGTTGCCTGCCGTCACCGTGCCGTCGGCCGTGAACACGGGGCGCAGGGCGGCGAGCCGGTCGAGGCTCGTGTCGGCGCGGGGACCCTCATCGACGGAGATCGTCGTGTCGCCGTCCTGGACCGGAATCAACTCGCCGTCGAACAACCCGGCGGCCTGCGCCGACAGCGCCTTCTCGTGGCTGCCGACGGCGAAGCGGTCCTGCGCCTGGCGGCTGATCGCATACTCCTCGGCGAGCACCTCGGCAGTCATGCCGAGGCTGATCGTGTGCTCGTTGGGCATCCGCTCGTTGACCAGCCGCCAGCCGAGCGCCGTGTCGACGAGCTCCTGCTTCCGCGGCAGCCGGTCCGTCGCCCGCGGCAGGACGAACGGGGCCCGGCTCATCGCCTCCACGCCGCCGGCCACGCTGACGTCGCCGTGGCCGAGGGCGAGGTCGGCGGCCGCCCGGTTGAGCGCATCGAGACCTGACCCGCACAGCCGGTTCACGGTCGCCCCCGGCACCGTGTGCGGCAGCCCGGCGAGGAGCACGGCCATGCGGGCGACATTGCGGTTGTCCTCGCCGGCCTGGTTGGCGGCGCCCCATACGACGTCGGCGATCTCCGCCGGGTCGAGCGACGCGTTGCGGGCGAGGAGCGCGCTGAGCACCGTTGCCGCGAGGTCGTCGGGGCGCACGTCGCTGAGGGCGCCCCGATGGCGCCCGATCGGAGTCCGACAAGCGTCGACGACATAGACGTTCATTGCGTCCCCCCGCTGTGTTCACTTGACGCACACGCGTGCGCTCTGCGTATCGTATGCCATGCTCATCGGAGTGTTTGACGCGGGGCGTGTCGACACCAAAGACTCCGTCGACATCAAACACTCGGATGAGACGCGTCGATGACCACGATCACGACGCTGGCGGCGGCGGTCGCCGAGCTGGTCCACGACGGCGACACGCTCGCCCTCGAAGGGTTCACCCACCTCATCCCCGTCGCCGCCGGCCAGGAGATCATTCGCCAGGGCCGGCGCGACCTGACCGTGACACGGATGACGCCGGACATCGTCTACGACCAGATGATCGGCGCCGGATGTGTCCGCAAGCTGATCTTCTCGTGGGGCGGCAACCCCGGGGTCGGCTCGCTGCACCGCTTCCGCGACGCCGTCGAGAACGGCTGGCCGCAACCACTGGAGATCGAGGAGCACAGCCACGCCGGGATGGCCAACCGCTATGTCGCCGGCGCCGCCGGGCTGCCGTTCGCCGTGCTGCGCGGGTACCGGGGCACCGACCTCGCCGCCCACACGGCGACGCTGGCGCCGATCGTCTGCCCATTCACCGGCGAGGAGCTGACGGCCGTGCCGGCGATCAATCCCGACGTGTCGATCGTTCATGCCCAGCAGGCGGACACCACCGGCAATGTGATGCTGTGGGGGATCACCGGCGTGCAGAAGGAGGCCGTGCTGGCCGCGCGCCGGGCACTCATCACGGTCGAGGAGATCGTCGACGTGCTCGAACCCAGGCCCGGGGCGGTGGTCATCCCGTCGTGGGCGGTGTCCCACGTCGCCGCCGTGCCGGGCGGCGCCCACCCGAGCTATGCACATGGCTATTCGACGCGTGACAACGACTATTACCGCGCGTGGGACGAGATCTCGTCCGACCGCCAGCGCTTCACCGACTGGCTGGAGTCGAACGTTCTCGGGAAGACCGGGGTTCCGGGATGATCGATACCCCGCGGAACAACGATGCGAGCGACGAGGCGCAAGCCGAGGAGCGGCCAGAAGCGGCCTGCGTGGCCGGGGAACGCAATGAACGACGACGCGATGACGATCGCCGCCGCCCGCTATCTGCTCGACGGAGCGGTGTGCTTCGTCGGCATCGGCCTGCCGTCGACGGCGGCCAACCTCGCCCGGCGCACCCACGCCCCCAACCTCGTGCTCGTCTACGAGTCGGGAACGCTCGGTTCCAAGCCAGAGCGCTTGCCGTTGTCGATCGGCGACGGCGAGTTGGCCGAGACCGCCGACAGCGTGATCAGCGTGCCGGAGGTGTTCAACTACTGGCTGCAGCCGGGCCGTGTCGACGTCGGCTTCCTCAGCGGCGCCCAGATCGACCGCTTCGCCAACATCAACTCGACGGTCATTGGCAGCTACGAGTCACCGAAGGTCCGCCTCCCCGGTGCCGGCGGCGCCCCGGAGATCGCCGCGTCCTGCGGTGAGGTCATCGTCCTACTCCGCCACAGCCGACGCACGTTCGTCGAGCGAGTCGACTTCGTGTCGTCCGTCGGCTTCGGTACGGGACCTGGTTGCCGCGAGCAGTGGGGGCTGCGCGGCCGCGGCCCACAGGTCGTCGTCACCGACCTCGCCGTGCTGCGTCCCGATCCGACCACGTGCGAGTTGACGCTCACCGCGCTGCAGCCTGGTGCCAGCATTGACGCCGTGCGCGAAGCAACCGGCTGGGACGTTGCCGTCGCCGACGAGGTCGAGGTCGTCTCGCCGCCAACCGCTGAAGAGCTCACGGTGTTGCGACGCCTCCAATCAACCTTGGCGCCGCTGCGAAAAGGGTCGGCGGCATGAACGTCGCGTTCACTCCGGTCACCATCGTCGGGGCAGGGCCTGCCGGTCTCGTCCTCGCCCACCTCCTCGCCGCGCGCGGCATCGAGAGCGTCGTTCTCGAACGCCACGACCGCGAGTACGTCGAGCACCGCGTCCGGGCCGGGGTCCTCGAACACCCGAGCGTCGCCTTGTTACGCGAGCTCGGCGTCGCCGACCGGCTCGACCGCGAGGGCCTCGCCCATCGCGGCATCGAGCTGGCCTTCGAGGGTCGCCGCCACCGGCTCGACTTCAACGAGCTCGTCGGCCACTCGATCACGGTGTACGGGCAGCAGGAGATCGTCAAGGACCTCGTCGCTGCCCGCCTGGCCGCCGGCGACCCGATTGTCTTCGAGGCGTCCGACGTGACGATCGAGGACATCGACAGCGACTCCCCCGTCGTGCGCTATGTCGCCGACGGGGAGCACCACGAGGTGCGCTGCCGCATCGTCGCCGGATGCGACGGCTTCCACGGGGTCAGCCGGGACGTGCTAACCCATGCCGCACCGAGACACGAGGTGCACGAGCGGGACTACCCGTTCGGCTGGCTCGGCATCCTCGCTGAAGCGGCGCCGACGATCGACGAGCTGATCTACTCCAGCCACGACAACGGCTTCGCCCTCTACAGCATGCGCTCGCCGAAGATCACCCGGCTGTACCTCCAGGTCCCAGCCGACGAACGCATCGAGGACTGGTCCGACGACCGCATCTGGACCGAGCTCGAGACCAGGCTGCCGACGGGCGACGGCTTCTCGTTCAACACCGGTCCGATCCTCGAACGCGGCATCACGGCAATGCGCAGCTTCGTCTTCACGCCGATGCACCACGGCAGCCTCGTGATCGCCGGCGACGCCGCCCACATCGTCCCCCCGACCGGCGCCAAGGGGATGAACCTGGCGATCGCCGACGTCGCCGTGCTTTCCGAGATCCTGGACGACGTGATCACTCGGGGACTCGACGAACGCCTCGACGACTACACGTCGGCGTGCCTCCACCGCGTCTGGCGCTGCCAGCACTTCTCGTGGTGGATGACGTCGATGCTGCACCGCTTCGACGACGACCCGTTCCGCCGCCAGCTGCAGCTTTCCGAACTACGACTCGTTACATCATCGACCGCAGCAGCGACGATGCTGGCCGAGAACTACGTGGGCCTTGCCCTCGGGGAGAGTCTCTTGAGGAGTAACGCATGAGTACCGCTGACACGATCGAGACGTTCGCCCCGGCTCCGCCCGGAACCCACCCTCCGCTCGACGTCCCCGACTACCAATCGACCCGTCTGCGCCACCCCAACCACGTCCCGTTGCGCCTCGACCCGGGCAAGCTCGACCGCGGCGAGCTCAGTGGCCCGCTGTTCGGAGAGAGCGCGGTCACCGCCGCCGACGCCGACCTGACGATCGGCCCCACTGGCGAAGCGGTCGGGCAGCGGATCATCGTCACCGGACGGCTGCTCGACGCCGGAGGCCGACCGATCGCCGGCTCACTCGTCGAGTTGTGGCAGGCCAACTCGTCAGGCAGATACCGCCATGCCAGCGACAGCTGGCCGGGAACCCTCGACCCCAACTTCACTGGCAACGGGCGCTGCCTCACCGCTCCCGACGGGACGTATCGCTTCACGACGATCCGCCCCGGCGCCTACCCGTGGGGCAACCATCCCAACGCCTGGCGCCCGGCCCACCTGCACTTCAGCCTGTTCGGCCGCTCGTTCACGCAGCGGCTGGTCACCCAGATGTACTTCCCCGACGATCCGCTGTTCTTCCAGGACCCGATCTACCAGGCTGTCCCCGAACAATCGCGCCACGCCGTCGTGTCCACGTACGACCACGACACGACGATCGCCGAGTGGGCGCTCGGGTTCCGCTTCGACATCGTCCTGCGGGGGCCTGATCGTACGCCGTTCGAGGAGTCCGACGACCGATGACGGATCCGCTGACATTGACGCCGTCGCAGACGGTCGGCCCATTCCTGCACATTGCCCTCGCCGAGACGGCGAAGCGATTCGCCGTCTCGGCTGAATCGGCCGACGCGATCCGCGTGTCAGGCACGGTCATCGACGGCGCGGGCGTGGGGGTCCCCGACGCGCTGATCGAGACGTGGCAGGCAGACAGTCTGTTCGCCCGCTGCCCGACCGACGACGATGGTCGCTACGAGATCTACACCCGCAAGCCGCCGCCGATGGACACCGTCGACGGCACGCCGCAAGCGCCGCACCTGTCGGTGTCGGTGTTCGCCCGCGGCCTGCTCGATCGCGTCGTCACGCGCATCTACTTCCCCGACGAAGAGGCGGCCAATGCCGCCGACCCCACGCTCCTGACCGTCCCTGGCGAGCGCCGGCACCTGCTCGTCGCCACCGCCGAGGCACCAGGGCAGTACCACTTCGACATCAATCTGCAGGGCGACCACGAGTCCGTGTTCCTGGCGATCTAGTCGGCCCTGAGCGGCGAGATCTGGCCGCTAAGCGCGAGAAGAATTCGAAGTGCCGACCGAAACGACCATTTCGTGCCCGCTGCGTCGGCACATGTCACCACCCGCCCCGGTTGGTCGGCTGGAGATCACGTGAAGAATCTCGACGGACCGTCGACGGCCCGTGCTCCCGCTACGTTGTTCGGCATCGGCCCGTTCGACCATCTCGTCGCCCGCGGCGCGGTCGCCGAAGCGACGTCGGCGGCGGCGTGGCTGCAGGCGCAGCTCGACGTCGAGGCGGCCCTCGCCGTCGCCCAATCCACCGTTGGCGAGATCCCCCGCGACGCTGCCGAGGCGATCACCGCGGCGTGTCGTCTCGACCGCATCGATGCCGTTGCGGTTTCCGACGCCGCCGCTCTGGGTGGCGTGGCCGTGATTGGGCTCGTCGAGCAACTGCGCGGCGCGGTCGGCGGTGACGCCGCCGACTTTGTCCACCGCGGGGCGACGAGCCAGGACATCCTCGACACGGCGGCGATGCTCGTCATCTCCCGCGCTGCGGTGATCACCACCCGGCGTCTCGACGACTGCGTGACCCTCGTTGATCGATTGGCCGACGAGCACGGTGCGACGCCAATGATCGGGCGCACACTCGGTCAGTTCGCGCTGCCGACCACGTTCGCCAACGTCACCGGGCGTTGGCGAAGTGGTGTCGGTGAAGCGTGCGAACGCGCTGGAGTCGCTGGCCGCGTCCCTGCCCGTCCAGCTCGGCGGGCCGGTGGGTGACGGATCGTCGTACGGACCACACGCCGCCGCGATCACCAGCGGTGTGGCCGAGCGGCTCGGGCTCGTGGTGCCCGACCGCCCGTGGTCAACGATGCGCACGCCGATCGCCCGGGTCGCTGGTGTTTGGGGGCTCGTCGGCAGCGTCGTCGGCGACGTCGCCACCCAGCTCGTCGCCTTGGCGGGCAGCGATGTGGGAGAGCTCGCCGAACGCGCCGACGGAGCAGGCGGTTCCTCGTCGATGGCCCACAAGCAGAACCCGGTGGCGGCGATCTGCGCCCGCGCCGCGGCGATGCAGCTGCCGGGGTTCGTCGCCACCCTGCTGCATGCCGCCAGCGGTCACGAGTTCGAACGCGCCGCGGGTGCGTGGCACGCCGAGTGGCCATCGCTCAACGCCCTCCTGCGGGCGGGAGGATCAGCGGTCGACTGGCTGGCCACGAGCCTCGATCGCACGGTCGTAGATGTCGACCGCATGGCAGCGAACCTCAAGGTTGCGGAGAAGGAGCGATCGACATGACCGAACTCGCCGTCGTCGACAGCGGCGCGCCTGACGGGCCGCCGGTTGTCTGGCTCGGGTCGCTTGGCAGCTCGACGGCGATGTGGGACCGGCAAGTGCCGGCCTTCGCCGGCGAGCATCGATGTGTCCTCGTCGACCACCCTGGACACGGTGCCAGCCCGCCGGCGACGGGACCGCTGTCGTCGATCGCCGATCTCGGTACCGACGTGCTCGCCGCACTCGACCGCAGTGAGGTCGCCCGCGCCGCCGTCGTCGGGCTGTCGCTCGGGGCGATGGTGGCGATGTGGCTCGCGGCCGAGCATCCCGAGCGAGTCGACCGGCTCGCCCTGCTCAGTACGGCCGCCCGGTTCGAGGCTCCCGAGCCGTGGCACGAGCGGGCAGCGACGGTGCGTGCCGAGGGAACGAAGGCCGTCGCCGACACGATCGTCAGCCGCTGGCTGACCACCGACTACGCCTCGGACCACGCTGCCGAGGTCGCCGTGTTCGTGGCCATGATCAGCGGCGCCGACAACGAGACCTACGCCCGTTGCTGCGAGGCGGTCGCGGCGATGGACCTGCGGTCGGTCCTTCCGGCGATCGGCGCGCCAACCCTCATCGTCGCTGCCCGGGACGACCCGGCGACGCCACCGCACTATGCCGAGGTGATCGCCGACGGCATCCCGGGTAGCCGGCTCATAGTGCTCGGCGGCGCACACTTGGTCAACTGGGAGTTCGCCGACGAGGTCAATGCGCTGCTCGCTGCCCACCTCGATGGGGGCACCGATGGCTGACGATCGTTACGACACCGGGATGAGGGTGCGCCGGGAGGTCCTCGGCGACGAGCACGTCGATCGGGCGACTGCGGCAACGACATCGCTCGACGCCGACTTCCAACGCTTCATCACCGAGGCGGCGTGGGGGTCGATCTGGGCTCGCGACGAGCAGCTCGACCGCCGGACGCGCTCGTTCGTGACGATCGCCCTGCTCACCGCCCTGCGCCAGGAGCGCGAGCTGGCGATGCACATCCGCGCCGGGTTGCGCAACGGCCTCACGCCCGCGGAGATCACCGAGGTGATCATGCACACCGCCGTCTACGCCGGCATCCCCGCCGCCAACGCGGCAATCGCCGTCGCCAAGGACGTCCTCGACGACGAGGGTTGACGACGGGTCGCCGTCTCTATCCGAGTGTTGGGTGGCGACCTGTCCGTCACGAAGCACTCGGTCGTCACGAAACACTCGGATGGGAGAGGGTGGATTCGAGGGTGGTGACCCAGTAGGCGACGATCGCCTCGCGGCGGCGGCGGTCGTCGGACAGCAACGTGGCGAGGCCGAGGCCGCGGGCGAGGTCGAGGGTCGCTTGGATCGCCTCGCGCACGCCGGGTTCGGACTCGTCGGCGTCGAGCAATTCGACGACCACGCGGTGCGCCTCACGACCGATGCGCCGCTCGAATGGGGCGATCTGCTGGCGGAGCTGCGGGTCGGCGGCGGCGGCGACCCACAGCTCGAGGGCGGCCCGGAACAGCGGCCCGGTGTACACCTCGACGACCCGCTCAACGACAGCGCGAATCCGTCCTGGCCCTGCCGACAGTTCGTCGCGCTGGCGCCGGATGTCGTCGATCCACGCCGTCATCAGCTCGTCGATTGCAGCCGTGAACAACGCCTCGCGGGTCGGGAAGTGGTGCTGGGCGGCGCCGCGGGACACCCCGGCCCGCTCGGCGACGACGGCGACCGTCGTGGCGCCCCAGCCGAGCTCGCCCAGCGAGGCGATTGCGGCGACGAGGAGCGCCTGACGCGTGGCCCGGCTGCGTTCCTGCTGGGGCTCTCGAAGGTTCAGTGCCATCAGTACGATTTGGGGAGTCCGAGGCTGGTCTGGGCGACGAAGTTGAGCAGCATCTCCCGGCTGACCGGGGCGATGCGACCGAGGCGGATCGCCCCGAGCATGGCGCCGAGCCCGTACTCGCTGGCCAGCCCGTTGCCGCCATGCGTCTGCACCGCCTGGTCGATGGCCCGCACGGCGACTTCGGCAGCGGCGTACTTGGCCATGTTCGCCGCCTCCCCGGCGCCGCGGTCGTCGCCGGCGTCGTAGATCGTCGCCGCCTTCTGCAGCATCAGCTTGGCGAGCTCCATCTCGACCTTGATCTGCGCCAGCGGATGGGAGATCCCCTGATGAGCACCGATCGGGACGTCCCACACCTGGCGCTCGGTGGCGTAGGCGACGGCCTTGTCGAGGGCGTAGCGGGCACCGCCGATGCTTCCGGCAGCGGCCATGATCCGTTCCGGGTTGAGTCCGGCGAACAGCTGCCACAGCGCCGTGTCGGGATCCTCGCCGACGAGCGCGTCGGCGGACACGCGGACGTCGTCGAGAAACAGCTGGAACTGCCGGTCGGCCATCGTGATGTCCATCTCGATCGGCGTGAACTCGAAGCCGGCGGCATCGGTCGGAACGAGGAACAGCACCGGTTGCAGGGTGCCGTCACGAGCATCAGCGGTGCGTCCGACGACGAGCACGGCGTCGGCCTGGTCGACACCGGAGATGAACGTCTTGCGACCGCTGAGTACCCAGTCCGAACCGTCGCGGCGGGCCGTCGTGGTGATCCGGTGGGAGTTCGACCCGGCGTCAGCCTCGGTGATCGCGAAGGCGACGATCGACTCACCGCTGGCGAGGCCCGGCAACCAGCGGGCACGTTGTCCATCGGTGCCGAACCGGGTGAGGATCGTCCCGACGATCGCCGGGGAGACGACCATCATCAGCAGCCCGGTGCCACCGGCGTTGAGCTCCTCGGTAACGATCGCCAACTCGTACATACCGGCGCCACCGCCTCCGTACTCGACGGGCAGGTTGACGCCGAGGAAGCCGAGCTTGCCGGCCTCGGACCACAACTCGGCCATCGGCTCGTGCGCCGTCGCCTTCGCCCGGGTGTACTCCCACCCGTACTTCGCCGACAGCTCGGCGACGACTCCGCGCAGCTCTTGCTGCTCACTGGTTTCGGTGAAGTCCATCAATCGCTCCGTGTTTCGGGTTCGACGACGGCGAGCACGGCACCGACATCAACCTGCTGACCGACCTGAACCGGCAATTCGGTGACGACGCCCGTCGCCGGGGCGTCGATCTGATGTTGCATCTTCATCGCCTCCATCCACAGCAGCGGCTGACCGCGCTCGACCCGATCGCCGACGGCGACGGCGACGCGGGCCACGGAGCCAGGCATCGGAGCGAGCAACGAGCCGGCGGCGATGTGGTCGGCGGGGTCGGCGAAGCGCTCGATTCTGCGCAGCGTCACCGCACCGAGCGACGAGTCCACATAGCGGTCAGCGCCGTCGGCGACGACGGCGAAGGCGCGGCTGACGCCGTCGACGTCGAGGACGACCCGGTCGGGCGATGCACCGATCAGCGCGACACCTTCGAACTCGACGGCGACCAGACCGTCACGGGTCAGGCGGTAGTCGACGTCAATGTCGCCGTCAGGACCCTCGTACGACTTTCGCTGCGGCGCACTCGGCACACTGCGCCATCCGCTCGGCACGGCGCCGAGCACCGGCGCCCCGGCGCGATTGCGGGCGGCGTCGGCGAGGGCGGCGGCCAGTGCCCCAAGCCTCACACCGTCCTTACCGGCGAGCGGTTCGGCAAGGGCGGCGAGTCCGTGCCGATCGAAGAAACTGGTGTCGGTGTCGCCGGCGAGGAATGCCGAGTGGCGCAGCGTGCGTACGAGCAGATCGCGGTTGGTGACCACACCGTGGATGCGCGCTCGGGCGAGTGATCCAGCCAGCGCCCTCGCCGCCTCGACGCGGGTCGGGGCATGGCCGATCACCTTGGCGAGAAGTGGGTCGTAGTGGACGCTGACGACCGTGCCGGAAACGACGCCGGAATCGAGGCGAACCCCCGGCCGCCCCGCGATGGCGAACTCGGCGCTGACGCCGGGCACGTCGAACGTGTGCACGGTGCCGCTGTGCGGTTGCCAGCCGGCGGCCGGATCCTCGGCGTAGAGGCGGACCTCGATGGCGTGCCCCGACGGCAGCGGCGGCGCTACGTCGAGGCGGCCGCCCTCGGCGATGGCGATCTGCAGGGCAACGAGGTCGACGCCGGTGGTGCATTCGGTGACGGGATGCTCGACCTGCAGACGGGTGTTCATCTCGAGGAAGAAGAACGTGCCGTCGTCGGCGGCGAGGAACTCGACGGTGCCGGCGCCGGTGTAGCCGATCGCCCTGGCCGCGGCGACCGCGGCGGTGTACAGCGACTCGCGCATCCCCTGCACCCGACCGACGAGCGGCGACGGCGCCTCTTCGATGATCTTCTGGTGGCGGCGCTGGATCGAGCACTCCCGCTCGCCGAGGGCCCACACCGTGCCGTGTTCATCGGCGACGATCTGCACTTCGACGTGGTGTCCCGTCTCCAGGTAGGGCTCGCAGAAGACCGTCGCATCGCCGAAGGCCGACGCTGCTTCGGCGCCGGCCGCAGCGACCTCGCGTTCGAGGACGTCGAGCGAGCGGACGACCCGCATGCCACGGCCACCGCCGCCCGCGGCCGCCTTGATCAGCACCGGCAGGTCGTCGCCCGCCACGGCGTCGGGCGCCAGTTCGGGAAGGACCGGTACCCCGGCCGCCGACATCATTCGCTTCGCCTCGATCTTCGATCCCATCGCCGCGATCGCCGCCGGCGGCGGGCCGATCCACGTCAATCCGGCGTCAACGACGGCTGCGGCGAAGTCGGCGTTCTCGGACAGGAAGCCGTAGCCAGGGTGGATGGCATCGGCGCCGGCGCGTCGGGCCGCGTCGATGATCAGGTCGCCGCGCAGGTAGGTGTCCGCTGCCGTGTCGCCTGGCAATGCCACGGCGGAGTCGGCGTCGCCGACGTGCGGAGACTGGGCGTCGGCGTCGGAGTGCACGGCGACGGTGGCGATCCCGAGGTCGCGGCAGGTGCGCATCACCCGCCGGGCGATCTCCCCCCGATTGGCGACGAGCACACACCGAATCACGGTCTGAACACCCCGTACCGCGCGGCGCCGTGGACCGGCGCGCTGTGCGCCGCCGAGAGCGCGATGCCGAGGACGGTGCGCGTGTCGCGGGGGTCGATGATGCCGTCGTCGTAGAGCATCCCGGACATCACGAGGGCGTCCGACTCGCGCTCGATCTGATCCTCGACGGCTGCTCGCATCGCCGCGTCGGCGTCCTCGTCGTAGTCCTCGCCGCGGGTGGCGGCGGCCTGCCGGGCGACGATCGACAACACGCCCGCGAGCTGTTGCGGCCCCATCACCGCCGACTTGGCGCTCGGCCAGCTGAACAGGAACCGCGGTCCGAAGGCCCGCCCGCACATCCCGTAGTTGCCGGCGCCGTAGGAGGCCCCGAGCGTGACGGTGAAGTGGGGCACCGTCGAGTTGGTGACGGCGTTGATCATCATCGCCCCGTGCTTGATGATCCCGCCCTGCTCGTACTCCTTGCCGACCATGTAGCCGGTGGTGTTCTGGAGGAACAGCAGCGGGGTGTCGGCGCGGTTGGCGAGCTGGATGAACTGCGTCGCCTTCTGCGACTCCTCGCTGAACAGCACGCCGCGGGCGTTGGCGAGGATGCCCAGGGGGAAGCCGTGCAGTCGGGCCCAACCGGTGACGAGCGACGAGCCGTAGAGCGGCTTGAACTCGTCGAACTCGGATCCGTCGACGATGCGGGCGATGACTTCCCGCGGGTCGAACGGGGTCTTGAGGTCGGCGGGTACGAGGCCGAGGAGGTCGTCCTCGTCGTGCTCCGGCGAGGCGATGTCGATAGCGGGCGGCGGGCCGAGCTTGCGCCAGTTGAGGCGAGCGACGATGCGCCGCCCGAGGCGGATGGCGTCGAGCTCGTCGGCGGCGAGGTGGTCGGACAGGCCGGAGGTCCGCGAGTGCATCTCGGCGCCGCCCAGCGATTCATCGTCGGCTTCCTCCCCGGTGGCCATCTTCAGCAGCGGCGGTCCAGCGAGGAAGACCTTGGCGCGGTCCTTGACCATGACGACGTGGTCGGACATTCCGGGCAGGTAGGCGCCGCCCGCCGTCGAGTTGCCGAACACGAGGGCGACCGACGGGATCCCGTGCGCCGACGCCCGGGTCAGGTCCCGGAACGTGCGGCCGCCGGGGATGAAGATGTCCTTCTGGGTCGGCAGGTCGGCGCCGCCGGACTCGACGAGGTGGATCGTCGGCAGGCGGTTCTCGAAGGCGATGTCGGCGGCGCGAAACGCCTTGCGCAGCGTGTACGGGTTGCTCGACCCGCCGCGGACGGTCGGGTCGCTGGCGCTGATCAGGCACTCCACGCCGCTGACGACACCGATGCCGGTGACGACGCTGGCGCCCACCGTGTAGTCGGTGCCGTATGCCGCCAGTGGGCTGAGCTCGAGGAACGGGGCGTCCTCGTCGAGAAGCAGCTCGATGCGCTCGCGGGCGAGCAACTTGCCGCGCTGGCGATGGCGCTCGGTGTACTTCGCCCCGCCGCCGGCGATCGCCTTGGCAAGCTCGGCCTCGATCTCGGCGAGCTTGGCGAGCATCGCGTCCCGGTTGGCGACGAACTCGGCCGACGCCGAATCGAGCGTCGACGGCAACACCGTCATCCGTGCGCCCTCAATCTGGGGGTCCTCAGTGTCTTTGGTCGCTGTGACGCCACCAACGTCGTCACAGGTGCCAAAGAGTCGGATGACCTCACAGCAACGCCCCGGGGATGTCGATGTGGCGCGAGCGCAGCCACTCGCCGAGGGCCTTGGCTTGCGGGTCGAAGCGGGCCTGCGACGCCACGCCCTCGCCGAGCAAACCGTCGACAACAAAGTTGAGGGCGCGCAGGTTGGGCAACACGTGGCGGGTGACCGGAAGCGAATCGGTCTCGGGAAGCAGGCGGCGCAGCTCGTCGACGGTGAGGGCGTTGGCGAGCCACGGCCAGGCGTCGTCGCTGCGCGCCCACACGCCGACATTGGCGACGCCCCCCTTGTCGCCGGAACGGGCACCAGCAACGGTGCCGAGCGGAGCACGGCGGGTCGGGCCACCCGGAGGCGCAGGGAGCGCCGGCTCGGGGACCTCGGCGAGCGCGGCCGTCCCGGCGACCGCTTCGATACGGACGCGGGTGCCATCGCTGAGGACGGCGACGTGGTCGACATCGGCGGCGTCGACATAGGCGTCGGTGAACACCCCGTAGGGCGTGGCGTCACCGGGTGGGGCGGTGAGGTGGAAGCCGGGGTACGACGCCAACGCCAGCTCGACGGCCGCCCCGCTGAACGCCCGGCCGATCGCCTTCGGGTCGGCGCTGCGCACGACGCAGTGGAGCAGGGCGCTGGCCTCCTGCTCCGAGCCGGCGTCGGGGTGATCGGTGCGGGCCAGCGTCCACGCCGCATCGAAGTCGGCGAGTTGATCCTCGACGAGTGCCGCCTTGGCCTCGATGTCGAGCCCGGTGAGAACGAAGACGACCTCGTTGCGGAACCCACCGATCGTCGCCAGGCCGACCTTGAGCGTCGGCGGAGGCGGCTCACCGCGCACTCCGCTGATGCGCACCCGATCGGGGCCGTCGGCATCGAGGGTGATCGTGTCGAACCGGGTCGTCACGTCCGGGCCGGCATAGCGGGCCCCGGTGATCTCGTACAGCAGTTGCGCGGTCACGGTTTCTGACGTCACCGCACCGCCGGTGCCGTCGTGCTTCGTGATGATGCTCGTGCCGTCGGCGTGGAGTTCGGCGATCGGGAAGCCGGGATGACGGAGGTCGCCGACCTCCGTGAAGAACGCATAATTGCCACCCGTCGCCTGGGCGCTGCACTCGATGACGTGACCGGCCACGGTGGCGCCGGCGAGGGCGTCGTAGTCGGTCGGCGACCAGCCGAAGTGCGCCGCCGCCGGTCCGACGACGAGCGATGCGTCCGTCACCCGCCCGGTGACGACGACGTCGACGCCGCTTTCGAGACAGGCGACGATGCCCCGGGCGCCGAGGTAGGCGTTGGCGGCGAGTGGTGAGCCGAGACCGAGCTCGTCGGCGCGGGGCCGGAGGTCGTCGCCCTCGACGTGGGCGATGGCAACGTCGATGCCGAGCGACGCGGCGAGATCACGAAGGCGCTTGGCGAGGCCGGCGGGGTTGAGCCCACCGGCGTTGGTGACGATCTTGACGCCTCGCTCGACGGCGAGTCCGAGCGATCCTTCCATCTGGCGCAGGAACGTCTTGGCGTAACCGAGCGCCGGATCCTTGACGCGGTCCCGACCGAGAATGAGCATCGTCAGCTCGGCCAGGTAGTCGCCGGTGAGGACATCGAGCTCGCCGCCGCCGAGCATCTCCTCCACGGCGGAGAAGCGGTCGCCGTAGAAGCCCGACGCGTTGGCGATGCGAATCGGGTCGGTCACGTTGAGCTCTCGGCGGCGCGTCCGGCGCCGGGCGGGCCGGCAAAGGCTTGGGCGATCGTCAGCCAGTGCTCGGCGTCGCTCCCTTCGGCCTTGACGGCGAGGTCGTCGCGGTGTCGTCGTTGGGTGACGAGCAGGCAGAAGTCGAGGGCCGGTCCGGCGACCCGCTGGGTGGCGTCGGCGGGACCCCACGTCCATGTGTCGCCCGACGGAGCGGCGAGCTCGACGCGGAACTCGGCGGCTGGCGGCGTCAGGCCGTTGACGAAGTAGGCGTAGTTGCGAGCCCGCACGCCGATGTGGGCGACGTGGCGGAGCCGATCGCTCGGCCGGCGCTCGACACCGAGGGCGTCGGCGACGTCCTGGCCGTGCGCCCACGTCTCCATCAGCCGTGCCGTCGCCATCGAGGCGGCACCCATCGGCGGTCCGAACCACGGCATCTTCGCCCCGGCCGGGAACTCCCCGAGGACGGCGGCGAGTCGTGACCGCCCGTCGCGCCACCACGCCAGCAGCTCGCCGGGAGGGCGGGCCGCGGCCGTGGCGGCGGCATCGTCGACAGCGGTCGCGGCCCCATGGGCGAGCGAGTCGACGGCCGTGGCGAAGCTATCCGGGTCGGTGGCAGCGAGGCGGGCGATCTCGTCGGTCCACGCGAGGTGGGCGACCTGGTGGGCGATCGTCCAACCCGGTGACGGCGTCGCCGCCTGCCACGCGTCCGCGGAAAGGTCGGCGACGAGTTCGTCGAGCTCCGCGCTCTCGGCGGCGAGATCGGCCACGAGTGCCCCCACGTCGGCCATCCACCAAGCGTGACAGCCATCGGCGAAACAATCAAGCGCGCTTGTTTTCAGCGTGACAGATCGCACGGGTGGCGCCTGTCACGTTGTGAAACGTTGGCGTTTCACAGTGCGACGTTTACGTTTCGTAGCTCGACACACACCCGGCCAGGCCAAGCGGCCTGCGTGGCCGGGGTACGCAAGGAGGAGAATGCGATGTCTGATCTCCCGCTCTACGAACAGCCAGAAGTCCACGAACGCCGCTGGTTCCTGCTCGGCGTGCTGTGCCTCTCGCTGATCATGGTCGTGATGGCGGTGTCGTCGCTGAACGTGGCGATGCCGACGCTGCAGACCGAACTGGACACGAGCGCCACGATGCTGCAGTGGATCGTCGATTCGTATGCCCTGGTGTTCGCCGGCTTGCTCCTCACCGCAGGCGCCCTCGGTGATCGCTTCGGTCGCAAAGGTGCGCTGCTCCTCGGTCTCGCCGTGTTCGCCACCGGCTCGTTGATCAGCGGTGTGGCCGGCTCGGCCGAATTGGTGATCGTCGGGCGCGCCGTCCAGGGCGCCGGCGCGGCGTTCGTGATGCCGGCGACACTGTCGCTGATCGCCGCCGTGTTCCCACCCCACGAGCGGCAGCGGGCGATCGCCATCTGGGTCGGCTTCGCCGGCGCCGGCGGGGCCCTCGGCCCGATCGTTTCGGGAGCGTTGTTGGAGGAGTTCTGGTGGGGCTCGGCGTTCCTCGTCAACATCCCCATCGTCGCCCTCACGGCCGTCGCCATCGCCGTGTACAGCCCCCGTTCGCGCGACGACGAGGCCACCCCGCTCGACCCGCGTGGTGCTCTGCTCTCGCTCGTCGGCATGACCGGCCTGCTGTTCGGCATCATCGAAGGACCCGAGCGGGGCTGGACGAGTCCGATCGTGCTCGCCACGTTCGTCATCACCGCCGCTGTCATCGTCGGCTTCGTCCGCTGGGAGCGCGTCGCTCCCCACCCGATGTTGCCGGTTTCCTACTTCTCCGACCGCCGGTTCAGCGTCGGGAGTGGCACGGTCACCGTGTCGTTCTTCGTGATGTTCGGCTTCTTCTTCCTGTTCTCGCTGTACCTCCAGTTCGCCCGCGGCTACTCGCCGCTCGAGGCCGGGCTGGCCACACTGCCGTTCGCCGTGGCGTTCGTGATCGTGTCCCCGCGCAGCGCGACATTGGCCGAACGCATCGGCAGTGGGCGGACGATCACCTACGGATTCCTCATCGTCGGTGCCGGCATGGTGCTGATGAGCGTGATCGGCGTCGACACGCCGTATCTCGTCCTCGTCGTCGCGATGGTGCTGCTGTCGTCCGGGATGGCGATCGTGGCCGCGCCGGCGACGAGCGGAATCATGAACGCCGTGCCGATGGCGAAGGCCGGCGTCGGGTCGGCCGTTAACGACACCACGCGGGAGCTCGGCGGCGCGCTCGGAATCGCCGTGTTCGGCAGCATCGTCAACTCGGTCTACCGCGCCAACGTCGACCTCGGTGGCCTCGGACTGTCGCCGTCCGAGGTCGCCGAGGCCGAGGAGTCGATCGGTGGCGCGGCGCAGACGGCCGGGGCCGCCGATGGCCCGGCTGCGACCGGAATCGTCGAGCGAGCGGCGACTGCATTCACCGATGCCGTCAACGTCGCGTCGGTGATCTCGGTGGTCATCGTCGTGGCCGCCGCGGCGATTGTCGCCCGCACGTTCACTCGCGCCAAGGAGACCGACGCCGAATTGGCGGCGGCCACGCGGTTGGACGCAGAACTCGAGCCGGCCGCGGGCGAGTTGGAGCTGGCGGCTGCGCCAGACTGATGACGTGCAACTGACCGGCGCGACTCGGGAGCAGGACCCGCGCATCGAGCGGACCCGTCGCGTCGTGCTCGATGCTGCGCTCGCCCTGCTCGTCGAGCGCGGCTACGGCGAGGTGACGATCGAGGCGGTTGCCGCCGAGTCGGGGGTGGCCAAGAGCACGATCTACCGCCACTGGCCGAGTCGGTTGGAGCTGATCAACGACGCCTTCCAGGAGCTCAAACCCGAGCTCCCGGTGCCCCCGGACGGCGACGTGCGCGAGCGTCTCGTCGTCGTCCTCGAGCACCTCGCCCAGGACGTCGCGGCGTCGCGGTGGTCGGCGTGCCTGCCGGCGCTACTCGACGCTGCCGAGCACGATCCGGCCGCCCGCGAGCTCAACCTTCGCTTGGCGTCGACCGGCCGCAAGTCGTTGGCCGGCTTGCTCGAGGAGGGAGTTCGCACCGGTGAGCTGCCGCCCGACCTCGACACCGTCCTCATCGCCGAGGCCCTCGCCGGGCCGATCATCCTGCGCCGCCTGATGTCGGCGGAGCCGCTCGCCCCGGACAAGGTCCGCCACCTCGTCGACCAAGTGCTCGGTGGTTGTGCGCGGCGTCTGGCCAAGACCCCCCGCCGGCGGGGCTGAAGCGGCGCCGCCTTCTACCGCCACGAACGAGACAGATTTGTCGTCAGCGGCGCCCGAGAATCGCGGTCGACGGCGGCGACGCTCTCGAGCTCGCTGATCACCGTCGAGGCCAGGGCATCGTGCCGGATCGCCTCGCCCAGGTGTGCGGCAGCCTCGGCGTAGGCCGGATCGTCGAGCACCCTGCGCACGGCCGCAGCAATCGCCTCCACCGACGCCGTTCGCTTCAGCTTCACCCCAGAACCGCGTGAGGTCACACGCACCGCGTTGTCCGCCTGATCGCGCCCGTGCGGCAACACGACGACGGGGACCCCGGCAGCGAGGGCCTTGACGACCGTGCCGTGGCCACCATGGGTCACGGCGAGGGCGGCGTGTTCGAGCACGGCACGATGCGGCGCGCTGGAGACGACCGTGACGTTGCTCGCCGGCGACACCGACCCGGGCTCGACGGCGGGTCCAGTGGTGACGACGCCACGCACCGGCAACGTCGCCAGGGCGTCGACGATTCGTTGCAACGTGGCGACATGATCCTGAAAGGTCGACGACAACCCAACGAGGACGAGAGGCTCGTTGCCCGGCGGCGGTGCCCACACTTCCGTGACGTCGTCCGCCCAGCTGGGATCGTCGAGGACCGGACCGACGTATCTGACGCTGGCCGGCAACGTCGGTGGTTGCGGGAAGTCGAAGGAACTCGACGTCAACACGAGCTGGCGCCGCGCCTGCTGAGGCTGGTCGAGGAAATGACCGAGCGGCGTCAAGCCACGCTCGGTGCGCAACCCGTTGAGCCTGGCGAGGCCCTTGTCCCACATGCGATGGAGCATCGACCTGAGCAGCCGATCGCGGCTCCGGCCGACGACGTTGCGTCCGGGCCGGAGGCCGAGGCCGAACGGAGTCGAGCCCTCGAACGGGAAGAGATAGATGTTCGGGATCAGCACATCGAACGGGACCTTGGCGACCTCGGCAGCGACCATCGCCCCGAAGGCGAACTGCGAGCACACGACGAGGTCGGGCTGATGGTCGACGATCGCCGCCTCGGCGTCGGCGGCGTAGGCGCGCAGCGGTCCGGCGAACTGCGACTCGAGGAGTCGAGCGAACAGCTGGCGGGGGTTCTTGCACTCCCAGTCGCGATACGGGTCGTTCTCCGGGCGTCGATCCGGCCGGTTCGGCGCGGTGACCCAGCGACGAAAGGCGGCGCCCGTCGCCTCGACCTCCTTCGCCATCGAATCTTCGGCAAGGACAACGACTTCGTGGCCCCGCTCGACGAGCCGGCGAACGACGCCGAGCTCGACGGGAACGGTGCCGCCGCCGTCGACGAGGGCGACGAGGTAGCGGTTGGTGGTCATCGGCTGGGCTCCTTGGTCATGCCGTCGAGAACTCCCTCGACGAGTTGGACGATGATTCGTTCGGTTTCCGCACGGCTGAGGCCGAGGTCGCGCCGCAGTAGCTTCCACGTGTACACGTCGGTCGCTGCGTAGAGCGCGTTGACCGTGCGTCGGCGGCTCACCGCACCGGTCGGCAACAGCGCCTCGAAGCAATGTTCGAGCCAGGCTCGGTGCGACTGCCTCGCCTTGTCGAGGATCGCCGCCACGTTGGGGAGGCGCTCGGCACTCGCCGCCCACCGTACGTTGGCGTCGCCGAAGCGCTCGTACTCCCCGACGAGGACGCGCAGCGCTCCGCCAATGTTGCCGGGCACCGCCTCGTAACGGGCGTCGGTCGTCTCCGTGCCGAGCAGATCGGCAACGGCCGACGCCACCCCCTCCTTCGACGAGAAGTGGTTGAGCACGGTCTGGTGCGAGACCCCGGCCGCTCGCGCGATCTCGGCGAGCGTCACGTCCTCGTAGTAGTCGTCGAGGAACAGTTGCATCGCCGACCGCACGATGGTCTCGCGCGTCGAGGCCAGGGCGTCCGCTCTTGCCGACATCGTGTAGGTGCGCCGCACTTTCATTGGAGCAGCACTCAACCAGATACTTGAGTGCGAGTCAAGTCAAATTGCCGCCTACGATCGCCCAATGTCGTCCCGGCCCCGCGTCGGAGTGCAGCTCCCGGAAGTCGAGCGGCGGGTGTCGTGGCCGGAGCTGATCGAGATGGCGCGCACCGCCGAGGAGGTCGGGCTGGACTCGATCTGGTGTGGCGACCACCTCCTCTACGACCTCCCCGGCGGAGTGACACGCGGGCCCTGGGAGGTGTGGACCACGCTCGCCGCCCTCGCCGCCGTCACCGAGCGCATCGAGATCGGGCCGCTCGTCGCGTCGATCGGGTTCCACGCTCCGGCGATGCTCGCCAAGCAGGCGGCGACCGTCGACGGCATCTCCGGTGGGCGGCTGATCCTCGGACTCGGCGCCGGCTGGAACGAACGCGAGTACCGCGCCTTCGGCTTCCCGTTCGATCGACGCGTCGATCGCTTCGCCGAGGCGCTGACGATCATCAGCACGCTCCTGCGCGACGGCCGCATCGACTTCGACGGCGAGTTCCACCGGCTCGAATCGTGCGTGCTCGATCCCCCGGCGACCCGCCCAGGCGGCCCACCGCTCATGATCGGCTCGACCGGACCGCGGATGCTGTCGATCGCCCTGCCGGTCGTCGACAGCTGGAACGTGTGGTACAGCCACTACGGCAACTCCGTCGCCGGATTCCGCGAGGTACGCGCCAGGGTCGACGGACTCGCCGAATCGGCTGGGCGTGATCCCGCAACGATCGAAGCCACCGCGGCCGTGCTCGTGCGCTTCCCGGGTGGCACCGGGCGGTTGATGGGCGACTACTCGGAGAACAACCCTGAACCGGTCACGGGTTCGCCAGCCGAGGTGGCCGGCCACCTCGCCGCCCTTGCCGACGCGGGTGCGGCGCACGTGCAGCTCGTGATCGACCCGATCACGACGGCGACGATCGAGCTGGCGGGCGAGGTACTGGCCGAGCTGGGTGACTAATCAGCCAGCTGGCAACGCATCGTCGGCGACACTGTCGTCGTGGAGACCGACGGAGTCCTCGAGACCGACCTGGGGCCACAAACCGGACACACCTGTCCGTTTCGTGGCGGCAGAATCCGAGCACCCGGGCAACGGCGCTGACCGATGGGGCTGGCGATGCGCTTCTTCGAGGAGGCGACCGACGTCGGGCGCGCCCGCCAGGCGTTCGACGACGCCGACTACACGCTCGCCGCCGTCACCGAGCGGCTCGGTCCGAACGTTTTCGCCCACCTCTCCGCCGGAGAGTTGGCACCGCTCGTGCGGGCGACTCGCCTTGGCGATCGGCTCGACGTGCTGGCCCGTCTGTTTCTGATCGGCGAGCCCGTCTCGCTCACCGAGGCGACGGAGGCGCTCCGCCCGCTGGCGATCGAGGCGTGGGCGGCGAGTGGCGTCGTCGCCACCGACGGCGACACCGTGCGTGGACTAGTCGTGATCCGCCCGCTCGGCGACCCCGACGACCGGCTCGTCGTTCACGACCGGCCGGGTCCGTCGGGTGCCGTCGCCGCCGACCACGTGCTCGGCGTCAGCGCCTCGACCGCGGCGCTCGCCGGGGCGACGATCCGTCGCCCGATCTCGGCAGCTTTCGATCTCGGGACGGGTTGTGGAGTGCAGGCCGTCCACGCCGCCGCCCACAGCACACGCGTCGTCGCATCCGACGTCAATCCACGGGCTATCGCCTTGGCGACGTTGACGATGGAGCTCAACGATCTTCGCCAGGTCAGTGTCCGCCTCGGAGATCGCTTCGACCCGGTCACCGATGACCGTTTCGAGCTCATCGTCGCCAACCCGCCGTTCGTCATCTCGCCCTCGCGGCGGTACCTCTTCCGGGACAGTGGCCTACCGGTCGACGAGGTGTGTCGCTCGATCGTGCGGGCCGCGCCCGACCGGCTCACCACGGGTGGGCACTGCCAGCTGCTCGCCTCGTGGGCTCACGTCGCCGGCGAGGACTGGCACGACCGCTTGGCGGGATGGTTCGAGGGGACCGGCTGCGACGCTTACGTACTGCAACGAGAGGCGCTCGAGCCGAGCGCCCACGCGGCGAGTTGGCTGCGCCAGACGGAACAGCCCGACCGCTGGCGCGACGAGTTCGAGGAATGGATGGCCTACATCGAGGCACATCACATCGAAGCGGTCGGCTTCGGGATGATCACGATGCGCAAGCGAGCTGACGGTCCGACGTGGTTCCGTGCCGAGGAGGCGCCGCAGGACCTCGTGATGCCTTGCGGCGACCACCTCGGTGCCGTATTCGAACTCGCCGACTTCCTCCACGCTCTCAACGACGACCAACTGCTCGCCACGACCTTTGTCGTCGCCCCCGACGTCGTCCTCGACGAGCGGGCCCGGCCGAGCGCCGACGGATGGATGGTCACCGAGCGCCGGCTGCGCCAGACGGCTGCGCTGTGCCACCAGGGTGACGTCGATCCCGGCGTGGCGGCGATCGTCGCGGCGTGCGACGGCCAGCGAGCCCTTGGCAAGGTGCTTGCCGAAGTCGCCACGTCCGCAGACCTCTCGACGGCCGAGGTCGGCGCCGCCGCCCTCCCGATCATCCGCCGCCTGATCGAGCAGGCCTTCCTCCTCCCGTCACTCCCCGACTGAGCGCAGACGGCTGGCAGCGTTGGGCAGGCGGGTCAGAGCTTCTTGTTGGCCTTGAGATCCCAACCAGCGGTCACTGGCGGCTCCAACTTGCCCGACGGCGACTGCGGCGTGTAGCTCCACTCGACCTTCGAATAGCTCAACGAGAACTGCTCGACTGGTGGCTCGGTGTCGACGTCGCTCTGCATCAAACTCGTCACCATGACGTCGCGCAGCTTGTACTTGAGATAGTCGGTGCCCTTGCCCGCGCCTCGTACCCCGGAGAGCAGGGCCTCCTTGATGTGCGAGCCGGACGCGCAGGCAGTGAACAGCACCGGCGAGGCCTTGCTGATCCGGCTGACGAAGTGGAAGTCCTGGAACGACGCCTTACCGGCGCCGCCGCCACCGCCTCCGGACGACGACCCCGAGTTGCTCAGTCCCCACGACCACGACTCGACGTCGATCTCGCCCTTGTGTGCTGCGTGCGTCGACTCGCCGGTGATCCCGTCGAGCTTGAGGAACCAGCGCTCCGTGGCCATTTGAACAGGGTGCACGACGAACGACGCTTCGACAAGGGAAATCTCGCCCGCCGTCGCAAACCGTAATTCCGGGTGGGCGTCGCGGGCGGCGGGTACGGTGCCGCAACGATGGCGCGACCGTTGGTGCTCGCCGGACCGATCCTGCGACGCGTCGAGCGCAATCGTGTCGTCGTGTGGATCGCTCTCGGCTTCCCCGCCACCGTGCGGATGAAGGTGTGGCCCGGGCTGCACGCCGCCCATGCCACGAAGCTCGGCGAGATCGCCGGCAACGATCCGCACCCGGTCCGCGAAACGATCGTCGAGACGGTCCGCTTCGGGTCCGGCTTCAACGTCGCCCTCGTCGACCTCAAGCTCGGTGACCTCGGCACCGCCGAACCCGAACCTGTCGAACCCCCGTCGTTCATCCAGCCGGTCCTCGACCCGGCAGCCGTCTACTCCTACAACCTGCACTTCACCCCGCTGGTCGGTGATCCGTCAGACCTGCGCAGCGAGCACCTTCTGGAGGTGCGCCAGCCGGACCCCGCCGAGAGCCCGCTGCGCCCGGTCGGGGTCCCCCTCGGCTACGCCGACAACCAGCTACCGAGTTTCGCCACGTGCCCCACCGACGTCGCCGACCTCCACCTCCTCCAGGCCAGCTGTCGCAACTGGGCGCCCGACGCCCCGAACGCCGGGCGCCACACAGAGCTCGGTGCCGACGATCTGATGACGGCGTTCGACCCGTTGATCGAGGACAGCCTCGGCAAACCGCTGAGCCGGCCGCACCAGCTGTTCCTCACCGGCGACCAGATCTACGCCGACGAAGTCGCCGGCGCCGTGCTGCCGTCGTTGACCAACCTCGCCCACGAGCTGCTCGCCACCCATGAGATGATCCGCCTCGAGGGCAGCGCCGAGTTCCCGTTGACGACGGACAACTTCCCCGCCGACTCACGCCAGAAGCTTTGCGGCGAGTCGGCGAAGTTCACGAGCGTGGCGATGGCCAGTCAGCTGATCGGCCTCGGCGAGTTCTACGCCGCCTACCTCATGGCCTGGAGCGAGGCGTGCTGGGACACGCTCGCCGACGAACTCCCGTCCGTAGACGATAGTGCCGTGCGCAACAAGCTGACCGACTGGGACGAGTGCATCCGTCAGCTCACCGTGACCGTGCGCGATGCGACGAGCGAGACGGCCAAGCGCAAGGCCCAGAAGGCCCTCGACACGGCCGTCGAGGGCCGCAGTAAGGCCACGGCCAACTTCCGCAAGCAACGGGCACGACTCGAGGGCTACCGCCTCAACGTGCCAACCGTCCGGCGGATCCTCGCCAACGTGCCGACCTACATGATGCTCGACGACCACGAGATCACCGACGACTGGAACCTCACCCAGGAGTGGCGCAACCGCGTGCTCGGCACGAACCTCGGCTCGACGATCCTCCGCAACGGACTCGTCGCCTACGCCATCTGCCAGGGCTGGGGCAACGATCCGGCAACGTGGGCGAAGGGCGACAACAAGAAGCTGCTCGACAACGCCGTCAAACTGTTCGCCACCGAGGCGATCGATCCCGTGGCGCGCGACGAGATCGGCGACGTTCTCGGCAACGCAGGTGGGCCTGTGAAGGTGACATGGAACTACTCGATCGACTTCGAAGCCCATCGAGTCGTCGTCCTCGACACCCGCAACCAACGTCAACTGTCGCTGCGCCACCGCCCCCCAGGACTGCTCACCGCCGACGCCCTGCAGAAGCAGTTCTCCGCCGGGCCGCTGCCCCCACACCTCGAACTGCTCCTCGTCGTCTCCCCCGCTCCCGTGCTCGGCCCAGCGGTCAGCGATCACGTCATCCAGCCGCTCGGTGCCCGGGCAATCGACTTCGTCAACGCCCTCTCGTTCGACCGTGACGGGGCCCCGTGCGACGGGAAGCCGATCGACCCGTTCGGTGGCCAGGTGCGCGTCGACCTCGAGCCGTGGTTCGCCGACGACGATGCCGTCGAGGGTCTCTTGGCGAAGTTCGCGTCGTACGGCGCGGCGCCGATCGTCGTGCTTTCCGGCGACGTTCACTACGGGCTCACCGCCGTGCTCGACTACTGGAAGCGCAAACCGTCGAACGGCTCGTTCGACCAGACCCGGGTCGTGCAGTTCACGTCCAGCGCGGCGCGCAACGTGTGGCCGCCGGAGCTCATCCACCTCCTCCGGTTCACCCGCCAGTTCATCCCTGGCCAGCAGAGCCTGTTGCAGTTGAAGGCGCCCGTCGAGCGGCTGGCCTGGACCGACGACGACCCCACTCCCGTCGCCGGGGCGGACAACGCCATCCGTCCGCTGCGCACGCGCCTGCGCCGCAACCCGGTCCTCGTGCCACCTGACGGATGGCCCGACGGGGCGACGGAACAGCGCCCGCCGGATTGGGCCTGGCGGCTTGAACTGGTCCCCGACGTCCGCGGCGACGATCCAGCCGCCGCCGGCTCGCGCCCTGACCAAGTGCGCCAACCGCCGCCGTCGCCGTTCGACCCAGCGACGCCGCTGGAGGAGTACGCCGAGGCGGTGTCCCGTCATGCCGTCTCCGCCGCCCGCAACGTCCAACTACGTACGATTGTCGCCGAGTTCAACGTCGGCGCGGTGCGCTTCCGCCGCAGCCCGATCGACGGCACGCTCACCGCTGTCGGCCAGCTGTACTCGCGCAACTACAAGCACACCCCGGCGCCGACGGGCGCCGCCGTGAACACGCTCCACGAGGTCCCGCTCGTGCCGACAGCGCAGCCACGCCCGCAGTTGGGAGCCTGACGTGGCCGAGACGAAACCGACGGTCGGCGTGCTGCAGACGTTCGTCGGCATCGTCGCCGACGCCACCGAGTGGCTGGCCGGCCTGCTCGGCGACGACGGCGCCCGGCGGGCCGTGCTCAGCGACCTCGGGCTCGCCCCGATCGAAGGCGTCGAGGTCAACGAGCAGGAGCTGCTGACCAGGGTGTCGGGCGACCTCACCGCCGTGCGCACCTACGCCGAGGCGAACGTCGATCAGGCCGACGCCGCGGCCCTCGTGTCAGCGATCGAGGCGATCGCCAACATCGTCGACGTGATGGCTGGGCAGATCGAGATCGTCACCAGCTCGATGCCCGAGGGTCGCGGCGCAGTGGAGTTCGTGACGACGCTGATGCAGCTGTTCGCCATCGACCTGATGCGCGACACGAGCCCGGCGACGTATGCGTTCGCCCGGGCCACGACGATCCTCAGCGACGAGGCCCTCGGCGTCGATTGGGACCGCGTCGGCGAGTTCCTCGGCGACTTCTTTGCCGCCTTCCGGTTGGAGACCGACGACGACGCCCGCCTCGCCTCGCCCTGGTTTGCGTTGATCGCCCTGCTCTTCCGCGGCTTCGTCGACCGCGTCGCCCGTGACATCACCGGCGCCGAGCCCGAACCCGAAGAACCGGCACCCAGCGAGGACGACGAGGGCGCGACCTTCCACGTCGTCTACGGCTGGGACCCCGATCCCACCCACTCACCCGAACTCCAGCCCGCCGAGCGGATCGCCGAACGCACGATGACGATGATGTTCGGGCAGCGTCTCGGCGATCAGGTGACCGTGTCGATGGCGGTCGTGCCAGCCGAGCACGGTGGTCCCGGCCTGCTCATCGGCACCGGCGGCAAGGTGGTGTTCGGCGGAATCGACGAGTCCGCCGAGGGACCGAACCCCGGGGTCCGGCTGTCCATCGGCGCCGGCACTGCGGCGTCCGCCTACCTTCCGCTGCCCGGGTCGGCCAATCCGACCAAGCTGTTCGGGCCCAACGCCCTGACGCTCGCCGCCGAGGTGGCCGGGCAGCGGACGAAGCGGATCATCGGCTCACCGAACGAGAGTCGCATCGAAGTCGGCCAGGTGCTCACCGACTTCGCCGTGCTCGGTGACCGTTTCGTGCTGCGCGTCGGGGTCGCCGACGCCGCCATCGTCATCGACCTCAGCAAGTCGGACAGTTTCCTTCGCGACGTGATCGGCTCCGAGCCGATCCGCATCCCGTTCGACCTCGTGATCGGCATCGATTCGGTCAATGGCTTCTTCATCGAGGGCGGCACCGGGCTGGCGGCGACGCTGCCCGTGAATCGCAGCATCGCCGGGCTGCGCATCGACTACGTCGCCCTCACCGCCAAATTCCCCGACCAAGCCGCGTTCCGGCTGGAGGTCACCGCCGCCCTCGGCCTCAGCATCGGCATGTTCCAGGCCAGCGTCGACCAGATCGGTTACGCCCTCGACCTCGACTTCAAGGGCGGCAACCTCGGCATCGCCAACGTCGACTCCCGGTTCCAGCCGCCGCGTGGCGTCGGCCTCACGCTCGGATTCGAGAAAGCCCGCGGCGGCGGCTACCTGTTCCTCGACCCGGACAAGGGCGAGTACGCCGGCGTCCTGCAGATCGACTTCGGCCGGTCGAGCCTGACGGCGATCGGCATCCTCAGGACGAAGGACGTCCCCGGCACCGACAACTGGGCGCTGCTGATGATCCTGTTCGCCAAGACCGCGGCACCGACCCCGGGTCTCGGTTTCGTGCTCACCGGCTTCGGAGGCGTGATCGGCGTCAACCACGCCGTCGACGAGGAAGCGTTCCGTAACGGGCTGCGCACGAAAGCGCTCGACGACGTGCTGTTCCCCAAGGATCCCGTCGCCAACGCCAGCCGCATCCTCGCCACCCTGCGCAGTGTCTTCCCGGCCACCGGCGACAAGGCGATCGTCGGCATTGCCGCCGAGTTCAGCTACCTGGCGTCCAAGCGCGTCGTCATCCGCATCGGCGTGATCGTCCAGTTCGGCGAGTCGGGGCCCGAGCGCATCGTCATCCTCGGCCAGCTCAAGGTCAGCGCCCCCGGCGAGAAGAACGGCTTGCTGACGCTCAACGCCGATCTGTTCGGCGACATCCAATGGGGCGAGAAGCAGGTCAGGATCGCCATCGACACCCGGCTCTACGACTCGAAGATCGGAGCCAAAGGCGCCGAGTTCGTGATCACCGGAAGCCTGTCGATCCGTGTCACGCTGGGCTGCGACTCGATGTTCCTGCTGACGGCCGGCGGGTTCCGACCGGACTTCGAGGTGCCGGCCGAGCTGCACCTCCCGGCCAAGCTCGATCGGTTCGGCTTCAAGCTCGACCAGGGGATCGCCCGGATCACACTCGCCGGGTACTTCGCCATCACACCGTGCACCGTGCAGCTCGGCGTGGAGGTGGAACTCGTCGCCAAGAAGTTCGGCTTCAGCGTCGAGGTACGCGCCGCCATCCATGCCCTGCTCGACGAGGTCGAGGGTCGCTTCACCGTCGACCTCGAACTGAGTGCCGCGCTCAAGCGGGGCAGCACGACTCTGATGAAGATCGAGCTCAAGCTCACGCTGTCGGGTCCGGGGCCGTGGCGGGCGGCTGGCTCGGCGAAGTTCAAGCTGTTCTTCTTCAGCAAGACGATCTGCTTCGACTGCGACTGGGGCGTGGAGCTGTCCACCGTTGTCCAGGCCGTCGACGCCCTGGCGGGTCTCGCCGTTGAGCTCGGCCAGCCGGCGAACTGGGGTGCGCTCCCGGCCGGGACCGCGCTCGTCTCGCTCGCCGCTGGCACGTCGCCCGGCGTCTCGCTGATCCACCCGATGGCCGAGCTGACGGTGCAGCAACGGCTGTTGCCGCTCGGGATGCGCGTCAATCGCATCGGCGGCAATCCCGTCGCCGGCCCGGATCGCCTCGACATCGATGCCGTCGTCATCGGTGGTCGGCGAACCACCGACCTGCGCCCGATCACCAACGAGTTCGCTCGCGCCCAGTTCGTCGACATGACCGACGACGAAGCGTTGGCGTTGCCGTCGTTCGAGGCGCTGAAGAGCGGCGTCGTCGTCGCCCCCGCCGGGGTCACGGGAGGCACCGTGCGTGAGCAGGCCGTCGTCTACGAGACGTTCTACCCGTTCGCCGAAGACGCCCCGCCCGAGCCTCCTCCTCCGAACGTCTGCACGTTCGACTTCGTGATGCTCGCCGCCGAGCGGGGAGCGGTCGCCCGCACGGCCACCCCGATGACCGGGACGGCGCTGTTCGCCGCTGAGTTGCCGGACGTGGCCGTCACCGTGATGCCGCGCCGCTTCGCCCTCGCCGACGTCGGCACGATGGCCGCCGATGCCGATGGCGGCGCGCCGCTGCACCTCGCCCTCGAACGCCTCGCCGACGCCGGCGGCGACGCGCGACTGTTCGCCCTCGTCGAAACCCACGAGGTGCTTTCGTGACGGCGACATTGGTGAGCGCAGACAGCGGGAAACCGCGGGCTTCGCTCACCAATCCGTGGGTCTTGTCGTCGCGCCAGTCAAGCGCCTTGGCTCTGGAAGCAGTGTCACCCCGATCGGCTGTTCGGGTCTGCGTCGCGAACTCTTTGGTTTCGTTGGCGTCGTTAGTGGCGCCCAATCGACCAAGAAGACGGAACGATTGCGCGGGCTTGAACTCTTTGGTTTCGTTGGCGTCGTTGCTGGCGCCAACCATGCCAAAGACGCGACGGCCGCCTGCTTCCGGAGCCGACGCGCCCGGCCCGCGCCGCGCGTTGACCCACAGAAACGGGAGGAGCGCCAGAAAGCCGCGCGCTCCGCTCACCAATGGTTGGAGGGTGTCGTGACGGCGGCGGCCTACCAGTTCTTTCCGTGGGTGACGCGGGGTGTCGGCGGCGGGCTCGGCGACCCGGACACCAGCGACACGTTGCCAGACCGGCTGCGCGTCGACGTCGGTGTCGAGGTCAACGGCGCCGTCGTCGCCACCACCAAGGTCCAGGTCCACGGGCCCGGCGACGTCCTCGGCATCGATCCGCGCCAGATCGTGCGCACTGAACCAACAGCCGGGACCACCGACTTCGAGCCGAACTACTTCGCCCACCTCGAGCTCGGCGAGGCGGCGCTGCCGTGGCTGTTCACGCCCGCCGCCCCCGACCTCGCCGCCGACCAGCTGCGCCCGTGGTGTGTGCTCGTGGTCGTCGCCGTGCAGGACGGCGTCACGGTCGGCCCCGGCAAGGTGCTGCCGGTGCTGGAGATCGGCCGTCCAGCGATCCCCGGGCGCGAGCTGCCCGACCTGGCGGAGTCCTGGGCGTGGGTCCACGCCCAGGCCGTAGCCGCCGAAGGAACGACGCCGCAACAGGCACTGGCCGGCGACGAACGATTGTCGCTCGCCCGCCTGATGTGTCCCCGCCGCCTCGATCCATTGACGTCGTACCACGCCTGTCTCGTGCCGGCGTTCGATACGGGAGTCGCCGCCGGACTCGGCGAACCCGTAGCCGCCGAGACCCGCATCGCCCCGGCGTGGCGCTCGGGCGCCGACGCCCCGGCCGAGATCCGCCTCCCGGTGTACCACCACTGGCAGTTCGCCACCGGCCCGGTCGGTGACTTCGAGTTGCTCGTCCAGCGCCTTCAGCCCCGCCCGGTACCGGCCACCGTCGGGCGACGCGACATGTACATCGGCGCCGCCGGCTCGGGACTGCCCGTGCTGGCGCCTGACGCGCCCGGGGCGATCACTGGTCTCGAAGGCGCCTTGCGGCCGGTCGAGCAGGAACGTCAGACCATCCCCGACCCGGCGAGCGACGCTGCCGCCGCGGCACTCCAGCGGGCGATCGATGCGGGTGTCGATCGCCATGGTGGCGAGCCGGCGCGGATCACCCCGCTCGGCGCGCCGCTCTACGGTCGCTGGCCGGCCCAGCGCCACCGCCTCGCCGGCGACACCGACGCGCCGCGATGGCTGCGCAGCCTCAACATCGACCCGCGTGATCGCGCTGCTGCCGCGGCCGGGGTGCGCGCCGTGCAGGCCAACCAGGAGGCGCTGGTGCACAGCGCGTGGGAGCAGCTCGGCGAGGTCGAGAGCGCCAACCGGCGACTCCGTGAACTGCAGCTCGCCCGGGCGACGGCGACGTCGATCCATCGACGGCACCTGGCGGCGATGGCTCCACCCGACCTCGTCCAGATGCTCGGGCCGGCGGCGAGCCGCGTGCGGCTAGCGGCGGCGACGCTGCATGGCGAGACGCACGTCAGCGTGCTGCCCGACGCCACGCTCGGCGCCGCGTTCCGCAAGGCGACCCGGCTGACCGGCCGGCTCGCCCGCTCGGCGACCGCTGCGCCGACTGGGCGCGTCGAGGCGATCGCGTCGTTGAGCAGCGGCGCGCTGCGACCGATGTCGGAGCGCAACGCCCCGGATGGAGCGGTCCTCGCCGCCGGCATGAACCAACTCGTCGAGACGGGCGGTGGGGCCGTGGTTCCGGCATCGGGTGGTCTCGTCGTCGCTGCCGAGTTCCTGCCCCGGCTCAACGAACTCGCGACCGTCGTGACTCGACCGCCGCGCCTGCCGACCGTCATCGCCCAACCGTCGGGCGGCGTGACGTTCCGGCGCCGCTTCGACGACATCGAAATCCTCGACGGCTCGGTGCTCGACGAGCCGGGCGACGATGCCGATCCGGTGGTGCCACAGCGCTTCCAACTGGCCCTTGAAGCCGGTCTGCCGCACCTCACGTTCCAGGTGGCGGCCGAACCAACACCGCCGCCACTACCACTCGATGAAGTCGCCACCGACGCGCTCGCAGCGACGCAGCCGGGCGCCCTCGTGGCGCGGCGCGCGACCGCCCGCGTCGCGGTGCCGGCGGGAATCGCCCGGCCACCCGATCCGCTGGCTCCGATACGCGGCGCACCAACGTTCCCCGTACCACTTGTCGAGCTCCTTGGCGCCGTCGACCGTGAATACGTCTTGCCCGGACTGCAGGACGTCGACGCCAACACCGTGGGACTCCTCGAGGTCAACCGACGATTCGTCGAGGCGGCGCTCGTCGGCGCCAACCAGGAGATGGCCGGCGAGCTGGCGTGGCGGCTATACCCCGTCGAGCGACGGGCGACGTTCTTCCGCCGGTTCTGGGCGCGGCCGCCCGGCACGCTGGACATCCCGCCGATCGACGCGTGGGAACCGGGGTCCGACCTCGGTGAGAGCGCTTTCGGCAGCCCGGAGGGGGAGCTCATCCTGGTCGTCCGCGGCGACCTCGTCCGGCGCTATCCGGGCACCGTGATCTTCGCTGCCCAGGCGACGTTCTCGGGCGGTCGACGGGTTCTTGTCGAACCGGCGGTCGAGGTCCATCCAACGCTGTCTGCCTCGCTCGCGCCCGACGTCATGATGCGCGGCTTCCCGCTCACCGAGGATCAGGTGCGTGGCGGCGAGCCTGATCCACTCAGCAACCCGACCGCCGGCTGGTTCTTCGTCATCGCTTCCCAGCCGACGGAGCCGCGCTTCGGCCTCGACGTGGCCGACGCCACGAAACCTCTGACCGATCGCAAGAGTCTCAACTGGGCCCACCTTGGACCTGGCGGTGATCTCTCGAACGTCACCCACGCCACGGTCGGCGCCCTCGCCGATGCGGCGCTCGGCCCGTTGACGTGGGGCCGCGACGCCGCCCAGCAGGCGGCCATCACGCTGCAGGACCCGGTGCGCATCGTCGTCCACGCTCGTCACCTCCTCGGACCGCGCCGTGCCTGACGTCTCGACCCTGCGGGCGCTGCGCGAGACGCGGCGCCGGCTCGCTGCCGACCTCGACACCCTCGGCGTCGACCTTCGCGCCGCCGTCGATACGGCAGCGGCAGCCGTCCGGAACGCCGACGTGGCCGCCGTCGACTCGGCGGCGGCGCGGCGTCAGGAGCTGCTCAGACGTCAGCGAGAACTCATCACCGAGCTGGAGCGGACCGACGACGCGATCGACGATGAGCGCGACAACTTCGACGCGGCGACCTTCCCGGAGCTCGCCGACCGCGTCACCCGGCTCGCGGCCGACGTGCCGGTCGCGCTGCTACCCGTGCGCATCGAGTCGCGCTTCCTTCCCGCCACAGCGTCGCCGACCCACCTTTGGGTGCGCATCTACCCGGACGACCTGCATGTCGATGTCCACGAACCGGCACTCACCGACGGCGAGGTCGCCGCTGCCGAGCACTACTGGGCTGCCCGCGCCGGCGCCAACGGCGACGAGGCGGTGACCGACGCGGCCTGGACCCAACTCGCTGAGCACTTCGAGCCGGAGCGGGCGGAGTGGATCGTCCGCGTCACGCAACCTGGCGCCGACGGCGTGCCGCGTCTCGACGGCATTGCCCGCAAGGACGGCCCGTGGACACGGGCGGCGGTCGCCCGTGCCCTCCCCGAGCGCTTCGTTGCCCTTGGCTATGTCGGCGGTCAGCGTGTGTTCGCCGAGTGGGGCGAACCCGTCGCCGATCGTCTCGCCGTCGGGCCGGAGCCAGACCTCGAAGCGGAGGACACGACAGAGTCACTCGCCGCGCCGCCATCCGAGCAGACCGATGGAGTGCTCGACGAGGCGATGCGCTGGCTCGCCGATCTCACCGAGGCGCGGCGACGCGGCATGGCGATCGCCGTGCCGTTACAGCCGGAGTTCGCCGGCGGCCTCGACCGTCTCGTCGTGCTCGGTGTGCGCTCGTCCGACGACCCCGATGACGGCGCCGAGCTGCTCGCCGAGCTGCTCGACGCTCAGCGCTACACCGACGGACTCGCCGTGCTGCGCTGCGGTGCACCGACGAACAACATGCCGGCCGAACGGGCTCACTTCACGACGTCTCGCTCGACCCGCGACCCACGGCTCGGGCATGTCCGACCAACTGGACCGCCGTCGGTCGGCGACTCCGTGTCCGGCGCACTGGGCGTCGACTCGGCCACGCTCGTCGACGTCGAGGGCGCCGACCGCGTCGACCACCTCGGCGACATGCATGCCGCGCTGTGGCCGGCGACGCTCGGGTACTACGGCGAGCAGCTGCTCGCCCCGATCCTCACGGACGCCATCATCGACTCGCTGCGTTCCCACTTCGTCGAGCACGTGCGCGGCCGCGGTCCGCTGCCGGCGATTCGCGTCGGCAACCAGCCATACGGGCTACTGCCGGTCATCGCCCCCGGGCGCATTGCCGCCGACGACAGCGACTTCGGCGCCCTGCTGGCTCGCTTCCTACAACGGGTACGCGGCTTCTGGGATGCGGCCGTCGAGCGGGTGCCGCGACTCGGCCGTTCCGGCGATCCGGCCGGCGACCTCGTCGAGATCCTCGGCATGACGCCCACCACGCAGGCGCTGTGGGGTCGGCCGGTGCTCGGGTTCCAGCTGATGCAGAACCTGCTCGCCACCAGCCTGCCAAGCCCCGTACCGGACCGCAGCATGACGGCCCAGCGAACGGTTGGCGACATGCTCTTCGACGCCATCGGGGTGAGCGACCGCTCCGCCCCGCTGCTGCAGATCGCGGCGATGGACCTCAACTATCCGATCCGCCGTCCCTTCGTCCAGGCCGGCGAGCTGTCCGAGACCGAGCCACCGAGTCCGGACTTCGTGCGGGCGATCCTCGACAACGTCGGCCATCCCGACACGGTCGCCCGGTTGCGGGCGGCTCCCCAGGCGCAAGCAGTGCTCGAGGCGTTCCTCCGCCACGCTGCCCTCGTGACGATGGGCAACGTGGCGACCCGCCTCAACCTCATCGCCCGCGGCCTCAGCGCCCGCCTCCTCGAGCGGGAGTTCGTCGACGTCGACACCGACGCCGGAGGCACGTCGACACCGCTGCGCCTGATCGATCGTCCGGTGGAGGGAATGACCGGTGGGCTCACTGTCGCCGAGATCATTGCCACCAGGCCACCCCAACTCGGCGAGCACGTCGGCTCGTGGGACGACTTCCACGCCGGACTGGAGGGACTCGCCGGCACAACAGCGGCTGAGTTGCACCGCCTGTTCGTCGACACCCTCGACGTGCTCAGCCATCGCTTCGACGCCTGGTGCACGTCGCTGGCGACCCGCCGGCTCGCTGCGCAGCGTGCCGACGTCCCGAAGGGCGTACACATCGGCGCCTTCGGATTCGTCGAGGGTGTGCGCCCGAACATCACCGTCATCGGTGGGATTGCAGGCAACATCATCGTCGACCGCTCACGAGCGAGCGCAGGGTACGTCCACGCACCGTCGCTGACCCACGCCAGCACGGCTGCCGTGTTGCGCAGCGGCTTCCTCGCCCACGGAGGCAGCGCCGACGACGTGCTGGCTGTCGACCTGTCGTCGGCACGGGTGCGCCGGGCCCTCGACATCATCGACGGTGTCCGCCAGGGCGAGCAGCTCACCGCAGTGCTCGGCTACCGCATCGAGCGAGCGCTGCGTGAGCGCCAACTCGGCCAGTACATCCTCGGACTGCGCGCGGCTGCGCCGCTGACCGTCGATGTCGATGGCACGTCCGACGAAACCACCGCGGCCATCGCCGGATCGGTCGCCGACGGCGAACGGCTCGTCGACCTCCTCGCCGAGGGCCGGTTGTTCGGCGCCGCCGGCCAGCCGTTCCCCGACGACGACGCCAACCGCGCCGCCGTCGAGTCGGTGATCGCCGACGCGGCCGATGCCGTAGACGCCCTCGCCGACGTGCTTCTCGCCGAATCCGTCCACCAGCTGGTACGCGGCGACACCGCCGGTGCGTCCGCTGCGTTGGCCACGATCGACGAGGGAGCGACGCCTCCCCAGCCGGACGTGACACGCACCTACCACGGCGGGATCGGCCTCACCCATCGCATCGCCGTCGTCCTCGACGCCGCCGCCGGACCCGCCCCCGGCTGGGAGGCATCGGCGACTCGACCGCGGGCACTCGCCGAACCGGCCCTCGATCGATGGGCGGGACAGTTGCTCGGCCTACCCGACCGGATCCGCATCGACGCCACCGCCACCGACGCCGCCGGCAACGAGGTCGCCTGGAGCTTCACACTCGCCGACGTCGGCATCGGCGCCGCCGACGTCGTCGGTGGGATCGGCAGGGGGACGCACGGCGAGGCAAGCGAGCTCGAAGCGCGGTTGTTGCGCCACGCCGCGTCGGTACGACCAGCCACGGTCGTGTCGACGGCCGCGACGGAGTTGCGCCCGACGGAGACCGGCGACGGCGCCGAGTTGGGATTGGACGGGTTGCTCCTCGTCGCCGCGCAGATCGGCCGCGTCGTCGCTTCCGCTCGACCGATGAGCGCGGCCGACCTCGCCCGCCCAGATGATGGGCCGACGATTGCCGGGCTCGACACGACATCGCTACGCGAGCGGGCGGAAGCCACCACGACTGCCCTGCGCGCGGCTGTCGCCGGGCTCGGCGCGACCGATCGGAACGCGCTCGCCGAAGCCCTTGATGTGCTCGCCGACCTCGCCATCCCCGAGTGCCTCGTCGGCGCTGACGAATCCGACGAGGTGGTGCGCCGCCGCGCCGGTGACGCGCTCGCCACGGCGCAGGCCCGTCTCGATGCCCTCGACGCCATCGTCGAACCGGCAGCGGAAACGACCGACGAGGAGATCGTCGGGGTGCTCCGGCAACGGATCGAGACGGCATTCGGTGGGACGCTGCGCGTGCTGGCGCCGTTCACCCTTCCCAACGGCACGGAGCTGACGGCCAGCCGAGCCCGGTCACAGGACCTGCAGGACGGCGATCCGACGCAAGCCGCCGGCTGGCTGGCGCGCTGCAGCCTCGTCCGCGACGGGGCCGAACGGCTCGCCCGCCTGTTGCTACTCGCGGAGACGATCGCCGGCAACCCCGGAGACGCACTCCGCGTCGTGCAGCTTCCCCACGTCGACGGTGCGCGGTGGATCGGCCTCGACCTCCCGGACGACTCGGTTCCCCCGTCAACGTCGGCGATCGTGCTCCACGACCCCGACGCCGTCGACTTCGCCACGCCGCTGTGCGGCATGGTCGTCGACGACTGGACGGAGATCGTGCCGCGCGGCAGCGAGATCACCGGCCTTTCGTTCCATTTCGACCAACCCGACGCAACTGCGCCGAACGTCATCGCCATCGGCGTTCACCCCGGCGATCGGCCGACGTGGGACCTCGACACGCTGGAGGCAACGGTGCTGGAGATCCTCGACCTCGCCAAGCTGCGCGCCGTCGACACCGACGATGTGCAGTGGGTCGGACGGTTCCTGCCGCTGCTGTACTTCCCCGACAACCTGGCCGGCGACACGGCGGCCGTCGACTGGACCGTCATGGCGACCGTCGCGCGGGAGACCTGAGATGGCCTCGATCACCACGTGGACCCGGCTGGAGACGCGCCAGCGGACCGATGACCTCGACGTCAGCCTCGCCGCCCGGGTCCACGACCCACTGTGGTTGCTGGCTCGGCAGTGGCAGCTCGGCGAACTGCGCGGCCACGATGCCGGCACCCCTGTCGGTGTCGTCGTTCGGGCGAGCAGCGGACAGCTCGATCGCTACTTGGTCGGCGGCGTGGACGACGAATCGGCGACACGCAGCCGGCCGTACGACGATGCCGTCGCACCGCTCGAGGCGGTCGTCGAAGCCGAGCCGCTGAGCACCGCCAATTCACCACGACTGGCCGTGGAGACCGGGGCCCACTTCCTGCGCATGCTCTCGTCAGCCGATCTCGGCGGCCACCGCAAGGCGTTCGTCGACGCCTTCGCCACGACTTCCCCGGCACCTGCCGCCGAGCTCGATCCAGCGGGCAGCCGGTTCCATCAGCTCGTCGCTCGTCGAGTGCCCGACGGCCTCGCCCTGCGTGAAGCGTTCGGCGGCGGGGCAGCCGACCCGGCGTTACCAACGGAGATCGACGTCGGCACAGACGGACCTGCCGTGCTCGCCGTCGCCCGGCGCTGGCTGGACTGGATGGCGCCCGTCCTACGAACCGCACCCGACGAGGACACGTGGGCACCCGAGCGGTTGGAGCACTCGTTCGCCGTCGCCACGGTGGTCGACGACACCGAGCGACGTTCTCGCCGCCGAGGAGTACTCGGCGGGCCGCCTCGACTGGCACGACTTCGACGTCGCTGTAGCTGCGTCGCTCGGCGCCACGTCGACCTCCGAGGCGATCGTGCGCACCGTGCTTCCGGCGCCGGTCACGTTCCCCGGGATGCCGGCCCCCCGGTTCTGGGCGTTCGAGGACGCCCGCATCGACCTCGGCGCCGTCGGCGCGGGCGCCGACAACGTCGCCCGGATGCTGCTCGTCGGATTCGCCGTCGACTACGGCAACGACTGGTTCGTCGTGCCCGTCGAGCTGCCGGTCGGATCACTCACGCGCATCACGGCGCTGGAGGTGTCGGACACGTTCGGCGTCACCACACAGGTCCGCTCGGCGACCGAGGTCGACGGTCCGGACGCGGCCTGGCGGATGTTCGGGCTCTCGAGCGATGACGGCACCGTGGACCCGATGCTGTTCCTCCCGCCCGTGCTCTCCACTTCACTCGAAGCGGCGGCTCGCGAGCGTGTGGCGTTCGCCCGAGACGAGTTCGCCAACCTCGTGTGGGCGATCGAGGAGCTCGTCGAGTCACCGACCGGTACGGCGCGGCGTCGCGACGAGGAGCCGCAACCACCGAGCCGCACGAGCGTGGTCGGTGACGACGTACTGCGGTACGAAGTCGCCACGGGGACGGCGCGGCACTGGCATCCGCTCGTGACGATCACCGACGAGTCGGGCGCGGCGACGCTGGAGCAGCGAGCGATCAATCCGGCCCTCGGCACGGTGCTGGGTGCCAGCGAGCCGTTCCGCCTGCGCGAGGAAGAGCTTCCCGGCGAAGGGCTCGGGGTCGAGCGCACGTTCCAACTCGCCCGCTGGATTGGCGGTCGCACAGCCGTCTGGTCGGCCCGCCGGCGCACCGGCGGGAGCGGCCCGGTGTCGAGCGGCCTGCGTTTCGACGACGTCCGCAAACCCCGCCGCGCCGATTCCTGACCCCCCCAATCTGGGGAAGATCCGTGCGAGGCGCGTCAGCGGCGACGGGAGGCCGGCGCGGTAGCCGGCTTCGAGCGCGACTGCCACCACTTCCAGCCGACCGTGATGATCACCGCACCGATGATCGAGCCGATGATCCCGCTCGGCCGGAGGTCCAGCCCGTCGCCGGCGATGAGGCTGAATATCAGCCCGCCGACGAACGACCCGACAAGGCCGGCGACGAGCGCCAACCCCCAGTCGATTCCGGCGCCATCGCGCCCCGTCAGCCATTGCGCCGCAGCGCCGACGATCATGCCGAACAAGATGATGCCAAGGATCAACACGGGCCGAACACTACGCACGTTGGCGCCGCCGCGAGCAGTCCGACCGAGCGGCCGCCGCCAACTCTTTGGTCGCTGTGACGACGTTAGTGGCGCCAAATCGACCAATGACAGTCAGGACACCGCCTAGAGGATGACGACAACGCCCGCGACGACGAGGGCGGCGAGGGCGGCGAGGAGGCCGCCGAAGATGCGGCCGGCCGGCGCCGTCACCGCGGCGGCGCCGGCGAGGCCGAGGCGCCGGCGCATCGCGGTGAGGACGGCGAGCCCGAGGCCGGCAGCGGCGAGCGAGATCGCCACGCCACGCTCGAACCCGGAATCGGCGGTGCGGGCGATCAGCGTGGCCACGGCGGCGATGAGAAGCACCGTCCGCGACCAGGCGAGCACCGTTCGTTCGGCCTGCAGGCCAGCCGGGTCGTTCATCCGACGGCGATCAACACGAAGGCGACGACGGCAATGAACCCGAGGGTCGCGGCAACCACGGGGACGAGTCGAGCGGCCGGCAGATCCTCGCCTCGACGGATCGCCCGCTGCACGGCAACCCAGCGGAGGTACCCGCCGACGACAAGGACCACGCTGCACCCGACCGCAAGCAGCGCCAGCGCGGTCGTGGCGTTCTCGATGTCGAACGGGTCGACGAGTTGGCGCACGGCGACGCCTCCGGCGAGCAGGCCGAGCGCCGTACGCACCCACGCCAGGAAGGTCCGCTCGTTGGCCAGCGTGAAACGGTAGTCAGGCTCATTGCCGTCGTCGGCGGTCACCCACCACCGGGATCGATTTGGCGATGTGTCGATCGGCCCATTGTTGCGCTCGCGACCTGCCGCCGCGGTGATCCGCGGTGTAACTCGGCGACGCCACTCGGTGGGCGGCGTTACGGTCTTTCCGCCCGCTATGGGGAGGAGGTGGCGTCATGCCCAAAGCCCGCACTGACACAACCGCAGGGGTCGCTCCGACGCGGTTCAGCCTGACGATCGACGGCGTCGAGATCGCCCAGTTCTCCGAGTTGTCCTCGATCAAGAGCGAGATCGCGCCGGATGATCTCGCCGGACTTCTCCTCAAGAAGCTTCCCGGCAAGCGCACGCCGCCGACGATCACGCTGCGCCGAGGGCTAACCGCCGACGTCCAGATGTGGACGTGGCACGAGTCGGCGCGGCAAGGTCACGGCGAAGGACGCAGGAACGCCTCGCTGACGATGTTCGACGCCAGCGGCAAGCCCGTCGCTCGCTACCACCTCGAGAACGCCTGGCCGTCGAAGGTCGAGATCGGCGTCGTTGACCGGCGGACCGGGCGAGGTGCTGTACGAGACGGTGACGCTGACGGGCGAGGACATCCAGCGCGTCGCCGTGTGAGCGAGCGAGTCTTCGAGCGAGTGAACCAGTATTACGGCGCCTTTAGGTCAATGGTGCACCGCCCGTCATCCCCGGCGATCGACCACGTGGACATGGTGCACCAATGACCCGGATGGACGACTTGACCGCTGCCGGGCAGGCGGCACTGAGCGGCGGTCGCTGGGTGGAGGCGAGGGATGCCTTCGAATCCTCCCTCCTCGGGACCGAAACGGCGGCTGCCCGGTTCGGCTTGGCCACCGCCCTGTGGTGGCTGGGCGAGAACCAGGCGAGCGTCGAGCACTGCACCGCCGCCTACGCCTCGTTCCGCAAAGCCGGCGGCTGGCACGAGGCGGTGGACTGTGCCCTCTGGCTGGCCGTCACGTACAAGGCCAACTTCGCCAACCACGTCGCCGCCAACGGGTGGATCGCCCGCGCCGAGCGACTGCTCGATCGAATCGAACCAGGGGCCGCGCAGGGGTGGGTCTGGGTCACGCGGGCGTACCGGATGGCCGATCTCGACGGCGCCGAGCAGCTGACGCGAAGGTCCCTCGATCTCGCCGAACGCCTCGGCGATGTCGACCTCGAACTCGCCGCCGCCTCCCAACTCGGCCTCATTCTCGTCGGCCAAGGCTCCACGTCGGCCGGATTCGACTTGATCGACGAGGCAATGGCGGGAGCCCTTGGGGGCGAGCCGACGAGCCTCGGCACGGTCGTGTACACGTGTTGCGACATGCTCAACGCCTGTGAGTTGACGGGCGATGCTGCCCGGGCAGCGCAGTGGTGCCAGGTGGCCGACCAGTTCGTCGAGACCTACGGGTGCCCGTTCCTCTATGCCGAGTGCCGCATCTACTACGGCAGCGTCCTGACGGCGACGGGACGGTGGACGGATGCCGACCGCGAGCTCGGTGTCGGACTCCGCATCACCTCGGACTCGTGTCCCGGCCTGCACCGGCGGGCGTTGACGAGGATGGCCGACCTGCGCATCCGCCAGGGCCGCCTGGAGGAGGCCGAGCTGCTGCTTGCCGACATCTCCGGCAGCGCCGAAGCGGAGACTGAGGCAACGCTCGCGGCGTCCGCCCTGCTGCTTGCGCGTGGCGACGGCACTGGCGCCAGCAGGCTGCTTCGCGGTCGATGGCGCACACTCGAACGGCACTCGGTTCACCTCGCCGCGGCACTCGACCTGCTCGTCGACGCCCGGCTCGCCAGTGGCGACATCGGCGCGGCAGCGAGGTCGGCGGCCCGCCTCACCGACCTCGCATCGCGGGGCGACGAGAGGCTGCACGCCATCGCCCTCGCTGCCAACGGCAGGGTCGCCGTCCGACGCGGCGACGAGGATTCGGCACTCGAACTGCTCGACGACGCCGCCGCCAAGTTCGCCCGCCTCGATCTCCGCTTCGAGGCGGCACGAGCACGGTTCGAGCTCGGTCGGGTGCTCGCTGATCGGCACCCGGAGGCAGCGATCGGCCATGCCGAGCTCGCCCTGACTGCCTTCGAACAACTCGGCGCCGCGCTCGACGCCGATCGCACAGCTGCCCTGCTGCGTTCGATGGGGGTCGTCACCAAAGCCGGCCCGAAGGGCGTCGGTGCGTTGACGGCGCGGGAACAGGAGGTGCTCGCCCTGCTCGGCCACGGCCTGTCGAACCAGGAGATCGCCGCCCGGCTCTACATCAGTCGCAAGACCGTCAGCCATCACGTCAGCCGGATCCTCGCCAAACTCAATGTCCGAAGTCGAGCAGCCGCGGTCGCCCTCGCCACCAGTGGTGCGGTGGCGGTGTGACGTCGTTGCCGAGGGTGCCGACAAGTGCCGACGCAGCGGTACAAGAACGGCCCGTATCGTCGGCACTTCGGACTCTTCCCGCGGTTCGACATGGATGCAGGACGACCGTCGTCGATAGGTCATTTGACCGATGCTCGGCCATCCTCGGGCGGCGCATGCTCGTCGAGTGACCACATCGCACGAGCCATCCGAGTCGTTCCAGATCCCGATCGAGGCAGCGGAGCTCTACGAGTCGGCGTTCGTGCCCGGATTCTTCGCCCAGTGGGCGCCGATCCTGTGCGAGGTCGCCAGCGTCAAGCCCGGCAGCACCGTCCTCGACGTCGCGTGCGGAACCGGAATCGTCGCCCGCACTGCCGCCGACATCGTCGGACCCACCGGCGCAGTCGTCGGTCTCGACGTCAACGAGGCGATGCTCACCGTGGCGGCACGTGTACGCCCGGACGTCGAGTGGCGGCAGGGTGATGCCTGCTCGCTCCCGTTCACCGACGGTTCGTTCGATGCGGTGTTGTGCCAGATGGCGCTGATGTTCTTCGCCGACCGGCCAACGGCGATCGGCGAGATGGCCCGTGTCGCCGAGGTTGGAGCGTCCGTCGCGGTCGTCGTTCCCAGCGCCCTCGATGTCCAATCGATGTTCAGACCGTTCGTCGAGCTGGCTGCCGACATCGCCGGACCGGAGGCGTTGTCCCTGCTGTCCACCTACTTCGTGTGTGGCGACCTCGACGAGCTGACCGCCCTGTTGGCGTCGCCCGGGCTCGACGTGACGGTGTCCCGCCGGGTTGCCGGCATCTACTCGGCGCCGTCGGTCGACGCCGCCGTGCGGACCGAGGTCGAGAGCACGCCGTTGATCGAGCGGCTCAGCGAGGCTCAGTACCAGGATCTGCGTGAGCGAGCAGCAGAGCTCTTCGCCCCATTCATTCAGGCCGACGGCAGCTTGGTCACCCCGTTCGAGTGCCTCGTCGTGGCTGCGACGAAACGCTGATGCACGGTCGTTCGCCTACGTCGCCGACGTCCGGCGGAGGACTGCCCACTGCAACAGCAGGACCGTCTTGCCGTCGACGATCTCGCCCCGCTCGACCATCGCCAGCGCCTCGTCGAGGGTGAACTCGAGCACCTCGATGTCCTCGCCCTCATCAGTGAGGCCGCCGCCCGACGAGACACGCTGACCGTGCGAGTACTCGGCGGCGAAGAACGTCACCCGCTCGGTGACTGAGCCGGGACTCATGAACAGCTCGAAGAGGTGCTCGATCTCGCCGACCCTCACACCGCTCTCCTCCTCGGCTTCGCGGCGGATCGCCGTCTCGGCGTCGTCGCCATCGAGCAGCCCACCGACCGCCTCGATCAGCATCCCGTCGGGATGGGCGTTGACAAACGCCGGCAGCCGGAACTGGCGGGTCAGCAGAACGGTTCCGGCCGCAGGGTCATGGAGGAGGACGCAGGCGCCGTTGCCGCGGTCGTAGGCCTCGCGGACCTCTCGCGTCGAGGTGCCATCGCGGTGCCGGTAGTCGAACGTCGCCTTACGGAGGACGTACCAGTGGTCCGACAGCACTTCGATGTCGAGGTTGCTGACCCGCTCGTTGGCGCCGAGGGCGACGCCGTGACCACCACGCATGCAGCAAACGCTACGGAGACGGTTCGACCTCCGTGGGTTAGGCCACAAGTCCTCCTGCGTCTAGGTAGATCCAGACGACCGACAACTTCGGAGTCGAAGCGTCGAGAGACGACGGTTCAACACCGTGGAACCGCGCGATGCGGGCGGCGACATCGGTGAGGTGCCGCTACAGCGCCAACCCGTACAGCACCTGCATGACGATCGAGCTCCAGCCCGCCTGCGCCCGCTGAGGCGCAGCGAGTCCCTGAATCACGGGCAGTGTCGTCCAGTCGACGACGTCGACGACGTCGACGAGGTGGATGACGTCGACGACGTGGAGGACGTTGACGACCCGGACGGGATCGTCGAGGACGTCGAGGACGTCGAGATCGTGGTGGTGGTGAACGACGGCTCGGTCGTCGTCGACTCGGTCGTCGTCGGCTCGGTTGTCTCCGGCTCGGTCGTCGTTGCTTCCGTCGTCGTCCGGCTCGGTCGTCGTCGGCTCCGTCGTCGTCGACTCGGTCGTCGTCGGCTCTGTCGTCGTCGGCTCTGTCGTCGTCGGCTCGGTCGTCGTCGGCTCGGTCGTCGTCGCCTCCGTCGTCGTCGGCTCGGTCGTCGTCGCTTCCGTCGTCTCCGGCTCGTCGTCGTCGCTTCCGTCGTCTCCGGCTCCGTCGTCGTCGCTTCCGTCGTCTCCGGCTCCGTCGTCGTCGCTTCCGTCGTCTCCGGCTCCGTCGTCGTCGCTTCCGTCGTCTCCGGCTCCGTCGTCGTCGCTTCCGTCGTCTCCGGCTCGGTGGTCGCCAACGTCGCCGGCGTCAACACGGCTCGCGGCGGCACGGCGATCGCTCGCCGCGGCGGCAACGTCGTGACCGACACAACGGTCACGGCGAGCGTCGTCGTCGTGGTCAGCGAGGTCGACGTCGCCGGCAGCGACGTCGAGCTGCTCGGCAGGATGACCGGCAGGCGATCGTCGCTATCGGTGCTGTCGGCACCGCCGGCCGTGAACATGAACATCGCGACGACGCCGAGCACGACGACGCACGCTCCAGCCGTGGCCGCCCGGATCGCCCCCGGTTCCTGCCACCACGGTCCCGGCGGCGGCTCGTACTCGGGCTCGAACAGCCAGTCGTCCTCGGGCGGCATCCAGCCGTCGTCGTCCCTCACGACGCACCTCGAGCGGCCGTTCGCCGGCCGCGAACCTCAGCGAACGCGTTCACGGCAATCCACAGCGTGGCACGCAACGCGAGGACGCGCCACGCGGCGGCGGTCCACGCCGCTAACGATGCGTGCGGGTGGCCTTGAAGACGGGGATCTGGCGGTCGGTCTTGGCCTGGTACTCGGCGTAGGGCGGATAGGCGGCCACCGCCCGCTCCCACCACAGCGCTCGCTCGTCGCCGTCGAGCTCGGTGACCGCGACTGGGAATGGCGCGGGGCCATCCTGAATCGTCACCGCGTGGGGATCGGCCTTGAGGTTGTGGTACCACACGGGGTGTTGCGGTCGTCCCCCGTAGGAGGCGATAAGGGCGTACTCGCCGTCGTGCTCGACGCGCATCAACGGTGTCTTGCGAATCGATCCGCTCTTGTTGCCGCGCGTCGTGACGACGATGATCGGCAGCCCGGTGTCAAGGAGCGTGTTGGCCTCCTTGCCACCCGAGCGCTCGTACGCCTCGACCTGGTCGCGCACCCATTCTGCAGGGCTCGGTTGGTACTCACCTTCAAGCGTCATCTGCGGAACCGTAGTCAGCCGCGTCGCCGGCAGTCGGCCACGACATCAGCGAGGATGCGTACGCCCTCCTCGATCGCCGGCGCGCTCAGATTGCCATAGCCGAGCAGGACGGCCGGCGGGTCGTCCGCGCCGCGCTCGATGCGATGCTCGTCGAGTGGATAGATGCGGATGCCGGCGGCTTCGGCGCACTCGGCCAGCTCGGCCTCGTCCAGACCCGCTGGCAACGTGACGAGCACGTGGAGTCCGGCGGCGATGCCGCTCGGCGTGGCGGCCGGCAGCCACTTGGCGAGGGCGGCGATGAGGACGTCGCGACGTTCCCGGTAGACCCGGCGCATCCGCCGGAGGTGACGGTCGAGGTCGCCGCTCCCGAGGAACTCGGAGAACGCCGCCTGCACGGGAACGGATGTCGAGTGATCGGTGAGCATCCGGCTCGTTGCGATCGGCCCGACGAGTGGCGCCGGCAGCACGAGCCAGCCGAGACGCAAACCGGGAGCGAGACTCTTCGACAACGTCCCGCAGTAGATGACCCGATCGGGAGCGAGGCCCTGCATCGCCCCGACCGGGTGCCGGTCGTAGCGGTACTCGGCGTCGTAGTCGTCCTCGATGACGTAGCCATCCACGTCGCGCGCCCAGGCGATGAGGGCGCGGCGACGCGGCGGCGACAGCACAGCGCCGGTGGGATATTGGTGCGCCGGGGTGACGAGCACGGCGCGGGCCGCCGTGGCGCGGAGGCGCTCGACGACGATGCCGTCGCCGTCGACCGGCACGCCTTGATGCTTCGCCCCGAGCCAGGTCAACTCGGAGCGAGGCCAGTCGTGGCCCGGATCCTCGACGGCCAGGGTCGAGTGGCCTGAGTCGAGGAGCTGGCGGGTGACGAGGCTGAGCCCGTGCGAGAAACCGTTGCAGATGACCACCTGGTCGCTGTCGGCGACGACGCCGCGGACACGCCCGAGGTAGTCGGCCATGGCGATGCGCAGCTGGCGTAGGCCAAGCGGGTTGGTGTAACCGAGGTAGCGGTCGGGCAAGGTCTGTAGGGCGGCGCGCGTCGCCCGCAGCCATGCCGCCCGCGGGAACGTCGAGAGCTCGGGGATGCTCGGACGGAAGTCGATGACCGCGGCAGCGCGTCGGTCGGCGGTCGTGATGTGCCGGTCGGCACTCACCGGGGCCGGGTTGACGACGGTGCCGGCACCCTGGCGAGCGAGGAGGTAACCCTCGGCGAGCAACTGGTCGTAGGCGGCGACGACGACGCCTCTGGTGACACCGAGGTCGGCGGCGAGAGCACGCGTCGACGGCAGCGACGTGCCCGGTGCGAGGCGGCCGGCGCTGATCGCATCGCGTAACCCACCCTCGATCTGTGACCGCAGCCCGCGTCGCCGGGAGCGATCCAGCTCGATCAGCAGGTCTGGGGCAGTGGTACTCATAGAGCGACTCGAATTGGACCTTACCAGGAGTCCACTGACGTCCTACGCTGGAAGCATGTTCGACGCCTATTGCCACGGACATGGCGGCCGAGTGCAACTCGGACCGGACTCGATCGTTGCCTTCGGCAACGCCGGCCGTGGCATGTTCGTGCGTTGGAGCTGCTCCTGCGGCGCCCACGGGTCAGCCCCGTTCGAAGACGTCACGCGCCACCGCCCCCCGGCGCCGCGTTCGTACTTCGATCCGGCGGTCTGACCAGCGCGGCGCCGCCCGGCGGAATGCGGACGTAGCGACGCGGCACACTGGTGCGATGTCGCATGAAGCCGCCCGACACGGCGAGCACGGCCACCAGCACGGCCACCATGCCCACGACGACATCGACTGGGCGGCGATGGCCGGCGCCCTCAGCGCCTGGGACGAGCTCGAAGTCGAGCGCTACCGAGCGATCGTCGAGTGGCTCGGCGTGCGGGCTGGTCACGTGGTGGTCGACGTCGGCTCCGGGGCCGGCGGGATGGCGGCGGCGCTCCTCGAGGCCGTCGGAACGACAGGGGCGGCGATCATCGTCGACGGCGCGCCGGAGCTGCTCGCCATCGCGACGGACCGCGCCGGTCGCCCCGGCCATCAGCTCGACGCCCTGCGGGTCGACCTCGAGCAGCAGTCGCTGAGCAGTGCCCTCGGCCGCCAGGTCGACCTCGTCCACGCCAGTGCCGTCGTCCATCACCTCGACGACGAGGTCGCCGCCCTCGCCGACTTCGCCACGGTGGTCCGTCCCGGCGGCCGCGTCGCCGTCGTCGAGGGTGGGCTCGACAATCGGTACCTTCCCGCCGATTGCGGGATCGGTGAGCCAGGACTCGAAGGACGTCTGTCGGCGGCCATCGATTCCTGGTTCTGGAGTGAGGTCCGCCCGGCGACGGCGACCGTACGTCCAGGTTGGGGATGGAACATGCTGCTCACCGAGGCCGGACTCGTCGACGTCGTGACGCGCTCGTTCCTGCTCGACCTTTCTCCGCCGCTCGACGAGCGGGTGCGGCGAGTCGTGCGTGGCGTGTTCGAGCGCTACTTGGCGCGAACCGACGGCGACGACCGGGACACGCTGATCCGTCTGCTCGATGACGACGACCCGCGGAGCATCATGCGCCGGCCGGACGTGTTCGTGCTCGGCGCCCGCACCGTCCACGCCGGCACCGTTCCGGGCTGAGTCACCACAGCGAACTCTTTGGTCGCTGTGACGACGTTGGTGGCGCCAAATCGACCAAAGACACGGAGGACACCCCAATGACTGACCAGCCGCTTCCCGAACATGTCGCCGTCAACCGGACCCATTGGGACGAGGACGCTGTGAACTGGGTGGCACCGGGAGAGCGCAATTGGCGGTCACAACCCAACTGGGGGATGTGGGGCGTCGACCTGCCGCGGATGCTCCCCGACGACATGACCGGCCTCGACGCCATCGAGCTCGGGTGCGGAACGGCGTACGTCTCGGGGTGGATGGCCCGGCGCGGTGCCCGCGTCGTCGGCATCGACAACTCCGAACGCCAGCTGGCGACCGCCCGCCGCCTTGCCGCCGAACACGGGATCGACGTCACCCTGATCCACGGCAATGCGGAGAGCGTCCCGTACGGCGACGGCTCGTTCGACTTCGCCATCTCCGAGTACGGAGCCGCGATCTGGTGTGACCCCTACGACTGGATTCCCGAGGCGTACCGCCTTCTGAGGGAGGGCGGCACGCTGGCGTTCCTCGGCAACTCGACGCTGGCGATGCTGTGCTCCCCGGTCGACGGAACGCTCCCGATCACCACCCAGTTGGAGCGCGACTACTTCACGATCCACCGCCTCGACTGGCGCACCGCGGTGGACGAGCCAGGCGGGATCGAGTTCAACCTGCCGTTGTCACGGTGGTTCGCATTGTTCCGTGAGACCGGGTTCGAGGTCGTCGAGTTCTTCGAGATCCAGGCTCCGGAACCGACACCGGAAACGGCCACGGCGATGAACTTCTTCGTGACCGGCGAGTGGGCGCACCGCTTCCCGAGCGAACAGGCGTGGGTGTTGCGCAAACGCTGATGACCGAGCGGCGGCGGACTCGCCGACTTCGATCCGGACGGTAGATTCTTTGCGACGCCAGGCGGCGAAGTCCCGATCTGCCACTCAAAAGGGCGGGATCGGCCGTCAATCGCAGAGGTTCAGGTAGTGAGCGACAGCAACAACGCTGAGTGGCCCCACGGGCCGGCGGGCCCTCCGCCAGCCGGCGATGCCGCGGAGTCAACGGAGGTCGCCTGGGGCTACGACGACCCGACCGGTTCGTGGTGGAACGAATCGCGCTCGATCATCTGGGTGGCCGGCGCGGCCACGATCATCGTCCTCGCCATCGTCGCCATGTTGCTGACGACCGGCGGAGACACACAGGGGACCGACAACACGGTGCTTCCTCCGAACGCCGTCTCGACGACGACGACCACGGACCCGGCCCTGCCGACGGGCACTGATCCGCAGCTGACGATCGCCACCGCGCCGACGAGCTTGCCGGCGATCCCCGGGGAGATCGACGTGTTGCTGGCCGCCGCGGCATCGTCGACGACGACGATTGTCGAGACCACGCCGGAGACTCTGCCGACCTCGGAGCCGGCGACGAGCGCCCCGGCGTCTACGGAGTTCGTCGAGACGACAGAGGTAGTCGAGACCACCGAGTTCGACAGCGACGAGCCGGAGTGGCCCGAGTGGCCGGAGGAACGGGAGGAACGGGAGGAACCGGAGTGGCCGGAGTGGCCGGAAGATCCGGAGTGGACGCTGCCCGAGCTGACGCCGGAGTCGTCGCTGCCGGAGTCCTCGCTGCCCGAGTCGTCGATCCCCGAGTCGTCGATCCCCGAGTCGTCGATCCCCGAGTCGTCGATCCCCGAGTCGTCGATCCCCGAGTGGTCGTTGCCGGAATCCTCAGTCCCCGAGTCGTCACTGCCGGAGTCCTCGCTCCCGGAGTCGTCGCTGCCCGAATCCTCGCTGCCCGAGTCGACGACCACCGCGCCCGACTCGACGACCACGACGATTCCCGAGCCGCCGACTACGGCGACGACGACTCCTCCCTCGACGTCGATCACGACGACGTCAACATCCTCGACGACGACCACGACACCACCCGACCCGACGACGACCACGCCACCCGCACCGACGACCACGACCCGACCCGACGACGACCACGCCACCCGCACCGACGACCACGGCCCCACTCCCGACGACCACGGTCCCACCGGCGCCGACGACCACGGTCCCACCGGCACCGACGACGACCCGGCCACCACGCCACGACAACCACAACCACCACAGCACCGGCGCCGACGACGACCCGGCCACCCGCCACGACAACGACAACCACCACAGCACCGGCGCCGACGACGACCCAGCCACCGACCACGACGACAACAACCACATCCACAACCACAACCACAACAACCACAACCACGACCACGACCACGACCACGACCACGATCCCTGGCGCGACCACGACGACGTCGACGACGACGACCACGACGATCCCGAGCGCGACGACCACAACGTCGTCAACGACGACAACCACCACGCCCGGTTCCCCGGTCTTCTTCTGGGCGTCACCGCTGGCCGACCGCGCCATCGGCGAACCGCCGGCCGCGTGGTCGTTCCCGGCGCCCTTGCAGTCACTCGGCGACTTCTTCGGCGCCTGAACACCGGGCCCGGTCTGCGCTCCGCTCGGGCGATGACGCCCAGGACGGGTGTGAGGAACCAACTCGAGCAACACACCGCGCTGATGGCGCTGCCGATGCACGAGCAATCCCCCCATCAAGCAAACGTCGGTTGACACGCCCCTAGTTGCATGGGTCCCCGGACCCGGCGAGGTGCCCGACCTACGATCGTGTTCGTGCCATCGTCGACGAGCACGCTGCCCCGCGACGATGGTTTGCGGCGTGCTCGATTCGATCGCCGGATGGTGTTCGGCCTGACCATCTGCTTCGCCCTCGTCGTCATCCTCGCCCTCGTCGGCCTGCTCGGCGTCAAGAGCACCACGACATCGACACGCATGGCGGACGGCACCGAGGTCGAACTCCACTACGCGAGGATCACGCGCCCCGGTCTCGCCACACCGTGGGCGGTCACCGTGCACCGGCCTGGCGGCTTCGACGGACCGATCACGGTGCGCTCGACGAGTGCCTACTTCGACCTCTTCGACGAGAACGGGCTCGACCCCGATGCGGCGGCGGCGACGCAGGACGGCGAGATGGTGATTTGGGAGTTCGACCCGCCGCCGGGCGACACGTTCCGGCTCAGCCTCGACGCCCGCATCGAGCCGGGCGTGCAGTGGGGCCGCGACGCCACGACGGAGATCGAGGTGGGCGGTGAGGTCGCCACGTTGACGTACCGGACCTGGGTATTGCCCTGATGGAGCTCGTGCTGCGGACCGCCGTGGTCTACGTACTCCTGTGGGCGGTGGTCCGCGGCACCGGCAAGCGCGAGCTCTCCGAGCTCGGACCGTTCGACCTCGTGTTGCTGATCGTCCTCGGCGACGTCGTCCAACAGGCCGTCACGCAGGAGGACATGTCGATCACCGGCGGGCTGATCGTGCTGGCGACGATGACGCTGATCGTCGTCGCCGTGGGCGACCTGATCCGGCGGTCGGCACGGGCCCGGCGGATCATCGAAGGCAATCCGACAACCGTCGTCCGCGACGGCATCACCGAGAGTGAGGCGATGCGCGTCGAGCGTCTACCGATGGCCGATCTTCTCGAGGCGGCGCGGTCGAAGGGGATCGACGACCTCGCCTCGGTGCGCTACGCCATCCTCGAGCCGAACGGGCGCTTCTCGTTCATCACCAACGACCAGTCAACCGACGACGACGACGAACCTGATCACCTTCACTGATCAGCTCGGGGTATCACGTCGGCGACGATCTCGAGGGTGAGCAGTCGCTCCGCCAGCCCGTGGGTCATCGTCGAGATCATCAGCTCGTCCGCCTGCGTTTCCTCGGCGAGCGCGGCCAGGCGTTCGGCGACGATCGCACGGTCGCCGACGATCCGATTGGAGGGCAGTTGCAGCGCTGCAGCGAGGTCAGGGTGGACGCCGGCTTCGGCGGGCGACACCAACTGCATCCGGCGATTGGTGCGCAGGGCGTGGATGGCGATTCGCGCCGGGGCGGCGAGGTACTCCGCACGCTCGACGGTCTCGGCGGCGAGCACGCCGGCCGTGACGATCGTGTACGGCTTGTCGCGCACGGGCGACGGGCGGAACGACTCGCGGTAGAGGCTGACTGCATCGAGCGTGCCGATCGCCGTGCCGACGTCGAAGTGGTGGGCGAAGGCGTAGGGCAACCCGAACAGGCCGGCAAGCTGGGCGGAGTAGCCGCTCGATCCGAGCAGCACGACCTCGGGGGTCGACTCCAGCTTCGGCGTCGCCCGGAAGCGGTCCCACGCACCGTGGTCCCGCCGCCGATCGCCGAGCAGGCCGAGGAGGTCGATGAGCTCGTTCGGGAAGTCCTCGGCGCCGAGGCCGGGAGGGCTGCGGCGCAACGCTGCCGCGGTGAACGGATCGGTGCCCGGCGCCCTGCCGATGCCGAGATCGATCCGTCCCGGATGCAACGACTCGAGAAGCGCGAACTGCTCGGCGACGACGAGCGCCGGGTGGTTGGGAAGCATCACGCCGCCGGAGCCGACGCGGATCCGCTCGGTCGACGCGGCGAGGTGGGCGATCAGCACCGGCGGGGAGGTACTGGCGATCGTCGGGAAGTTGTGGTGCTCGGCAACCCAGAAGCGGCCGTAGCCGAGCTCCTCGGCGCGGCGCGCCAGGGCGGTGGTTTCCGCCAGCGCCGTCGCCGAGGTCGATCCATCGGGGACGACGGCGAGATCGAGTACCGAGATCGTGGCAGTCATACCAGTGATGCAACCGACATGGCACCGGTCGCCATTCCCGACGTGGGACTGGCGCGCTCGCGCCGAACACGGGGCAGAATCGGACATCGCAGAAGGAGGCTCCAATGGTCAATGACAATCCGCCGGCGGCAGCGGGGGCCGGGACGATCGATCTCGGCGGTGATCTCACCGTTGGCCGGCTCGGCTTCGGGGCGATGCGCGTCACCGGGAGGGGGATCTGGCGGGAGCCGCGCGATCGCGACGGGGCGATCGAGGTTCTGCGCCGGGTCGTCGAGCTCGGCGTCGATTTCATCGACACCGCCGACTCTTACGGCCCCGACGTCAGCGAGTTGCTGCTCGCCGAAGCGCTGTACCCGTATCCCGACGGCCTTGTGATCGCCACCAAGGGCGGGCTGACGCGGCCGGGACCCGGACGATGGGTGCCGAACGGCCACCCCGATCACCTGCGCGACGCGTGCGAGGGCAGCCTGCGCCGGCTGCGGCTGGAGCAGATCCCGCTCTACCAGTTGCACCGGCCTGATCCGGCGGTGCCGTTGGAGGATTCGATCGGGGCCATCGTCGAGCTCAAGGACGAAGGCAAGATCCGCCACATCGGCCTGTCCAACGTTTCCGAGGAAGCAGCTGCGGCGGGCGCAGGCGCTGGCGCCGATCGTGTCGATCCAGAACCGCTACAACCTGTCCGACCGGGCCTCGGAGTCGCTGGTCGACCTGTGCGAGCAGGAGCAGATCGCCTTCCTGCCGTGGGCGCCGATCCAGGATCTCGACGCGCCGATCGTCGGTGAGATTGCCGCCCGGCATGACGCCACGGAACATCAGGTGGCGCTCGCCTGGCTGCTCGCCCGCTCCCCGGCGATGCTGGTCATCCCCGGGACGGGTTCCCGCGCCCACCTCGAGTCCAACGTTGCCGCCGCCGGCATCGAGCTCGGCGCCGACGAGGTCGCCGCCCTCACCGCGCTGCGCTCCTGAGCGGACGGCGTCAGGCCGGCAGCTCGCCGAACCAGTCGCCGCGGCGGGCGAAGAGGTGGCGGTCGGTCAGGTAGTTGAGCGTTCGCCGGGCCTGGCCGAAGCTGCCGCCCACGGTGGCGACCACCTGCATCGACGCCGTCAGTGGACTGGCCGTGCGCGCGGCCAGCTGGTACCACCGCTGGCCGAGTCGTTCGAGCAGGCCGACGGTGCCCGTCGGTCCCCCGATCGAGGCCGGCAGGCGTTCGGCGCCGAGCCCGCTGAGTCTGAGGAGGCGGCTTTCGTCGCGAGACGCCAACCCGTTCAATTCGGTGTGATCGGGGAACACCCCGGTGAGGAACAAGGCGAGGTCGCCGAGGCGGCGGTACACCCCGGGCCGCTCCTCGTCGGGGACGACCTCGAGCATGGACGCCAAGCGCACCGGGTCGAGCTCGCTGAACCGGCGGCGCCGCCAGCCGCGGCGGGTGTGCACCCAGACGGCGCCACTCGCCACCCGCGTATACGACGCAAGCAACTCGGTGATGAACAGGCGGATGTCCGCGGTGCCGAGGAAGTCGCGAAGGTCTGCGGCACCGAGCACCGGCAGCCGGCGGCGCGGCCCGACCCACTCGTCGACGTGCCCGACGTGTTGCAGTTCGTCCCAGCCGCGATGCACGACGACGGCGAACATCAGGAACGGCGACACGGCAACCCCGGGGTGCTCGTTCCGGCGGCCGAAGACCTCCTCGAACGTTGCCGGATGGGCAAGTACTCGGGCGAGCCGATCGACATCGCCCCGGAGGTCCTCCGGATCGACACCGGCGAATGACGCGACCCGGCAAATCACCGCCCAGTCCTCAACGCTCAGATGGTCGAACCAGATCCCTCCATTCTGCTACGCAGAGGGACGGTCGGCGAGGGTCAGTCCGAACCGGCACTCCAGGTCGCCGCCCACTCCTCGGCGACGTTGAGAAAGGCGTCGATGTCGGCGTCGGTGATCTCGATCGACAGAGCGATGAAGCCGCGACGTGCGAGGTAGAACCCGGCGTCGAGAGCGGCGAAGTAGAACAACTCCTTCCACCGGTCGTCGGCGTCGCCGAGGTCGGCTGCCGAGCGCACCGGACCGGGTGTGCCGTGGACGTTGAGCAACGAACCGGTGCCGGTCGCGCACATCGGGATGCCGTGGCGCTGGAACGTGTGGTCGAGCGCCGTGCGCAAACGGTCGCCCCGGGCGTTGGTGGAGGCGAGCCGATCGTCGTCGAGCACCTCGGTGAGGGCGGCGAGGCCGGCAGCCATCGTGGCGACGTTGTTGTTGAACGTCCCGGCATGAGCAAGGGTGCCGCCACTGGCCCGGTCGAAGTGAGCCATCACGTCACGGCGCCCGCCAAACGCTCCGAACGACAAGCCTCCGCCGAGATACTTGCCGAGTGTCGTCAGGTCGGGGGCGATGTCGAGAGTCAACTGGGCGCCGCCCGGCGACAGCCGCGACGTCATCACCTCGTCGAAGATCAACAGGGCGCCGTGATCGGTGCACGCCGTACGGAGGGCAGTGAGGAACTCGGGGCTGCCCGGGAAGCATCCTCCCGAACCCTGCACTGGCTCGACGATGACGGCGGCAACGTCGGCGCCGTGGCTGGTGAAGATCACGTCAACGGCACCGGCGTCGTTGAACGGGAGCATCAGCCAGTCGTGGGGCACGTTGACCGGATCAGGCGCTGTTCCAAATGTGAGCACCCCGCCGTGATAGGCGTGCTCGCACACGACGATGCGCCGCCGATCGGTGTGGTGCACGGCGACGGCAAGCGCCATCAGGTTCGCTTCCGTGCCGGAGTTGGTGAAGCGGACCTGCTCGATCGAGGGGAAGCGATCGACGATGGCAGCGGCGAGGCGGACCTCGTCGCGGTGAACGGCGCCGAGCGACCAGCCACGTTCCAGCGCCCGTCCGGCCGCGGCGAGGACGGGCGCCGGGTTGTGGCCGAGGAGACCGGCGGTGAAATCGCCGAGGAGGTCGGTGTAGCGGAACCCGTCCACATCCCACAGTGAGGCGCCTTCTGCCCGGGCGACGCGGATCGGGAACGGCTCGACGTCGAGCGACGATCGGCTGCTACCGCCGGCGAGCACGGCCCTGGCCTGCTCGGCCCATCGCGCGCTCTCCGGATGTCGCTCGGTGAACCGCCGGCGCGCCGCGATGACCGCCGCGTCGAGGTCGGTGGAGATCGCCCGCACGCCCCGAGCGTCGTTCATGCCGTCATCGTGACACGAGGTGATGGGGCACAACCGTGTATGGCTCATCCAGCAGCCGTCAACGGCACGGCCACGGTGTCCCGAGACCGCAGATCGGTCGTGGATGACCGATCTGCGGTAGCGAAACAGCGGGCGCTCGGCGTCAGGAGAACCCGGCGGCCGCCCGCGCCGTTCGCTCGAGACGTTGGCGATATGCCGCCCACCACTCCGGACCACCGTCGGGCAGATTGTCGTTGCCGTCACGCAGTCCGGCGGCGCCGTCGACCAGTTCCCGGACGATGTCGGCATGCCCGGCGTGCCGGTTGGTCTCAGCGATCATGTGCACAAGGATGTCGTGCAGCGTGACTTCGCTGCGGTCCTCGGGCCACCACGCCACATGGCCGGTTGCGTCGAGTTCCAAGGTGGCAACGGTGACGTCGGAATTCGCCCACACGCGCTTGTACAACCCGACGATCTGATCGCGAGTCTCTTCCGCCGTCGCCCACATGTCGGCGTTCGGCTCGGCGTCCTGGGCGAACCAAGGAAACTGTTCTCCGAACGGACGGCCAAAGGTGTCGCCGAGGTATCCCGCCTCGACGCTGGCGACATGCTTGACGAGTCCGAGCAAATTCGTCCCGGTCGGCACCATCGGGCGCCGGATGTCGTACTCGGAGAGCCCGTCGAGCTTCCACAGCAGCGCATCACGGGCGATCTGCAGGTTCCGGACGAGCGTGTCCTTGGCATTCGGTGGCATCTGCCGAGTATGACCCAGACGTTCGCCCAGGTAGCGCTCGGGTAACGCGGGTCGTGGACTGTTGACAGCGTGCTACGTCGCGAAATCGTGGGGGTTGACGAGCTGGTGCCGATGTCGAGCGGTGCGTTGCGGCGCTACGCCAACCTCGACAACGCTGCAACGACGCCGCCGATGTCGGCCGTGGTCGACGCCGTCACGCGGTTCTTGCCGATGGCCTCCAGCGTGCACAGGGGCAGCGGGTACAAGTCCCGCGCCAGCACGGCAGCGTTCGAGGAGGCACGGGAGGTCGTCGGCCACTTCGTCGGCGCCGACCTCGAGCGCGATGTCGTGGTGTTCACCAAGAACACGACCGAGGCGATCAACACGTTCGCCCGCTCGATGGTGCTCCCGGAGGGATCGGTTGTGCTGACGACCGTCCTCGAGCACCACTCCAACCTGCTGCCGTGGCGGCTCCGATCGCCCGTCGTGCACATCCGCTGCACCGCAGACGGCACGCTGGACGAGGACGACCTCGACGCTGTGCTCGCCCGCCTCGGCAACCGGGTCGCACTCCTGGCGGTGACCGGCGCGTCGAACGTCACCGGCGTGACGCCGCCCGTGCACCGGCTCGCCGAAAAGGTTCACGCCGTCGGCGGACGCATCCTCGTCGACGCCGCCCAACTCGCCGGACACCGACCGATCAACATGCGCCAGCACGACGATCCTGGCCATCTCGATGCCGTCGCCATATCGGCACACAAGATGTACGCCCCGTTCGGGTCGGGAGCACTGATCGCCGACCGCCGCATGTTCGGTACCGAACCCGACCACCGCGGCGGTGGCACGGTCCGCGCCGTCACCCTCGACGACATCGTGTGGGGCGACCTGCCCGACCGCTCCGAAGCCGGTACCCCCAACCTGATCGGTGCGATCGCCTTCGCCGCTGCGGCGAAGCGGCTCGCCGAGATCGGACTGGACAACATCGCCGACCACGAGCAGCAACTCGCCCGCTACGCCCGCGGCCGGCTGGAGACGCTGCCGGGCGTCACGTTGTTCGGCGCGCCAGGCTCACTCGGCGTCATTCCGTTCGGCGTCGATGGTTGGGACCCTCGGCTCGTCGCCGCCGTGCTCGGCTACGAACACGGCACCGGCGTCCGCGCCGGCTGTTTCTGCGCCCATCCCTACGTCGCCCACCTCCTCGGGCTCGACGGCGATGATGTGGCCGGCTTGGTCGCCGACGCCCGCCGCGGCGACATGCGCGCCGCCCCCGGGCTCGTGCGCATCAGCCTCGGTTGCTACAACGATCGTGGGGACATCGACCGTGTCGTCGAGGGCCTCGGGCAGATCGTCGCCGGCGAGGTCGACGGCAGCTACCGCCAGGAGCTCGACGGCTCCTTCGTGCTCGCCACCTCCGACTACACCCGACGACCGATGGGTGTTTAGGGGACGGAACGGTCCCCGACACCCATCGGTTGCGTGATCGGCGGCGCGACGGGGTCGCCGCGGCGCCTATCGTGGCGACCGTGGCTGCCTCCCCGTTGATGTCCGCCGACGGTCTGCGCCGGCTGTTGGAAACCCCGCGCGGCCTCGTCGTGCTCGACGTGCGCTGGAAGCTCGGCGCCGAGGATCCCCACGGTGACTACGCCGCGGGGCACATTCCCGGGGCGATCTACGTCGACCTCGAGACCGACCTCTCCGGCGCGGCGGACGACCGCATGGGGCGTCACCCGTTGCCGTCGCCGGAGGACGTCGAGCGGGCCGCAGCCCGCTGGGGCATCCGCCCGGATTCGGTGGTCGTGGTCTACGACGACAACGCCGGGATGAGCGCGGCGCGGGCCTGGTGGCTGTTGCGATGGATCGGCCACGAGCGGGTCCAAGTGCTCGACGGCGGGCTGAGCGCGTGGCGAGCCGCCGGTGGACCGCTGACCGACGCCGAGCCGCACCAGCCGGAAGACGTGTCGCCGACGGTCGGCGACCACGGCTCGATGCCAACCGTCGATGCCGACGACATCACCGGCGGCGTGGTCGAGGTCGTCCTCGATGCCCGCGCCGCCGAGCGCTTCCGGGGCGAGCACGAACCGGTAGACCCCGTGGCCGGGCACATCCCCGGCGCCGTCAGCGCCCCGACGACCGACAACCTCACCGAGGACGGCCGGTTCCGCACTGCTGACGAGCTGCGCGACCGCTTCGATCAATTCGGCATCAGACCCGGGACACGAGTCGCCGTGTACTGCGGCAGTGGCGTGACGGCCACCCACGAGATCCTCGCCCTCGAGCTCGCCGGCGTGCGGGCGTCGCTCTATCCGGGGTCGTGGTCCGGATGGATCGCCGATCCGGCGCACGAGGTGGCCACCGGTGCCGGACTGACCGTTGCCCTAGGTTCTGCACATCGAGATCGGAACCGTCGCGGAGGTCCAGGAGGCGGCGCTCGACGCGTCGGGCATCGACAAGTCGTTCGGCGTGTCCCGTGTGCTGCGCGGCGTCAGCGTCCGGGTTGCGCCGGGCGAGGTGCGCGCCCTGCTCGGCGAGAATGGCGCCGGCAAGTCGACGCTGATCCGGATCATCGCCGGGGTGCTCCAACCCGACGCCGGGACGATCACGGTCGGTCGTGCCGTCGGTCCATTCAGCGATCCGCATCAGGCTGAGCGACACGGAGTGGCCACCCAGCATCAAGAACTCGCTGTCGTGCCGGGACTGTCCGTCGCCGAGAACGTGATGCTTGGGCACGGCACGCCGCAGCGAGGCGGGTTCGTCAGGTGGAGTGCCCTGCACCGTGAGGTCCGGGCGATCTTCGAGCGCCTCGGCGTCGCCATCGACGTCCGCCGAGACGCCGCGACGCTGAGCCCGGTCGAGCGGACGATGACCCTGCTCGCCCGCGCCCTCTCCGTCGACGCCCGGCTCCTCGTCCTCGACGAGCCGACCGCCTCGCTCACCGACATCGAGCGGACCAAGCTGTTCGCTGCGATTCGACGTGCCGCGGCTCTCGGCGTCGGCGTGCTCTATGTGTCGCATCGCCTCGGCGAGGTGTTCGAGATCGCCGAGACATACACGATCCTGCGCAACGGCGAGGTCGTCGCCTCGGGCACGATTGCCGGCACGACGACGAACGACGTGGTCACGGCGATGACCGGACGCAGCATCGACGCCGTGTTTCCCGACCGGCGGCAGCCAGACGGCACCCCGATGCTCGTCGTGCGTGACCTCGACGGGCGGCAGATCCGTCGAGTCAGCCTCGATGTCGGTCGCGGCGAGATCGTCGGCATCGCCGGGTTGGCCGGGTCTGGCCGCAGCGAGCTGCTGCGCGTCATCGGCGGCGCCCAGCAACGGGCCAGTGGCAGCGTCACCCTGCACGGCCGCGAGTTGCTGGTGCGGCGTCCGCGGCAGGCCCAGCGCCAACGCGTCGTGTACGTGCCGCAGGAGCGACGAGACGACGGTTTGATCCCCGACACCACCGAACGCAATCTCAACGCCACAACGATCGGCCGGCACACGGCGATCGGCCCGTTCGTCTCGACGGCCGCCGAGCGCCGCCATGCCGCTGAGCTGTGGTCTCGCTTCGGGGTGCGCGGCGCCGGACCTGCGCAGCCGGTCCTGCAGCTGTCGGGCGGCAACCAGCAGAAGGTGATGCTCGCCAAGTTCGTCGCCTTGACGCCGGCCGTCGTGCTCCTCGACGATCCGACGCACGGCGTCGACGTTGGCACCAAGGTCGAGATCTACCGCATGATCGCCGACCTCGCCGCCGGCGGTGCCGCCGTCGTGATCGTCAGCTCCGAGCTGCTCGAGCTCGTCGGGCTGTGCCATCGGATCGTGGTGCTGCACGAGGGCCGCCGCGTCGCCGAGTTCGACCACGGCGAGTTCGACGAGGGTCGCATCCTCAGCGCCTGCTTCGGGCAGGAGGCCGTTGATGTCGGCCACTGACGACATCACGGCGGCGCCCGAGCTCGGTCCGCCTGACGACTCCGGCGACGGACGCGGCCGCGTGGCGATGGCGTCCTACGCCCGACCGATGATGGGGCCGATCGCACTCGTCGTGATCGTCGCCTTCTTCGGCATCCTCTACCCCGACACGTTCCTCACCCGCACGAACCTCGTCACCAACGTGCTCGAGGTCGTCGGCGTGCTGCTCATCGTCGCCGCCGGGCAGACGGTCGTGATGGTCGTCGGCGAGTTCGACCTGTCCGTCGGTGGTGTCGCCGCCCTGTCGACCGCGGTCACAGCGTCGTTCATCGCCACCTCGACGCTCGACGGGCAGCCGCAGACTCCCGGGTCGGTGTTCTGGTCGGTCGCCCTCGGCCTGCTCATCGGTATCGGGTGCGGACTGCTCAACGGGGTGCTCGTCGCCTACCTCGGCGTGCTCGCATTCATCGCCACGCTGGGCATGGCCCAGGTGTTCACCGCCCTCGCCAACCATCGCGTCGACGGCCGGCCGGTGTTCGGTCTCGTCGAGCACAACTTCGTCGACATCGCTCGCGGCGACCTGCTCGGTGTCTCCAACAAGATCTGGATCTCGATGACGTTCGCCGGAGCCGTGTGGCTGCTCCTCGACCGGACGACGGTCGGCCGCAAGATGTACGCCGTCGGCGGCAACGCCCACGCCGCCTACCTCTCCGGCATCAACGCCAAGCGGATCCGCCTCGCCGCCTTCGCGACGGCCGGCTTCTCCGCCGCCACTGCCGGCATCCTCCAGGCCGCGACGACGGCGACCGCCAACACGTCGGCGCCGCAACCGTGGATGCTGCAGTCGATCGCCGGCGTATTCCTCGGCATGGCGATGTTCCGCTCCGGGCGTCCGAACCTGCCGGGCACCGTGCTCGGCGTGGTCCTCCTGCGCACGCTCGACAACGGTCTCAACTTCACCGACCTCAACGACTACCTTCAGAACGCCATCTCCGGGGCGGCGATCGTGCTTGCGGTCCTGCCCCCGGCGCTGGCACGGTTGAAGGCGACTCGATGAACATGGATCCATCCACCACAGGAGAGAGCGGGCAACGATGACACGAACCTTGAGCAGGGCAGCGGCGGGGATCCTGGCAACGACCTTTGCGGTCACCACCTTCGCCGGAACGGCGGGCGCCCACCCGGCGACGGTGCCTCCGTCCTCCGAGCCGGCGGCAACGGCGGCTGCGGAGAGCGCCGCCAGTGCCTGCCCGGAGACGTCGACTCCGGCTTCGAGCGCACCGGTCGCCAGCGAACCGGTCGGCAGCGCCGAGTCCGGTGAGGCTCTGGAAATCGCCGTGCTGTCGCCGGACTACGCCGCTCAACCGGCGGCGAAGGAGGCGATCGACCTGTTCGAGGCGGCCGCCGAGGCACACGGTCACACCGTGACGGTCGTGGACACGAACAGCGACAACGCGGCGATGAACGCCGAGTTGACGACGGCTGTCTCGCAAGGGGTCGACGCCATCGTCGTCGCCTTCGGCACGCCGCAGGAGTTCGGCGACGGCCTCGCCGACGCCGCCGACGCCGGCATCCCGGTGTTCGGCCTGGACACCGGCGGGGTCGTCGAGGGAATCCTCGTCAACGTCACCACGGACAACCGCTTCCTCGGCGAGCAGAGCGCCCAAGCGATCATCGACGAGATCGGCGAGGGCGGCACTGTGGCGATGATCCACTTCGACCCGTTCGAGCCGGTGCGCCTGCGCGCCGAGGCGGCCAGGGCGCTGTTCGAGGAGAACGGCATCGAGGTCGTCGAGTACGTGCAGGGCGACCCCGAGGACTCGACCGGATTCGCCAGCGCCACCGTCGGCGACCTGTTGGCCAAGTACCCGGAGGGCGAACTCGATGCCGTCTGGGCCGGGTGGGACGCCTCGGCGCTCGGCGCCTACCAGGCGACGGTTGCCGCCGACCGCACCGAAGTCGTTGTCACCGGCGTCGACGGCCAGGAGTTCGCCATCGCCGAGGTGGCCAAGGGCGGCAACTGGATCGCCACCGTGCGCCAGGACTGGCCGGTGATCTCGACCACGGTGCTCGACCTGATCGAGGCCAACGCCGCCGGCGAGGCTCCCGCCGAGGAGATCGTGTTCGTGCCGGCGGTGCTGATCACCGCCGAGAACGCCTGTCTCTGAACACGTCCCGGCGACGATGATCCTCGCCGGCTTCGACGTCGGCACGACCGCGGTCAAGGGCATCTACTTCGATGCCCTCGGCCGCCGGGTCGTCGCCGAGGCGTCATGGGAGTACGAGTTGAGCCGCCCACGCGAGGGCGAGGCCGAGCAGGACCCGGCCGACTTCCTGGCAGGACTCAACGTCTGTCGCGAGGAGCTCGCCCGGGTCGCTCCCGACGTGCCCGTCGAGGCGATCGGGATCTGTTCGCAGGTCAACACCCATGTGTTCGTCGACGACTCGACTGACACCGGTCCACCCGGCGATCAGCTGGCAGGACCAGCGCTGCGCCGATGCGGCGGCCGAGCTGGAGCGTCGTGCCGGACGACGACAAGCAGCGGATCTTCGGTGGGCCGTTCTCGATCGACGCCTCGTACGCGCTGAGCCGGGCGCTGTGGTTGCAGCAGACGCACCCCGAGGCGTGGGCCAGGACGCGATGGATCCTGTCGCCGAAGGACTTCTGCGTCGCCGCCCTCACGGGAGAGCTGCGCTCCGATCCAGTGTCGCCCGTCGGACTCGTCGGGGCCGACGGCCGCTACCTCACCGACGCGCTCGCACTCGTCGACGGCGCCGAGTCACGGTTCCCGCCGCTCGATGAGTTCGACGCCCTCGCCGGGCGGACGACCGGGACGCTCGGCTTCCCGTCCGGCATCCCGGTGAGCGTCGGGACGATGGACGCGTGGAGCTCGATCTACGGCTCCGGCGTCGTCCGGCCGGGCCAGGGGGCGGAGATCTCCGGCACCTCGGAGATCGTCGGCTTGCTGTCGGCGGCGCCAGGGGCGGCAGACGGGGTGATCTCCTTCCCGCCGGTGCGCGCCCGCTACCTCCACGCCGGAGGAACGCAGGCGGGCGGCGACGCCCTGCGCTGGATCGCCGGCGTGCTCGGCCTGTCGATCTCCGAGGCGCTGGCGGCGGCGCGGTCGGTGGAGCCGCAGCCGCTCGTGTTCCTCCCCCACCTCGCCGGCGAGCGGGCGCCGTTGTGGGACGCCGACGCCCGTGCGGTGTTCCTCGGCATGACGGCGCACACGACGCCCGGCCATCTCGTCCGCGCCGTCCTCGAAGGCGTTGCCCACGCCGCCCGGCACTTGCGCGAGGCGTGCGAGGAGGCGGCCGGCTTCCGCGCCGAGACACTCAGGCTGTCCGGTGGCGGGGCGAACAGCGAACTGTGGAACCAGATCCGCGCCGACGCCCATCGCTGCACCCTCGAACAGGTGGCCAGCACGATGACGGGCTGCCTCGGCGCGGCGTTGATGGGCGGGGTCGCCGCCGGCGCCGCGACCGATCTCGAGTCCTGGGCCGCCGAGGTCGTCACCGTCGCCCGCACGTTCAGCCCGGACCCGGAGGGCGCCGACCGCTTCGACGCGCTCCACGCCGTCTACCGCGACACGTACCGAGCACTCGTCGATCAGTTCGCGACGCTCGCCCTGTTCTCCCGCCCCAAGTGAGACAGAATTGACTCACACGGCGCCGCGGAACGAGGCGCGTCGTTCGTAGACGCGTGCTTCCCACGGCCGTAGGGTGGGCACCACGCCGCCGTCCGCTTCGGGATCGTCGCCGTAGTTGCCGAGGAGCAGCGACGATCCGGCCCACACCGGCTCGACGTCAACCGCTTGCGGCTCGCCGGTGAAGTTGCCGAGCACGAGCAGCTCGCCGTTCGGCGCGACGACGGGTGAACGCGTACACGTAGGGGTCGTCGGGCAGCAGCATCGTGAAGTCGCCATCGACGACGACATCATCACGATGACGGAGGTCGATCAGCGTCCGGTAGTAGTTGAACACCGAGGTCGGCTCGTCGTACTGGGCAGCGGCGTTGAGCCACGTGTGATTGGGGTTGACGGCAAGCCAGGGAACGCCGGTGGTGAACCCGGCCGCCGGACCGCCGTCCCATTGCATCGGCGTCCGGGCGTTGTCTCGGCCCATCGCCCGAATACCGGCGAGCACATCCCTCGGATGCTGGCCGGCGGCCACGGCAACGGCGTAATGGTTCAACGACTCGACGTCGTGGACATCCTCCACACCGGCGAATGGGGCATTTGTCATCCCCAGCTCCTCGCCTTGGTACACGTACGGGGTACCCCGATGAAGGTGCAACACGGTGGCCAGCATCGTCGCCGAGCGCGCCCAGTGCTCGCGATCGTCACCGAATCGGGAGACGATCCGGGGCTGGTCGTGGTTGCTCCAGTACAGGCTGTTCCAACCGACCTCGCCGAGGACGGTTTGCCAGCGACCAAGCGTCGACTTGAGCTCACGGAGGTCGAGGCCGCGAGGCAGGAACTTCGAGCCATCGTGATCGAGCGTGACGTGCTCGAAGTGGAACACCATGTCGAGCTCGCGCCGGTTCGGATCAGTGAACCGGGCGGCCTCCTCGGCCGTCACGCCGGGCATCTCCCCCACCGTGAGGAACTCGCCGTCGCGCCCCGCGAACACCTCGTCGTGCATCTCGCGGAGGAGCTCATGGAGACGCGGTCCGTTTGCGTAGTGAGCGAAGCCGTCGCCGTGCACCGCCCCGGGACGGACCACCCCGTCGGGCAGGTCTGTGCTCTTGGAGATCAGGTTGATCACGTCCATGCGGAACCCGTCAACGCCGCGATCGAGCCACCAGCGCATCATCTCGTGGATCGCACCGCGCATGGCGGGGTTCTCCCAGTTGAGGTCTGGCTGACCAGGCGAGAAGAGGTGGAGGTAGTACTCGCCGGTCGTGTCGTCGAGGGTCCACGTCGGTCCCCCGAAGAACGAGCCCCAGTTCGTCGGCTCGGCGCCGGGTTGTCCTGGCTCGCGGCCGGAACGTGGCGGCCGCCACCAGTACCAGTCCCGCTTGGGGTTGTCCACCGACGATCGCGATTCGGCGAACCACGAGTGGGCGTCGGACGTGTGGTTGACGACGAGATCCATCACCAGCTTGATCCCCCGCCGGTGGACCTCGGCCAGTAGTTCGTCGAAGTCGTCGAGCGTTCCGTACGCCGGGTCGACGGCGTAGTAGTCGCTGATGTCGTAGCCGTTGTCTCGGTGCGGCGAGGCGTAGATCGGCGACAGCCACACGACGTCGACACCAAGACGTTGGAGGTGGTCAAGTCGGCGGACGATGCCGGCAAGGTCGCCGACGCCGTCGCCGTTGCTGTCATTGAAGCTGCGCGGGTACACCTGGTAGACGACGGCCGACCGCCACCATGATCGTCGTGTGTCGTCGGCGGGCGCCGTCATTTTGGCGCCAACTCGATCACGACGATCTGCCAGACATGGGGCTCGGGGAGCGTCGCCACGGCGAACTCGCCGTCGATGCGAACATCAGCGTCGTGCAGGCGTCCGTGCCGATCGGGGTCGGCTGTCCGCACACGTGGCATGGCCTGGCCGGCGCGCCGCACCCGCAGAGTCCCCGCGCCGATGCGCGAAATCGCGCAACGCGGCTCGTCCCACTCGCTGTCGTGCTGGCCGGCGAGGTTGATCAGGTGGACGACGAGAAACCGGCCCGCCTGAGTGGCCCGCCGCCACACCGTCCCGGCAACTGCGTCGTCGGCGACGACGGTCGTCTCGAAGCTGACATCGAGGGCGTCGTTGTACCCACCCGCCCACGCCCCGGTGACGTCGACGATGCCGGGATCGAGGAGCAGCTCGTCGTACTCGACGAGGAAGTCGTACCACCGTCGCAACAGGCCCGCCGTGGCCGGCTCAACGGCGTGGTTACGCACGTAGTACGGGTCGACGAGGACGCGGTCGCCCTCGCCGGCGAGCAGTTGCGTGCCACCGTGGGAGAACAGCGTTGCCATCGTGAACGACGTAGCCAGGTCGGCCTCCTCCGCCGATGCCGAGGCATAGACGCTCTGATAGGCGGCGACCACCACAGGCTTGCCTGCTCCACCGGCACGGGCTCGGGTGACGACCTTGGCGAGCGAACCGAGCGACGTGTGCGGGGGCCACACCTCGATGTACACAGCATCCTGCGGGCTGGCGGCGGTGATCCAGGTTGGGAAGTCGTTCACGTTGTTGAACACGAGTTGGGCGTCGGGCAGCGCCTGCCGGGCGGCGTCGATGATCGAGGCGAACGACGCGGCAACGTCGACGATCGTGCCGTCGCGGCGTGCCGCGACCCGCGGATAGCCGTACTGGTCGAGATGGAAGCCGTCGAAGCCAACCTGTTCAACCGCCGAAATGAGGTCGGTGACGAAGTGGTGCGACCAGTCATCGGCCGCCGGATCGACGATCCACAGGAACTCGCCGAGCGTGAACGGCTCGCCATTCGCTTGGAGAAGCGCGTCGTGTTTCCATGCCGGCCACTCGTGGCGACCGGCTGCGTACACCGCGGCGTAGCCGAGGGAGGCTGCGCCGACCGAGCGCAGCGTTTCGACGAGGGCGCGCACGGTGCCGAGGGCGACCGGCTGGCCAAGGGCGTCGTCGTAGTCGTCGCCGCCGCCGACGAGGTCGGCATGCCGGTACGCCCAGTCGTAGAACTGTATTGCGGTGAGGTGCAGTCGCCGGGCGAGCTCGCCGACCGGTGCAGGGTCTCGTCCTGGCCGGTAGTCGGCGACGAACCCGTAACGCAGCCGGTGCCGCGGATCGTCGAGCACCTGCACCGCGGTCCGGCAGGCACCTTGCGGGCAGGCGAGCTCGACCCCATAGCCGCCAGGCTTGAGCGCACCGAGCGAGATCTCACCGACCGCCGTCGGCTCGACCGCCAGGGTTTGAACGGCATCGCCGAGGTGGAACACCGTCACAACGCCCGCTGTCGTGAGCCCGCGCACCTCGACAACCACTTCCTCATCGGGGGCGAAGACCGAACGTGTGGGAAGGAGGTCCGTCACCATCAGCTCTTGATCGCCCCATTGGTGAGGCCGGAGACGATGTGACGTTGGGCGGCGACGTAGACGACGATGACCGGGACGACGGCGATGATCGAGGCGGCGAAGATCAGCCCCCAACTGGTGCTGTGTTGGCCGCGGAACAGAGCGATGCCGATCGGCAACGTGCGGTTGGCGACGTCGTTGATCACGGTGAGCGCCCACACGAACTCGTCCCAACTGCCGAGGAAGGTAAAGATCGCGCACGTGGCAAGTGCCGGGCGTGACAGCGGTAGGGCGAGCGACCAATAGCGCCGCCACGGCCCGGCGCCGTCGATCGCCATTGCCTCGTCCAGTTCGAGCGGCAGGCGTTCGAAGAACGCCCGGAGAAGGAACGTGCTGAAGGCCAATTGCGTGCCGACGTAGAAGGGCACCAGTCCGTGCAGCGAGTCGAGCAGGTGCAGATCGCGGGCAAGCAGGAACTGCGGAATGATCAGCAGCATCGTCGGCACGGTGAGTCCGACGACGACGAGGGCGAAGAGGAGCCGCCGGCCGGGGAAGTCGAAGCGGGCGAACCCGTAGGCCATCATCGACGCCAGCATCACCGTGAGCACGGTCGTCGCCACGGCGACGACCGTCGAGTTGACGAAGTAGCGGGCGAAACTGTTCGAGCCCCAGGCATCGGCATAGTTCTGCAGTGTCGGCTCGTTGGGGACCAGTCGAGGGGGATACTCCAACACGAGCGATCGTGTCTTCAGCGAGGTCGACACCATGTAGGCGAACGGCAACACGAGGACCACGGCGGCAGCTGCGAGGAAGCCGTAGCGCACGGCCGTCGTGGCGCGGCGGTGGCGATCGGACCCGACGATCATGTCAACGCCGCCCGTGCCCGGCGCTGCGTGAACAGGTACTGCAGGGCGGCGAGCGCAAGGACCACGATCGTCAGCAGGAACGAGATCGCTGAGCCGTAGCCGAACTCGAGGAACCCGAACGCCTGCTCGTACATGTACGTGAGCGGGACCTGCTTCTGGTCGAGCGGGTCGTCGCCCGCCATCAGCAGCACCGACGTGAACACGTTGAACCCGCCGATCATCAGCAGGATCAGCACGGTCGCCACGGCGCCGCGGATGAGCGGCAGCGACACGTTGCGGAAGCGGCCGAAGCTGCCGGCCCCGTCGATCGCTGCGGCTTCGTGCAACTCGCGGGGCACTCCGGTGAGGGCAGCGAGGAAGATCAGCATCGACCAGCCGACGCCCTTCCAGATCCCGAGCAACGAGATCGTGACCATCGCCGGCCACCGGTCGCCGAGCCAGTTGACGTTGTCGTCGAACAGGTGGAGGACGTCCACGAGCACCCAGTTGACGAACCCGCGATCGGTGGCGAACAGGTATTGGAACAGCAGCGATACGACGACCCAGCTGGTGATGACGGGGATGTAGAAGAGCACCCGGAACAGCGTGCGCCCCGGCAGCTTGGCGTCGAGCAGCACAGCGAGGAACAGCCCGATCACGACCTGGGCCGGCACCGTGACAGCGGTGTAGAAGACGGCATTGACGAACGACCGACGAAGCACCGGGTCGTCCAGCGCCCGCCGGTAGTGATCGAGGCCGATCCAGGGGCTTGGCGACCCCGGCACGATGCTGTAGTCGCGCAGGCTGATCAGCAGCGCCTGGACGGCGGGATACAGCATGACGAGGGCATAGAGGGCGAAGCCCGGAAGAACGAAAGCGAGCCCGGCGAGGCCGGCGCGACGTTGCCCGGCCCCGCCGACCCCAGCTCGGGGCCGGCGGGACGGACCAACGGTAATCGGAACGGTCACGACTCGATCGTTGCGGATGTCGTCGAAGGGAGACGTGACCGAGCAGGTCAGCCGGCGTATTCGGCGAGGAGAGCGTCGATTTCGGCGGCGGCAGCGTCGAGTGCTTCCTGCACCGTGGCATCCCCGCGGATGGCCTGCTGGATGTTGGTGAGCAGCACGTCGTCGATCCGTGGCCACGCAGGCGTCGGTGTGCGCGGGCGGGCGGTTGCCAGTTGTTCGACGAACACCCCGTAATAGTCCTGGATCTCGGTGAGTTGCTCGCCGAGCGAGGAGAGCACTGGCATCTGTCCGACCTCGGCCATCGCCAGTTGCGCCTCCTCGGACAGCAGGTAGCGAAGGAACTCGGCGGCGGCCGCCTTGTTCTCCGAGGCCTCGGTGAGAACGATCGACTCGCCGCCGACGACGGAGATGCTGCCGCCGGGGCCGGCCGGCACGAGCGACGTCTGCAGCTCGAAGTCGGGGAACTGGTCGGCGAAGATCGGGAACATCCACGGCCCGTCGAGGATCGTCGCGTATATGCCGGTGGCGAGACCTTCCGACGTCGGCGTCCCACCCTCGTCGCCGAGGATGATGTCAGGGATCGCCCCCTCGCTGTGGAGGTCGACGAGGAGCTGGACGCCGGCCACCGACTCGGGGCTGTTGAGGTACCCGGTCGCGGTGGTGACTTCGGGGTCGGTGATGTCGCCGCCGGCGCTCCAGATCCACGGCAGCACGTTCCATCCCGACGTCGAGTTGTCGGCGAAAGCGAAGACGTCGGCCTCGGCGAGCGCCGGGGCGGCAGCCCGCAGTTCGTCGAACGTCGCCGGAGGTGACTGCACACCGGCGGCTGCGAGGGCGTCGGCGTTGTACATCATCACGCGCGTGTTGGTGTCGAGCGGAAGCCCGTAGTAGTGGTCCTCCCAGGCATTGGTCGCAAGTGGACCCGGGAACATCTGGTCGGCGAGGTCCTGGAAGTCGGGCATCGCCTCGTCGAGCGGGACGAGCACACCGAGATCGGCGAGCTCCGGCACCCAGATGATGTCCGAGCGCACGAGGTCGGGCAGCTGTCCGCCGGCCACGGCGGTCACCAACTTCTGGTGCAGTTCGTCGTATGGCACCGGGACCGACTCGACGTCGACCTCGGGATGCAGCTCCTCGAATGCCGGGATGATCACCTCCTCGAGCGTCTGCACCTCGGGCGAGTCGGCGCTGTAGGCGTGCCAGAACGACACCGTGCCGGAGACTTCGGCCCCGGGCTCGCCGATCTCCACCGAGTTCGACGCCCGCACGGTGCCGAGGCCGGCCAACGCCGGTACGGCGGCGAGTGCCATAACGAGTCTGTATCCACGTCGCCGTCTCATCGGCGTTCCCCCTTGATGCGTCGGCCGGGCGGAATCAACCGCCGGCAATTTCTTTGCCTCGACAATAACCTCTCGCCGATGTCCCTTGTCAAGTGAGTGATACTGCTTGGAAAGGTTCTGCCGCGGTAATATCCCGCCGATGGCGAACGGTTCATTGTGGGGGCGTCTGGCTCCCTCGACACGGCGTGTCGCGCTGGAAGTGCTCCTCCACGGACCGCTCGCCCGCACCGAGCTCGCCGACCGCCTCGACCTGTCGACGGCGAGTCTCACGCGCATCACCAAGCCGCTCGTCGAAGGCGGGGTGCTGCACGAGCTACCGGACGTGTCGACCGGTGCCGGTGGCCGTCCTCCGCAGCCGCTCGACATCAACTCCCGCCTGCAGCACTTCGTCGGTGTCAAGCTCACCGGCGACAGGGCACACGGCGTGCTCACCGACCTGCGTGCCGAGATCGTCGCGTCACACTCGGTCGAGCTGGAAACTGACGAGCCGGCCGGCGTGGTCGACGTCCTCGCCCTGCTCGCCGAGCGACTCGCTGCGGACCGTTTGCCGGTCGTCGCCGTCGGTGTCGGGCTCGGCGGCGCGGTACGTGACTTCGCGCAGGTCGTCCGGGCGCCGTTCCTCGGCTGGCGTGACGTCGCCCTGGGTGCGCTGCTCGAGGAACGACTCGGCTGCCCAGCGGCGATCGCCAACGACCTCGAGGCGCTGATGGAAGCCGAGCACTGGTTCGGCGATGGCCGCGACGTCAAGCAGTTCGCCGTCCTCACCATTGGTGCAAGCGTCGGTGGCGGGCTGGTGATCCATGATCGCCTTGTCACAAGTCCGGATGCAGGAATCGGCCTGCTTGGGCACTTCCCGATCGACCCGCTCGGTCCCGCTTGCCCCGAGGGTCACCGCGGCTGCGCCCACTCCATGCTGTCGATCGAGTCCGTGCAATCCCAAGCGTCCCTAGCCCTCGGGCGGCACGTCGACTACAGCGAGGTTCTCGATCTCGCCTCAGCCGGCGACCCCGTGGCCGGACGGGTCGTGGGCAACGCGGCGCGAGGCTTCGGGTTGCTGATCGCCGCCGTCGCCAACATCGCCCTCCCCGAACGGATCATCCTGACCGGTGAAGGGATCCGCCTCGCCGAGGTCGGTTGGGATCGGCTCGTCGCCGGGATCTCGGCCAGCCGCAACCCCGAGGCGTCACCTCTCGATGTACGCGTGCTGCCCGATGACCCGCTGCTGTGGGCCCGCGGCGCGGCCTCGGTGGCGATTCAGCGCACCGTGCTCGATGACCTTGGGTGGTCGCGTGTGCTGGCTGGCTGATCCGCCGCCGGTCAGGACACGACAGGCAGGCTGTGGTACGCACCGGTGACGGTGTCGGCGACTGTTTGCGCGGCTCCGCCGACGTTTTGCACAGCACGGCCGGCCGCGCGGCGGCCCGACCAGAACACCGAAGGCCGGCCACCGGTGTCGAGGGCGGCCGCGAGTAGCCCGCCGAGCAGCCCGGCGTTCTTGGCGAACTGGAGCATCTGCTCCTCGCGCTTCACCGGCTCACGTTCGTCCCAGAATCGGTGGGCGGCGATCGTCGACGGCACCACCGAAGCACCGAGCACGAGGGCGGCGACTCGGGGGAAAATCCCCAGCGCCAACGCCGCTCCAGCACCAACCTGCGCCCCAGCGTTGGCCTTCACCAATGCCTCGGAATTGGCATCGAGGCCGACGGCGTTGGCGATCGGTTCGGCGACGTCGGCGGCGGCGCGAGCCGACGTCTTCGGCGTGCGCAGGACGTTGAGGCCGCCGACGATGAACGGGGCAGCCAGCATCGGTCGGACCAGGAAGCGGAGATCGAGCATGGACGCGCAGTACCCGTTACCCCCTCCGGGACAGACACGATCGGCTCAGGCAGTCAGTTCGCGCAGCCGCAGGCTCCGCCGCAGCAGCCACCGGCCGCGGCGGGACCCTTGGTTGCGGCGATGCCGGCTGTCGCGAATGACGACAACAGGCGCACCGTGTCGTCATGGCCATCGGGGCACGTCGCGACCTTGGCGGCGTCGCTCATCGGTCGGCGCACCTCGAAGCGCTGATCACACGCCCGGCAGCGGAACTCGTACAGCGGCATCGCCGCGAATCGTACACGTGACCGCCGCACCCTCCTTGGGTCTGGCCGTCAACCTCGGTGAGGCGCGCTGGCTCTGGAAGCAATGTCACCCCGATCGGCTGTTCGGATCTGGGTCCGCGAACTCTTTGGTTCCTGTGACGCCGCTAGCGGCGCCAAATCGACCAAGAAGACGGATCGATGGCGCGGGCTTGAACTCTTTGGTCTCGTTGGCGACGTTGGTGGCGTCGACCATGCCAAAGTCGCGACGGTCGCCGCGCGCACGATGGATTGTCGTCTGCAGTGCCGCAGGATCGCGGCAGCGTCGCCGCCGTCGACACCACCTGCTTCCGGAGCCGATGCGCCTCACCCGCGCGACGAGCGAACCGACCGATACGTGAGAAGAGCCACTCGTGACCGCCGCACCCTCCTGTGTCGGCCTGCACGACCTCGGCGGTCGTGTTCGCTGACACAGAAGCGTCAGGATGCCCGAGATGGCGCGTCACGGAACTGCCGACCGCATGCTCGACACTCGTGCGTGGGATCTTCCTCGGTGACGCAGCAGCCGCCGAGCACGACGTCGATCAACCCCGCCTCGGCGGCCTCCATCAACTCGGGCGACGGCATGCCCCAGATGATCGGGCGGGAGTCACTTTCGCCACACGATGGGCAGGTCGTTCCGCTGCCACCCGACCGGAACTCGTCCGGCCGATCGCTGAGTGCTGAACTGTCGACGAGCGCGGTGAGCTCAGTGATCGTCCAATCAAGTTCCGCGAGCAGCCGGTGCCGCGCCGGGTCGTCGGCAAATCGGCGGCGAAACACCTCCAGCAAGGTCGCGTAGTACCAGCGCTGATCGGCGGGTCCGGCGTTGAAGCCCTCCCAGAACGACAGCCCGTACTCGCGCAGGTCGGCGACGGTGCAGCGGGCATTGTGCAGCTTGTCGCACGCCGATACGAGCAGCACGTCAGGCGGTGCGTCGAGCAGGTCGGCGAGGTAGCGCTCTTTGCGCTCGCGCCACGGCGGCTTGGGAACGACGTCGGTGTCACTGCACCCGACGACGACGTCAGCGACTCGGTCGCCGAACTTGTCACGGATGCGCGCCGCCGTCGCCGCACCGTCACCGTCATGCGTGTCCTCGACGGTGTCGTGGAGAAGACCGGCGATCGCCAGGTCCTCGTCACCGCCATGCTCGAGCACGAGCGCCGACACGGCAACCAGGTGCGACACGTAGGTGATGTCGGTGCCCTTGCGCACCTGTTGTCGGTGTTCCTCGATTGCGAAGCGCACGGCGGCCGCATGTCGGTCGGTGAGCTGGTTCATCTGCCTCCTTCGGGGCCGGCAACGAGCGCGGAGGCACTGCGCCGGCGCAACACCTCGTGCTGACTGTCGGCTTCCGGTGCCGGCCGGACCGACTTCCGTGTCCCTTCGCGGAGGGCGGCGAGGCGCTCGACGATGCCGTCGTAGCCGAGCCCTTCGGCGGCGAGCAGGCAACCGACGACCGTGCCCGTGCGCCCGATCCCACCCCAGCAGTGCACGAAGACACCGCCGCGATCGGACTCGCGGCGGATCAGGTCGACGAGCTCGTCGTAGGTCGCATCGTCGCTGACGCTGAAGTCGGGGATTCCGACGTTGCAGCGGCGGAGATCGAGGCGGCGACTGCTGGCCGCCGCGGCGACGATCGCCGCGTACGGCTCGAGGCGGTCCTCCGGTGTTGTCAGATCGACGAACGTTCGAATCCCGGCATCGACGAGCAGGTTGATCCGCGCCGCGGCCACGCCCGGCTTGCGGTCACCGGGATACTCCCCCGCCAGGACCGTGCCGGGTTCGACCCACCAGGCGTGGACGTAGTCGTCGTGCGGCCATTTCGCCACCGTCGGGCTACCGAGTCCGGCGCGGAAAAGCCCGGCCGCCAACTCGATGATGCGCGGCTCGAGGACCAGCCGCTGGCGCCATCGCGGCGGGATGCCGGTGGCTCCCCATCGCGCCCCGGCGAGCTGGCCGGCGATCGCCGCCGTCGTGTCGGCGTCGTCGCCGAGGTTGGCCGCCCGGAGCACCGCATCGGCGAAGTCCGACGCCCCGCCCACCGACCACAACGCCGCCTCCAGGGCGTCGACGCAGTATCCCGTACCGCGGATGGCCGGCGGCTCCTTGCCACGCCAGCTGCCCCGGGCGACCGCCTCGATCTCCGGGTGCAACGCGCCCCATCGCCAGAACTCTGGCGCCAGCACCTCGTCGGCGGACGCGCCGCCGATAAACGCCGCAGCCATCGCCCCGAGCACACGACAGGCGTCGACCGGAGGGGTCGCCGCGTGCGTGGAACGGCTCGACTCGGCGGCCATCTCGCTCGCCTCGGCGACGTCACCGTGCCAACGGATCGCCACCGGGGCGAGCCGCATCAGTGACCCGTTAGCCGCCGCGTCCTCGTCCGGCACCGGGTTGACCGTTTCGCCGGTCCGTTCGAAGCGCAACAATTCGCCGCGAGTGGCGTTGCCGATGTCGAAGCACTTTCCGGTCGATGACAAGTACCCCGCCCGCCACCACAACACGTAGCGACGTAGTTGGTCGGCGAGGTCCATCGCACCGGTGTCGAGCAGCGACTCCGCCAGGCACAAGGCCATCGACGTGTCGTCGGTCCACGCCCCGGGCTCGAGCCGAAAGGGACCGCCGCCCACCATGTCGTCGATCGGTGCGAACGTGCCCGGCCGCCGGAACTCGAGCGTTGTTCCGACGGCGTCACCGCAGGCCAGGCCGAGCAGCGCGCCGACAGCACGGTCGAGGGCGTCGGTGCCGGAATTGGTGTCCACCCGGTGCACTCTAGAGATGGGGTGTGACAGCGATGCCGGCCCCAGACGACACCTGACCGGCGAGCCAGCATCGCTTGTGTACACGGAACCGACGCGATTCGGGCCAGATTCGTGCACACAAGCGCTGCCTCCCGACGCTTGATGTCAGAATCGACGCGTGCGATTGAGGTTCGACGCCAGTAGCGACGGCGAGCACAAGGAGTTCGCTGCCGCCCGTGACGAACTTCTCGACGAGTTCGCCGTGTGGTTGAGCAGCAACCGCCCCCCCGACGACGGTGCGGCAGTCGGTCACGCCCGGCTGTTCCTCGACTGGCGCTTCGACTACTCGACCGGCGTGCTCGATGAGTACGACGACGCGCATCTCGCCGAGTTCCTCCTCGAATGGTGTCCGCGCAAGTACTCGGCGCCGCCGGAGCACTCGTTTCAGGTGTGTGCTGCAGTCGGCGCCCTCGTCGAGTTCCTGTCTCAGTCGAACCGGCTCGTCGGTGGCGTTGATCGCGCCGCCAGGTTGATCACCGTCGCCGAGGATCTGGGCCCCGAGATGTACGCGGCGATGGGCGATCGATCGCGGTTCGGGATGGCGAAGTCCCTGTTCGGCGACCGGCTCGCCGATGTCCTTGGACCTGATGCCGACGTGAGTCCCGAGGAACTGCAAGCAGTCTTGGACGCCGAGATGCAGGGATTCAACAGCCTCCCGTTCGAGGAGCGCAGGGCCCTCACCGACCGCTTCTTCACGGCGCCGGTGCCGAAGCCGATGGAGTTGCCGTTCGTCCACGTGCCGCCACCGCCCGGCGAGGTCGAGGCGGCTGCCGCGGCGTCGCCGATCATCGCCAAGTTCGCCGACCTGCGTGACTATCTCGGTGACGATGGCAAGCCACTCACCGACCGCGGCAACCTCAAGTTGGCTGATGGGCGGGCGCTGGTCGAGCTCCTCGGCACCGGCGACCGGGTAGATGCGTGGATCCGCGACCGGCAGTTCAAGACGAGGTCGACCGAGCAGCTGCGCAACCTCCTATTTCTCGTCGAGGCGGCCAAGCTCGCCGGTGCCGTCCGTGTCGTTCGCCGCACCCTTGTCCCGGTGAAGGCGTGGGCCTTGCGCCCGGTAGTGGAGCGTGCCGTCGCCGCCTACCGGGCAGTGATCGAGCTGGGTCCGCTGTGGACCTTGCACCGGGCTGCGTACCCTGACGAAGTTGACAATCTGCTCGACGAGGGCATCGTGCATTGGCTCGTCATGCTCCTGCCGCGGGGCGCCGAGGCTCTCCACGATTCGATCGTCGCGATGGCGTTGGAGGTCGTCGAAGCGGAAGTCCCGCCACGACCTCCGTACTGGACTGAGGAGAGTGTTCGGCGCACGACAGAGCGCGGCGTGTCACAGATCTTCGAGAAACTCGATCTCGCCGGCGTCGTCGAGTGGTCAGGCCGCGAGCAGATCGAAGGCGAGTGGGGATTCACCCGCGCCGCACGTGGCACGATTCGCCTGACGGCTCTCGGGCGCTACGCCCTCCCGGAACAGTTGCCCGGCGCCAACTACCGACTACGCAGCGTCGGCGATTTGGCCACAGCCGACGCCGAAGCGTTGATCGAGAAGATCGACTGGGTTTCCGACGACGACCGGAAGGCGTTGGTCGCCGCCTGGCAGCCGACCCGCACACCTAACGAGCGCGCCGAGCTGGTCGCCGCGGCGATCGCCACAGCAGCCGATTCCCGGACCCGTCTCCGCGGTTTCGTCGCGATCGACTTGATCGGCGCCGACGCCGCCGAGCCTCATGTACGCCAGTTGCTCGACAGTCCCGCCGCCGGCAACGCCGCCCTGTTCCTCATCCGGCACGGCCTCGCCACTGACGAGGACGTTGGCATGTTCATCAACATCGGAACGTTCGTCGACCTCCTGGCGACCAGTCTCGATGACCCCGACCAACTCTGTGAGCTGTTCAGCCGCGTTCGACAAACTGGCCAGCCGCTGCAGATCCTCCAGGACATGTGGCGACACCCTGCCCCGGAGACCGCCGCCGTGCTCGACACTCTCGGCCGCGGTCTCGCCGATCGCGCTCTCGCCAAGGCAGCGCGCAAGGCGGCGATACAACACCGCAGCTGGATGGCCAACCGCCGGTGATGGACGGCACCCGCTCAGCAGTCGGTCGAATCGTCCTCGGTCGTGACCCGCAGCCGCGGTGCGTCGCGGGTCGCCACGGTGACCATACGGACACCGATCGTGTCGAGCGTGACGCTGCCATCAGCGTCAGGTGTCACGGCGACCGCAGTGCCGCCGTCGTTGCGGTACAGCTCGAACCGGCGCGTCGTGGGATCGACGATCAACATCTCGGTCACGCCCCGCGCCGCGTACCACGGCAGCTTCTCGTACGACTCGTCGCCGGGTGAGCGCAACTCGACAGCGAGTTCGGCCGTACCGTCGACACCGCGCTTGCTGCAGTTGCCGGGCAGCGAGGCGATGATGTCGGGCACCCGATAGTCGTCATCGGCTGCGAACAGCCCGGTCTCGTGCGAGGCGACCAGTCCATGACGCTTGGCGGCGCGCAGGAACACGGCGATCAATTCCGAGCCCAGGCGCTGATGCTCTCCAGAGGGCGGCGGCACCATGTGCAGCACCCCTTCCCAGACTTCGTCGAAGACGTCCAACCCCAGGCGCCGACGTTCGTCGAGCAGCGATTCCGGGACGTCGAGCATCACGGCCCTCATGGCCTCATCGTATCGACGGGGTGTCAGCCGCCTGATCAAGGGGTCAGCGCACGAGCAGGCTGACCCACATCCGCCCGAGCCACTCGGCGAAGCGCTCGTTGGTCCATCCGCGCTCGGTGACGAGGTGATGCCACAACATGCCGTCGGTCATCGACCAGATGACGTCGCGCACTCGTCCACGGACACCGCGAGCTGACCGGTCGCGGCGGCGTCCGTCGCCATTGCCGTCATCCCCACCAGCCGTTGGCGGCCCATCTCTCCGAGCATCGCCGCCCCACCGTGATGTCCCAGGCCTTGTGCAGCAATGTCGCTTTGTTGCCGAAGTCGGCGTAGATCGTCTCCACCGACACCCCGACCGAGCTGGCGATGTCGGCGATCGTCGTGCGGCCGTACCCCTGGGCGATGAAGAGATCGCGCGCCGCGCCGACGATCGCCGAACGGGCTCCCGGCCGAGCGCTCCTTGTCGCCGGGCGGTCGTGAGCGGTCAGTCGGCAGCGCCCAGGGCGACGGCGAGCAGCTCGGCGACCGTGACCTCGGCGAGGAGTGCGACGTCGGGATCGTCGTCGCCGGCGTAGCGCGCAACGCGCGCCGAACCGGGAAGGTCACGGCCGACCGCCCAGAACGTCGAGCCTCGTTGGGCCAGCCAGTCGACGGCCTGGGCGTCCCACGGTGAGCCCGTGAAGACAATCGCCCGGTAGTCGAGCGTCTTCGTCAGGTAGACGTCGACGTGGCTCCACTCCCCGGTCTCGCAGCCGACCGCCGGTCGCCGCGGCACCTCGCGGAGCATCAGCGCACCCTGCATCGCCGACGACCAGCGCTCGAGCGGTGAGATCAACCACGTGCCGTCCGGTCCTGCCAACTCGGCGACGGCGTCGTCGAGCCACTGAGCACGGCGGGCGAGCAGGTCGTCGACGGCATCGGCTGCCCGATCGACCAGCTCGGCCAACTGGGTCGGACCGACGTCGCCGGTGAACGCACTTTCCAGTTCGAGCAGGCGAACGAGCGTCGCCGTGAACGATCGCGACGCCACGCCGCTGACCTCGCTGCCGGCGTCCATCGTCACGACATGATCGGACAGTGCGGCGAGTGGGCTGGCCGGGTCGTTCGTGAGGGTGACGACAGGTCCGGTTGCACGCAGTGCCTGTGCCGCAGCGAGCGTCTCCGCCGACGTGCCGCCCGCGGAGATCACGACGTTGAGCGCCGATGGCGTCAGTGCCGCCGCGGCCGAGCTGTCGGCGACGGCACGGATCCCGCGGCCGCGCAGCCGCCGGGCCGCCACCTCCGCGGCGAACCGCGACGACCCGATGCCGACCAACAACACGGAGCCGCTGCCGAAGGCGTTGACGACACCGCCCCAGGCCGAGGCGTGGCGCAGGCCTGTGGCGAGCGATCGCAACATCGCCGGCTTGGCCTCGACGTCCTCGAGGAGTCGCTCTGGTGCCCAGCTCACGGGTACAGCGCGGCGAGCGCCGCCTCCGGGACGTAGCTCCAGCTGGGGAGCACGGTGGCGGCGTAGACCAACTCGTGCAGCTCCTGAATCACGCGAAGTGGCCGGAGGAGGCGAGTGTCCACCGCGGCGATCTCGCCATACGCGTCGATGACTGCCGCGGTCGCCGCCGTGACGAACACGTCGAGGGGTGCGGCAAGATCCGGGCGGTACTTGGCCGACGACTCGGGCGACATGATCGACCGATTGCACGAGGGCGGCAAGATCGACCATCGCCGTTCGCCGCTCGACGCCATCGGCGGGGTCGAAGCCGCCCGGTGGCGTCGACACCGGGTCGCCGTCGAAGTCGATGACGACGATGTCGTCGCCGCGGCGCAGCATTTGGCCGACGTGGAGGTCGCCGTGCACCGGCTGCACCGGAACCTCCTCGGCCGCATCGAGGACGGCGAGGTCGGCGGCGATTCGCTCGGCGAGCATCGCCAACGACTCGCCCGGGGCGCCGGTCGCCAGTCGCCGTGCCTCCTCGAGCAAGCGCGCGCCCCGGGCAGCCTCGCTGGCGAGCCCGAGGTGACGCACCGGTCCGGCGATCACCGCCGAGGGCGTTGCCAACGCTGCGTGCAGCCGTCCGGCAATCGACCCGAGTCGCCGTGCCGCGGCGACCGCTGGCGCGGCATCGCCGGCATCGAGGTCGGCGGTGACGTCGGCGACGTACCACTCCCAACCGTCCTGCGAATCGCCGACGTACGAGGTGACGATCGCGACGACCCATCCGGCCAGCTCCTCGACGCCGAGGAACGCCGGCACCTCGGCGAAACCGACCGCGGAGAGATGGCCGAGCAACTGGGCGCCACGATGCGGCGGCCGTGCCGGATCGCGCAGCCACTTGACGACCACGGCCTCACCGACGACGACACTGCGGTTGGTCTGGTCGACGGTGATCGGCCGTTCGGCGGCGTCGGCGGCGACGACCGCCGGGGCGTGACGCCTGGCCACGGCAACCGACGCGCCGGCCGCCGGGGCGTCGGTCATGCCGGCCGGAAGCCGGTGCGCGGCGCCGGCTCGGCGTGCTTGACCATCACGTGGTGAGCGACGGTGAAGTCGAGCACCGAGTCGTGGCCCATGTCCTTGCCGAAGCCGGACGACCGCCGCCCGCCGTGGGGCATTTCGCTGGCGATCGGCAGGTGATCGTTGACCCACGTGACGCCCGCCTCGATGCGATGGGCGACGCGCAGGGCGCGGTCGACCTGGGGCGTCCAGACCGACGACGCAAGGCCGTAGGCGGAGTCGTTGGCGAGGGCGACGGCCTCGTCCTCGGTGGCGAACGGCAGCACGGTGAGCACCGGCCCGAAGATCTCGTCCTGGACGATCTCGCTCGACTGCTCGGTCGCCGTCACCAGCGTCGGCTCGTAGAACCAGCCAGGGCGGTCGATGGTGCCGCCGCCACGGACGATCTGTGCGCCCGTGGCACGGGCGCGGTCGACGAAGCCGCTCACCCGCTCGCGGTGCGCCTCCGAGATCAACGGCCCGATGTCTGCCTCGTCGAACGGGCCACCGATCGAGATGCCGTCCATCGTCGCCCGCACGGCGGCGAGCAGGTCGTCGACGATCGGCGCTTCGGCGTAGACCCTCGTGGCCGCCGTGCAGTCCTGCCCGGTGTTGTAGGTGGCCGCCAACGCGGCGGCAGCCGCCACCGCCTCGACATCGGCGTCACGGAACACGACGAACGGCGCCTTGCCACCGAGCTCGAGGTGCACCCGAGCGGGCCTGGCCGCGGCGTTGCCCATCACTCGCCGCCCTGTCGCCGTGGAGCCGGTGACCGTGATCATGTCGACACGTCGGTCGGCGACGAGCGCTTCGCCGACGGCGGCGTCACCGGTGACGACGGTGAACACGTCGGCCGGTATGCCCGCCTCACGCGCCAGCTCGGCAAGGCGGATCGACGTCGACGGCGTCGCCGGCGCCGGCTTGAGCACGACACTGCAGCCCGCGGCGAGGGCGGCGCCGATCTTCCACACGGCCATCACGAGCGGGAAGTTCCACGGCGTGATCGCTGCCACCACGCCCACCGGCCGGCGCAGCAGCATCGACGTGTAGCCGGCACTGAAGACGCCGGCGGCGGTGCCGTCGACCGAGCGGGCGGCGGCGGCGAAGAAGCGCAGGTTGTCGACGGCGAAGGGCAGCTCGCCGTCGCGCATCACCGCCCACGGCTTGCCAGTCTCGGCGACCTCGGCGCGGCTCAGCTCGTCGGCCTCGCGCTCGACGAGTTCGGCGAGGCGGGACAGCGCCAGCGAACGCTCGCCGGCGAGCGTCGTCCCCCACGTCCGCTGCGCCGCGACGGCCCGATCGACCGCCGCCGCAACTTCGGGCAACGGCGTGTCGGCGACCTCCTTGACCGGCTCGCCGGTCGCCGGATCGACCAACACGCGGGTGACCAGTTCAGTGCTCATGCGCTCCATCCTCGGTGTTCAACCCGTCGACGACCACCAGATCGGTGGGCCGCCACGACAGGGCGACGTCGTCGCCGGTTCGTCGTGACGTCGGTCCAACACTGGTGGCGACCAGTGGACCAGCGAAGCCTTCGACATCGACGAGCACATGGCTCGTGCCGCCGAAGAACTGCACGTCGCGGATCGTCCCGGCCGCTGTCGATTCGGTGCCGCCGGCATCGACGAAGCGGATCAGCTCGGGGCGCAGCGACGCCGCCACGCTCGATCCCTTTGGCCGGCCGGCGACGTCGGCGGCGACGCAACGACCCGACACCAACTCGATGCCGCCCTCGGCGACAGTGCCGTCGAGAAGGTTGGTCGAACCGATGAAGTCGGCGACGAACCGGCTGACCGGGCGCTCATACAACTCGGTCGGCGAGCCGAGCTGTTCGACCATCCCGTCGTTCATCACGGCGACGCGGTCGGCCATCGACATCGCCTCGTCCTGATCGTGGGTGACGACGACGAACGTGATCCCGACGTCGTGCTGCAGGCGCTTCAGCTCAGTCTGCATCTGGCCGCGAATCTTGCGGTCGAGGGCGGCGAGCGGTTCGTCGAGGAGCAACAGCTTGGGTCGCTTGACGATCGCCCGGGCCAGGGCGACGCGCTGACGCTGACCGCCGGAGAGCTGCGCCGGGCGGCGTGAGGCGAGCGGTGTGAGGCCGACGACGTCGAGAACCTCGGCGACACGGCTGCGGATCTCGGACTTCGGCCGGCGTTCGCGCTCGAGACCGTAGGCGACGTTCTTGGCGACGCTGAGGTGCGGGAACAGGGCGTAGGACTGGAACATCAGGTTGACCGGCCGGCGGTGCACCGACATCGCCAGCAGGTCGGCACCGTCGAGCGTGATCGTCCCGGCGTCGGGCTGTTCGAGCCCGGCGATGATGCGCAACAGCGTCGTCTTGCCGCAGCCGCTCGGGCCGAGGAGGGCGAAGAACTCATTCTCCATGATGTCGAACGTCACGGCGTCGACGGCCGGCGAGCCGCCGAAGGCCCGACTCACGCCGGCCAACGTCACGAGCGACCGCGTCATCGCTTCAACGTTCGATCGAGTCGGTCAGACGAGTGAGCCGCTGAGCCGTCAGCACCGCAACGATCGACACGAGCAGCAGCACCGTTGCCAGGGCGTTGACGTCGGGCTTCACGCCGAAGCGAACGTTGGAATAGATGACCTGCGGCAGCGTCGGTGTCGTCGGGCCGTTGGTGAAGAAGGCGATGACGAACTCGTCGAGCGACAGCGTGAACGACAGCAGCGCCCCGGCGATGATCCCGGGCAGCAGCGACGGCAGCGTGATCCGCACGAACGACCCGGCACGTGTCGAGCCGAGGTCGCGGGCCGCCTCCTCCAACGACGGGTCGACGCTCTGCAGCCGGGCCCGCACGACCGCGGTGACGAACGCCATGCAGAAGAGGGCGTGCGACAGGAGCACGCTGCGCAGCCCGAGGGTCGTGTCGAGGAACGTGTAGAAGGTGAGCAGGCCGACGGCGAGGACGATGTCGGGCAGCACGGCGGGGGCGAGGATGAGGACCTCGACAGAACGGCTCCGGACGTATCGCTGCATCCCGACGGCGAGCAGCGTGCCGACCACGGTGGCGACGATGGTCGCACCGACGGCGACGATCAGCGTGTTGCGCAGCCCCTCACGCATCTCGTCGTTGCGCCACATCTCCCCGTACCAGTCGGTCGTGAACCCGCCCCACGATGTCGGCAGGCCGGAGCGGTTGAACGAGAGGACGACGAGCACGGCGATCGGCAGGAACAGGAACATGTAGACGAGCACGAGGTGGATTCGCAAGTAAGGACTCACGGCGACGCACTCCACCGCTTCACCAGGAGGTTCTGGACGATGACGATGACGATGACGAAGGCGAGGACGACGAGGGCGACGGTCGACCCGAACGGCCAGTTCTGCGCCTTGAGGTACTGGTCGCGCGCCAGTGTCCCGAGTGTCGCCGTCTTGCCGCCGCCGAGCAACTCGGGGATCACGAAGTTGCCGAGGCTGGGGATGAACACGAACAGCGAGCCAGTGATCGCGCCCTGGGCGGTGAGCGGGAAGATGATCGTGCGGAAGCGCGTGAAGGCGCCGGCGCCGAGGTTGGTGGCCGCTTCCGTGAGTTGAGGGTCGAGCCGCTCGACCGCCGCGTAGAGCGGAAGGATCATCAGCGGTAGATAGGCGTACACGAGACCGAGGACGATCGCCGGCTGGTTGTTCATCAACGTCAGCGGGGCGTCGACGAGCCCGAGACTGCGGGCGATCTTGTTGATCAGCCCCTCGTTGTTGAGCAGCACGATCCAGGCGTACGTGCGGATCAGGAAGTTCGTCCAGAACGGCAGCACGACAGCGATCAGGGCGATCGTCCGCCAGCGCCGCGACAGCCGACTGATCGCGTATGCCGCCGGGTAGCCGATCAGCAGGGCGATGAACGTGGTGATCAACGCGAGCCGCACCGAGGTGAAGACGACGCTGCGGTAGACCGGCTCGCCGAGCTTGGCGAAGTTCTCGGTCGTGAACGGCCGTCCGACGTCGCCGAAGCGCTTCGCCGTCAGCGTCGAGTAGACGACGAGGAGGACGAGCGGTACGGCGACGAAGGCGGCCGTGTAGAGCAACCCCGGGCCGAGCAGCACGACCCGCTCGGCCTTGTCGCCGCGGCGGCGAGTTCGCGTACCGAAGCTCACCAGAGGATCCTCACCGATGCGAGCGAGCGAGCGCCAGCGAGCGAGCGGCCAGCAACGGCCTGCGTGGCCGGGGAACGCAGAGACTCGTCAGCTGCTCGTGACCTCGGCGACGATGTCGGTGTACTCCAGGGTCGCCTCGCCAAGGTCGACGAGTTGTTCCTGTTCGAGCAGCTCGGCCGGTGTCATCGACAGGTTGGGGAACTGCTCGAGCAGCGCCGGGTCGACCAACGCCATGGCGTCGGGGTTGGGCACCTTGTAGTACACGAGCTCGGCGACCTGGGCGTGGTTGGCCGGGTCGAGCACCCAGTTGATGAAGGCGTGGGCGGCCTCCGGGCTCTGTGTGGTGTTGAGGATCACCATCGTGTCGACGAAGACGTCGCTGCCTTCCTCCGGAATGACGAACTGGATGTCCGGGTTCTCGGCGATGCCGTAGTTGCACCAGCCGTCCCACGCCTCGACGAGGTCGGCCTCGCCGCTGACGAGGCGGCTGTAGAACGTCGTGTCGTCGTAGGCAAGCAGGTGGTCCTTGGCCTCGATGAGCAGTTCGGTGACCTGCTCCAGCTCCTCCGGATCAGTCGTGTTGGCCGAGAAGCCGAGCGCCTTCTGGGCCGGCAGCAACAGCCACCGGTCGGTTGCCATCATCGTCACCCGTCCGTCCTGAGCCTCGGCCGGGTCGAGGAGGTCCATCCAGCTCGTCGGCGGCTCCGTGATGACGTCGCTGCGGTAGCACAGTCCGGTCGTGCCCCACGTGTAGGGCACCGAGAAGCGCAGACCGGGATCGGAGTCGAGTTCCAGCGCTTCGGGTGCAAGGTACGAGAGGTTGGGAACCAGCTCTGGGTCGATGTCGAGGAGCAGACCGGCCTCGTCGAGCTGCTGGGCGAACTGCGCCGACACGAAGACGACGTCGTAACCCTCGCCGCCGCCCTGCAGAAGCTTGGCGACGATCTCCTCGTTGGTGGCGTGGGTGGTGAACTCGACAGAGGCACCGGACCCTTCCTCGAAGCTGGGGATCAGGTTCTCCGGCGTGTAGGCGTCCCAGTTGGAGATCGTCAGCGACTGGCCGGACAGGTCGGGCAGTTCCGTGGCGGGGGCGGGCGCGCTGCCTTCGCTCGCCGGCGCAGTCGATTCGGCCGCCGGTTCGGTGGTGTCGCTGGCGGCGCCGGCGACGAGCGATGGCACCACTCCGAGTGCCAGCCCGGCGACGGCGACGATGCCGGCCGCCCGTCGTGTAGTACGTGATCCGCCCATGTGCTCTCCCCCTCGTTCCGGCGTCGAGTCCCTTGACCTCGATTGCTCGACGCGCTACGCATCGTAGTCATGGTGGCGAATTCCGCAAGTGAGACACCGTAGTTTTGCGAAATCAGCATGACTCGGAGTCGGCGCTCGGGTCGCTGGACCACATCGACCGGCAGGTCGTCGCCGCCCTGCAGGCGGACGGGCGCCGCGCCTTCTCGTCGATCGCCGACGAGCTAGGTGTCGCCGAATCGGTGGTCCGCTATCGCGCCCAACGGATGGAACGGGCAGGGATCCTCCAGGTTGTTGGTATCGCCGACCCGCTGAAACTCGGGTTCGACCTGATGGCGCTCGTCGGCTTGCGAGTCACGCCGGGGATGCTCGGCGAGGTCTGCACGGCGGTGGCCAAGCTGCCGGAGACGAGCTACGTGGCCGCCGTCGCCGGTCGCTACGACGTGTTCGTCGAGCTCGTCTGCCGCGATTCGGGGCACTTCCAAGAGGTGCTCGTCGATTCGTTGCAGTCCGTCGCCGGCGTGCAGTCGACCGAGTCGTTCCTGATCCTGGAGATCCACAAGATGGCCTATGGGTGGGGTGCCGGAGAGTCCGGAGTCCCCGTGGCGGAACCGGTGGCGGCGCCGGAGCGGCCGGCCGGCAAGCGAGCCCGCCCGACGCGGGCAGGAGGAAAACAGCGTTGACGCCGAAGACGTTTCTGTTCATGCCTGAAAGCGCCTACGGGCCGACGAACAACTGCATCGGCATCGGCAACGTGCTGCGTCCAGCGCGGCCACCGCGTCGTCTTCGCCGCCGAGGCGTCGTGGGCCGGACGGTTGGAGCCGTTCGGATTCGTCGAGGATCTCGTCGACCTCGCCGCGCCAGCCGAGGACGACGGCGGGGACGGTGCCGAGCAGGACGCCGGGCAGTTCTGGACCGACTTCATCCGCGAGACCGCGCCGGAGTTCCGCAAGCCGACGATCGAGCAACTCGACTCGTTCATCCGCCCAACGTGGCAGGCGCTGATCGACGGTGCCCGCTACAGCCACGACCAACTCAGCGAGATCATCGACCGCCACCGGCCCGACGTCGTCGTCGAGGACAACGTGTGCTGCTTCCCCGCGCTGGTCACCGCCGGCGTGCCATACGTGCGGATCATGTCGTGCAATCCACTGGAGGTGCGCGGCGCCGACGTGCCGCCGGTGTTCAGCGGCTACCCCAGCGACGATCTGACCGGATGGGCCGACTTCCGCGCCGAGTACGACCGCACGCATCGTCCGATGTGGGAGGAGTTCGACGAGTGGGTGCGCAGTTGTGGCGCGCCGCCACTCCCCGACCTCGACTTCATCCACGCCAGCGAGCACCTCAACCTCTACGTCTACCCCGATGCGCTCGACTACATCGATCGCCGTCCGCTTGACTCGACCTGGCAGCGCCTCGATTCGTCGGTGCGCACCACCGACGCGGCGTTCGAGGTCCCGGAGTCGTTGCGAGTCGCCGAGGACGCGGACAGCGCGCTGGTGTACCTGTCACTTGGTTCGCTCGGCTCCGCCGACATCGAGTTGATGCGCCGTCTTGTCGACGTGCTCGGCCGGACCCGCCATCGGTACATCGTCAGCAAGGGCCCGCTCGCCGACCAGCTCGCGCTGCCGTCGAACATGTGGGGCGAAGCCCAGGTGCCGCAGACGTCGGTGCTGCCCCTCGTCGACGTCGTGATCAGCCACGGCGGCAACAACACGACCACCGAGAGCATCCACTTCGGCAAGCCGATGGTCGTGCTGCCGCTGTTCTGGGACCAGTACGACAACGCCCAGCGCGTCGCCGAGCTCGGCTGCGGCACCCGCCTGGCGACGTACGACTTCGCCGACGAGGAGCTCACAGACGCCGTTGATCGCCTGCTCGCCGACGACCCGTTGCGATCGCGGCTGGCGCACATCGGTGCCGGTGTGCGCGCCCGCGACGGTGTCACGCTCGCCGCCGATTGCATCGAGCGCGTCGCCGGCTGATTGCGACACGGCCGGACGTGACGACTCCGTCGGTGCTCCGCGCCGCCAGCCCGCGGCCGTACTGGCTCGACCGTGACGGCCTGACGGCACCGCGAGTGCGACCGCCTGTCGAGGGGCCGGCCGATGTCGAGCTGCTCGTCGTCGGCGGCGGACTGACGGGCCTGTGGGCGGGGTTCGAGGCGGCCCGCGATGGCCACGAAGTGCTCGTCGTCGACAGCGGAGCGATCGGCTCCGGCGCATCCGGGCGCTGTGGCGGGTTCATCAACGCCTCGATCACCCACGGCATCCCCCACGGCCACGCCCGCTGGCCGGACGAGATGCCGGCGATCCTGACGATCCAGCGGGCTCTGTGGGACGACACGGTCCGCCTCGTCGGTGCAGACGACGTGATCGAGCCGGTCGGCAAGTTCACCGTCGCCACCCGGCCGCACCACGTCGAGGCGATTGCCCGCACCGTCACGCTGTTGCGCGGCTACGGCGAGGACGTGACTGCGTACGACCGCAGCGAGATCCAGGAACGGCTCGGCTCGGACATCTATCTCGATGGCTACCACCTCCACTCAACGAACGGCCTGTGCGACCCGGCACGACTCTCCTGGCGGCTGGCCGGCCTCGCCGAGTCAGCCGGAGCACGGCTCGCCGAGCACTCACACGTGACCGGCCTGCGCCGCCGCGGCGAGGTCGTCCAGGCCACGTTCTCCGGTGGCGCCGTGGTGCAAGCCCACAAGGTCCTGTTGTGCACGAACGCCTCGCCGCCGCTGCTGCGCCGGCTGCGGGCGTACGTAGCCCCGGTGTACGACCACGTGATCGTCACCGAGCCGTTGTCCGACGAGCAGTGGCGAGCGATCGGCTGGCGTCAGCGGGTTGGGATCACCGACGCCGGCAACCAGTTCCACTACTACCGGCCGACCCCCGACGGCCGGATCCTGTTCGGTGGGTGGGAGGCGACGTACCACTTCGGTGGCCGCGTCGACGAGCGCTACGAGCGCGACGCCGACGTCCACGCCCTGCTCTACCGTCACCTCGTCGACACGTTCCCGGCGCTCGACGGCGTCGCCGTGACTCACGCCTGGGGCGGCGCGGTCGACTCGACGAGCCGGTTCACCCCGACGATGCACACGGCGGCGGGCGGGCGGGTCGGCTGGGCTGTCGGATACACCGGCCTCGGCGTCGGCGCCAGTCGGTTCGGCGCCCTCGCCGCCCTCGACCTCCTCCTCGGCCGTTCCACGGGACGCACCGAGCTCGCCCTCGTGCGCCGCCAGCCGATCCCGTTCCCGCCCGAACCGCTGCGCTGGACCATGATCCAGTACACCAAGCGCGCCCTCGTCCGCGAGGACGCCACCGGCCGCCGCGGCATCTGGCTACGCGCCCTCGACCGCCTCGGCGTCGGCTTCGACACCTGACCCCGACAAACCCCACTATCTGGGGAAGATCCGTGCGACCGCGCCATCTGGGGCGAATCCGTGTCGACGTCTGCAACCAATCTTCCCCAGAGGTGCGGCAGACCGTCGACGTCGCCGTCGTCGTGAGCCAGATCCCCGGCCACGTCCGCCACATCAGTACGGGATCTGGCTCGGCCCAGCGGACGACCCGGCGACACCGCAGAAGCGATTTTCGGTCATGTCGGAAAGCTCGTCGACGGGTTGGTCATCCGTCCACGGGCGTTGATAAGTGTGCATGTCGAGGTCCGATCTCTCGATCGGTCTCGGGGAGGCCGATGGGCCTCGATACGCCTCAGCAGTCAGTCGTGACGTCGCAGCTCGCAACCCGCAGCCGTGGCCCATCACGGGTCACAATCGTGACCAGCCGGACGCCGAGCATGTGGAGCGTGATGCCACCGTCGGCGTCAGGTTCGACGGCGACCGCGGAACCCCGGTCGTTGCGGTAGAGCTCGAATCGGCGCGTGGTTGGCTCGACGATCAAGATCTCGGTGACACCTCGCGCCGAGTACCAAGGGAGCTTCTCGTACGACTCGTCGCCCGGCGAGCGGAGTTCGACTATGAGCTCAGTGGTGCCGTCGACACCACGCTGGCTGCAGTTGTCAGGCCGCGACACGATGATGTCCGGCACGCGGTAGTCGTCGTCAGCGGCGAACAATCCTGTCTCGGCCGAAGCGACCAAGCCACGCCGCTCGGCCGCGACCATCAACGCGGCACCGAGCTTCAACCCGACACGCTGATGTTCTCCAGAGGGCGGCGGCACCATGTGCAGCACCCCTTCCCAGACTTCGTCGAAGACGTCTAACCCCAGGCGCCGACGTTCGTCGAGCATCGACTCCGGGACGTCGAGCATCACGGCCCTCATGGCCGCATCGTACCGACGGGGTGTCAGGCGGCTCGACGACGAGTAGCCCGTTGAAATCATCGACGGCAGCCCTGCCGTCCGAGCGATCGGCCGGACGGGTTTGCGGGAGTCGCGAACGGCAGAGTTCCGGCAAGTCCACGACCATCGCCGCCCGCACCGAACGCCGGTCAGGTTGGCGGCCCGCCGGCTCGTCGACCGCGTGCTCACGGTCATTCTGTGCTCGTCGACTTCGTTCCTGCCCGGCTCGGCGCGATCACCCGCATATCGCCGGGTATGGAGCGGCTGCTGAGCGCCGGCGGCCGCTCGATCGGCGTCATTCTGTGCTCCGGCACCGCTGCTCCCGGCGAACGCCCGCGGAGCGCGCCGAACGCCGGCTATGGAGCGGGTCGCGACGGCCACGACCGGGACATTCTGTGCATTCGCCAAGAGCGCTCGATCGACCGGTCAGATGCCGCTCCGGCGGGCGGCTATGGCGCCTGCGGACGTCGGATGCGGCTCGTCGTTCGGTGCACCGCGTCGCGGACTGCCGCGCTCGGCTCCCCACTGTCGGCCTCGGCACCTTCCGAGTGGCCACTACCGCGAGTTCGGCGGTTTGTCGCTTTGTTGCTGAGGAGTGACGCCGGCGCCTCGACAGGTTTGGGCAGTGCGAGTACGCAGGAGGCAAGTTGCTTGACTCGCTCCTGTGCCGTCGCAAGGTAAGTCTGGCTGGTGTCGAACCCAACGCATCGACGGCCAAGCTCCATTGCCGCTAGTGCTGTGGTGCCCGAGCCGACGAAGGGATCAAGCACGAGGTCCCCGGCCTTGCTCGTCAAACTGATGCATCTGCCGGGCAATGACACGGCGAACTCGGCACCGTGCCCGTTCTTGCCGTTCGCCGTGGGCACGTACCACACATCGGTGACCTTCTCGGGCGACTCGTACGGAGAGTTCCAGCCGCCCAGCCGCTTCTCGAGGTTCTGCCAGACGGACTTGTCGAAGTAGGGCGTTTCTCCCGCCGAGAGGTGGAGGATGACTTCAGCCTGTCGGGTCACCCTGCTCTTGACCGGTTCAGGTGTCGTGTCCTTGTTCCACGTGATGTAGCTCTTGACGCGATAGCCGATGCGTGACGCCCGCTGAGCGACTCGTGCGGGGATCATCGCCAACTCGCTGTCCAGCAGGTACATGTGTCCGGCGCTGTGGCGGCATGCCGCGTGCTCGGTCCAGCCGAGGGCGTGTTCGGGATCGTCTCCCATCGCCTTCAACTTTTCTCGCGAGCTGCCCCGGATCGGCGTCCGGGTGTTGTACGTGTCCATGAGGTTCCACCACACGGACCCGTCTTCGGTGAGCCCCGGCTTCAGCAAGTGCAGCAGCTCGACGGTGTGTCGGATGAAGCCCTCCGGCGTCTGCTCGAAGCCATACGAGCAGTGCTCGCCGTCCGCCCACTGCACGACGCGAGGATCGTCGTACAGGCGCATGCCCCAGTAGGGCGACGACGTCACCGCACACTGCACGCTCCGCGGTGCGAGACGCCGTAGGAGATCGCCCGCATGGCCCTTGAGAAGCTTCGGTGAGAGGTGATCACAGGGCAGCTCGATCGGGTCTGGCGCGGGCCTGGTCTCGACATCGAGCATTGCCGTCCGTAGCAGATAGTCCGGTACGAGACTCCGAGGGACGAAGGTCTCCTCGTACTCGTCGAGATCGAGCAGAGTGAGCACCTGGCCCAGAGTGATGCTCCGTGGGCGAGAACCCGAGGGGTAGCCGGCCGCTCGGACGGCGAAGTTGTACGACATGCCGACCACGGCTGCCGCCGCGGCCGTTTCGATCGCGCACTCGAGCTGGTCGGCGAAATCCTCCCGTCGCAGACGCCGAATCGGAGTCTTAGGGTAGATGTTCTTCGGGATCACGTCGGGGAGAGCCTCGGCACTCCTCGACGATAGCGTCGGATGCCACGACCACCCGGGAACTACTCGACTGGCGACTCCATCCCACCAAGCGCTAGCTCGGTTACCGTCCCGGTCGGTGCGTTAGTCGGACCTCCGCCAGGATCCAGGCTCAGCAACCATTGCCGAACGTCCTCCCACACCGGGTCCGTCTGCAGCCCACGCCGCGCACGGTCACGCTTCATCCGCTCGATGCCATCGACCGCATCGATAACGCGAACGAAGATTGCCTTTCTGCCCCCACCGCGAGATTGCGCTCGTGCCTCCTCGAACGGCACATGCGGCAGCAGGTGATCACGCCCCCACTCGGGTATCCCCGCCTCCCTCGTCAGCGAGCGCAGCGCGATCCGCGTGCCATCCGTCGTGATCTGCACCTTCGGCTCGTCGTGATCGCGGTATCGCACGAGCTGTACATCGAGGGTTGCGCCGTAGTCCTTCGGCTCCGTACGACGCCAGTTTCGGGTGATGCCGAGGTCACTCTCGATCGCCAACCATGACCTGCCGGTCCGGTCGGCGATCACATCGTGCACCTTCGCCAATTCGTCTTCCTGCAATCGATCGGCGTTGACGTCCAGCACGAGCAGGGCGAGCTGAAGGGGCGTGTCCCGTCGAGGCGCCAGCTTCACCCTGTGGTGCTTCTTCAGCTGCACGTCCGCCTCAACAGCGGCCGCGAGCCGGGCGACCCCATCGACAACGCCTGACGAGCCTTCGATGATCGGGAAGCTGTCCAAGAAGCCGTGCTCACGCATCGAGCTGACCAAGGTCTGGTAGCGATCGGACTTCTTGACGTCTGCAGGGGATCCGACGAGGCGTCGAACATCAAAGCCAGCCCGCCGCAGCCGACTCTCGTCGGCATCCAGCCGTTCCCGAGCTGCTTCGAGCCCGGCGGTGTAGTCACGGATGGTCGCGTCCGGATAACGAATCTGCGGCACGTCGGTGCCGAGGACGAGGGCTCCGTCTCGGCGTGGATGGATCTGGAGGACGCCCGCATCAACGACATGCTTCGATCTTGGCCGCCACGTATCGCTGCTCACCTAGGTTGTGCAGCTCTCGTGGCACGAGCACCCGCAGTCGTGGGATGACTCGGTCGAATAGTTGGGCCTCGGTCAGGCCGTCGAAGCTGTACTCCGTCTCTGTCGCTGCGGCCATCGCGTCGTGGAGGACAATGCGGGCCGTGTTGTCGGGTGGCAGTTCCTCTGCCCCTCGTCGGGCCTTAGCCACGACTACCGGCCTGCGCGTAGCGTGCTGAGCCATCCGATTCGGCGACCACGACCGGCAGTTGGTCGACATTCCACCGTGCTGTCGCCGTGCTAATTGCTCGGGCGGCGTGATCGCGTAGATCACGCAGGCGAGCGATCGTCTGCTCGCGGTTCTCGGGTGGCACCTCCAGCAAGTCGTCCACCTCGAGCTTCAGCAGGGCGGCGATGTGCATCCCCGAGCGCTGGCCGACACGGCGCCGGGCGGCGAACCCGCTCGCGATTGCACGGATGTCGTCTGCACGAGCGGCGCGCTCGCCGGCGACGACTTCGAGTGCCGCGGCCTCCGAGGTCGCCGCGTTGATCTGGCTCACCATTCTCCGCACCGCCGACAGCGGCATCCGCGCTCGCGCCGCAACGGCTGTGGCTTCAATCAGCACAGGCACGAGGCGAACGCCGTTGAGTGCCGCCTGCACGGTCTCGGACAGGACGGCAACGTCGGCATCGGAGACTCCGCATTGCCTCACCCGCTGCTCAAAGTGAGCCTGGGCTTTCCACCGTTCGAGCTTTGACGGCCGCACTCCCGTGATGCGGGCGCAGGTTTTCGTGTCGAGCGTCTGGCCTTCGAGTACGGCGCTGCGGACGTAGACGTGCAACTCCTTCTCATCCATCGGCAGCCCGTTTGCTTGGTTCAGCTCGACCGACAACGCCCTCGCTTGCAGCGGCGTGAGGTCGCGGCAGATGTAGGCAGGAATCGTCGAGCGTCCCGCCATGAGCGCCGCCCGGCGGCGAGTGTTGCCGTCGATCAGCTCGCCTCGCTCGTTGACGACGATCGCCGGGAACGCCGCCCCCGCCTTCATCTGCTGGGCGTACCGGGTCACCATGTCGGTGGGTGCCCGGTGCTCGATCAACCGGACCTGATGCCCCTCGGTATCGACGATGGCGTCGATCGAGTAGTTGGGCTCGAAGCTGTAGTCGATGTGCCGAGCTGCCAGCCGATCCTCGATCTGGACCGATGACGCCGAGTGCCGCACGCCAAAATCCTTCGCATCCCGCGTCATCGCAAGCCTTTCGTCGTAGTCGGGGTTGTAGGCGCGTCAGACCGTCGTGAGGGCCGGGGCCGCGCCCGCTTCGGCGGCGGATGGGTCGGCGTCGTGATCGTCGGCGACGGGCTCGGGCGGCGGGTTGAGATCCCACTCGTCCTTCGCGCGGCGCACGACAGCATCGAGACGGTCGCGGATGACCTGGAGCCGCTGAAACGTCTCGAATTGACGCTCGGGCTCGACGTCGAGGAGGTCGTCGACGTCGAACTTCAGCAGAGCGCCGAAGTGCTGCGCCGAGCCGGTGCTCCGCCGCTGCCGCGGCTTGAAGCCTGACGCCGCGGCACGGATCTGGTCGGCACGGGCATCACGTTCCGCCGACACGATCGCAAGGCCTCCGTCTGGGACGGGGCGTTGTTCACGGCGCTCACGAGCTTTTTCGCCTCGGTGGCGGGGATGCGAGCCTCCGCCGCGAGGACGGTCAGGTTCTCGAACACCGGAGCAAGGTGCGTCGCCTCCAGCGCCACCCGGGTCGACTCGGGCAGCACCTCCACGAGCCGCTCGTCGATGCCCGAGTTCCGCACCCGGTTCGAGAACTTCGTGTCGGCGATCCAGCGGGCGATCTTCGTGTCCTTGACGCCGGTCATCCTCGCCAGTGACTTGACCTCGGGCTGCTGCCCGCTCTGGATCGCATCGACGATGAAGGAGCGAATCTCGTCCTCCTCCATCGCCAGCCCGTTCGACTGGTTGAGCTCGACGGAGAGCGAGCGGGCTTCGAGCGTCGTGATTCCGTGGCAGATGTACGCCGAGATCGTGTCGAGACCGACTTTCCTGGCGGCTTCGAACCGGGTGTTGCCGTCGATCCGCTCCATCCGGTCGTTGAGCAGAATCGCTGGGAACTGTGCGCCGTGACGCATCGCCGTGGCGTACCGATCCACGCGGTCCTTCGGCGCCTGGTGCTCGATCCGCCGGACCTGCACGCCTTCGACGTATCGGATGTCGTCGATCCGAACGTTCGGCTCAAAGTCGTAGTCGATCCTCCGCTCAGCGAGCTTCGCCTCGATCTGCTGAGACATCGACGGATGGGCAGTGCGGGTGTTACGAGCCATTTTTTCGAGTACCTTTCAGTGGCCGAGCCACAGACCTTAGCAGATTCTGATTCAGCACGCAACTGACAACTTCGGTAGCGGCTGAACCACGCGATGGCCCTAGACACAGGTTCCCAGTCTAGTCTCGAAGGGGCAGGTGAGGTTCATCAAAATTGCGCTCTTGGATTCGTGTTCCGAATCTGCTAGAAGATCGTGGACCGCCGTAGGTGATGGTCGGTACAGAGGCGCGGGCAGGAGACGGTTGGCCGAGGAGTGTTGGTCGTCGTCACCGTACGGTCAGGTCACCGAAGACCGTTCGTCAATCTTGACGAAACCACCAGTCGACATGATGGGCCGGGTACTTGGCCAGGAGGCCGGAACCACCGCCGACATCGATCGTGCAGAGGGGACGCCCCGGAATCAACCGGATCCGGGTGCGCACCGAACGCCGGTACCGAATGTCGGCACGCCGCCGCGATCGCTAGCCGCCCAGAACTCACTGGCATGGCGGTACCGGACGCTCGTCGGCGTACTTCGGCTGACCGGGCCAACGGGCGTTGCGCCCGAGCCGTCGTTAGGTTGCCGTCGTCCATGCGCCCAGCGACGACCGATCAGGAGTCCCGGTGCGCATCCGACGGGCATCCGAGCCGTAGCCGGCGCGCACGGTTGCCACGGTTACCTGACCGCCATGGACACCGCCACCAACCTCTTCCTCTGGCTCTTCGGCGGTGCCGGGCTGGTGCTCGCCGGGTGGCTCTGGAAGCGTTGGCGAAGCTCTCAGATTCGGCCCCCTCAGATGAGAAGGCCATCTCTGGATGAGCTGAAAGCTAATTCGAGGATTCTGGTTGTCGATGACGAGCCGTTTGATTATTTAAAAGCCCTACGCAGGAACGACTTCAAGGTGAGCGCCGTCTCAGACATCACGTCAACCCGCGAAATCGAATTGGGTGAGTACGATGTCGTCTTGCTGGATCTACACGGCGTCGGTGCTTCGGTTTCAGCAGAACAAGGTGTGGGTTTGCTGCGCCACATAAAGGAAGCCTCGCCTGCGCAAGTCGTGATCGCCTACTCCTCAGCGTCGTGGCCATTGGCGGCCTCCGAACAGGTCAAGATGGCTGATATCGTGCTAGACAAGGCCAAGGCTACGTATCCGGACTTTCGGCAGGCGGTCGAAGTCCACCTCCTGAAATCCGCGACATTTGAGTATTATCGTGACCTGCTGCTAACCCTAGCGCCGGGCGCAGACAAGGATGCCGTAGGGGAGGCGTTGGCCTGGTTCATCAGTGAACCCGATGACGCCGCTCGATTGGAGTGTCTTGAGCGGGTGCTGGAACTTGGCAGTCCCGGCAACCCGAAGTTGGTCTGGGCCCAGGCCGTGACTCGACTTGCGGTCCGAAGGCTCAAGCCATGGATCGAGTAGCGGCTGTGGCCTTCCCATATCCGACTGTCGTTCAGGGCGTGAGGCGGGACGGATCACTAGTTCCGCTGCATGACAAGTGCCACACATGCATGGACCGTATCTGTGAGCGCGCAGAGCCGAGCGATCGAGCGGAGGTCTGTCACAATGGACTCAGTTTCCGCAACATCCTCGGGTCTGCGCTTGTGCTTGGCGTCGCCGTTCACGACGATCCGACGACCACGGACGCGCAGCGGCGCGCTGTGCGAAGCGCTGGTGCAAAAGCGGTCTCACGACTTGACCTCCAACACGCTGGCGATGCGTTGGCGCGCATCCTTGATGAGGTGGATCAAGAGGTCGAGGTACAGCTAGACGTCCAGCTTGATGCTATCCGGAGTACGGACAGTTATTTGCCGGAACTTGTCGGCCGACTAGCGCCTCAGATTGAACAGGCACTGGGTCAGTTTCATGACTATAGGGCTCTGGCGGGGCGCACATTGCGAAATATCAGTCTCCATCTCGAGAAGACTGAACCTGGTAAAACACTCCACGATCAACTGGACTCGAGCACTCATGAGTTGGTTGCGGCGTACTGGTCGGTCGTCCTGATGATTGACAAACTAGACACAGCACTGTTTCTCTTGCGGCCACATGAGATTACAGCGCGCGTCGGTGCGCCGTTCCGATTTCACGGTCTTGCGACAAAGTACGCCAAGATCTACCAGCGGGACTTTGACTCGAAGGATGTCAAACATCAACAGCACGGGACAAGCTACGGCTTCGTGGAAGCCAATTCCCTGGCCGTTTCTGTCTTTCCCCTAACCTTGCTGGATAATGCTCTGAAATATGCTCCTTCGGGCAGCACCGTCTACACGGAGTTCGTGGATCCGACGAGTGCATTCGCTACTCCGTTGAGTCTCTGGGGCCGGAGATCAAGCCGACGGAGAGGCAGCGGATCTTCGAACCCTTCTTCCGCGCCGAGGCGGCCAAGGCGGCTGCGGCCGAAGGCATGGGTTTCGGACTTGCCGTCTGTCGCCTCGTTGCCTCTCGACTGGGCACACGAGTCGAGGTCTATCAAGAAGACTCACCGACCCAGGGTCGCTACTTCCGAACGAAGTTCACCGTCGATATTCCTCGTCACCGCGAATAGCACTACGTCGATCGGCGCGGCCGGTATCCGCCTGCACATAGTCGGCGATCCGCGCTCGTACAGGTCGGCGACGCACGGGCAAGTCGTCGCGCACCGAACGTCCGCACGGAGTGAATGACGCGGCTCAGCGCGTCGAGACGCACGCAAAACGGCATGTCCGCGAGCGAGCAGCTCCTGGCTTCGGCGTGTAGCAGCGCTGCGCTGGAAGCGGTCGTCGGTCCCGCTCGCTGAGTTGCCTGGCGGGCAAGTGCTATCAAGCGCGAGCAGGCGGTGATAGGGCTGCAGCGGCCTACGTACCGAGTCTCGGTGAGCGACGAGCAGCGACTGACCAAAGCGTGATCAACCGGGTATCTCTTTCGGCGGCCATGAGATCCTGTCGTGGGCGGTCATGGAACTGCCCGCTGGTGGCCAGTGATCTGTTCGATCGCGGCAGCACACCGCCCGGTACTGGACCAACTTGCATACCGTGGCGGCATGGTCGTCATGAGCCTCCCGGAGAGAACCGTAGATGCATGGGTTTCTGTGCTGTCTGCCGGGCCTTCCCGAACGCCCTCATCTGGGGACCGACCCAGCTGGCTCAGGACGCCAACTGGGATTACGGCGTCTCGCTGGGAGACGGAAAGCTGTTTATCCTCGAGGACAAGGCCACGAGACCCGTGACCCGCAAGCGAAAGCGACCCCTTTCAACGCACTGGATCAACGTTCCGCGCGCTCAACTCGACTGGTACTGCGATGAGGTTGAGCCGAAGCTGGGTGTTCCGGTCTTCTATGTACTTCCGGCACCGCCATGGGAGGATGGTCTGATAGGATCCGTAGCAGTCCCTGACCAGGCCATCTGTCGTATTGCGCCGGGGTCGGGCCCGTTCGAGGAGTGGACCTACGTGGCCCGAGCGCCAGACTTGCGCCGGCACTTAGCGCGCCGCCGAGGGCTTGAGACTAATGAGCTTCCGATTCCCCGTAGCCAAGCGCTCGCAGCCTTTCTCGATGCAATCGGGACCTGTGCACTTGGGCAGCGCATCACCGGACCTGGAGATGGCGCAGAGTCCGCTGCGAAGGGCGTTCCTCGAGTCGATTCTCAAACTGCCGACGCACGCGAGCAGCTCACGGTTCGAGATCAGCTAGACCGGCGGGCGGGATCTGCACTAGCCGTCTTCGTGCCAGCGCGTGACTTGCCCGGCTGGTGATCTTGCACCGGCAGCGGACCGGGTGATCTGAGATCTGATCGCTGACGCACAGCGGATCCTCGTGGCAACACTCGTCCCGTGTCGGCTTGGCTTCGCCGTGAAGAACCGAACACTGGAAGATGACGACGCACGCGTGCTCGATAGCTCCACCCTCGGCCGACCGGCCGCCGCATCTGAGAACGGCGGGACCATGACGCGCTCGGAGCCCGATGCGGCGGCGGTTCGGTGCTTGCTCGCGCTAGCGCCCCAGATTTCGGCCGTCACCGCCCGGTGTGGCTGGCGCTGATGTGCTCGACCAACCGGATGAACGCCGAGCTGCCGTCATCTCAGATTCCGAACCCGTCGAAATCGCGGACCCCCTGCGCACCTCGGCGGTAGGTCACAATGTCGGCTTCCGTTGGCAGGCGCGCCGATGGAGTTCAACGGTTCCGACGTTCGGAAGCTGACCGTACCGAACGGAACTACCGAACGGCAGCACAGAATGTCAGTCCCGGGCGAGGCGATGCCGCTCCGAACGGCATTTCATTGCGCCTGCAACCAACAACTTCAACGTCGTCATGCTGAGCAGCCGGCGCGTTGGCCGCGTGCTCCGATCGGATCCGTAGCGGGCATTAGGTCGCGCCGACGGGAGGCAGCACATGCTGAGCGCCTCGGATGTGCGGCCCTGAGCCGGGCGTTCTGGGGCCAAGTGGCGAGGGGATTGGCGGATCAGTTTCTGGGATGGCCGAGCCCACGTTCGGTACTCGCGTCTTCAACATCACGGGTATCCGAATTGCTATGCAAGAACCGACCCTACGGCGCGACCATGAGGGTTGATGTCACGCGAAATCGCCCAAGAGGACCCGCCATTTGTCGCCTTCGGCATCGTCGGTGCCGGCGCCGGGGCGGTGCTGGGCTGGCTCGGCGGCCGGGCCGGAGGCGAGCCGGGCGATCAGTCAAGCGATTGGCAGCCACTAGGCCTTTTGCTCATGCCGATTCTTCTTGCCGCTGTGTGTTACAACCTCGAGCGGGGCTCCGGCGTCATGAGGTCTGTAGTGCTCGCGCCGGTCGTCAGCGGTTAGTCAAGTCTTTCTCGCAATCGCCTGGGTCGCCGGGTACTTCCTCGTCGTGCTGCCTGCCATCGGTGTATATGCCCTGCTCTATGGACCCCTCGGCTGGGACGAAGGCAAGGCCTTGGCCGTCGGTCTCGTTGCTGTGGCCGGCTGGACGTTTCTGCTGAGCCGACTGCCGGTGCGGCCCTTCGTCGATGCCTTCTATGACATCGGCGTAAGGGTGTGGGGCGTGCTGTTGGGCGCCATTTGCGCCGCCGCCCCTGTGTTGATCGTCGGATTGTTCCTGAGCTACTACCTCGGCTGGCTCGACGACCCAGAATGGGAAGGAACACAGCGAGACGGCTTGGTGGGTGCCATCGTCGGCGGCATCTACGGTCTCAGTGTCGGTCTTCTGGTTCCGTGGACCACGATGTTCGCGATGCTGCTCGGCGAAGATTGACGACTCGTCCTGCGATCGCGGTACGACCTGAGACAACTCAGAGACGAGCACAGTTCGGCGTTGTTGCGAACCCGGATCAACGCTTGTCGCGATCGCGACGGCCGCGACCTACATGTCGGGAGCGAACGCGACGCCCATCTCAAAGTAGTCCGCTGAGGCTTCGGCCGCGCCCAGATCTGCCGATCGGTCGCCTGGTTCGCTCCAGGACGGTCAGGTCCGATGCAATCGAGGGCGCCGCCCCGAAGCGCGCACCGAATGCCGCCGGGGAAGCGCTGCCGGCCGCGCCAGAACGGCATCGACGTGTGGGTCGATGTCGACACGACGGTTTGCTCATCGGGGAGCTGCTCGGTCATGCAGTTCTTGAGCGACCCACTTGCCGAACCCGTCGAGGAACTTGCGCACCTTCGAAGGATCATCGGTCGGTGCCGAGGCCCACTCGAGAGCCACGGCGGCCTGATCGGCCCATTCGGGATAGTGCTCGGCAATGGCGGCAGCAGCGCGGTGCCGATCCGTTGTCCATTCCGAATTGATGACTGACGCCAGCGACGCCGCAGCCAGCATCACCTTGCGGGCGACGGTGCGGCACACCTGCTTGACGTCACCGCTGTCATTGGCGGTGTCGAGCCGGTGGCGCGGTCGTCGGCGATGGCCGCGGCCATGTTGTGGTTGAACGCCCACACGATCGTCGCTGATGGCCGATAGCACGCGGCAGCTGGACACGGAGATCGTCGCCGTGTAGCGGGACGCAGTAATGCTTGATGAAGCAGCGTCCGCCGAGGCCGTCGATGTCATCGCCGAACAGCCCGGCCATGGTTGCGTGCCGCGATGCCGATCTCGCGGGCAAGGTGGCGATAACGCCACGACAGGTCCTTGGCGGCATCCGCAACCGCTGCGCTCGACCGGCCGTCCCGGGTGACGACACAAGCACGTCGATATCCGACTGCGGTGGGCACGCCTCGCCCGTCGCCACACTGCCGTACAGGTACACCGAGATCTGGCCGTCGACGTTCTCGACCAGCGATGACACGACCGAGTCGAGCGCCGGCTCATACGCCGCCGAAAATCAACTCGACGTCGGCACCCGACACGATGAAGCCATCTTCGTCGACCCCCTCACGACTATGGGTACCCATCCGCCCAATTCTCACCACCAAACCCGACGACGCGTCTAACCACCCAGAAGGCCGCTACAGAACGACACCCGTCGTCGCCGAACCGAGCGCTCCGAACGGCATCACCGCGTGAGCAGTCTCGCCGTGGCGTCGTGGGCGCCGGACCGTCTATCGGCGAACGCCCGGACAGGCGTGAGTAGCCGCCCCCGGGATCTGGCAAGCGAGACGCGCCGCCAGTCGCAATCCGTGCAACGATCTCCGTTGGCCCGTTCGCCCCGTCACTGAGGCTGGAAGGCCGGCGGGGCATGATTGCGAGGTGGCGCTGCCAGTTCCTCCGCTGGCCGGGGAGGACCACGTGTGTTGCGAATGCGGCGTCGCCTACGCCTCGATCGACGTGGCCGCGGCGCTCGAGGTGATCCGAGCCGTGCCCAGCACGGTCGGTGCTGTCGCACGGTCGGTTCCTGAGGCGAAGGTCCGGCTGCGTCCAGACGAAGGGACGTGGTCCGTACTGGAGTATGTGTACCACCTCCGGGACGTGTACGCCGTCTACACACCATCGGGCCCTACCGGACCCGGGTGGAGGAACGCCCGATGCTGGAGCCGATGTTCAATGATCTACGAGCGCACGGTTCCGGTACAACAACCGCGACCTCGGTCCGATCGTTGCCGAACTCGCCGACAACGTGCGGGACTCATCGACGAGGCGGCGAGGGTCTCGGACGAGGAGTGGAACCGCGTCGCGAGAAGGTTGCCCGGTGAGGAGCGGCCGGCGCGCTGGCTGGTCCGTCAGGCGATGCACGAGGGCACGCACCATTTGCTTGACATCTCCACGGTCTCGCGCCGCCTGGAGTAGCTCACGGTCGGCGCCCAACCGGCGATACGGGATGATGAGTGCCGCGGGTTCATCGACGTCGTTCTTGGACAGGCCCGGCGCGACAATCGGGGTGTGGCGAGGATCGACCCAGCGTTTGACTCGTGGCAACAACTGCGCCTTCCGTCATCATGGCCTGCGACCGTGGGGGCCCCGCCGCGACGGCATGCCCAAGGCGCGCGTGCTCACCGTCGACAACATTGCCACCGCTGATGCCCGCGGGGCAGGCTGTGTGAGTGGACGATCGATTCCAGCCGTTGGACACCCATGTCGAGCGAGCTGAGGGCGTCACGATCACGTTCCTCGACGGGTACATCGCCCGCTTCGACCTGGTGACACTCCGGCAGGGGTGCCCGTGCGCCACATGCCGGACTCTTCGCGAGCGAGGCGAGGTCGTCTGGCCCCGTCCGGGCAGCCCGGCGCCGCTGCGCATCGACGACGCCCGCCTTCACGGCGCATGGGGCCTCAACATCACGTGGAACGACGGCCACGACACAGGCATCTTCCCGTTCGAGTGGCTGCGGCGGTGGCACGAAGGCGACGTCTCCGCCGCGAGCGCCCCGTAACCGGGGACGTGCGTCGAGCGACTGCCCACGACACCCCGTGCTCGTGACCGAGACGGCGTCACGAATGTGCCGCTCCGGGCGAGTACCGAACGACACGACCGAACGACGCCCGCTGCCGCCCCTCGGAGCGCTCCGAACGGCATGGGCGTATTCCCCGTCGAGGTCGGCGTCCGCTGGCGTTTGAGGATGCCGTGCCGGCATGATCCCCACGATAACCGACCGGCGGCCCCGGCACGCCTTGTGCCGTACGTTGGTCCCCGGCGTCTCAGCGTCCATCGCCGGCAATATGGTGCTGTGCGGGGCGGGCCAGCGAACGATGTTCGTCGCGGGC
>CAVQTY010000009.1:0-403899 GCA_963716665.1 Ilumatobacteraceae bacterium
CATCTGGCGCGAGTCGAAGCGGCGACGGCACCGGCTCGAACAGCGCTCGCCACGGCGACGAGACGCGTCGATCAAGCGTGGCTCCGCCACACCGACGCCCAACATCAGCTCGAATCGGCCGGCATACGCGGCGACGACACGCACGCCGAGATGTTGAACTCACCGCCGTGCAATTGGACCGGGCGACCGACCTCCTCGCAGGCATCCGGCGACGCGCCGACATCCAAGTCGACCGCTACCACAATGCTCAGGCACACGTCGAGGCCGTCGGCGCCGACCGCCTCGACCGTGCCGGCGAGCAAGTCGCCGTCCATCCCTTCCTTGCATTGGGTTCAAAGGGGTGGCACGCACTTGCCGGGAGGGTGCCCGGAACCCGGGCTGTTGGCGCAGACCCGGAACCCGTTCCCCACCCGACCGGTGAGTGCCGTCTCCAGGCCGGCCGACGGATCGTTCGCAGTACAACCGTTCGAGTCAGCCGATTCGTGAGTCAGACCTGCCCGGAGACGAAACCGACCGTAGACACACCCACCCCTCGAGATGGTGGATGCCAATACACCCGGAGCACCACCCGATGATCTCTCTGCCGAGTCTGTGACAGCATTCGCGCCGCCGGTGGCGCAAATGCTGTAACAGACCTATGCCATACCGAGCCGCCCGACCGGCACACAGGCATCAAGCTTCGCAAGCTCCGCCTCGAGCACTTGATGAGGTTTCGCGGCGACGCCAAGGTCTTCGCCGACCGAATTGGCGTCACGCCCGGACAGCTGTGGGGCGATGGCGTACGTGTTGGCGTCACCGTGCTCAACAACACCGACGTGTTTGTCGAATTCGGCGGCGGCACTGTGCTCGCCGCCCGACGTCCCCCAGGCTCGTCGGGAGGCGTTGCGGCAGCGATCGGTCGGTTCGGACGCCGTCACCGTCGCACCGGCGGGCGCGCGCAGAGCGCCGATTCGGTGCGCCCGCGATCGCGAACACCGCAAGCGGCACACACGTCGAGATCGCGATGGAGTCGGCATACCGGGCCCACGGCGAACTCGAAGCGAGGGACCGCATGGTGGACGCCCGGGCGATCGCTTACATGATCCCATGTGGTCGGCCACGCGGCCCGGCAGTACGTGATCAGGTGACGCCGAGCCTGATCATGATCAACGGCGTACCTCAATGCCCCGGCCGGGACATCATCACTATCCGGAAGGAGATCGTCCGGAATGGGCTCTACGGTGCCGGGCATGACAGAGATCGGAACGGATTGGCGGGTGGTCGATGGCGTTGCGACGGCATGGTTCGACGCGCCGTCGCTGATCGAGGGGGCTGCGCTGGCCGGGCGCATCGTGGAGCTGTCGGCCGAGATCGTGGTCGACCTGCGCGCGACAGGCATGCGGGTGCGCCTCGACTCAGACGAGCACGCCGAGGCGGTGTCGGCGGCCGCGCGGGATCTCGGGCTGGCCGCGAACCCTGCCGTGCTGCAGCACCTGAGCGTCGTGTTCGAATCCGCGAACCCGACTGTGGTGAGGCGGTTCTGGCAGCGCGTGCTCGACTACGCGCCTGGGGAGGACGGCGGTTTGGCGGATCCGTTGCGGCGCGACCCCGCGATACGGATCCGGCAGTCGACGGAGCCGCGGCCGCTTCGAAACCGCATCCACCTCGACGTGGTGCGGCCGGCCGCGGCGGTCGAGCAGGCGAGTCTTGGTGAGGCATCCGGACCGTTCGGGGTCTGCCACACCGACCCCGACGGCAACGAGGTCGACCTGGTGCCGGGCCAGGCGCTCGGCGAGAGGATCGGGACAGCCGACTGGCAGGCGGTGTTCAGCGCGATGGCGTGCTACCGCACCACCTCGCCGACGCAGCAGCGTGACCTGGCCGCCGCAGCAGCGGCGCTGGCCGACGACACGGGCTTCCCGCTGCTGGTCGACCTGCGCCCCGGGCTCGTGATCATCGACAGCGGTAAGGACCAGTGGGAAGACGACGCCCACGGCCTCGAGCTCGACTTCACCGACCTCGCCGGAAACCTCCAGACCGCTGCCCGCGAACTCGGGGCCACTGCGGATCCGGGGCTGCCGCGCTTCGCTCAGCTCTTCCTCGACGCCGCCGACGTCGCCGCAGTCCGCGCGTTCTGGGTCGCCGCACTCGGATACACCCACGACCGGCGAGCCGGGGTCATCGACATCCACGATCCGCGGCGGCTGAACCCGGTGCTGGTGTTCCAAGAGCTCGATGCTTTGGAGACGGAGCGGCGCCGGCAGCGCAACCGCATCCACTTCGAGCTCGCGGTGCCGTCGGACCTCGCGCAGACGCGCCTCGCCACGACCGTCGCAGCCGGTGGCCGGCTCCTTGACGAGTCGGAGGATCGCTGGCGGGTCGCCGACCCCGAAGGCAACGAAATGGTGATCGTCAGTGGGGCATGAGCTCGCATTCGGCTGAGCTCCACGCTTGGCGGTTTCTCGTCGACGAGCGCTGGATCTCCGCCGCAATCAGCATCGAACACGCACGCCACGCTTGAACGCCAGGGACGACGCGCCGTATATGGCGACGGCTCTGGCGTCAAGTAGTCGCGTGCTCCGCTGTGTCCGGTACAGCGGAATGGCCGCCTGCTCCGCCGGAGACGCAACTGACGAAGCGCGACAGAACGTGCAGCCAGCCCATCGCGGGAACGATCCTCGCGGTGGTTCGTGAGCGCCAGATTCGCCGGTGTCCGCCGAGCGTCCGGAGACACAACGACGCCGCGGAGCGAAGGTCAGTCAACGCCCGTCGACTCCTCGCTTCGCTCTGCCGCGAATTCTGCCGCGAAATTTGCCGTAACGGCCCGGTATGAGGCGATACAGGTCATCACCGTGCAAGCGCACGCCTCCAAGCGCTCGGCTCGCACGGCGAAGCGTGCGGCCTCGAAGACCGCCGCTGCCGCGGCCGGGTCCCGCTGACCGCCCGGCCACTCGCCAGCTACTCGGGAGGGCCGACTCGGTCCGCCGAACCGGCAAGCGGTGGGCTGCCGTGGTACTCGACGAGCACGAGCGTGGCGTCGTCGTCGAGGCCACCATCGAGAGATTCGAGGACCGAGCGGACCAGTCGGCGCACCGTCTCCTCGGTGGTCACCCCGTCGGAGGTGGAGGCAATGAGCCGCTCCGTCAGCCGATCGAGGTACGGCGCGGGTACCGGGCTTCGACGTCGTTCGACCACGCCGTCGGTGTAGACGAGAAGCCGGTCACCTGCCTGCAGGCTCGTCGAGCAGATCTCGCGGACTTCACCTCCTAGCCCCATCGGCAGCGATGGAGCGCACCACAGGCTGTGTCGCGCCGATCCGTCGCGGACGAGCAGCGGCTGGGGATGTCCGGCGTTGATCCACCTGAGTTCACCGGTCGACATCTGCAACGAGCCGATCACCCCGGTCGCGTAGTAGCACTCCCCGAACTGATCCACCATCACACGTCCAATCTCCTCGTAGACGGCAGCGAGGCCGCCGCGTTCGCGCCGCACGTTGCGATACGTGGTGATCGCGGCGATCGACTTGAGCACGGCCGGCATGCCGTGACCGACGGCGTCGACGACGATGAACTCAAGGAAGTCGCCGTTGACGGCGAAGTCGAAGGAATCGCCACCTGTCGAGTAGGCAGGCTCGACGATGCCGGCGATCGAGACTCCGGACGCCCCGCACGTGAGAGGAGGGAGAAGATCCCATTGCATCTCGGCGGCGGTCGTCAGCCGGTGCGCTCGGCGTGTTCTGAGGAGCAGGTCGGTGTAGCGCCGCCTGCTGACAAGGACGAGGAGCAGGGCGCGACCGACGGCTTCGGCCAACTCGACCGAGCTCGTCGCGTCGTCCCCATAGCGGTACTCGACGACGCCGACGCGGTCTCGACCGTCGATCAAGGCGACGGCGATGCGTCCCTCGCCGACGTAGGTCTCGCCGGATTGGAACACACCGCCGAGGATCGACCCGTCGACCGGGGACGCTGAGTCCTGCGAATCCGTCTGCAGCGGCCGCAGGACCTGCTGCGCGTAGTCGGCGATGTAGATGCACGCGCCACGGGCCCCGGTGGCCTCGGCGGCCAGCACCTCGACGTCGATGAGTCGATCGACCGGCAGCGCCAGCGCCGCCTCGGCGAATGCGTGCACCGCCCCGGCAACATCGGACCCCGGCGATCGCCCCGGCACGTCACGGTCGTCGCTCGTCGGCGCCGTGCGATCCACCGCCCGAGCCTACTGACGTCCGCTCAGCCACCCGGCGCGTGGCGGGCCCTAGCTGGACGAGGTGAGAGCAGTTGGCGGTGTTTATGCCGGCGTCCGCGTCGCCCAGTTCTCCGCAGCACGACTTACGCCGGGCCGCGAGTGGCGACGGTGCGACCTAGGGTCGATCTATGACGTTTTGCGTCGGGATTCGAGTACGCGAGGGTCTCGTCGCCTTGGCGGATACTCAGATCGTGCGCGGCCAGGAGTTTTCGAACAAGGCCAAGTTGTCGTTGCTCGAGCACGCCGGCTCCGCGATCTTTCTGATGACGTCGGGGTTGCGGTCCATTCGCGACAAGGCCGTGCTCCGGCTCGAGGACGAGCTCGCAGCGCTTCCCAGCCCTCACACCCGGCTCTACCGTGTGGTCACCGACTTCGGAGATCAGATCAAGCGTGTGCGTGACGAGGACGGGCCGTCGCTGGACCACAGCGGACTACGCTTCGATTCTCACGCAATCATTGGTGGCCACCTACCCGGCGACGACGAACCCGGCTTGTTTATGGTGTATCCGGAGGGGAACTGGATCGACGCCACGCCCGATTCGCCGTACTTCATCATCGGGCGCACCTCGTACGGCAAGCCGATTCTCGACCGACTGTTGCACTATGAGACGCCGTTGCCACAAGCGGTTGCGTTGGCCTACCTCGCCTTTGACTCGACAAGAGCCAGCGTCGTCGACGTCGAGTTCCCGATCGACCTCGTCCTGCTCGAGGCGGCCGGAGGTGGGCTGCGTCAACATCGTTTCACGGCACTCGACTTGAGCGCCGCCCACCGTTTCTGGCATCAGCACCTACAGATCGCACTCGACGAGTTCCCGATGACGTGGGCATCGCCGATCTGGCCCGAGTTCAAGGAGGCACCTTGAGCAGGATCAGCACCCACTGCGAGATCCACTACACGGTCACGACCCGCAGCAGCTTCTCCTTCGCCGTGCTCGCCGCCCGCAACCCTCACCAACAGGTCACCGCAGAGCGTTTGATCATCACCCCTGAGCTGGCGACAACCCGAACACCACTGGAACCTTCCGGTCACGACCTCATCCGGGTCGTTGCCGAACCCGGGCCGTTATGGCTGCTTTATGACGCAACGATCGAGCTCGCCGCGTTTGTCCCCCCTGTAGCCCCAACGGTCGAGACGCCGTTCGCCGACCTGCCAACTGACGTCTTGGAGTACCTCCATCCCAGCCGCTACTGCCCGTCCGACCTGTTCACCCGCCTGGCACACAAGGAATTCAGAGACGTTGCACCCGGGTTCGAACGCGTGACAGGCATCTGCAACTGGGTGTACGAGCACCTCGAGTACCTGCCGGGCAGCACCGACGTCTCGACCAGCGCCGTCGACGTCCTGGTCGGCGGCGCCGGCGTCTGCCGCGACTACGCCCACCTCAGCATCAGCCTGTGCCGGGCCCTCGGCGTCCCGGCCCGATACGTGTCCGGGTACGCCGTCGACCTCGATCCCCCTGACTTCCACGGCTTCTTCGAGGCCTACCTCGGCGGTGCCTGGTATCTGTTCGACGCCACCCGCATGGCACCGATCGACGGTCTCGTCCGCATCGCCGTCGGACGAGACGCCGCCGACGTCGCGTTCGCCGTCCTCGTTGGGGCAGCAACCCTCGACTCGATCGTCATCTCCACGATCGACCTCGACCGCGTCGACCCGAACCCGACACGGACCACCGCCGCAATCTCAACCGCCTGAGCCATTCCCGACGAGCGCGAGTGGCTTGGGGTGCGCTTCGCGTGTTCCTACGGGCTGGGACAACGTGGTCGCCATTTGGAGAAGGGTGTTCCGGTAAGCGAGGTTGTCACCACGCGCCTACTCGAAGGACGTACGCCGGGTTCGTTGGTTCTGGTGTCGGCGGACTCGGCGCAGCCAGCGAGCGGACCTCGGCCGACGAGACCGCGTTGCCTGCGTGTACCACCGCCAGATCCACGTCCACTTGAGTGGCGGAAGGGTCGTAGCGACCTCGCGTGTGGCGGGCCACCAGCGCCGACGCGCTCCAAGACCGGCACTAGGACAACAGTCATGACGGTCACGCCGTGCCTGGTTCGTCGCCTGACGGCGACGGGCCGGGTCCGATACGAGCTCGGTCATCCTTTGATTGATCGCGACGTGTTGTTCGTCGAGGATTGGTGTCTGGCGCTCCGTTGACCGAGCCCTGCGCATCGCCGACAGCCACCACCGCGGGCGCCAACGGCAACGGTGGCTGACCGCCCGAGACGAGAACGCCGCCGATCTTGACGAGGCGAAGGGCACCTACTGCCTCAGCTACCGATCAGCTGGCGTCGACGCCACCCGGCTCATCTCGATGTGGTACATCCGGTTTCGTGCCTGCGCAGCACCGGACGTTGACGGGCGGGCCTCCGAGGTGGCGGGGCGCGGCTGCACTCCTGGGCGTTCGTGTGCTCGATGCCGGCCGCTGTTGCCCTCGTCGTCCTCGCCGAGCGTGCCACTGCTCGCATTTTCGTCGCCGTCGACGTCGTGAGTTTGGCCGTGTTGTTCGGATCCTCGACGGCGTACCACCGGCTGGCGCGCAGCTCGACCGCCAGGCGCCGCCTGCGGTGGCTCGACCACTCGATGATCTCTGTGCTCATCGCCGGCACCTATACACCCTGTGTGTCCTCGCTCCTCCCGGGCGGTGTGGGGATCCCTTCTCGCCGCTGTCTGGGGCGCCGCCACTGCGGTCGTCGTGGTCTCGGCCGTGGCCGCGGCCCCGAGTGACCATTTTGGTGGCTCGACTGTGCGTCCTCGGGTGCGGCCATCGATGTTCGGTCTGTCCGGCAATCGCCGGCCGGCACTGCAGGCGACCTGACGAGAGCGTGGAAACGCGCCGCTTCCCTACCGGAGGTCCGATGTGTCGTAGCTGCGACGGGACGTCGGATCAGCCGTGTGCTTGTTGGCCGTGGGTGCGTATGTCCGATTCGACGAGGACGTCGAGTACCTCGCCGATGGTGCGTTGCTGGGTGATGGCTTCTCGGAGCGGTAGGTGAGCTTGGATCTGGTAGCGGTTGCGTCGGCCGTCTTTGGCCTTGACGACGTAGCCGCTGGCGGTCAGGTCGGTGACGATGCTGTAGGCGCTGCGTTCGGTGATGTCCAGTGTCGTGGCGATGTCGCGCAGGCGGACCCCGGGGTCGTGGGCGATGCAGACGAGGACCCGGGCGTGGTTGGTGAGGAAGCTCCACTCCGTCATCGCCGCACAGCCTAGCCACATATTTCTAGAAGTATGTTGCTAGTTTCATGCGTCCGGCATACGATGCAGGTACACCCCGAGATTGGCGGTCGCCGACCGTCAGCTGCTCGGGCGATCGAGAGGATCTGACATGTTGATTCGATCCGAGCCATTCCGCGAGTTCGACCAGTTGACCGAGGCGATGCTCAATCAACGCCGGGCCCGCCAAATCCCCGTCGACGCCTACCGTCGGGGCAACGAGTTCAAGGTCTCGTTCGACCTGCCCGGCGTCGATGCCCGCTTCATCGACCTGACCGTCGAGAAGGATCTGCTCACCGTGAAGGCGACGCGCGGCTGGGTCCGCGCCGAGGGCGATCAGATCCAGATCGCCGAACGAGCCCAAGGCGAGTTCAGCCGCCAACTGTTCCTCGGAGAGGGCCTCGACCGTGACCACCTCAGCGCCACCTACGAGAACGGCGTGCTGACCTTGACCATCCCCGTCGCCGAGGAAGCCAAGCCCCGCAAGGTCGAGATCACCAACGCCGGAGACGTCGTCGAGGCCGTCACCGCAGGCTCCGTCACCGAGTAGCAACCGGTCGGGGTGCAACGGCCCGGCCCCGTGGCGAGCCGGGCCGTTGCAGATCTGCGAGTGCAGCGACGGCGTTGACGCCTCGGGTGTACAGACCTGCACGAGTCCCGGTGAGCGACACGGAGGAACGATGAGCGCACAGCAAACACCCGGCAAGTTCGGCGATGTGCGTCACGGCACGACAGAACCCGGCGAGCGCGCGCATCGTCGATGACCATGACCGCCTTGCTCCACGAACGCGGCGAGTTGCATGGCGTCGCTGCCTTCCGAACGTCTCTCGCGAACGCCCGGGGCCCCGATCGTCGCCGCCCGTTCGGTGTGGACGGCTACGGACTGACGAACTCACTCCGATGAGTCACATGTCCGATCCGACCGACTGGCGCGACGCCCTTCCGGGACCCACCGAAGAGCTCTATGAGGCCGTCGGGCGATTGCGACATGCGCTACGGGCCATCACGGTGGCCACGGGAGACTCGCTGGTCGAAGCGTCGGCACGCGAATGGGTGATCACCGTTCTGCGCGAAGAGGCCGCCAACGAACTCGGTGAGGAGTGGATGTGCGACGCGGAGCACGAGCAGGGACCCCGACACGGTTGAGCTGGCGGTCGGCGGCTCCTGCGGTTTCGGTCTGACGGTCGCCGCTGAGCGGCCTACAGGCTCAGCCCACGCCGGCAGCGTCGTCGCCACGGCGGCCTCGGCCACCCGACTGCGATTGGAGACCGTCGTGCTCCATCCGGCTCGGCACCTCCGCAACACGTTCGTGATCCTCGCCGTGTTCGTCGTGGGCTAATCGTCAACGATCTCCAAAGATGGTGTCACCGAGGTTCACAGTCGCTGTGACTGATCACGAGGCGCCGGGCGAGCGAGATCAAGGCGGTGGTCGCAGGGCTGTCGTGCGGCCTCGTGTGACCGCCTCGGTCGCGGCGACGGCGAGCGCCACCGCTGAAGTCGCGGCACCGATGTCGACTCGCGGAGGACGGCCGTCGTCGATTGCCGCGAGTAGGTCGGCGACCAGAGCGGAGATGCACCGCGTGTACACAGCGTCCTTGGCATCGTCTGGGCGATGAGCGAGTAGGAGGCGAAGTCGTCCTGTCGGTTCATCGAGCTCCTCGATCACGATGCCGAGCTCGTCTGCCAGTTGTTGTGCAGCGTCTCTGAGCGCCGCAGTACCTTCGGCTTCGCTCCACGCATCGATGCGTAACTCGAGGGGGATCCAGCCGTCGAGCCGGCACTCCGCCGTGCCGAGGTCGAGTCGCATCCGCTGGCGTTCGCATCGGCGGGGATGTGAGAACGAGTGGTACCACGTGGCCGTTGCTGGCGATTCGAAGATCGCCGTGGCGCACACCGTGTCGATGCGGTTGTCATCCACGAGCGCGGTGGTGATCGCCTGGACCGATTCGACCTCGGAGCCGATGAGCCAGCAGGCCAGGTCGAAGAAGTGCACGCCGTGCTCGACGAAGATGCCCCCGGAGCGCGCCGCGTCCCAGAACCAATGCTCGGCCGGCAAGCCGTCGTCGGTCGCGTCGTTCTCGAACGAGAACCGGCGGACCGCGCCGAGCACGCGCTGGCCACGGGACTCCACGCCTAGCAACCGCTCGAGGGCGACGACGAGCGGGGCGAAGCGCAGCATGTGATCGACGGCAACTACGCGGTCGTTGGCGCGCGCCGCGTCAGCGACGCGACGACAGCCGGCGACGTCGATGGCCAGGGGCTTCTCGACGAGGACGTGGCACCCGGCGTCGAGCGCCTGGACGGCGAGATCGGCGTGGGTCCACGGGGGCGTGGTGATCATCACGACATTGACGCCGTATTCCGAGAGCAGGTTGTCGAGATCAGGCGCTGGACGAACGCCCGGTATCTGGTCAGCGAGGCTGCGGGCCAGCTGCAGGTCGGCGTCGGCGACGGCCACGAGGTGCGCGCCCGGAACGTCACCGATCGCCCGAGCGACGAACGTCCCGAACGAGCCGCATCCGACGAGTCCGAGCTGGTGGACATTTGGGCCGTCTGTCACGCCACGGTTCGCTCGAGCTCGGCCACGCCGATGCGAGCGTCGGCCATGCCATAGAACACGAACTGCCGCCGGCCGATCGCCGCGATCGCGGTCGGGAACACGACGTTGGCCACGGTGCCAACCTGCTCAGCTGCGGTCTGTGGCTGCAGGAGTGGTTCGGCCGTGCGGTCGACAACCCGCGCCGGATCGTCTGGATCGAGCAGCAAGGCGCCGGCGCAATACACCGCCGAACTCGGCGCCGTCGGGTCGAAGCCGGTAGGTACGTCCCCGGCGACGCCATGGTGGATGAGCAGCCATCCTTCCGGGACCCTGATCGGAGGCGGTCCGCCACCGATCTTGGCGCTCTCGAACGTGAACTCGCCGACGGCGACGCAGCGGTGGGACCGCAGCACCGTGAGCGCCCTCAAGTCACCGTCGACGGCGGCCTCGGTTACGTAGGAGATCCAGATGCCCGGTCGCTCGTCGATGCCGGCGGGCGGCACGAGGGCGTCGCCGACGCCGAGCCAGTCGGCATGCCACATCGGCCGGTGCAACATCGCATAGCACGGTTCGCCGTCGGGGCCGGGGATCGGCTCGGGGAAGAACAGGGCGTCCTTGTTCGGGTACAGGTTGAAGTCGACGCCCCACTCCGCCTCGTGGCCGAACAGCACCGGTCCGAGTCGCTGCCACGAGCGCAGGTCCCGTGACACGGCAAGGGCGATCCGCGGCCCGAGCGGCCCGAAGGCGACGTACGTCATCAGGTGCACCCCGAGCCGATCGACGTAGGTGACGCGGGGATCCTCAACCCCGGCGTGATTCACCCCGCGTTCCCAAGACAGGTCGGGTTCGAGCACGATTCCGCGTCGATCGACGCCGACGGGGACGCCGTGCTCGACGACGACTTCGGCGAGGCCGACGCGGGAAACATTCCCCGCGGCAACCACCCTCGGCAGGAGGTGCAGGCGACCGTCGGGCGTGTGTCCGACTGCCGGGTTGAGCACGCCTTCGGCTTCCAACGGATCCCCGGGATCGGGGGCCATCACGATCCCCAACCGCGTCAACCGATAGGGGATCAACCCTTCACTCCTGAGCCGATGTCGCTCGACGTGAAGTGGCGCTGGAACACGATGAACAGCCCGACGACCGGAGCCGCCAGCACGCACGCCCCGGCCATCACCGACCCGAACGGGTTGGCCACCGTCGCTTGCAGGGTGGAGATGTAGTTGGCGAGCGACACGGCGAGCGGTTGCATGTCGGCCTGCTTGGTGATGAGGAACGGCCAGAGGAACTCGTTCCACGGGCCGATGAACGTCAGCAGCGTCGCCGTGAGAATGGCCGGGCGGGCGAGCGGAACGGCGATGCGGCGCAGGATCGTGAACTCGCTGGCGCCGTCGATGCGGGCGGCGTCGAACAACTCGCGAGGAAGTTGCAGGAAGAACTGACGGAAGATGAACACGGCGGCCGGGCTGATGGCGAACGGCAGGATCATCCCGAGATAGGTGTCGCCCAGCCCGTAGTCGCGGACGAGCAACACGTACAGCGGGATCATCAGCAACTGGAACGGGATCGTCTGGACGAGCAACACGCTGGCGAACGTGGCGCCCCGCCCGCGGTAATGGAGCACGGCCATGGCGTAGCCGGCGAGCAATCCGAAGAAGATCGTGCCGAGCAGCACACCGATCGTCACGATCGCCGAGTTGGCCAGCGAGCCGACCAGGTCGATGGCCTCGTTGATGTCGCTGTAGTTGGCGGTCGTGAGATTGCCGGGCCGCGGCACCGCGCCGCCGATCCCGCTGTCGGACTCCTCCTGGAGCGAGCCGATGAACATGTACCAGAACGGGAAGATGAAGACGAAGGCGCCGACCGTCAGCAGCAGAAGTCGTCCGATACGGCGCTGGCGTGGTGCCGCGACTTGATCGCTGTTGGTGGCGATGGTCTCATCGGTCGTGGACATCACGCGTTCCGTTCGCTGAGGTAGCGGGCGATGAGCCCGACGATCGCCGACGAAGATGACGAGGATGACACCGATCGCGGCGGCTTCACCGGCGTTGCCTTGTTGGATGCCGCGTTGATACATGATCAGCACCGGCGACGACGACGCGCCGTTGGGCCCACCTCCGCCGGTCAGCAGGTACGGCTCGGTGAACAGGTTGGCGCCGGTGATGATCGCCAGCACGAGGACCAGCGTCGTGGCCGGCCGGACGCCCGGCCACGTGACGCTGCGGAACGACCTCCAGCGTCCGGCTCCATCGACCGCGGCTGCCTCGTACAGCTCCTTCTGCACGTTCTGCAGGGCGGCGAGGTACAGCAGGATGTAGAAGCCGAGACCCTTCCACGTGACGTAGATGGCGATCGTCGGCATGGCGAGCCGTTCGTTGATGAGCCACGACGGGTCGGGGCGAGTGGGCCGAGCATCGAGTTGACGAGCCCGTCGGTCCTGAACAGCCACAGCCAGACGCCGATCAACGCCACGCTCGCCGTGACATAGGGCAGGAAGAAGGAGGTGCGGAAGAACGCCCGGAACGGGATGACGGCGTTCAGCGCCATCGCCAGGGCCATCGCCAGGATCACCGTGAGCGGCACGTTGATGACGAGGAAGACGACGATGTTCCTGAACGACTGCCGGACGTCCTCGTCGGTGAGTGCGTCCCAGTAGTTGTCGAACCCGACGAACGGACGCTCCACGGTGGCACCCGGGCGCGGCGAAGAAGTAGTCGTAGAACGACATCCAGACCGCGAACCCGAGCGGGTAGGCGAAGATCCCGACGAAGAAGAGGACCCAGGGCGACACGAAGAGGTAGCCGACGAGTTGCTGCCGCAGCGGGATGCGTTGGCGCTTCGGCGCCGGCGCCGGGTCGAGCGACCCGGCGCCGGCCACGGAGGGGCTGGCCGTGGCGGCCATCGTGTTCGTCGCCCTACTCGGCGACGAGCTCGTTGATCGTCTCGGCGGCCGCCGTCAACGCCTCCTGCGGGTCGCTGTCGCCGAAGATCACGGACTCCGACCAGGCATCACGGAAGGTCTGCCAGACCTCGATCGAGTTGGCCACGTTGGGCACCTCGATGGTGCGGTCGGCCTGCTCGGCGAAGGCCGCGTAGTCGGGGTTGGCCTCGAAGTAGTCGGGGAACGTGCCGAGCAGGTCCGTGCGCATCGGCATCTGTCCGCTGACCTCGAGGAGCGCGCCATCCTGCTCCTCGCTGGTGGCGAACTTGAGCACGTCCCACGCCGTCGCCTGGTTCTCGCACGCCGTGAACATGCCGATCGACTTCTCGTCGCTGAACGTCTGGATCTCCTCGGCGGGGGTGCCTTCGGCGGTCGGCACCGGCACGACGCCCCAGTCGATGTCCTCACCGTAGACGGCGATGGCCCATGGTCCGGCGATCGCCATGGCCGACTCCTCGTCGGCGAAGGCATCAGCGGGGTAGGCCTCGCGGGGCGTCAGACCGGCGTCGTACAGGCTGCGCCAGAAGTTGGCGACGGCGAAGCCGTCCTCGGAGGCGAACGTGGCCTCCCCGTCCTCGACCAGCGCGAGCCCGCTCTGGGCGATGTACATCGGGTAGAAGTCGAACCACGGCTGGAAGAACTCACCGGCCGGCGACGGCCAGATCGCCGCCTGCACCCCGCCTTCGTCGACGAGCGTCTGGGCGGTCGCCAGGAACTCGTCGTAGGTGGCGAGCGGCGGGTTGTCCGGGTCGAGACCGGCTTCCTCGAAGATGGCCCGGTTGTAGATGATCATCACCGGGTTGGCCTTCCACGGCATCTGGTACAGGGCGCCGTCGCTCGAGCGGTACTGCTCGGCGCGGTCGCCCGTGCGCGCGGCGACGTAGTCGGCGCCGTCCGGGAAGCTGTCGAGCGAGACCAGACCGCCCTGGCGCTGGAACTGCGGCACGGCAGCCGGCGCCGTGTTGAAGATGAGGCACGGTGCGTTGCCGGCCGTGATGGCGGCGCCGATGACCTCCTCGCTCGTCCGCCCGGCCGGGATCTCCTGCGCCGTGATCTCCTCGTCGGGATGCTCGGCGTTCCACGCCTCGACCATGGCCGTGCCCCATTCCAGCTCGAACGGGTTGTTGGAGAGCCAGATCGTGATCGGGCCGCGCGACTCGAGTGCGCCGCTCGGGGCGGCGGCGTTGACCCCGGTGCCCAGAGCGCCGCCGGTGAGCCCGACGACGGCCAGTGCCGCGATCGTTGATCGTTTCATGATGTCCTCCTGGTTGGTCCTGATCGGATAGACGGTTGCGATCGCCGGACGCGCGGTCTGCCCACCGTGAGGCGCTCGGGCGGTCGATTCCCTGACGACGAGCCGTGCCGGCGCCAGCTCCACGTCGTCGTCGGCGCCGTGCTCGACGAGGTCGAACACCGCCCGGGTCGCGGCGCGGCCCCACGCGACGGCATCTTGAGCCACGGTGGTGAGTGCGGGGTGTATGTACGCGGCGACAGTGACGTCGTCGAACCCGACGACGGAAAGGTCGTCGGGCACGCGGCGCCCGCGACGCAGTGCCGCAGACACCCCGGCAACTGCCATCAGGTCGTTGGCGAAGACGATGGCGGTCGGTTGCTGACGCGCCGGTAGTTCGAGGAGGCGAACCGTCGCCATGGCGCCGCTGGTGCCACCGAAGTCGCCGTCGACGACGAGTCCGGCCGACAGCCCGAGGCCCTCCAGCGTGGTGCGCCAGGCTTCGCGTCGGCTCCTGGCGTGAAGGAACTCGTCCGGGCCGCCGACGAAGGCGATTCGCTGGTGACCGAACGCGACGAGATGCTCGACGGCGGCGACCACGCCGGGCTTGTCGTCGAGCACGACGGCGGGCACCGCGCGGCGACCACCCGGTCGCCCGAGCGTCACCGCGGGCAGGCCGATCTCGGCCAACAACTCGGGGCGCGGATCGTCGACGCGCAGGTCGGCGACGAGCACGCCGTCGACGCGGTGGTCGGCGGCGAGTCGTCGATAGACCGCCAGCTCGACGTCGATGCTCGGGACGACCTGCAGCACGAGCGACGCGTTGCGGGCCGACAGTTCGGCCTCGACACCGGCGACGAACGCCGGAAAGAATGGGTCGGCGCCAAGTAGCTCGGCCGGTCGAGCGAGCACGAGCCCCATCGCGTAGGACCGCTCGTTCGCCAACGACCTCGCCGCGTGGCTCGGACGCCAGTCGAGTTCGCGCGCCGCGTCGAGGATCCGGACCCTCGTGGCCGGGGCTACACCCGGCCGATCGTTGAGGACGAACGACACGAGGCCCTTGGAGACCCCGGCACGGCGGGCGACATCGACGATCGTGGCGCGGCGACGTCTCGGAACCCCCCGAGTACCCCTCGAAACGACCGCCGCATCAGGCGTGCTGGCGTACGACGTAACGGTGATCCTAAACCGGTTTAGAATCAGCGTCAAGACGCCAAGTAGCGACTCGTCCTTGCTAGCGCGGAGCAAGCGCTCGGCGGCCGTGCCTGACCGTGCCCACCGTTGCTGCCTCGGACTGTCAAGAGAGTTCCGGCGGTGAGTAGATGCCGATCTCGGTGAACTCATCGGTGCCCGGCAACGCGCATTCGGCGTTCGTGGTCGGTGCCTGGGCTCGCTCGTCGTGGCGGGATGAAACCGTGTCGACCAGTGACTTGGAGAGCGCCGAGCGCGTCCGCTGCTGCTTGGTCGTGGCCGGGCTGGACGTGGCTGTACAGCCCGAGCGTGATGCTCACCTGGCAGTGCCCGAGGCGCTGCGATCGTCGGTGGTCGGTATTCGCGTGACGGCCGCGGGTGGCTTCGTTACGGTCGGGGCGGGTTCTCGGCGGGAGACCCAGGCATGGATCGAGAGGGGATCACCATGTCCGGAATTCGTTCTCGCGCTGTGCTCGTCGTCGGCCTGTCGTCGCTGCTGACCAGTCTGGCGATCGGCGGCACGACGTTGGCCACGACGACACCGCCGAATGACGAAGCGAGCGGCACTGCACCGCCACCTGCAACATCTTCAAGCGATGACCTCGACGCTCTGCTCGTCGATGCCCTCGGCGAGCAAGACGGTGGGGTCGCCGTACTCTCGATTCGCGACGGCACGACAACCTCGGCGGTCGCCGGTGACGCCAACGCGGCAGGCGATCCAATCGCTGCTGACACACCGTTCCGCGTCGGCAGCATCTCCAAACCGTTTATCGCCACGATCGTCTTGCAACTCGTCGATGAGGGAAGTGTCGACCTCGACGAGCCGCTGTCGACATATCTGCCCAACACGCCGATCGGCGGCGACGTTCCGATCCGCATGTTGCTCGACCATGGCAGCGGACTACCCAACTACACCGACCAGTCGGCATTCATCCCCGACGTGTTCGCGGATCGCAATCGCGTGTTCACTCCCAACGAGATCCTCGCCTGGGTCGACGGCGCGGCGACCGGCGAACCCGGTCAGTCGTTCGCCTACTCGAACACCAACTACATCCTGTTGGGCCAGCTCATCGAACAGGTCACCGGCACCGACTTGGACACCGCCCTGCGCCAGCGGATCACCGAACCACTCGGACTCGAGGCCACTCGCTTCGCCACCGTCGAGGGCGCCAACCCCGATGGCCTCGCCGCGCCGTGGTCATCCGCTGTGTTCGACGGTGACCCCGACGCCGCCTACGACTCCATCGCCTCCAGCGCCTGGTCCGCCGGGTCGCTCACCTCGACGACCGGTGAGCTGGCCACCTTCCTCGAGGCGTTGTTTGCCGGCAACCTTGTCTCGCCCGATGCGCTCGACGAGATGACGGAGGCGGGACCCGACGGCTACGGGCTCGGTCTCGGCGTTCTCGACCACCCATCTGGAACACGTTTCTATGGCCACGACGGCGGGATCCCCGGCTTCACGTCCTTTGCCGCCTTCGACCCCAGCACGGGCGATACCGTCGTCGTCCTCAGCAACAACGACGAAGTCGTCGCCCCCGACCTCGCCCTCAACATCATCGACAACTGGTGGGCCACATCCGCGGCTACGACTACCTCGGATCACTGATCGCTAGAGCAATCGCGATCGGCGGGAGTGTCCGGGCATGTGTTCCACGGCAGCGCCGGCTCGCGGTGTGCCGCAAGCAGCGTGTCGTGCTGCGGCGGCGGACGCCCACGCCGGCTGGACGGGGTGTAGACGCAACAATGATGGGGTGACCGGCGAATCTGAACAGTTCGTCGGGCGGGCGCGGGAGCTTGCGGAGCTGGCTGCAGTCGTTCGCGACGGCCGGGGTGGCGTCGTGTTGGTCGCCGGTGAGGCGGGGATCGGCAAGTCCCGGCTCGTCGCCGAAGCAGTGCGTGACGCGCTGCTCGGCTGTGGTGTGGGGGACGTGTTGGGATGGCGACGGCGCTCCGCCGTTCTGGCCGTGGGTACCGGTGATCCGAGCCTGCCTCGCCTCCGAGGCCGGGAGGGTGTGGCGGGAAAGGCCGGATCCGTCGGTGGCCGAGGTCATGGCGTTGCTTCCCGAGGAGGGTGGGTCGACACCTGCTGCGGATGCCTCGCGGTTCCGGCTCTTCGAGGGCGTCACTCGCGTGCTGCGTGTCGCCGGGGGCGCCGACGGCCTGATCGTCGTACTCGACGACTTGCAGTGGGGCGATGAGGCTTCGGTGCAGCTGCTGGGATTTGCGGCGCGAGGCTTGCTCGACGAGCCGGTCGTGATCGTGGGGACGTACCGCGACGACGAAGTCGGGCCCGACCATCCGCTCGCGGCCGTGTCGGCAGAGCTGGCTGGACGCCTCCGGCACCTAGAACTGACCGGGTTGGATGCCGACGAGTTGGCGGCATTCGTACGATCCCAGCGGGACGGGGACGGTGCGTTGGCATCGGAGCAGGTTGCCGACCTGCACCGCGTGACCGGGGGCAACCCGTTCTTCGCCCGCGAGGTGCTGGCACTGGTGGGCGGCGAGCGAAGCCGGGCGAGCATGCGGGTACCGGCGGGGGTGCGCGCGGTGATAGAGCGACGGCTGGCGCGGCTGTCGCACGCGTGCGACGACGCGCTGAAGGTCGCCGCGGTGATCGGCACATCGTTCTCGCTCGAGGTGGTCGCGGGCGCAATGGGCATCGCTGTGGCCGATGTGCTCGGTGTGCTGGGCGAGGCACTCGAAGCCGGCGTTGTCGTGGTCGAGGACAGCGTTCCCGGTGATATGCGGTTCGCTCATGACCTGCTGCGGAAGACGGTCTATGAGTCGATTCCTGCGGTTGTTCGGGCCGGCACTCATGCACAGGTTGCGGCGGCATTGGAGCAACGACCCCGTGGGACCGGTGCGTCGCCGGCGACGGTTGCCCATCATCTGATCGGCGCGGTTCCGCTGGTCGAGCCGGCACGGGCTGCCGGAGCCGCGGTGCGCGCCGGCGAGGCGGCGATGGCGGTGCTCGCCCACGAAGAGGCGGGTGATTGGTTTGAGCGCGCCTTGTCGTTGATGCGCTCCGGCGACGCTGGCGAGCCCGACGCCATCGGAGCTCTGTTGGGGCTGGGGGAAGCCCGGCTGCGAGGAGGCGACCTGCCGGGAGCGCGCGATGCCTATGTCGAGGCGGCCAGTACCGCCCGATCGCATGGTCGCTCCGACGATCTGGCATTGGCCGCCCTCGGGCTGGGCGCGGGCCTGGGTGGGTTCGAGATCAGCCTGTTCGATCACGTCCAGATCGAGTTGCTGGAGAAGGCGCTGGGCGCCGTCAGCTCGGCCGACTCGCCGCGCCGTGCCCAGCTCCTGGCCCGTCTGTCAGTGGCGCTGTCGTTTGTGTCCGAGGAGCGCCGCCTCGGTCTCGCCAACGAGGCGGTGGCGATGGCGCGTCGGCTGGGAGACCGCCCGACACTGGGCTACGCGCTGGCCGCCTACTGCGATGCAATCTCGGGTCCGACCCACTCCGAGGCGCGGCGGGACGCCGCCGCAGAGGTGGTGTCCCTCGGAGTGCGAGCCGGGGAGCGGCGCCTCGAGTTGCTGGGGCGCCGCCTCCTGCTCGCGGCGCTGCTGGAGCTCGGCGAGATCGCCGACGTCGACGCCCAGATCCGGGCGTTCAGCGCCGCCGCCGACACCATCCGTGAGCCGTTGTACCGGTGGTACGTGCCGCTGTGGCGTGGGATGCGGGCGTTGATGGCCGGACGGATCGAGGAGTCGGCAGCGTCGTGCGACGAGGCAGAGGCGGTCGGCGCATTGGCCCACAGCGCGAACGCGGCGATGCTCGTGATGACCCAACGCTGGGTCCGGTTGCGGGTCGAGGGCCGCCTCGCAGAGGCGGCCCAGCTGATCGACGAGAAGGGCTTCGAGTTGTTCGGTGAGCTGGCCGGCTCGTACGCGGTGACCGCCCTGAGCCGGCTCCACACCGGTGACGTCGACGCCGCACGAGCCCAGCTGCGCGGGTTCCTTGTCGACCTTGACCGGATCCCGATGGACGCAGAGTGGCTGCCGACGATCTCCCAGCTCGCCGAGCTGGCCGCCGGGCTCGGCGACGGCGAGAGTGCCGCCGTGCTCGACCCGGTGATGGCGCCGTTCGACGATCGTGTCGTCGTGGAAGGAATCGGCGCCGCCGTCTATGGGACGCTCGGCGGCTTCCGCGCCCGCTTGCTCGCTCTCCTGGGCCGCGAGGACGAGGCACGCGAACTGGAAATGGGCGCGACGGCCGCCGCCTCGCGTCTGGGACTCGTCGCTGCACCCCGGGCGCTCGACCAGCCGACCCACCTGGGGCAACTCGCACTCGATCGCGATGACCGCGTCGCCGTCGCCAGCCGCGAGGCGGACCTGTGGCTTCTCACCTTCGCAGGGCGCACGGGCCGAGTCCGCGACAGCAAGGGAATTCGTGACCTCGCCGCACTGCTCGCCAACCCGGGGGTCGGGGTGCACGTGAGCGAGCTGATGAGTTCCGACGCAGCGGGTCGGGCCGCCGTCTCATCCCGAGGCGAGCCGGCCCTGGATCGCCGAGCGCTCGCCGAGTACCGGCGGCGCCTGGCCGAGCTGGACGACGAACTCGCCGAGGCCGAGGCGCACCATGATGAGGGCCGGGCGGCAAGGCTGGCGGTGGAGCGAGAGTTTCTGCGCGCCGAGCTGGCCGGCGCCGTCGGGCTGGGCGGCCACGCCCGCCGGCTGGGCGACGACGCCGACCGGGCCCGCAAGGCGGTGCGCGCCCGGGTGCGGGACGCGATCGCCCGCATCGAGGAGGTCCATCCCGCCCTGGGCCGGCACCTCGCTCGCGCCGTACGGACTGGCACGTTTTGCTCCTACGACCCTGAGAAGCCGGTGCGATGGACCGTTCGGCTCTAGCGACAACCGTTGGGTGGGTCGATCCGTCTGTCAATGCTAGGCGCGGCTCTAGCGCCTCCTCGGTGAAACCCCAACGAGGAGGCGCATCATGACAATCTCCATCACCGAGCACGACACCGAGAAGGTAGAGGCACTCTCGGGCCGGCTGTTCATCGCCGGCCTCGAAGCGCTCGAGCTGCTCAACGTCGAGATCGGCCTGCGGCTCGGGCTGTACAACGAATTGCAGGAACGTGGACCGGTCACGTCTCGCGAGCTCGCCGACGCAGCCGGCATTGCCGAGCGCTACGCCCGGGAGTGGCTCGAGCAGCAAGCCGTCACCGGCATCCTCGACGTCGACGACATCGCAGCCACGGCGGATGCGCGGCGCTACGCGCTGCCGGGTGCCCATGCACACGTGCTGCTCGACCCGGACAGCCCGGCCAACACAACCGCCGTTGCCGCGTTCGTCGCCGAGGCCGGCCGCATGGTGCCCGCGGTCGTCGAGGCGTTCCGCACCGGCGGCGGCGTGCCGTACTCCGACTACGCCATCCACGATCTTCAAGCCGCCTTCACCCGGCCCGTGTTCGCCAACAACCTGCTGCAGGAGTGGCTGCCCGCCCTGCCCGACCTCCACGCCCGGTTGGTCGCCGGCCAGGCGTTGCGGATCGCCGAGATCGGCTGCGGCGAAGGCATCGCCAGCCTCACCATCGCCGATGCCTTCCCGAACGTCGTGGTACACGGCTTCGACCTCGACGAGGCGTCGATCGCAGCCGCCCGCAAGAACGCCGCCGAGGCCGGTGTCGGCGAGCGGGTGCGCTTCCAGTTGTGCGACGTGTCCAAGGGTGCCGCCGCCATGCTGGCGGACCCGCCGTACGACCTCGTGGTGGCGATCGAGATGCTTCACGACGTGCCCGACCCGGTTGGTGTGTTGACAACCATGCGTGAGCTCCGGGCGGACGACGGCGCGGTTGTCGTGGCCGACGAGCGTGTAGCCGACAACTTCACCGCACCCGGCGACGAAATGGAACGGTTCATGTACGCGGCCTCGGTGCTGCACTGCCTACCAGTGGGGATGGTCGAGCCGGGCTCAGCCGCGACCGGCACCGTCATCCGTTCGAGCATCGTTCGCGACTACGCCACACGGGCCGGGTTCGCTCACACCGACGTCCTGCCCGTCGACCATCCCCAGTTCCGTCTCTATCGGCTCGGCGACTGAACGTGCGACACCGCCGTGGGCGGTGACACCTGACAGTTCCTCGGGGGCACCAGATCAACCTCGGAACCGGACGGCTCACCGCGGACCTTCTGATGCCGTGGCCGCCCAGATTGGTGATCAGGCGGCGGTGACGACCTGGCTGGCGTCGGGTCTGAAGACGGCGACGTCATCGAGGATCGAGAGTCGCGCCCATGCTGGGCGATCTCCGTCGAAGAGATCGAGCAACACCAGACCATCGTCGGTGATGAGCATTGCCTCGGCGGTTCGACGCTCACCGCGCAGCGTGAACTCGATGACGTCGCCGTCACGTACGTCTCTACTCGACTCGGTCACCTCAACGCCCTCCACGTCCGTTTGCTCACGAACGTCAACTGAACGTATCCCAGAACCATTCCCCAGATGGCCGCAATCTCGCAGTGACGTTGGGCACGCACCAGGACCACCTTCGCACCATCGGCACGCCCGCCCCGCCCGGCGGCGGAATGATCGGCATCGCGTCCGGTTCCATGGTCGAGGCGACCTCTTCATCGGTAGCTCGTCGCCCTGCCGGAATCGACACGGCGCCCTCGCGCGAACGCCTCCACCACAACCAGCCGGCAATTGCCACGACGAGCACGATGCCAATCACAAGGACGACCCAACCCACGACACGACGCGCTTCCCAGACCTCTCATCTGCGAATACCCGCTGATGCGCCCGCTCAGCTCACGGCCAGCAGCCCGGTGCGGCCGAGGAACCTGCCGTACCGACTGGCGGCAGTTTCGAGGGTCGCCACGTCGGCGACCGACAGTCGACGGTACGGATGCAGGTCGAAGACAACCCGGTCCGGCGTCAACGTGCGCTTCATGGCGGCGACGAGCTGAGCGTCGACGAGGGCCATGCCAACGGCCGATTCGCGTGACCGTGGCACGATGCCTGCACCATCGAGCACCCAGCGAGACTCTTGGTACCCGCGGTACATCTCGTCGAGGATCTGGAGTAGGTGGCCGGCTGGCGTTCCTGTGGTTCCTGGCGGGTCGGCGGACGCGTGCCAGAACGTGCGTCCGGAGTGTTCGAACGACTCGAGCCGGTCAGACACTTGGGCAAGTCCGGCGCGCACGTCGCCGATCGGGAGCGTCGCCCAATAGGCGAGGTCCTGCTCGGTCGCCGGACCGTGCCCGGTGAAGTAGCGGAGCGCGAGTTCGGCGAGGGATTCATCGCGGTCGAGCCGTCGCGGCGACGGAACCCGATCGGCGAACCGGGCGTAGGTGTGAGTGCCATCTTCGGTGGGGCGGCCACTGCACACAAGTGTCTGGAGTTCGAGGTCGACGAGAAGTCTCATCAGTGCCTGGCCGGAAGATGGCCCTGCCCATCTCGGCCAGTACGGCGGCGAGTTCCGGTCGGGTCAGGTTCGGCGATGCGAGCGCCTCGAGCACGGCGCTCGACGCACCGTCGAGTTCCCGGTCGTTCATCCCGTGCTCGGTGCGTAGCAGCTGTTGGGTCGTCCGGCGGACGCGGGCGCGGTGAGCTCGATCAGCCAGGTGACGTCGTCGGCGGCGACGTAGTGCCACGTCGGGCGCAGCACGTGGGTGCGCACGACCGTGCCGTCATCGAGCAGCCGAGCGAGATCGGCAGGGTCCGGTGCCGCCGTCCGCGCCGCCACGGCCCATGCCGACTGGGTCGGGTTCTCCGCCTGGACGGCAAGCAACGCACCGACCACGTCGACCGCCGTCGGCAGGTGCGGTTCGACGAGGTGCTGGGTACGCAGGCGCCACCTGGCGAGGTCGAGATCACCGACCATCCGTCACGTCCCCGCGGCCACGTTCGCCATCGCCTCAGGCTCGCACAGCGGTACTCAGCGAGAACGTTTCGGTAACACCGATGAGGTGTGGTTGCCGGCGCAGTCTCAGCTAGGAAACACACCGACAGCTCAGACAAGGAGCAGAAACATGGGCACCCTCACGATCGCGACGTTCATGACCCTCGACGGGATCATGCAGGCACCCGGCGGCCCCGACGAGGATCGCGACGGCGGGTTCGCCCACGGGGGATGGAGCTTTCCCTACTTCAGCGAGGACATGGGCGACGTGATCAGCCACGCCTTCGGCAACGCCGAGTGCTTCCTGCTCGGGCGGCGGACGTACGAGATCTTTGCCGCGGCGTGGCCCAACTTCCCCGACAAGGGCGATCCGGTGGCGTCCCGGCTCAACACCCTTCCCAAGTATGTGGTGTCGACGACATTGGAGAACGCCCACTGGCAGCCGACCACAATCATCCGTGGCGACATTCCTGCCGAGGTGACCAAGCTCAAGGATCAGTACGACGGGGAGATCCAGGTGCACGGCAGCGCCGGCCTCGCCCAGACGCTGCACGCCCAGGGCCTCATCGACGAGTACCGCGTGTTCATCGAACCGATCGTGCTCGGCACCGGCAAGCGGCTGTTCGAGCCCAGTGCGGCGCCGACCGCCCTGCGCCTGGTCGAGAGCAAGCCAATGGACAAGGGAACGTTGCTGGCGATCTACCAGCCGACCGGCAAGCCGACCTACGGCGAATTCCAGATGGAGGAGGGGTTCGGCCTCCCGGACACCTGATGCAGCCGCGCAAGATCGATGCCTCGGCCGTCCCGCGTTAGCGAGGACGCCTTCTGCGGAACAGTCCGCGACGCACGCCCTCGGACGATGGTGCGGGTCGCACGATGTCGCCTGTCTGAGGGTCGTAGAGCACGAGGCTGTGCCGCTGGGCCCGATCTCGGATCTCGCCGCTCATCGCCTCGGCCGCCGACCACCTGACGTTGAACGCGCACACCTTGCCGTTAGCCATCGAGTTGCCGGCGAGCGGCCACGTCGACCATGCGACGCGCTATTCGTCTCGGTGGCTGACGATGTTGATCACGTTCCCGTCCGGGTCGCGCACGAGGAACCTACGGATGCCCCACGGCTCGTCAGTCAGCGGATGAACGATCTCGTAACCGCGGCGCTGCGCTTCCGCGTAGGCCTCGTCGACATCGTCCCCGACGTGCACGGAGAGCACGGAGTCCTGCGGGCTCGTGGCGTCCCCGGTCACGAGCTGGACGCACGCTCGTCCGTCTGGCGATATGTAACGCACTACCCACCCGAGGTTGAGACCCTCCACATTCAGCCCGAGGTAGTCGGCATAGAACTCACGGGCGGCTTCGATGTCAGCAACCGGCAGGTTCGGTGTGATTCCTGTTACTCGCACATTCGCTCCCCACCGCGTCGGTCCGGAACTCGTCGAAACACACGCTGCCTCACGCGACACCGCGGACACCGCGACACCCTCTACTTCGGCGGTAGGGAGCGGGCGTGGTCGACCCCTCGCCTCACCCAGGCGATGAGCTGACGCTTCGTGCGCACGCCCTCGGAATCGACGCGCAGCCAGCCGGCGATCTCGCGGCCGCGGATCACCATCGGTCGGGTGTACTGCCTGTCGAGTAACGCGTCGGTGTCGGCGCGATCGACGCTGAGCAGCACGCCGCCCTCGCGGCTGGCAGCAACGGCCATGTGGCCGCCAACGAGGAAGGCGAGGCCGCCGAACATCCTCTGTTCGCGGACCCCGTCGACACCCAGGTCCGACAGAACCTCGCGAATCCGGTGGGCCAGCTCGTCGTCGTACGCCACGGACACGAGCCGGGCTGGTGCGGCGAAGTCGCGAGCCTCGGCGAGCAGCTGCTCCCACACGACGGGGTCGGGTTCGGGGATCGTCACCCATTCGCGGAATACGCGTCCGTTGAGGGCGAACTGCTCGCCGGTGCCGTCGGTGGTCAGCTCGGCGACACGCTCGCGCGGCACCTTGACGACGAGCGCCTTGGCCCGCGGATCGTACGAGGCGAAGAACCGGCCCGCCCGACGTACGCACGGATAGCCCATCATCGTCGAGCGCCCGACCGCAGGGTCGTAGAGCAGGTCGTCGGTCAGCTCGTCGTAGAGCTTGCGGGCGTCGCTCACTGGTGCACCATGATCCCTCGATAGCTTCGGCCCGGCCGTCGGGATGGCGCACCAACGAGCGCAGGCGCTGCCGCGATTCTGGTTCTCTCGCTTCGCTCGCTCACGCCGACAGTCTCACGCAGGTGGCGTGAAGACACCGAACAGGCTGCCGACCGAGTCCCGCAAGTAGGCAAACGGCGGCCCGGCCGGTGGCTCGAGCTCCTTGCTGACGACCTTGCCGCCCAGCTTCTCGGCCGCCTCGCAGGTAGCGGCGACATCGGTCACGGCGATGTAGAACACGGCGTGGCCGGGCATCGCCCCGCCGGTCGCGACGACACCGCCGAATGGGACGTCGCTGCCCGCCAGGGCGGCCACCCGGTAGTCCACGCCGGTCGTCTCGGGGTCGGCAAAGGGGCTGAACGTCCAGCCGAACAGGTCGGCGTAGAACGCGGTCGCGGTGTCAGGGTCGTCGGTAGCAACCTCTAACCAGGCGAGGGTATTGGGGGTGAAGGCGTTGGTCATGCCGCCGAGAGTGCACCGGCCCGGCGACAGCCCTGTGTCGGTATTTGTCGGAGACTTCGTTCACTCCCACGCCGGCGTGCGCGTCTCGTAGTCCTCGACGTCGAACTCGCGAACGGGCTGCTGGAACGCGCCCGGGAGTGGCTCCACCGAGTGGATGCGGTCGATGCGGAAGACACGCTCGTCCTGCCGCAGCCGGCACCAGGCGGTGAGGTAGGAGCCGTTCGGGCCGAGCACGACGTGGTGTGGCTCGACCTCGCGCACGGTTGGGCGGCCGCCGATGTCGAGGTAGTCGACGCGGATCGGTGTGGCGTCCTCGACGGCGCCGACCACGGCATCGGCGATCGCCTGGTCCGGCGCGGTGAGTGGTTGCACGAGCAGGCGCACGCCGTCGGCCAGCGTGCGCGCACGGGTGGCGGTGCCCTCGGGCATCGCGGCAACGACCTTGAGCAGCGCCGTGCGCGCGTCACGGGCCCACGGCGTGTCGTCGAGTCGCCGCAGCCCGACCGCCATCGCCACAGCTTCGGAGGGAGTGAAGTTGAGCGGCGGCAGCGTCATCGAGCGGTCGAGCACGTAGCCGCCGCGTCGGCCAAGCTGTGCCGAGATCGGCACGCCTGCCTCCTGCAGGGCGAGGATGTCGCGCTCGATCGTCCGCACACTCACCTCGAAACGCTCCGCCAAACGGCGCGCACTGCGGCCGGGCGACCCTGCCGCCCGCAACTCCTCGACGAGCGCGTAGAGCCGGTCGAGCCGGTTCATACCCCGAGGCTACGCGTGACGCAGCACCGTTCAGGCGTCGAAGGGGCGGACGTCGGCTCTATGGCACGGGCAACGATTGTGGACCGCGGAAGAAGTTGGCAGCGTCGTAGTGTGCCTTGACTCGGAGCAGGCGGTCGTAGTTCGTTCCGTAGTAGGCGATCGCCCAGTTGTCGAGGCTCGGGTCGGCGAAGTTCTGGAACACGCGCCCGGAGGCCCACGGGTGCACGGCGGCCCATGACCGGGCGACCCAGCGCTGTGCGGACTGACGGTTGGCCAGCGGGGTGTCGGGATCGATCGTGACGGCGTGCTTGAGTTGGAACAGTTCGTCGCGATGGACGAAGGCACTGGCGTCGGGGCGAGGTCGGTTGTAGGCACCGCCCCATGGCATGAAGTCGAGCTCACGTGACTCGCCCCCGGTGAGCTCACGCGACAACATCTCGACCAGCTCGTCGATGGCGTCGGCCGGTACCGGCTGGCGGAAGAATTCGGACTTGCTGACGAGGTACGTGGGCTCCACGGGTACCGGATCTCTCCCGCTGGTGCCATTGTCGGTGGCACCGAGCTGTGCCCAGAACCGCCGGGTCTCGGGGAAGGTCATCAGCCTTCCCGACGTCGTCGTCGGTTCGGCGCCGCTTCGCGCAATCAAGTCGTCGACCAGCTCGGCGGCGTCGGACTCGGTGCCGAGAAAGGCGCAGTAGACGTCCACCGAAGGCGGCTGATCACTGCCCCCGGTTGCCGTCACCTTGAGGCTGGCGGCGAGATGGTCTGGTCCCAGTGGTGCCCATTGCTGCCACGCGTCGATCACCGCCGCGGCGTCGCGATGCGACCACGTCGCGTGGATGTTGGTCATCGCCGGCGCCGGCACGGTGCGGAACACGAACGACGTCACGACGCCGAAGTTGCCCGCGCCCGCACCGCGCAGCGCCCAGAACAGGCTCTCCTCGTGATGCTCATCGCATTCGAGGATGCGGCCGTCGGCGAGCACGATCTGCGCTCGGAGCAGATGGTCGGAGGTCGTGCCGTGGCTCCGGCCGAGAATTCCGAGCCCGCCGCCGAGCACCAGCCCGGCGATACCGACGGGCGGACAGGTGCCGGCCGGGATCGTCAGTCCGTGGGCGTCGAGGTGTTCGTTGACGTCTCCGAGCATGGTGCCGGCACCGATCGTCGCCACGTCGCCGTCAACCGACACAGACCGCAGCGGCGATACGTCGATGAGGACCCCACGTGTGGATGAGTGCCCGGCGAAGCAGTGCCCCCCGCTGCGCGTGGCGTGTTGCAAACCGTGACGCCCGACGAATGCGAGCGTCTCGGCGACGTCTTCCGGCGTGGCGCACGACACGATCGCCTCGGGCAGGACATCGTGGTAGCGGGCGTTGAAGCCCGGACGAGCCTGGTTGTAGGCGGCGGAGCCAGGCAGCGCCACCGCTCCTGCGATCGAGCCGTCGAGCGTCGTCCAATCCGGCGCAGTGGTCATCGTGCATCCTCGCTTCCCCGAGAGACGTGGTCATATGGGCGGCGTGCGGTCCGTATTGAGGGCGTTTGGCCGCCCAGTTGGCGCTTTGGAATACCGTTCACGGAGGTTGCGGATGAGTGAGCAGGGCTGGAAGGAATTCCTCGTCGCCGAGGGCGTCGCCGACTGGGTGGTGCTGCACGGTGGGGCGAGTGCGGTGTTCCGCGTTCGGTCGCTCGGTGAAGCGGTTCGGCTGGCCGAGGCGGTCGCCGGGGTCGCCGGCCTCGAGGGTTCGGGCTCGTTGCTGACGATCGCCGACGACCGCCTCACGGTCCGGCTGACCCGCGACATGTGGCAACTCGAGCGTGGGCATGTCGACCTGGCGCGTGCCGTCTCGGCGGTCGCAAGGGGCCACGGCGCGGTTGCCGACCGCGCAGCCGTCCACGAGGTGCAGTTGGCGATCGCGGCGAAGCCCGACACGGTCGACCTCGACTTCTGGCGCGCCGTGCTCGGCTACAACGCGATGGCCGATGACAACGCCGTCGATCCGCTTGGACACGGATCGACCGTCTGGATGCAGGGGCTTGACGAAGCCAAGCCGTTGCGTCACGCGATGCACATCGACGTTTCCGTCGCACGCGAACACGTCGAGGCGCGGCTGGCGGCAGCGCTTGCCGCCGGCGGCCGAGTCGTCGACGACTCCAACTCCCCCGAGCACTGGACGCTGTCCGATCGCGCCGGCAACCGTGTGTGCATCTGCGCATGGCCCGATGGTTCCCGCTGACGGAGTGTTTGCTGCGGAAAACTCGACAGCAAACACTCCGACGCAGCAAACACTCCGGTGGTGAATGTCGTCAACCGATCTTGCTGACCTCTTCGTGTTCGAGCTCGGCGAGCTCGGCGTCGAGGTCTGGGGGCGCCTCGATGTGGACTCGCGGCAGAATCCGGTTGAGCCATCGTGGGATCCACCAGTTGCGGTCCCCGAGCAGTTCCATCGTGGCAGGCACCAACAGCATCCGGACGATCGTGGCATCGATCAGCACGGCGACCGAGAGACCGAGACCGAACAGTTTGACGACGCGGTCGGACTCGCCGATGAAGCTGCCGAAGACGACGACCATGATCGCCGCGGCGGCCGTGATCACGCGAGCCGTCGAGGCCAATCCGTCGGCAACCGACGCACGGCTGTCGCCGGTGCGGTCCCACTCCTCACGCACCCGGGAGAGCAGGAACACCTCGTAGTCCATGGAGAGCCCGAACACGATGGCGAACAGCATCATCGGAACGAACGGTTCGATCGGTGCTCCTTCGATGTCGAGCAGGGCACCGCCCCAGCCCCATTGGAACACGGCGACGACGACGCCGTAGGCGGCGCCGATCGACAGCAGGTTCATCACCACCGCCTTGAGCGGCACCAACAACGACCGGAACACGACCATCAGCAACAGGAACGACAAGCCGAGCACGGCGGCGAGGAAGTACGGCAGGCGCTCCGATAGGTAGTCGGTGAAGTCGACTCCGATCGCCACTCCGCCTGCCACGGCGACGTCGAGCCCGGTGCCCGCGGTGGCCGCAGGAAGCACGTCGTCGCGCAACCGGTTGACCAGATCGGTCGTCGCCTCGTCCTGCGGTGCAGTCGTGGGAACGACCCGCCACAGCGCTGCGGTCGAGTCGTCGTTGGTCCTCGGGTCGCTCACGAACGCAACACCGGGGTCAGCGGCGATCGCGTCGGACACCGCCTGCAGGCTCGCCGGGTCGGTACCCGCGGGAACCTCCGCGGCCAGGCTGAGCGGGCCGTTGAACCCCGGTCCGAAGCCATCGGCGAGCAGGTCGTAGGCCTGGCGGGTGGTCGTGTCCTCGGGGTAGTTGCCCTCGTCGGAGAACCCGAGACGCAGCCCGAAGATCGGCAGTGCCAGGGCGATCAGGAGCGCGGCACCGACCAACACCGCCGTCCACGGGCGATGCTGGACGACCCGGCTCCAGCGATACGAGAGAGTCTCCCGCAGCGGTCTGCGTGCCCGTTCGAGCACCGGCTTGCGCAGCGAGGAGACGGCGAAGCTGGCCAACAGCACCACGACGGCCACCGGCAACGTGACCACGATCAGCGCCGGAATCCCCAGGCCCACGCCCACCAACGCAATGGCGACCAGCACGGCGGCAATCAGCCCACGCCTCCTCGTCAACTCGATCCGTTCACCGGCGAACCCGAGCAAGGCAGGCAGCAGCGTGAGCGAGGCAACCAAGGTCATCGCCACCACGACAGCCATGCCGATCGCCATGCCCGACACGAAGCTCAACTGCATGATCAGCATGCCCAGCAGCGAGATGACAACGGTCGAGCCGGCGAACACCACGGCGCGTCCAGCCGTGTTCATCGCCACCAGAGTCGACTGCTCGATGGTGTGACCGGCGTGCAAGTTCTCCCGGAACCGGGTGACGATGAACAAGGCGTAGTCGATACCCACGCCGAGACCGATCATGATCCCGATCGTCGACGTGAAGTCCGGCATGTTGACGACGTTGGAGAGCAGGCCGGTGATGATCGAGCCCGACACGATCCCGGCGAGGGCGACACCGATCGGGAGCCCCATCGCCAGCACTGAACCGAAGGCGATGATCAGGATCACGATGGCGAAGCCGATCCCGAGCGCCTCCGACGACGGCACCTCGAACTCGGCGAAGGCCTGCCCGCCGAGCTCGACTCGCAATCCCTCGGCGTCCGGCATCGCCGCTCGGATCTCGTCGCCGATGGCCACCGTTTCCTCGAACGAGGCGTCGGACGGGGCCTCGAACGAGGCGTAGGCGATCCGCCCGGCGTCGTCGCCACGATCGGAGATCTGAGCCTCGTTGCCCTCGTCGTATGGGCTGGCCAGCGACTGAACGCCGTCGATCTCGGCGACCTCTGCGAGGAATGGCTCGACCACACGGCGAACCTCCGGCTCCTCGATCCCGCCGTCAGCCTCGAACACGAGGTTCCCGACCTGGCCGGCACCCTGCCCGCCGAACTGCTCATCGAGGAGGTCGATGCCCCGCTTGCTCTCGACGTCCGGCAACGTGAAGTCGGAGCTGTAGCCCGACCCGACTGCGCCGATCACTGACCCCAGGACCACGATTCCCAGGATCCACAACAGCAAGACCCGACGGCGGCGTCGGAAACAGACCTCGGCGAGGCGCTTCAACATGGCATGTCCTTTCGCGGGTTCCGGGGGGTGAACGGACGGCCGACCGAACTCATCGCTGTCGCGGCTGATCAATTGTTCACGCCACTGCTCGTCACCGGACAGTGGCGGGTGTCACTCGGCTTGTTCACCATTGACGCACGACGTCGAAGGAATGTGACATCCCCGCGCTGAAAGTTGTCGAACAGCTCGAAGTTGTCGACGGGAAGTCCACGTAGTCGACTCAAATGCGGTCCTCCGCGAAGTGCGGCGGGCACGACGTCGTCCATTCTGTGGTGACACATCCCGCCGCCGAGATGTGACACCTGACCAGGTTGCCGCGACGTTGACGGCGTGAAGATCATCCACCTTTGGGTCGGTGCACGCCTCAGTCACGGTTGTGGTCTTGGCGTGACGATCCGGTGACTCAGAGGGCGCGCCGATAGGCGTCGCGGTGCGCTGGCCGCTGCATCGTTGCAACTGCTGGCTCTGGAAGGAGCAGGCGGCGGATCGGGCGGCAGCTGTGACGGGTGCGGGGAAGTCCCGACCAGACGGCCCGAAACGTGGTCGATTTGTGGGACTCCTCGGGTTCCTGTGGGTTCGACCGAGGTGCCGGCGAGACCGCTGGCGCTGGAAGGGGCGGTTGTCGAGCGTCGCGACGGCACCTGGGAGAGGTGCCCACCTGTCACCTCGATTCTGGGGCCGCGGCGATTCTTAGGCCGCAAAGCGGTCACCGCTGACCGCTTTGCGGCACCAGAAATTCGGCATCGGCTGACGCGCCGATTCGAGGCCCAATACGGGACACAGCTGTCCGGATCGTGGCCTCAGAATCCGATTTGTCCGGACTTCGTGAGGTTCGAGCATTCTGGGTGCCAGAACCCGGCGCGCGGACGAGTGTCGACCCTTCCAGGGCAAGCCGATGAACCGTCGGTGACAGCGCACCCATCGCGACCTATTGGCTCGCGTTCTAAAGCGGCGACGAGCTCGAGCACCTGCTCATCGCCCGCCTACTCTCTAGGGAGATGACTGTCGAACTCCCGTCGTCGTCGGACCACCCGGCGACGTGGAAGTTCGGGTATCCGATCTATCACGCTGAGACCCGCGCGCAGTGGCGCGCCTGGCTCGCGGCCAATCACAACTCGGTTCCGGGCGTGTGGCTTAGTTCGTGGCGACCTGCCGCCGACAAACCGGTCTGCCCGTATCCCGACGCGGTCGAGGAGGCGATTTGCTTCGGTTGGATCGACTCCACCGTGAACGTGCTCGACGAGCGACGGACGCTGCAGCTCATGACACCGCGCCGGCCGAAGAGCGGTTGGACACGGCTGAACCGGCAGCGCGCCGCGGACATGGAGTCGGCCGGGCTGATGACGGACGCCGGGCGCCGCGCGATCGAGGTCGCGCAGGGAAATGGTTGGTGGACGCTCTCGGACACGGTCGAGGACCTCGTCGAACCCGACGACCTCGCCGACGCCTTGGGGGCCAACCCGGCTGCGCGGGCTCATTGGAATGACTTTCCACCAAGCGCGCGCAAGGCGATGCTCTGGTGGGTGGTCAGCGCCGCCAAGCAACAGACCCGAGCGCGGCGAGTCGAGGCGATCGTGGAGAGAGCCGCCCGCGGTGAACGGGCCCAGGGATGACCTCACCCGCAGATGTTGTCGGTCAGCTCGGCACTTCGCCGGCCACCGTCGTTCGATACATCTCGCGGCGATAGCCGTCGTGGTCATTGAACGCCTGGTGCAAGCAAAGGCGGTTGTCCCACACCGTGAACGTGCCGGGGTACCAGCGGAGCCGGCACGTGAACGCCGGCTGAGTGGCGTGATCCGAGAGGAACCTCAACAGCGGTTCCGACTCGGCTTCGGTGAGTCCTTCGATGCCGACCGCGTAGGTCTGGTCGCAATACAGCGCCTTCTCTCCGGTCACGGGGTGGGTGCGGATCAACGGGTGGGCGGTTCCTTGCACCTTCCGAGTGGTTTCGGGATCGAGCCGTCCAGCGTCACGGGTCGCGGCGAGCCTCCCGATGGCTGTGTCGTCGGGCTCCATGTAATCCTGCGCCGTTGCCAGCACCCTCCGCATCGACATACGGACCCTGCGGCCGGCGAGCATCTCCTTCATCGTGTCGCTCAGTGAGTTGTAGGCCAGAGCAGCGTTCGCCCAGATCGTGTCGCCCCCATACGGCGGGATGTCGACGCCGTAGAGCATGCTGATCGACGGCGGCCTGGCGAGAAATGCAGAGTCGGTGTGCCAACCGGAGCCGAAGATCATCGCCACCTCGACGTCGGCCTCCTTGATCACAGGCTGGATGTTGGGGTGCCCGTCCACGCCCTTCGTGTAGGCGTCGTCTGCGAACTCGCCGAAGCGCAGGCTGAACGACTCATGATCAGCGTGGGAGACCTGTTGATCCCGCAAGAAGATCATCTTGTGCCGGAACAACGCGTGCTCGATCTCGGCGAACTGAGCATCAGTGAGCCGGGCGAGATCGACACCCTTCACTTCAGCGCCCATCGCGGCAGCGAGCTCCTCGACAACGATGTGCTCGTAGTGCCGCGCCTTGTTGTCGAAGCGACCAGTCGGATGGATTATCAACGAACATTCCCTCCGCTACGTCGCTGCGATTCGTTACCGAGGTGAGGATGCGGACCGTGAGCAGACGGCTCATCGCAAACCGTAGTCGCGACGCGTAGGACGAGGAGGCCCGGGAACGGACGAGCTGATCAGCGCCAGTCCGGCGGCACTGCGAGGTGGTCGGTCACCGAGCAGTCGGCACCGAAGACGACGAAGCGCTCGAAGCCGCGCAAGAACCAGCGATCGTGAGTGACGGCGATGACGGTTCCGGTGAACTGGCGGAGCCCGGCTTCGAGTGCCTCGGCCGAGACGAGGTCGAGGTTGTCCGTCGGTTCGTCGAGGAGCAGAAGCGTGGCGCCGGACCGCTCGAGGAGCAGGATCTGGAATCGCGCCTGTTGGCCGCCCGACAGTGTCTCGAACGGCTGTTGCGCATTGCCGTGGAGCTCGTATCGACGCAGCATCCCCATCGCCGGCCCACGGACGACATCGTGGTCGTGAAGGATGTCGAGCAGTGTCACTCCCGTCCACTCGGGATGCTCGTGGGTCTGATGGAAGAGCCCCGGGATGACGCCGGCGCCGAGCCGCCACATCCCCGTGTGGCCGACGGCGTCGTCGCCGGCGAGAAGGCGGAGGAAGTGGCTCTTGCCGACACCGTTGCCACCGAGCACGGCGACGCGTTCGCCGAACCACAATTCGAGGTCGAACGGGTCGGTCAGCCCGTCGAGCTCGAGCCGCTCGACGATCACGGCCCGTTTCCCGGTGCGCGCGCCGCCGAGGCGTACGTCGAGGCGTTGTGGGCGCACGGTCGACGGGCGCGTGTTGCGTTCCTCGAACTGGCGAAGGCGGCTCTCGGCAGCCTTCAGCTTCGGCGCGAACGTCTCGGAAATCTTGGCCCGCCGGCGCATCTCGGCCACCAGGTCGACGAGGCGTTGACGTTCACCGTCGTACCAGCTGCGATCGCGGGCGAGTTTGTCGTGGTGGGCGTGACGAGCCTCGGCGTAGCCGGCGAAGCCACCGCCGTGCGTCCACGCTCCCTCGGCTTCCACCGTGATGACCTTCGTGGCCGTTGCCGCCAGCAGTTCCCGATCGTGGCTGACGTACAGCACGGACTTGCGCGCCGCCGACAGCTCCCGCTCCAGCCACCGCTTGGCGGGCACGTCGAGAAAGTTGTCCGGCTCGTCGAGCAGCAGGATGTCGTCCTCGCCGCGTAGGAGGACCTCCAACACGATCCGCTTCTGCTCGCCGCCGGAGAAGGTGCGCAGCGGCCTCGTGGTGGCCTCCCGCAGCCCTATGCCCACCGCTCGAGTGAGGCACTCATCCCAACGCACCTCGGCGTCGTACCCACCGTGGTCACCCCAGTCGGCGAGTGCCGCGGCATAGCTCATCGGGTCGTCCTCCGCGGCCCGTTCCGCCGTTGCCAGCCGGTCGGCCGAGGCCCGCAGCGCCGGCGGGGCCAGTGAGACCAGGAGCTCGCGGGCCGTGAGCATGACCTCGTCGGCGCCGCCGGCGACGCCGACGAGCTGGCGCATGACGCCGACGTGACCGTCGATCGCCAGCGTTCCCGACGTCGGCGAGAGCTCGCCGGCGATCAGCCGTAGCAGGGTCGACTTGCCGACGCCGTTGGCGCCGACCAGGGCGGCCCGGTCCCCATCCCCAACCGAGAAGCTGACGTCGCGCAGCAGCTCAACCCCGCCCGGCAAGCGCCACCCGACATGGCTCACCTGGATCGACCCCACCGCTGCTCCCTCGTCCTGTACTCACGCACCCGACAGAGCGGGCACGGGGTCACCCACGCTAGGAAAGGGGCGCGCCTCGGCGGGCCTACGTTTCGACATCGCCGACAACCTCGCTTGGCGAACAATCTCCATTGTTTCAGACTGTTCGGTCTGTTAAAACAGACCGAACAGTCTGAAACGGAGGAATCATGCGCACAGCACTGCCCCAGCTGTCCGGGCGGCCGGTCGTCAATGACGGGGGCCTGGAGACCGACCTCATCTACCACCACGGCGTCGAGCTGCCCGACTTCGCTGCGTTTCCGCTGGTCGACGACGAGCGCGGCCGCGAGTTGTTGCTCGACTACTACGGCGACTACGTCGACATCGCCAAGCGGACGGGCACGGCGTTGCAGCTGGACACGCCGACGTGGCGGGCCAACCCCGATTGGGCCGACCGCCGTGGCTATCCGCTCGGCGAGCTGCGCCGGGTGAACCGGGACGCCGTTGTCCTGCTCGATCAGCTGCGCAACACGGCCGGCCTCGACGCATTCGTGATCAGTGGTTGCATCGGACCCCGCGGCGACGGCTACGTCGCCGGCGCAGTCGTCGACCCCGGCGACGCCGCCGCGTACCACGCACCGCAGATCGAGGCATTCGCCGAGGCCGGCGCAGACCTGGTCACGGCGCTCACCCTGACCGGTGCCGGCGAGGCAGTAGGCATCGTTCACGCCGCCCGGGCCGCCGGTCTCCCCGTTGCGATCTCGTTCACTGTCGAGCTCGACGGCCAATTGCCCGACGGCACGCCGTTGGCGACTGCTGTGACCGAGGTCGATGCCGAAGGCGGCCCCGACTACTTCATGGTCAACTGCGCCCATCCCACTCACATCGCAGCCGGGCTCTCCGACGATGGCGACTGGCGTCTGCGCATCCGCGGGCTGCGCGCCAACGCCTCGACTCGCAGTCACGCCGAACTCGACGCGGCGACCGAGCTTGATGAGGGCAACCCGATCGAGCTGGCCCAGTCCCACGACGCCCTGAAGCCGCACCTGCCGAACCTGACGCTCATCGGTGGCTGTTGCGGTACCGACTCCCGGCACATCGCCGCGATGTGGGCAGCGCCATGACGCCACACACCTCGGCGGCGGCGCGGGCTGTGCTGGTCACGCGCATCGGCTCGCCGCGTTGAGCAAGCGCTCGATGACGATGGCGCCCTCCATGCTAAGCGAGGGCGGCCGCGTGGATGACTCGGCGAAGCCGTTGCGCTGGTACATCGCGATCGCCTGCCACTGTCCCTCGCGGGTGATGTCGCATGCTTCCAGCGGTTCTCCGGTGAGGACGCCGAGCGCTTTCGACACTTCGCCTCGGGAGATCGACCTATCACATCGCCCTGGAGCGGCCGTGACGTGACCACGATGAACGACCGTGTGAGCATTCAGGAGTCGTTGTATCCGGAGCTGACCTGCTTCGGCTGTGGGCATGCGAATCCGAAGGGGTTTCACCTACGCAGCTACCGCGATGGTGACCTCACCGTTGCCGAGTTCACCCCCGGTCCCGAACACGACAATGGATTCGGCTTCGTGAACGGTGGGATCATCTCCACGGTGCTCGACTGCCACGGCGCGGCAGTGGTGATGTGGGAGGCCGTGCAGCACGACTGGCACGGTGCGGCAGGGGCGCCGGTTCCGTTCATCACCGCCGGTTTCGAAGTCCGATTCCTGCGACCAACGCCACTTGGACCCACCGTTCGGCTCACGGCGAGCCCGGTGAGCGTCGACGAGGCGGAGGTCGTCGTCAGGTCCGAACTCGAACTCGACGACAAGGCTCGTGCGGTCATGACCGCGACATGGCGTCGCTTCACCCCACGTACGTAGTCGACGGTCGTGGTGGCTAGGTCGCCGCGTCCAGGACCGCCTGCAATGGCGTCGGCACGCACCCAAGCGCGACCGCGGCGACCACCAGCGCTTCGGCGTAGCGCAGCTTGCGCGTCGCCCCGCTGGCGAAGAATCGCCGCAGCTGGGCCTGGACCGGCCGGTCGCGCCAGGTCGGCTGCTTCTGGAGCGTTCGGAACGAGCCGAGGTTGCCGTGAGCGGCGAGCAGGTCCTGGACGCGGTCGGGATTGACGGACCGGATCAGTTCGTCCTCGAGATCGGCGTGGCACACGAACACCGGGAGGTCCGCGCCGGCGCGGGCCACGGCCCGCCGAAAGATGGGCTCCTCGCCGGCATCGCACAGCCCGACAACCCGCAGCCCTGCACCGCCCGGCCCGAAGCGGGTAATGAAGTGGCCGATCGCCTGCGCACCGCCGATCGGCACGACCGCCGCCTCGTGTGCACGTAGGTCATGGCCAGATGCGCGGGCGAGCGTCTCGATCGCGATCTGGTCGCTGACGCCCTCGACGAGAATCACGGTGTGCGCCCCGCCGAGCTCGGCCAGCGCCCGGGCCGTAGCTTCGGTCGCCGCTGCGGGCCCACTCACATACCCGTCCGGCACCTGCCTGACGCTCCCGGCACGTCGATCGCGCGCTGCCACGTCGAGCACCGTAGGCCGCCGCCAGCCCAGAAGTTGTGGGGGTCAGCCGTAGGTGTTGACCTTGACCGGGCGCAGGGTGACGGCCAGACGGCGTTGGCCAGGGCCGTCCCTCGTGCTGAGATCGGCGTCGTACTTGGCGCCGACCGCTTCGGCCAGGCTCCGGTCCTCGTCGTAGTGCCAGTCGGCGGTGGCGCGGATCTCGAGCGTGCGGTACGGGGTCGCCGGGTCGACGACGAAGAACGTCACCCGCGGGTCGCCCATCAGGTTCTTCGCCTTCTGGCGCGTCTCGTTCACCGAGAGGCGCACATCCGTGCCGTCGAACAGAAACCACAGGGCGGTGACCTGCGGCTGACCGTCGAGACCGAGCGTCGCCAGCAGGCCAACGGCGCCGTCGAGGAGGTCACGGTGGGTGTCGGGTATCGCCGTCATCGTCCCGATCCTTGCACCCGCGACGCAGGTGGACTACGTCGGTGTCCTGCCCGCATCGGATTCTGGGGCCAATCGTTACGGACATCGCAAGGATCGGCGCCCAGAGTCCCTATTGGTTCGCGCTCAGGTGAGGTCGACCCAGACGAGCCGGTGGTCGGAGCTGGCCAGTGGCTCGGTCGTGACGAGGCGGGCGAGATCGTCGTTGGTGGGTGGCCAGAACACGCCGGCATCGACGACTGTGAAATCGTCAGACGGTAGGACGTAGTCGACTCTCAGGTTGCCGGGTGCGTCATCGGCGAAGTCAGCGGTGTCGAGAGCCGCGTCTCCGTTGTGGGTGTCGTTGATCCGCCGCTGGGTGAGCGAGGCCAGAGCCGCCCCGTCGCTCGTCGGCTGCGGGTCTTGAACGCGGTCGAGGGCGAGCACTTGGTCGGTGGCCCCGGCTAGTGAGTCGCCGTCGAGCGGGTCGCTGTTGAGGTCGCCGAGGATCACGAACTCGGCGTCGACAGCGAGGCCACCGCTAACGCCGGTGTCGTCGACGATCCAACTGTTGTCGACTCCGGCGATGTAGTCCGCCCAGAATCCGATTTCGTCGGCGTTGCGCATCCCATTGCGGTCCTCCGGCCCGTCGAAGACCGGCGGCGTGGGGTGGGCGGCGAGGACGTGGACGGTGCGGCCGTCGACGTCGATCGGCACGTCCCAGTGTGACTTCGACGACAGCGGCAACACCGCCAGCTCGTCGGGCGAGTACCAGTCCGCAGGCTCTGCTGTTGCCGGGTCGTCGGGCAGCCGGGCACCGGGAACCGAAGACCACAGCAGGTTCTGGAACGTTCTCACCTGGTCGGCGACGATCGGGTAGCGAGACAACACGACCATCCCGAACTGGCCGGGGAAGTCACCGAAGCCGAAGGCGTCGTTGCCCCCGCCGACCGTGCCGTCGTTGTCGAGGTCGAACCCCGATGGGACGCCGGTGTTCGACGGGGCGATGAAGTGGTGCGGGTAGTCGATCGGCTGGGCACCGTTCTGCGACAGGAGCAGGTAGTTGGTGCGGAACAGGTCGACCGCTGCCCCGCCCTCGACGTAGTCGAACTCGTTGAGCAACACGACGTCGGGGCGGGTGTGCTGGAGGATCGCCGCGACGTTGGCGGCCTGCTGGTCGTCCAGCGTCGAGAGGTCGGCGACCAGTTCGCCCTCGGCGGCCCGGTTCAGCGAGGCGTTGAACGTGGCGATCCGGAACCCGGCCTCGGGCGCCGAAGGTGGCGGGGTTTGCGGGCCCGAACCTGGAGCGATCGATAGCGTCGTCTCGGCTCCGGTCGTCGTCGTGTCGCTCGACGGGGCGGTCGTGGTCGTGTCGCCGAGCGGGTTCGTGCTGTCTGGTGGGATCGTCGTCGTGCTGGCTGGCGGAACCGTCGTAGTGGTCGCCTGCGGTGTCTCGGTGACGTCGACCAGCACTGTCGCTGTGGCGAGGACGACGTTGGTGAACGTGACGATGTCGAGGCCCCAATGGTCGTAGGTGAAGCTGTCCTGACCGACGAACCCCGGATCGGGGACGTAGGCGAACGATCCGTCCGACTGCAAGCTGACCGTGCCGAAGGCAGGCTGCTGGGCGACCAGGACGTTGTTGGCGTCCGGGCAGACGACGTCGTTGGCGAGAACACCCGGGCCGCCGACGTTCAGCGGTGTGTCGACCGTCGTCGAGTAGGAGTCGTCGACGGCGATGCACGTTGGCTCATCGACCACGACCGTGACGACGCTGGTGGCCATCAACAGCTGGTTGGGATCGCGGATCTCGTAGGTGAACTCGTCGGTGAAGTAGAACCCGGGATTCGGGGTGTACACGAAGGCGCCGTCAGGACCGGCGGTGACGTTGCCGTCGGTGGGGACGATGGAAACGCTCGCCGTCGCCGGCTGGCACTCCACGGTGTCGTTGGTGAGGAATCCAGGCGCCTGTTCCGTCACGGGCGTCTCGAATGCCGTGTAATAGATGTCGCCGAAGGCGACCACCGAGCAGAACTCGGTGACGGTGATGTGAGCGGTGGCTTGGTCGGCCACCTCCGACCCCTGGAAGAGGGTGTAGGTGAACGAGTCGGAGCCGGTGAACCCTGGATCGGGCGTGTACTCGAAGGCGCCGAAGTCGTTGGGTGTCTTGACGACCGTGCCGTTCGGAGGATCGGTGAGGTTGTCGATCGTGTAACCAGGCCCACCGCACATGAGGATGTCGTTGGTGCCCAGCCCAGCCGCGTACGGGACGACGAGCACCTCATCCTTGGTGGCTGTGTAGTAGTCGTCGATGGCATCGCGCTGGCACGGCGGCTCGGGCGCGGGTTCCTCGTCCTCCGGCGGCGGCGGGGCCGGGGCCGGCGGGGCGGGAGGCGGCTGTGGGGTCGTCGTCGGTGCCGGCGGCTGGGTCGTCGGCTGCGGTTGGGTGGTAGGGGGTGGTGCCGACGTCGTGGTGACAGGAGGAACGGTCGTCCTCGGTGGCAACGTGGAAGACGACGGCGGTGGGGGAAGGATCGCCGCGGAGGGGGTGGCAGCCACGATCAGCGTGCCGGCGACGACACCGAACGCGACAGCTTGGGCAACCACTCGACCACGCCCGTTGCGCCAGCTACGCCACGACCACCACCTCGGTCAGCCGCATCAGCTTCGCGCCGTCGGACACTCTGGTCACCCGAATTCGACCGCCTGCCGGGGACGGTCGCCGCCCATCTCGGACAGATGTCCGTCTCAGGGACGGCCACGCGGTGCCGACGTCACCGTTGACATCGCGTCTGATGGTCACCAACTGCACCCCCGACGAAGGAGTACACGATGTCAGCAGTCAGCATCACCACGGACACCGAGCTCGACGTCATCCCCGATGGGTTCGACGGCGAGTCCGAGGACGACGATCCCGAGGAGGACGACCGATGACGCTCACCTACATCGGCGCCGGGACCACGCCCAGCAACGGACCGACGCCTGGAATCGAGACTTGGAAGAACTACGTGCTCAGGAGGTGGCCGGGTGGGATGGACCTCGGCAGCTTTGGTGTGCGCAACATGCGCAATAGCTCGAAGCTCTCCGTGCACGCCGTCGGCCGTGCCTGGGACTGGCGCTACGCCGATCCTGGGCCCGGGCGCACCGCCGCCGACCAGGCGGTCGCCTTCGCCATCGACCACCACGAAGCACTCGGGATCCAGGCCGTTCACGACTACGTGAACTGCACGATCTGGCGGTCGAGCCGGGCGGGGATGGGACCGGCTTGGAAGCGCCAGAAGCCGAGCTCGGACATGGGCCAGGGCTGGGCGAAGTGGCTGCACTGGGAGGTTCATCCGGAGGCCGCCCTGCATACGGCGACCGTCGAGCAGATCATCGCCGGTACGCCTCAGCCACAGCCACAGGCGACACCTGACCAGGCAACCTCGGCATCGTTGCCGTTGCCGAAGCTGAAGCGCGGCGACGTCGGCAGCGGCGTCAGCCTGCTCCAGGAGGTGTTGTCCTTCTGGCGCTACTACACCAAGCGCGTCGACGGCCAGTTCGGCCCGCTGACCGAAGCGGCAGTCGCCGCGTGGCAGGTCGACCTCCAGCAGTACAACTGTGGCGAGGCGGACGGCATCTATGGACCGCGGACACACGCCGCCGCCGTGGCGTTCTATGCCGGGGTCGGCCGCTTGCAGGCGGCAGCGTGAGAGGCCGCGGCGCGGCGAGTCGTCATCGCCTGACGACGGGAGCCCCAGCGCTTCCGCGCGCCGACGTCGATCGATCGACGCAGGTTCGCGAGCTCGCCCGGTACCTGGCCAGGTTCACCCCGTTGATCGCCTCCTCGCCGGGCACTACGGGTGCGGTCCTCGGTCTCGACAACCTCGTCGCCGACGAGATCGTCAGCGACGAGCTGCGCATCCTGCTGTCCGAGGGACGGGTCCTGCAGCGCCGAGCGGAGCAACTTGATCGGCCGACGAGCGCTGACGCCCGAGCGTCGGCACTCGCCCGGGTCGAGCGGAGCCTCGCAGCCGCTCTTCGCGCCCGCCCTCAGGTCGTCGACGTCGTGTGGCCGCTGCTCGCGCCGAACCTGCCCGGCACGGTCGATTTCGCCGGCACCGGCAGGTCGTCAACGCGCGACCTCCGGTTCGGCCGGCACCTCGCTGCTGCCCTGCTGCTGACCGCCGTGATCGGCGGGGTGATCGTCGTCGCCAAGTGGGTCGGGACCCGCCAGTTCGGTGCCGTGTCGGCGTTGGAGGCGATGGCGATCTGGACGCTCTCGTTCACACCGGGATGGCTGTACATCCGGTTCATCGGCCAGCGGGCCGGGGCGTTGTGGGACGAGTATGTGCTCAACCTGCACCGACTCGGGCTGGACCAGCCCGAAAACCTGCCCCGCCCGCCGGTCAGCTCCGTGTACTTCGCCCAGTGGTTCAATGCGGGTGGGGCGACGATGAGCCGTCACCCCAACATCTACCGGCAGAAGTTCGACGCCTACTACGGGCGCTGCGTCTCCGAGGCGAACAGCGACTCACGCGTCAAGACGGGAACGTTCTTCCCCGTCGTCCTGGCGACCGTGGTCTTCGCCGTCGGCTGGACGAGCCTGTTCTGGAGCGAGTCGTTCGTCGTCGACGAGCCGTCCGGGACGCTGGACATGCTGTTGTTCGGCTTCCTCGGCGCCTACCTGTTCAACATCCAGATGTTGTCCCGGCGGTTCTTCCAGAGCGATCTCAAACCGAGCGCGTACACCAGCGCTGTGCTCCGCGTCGTCGTCGTGCTCATTCTCGTCGGCGTCCTGCATCAGTTGCCGGTGTTCACTGACGACGCCGGCGGGCAGGAGGCGATCGTCGCCTTCGTCGTCGGACTGTTCCCGCTCGTCGGGCTGCAAGCGCTGAACCGCGTCGTTGCCGTCGTGCTGCGATCGGCAGTCCCGTCGCTGCGCTCGTCCTATCCCCTCAGCGACCTCGACGGGCTCAACGTCTGGTACGAGGCGCGGTTGCTCGAGGAAGGGATCGAGGACATGCAGAACCTCGTCAGTGCCAACACCGTCGAGGTCCTCCTGCACACACGGGTCCCCGTCGGCCGCCTCGTCGACTGGTACGACCAGGCCCACCTCTACCTCCACCTCAGTCCACGGGCATCGACCCGACGCAAGCGACGCCTCGACGAGAAGCAGAATCGTGTCCATCCCCGCGCCGCCCTGGCGTCGTTCGGTGTGCGCAGCGCGACGTCGTTTCTCCAGGCGTTCCCACCCGCCTCGGTGACCGAGCAGGGCGTGCCTTCTGATCCACTCGTCGATCGGGCCCACAAGGCGGTCGCCGAGCAGGCCGATGGGCTCTCGGCGGACGCAATCCTGACGATCGCCAGGATCCTCGACGCTGAGCCCGGGCTCACCCCGGTGCGCAACTGGCATGCCTGGGACGCGACGACCCGCCCCGTCGTGACGAGGCCCGGTCCCGGTACGACGCAGCCGGGTCGGGCGCTGCACGCAGTCGACGTCAGCGCCGGCGAGTGAGCCTCGCAACTATGCGTGCGACTCTTTCGAAATCTGGGTGCCATTCCTTGCGATAGTCGAAAAGAAATGGCACCCAGAACGACGGGAACGGCGTGCCCGTCAGGACTCGCCGGAGAGGTAGGGCCAGCCGTCTCGCCATTCCACCTCGCGGATCTGCATGCGGATCGTGCCGCCGGTGTCAGCGTCGTAGTAGTGATGGACGGCGTACAGCCCGCCCTCGTGCTCGAGCACGTCGAGCGCGCCGGGCCCGATCTGGTTGCCGCGGCATTCCAGCAGGATCGTCCCACCGCCGTCGGCCATCGGGACGCCGTCAGCGTCGACGAAGGGACCGGTCGGACTCGCCGATCGCCCAACGGCGATCCTGTCGGTGCTGGCGAGCCCGCGGCAGCAGAGGTCCCACGACACCGCGAGGAACCAGTGTTCGCCGTGCTCGAAGACCTGCGCGTTCTCGATCGCGTTCGGCGGGTCGACAGGGTTGCTCGCCAACGACAAGCGGGGCTCACCGGGCGTACGCATGTCGTCGGCCAACGGCTGCATCTGGATCCCGGTCCAGAACGAGCCGTATACGAAGTACCAGTCCAGCCCGTCGGAGAACACCTGCGGGTCAATGGCGTTGTAGTCGTCGCCTGGCTGCGACGTGAAGATCGGACCGTGGTCGTCCCAGCTCTCGAGATCCCCTGGCGTCGTCGTGGTCGCCAGTCCGATCGCCGACCGGTTCGTACCGAAGCTCGAAGCGGCGTAGTAGAGATGAAACGTGCCGCCGGACTCGACGACGTGCGGTGCCCAGAGGTGTTCGACGTCATAGTCGCGAGTCCACTCTGGCAACGGAACCGAACCCAGCGACTCCCACGGACCGGCGAGGCTGCAGGTGGAGCGGCGAGCGAAGATGCCGCCCGGGTCGGACGGATCGAGCCGCCCGGTCGAGAAGACGTAGAAGGTCTCGCCGTCGACGAACAGGGTCGGATCGTGCACCGGGTCGTCGAGCACACCGGACTGGTAGTCGCCGACGTCGCCCGTCATCTCGAGCTTGCCGTGTTGCGGAGCGTCGCAGCTCACGCCATCGGCCGCTGCGGCAACCCCACGATCTCCACCGGCGCCGCATATCGCGGCAAACAGCACCGTCGCGGCGAGCAGCAACTTCATCCGCGCTCGGGGCCAAGCCGGCCGAGCTCACCGATGGTTACGCAGAACTCGTTGCCCTCGACGTCGGCCATGACGACGAGGCCATCGCGCTCCGGGTGCAACACGCGTGCGCCGAGGCCTACCAAGCGGCCGACCTCCGCCTCGAGGTCATCGGCATGGAGATCAAGGTGCACTCGGTTCTTGACCACTTTCGCCTCCGGAACCTGCTGAAACCACAGCCGCGGTGAACCGGAGGCTCCCTCGACGAGGACCGTCGGATCATCCTCTGGATCGTCAACACCGGCTGAGCGCAGTCGCGCCAACTCGTCGGCGTCGTACGGCGCTACGGCGTACCCGTCGAGGGTCTCCGCCCAGAACCTGGCGACAGCGGATGGGCGAGTGCAATCGATCACAACGTCAGCGAGACGAGCCATCACTCCAGCATTGTCCGTGGACACCTGACGCGCAGGCGTCGGAATGCGGGCTCATCCGAGGGGGTAGGCGACGTCGCAGACAAGATCGTCGTCACCGATGTCGTCAGGTTCGGCGAGGTAGACCTCTCGACACGACAGCCGGCTTCCCGGACGAGCGGTCACCTCCGCGGACGCTGCGACGGCGTCATAGGCGGCGAGGATGGCGGGATAGTCCCATTGAGCCTTGGTGATCGTGGTGAACGCCTCGTCGTGTGCTGGCTCGGTTCGGATGCCGATGACGTCGCCCGGGATCACGTCGTCGGGGCAACCGAGGATCGCCTCGAGTGGCCCATCGCTTTCGTCGTCGACGATGCCGTGGAAGATCAGCGTGAACGGCCCGGTCGCCGTTGCGCCGTCGAGGTGTCGGCGAAACTCCGCTTTCGCCTCGGCGACGAAGTCGTCGGTCTCGTCGGCGCGGAGTCGACGCTGGATGGACATCACTCGTTGGGCGGCGACCTGACGTGTATGGATCGGGAACATCGGTGGGTCCTCTCTGCGGATGATGGCGTGGATGTGGCGGATGAGCGCTCGGCGGCTGGCGTGCTGGGCTTCGAGGCAGCGCAGATGTCGGTCGAGAAGCTCGGCCGCCTGGGCAGCGTCGATGTCGAGTTCGGCAAGCAACCGGGCGATCTCCGCCAGTCCAAGATCGGTCGCTCGAAGGAGACCGATGAGTCGTGCCGTGCGGGCTTGTTCGATGCTGTAGTAGCGATACCCGCTCGTCCGATCGACTTGCTCCGGGCGAAGCAGACCTGATTCGGCGTAGATCCGCAGTGCCTTCGTCGTGAGTCGGGTCAGGCGGGCAAACTCGCCGATCGTGAGCAGAGGTCCCGGCGAGCGTTCAGTCGTCATCGAGCCGATCATCGACCCTGCCCCAAGGGTCGAGTCAAGCACGCCGTCAGTTGCGCGCGAGTGCGACTCGCAGCGCTGCGGCGACTGCTGCCGATGGATCGCTGGTCATCGAGGCTCGGACTGCCGCACGACCTCCTCGTGGATGCCGGCCGGCGTGTCTTTGGCATGGTTGGCGCCACCAACGTCGCCAACGAGACCAAAGAGTTCAAGCCGCGACAATCGCTCTACGCCCACCAGTAGGGCGACGTCCGCTGCGGCGAACGGCCGCCTGGACGACTACAAACGCGGGATGGCTACAGCGTTCGAGCAGGTCCTGTACGCGGTCGACGACCCCGTCGCCACGATCACCCTCAACCGCCCCGACCACCTCAACGCCTGGACAGCGAGAATGGGACACGAGGTCGCCGCAGCCATCGAGCGCGCTGAGCGCGACCCCGCCGTCGTCGGCATGGTCATCACGGGTGCTGGCCGCGGCTTCTGCGCCGGCGCCGACCTCGGCATGCTCGCCAGCGTCACCAACCCCACCGGCGACGCCGAGTCCCGGGAGGACGCCGCCGCCCAGATCATCGACGCCAGCGTCGCCGTACCCGGTGACCCGGACGCCGGAGCCGACCTGCGCGGCACGTACACCTACCCGATGTCGGTCGCCAAGCCGGTGATCGCGGCGATCAACGGCCCCGTCGCCGGGATGGGCGTTCCCGTCGCTCTCGCCTGTGACCTCCGCTGGATGAGCACGACGGCCGTGGTGACGACGTCGTTCGCGCAGCGCGGGCTGATCGCCGAGTGGGGCATCGCCTGGCAACTCTCCCGCCTCGTCGGTCCGGCCCATGCCCTCGACCTCCTCTACTCGGCCCGCAAGGTCGGTGCCGAGGAAGCAGAGCGGATCGGCCTCGTCAACCATGCGACGACACCCGACGAGTTGCTCCCCCACGCCCGCGACTACATCGTGAACCTCGCAGAGCACTGCTCACCGGCGTCGATCGCCGTGATCAAGCGGCAGGTGTACCTCGACCTCCACCGCGGTCTCGCCGCCGCCCAGGCAGACGCAGAACGGTTGATGGTGGAGAGCTTCGGACGAGGCGATTTCCAAGAGGGCGTGCAGTCGTACTTGCAGCGCCGTCCACCCGAGTTCGCCCGAATCGGAGAGGACCCCCCGAGCTACTGACCCACGAGCACGCGTACTTCGCCGACGGGACGGCCGTGGCCGAGTATCGGCGGGACCGGCACGTCGTCGACATCGAAACCCAGCGACCGCAGGGCGGCCAGCAGCACTGGCACTCGCGCCCGTTCGGAACCGTCGGCGACCTTGACGGCGACCGCCCGGCCGTCCGGGTGGGCGGCGACGTGAACGCCTTCGGCGCCGCCTTTGGCGACGAGGCCGGGGACGGCTCGCATCAGCAGCGTGTCCTCTCGCCCCTTGCCGGCGACGAGGTCGGGGTGCCGGCGCATCGCCTCGTAGACGGCTGACCGACTGACGGCCAGCGAACGGACGGCGGTCGCCAAGCCGGTGAGCGTGACCATCGCCGTCGGGGCACCGCACCCGTCGATGCCGGTGTGGCTGACGCCGCCCGCCACCTCGTCGATGTAGGCGTCGATCAGCTTCTGCACGGGGTGGTCGAACTCGAGGTACCCGTCGGCGTCCCAGCCGTTGGCGATCGACGTTGCCAGCATCGCCGCGTGCTTGCCGCTGCAGTTCTGCAGCAGCGCGCTCGCCTGCCCGCCGGCCCGCAGCACGTCGGCGGCAACGGCCGGGGCGAGCGGCAGCGCCGGGGTGTTGGCGAGGGCGTGCTCGTCGAGGCCGGCCTTGGCCAGGATCCGGCGCACGACGTCGAGATGGATCGACTCACCGTTGTGACTGGCCGCGGCGACGGCAAGCTCGTCGGGCTCGGCGACGAAGCCGGCGTCGAACATCGCCTGCGCCTGCAGCGGCTTGAGGGCGGAGCGCGGGTAGACGGCAATGTCGGGGTTGCCGGCCGACCACGCCACCGTTCCGTCCGCGCCGAGGGCGACGACGATGCCGAAGTGGACCGACTCGACCTCGCCGCTGCGAGTCGTCAGAGCGATCGGCACGACCGCGCCCGGCAACATCAGCGTCGCTTCCAACCCCGCCGGGCCGGGCTCTGCTCGTCGTCGAGCCCGAACCAGTAGGCGAGACGTCGGCGCCGGCGCGGTTCGACGACGGTGGTGAGATGGCTGTCGACGACGACATGGCGGGTGCCGAGTTCGGACACCAGCGCTTGGGCCATCGCCGCCGCCGGCAATGCCAACACGGCTCCGACGGCACCGAGCAGGGCGGCCCCACCGAGCGCCGAGCCGAACGCCAGCGCCGGATGAAGCTGCATCGTGCGCGCCGTGATGCGGGGGGCAAACACGTAGTTCTCGATCTGTTGATACACGACGATGGCGATGAGCACGATCAGCGCCTTGAGCGGCGAGTCGAGGAACGTGATGACGACCGGCAGCACCCCGGCGATGTACGTGCCGACGACGGGCAGGAACTGGCTGACGATGCCCACCCACAAGGCGAGGGCGATCGGGGCGGCGGTGCCGACCGACTGGAACACGACCCAGTGGAACAGCGTCGACAGCAGCGCCAGCAGGGCCCGCGAGTAGAGGTAGCCGCCGGTCTTCGTGCTCGCCAGCTCCCAGGTCTGCAGAACTCGCTCCTGACGTTCCGGTGTCAGTCGGGCGCAGATCGCCCGACGCAGACGCGGCCCGTCGGCGACGAGATAGAACGTGAACAGGATCACCGAGAACAGCTGCAACAGCCAGCCGAGCGCCGCGACCGACAGGGCGAGGGCGTCGTCCTGCTGGTCTTCGATGAACTGCTGCACGGCGCCGTCGGGGTCGTTGAAGGCGTCGATCGCTTCCTGGGCATTGATGTTGAAGCCGAACGTGTCGTTGAGGAATCGCACGGTGTCACGGATGTAGCGCTCGGTATTGGTCAGCAGCTCGGCGATCTGCGAGCCGACGAGCGTGCCGATCGCCGCGACGAACAGCAGGAACACGAGCACGACCCCGAACAGGATCAGGGCGGTGGACGTGCCGCGCCGCCAGCCGCGGCGAGACAAGCGATTGACGCCCGGCTCGATGGCCAGCGACAGGAACAAGGAGATCGCCAGGAGCACGACGAGGTCGTCGAGTCGGGCCCAGATCGCGCGGATGACGAGGGCGGCGAGTGCTCCTATCCAGAAGATCGCCGTAGCCGGGACAACCCAGCGGGGCATCCTTCGATCGGGCGGCGCGACAGGTACGGCAGTGGGCTCGGCCACCACCTCGTTTGCAGGTCGCAACGGATGCGGCCCAGGGCTGACGGGTTCCTCGTCGCCGGAGAGTGCGCTACGCGTCGGGTTCGACAATCGGCATCACGTTAGGCGCACGGAGGAGATCCTTGGCGAGGTTGCCCGTAGCCGCAGCAACGACGCCACCGCTCAGTCCCAGCCAGCGGGCCATCTCGCCGAGCTCGGCGGCGAGTTGCTCGGCGATCGCCGGGCGGTCGAGCGGGTTGTCGAGGTCGTCCTCGACCCAGCTCGCCTGGACCCGAAGGACACCAGCGGACCGGTCGGCCTTGAGGTCGACGCGACCGACGAGCTGCCCGTCGAGCAGGAACGGGAGTACGTAGTACCCGTAGATCCGCTTCGGCTTCGGCGTGTAGATCTCGATCCGGTAGTTGAAGTCGAACAATCGCTCGGTGCGATCACGGAACCAGATCAGCGAGTCGAACGGGGAGAGCAGAGCGCGGCCGATGACGCGGCGCGGTGCCTGGGCGTCGGGATGCAGGAACGCCTGATTCTTCCAGCCGTCGACCTCGACGGCTGCGAGCGATCCGTCGGCAACCAGTTCCGCGACGATCGGCTTGGAGGCGGTTGCGTTGATCCGGTAGTAGTCGCACAGATCCGCCAGCGTGGCGACGCCGAGCGAGCGAGCCGCCAGCATCAGCAGCTGACGCCGGGCCTCAGACTCGGGAAGCGGCGGTGCGGCCAGGGCGTCAGCCGGGACGATGCGCTCGATGAGGTCGTAGAGCCTGGCGAAGTCGTTTGGTCGCCTGGTCACGCTGACGACCCCTTGGTCGAAGAGGATCTCGAGGGCGAGCTTGGCGTCGTCCCAGTTCCACCACGTCCCGGGATTGCGCACGCGACCATCGACGTCGCCGACGGCAATCGGGCCCTGGGCGCGAACCTGATCGAGCACTTTCTCCAACATCCCCGCCCGGCGCTGGGTGAAGTGGCGGGCGTAGCGGCCGTCCACCATCGCCTCCATCCGCCACCGCCAGAGCGGCAGGTGTCTCGTCGGCAGGAGCGACGCGACGTGTGCCCAGTACTCGAACAGCTCGCCGGCGGCGACGGCGTCGGGGATCAACGTGCGCGGGTGCGGCCCGAGGCGGGCGAACAGCGGGAGCTCGTGACTGCGCACGAGGACGTTGACCGAGTCGATCTGGATGACTCCAACGTCGTCGAACACCCGGCGCAGGTGACGGCGGGTCACCCGGCCGCTCGGCCGCGGGCGGGTGAACCCCTGGGCGGCGAGGGCGATGCGGCGTGCGGCGACGATCGACAAGCGCGTCACGATTGCTCACCGGCCCGGGCAGGCATGCGTCGAGTATGGCATTGCTTGTGGACAGGGGGCGTCCGCAAATTCACACCTTCGGGTACAGGTTGAGCGTCGCCCCCATCCCTCCATCGGCCGCGATCGTCGCACCGGTGATCGCCCGTGACGCGTCGGAGGCGAGGAACGTGACGACGTCGGCGATCTCGTCAGCGTCGGTGAGCCGGCGGACCGGGATGGTCGCCAGTACGTCGTCAGCGACGCCCGGCTTGGCGAGATGTTCGACCCACAGCGCCGTCGGCACAACACCAGGGGCGACGGCGTTGGCGCGAATGCCACGGGGTCCGTACTCCATCGCCAGCGCCCTGGTCAGCCCGTCGATCGCCGCCTTGCTCGCCGCGTACACGGCGCGACGGGGCGTGCCGCGCAGGCCACTGATCGAACTGAGCGACACGATCGAGCCGGAGCCGACGGCAAGCATCGCCGGCAGCACAGCGACGGTGAGCAGCAGCACGCCGCGGACGTTGACGTCGAGGACGTGTTGGATCTCGTCGGCGGTGAGCTCCTCGCTCGGCTTGCGGATGGCGACGGCAGCGTTGTTGACGAGGACGTCGACACGGCCGTCGAGGGCGGCGATCGCCTGCTCGGCGGCAGCGGAAGGGCCGTCCGACGAACCGAGGTCGGCGACCACGGTGACGGGATGGTTGGCCAACGTGGCGGCGACTTCGTCGAGCTCGCTCGCTGTGCGAGCGACGAGCACGACGCGGGCACCGGCGGCGTCGAGCGAGCGGGCGATCGCAGCCCCGATCCCGCGTCCGGCACCGGTGACGATGGCGGTGCGCCCGGAGAGAGAAACCTCAGTCATCGGCGACGGAGATCGTCACCGAGTTGATGGTGACGTCGTCGTGGGGGCGGTCCTTCGAGTTCGTCGTGACCCGTTGCATCGTGTCGACGACGTCGAGGCCCTTGACCACCTTGCCGAACAGGCTGTACAGGGGCGGCAGGCCGACACCGCTGGACCCGGAGACGATGAAGAACTGGCTGCCGTTGGTGTGCGGTCCGGAGTTGGCCATCGCCACCGAGCCGATCTCGTAGCGGCCGGGCTTGGGCAGCTCGTCCTCGAAGCGGTAGCCCGGCCCGCCCGTCCCCGTGCCGGTCGGATCGCCGCCCTGGCACATGAAGCCGTTGATGATGCGGTGGAAGATGACGCCGTCGTAGTAGTGGTGGAGGGCGAGGAACACGAAGTTGTTGACGGTCTTCGGGGCGCTGGCCGCGTCGAGGGCTACGACCAGCTCCCCGAGCGAGGTGTCGATCGTCGCTGTGTAGCGCTTGGCCGGATCGATGCCGAGGTCGGGGGCGGCCGAGAATTTCTGCGTCTTCTGCGCCGAGCCGTCGAGCGGGGGGAACGTGGAAGCGGATGCCATAGGCGCCCGACCCTATCCCCGCACCGGCTACGGAGAACTGTGAGCTGTCGCTGCCGAAGTCGGGCACTTCCCCGTCCTATCCGTGGGTGCACCCACTCGCTGCGTCCTGGTTGCATGCTCTGGAAGCTGTCATAGCCGAGGGCGCCGACAAGTGCCGACGCAGCGGTACCAAACGGTCCGCAGCGTCGGCACTTCGGACTCTTCCCGCGCAAACCGGCCAGATCTGGCCGCCGAGCGACATCAGTTTCGCGGTTGACGTCTCGAGAGCCCAGAAACCTCCTACTTCCAGAGCCAACACGCCCGACCGGCACGTCGACTGGACCCGCGGATACCTGACGAGAGCCCATCGTGGGTCATCCATCGGCCACTCGGCAACGAACTGTCAACCATGCCGAACCGCGGCCCGTTACGTCCTCTTCGCCGCCGGCGCTGCACAACGGGCGCACGATCCGACCAATGTCGAAGCGGACGCCCGCAAGCGGAAGCCGAACTCGTCGTGCAGGTGGACGGCGAGCTCGTCGAGCAACGTCGCCGGGATCTCCAGCACGTCACCGCAGCTCTGGCAGACGAGGTGGTGATGGGGTTGGTCGGGCAGGTGGAACACGGCGCCACCCCGTCCCAGCTGGACGCGCTCGACGATGCCGCGGTCGACGAGCAGGTCGAGCGTCCGGTACACCGTGCTCTCGTAGAACTCGGGGTCCTCGGCGCGGACGACGGCGACGATGTCCGCGGCTGTCAGGTGATGGCTTGGGCCGCTGGCCAGGGCGTCGATGACCATCCGGCGCGGCCGGGTCATCCGCCCCCCGCTGCGGCGCAGACGCTGGACGATGGCGTCCGCCCGCTCGTTGACCACCACGATGGTGAGACTACCGATCGTCTCGTAGTTGCGAGTCGATCCTTGATGCATGAGGCTCGCAGCAACAAGTCGCTCGCAGTAAGGTCCCAGGCATGCGCGTGATCGCCACGGCCGCGTTGCTCGCTGTGATCGGCGTCCCCGGGCACGCTGTAGTCGCCGCCACGGGCCCCGACGAAGCCGACAGCTTGCTGGTGGCGACGACGGTCGCGCCGATCACCAGCATCGTCGCCAACATCATCGGCGACCGGGCAGACGTCCAGGGCATCGTCCCCGAGGGCACCAACTCACACACCTTCGAGCCGCAACCCAGCGTCGCCGAACTGCTGTCGACCGCAGACGTCCTGTATCTCAACGGCCTCCAGCTCGAGGAGCCGACACGCGAACTCGCCGAGGCGAACCTCGCCGACGGCGCGGCGATCGTGGAACTGGGTGAGCAGACGATCTCCGAGGATGAGTACCGCTTCGACTTCTCCTTCCCCGAGGAAGGTGGCAAGCCCAATCCGCACCTGTGGACCAACCCGCCGATGGCGCTGCGCTACGCCGAGATCGTGCGCGACGACATGTCCACCCGGGACCCCGGCAACGCCGACTACTACGCCGCCAACTTTGACGCCTTCGCCGAGTTGATCGAGGAGCTCGACGGGGCGATGCGCGAGTCGTTTGCAACGGTGCCGACACGCAAGCTGCTCACCTACCACGACGCCTACGCCTACTTCGCCGACGAGTACGACTGGGAGGTGATCGGGGCGATCCAGGTGTCGGACTTCGAGGATCCAACGCCGCGGGAGGTCGCCGACCTGATCGAACAGGTCGACGCGGCTGAGGTACCGGCGATCTTCGGGTCCGAGGTGTTCCCCAGCCCGGTCCTCGAGCAGATCGGTCGGGAAGCCGACGTCGAGTACGTCGACGTGCTGCGCGACGACGACCTGCCCGGCGAGCCGGGCGAAGCCGAGCATTCGTGGCTCGGGCTGATGCTCTTCGACTACATCACGATGGTCGACGCGCTCGGCGGTGACGCCTCGGCGTTGGAGGCCGTCGAGGTCCGCAACGTCGTCCCCGATGAGGCGGTCTATCCGCAATGATCACATCGACCGACACTCCTCGTCTCGTCGAGTTCGAGCGAGTCTCGTGCGCGTATGGCGGCACGCCCGCCCTCGTCGACATCAACCTGCGCATCGCCGAAGGTCAGTTCACCGGGATCGTCGGCCCATCAGGATCCGGGAAGTCCACCCTGTTGAAGACGCTGCTCGGGACCGTTCAACCGAGCACAGGCACCGTCCACCGAGTGCCCGAGCTGCACGTCGGCTACGTCCCCCAACTCGAGACCGTCGACTGGAACTTCCCGGTGACGGTCGGCGAGTGCGTCCTGATGGCCCGTACCGGCGGACGCGTATGGCCGTGGCGCAGCCGCAACGAGCGCGCCGAGGTCGACGCGGTCCTGGAGCGCCTGGAGATCGCCTCGCTTGCCGACCGGCACATCCGCCAGCTGTCCGGCGGCCAGCAGCAACGAATGTTCGTCGCCAGGGCATTGCTCGGTCGACCGCAGCTGTTGCTGATGGACGAGCCGACCTCGGGTGTCGATTTCCGGACCCGCCACGAGATCCTTCACCTCCTCGGCGACCTGCACGGCGATGGGCTGGCGATCGTCCTGACCACCCACGACCTCAACGGCATCGCCGCCCACCTACCCCACCTGGTGTGCCTGAACACCGAGATCATCGGGACCGGCCCGCCCCGGAGGGTGCTCACGCCGGACATCCTCGAGCGCACCTTCGGCGCCCCGATCGAAGTGCTCGAACATGCCGGGATGCCTGTCGTCGTCGATTCGCACCGCCACGTCGGCGCCAACGTCATCGAGTTCCCAGGGATCAGCGCCTGACATGGCCGACCTCCTCCAGCCCTACGAATTCGAGTTCTTTCGCAACGGCGTCGTCGTTGCCACGGTCGCCGGAGCGCTGTGCGGCCTCGTCGGTGTGTTCGTGGTGCTCAAAGGAATGAGCTACATCGGTCATGGCCTCTCCCACGCCATCTTCGGCGGGTTCGCCGCCAGTGCCCTGCTCGGCGTCAACATCGTGCTCGGCGCCGGTGTCTGGGGCGTCGCCTCGGCACTGTTGATCGGCGGGGTCACAAGGCGTCGGGCGATCGGTGCCGACGCCGCCGTCGGTGTGATCACCACGGCCTCGTTCGCCCTCGGCCTTGCGCTCTTCGCTGTCTTCGGCCGGCGTGGCGACAGCTTCGACGCCGCCCTGTTCGGCAGCATCCTCGGTGTCGGTGACGCCGATGTCGTGGCCATCCTCGTCGTTGCCCTGTTCGTCACAAGTGTCGTGTTCTTCGCCTACCGGCCGCTGCTGTTCACGACGTTCGACCCCGAGGTCGCCGAGGCGTCCGGACTCCACACGGCGCGTATCGACGCGATGCTGATGCTCATCCTGGCCGTGACGATCCTCGCCACGATGCAGGTGCTCGGCGCCACACTCGTGGCCGCCAGCATCGTGATCCCGGCGACCGTCGCCCGCCTCCTCACCGACTCGTTCCACCGCATGCTGTTCCTCGCCACCGGAGTCGGAGCGGTCACCGGGTTCGTCGGAATGAACGCCAGCTACCACCTCGACGTGCAGTCGGGGCCGGCGATCGTGATCGTCGGGGCGACGCTGTTCGCCGTGGTCTTCGTCGTGTCTGGCTGGAAGTCCCGACAGATCGCGCTCACTTCGGCCCGTTCGGTCGGCACTTCGCCCTAGCCCGATCAGTCGGTGGGCTGCCAGAGCTGGAACTCGATGCCCTGGTCGTCGGTGCAGTAGGCGAGCAGGCCGTAGGGCTGGGGTTGGGGGTCGTTGGCCTCACCGCCTGCGTCGCGGACCCGCTCGACGGCGCCAGCCATGTCGGCGACGCGGTAGCACAGCGTTGCGCCACCGGGCCCCGCCGAGCCGCCCCCCACGCCGATCATCGGCGTGCGGCCTTCGACCTGCCAGCCCCGCGGGACGTTGCCCGGCGAGAACTGCCAGCCGAGGACGGCGCCGTAGAACGCCTTTGCCCGCTCGTCGTCGGGCACCGCCAGCGTGACGTAGCCGATGTCGCCGTGGGCGACACGGGTCGCCGAGCGGGGCGGCTGGTTGAGCATCCAGCGGTGACCGAACGGGTCGATCAGGGCGGCGACTCGGCCATACGGCTCGTCGGCAGGCTGCCGCTCGATGACGGCGCCCTCGGCGGCCGCGCGGCGCACCGTGCCGTCGACGTCGTCGACCTGCAGGTGCAGCGAGTGGCTGTGCGTGTGGCCGGGCTCCGGCGCGTCGATCCCGCCCTCGAGCCACGGATCGGACAGCATCAGCACGGCATCCCCGATGGCCAGCTCGGCGTGCCCGATCGAGCCGTCGGGGCCTTCGTAGAGGCCGCCGCGAATGCGGGCGGCGAAGACCTCGGTGTACCAGTCGATCGCCTGGCGGGCGCCGCGCACAGAGATGTACGGCGTGAGTGCCGGCGGCCAGGTGACATCGTCGCCGACGTCGGTGGCGGTGAAGTCATCCGTCTCGTGCAGCTGGATTTCGGTCATGTCGGTTCCTCCTCTGGCGGGGGTGGTGGTGGAGAGCAGGGCGTCCTGCAGGTGGCGGCGCAGCCGGGCGGCAAACGCCGCATCGGGATCGATCGGCTCGACAGGGATACCCAGGGCGTCCAAGGCGTCAGTCATCACCGGCCCCCGTTTCCTCGTACCGGTTGCGAAACGCCCGGCGGGCGCGGACGAGCAACGCCTCCGTGGCGTGCACCGTGCGCCCGAGGTACTCGGCGACCTCTGGAACCGGCAGACCATCGGCATAGCGCAGCGTCAGCGCCGCCTGGTGGTGTGGCCCGAGTGCCGCCAGGACGTCGCGGGCAAGCAACGCGTCGAGGCGCTCGTCCCACGGATCGTCGCTCTCGGTCGCGCTGTCGTGGGCCAGTTGCAGGTTACGTTCCTCGCGCTCCTGCCGTCGCCAGTGGTCGACGAGCTTGTGGCGGGCGACGCCGATCAGCCACGGGATGCTCGGTGGCGGCGCCTCGGGCTTGCGTACGGCGGCGACAGCGGCCAGGAACGACTCGGCCGTGAGGTCCTCGGCGAGCGTCCGATTGCCACACCGCGGCAACAGGTAGCCGTAGACCTGCGGGAGAGCGGCGTCGTACAGCCCGAGCAGCTGCATCCCGGGATCCGCCTCGAAGGCGGGTGCCATCGGCTCGCTCATTGGTGCACCATGACCCTGTGACGGGTTCGAGGCGATCGACGTGATGGCGCACCAATGAGCGCAAGCGCTGCCGCAATTCTGGTTCGCTCGCTTCGCTCGCTCACTTCCCTATCGTCGCTCGGCGAGGCCGAACTCCGACACCCCGGAGTTGCGGGCAGCGACATGGCAGGCCGCCTCGTGCCCGGTGGTGAGCTCGATCAGCTCTGGGCGGACGTCGCAGCAGATGTCCTCGGCGAGGGGGCAGCGGGGATGGAACGGGCAGCCGGGAGGCGGATCGGCAGGGTCAGGAACCTCTCCGACCAGCGTTTCGACGTGCCGTCGTGCCTCGATCACCGGATCGGCGATCGGCACGGCTTGCTGAAGCGCCGCTGTGTACGGGTGCAGCGGATCGTCCGACACCGGCCCCCAAGGGCCGAGCTCGACCACGCGCCCGAGATACATGACAGCGATCCGGTCGGAGAGGTGACGGACCATGCCGAGGTCGTGGGAGATGAACACGTAGGCGACACCCAACTCGTCGCGAAGGTCGGTGAGCAGGTTCATGATTCCCGACTGCACGGACACGTCGAGCGCGGAGAGCGGTTCGTCGAGGATGATGATCTCCGGCTCGACGGCGAGGGCGCGGGCGATGCCGACGCGCTGTCGTTGCCCACCGGAGAGCTGGTGTGGGTAACGCCCGGCGAACCGCGCCGGCAGCCCGACGCGATCGAGGAGTCGCTCCACCCGTCGTCGACGATCGCCGCGGCCACCGAGGCGATGGACGGCGAGGACCTCCTCGAGCGTGCGGCCGACCGTGATCCGCGGGTTGAGCGACGAATACGGATCCTGGAACACGAGCTGCACACGGCGGCGGAACGCCCCCAGCGCACCGTGGCCGAGCGTGGTGACGTCCTGCCCGTCGAGCTCGATGCGGCCCGACGTCGGGTCCTCGAGGCGGACGAGCAACCGGGCGAGGGTCGACTTGCCGCAGCCCGACTCACCGACGATGCCGAGGGTCTCGCCGCGGCGCAGCATCAGCGACACCCCGGCGACGGCGGTGAGCACCTGGCGGGTGCCTCGTACCGGGTACTCCCGGGTCAGGTCCGTGGCAGCAAGCATCGGTGGCGGGTCCTCGCTCATACCGGAACCGCCTCCCAATCCGCCGGTTGCACCCAGCAGGCCGCCCGACTGCCCGCCCGGTCCGTGAGCGGTGGCATCTCCTCGCGGCAGCGGTCGATCACGTACGGGCAGCGCGGGGCGAACGGACAGCCGGTGGGCATGCTCGCCGGGTCGGGCGGCGACCCCGGAATCTGCCGCAATCGGTGGCGCTCGACACCCTTCACGGGCGGGATCGCCGCCAGCAGGCCGGCCGTGTACGGATGCTCGGGGGCGGCAAAGACGGCGGCGGTCGGTCCCTCCTCGACGACGTGGCCTGCGTACATCACGAGCACTCTTTGGGCGACGCGAGCGACGACGCCGAGGTCGTGGGTCACCCAGATCACCGCCATCGACAGCTGCTCACGGAGCCCGGCCACGAGGGAGATGATCTGCTGCTGGATCGTCACGTCGAGGGCGGTCGTTGGCTCGTCGGCGATGAGGACCTTGGGGCGCAGGGCCAGCGCCATGGAGATGACGACGCGTTGACGCATCCCGCCGGAGAACTCGTGAGGATATGCCCGCGCTGCCCGGGCGGGACGCGGGATCCCGACCTCAGCGAGGACTTCGATGGTGCGGTCGTGGGCCTCGGCGCGCGTCCGCCCATGGGCGCGCAGCACCTCGGCGATCTGGTCGCCGACGCGCATCAGTGGATTCAGCGACGTCATCGGGTCCTGGTACACCATCGCCATCTCGGCGCCGCACACGGCCCGGCGATCCGCTTCCCCCATCGTCAGCACGTCGCGGCCTCCGAGGACCACCGAGCCGTCGACGATCTCCGCGGGCGGCACTGGGTGGAGGCCCATCACCGACAGCATCGTCAACGACTTCCCACAGCCGGACTCGCCGACGAGGGCGACCGTCTCGCCGGCGCCGACATCAAAGCTGACATCGTCGACGATCGTCACCGGCCCACCGTCGAGGTGCAGGATCGTGGTCAAACCCCGAACGGACAGAATCGGGTCGTTCATTTCCCGACGACGAGCCGAGACGGCGGTGACGGCGGCGGGTTGATCGGCGGGAACCCGTCGCGACCGGGTAGCAGGCACCCAAGCAGGACCGGGCGGGCGGCCCCGGTCGCCGACGCGACGGTGCCCGGCAGCTGGTGCACGGTAAGGAACCCGAGGAGGGCGAAGAGGTAGGCCTCCTTGGCGCTACTCGGGATGCCGTACTCGTCGATCCTCGCAACCGGAACTCCGGCCAGCTCGCCAACCAGCCGTTCCATCAACGTCGGGTTCTCGACACCGCCCCCGGACACGACGAGTCGGCGGACGCCGAACTCCCGGCAGGCATCAGCCACCGTGATCGCCGTGAGGGCGGTAACCGTCGCGACGACGTCATCAGGGCCGATCGACCCGACGGCAGCGACGTGAGCGGACAGGTACGCCGCGTGGAACAGCTCCTTGCCGGTCGACTTCGGTGGTGGCCTGCGGTAGTACGAGTCGGCGAGCAGGCGCTCGAGCAGCGCGGCGTGAACCTGTCCGCTACGTCCGCGGGCACCGTCGCGGTCGAATGCGTCGGCCCCGGCGGTGGCCTCGGCCACAGCGGCATCGATCAGGGCGTTCGCGGGGCCGGTGTCGAAGGCCAGGGTTGGCTTGCCGGCGGCGATGATCGTGACGTTGGCGATGCCCCCGAGGTTGAGGGCGGCGACCGTCTCGTCCGATCCGGCGAGGAGCAGTTCGTCGAGCGTGCTGGCCAAGGGTGCGCCGTGGCCGCCGGCAGCGATGTCGCGGGCCCGCAGGTCGGCGACGACGGGAGTCCCGGTGGCTTCGGCGATCCACGCCGGTTGGCCGAGCTGCACGCCGCCGCGCGCCCGGCCCTCAGCGTCGACCCAGTGAAAGATCGTCTGGCCATGGGACACGACGAGGTCGACGGCGCCGGCGCCGAACTCGTGGACGGCCGCGACGGCTGCTTCGGCAAACGCCTGGCCGACGAGCGTGTCGAGACGGCACACCTCCTCGGCGGTCGTCGACGCTGGGGGGAGGACGGCACCGAGGGCGGCTCGAAGCGCAGCAGGGTACTCCCGCGACATGGCGCCGAGTGGACGGAGGTGGATGATGTCGTCGACGAGCTCGAGGTCGGCGACGGCGACGTCGATGCCGTCCATGGACGTGCCGCTGATCATCCCGACGACTCTCATCGCTCCTCCACGGCGGCACGCACGACACCGTCGTGGGCTTCAAGGCGATTGGCCGCGTAGGCCGCGCTCACGCCGGACAGCAACGTCACGATGGCGACCTTGACGTTTCCTCCGGCCGCGTCGAGAGCGCGTCCGGCATCAATTGGCGCGACCCCGGTGGCGTCGGCGACGATGCGTCGGGCGCGGTCGCGCAACTTGGCGTTGGTCGCCCGCATGTCGACCATGAGGTTGCCAAACGTCTTGCCGACGCGAATCATGGCGATCGTCGAGATGACGTTGAGTACCACCTTCTGGGCCGTGCCTGACTTCAGCCGGGTCGAACCGGCGATGATCTCTGGGCCGGTGACGATCTCGATCGGGTGGTCGACGTAGCGGCTCAGCTCGGCGGCGGGGTTGGACGAGATGCCGATCGTCAGGGCACCGACCTCGGCGGCGTGGCGGACAGCCCCGATCGTGTACGGCGTGCGACCCGACGCGGTGATGCCGACGACCGCGTCATCGACTGAGACGGCGAGCGCGGCCAGGTCGTTGGCACCGGCAGCGGCGTCGTCCTCCGCCGCCTCCCGCGCCGCGTGCATCGCCCCGGCACTGCCGGCGAGGATGCCGACGACGCGGTCGGTGTTGAACGTCGGGGGGCATTCGGCAGCGTCGAGCACGCCCATCCGACCCGCCGTACCAGCGCCGATGTAGATCAAACGTCCGCCGCGGCGCAGCCGTTCGACGACAGCGTCGATCGCCCCGGCAACATCGTCGCGCGCTGCGACGATCGCGGCGATGCCCTCGGCCTGGTCCTCGGCCATCAGCGCGACGAGGTCGGAAGTGCTGCGCAGATCGAGGTCGGCGAGATCTGCTCGGCGCTGCTCCGTGACGAGGCGGGCGAGGTCTGGCGGGTTCGAGTCCGAGTGGTTCATCGTTTCAGCCTTGCGAGCGAGTCGGGTCGAGGGCATCGCGGAGTCCGTCGCCGAGGAGGTTGAGGCCGATGACGGCGAGGACGATGGCCGACGCCGGCGCCGCCATCAGCCACCATCCACGCGACACGAGTGTGCGGGCTTCACTGACCATCAGGCCGAGCGACGGGTCGGGCGGCTGGGTGCCGAGGCCGAGGAAGCTCAACGCCGACTCGGTGAGGATCGCCCAGGACAGGGCGAGCGCGACCTGCACGACGATCGGAGCCGTGACGTTCGGCAGCACGTGACGCAGCAGTAGGCGGGTACGCCCGAACCCGAGCACGCGCCCGGCCTTGACGAAGTCGAGCTGGCGGACGCTGAGCACAGGCCCGCGGGCCACGCGCACGAAGATCGGGGTATAGACGACGGCGATGGCGATGACCGTATTCATCCAGCCGCGTCCCAACGCCGTGACGACAGCGAGGGCGAGGAGGATCGCCGGGAAGGCGAACATGATGTTGGTGACGAGCCCGACGGCGCGGTCGGTCCGTCCCCCGAAGAACCCGGCGGCGATCCCGGCAGTGGACCCGACCGTCGCCGCGATGGCGACGGCGACGGCGGAGATGCGCAGCGAGGCGAGGATCCCTTCCATGACCCGCGAAGCGACGTCGCGACCGAATTGGTCGGTGCCCATCCAATGGGACGACGATGGAGGGGCGAAACGATCGGCCGGGTTCTGCTCGAGTGGCGGGTAGGGAGTGAGTCCGAGAGCGGCGGCGATGGCGATGATCACGAGGAACGTGACGATGACGAGGCCGACGACCCCCGTCGGCGACGACCACAGCCGACGCAGCCGACCGCGGCCGGCCGCCGGTGCGGCAACTTCGGCGAGCGCCGCCGGCATCGCCGCGTCACTCACGTCAACGTCACCCTGGGGTCGATGAGCGTGTAGATCAGGTCGACGACGACGTTGACGAGCACGAACAGGGCGGCGATGACGAGCACGCTGCTCTGCACCACGGCGTACTCGCGTTGGGCGATCCCTGTCAGCACGAGGCGGCCCATCCCGGGGAGGGCGAAGATCTCCTCGACGATCACGGTGCCGCCGAGGAGGTAGCCGAACTGGATGCCGACGATCGTCACGATCGGGATCGCCGAGTTGTGCAGCACATGACGCCAGCGGACCCGCCGCGGCGTCAAGCCCTTGCCTCGCGCCGTGCGCACGAAGTCCTGCGAGCCCGCCTCGAGGAACGCTGACCGCGTCGTTCGCATCACCGCCGCGGCGAGACCGAGGGCGAGCGTCATGGCCGGCCAGAACTGCTGCTGCAGGTTCTCCGCCGGTGACTCGAAGAAGCCGACGTAGCGGGCGGCCGATGGGAAGTAGGCAAAGTTCGTCGCCAGCACGGCGATGATCGTCGAGCCGACGATGAAGTTGGGGATGCCAAGGCCGAGCAGGCCGAAACCCTGGCCGACGACGTCACCGAAGTGGTTGACCCGAGACGCCGCGAACACGCCGACGGCGACGCCCACCAGCGACCCGATGAGGGTGGCGAGGACGGCGAGCTCGACCGTTACCGGCAACGCTTCGGCGATCTGGCTGCGGATCGGTTGTCCGGTCGTCACGGAGACCCCGAAGTTGCCGGTCAGCACGCTGCCAAGCCAGGAGAAGAACTGCCGGAACAGCGGCTGGTCGAGCCCGTAGTAGCGCTCCAGCGCGTCGCGTTGCGCCTCCGTGAGCGCGCCCGCCTCGATGCCCTGGCGAGCGGTGACCTCGTCGCCCGGGAGCACGCGCATGACGATGAACACGAGCACGGCGACACCGAACAGCGTGATGATCGCCTCGGCCAGGCGACGGCTCAGATAGTTGAGCATGTCGCGGCAACGGCGTTGACGAAACGCGCCCGCAGGGCGTTGACCGGCTTGTCGAGATCGACGCGGGGGTGGGTGGAATTGGTCAGCAGGACGGCGACGACCTCGAGCGCCGGATCAACCCACATCGACGTCCCGGTGAAACCGGTGTGACCGAACGCCGACGCCGAGAGCAGTTCACCGGACGAGCGGGGCGTGAACGGCGAGGCGACGGGCGGGAAGTAGCCGGCGTCGGCGCGGCGGATCTCGTCGAGCATCGGCCCGCCCCGTCGGGCGAGATCCCACCCGAGGCCGCGGCGGGCTGGGCCGGACGGCGCCTGGTCACTCACGGCGAGATCGACGACGGCGGGCGACAACACCTGACGTCCCTCGTGGTTGCCTCGCAGCCGCCACATCTCGCCGATCGTCGCAACCTCGGCTGCGGTCGAGAACAGGCCGGCGTGGGCGCTGACGCCGCCGAGTGCGTAGTGGGCGTTGCCGTCGTTCACCTCTCCGGGGTGGAACGTCGATCGCCATCGGCCGAAGTCGAGACCGGCCCACTCCGCCATGCGCCGCTCGAAGGCGTTGCCCTCCTCGGTGACGGCGAAGCGGCCCGGCGTACCTTCGGGCAGATAGCTGGTACGGCTGAGACCGCACGGCTGGAACAACAACTCTTCGGCGAGCTCGGCGAGGGTGGAGCCAGCGGCGCGTTCGAGCACGACGCCGAGCAGGATGTAGCCGAGATCGCTGTACTCGAAGCGCGATCCGGGCGGCGAGGCCAGACCGAGCGCACCGATCGCCCGCACCACCGCGTCCGCACCGTCGGCGTTGGTGTACAGCGGCCGCCAGCCGGTGACCCCGGCGGTGTGGGCGAGCAGTCGGCGCACGGTGACACCCTTGCCACGAAACTGGTCCAGCTCGGGCAGCCAGGTGGTGACCTCCTCGTCGAGCGAGACATCCCCGCGGTCGACCAGTGCCATGGCGACGCCGGCGCCGACGATCGGCTTCGTCAGCGAGGCGAGGTCGAAGACCGTGTCCGGCGTCATCGGCCGCTTCTCGGGGACGACGCTCGCCGAGCCGAACGCCTCGTTCAGCAGCACGTCGCCGCGATGGCGGACGAGGGCCACGGCGCCCGGCACAACGCCGGTATCAACCGCGGTCTGGACGGCGGCGCGGGCGTGCTCCAACGTTGCTGCCATTCCTGGGCACGGCCCAGACCCGTTATTCCTGGGCACCGCCCAGACCCTTGTCAGCCGGAAGCCAGTGTCACTTCCCGCAGCGAGGCGAGCGGGTCGGGCGGGTTGGCGACGAAGCCCTCGACGTCGGGCGACAGGACCTGGTAGCGATAGCTCTGGTACAGCCACACCCACGGCGACTCCTCGAGCAGGATCCGCGAGATCTCGGCGTAGATCGGAACTCGCGCTTCGGGTTCGGTCTCGCCCAGGCCCTGGGCGAACAGCTCGTCCAACTCCGGCGAGGTGAGCCCAGCAACGTTCTCGAAGTTGCCACCGGAGATGAAGTAGCGCGAATACGTGAGGTGCGGGTCGGCCTGCGAACCGTTCTCCGACAGCGCCGAGTCGAAGTCGGCGGCGAGCCAGCGGTCGACGTAGACGTTGGTCTCCAGCTGGACGAGCTCGAGGTCGACACCGACCTCGGCGAGCTGCGCTTGCAGGTTCTGGGCGATGTTGATGTTGGTCTCGTTCTCGCCGGTGATGATGATCGTTTCCATCGAGAACCCGTCCGGGTAGCCGCCGTCGGCGAGCAGCTGGCTCGCCATCTCGCGATCGGGCGGAACGCAGGGCAGCCCGTCGTAGGGATCGGTGGCGTAGATGCCCTCGACGAACGGGCCCGTCGGCAACCCCTCGCCGAGCAGGGCGGTGTCGATCAGCTCCTGGCGGTCGATCGCGCAGGAGATCGCCTGGCGAACCGCTCGCTCCTGCAGCGGGCCGCGCGAGCTGTTGAGGAAGAACGGGAAGTAGCCAAGTGCCTCGGTCCGCTCGAGGACGAGTGGCTCCGACACCTGCTCGACGACCGCCGGGTTGTTCATCGCCCCGACGTGCACCTCACCGGCCTGCAGGGCGGAAAGCAGCGACTGCTCGTCGGGCACGACTCGAATGGTGACGCCGGCAACGTACGGGCCGTCGCCCCAGTAGTCCGCGAAGGCGGCGAGGTCGAGTTGCTGGCCCTGGGCCCACTCGACGAACGAAAACGGGCCGGCGCCGTTGGGCTCCGTCCCGACCGTCTCGGCGGCGACGTCGTCCGCCGAGAGGATCGACGTGTTGACGCGGCTCAGCGCGGCGGGCAGCGCTGCGTCGGGGGTCGACAGGGTGAGCACGACGGTGAGATCGTCCGGTGCAGTGATCTCCTCGATCGAGAGGAGGAGCCCGCGCCCTGCGGCAGCGGTCTCCTCGTCGAGGATCCGCTCGAGCGAGGCGACGACGTCCTCGGACGTCAGCTCGGAACCGTCGTGGAACGTCACGCCCTCACGCAAGGTGAACGTCAGCTCGGTGCCATCCTCGTTGTACGCCCACTCCGTCGCCAGTCCCGGCTGCACGGTGGAATCCGGGGCGAGTTCGGTCAGCGAGTCGTAGACCAACTCGAGGGCATCGATCGTCTGGAAGGCGGTGGCGAGGTGCGGGTCGAGCGTGTCGATGTCGCCCGTGCGGCCGACCACGAGTGTCTCTGTTGACGCCTCCGGCGTCGTCGTCGCCATCGCCGAGCCGGCCCACACGGAGCCGGCAATAACGGTGAGGACGAGCACTCCTGCCGTCCCCAAACGTGTTGCGTGTCGCATCGTGCGAACCCCTTCCCCCTCGCGCCGATTGGTCTAGACCACTGGTCTAGACGACAGTACCCTCGGCGTCAATTGAGCAACCTCATCATCGAGACCGCGACTCCGCAAGATGCCTCAGCCATCGGGGCGCTTCACGCCCGCTCGTTCGCAGTCACCTACCCGACCGTCCCGCCGGTGAGCCCAGCGCTCGAACGATCGGTGTGGCGACGACGTCTGGCCGACTCCGACGGTCGTGAGGTCATCGTCGCCCGCCGCAGTGAGCGGGTCGTCGGATTCGCCTACATCGGTCCTAGCGACGACCGTACCGCCGAACCGGGCACCGGGCACATCTACTCACTCCATGTCGATCCCGACGTTCACCGCCGGGGCATCGGTCGCCAGCTACTCGACGAGACAATGCGACGCTTCGTCAACTGCGGATGGGCATCCGCGACGCTGTGGGTGGTCACCGACAACGACCCGGCGCGGCAGTTCTACGCCCGCCTCGGCTGGGCACCTGACGGCGGGGTCGAGCAGCAATCGCTGTCCCTCGACGGCGACGAGTCGACGATCGCCGAGGTCGTCCGCTACCGCCGGCGCCTCGACGTCGTTGCGCCGGGCGCCGCACCGAAGTACTACGCGTTGCGTCAGTGGTTGCGCGCCCAGGTCGATGGCATGCCGCCAGGAACGCCCGTGGCGCCGGAGCGAACGCTGAGCGAGCGCTTCGGGGTCTCGCGCACCACGGTGCGGCAAGCGCTCCATGATCTCGCCGTCGAGGGGCGCATCGTCCGCCGCCAGGGACGAGGAACGTTCGTCGCCCCGCCGAAGGTGACTCAGCCGATGCGGCTGTCGTCGTACACGCAGACGATGGCGGCGCAGGGCAGGCGACCCGGCTCGCACATCGTCGACATCGCCGTGATCGATGCCGAGCCCGAAGTCGCCGACCAACTCGGCGTCGCCGCCGGATCGGCTGTCGTCCGAATCGAACGCCTGCGCTACGCCGATGACGAGCCGATGGCGGTCGAGACCGTGTACCTCGATCACGCCCGGTTCCCCGAAGTCGGCGACGAACTGACCGTCAACGCCTCGCTGTACGCCCTCCTCGAGGATCGCTACGGCGTCGTCCCGGCCGGCGCCGACGAGACGATCGAAACGGTGCTCGCACCGCCGGAGGCGGCCCGCCTCCTCGGTACCGACGCGGCGACGCCGATGCTGCTGCTGACCCGCAGCACCCGTGACTCCGTCGGGACGGCCGGTGGAGTACGTGCGCTCGCTGTACCGCGGCGACCGCTTCCGCTTCACCACCCACCTCACCCGCCCCTGACGTCGACGGCGCCGGTCGACGCCGCCTTCTTCCGCCACGAACGAGACAGATTTGTCCTCTGCGGCGCCCGAGAATCGCGTCAGCGTTCACACAAATCCGCGGCGGGGGCGACGTCGAACCTCACCCATGAACAGCAAGACACGATCCATCGTCGCCGGACTCGGACTCGCCGCCCTCGGGTCGGCGGGCGCCTACGGTATCTCGGCCCTTCCGGCCGACGTCGCCCCGACGGAGGAGGACCAGCAGGCCGCCACCGCCATCGAGTACGGCCTCATCGCCGCCCTGATCAGCCCAACCGACGTCGCGGCACGCGGCATCACCTTCAATGTCCTCGATTGATCAGTTGCGGGAGCCAATTCGCCCGATTCGCCGATTCTCGCGCCGCAACGCAGACAGAGATGTCCGGATCGGGGATCGCCCTCTCAGTTGCGGTTGTTGTAGTCGATGATCAGCAAGTTGGCCTGGTCGGCGGCGAACGTCAGGGCCTCCTGAACGTCGCTGCCGTTGTAGATGTCGGCCATCATCTCGGCCGTCGCCTGGCGCACCTGGCGCATCGGTCCGAGCACCGGGCCGACGGCCGTGAAGTCATCGGCCTCGAGGTTGACCTGGTCGTAGTTGACGCGGAATCGTGGATCCTCGGCGTACGTCGCCGCCAGCGGGTCGATCTCGGTGGCGTCGGCACGCACCGGGGCGTAGCCGCTGGCGTCGGCCCAGAACGACTGGGCCTCGGCGGTCACGAGGTATTGGATGTACTCCCAGGCCGCCGCCGCCTCGGCGTCGCCGTGGTCGCGGACGATGTATAGCGCCGCCCCGCCGATCGTCGCGCTCGGCGTCTCACTCGGACCAGGCATCGGGCCGACGCCGATGTCGGCGGATGTGATCCCTTCGATCGCCCCGCCCTCGACGAACGCCAGCGCCCCGCCGAGCGTGCCCGACGAGGCGATCGTCATCGCCGCCGGCTGCTGCGGGTCGGCCATCCGCAGCAACCCGTCGATGCCCCGCGGGTCCTCACCGACGTACGCCGCCAGCCCGTCGTCGACGAGGTCCTGGGCGAACGTCAGCATCTCCACCGCCTCGGGTGTGTCGAACAGCACCTGGGTGGCCCGGGCGGTGCGGCCGTTGTCGTTGTCGGCGTAGGGAAGCCCGGCGCGGGCGAACCACTGCTCCAGGAACCAGGCGCCACCGGAGTTGACCCCGGAGTCGAGGGCGATGCCGTAGGTCGCCGCGCCGGAATCGACGATCGCCTGCGAGTACTCGCGTAGCTCGTCGAGAGTGATCGGTGGGCGCTCCGGATCGAGACCGGCCTCCTCGAACATCGCCTTGTTGTAGTAGAGCACCGGGCTGGAGATGTTCAGCGGCATTCCCCACTGCACTCCCCCGGTCTGGTAGGCGAACATCGCCCGCGGCAGGAACGGTGAAATGTCGTAGCCAGCGGCTTGGATGCAGGCTGTCGTCGAGATCACCGTGTTGGCGTCGGCCATCTGCTGGAGCATGTACTCGGGCATCTGCACGACGTGCGGGCGGTCCTCGGGGCTCGACTGGAAGTACTTGTCGATCAGCTCCTCGTAGCCGTTCTGGTTCTGCAACTCGACGATCACGCGGTCCTGGCTGGCGTTGTACAGGTCGGTGAGCTCAGCGAGAGCGTCGCCCTGGGCGGACTGCATGGCGTGCCAGAACGTGATCCGCACCGGCTCGTCCACCGACTCCAGGGCGTCGACCGGGCACGCCGCGAAATCGGGGTTGCCCGCCAGCGCCACGGTCACTCCGGGGGCGGCGGCGAGACCGGTCGGTCCGCCGGCTTCGGTGACCGGCGTAACGAGCTGGATCGTCGTCGGCAATCCGGCGGCGCCCGCCGTCGTCGGCACCGCGCAGGGCTCGACGATGCAGATCGTCGTCGGCGGGCCGACCGTGCCCGCCGTCGTCGACGGCACCGGCGGTTTCGTCGTCGTAGTGCCGCTGTCGCCGGCTTGGAGGATCGACTGGCCCGAGGCGCACGCCGCCAGACCCAAGCACGCGCCGACACTGAACAGACGCGCCTTGGATCGTTGACGGTGACTCATCCTTTGACTGCTCCTGCCGTGAGGCCGCGGATCAATTGTCGCTGAAACACGATGAGAACGACAGCGATCGGGATCGCGGCGATGATCGTCCCCGCCATCACGAGGTTGGGGGCGTCGAGGTTCTGGGCCTTGAGCTGGCGCAACCCGGCTTGCACCGTGTTCCAGTCCTCCACGGTCGTGATCAAGCTCGGCCACAGGTAGGCGTTCCATGTGCCGAGGAAGGCGAACAGAGCGAGGGCGCCGAGCGTCGGGCGCAGTAGCGGGATGGCGATGTGACGGAGAAACCCGAAGTGTCCGACGCCGTCGATGAGGGCGGCGTCGCGCAAGTCCTTGGGCAGCGACAGCAGGGCCTGGCGGAGCAGGAAGATGCCGAAGGCACTGGCGAGGAACGGGACGACGAGCCCCTCGTAGGAGTTGAGCCAGCCGAGCGTGTCGACGGTGAGTCGGTTCACGACCACCGTCGCCTCGAGGGGAACGAGCAGGGTGGCGAGGACGATCACGAACAGCACGTCGCGGCCGGGGAAGCGCAGCACCGCGAAGGCGTAGGCAGCCATCAGCGATGTGACGACCTGCCCGATGGTCACGGCGACGGCGACAATGGTCGAGTTGAGGAGGTAACGACCGAGACGACCCTCGGTCCACGCCTCCCGGAGAACATCAAGCGTCAACGACTCCGGCACGAGCGGGTTGATCAACACCCGGTTGCCAGGCTTCAACGCGGCGACGATCGTGGTGTAGACGGGGAACAGGACGATGATGGCGATCGCGGCGAGCAGCACATAGCGACCGACCAACCCGACCGTCGAGCTGCGCTCCCACGGGGCGGCTACCTGGGCATCAGCCATAGTGGACCCTCTTGCCGAAGCCGCGCAGCTGGAACGCCGACAGCACAAGGAGCATCAGGAACAGCAGTACTGCCGTGGTCGATTTCAGCCCGGCGTCCTCGCGGATCGGCGACTGGCTGCCGTACGTGAGATAGGTGAGCACGGTCGTCGAGTCGTTGGGTCCGCCGTTGGTGAGCAGGTCGATCTCGCCGTAGGCCTGGAACGCCTTGGTCGTCAACACGATGACGACGAACAGCAACGTCGGGCCGAGGAGGGGGACGGTGATGCTCCAGAATCGGCGGGCGCTGCCGGCCCCGTCGATCGCCGCCGCTTCGTGGAGATCTCGGGGGATCGCCTGCATCCCGGCGGTCACGAGGATGAACGTGAACCCGAGGCCGGCCCAGATGCTCGACGCGGCGACCGCCGGCAGGGCCGTCCCCTGGTCGTTGAGCAGGCCGGGCCGCTTGACGATCGGGAACAGATCGCTGATCCAGCCGACGTTGGATAGCACGCCGAGGCTCGGCTCGAGCAGGAAGAACCACATCAGACTGGCCACGGCCACAGACGTGGCGACCGTCGAGGAGAAGATCGCTCGAAAGGGGCCGATGCCGCGCACGTAGCGGTCGGCGAGGGCGGCGAGGCCGACGCCGAGGGCCAGGCCGATCGGCACGGTGATCAGGGCGAACTTGAACGTGACGACCACCGAATCGCGGAACTCGTTGCTGCGAATGACGTCGACGTACTGAATCCAGCCACTGGACTGGCAGTTCTTGCCCTGGGCGTTGCAGCGCTGCTGGCCGAGCCACACGGCCCGACCGAGCGGGTAGACGACGAACACGGACAGCACGATCAGCGATGGCGCCAGCATCAGCATGGCGGCCGGGAAGTCCCGCCAGCGATCACCCTTCCGCGCCACCGCGGTGACAGTAGGACCTCGCCCCTACCGCGCGTGCGACCCGCGGTAGATTCCGAGCGATGTCGTCTATCCCCCCAGCCGAGGATCCGACCGCCGACGATCTTGCCGGCCAACCGTCGCTCGACGAGCTCGCCGAGGATCTGGCCGGCGTTGAATCAGCCCTCGAGCGGCTCGAGGACGAGACCTACTGGACCGACGAGATCACGGGTGAAGTGTTGCCCGACGAGCTGCTCGAGGCCGATCCGACTGCCCGCCGAACCCCGCCACCGCCGGACGCCCCGAGCGGATGAAGCGCGCCGGCGTCGCCGCGATCATCACCGGCGGTCTGGGGGCCGGTGCCGCTGCGGCGTGGCTGCGCCGCCGCCTCACCCTCGTGACGAGTTGGCGGTCACGGCGGATGTGGAGGCTCACGGCCCGCAACGCCGGGCGCTTCGCGACGACGCGGGCCAAGCGGATCATCACCCCGGCCGAGCGCCGCGCCGAGCTGGATGCCCAGTTCGCCATCCGCACGGCCGCCGACGTCGCCAACGAGCTGGGACAGATGAAGGGCGTGTTGATGAAGGTCGGCCAGATGGTCAGCTTCATCGCCGAAGGACTGCCCGACGAGGCCCAGCAGGCACTCGCCGCCCTGCAAGCCGATGCCGCCCCGATGGCGCCCACGCTCGCCGCCTCTGTGATCGAGAGTGAGCTCGGCGCCTCGCCCGAGCGGGTATTTGCCTCCTGGGAGGACATGCCGGTGGCGGCGGCGAGCATCGGCCAGGTTCACCGAGCCCGTGACGGAGCCGGTCGGGAACTGGCCGTCAAGGTCCAGTTCCCCGGCGTCGCCGAGGCCATCGAGGAGGACCTCGACGCCGCCGAGGTGATGTACACGGTGTTCTCGGCGCTGGCGCTCAACGGCCTCGACGCCAGGGCGCTGGTCGACGAGTTGCGCGTGCGAATGCGCGAGGAGCTCGACTACCGCCGCGAGGCCGCCAACATCGCCGAGTTCGCCGGGCGCTTCGCCGGGCATCCGTGGGTGCGCATCCCGACGTTGGCCCCGGAGCTGTCGACGTCGAAGGTCCTCACGACGGAGTGGATCGACGGGTTGTCGTGGGATCAGTTCGTCGAGTCGGCGTCGGTGCCGACGAAGCAGCGCGCCGCCGAGGTGATCTGGCGCTTCGCCCAGCACTCGGTCCACCGCGTCGGCGTGTTCAACGGCGACCCCCACCCGGGGAACTACCGCTTCCATCACGACGGCAGCGTGACGTTCCTCGACTTCGGGCTCGTCAAGCGATGGGAGCACGGCGAATGGCAACGACTGGAACCGACCCTTGACGCCATCGTCGTCGACCGCGATCCGCAGGCGCTCGTCGCGGCGATGGAGACCGCCGGCTTCCTGCTGCCCAACCACGGCCTCGATCCGCAGCGGGTCTACGACTACGTGTCGACGCCGTACCGGCCGTACCTCGAGGACGAGTTCACGTTCACCCGCGACTGGATGCGACGTACGCTCGGGCGCGTCGCCGACATCGCCGGACCGTATGCCGACGTCATCTCCAAGCTGAACATGCCACCGAGCTACGTGATCCTCGACCGTGTGGTGTGGGGGGTCAGCGCCATCCTTGGCAAGCTCGAGGCCCATGGCCCATGGCGGGAGATGCTCCTGGAGTACCGCCGCGGCGCAGCGCCGGCGACCGAGCTCGGCGCCGCCGAGCTGAGCTGGCGGTCGTGAATCCCGACACGATTGACGATCTCGGACGGCGCGCTCGCCGCTGGATCGCCGTCGAAGAGCTGCTCTTCGAGACGCTTGGACGGTGGGCGCGCGAGCTTCCCGATCCGGCGGTCAAGCGGTTGTTCGGGACGTGGTGCCATCGCCACGCCTGGCACGCCGAGCTGTGGCGCGATCGGCTGCCGAGCGTCGTCGCGCTCAACGGCGAAGGCGACGACGTCGAGGCGTGGATCAGGCCGTTGCGGACTGCCCTGGCAGACGTTGGAACGTCGGACGAGGCGACCGCCGTGATGCGCGACTCGGTGTTGACTGCTCTGGAAGCAGCTGTGGCCGAGCACCGCGACGCGATCGACCCGCTACTCGACGGGCCGACGGCTCGCGTGCTGGACCTCGTCGCCGCCGATCTCACCGCCGAGCGCACCGCCCTCCCCCATCCGAGTGTTTCCTGCTGACCGAGTGTTTCGTGCTGGGTTTTCCGCACGAAACACTCGGATGGGATGGCGCCAAACGTGGTCCGCGAGCGCCCTCGGCGGAGGCCATCGACGTTCCTTGCTGTACGCCCACCACTCGAACGGGTTGCGGTAGTACGACCATGCTTCGACCACACGGCGGAAGTTGTCCCGCCGGCCGGTTGCCATCCAGGCGAGCGCCCCGGCTATCGCACCGAGCACGGTCCAGACTCCGTACAGCAGCGGGTACAGCGGACCGAACCACCGCGCCTGCCAGACGTGGACGTGCTCGTGCTCCTCGACGACGCGGCGGCTTCGCTGCCCCGACGCGCCGCTGACGACGTTGCCGATCGTCGTGAGGAATCCGCGTCGAAGCGTGAATCCCCTGACGTAGACATGCCGGTTGCGGCGCTCGCTGAGCGACGCTACGCAGTTATCAGGCTGGCGCTGGGCCCAGGCCACGACGTGGACGAAGAGTGCTCCGGCCGTGGTGATCAACGCCCATGTCGAGTCGAGCACGAACGCCACGATCCCTCCGGCGGTCCGCCAGCGATACACCCGTCGCGTCCCGCCGACAGCGCCGTTGAGCCCGCCAACGCAGGCCGCGACCGCACCCAAATCGACGAGCGACCACGCCGCCCAGGCGAGGGCGGCACCGACGGCCGCCGCGCTGGCCGCCTCGGCGAGTTTGTTCAGTCGCGTCCCTGCAGCAGGGCGAAGAGGCGGAGCAGCTCGAGGTACAGCCAGACGATCGTGACCAGCAGACCGAACCCGGCGTACCACTCGAAGTCCTTGGCCAGGCCGGCCTTCGTGCCCCGCTCGATGAAATCGAAATCGAGCGTGAGGTTGAGCGCCGCCAACCCGGCCACGAGGATGCTGAAACCGATGCCGAGGAGGCTGGGCTCACGCAGGAACGTGATGCTGGCGCCGAACAGGGCGAACACGAACGACACGAGGTAGAAGGCCATCACACCGAGCGTGGCGAGCACGACGACGCGGCGGAACTTCTCCGTGACCTTGATGATGCGGGTCTGGTAGAGCAGAAGCATCACGGCGAACACGCCGAGCGTCGCCCCGGCCGCTTGGAGGACGATGCCATTCCAGAGTTGCTCGTAATACGCCGAGATCGCTCCGACGGCGAACCCCTGCCCGACGGCATACACGGGAGCGACGAACTTGGCCAGGTGCGGCTTGAACATCAGCAGGATCACGGCGACGAAGCCGATGGCGACGCCGACGAGGGCGATCCCCGGGAAGCCGTAGGTGATCGTGTCGGTGACGGGGTCGACCTCCGGTGCCGGCACCGCCCGCCAGCCGGCGACGGCGGCGATGAGCAGGAGGACGAACAGCATGCTCGTCTTGGAGATCGTTCCGCCGACCGTCATCGCTCCACGCCACGCCGTCACCGGACCATCGGTGATCGGTGCCGCCGGAGCGCCTGGCGCCGTCGACGGCGGGGCCCAGACCTGACCGCCGGGGCTCGGCGGTGTCGGCGCCGCCCAGCCGGCCTGCGCCTCGGCAAGTCGCCGTTCGTTGAGAATTGCGTTCTGCATCGGGGATCGTTCCTCCAACGTGGCGCCACCGCTCTGGTGTCGACCTGCCGTAATGGTACTGGAGCAATGGATTGACATGACGAAATCGCGACCGGGTTGGCCATGACCGCTGCGTCGGTATCGTGACGCCATCTCAGCCCGTTGGGGACGGGACATAAACCTCGACACACCAGCTGCCGGTTGGTAGGACAAGGAGCCGTGGTGGCCAAAGATCGCGTTGACCGCGATGACGAAGATCTCGTTCGGCTGTACCTCACAGACATTGGCCAGTACACCTTGTTGACCAAGGATGACGAGGTCCGTCTCGCCAAGGCGATCGAGGCGGGCAAGGAGGCCATCGTCGCTCTCGACAACGGTGGCAAGGAAGCCGCCGCGTCGCGACGTCGTGAGCTGCGGCGCACGGCCCGTCACGGCGAGGAGGCAGAGCGCCAGTTCGTGCAGTCCAACTTGCGCCTCGTCGTCTCGATCGCCAAGAAGTACCAGGCATCCGGGCTGCCGTTGCTCGACCTCATCCAAGAGGGCAACCTCGGCTTGATGCACGCCGTCGAGAAGTTCGACTGGCGCAAGGGGTTCAAGTTCTCGACGTACGCCACGTGGTGGATCCGCCAGGCGATCACCCGCGGCATCGCCAACACCGGCCGCACGATCCGCCTGCCGGTCCACGCCGGCGACACCCTCGCCCGGCTGCAGAAGGCCCGGTCGCGTCTGGAGCTGAAGTACGGGCGACCGGCGACGCTGGCCGAGCTCGCCCGCGAAGTCGAGATGCCCGAGGACAAGGTCACCGAGGCGTTGCGCTTCGCCGCCGAGCCGCTGTCGTTGTCCGAACCGCTGCGCGAGGACGGCGATGCCGAGCTCGGCGACGTGGTCGAAGACCGCTCCGCCGAATCACCGTTCGAGGTCGCCGCCACAGCACTGCTGCCCGAGGAGATCGCCCGCCTGCTGGCGCCACTCGACGACCGCGAGCGGGAGATCCTCAAGCTCCGCTTCGGCCTCGACCGCGGTGAGCCGCGGACGCTGGAGGAGGTCGGCGAGCATTTCAACCTCACCCGCGAGCGAATCCGCCAGATCGAGGCGCGGGCGATGAGCAAGTTGCGCCACCCGTCGAGCGACACGGGCGCTCGCGACCTCCTCGCCGTCTAGGCAGGCCAGCACCCCGCTAGGCGGGGCAGACGTCGCGCCCGTCGGCGCCGAGTTCGGCTTCGACTCCGGACGGGGCGAATCGCTTGGCGAACGTGAAGGCGCGTTGGGTCGGTCCGACCGCTTCGAGCTCACCGAGACGTTCCAGCGCCTCCTCGATCGAAGGGAGATGGCCGGCAGGCACCCACCACAGCACGAGGAATGGACGTCCGTACCGCTCGAACCAGTCGCTCCGGCGGCGCAGATATGCAGTGTGTTCGGAGCGGTACACGTACTCGGCGAGCGCCTCGATCGACTCCCACACCGACATGTTGATGGCGACCAGCTCGTCATCATCGATCGGATGCAGCGCCGTGGCGTTGCCCTCCTCGGTCTGCAACCGCCAGACGAATCCCGGCGTCAGATCCGCCATCGCGTTGATGTGGTCAAGCGCCGATTTGAACTCGGCGATCATCGGGTCGTCGATCGGGGCGCGCAACCGCCCGACGTTGAGCTGAGCGAGGTGCCAGTGCATCGCCCGATGTTGCCACGGTCGAAACCCACCGAGGGCGTCGGTACCCGGGCATGCGACGATGCAGTGGATGGACGTGATCGACGGCATCGAGATCCGCCCCACCGCACCGGACGAGTACCGGATCGCCGGATCCACGGTGGCGCGGGCGCTGATGCACGCCCCGATGAGCGACGAGGTGTGGGAAAAGCCGGGCCACGTCGCGTCCTGGGAGGATTCCGACTCGCTGTCGGCCTGGGAGGGCGGGCGCTGCGTCGGCAACGTCGGCGGCTACCGACTCGACACGCTCGTGCCGGGTGGCGCCTGGTTGCCGACGTGTGGTGTCACCCGTGTCGGGGTGCTGAGCACGCACCGTCGCCGCGGGCTGCTCCGGTCGATGCTCCCTCGCCTGCTCGCCGACGCAGCCGAGCGTGGGCAGGTGCTGGCCAGCCTGCGGGCGAGCGAAACCCGCATCTACCAGCGCTTCGGCTTCGGCCTCGCCGGCCGCAGCGCCGAGGCGATGCTGACTTCACGCGATGCTCTGCCCCTGACCGGGGTCGACACCACCGGCTCGATACGCATGCTCGGTCACGACGAGATCCTGCCTACCGTGGCCGACATCTACGAGGCCATCGCCCGGCGTCCGGGCGTCATCGCTCGACCGACGTGGATCTGGCAGCGCTACCTCGAGAAGGCCCTCGAGCTCGGTGGCGACGCCGAGTTCGTCGCAGTCCACACGTCCGCCGACGGCGTGGACGACGGGTTCGTCCACTATCAGGTGAAGTGGGTCGAGGAGCGGTCGACCCCGCCCCGCGGTACCGGCGAGGTCTACGACCTCTGGGGCGTCACGCCGGGCGTCGAGTTGGCACTGTGGGACTACCTCTGCAACGTCGACCTCGTCGACGAGTGGTACGCCGAGGAACGTCCCGTCGACGACGTCATCCAGTTTGCCGTCGCCGACACGCGGGCCTACCGCACGAAGTGGATCGTCGACGAACAGTGGCTTCGCCTCGTCGATGTCGATGCGGCCCTGACGGCACGCCGCTACGCCGACGTCGATGGCGCCGCGACGATCGGCGTCAGCGATCCCCTTCTGGCGCAGAACAGGGGGGTGTGGAGCGTGTCCGCCGCAGGCGGCAAGCGCGTCGGTGATGATGCCGACCCCGATCTCGCCGTCGACATCGGTGAGCTGTCGGCGGCCTACCTCGGCGGAACCCCGTGGCGCTCACTCGTCGCCGCCGGCCGCGTCGACGTACGCAACCGGGCGGCAGTCGCCGTCGCTGACGACCTCTTCGCCGTCCCCGACGCCCCCTACTGCTGCACGGGCTTCTAACCCGTCGTGGGCGGGGGATGCCGTCGGATTGTCCGCTGACGTTGGCGATCGGCGACGCATGGCGTAGCGTCGCCGCCACCGACATTCCCCCGGACGACGTCGCCGTCTTGGCGCACATCCGGGAGGTCATCGATGACGCTCACCGTCTGTTGGTCGGCAAAGGGAGGAAGCGGCACGACGGTAGTCGCCGCGGCCCTCGCCCTGGGATCCGCGAACGACGCGTTGCTCGTCGACCTCGACGGCGAGTTACCGGCGGCCCTCGGGGTGCCCGAACCGAGCGGCCAGGGGCTCAGTGACTGGTTCGCCTCCGATGCCCCGGAGCGGGCCGTGCTCGACCTCACCGTAACGATCACGCCGACGACTCGACTCGTGCCCCGCGGGCCGACAGCAGTCCCCGGCGACTCAGCCCGCTGGCCGGCGCTGCGCACGTTCCTCACGTCCTCGGCACTCGACGTGATCGTCGACGCCGGCTGCGGAGAACCGCCCGCCGCCCTGCTCACCGAGTCGACGCGCGGCCTGCTCGTCACCCGCCCGTGCTACCTGGCGCTGACGCGCGCCTGCCGCCTGCGCCGGCCCGACGGCGTGGTCCTCGTCGAGGAGCCGGGACGAAGCCTGACTGCGGCCGACGTTGCCCGCGCTGTCGGGGCGCCCGTCGTCGCCCGCGTCACCGTCGACCCAGCCATCGCTCGTGCCGTCGACGCCGGTCTGCTCGCCGCCCGCCTGCCGGCGGCGATGGTCAAGTCGCTGCAATCCGTGCGGGATGCCGCATGACGGCGCCGTCGGCCGTCCACGACAGCGACCTCGACGAACGGCTGGTGGCGGCGTTGTGCCGGGCCGCACAGGGTGAACCGGGCAGTGCCGAGCAGGCGGTTCGTGAGCACGTCCGCCGCCTCGCCCCACTCGCCGGCGGAGCCGCGCGAGCGGCTGGTGAGTGCGGCTGTCGCCCGCCTCGACGGACTCGGACCGCTGGACGCGTTGCTGCGCGACGCTGCCGTCAACGAGGTTCTCGTCAACGGAAGCGGAGAGATCTGGATCGAACGGCGCGGCAGTCTCGAACGCCGTGGCACGATCGCCGAGGCCGAGCTCGCCGTCGTCATCGAGCGAATCCTCGCTCCGCTCGGGCGCCGCCTCGACCGCACGACACCGATCGTCGACGCCCGCCTCGGTGACGGGACGCGCGTGTGCGCCGTCGTGCCCCCGATCAGCGTCGACGGGACGATCCTGTCGTTGCGACGCTTCCGGTCCGAACCGCTCCCGCTCACCGCGTTCGGCGATGCCGCCGTCTGCGAGGCCCTCGGCGACCTCGTCGAGCGTCGCTGCAACACCGTGATCTCCGGGGCGACGTCGTCCGGCAAGACATCGCTGCTGTCCAGCCTGCTCGGGCTCGTCCCCCGGGGCGAGCGCATTGTCGTGCTCGAAGACACAGCCGAGCTGGCTCCGCTCGCCGACCACGTCGTCCGGCTCGAGGCGCGACCGGGGAGCAACGATGGCGTGCCGGCGATCAGCGTCGAGCAGCTGCTGCGCACGGCGTTGCGGCTGCGACCCGACCGCCTCGTCGTCGGCGAAGTGCGCGGGGCAGAGGTCCTCGGCCTCGTCCAGGCATTGAACACCGGACACGACGGCTCGTGGTCGACGTGCCACGCCAACAGCGGTCTCGACGGTTTACATCGTCTCGAAACACTCGTCGTGCAAGCCGCACCGGCATGGCCGCTGCGCGCCGTCCGCGACCACGTCGTGCGCTGCATCGATGCCGTCGTCCACGTCGAGCGAACGTCCGGCGGGGCGCGCCGCGTGAGGGAGATTTCCGAGGTGACAGAGCGGGATGGTGTACCGGCGACGCGGCCGATCGTGTCGGGTGGACAGCGGGTCGCCGAATTCACACGGTCGCGAGTGCCCGAATGATGACCTCGCTCGACGCGGTCGGCGCGGCTGTGGCGACCGGGCTCGCCGTCACCGCGCTGGCGACCGCGTTGACTGCCCGACACCCACGTCCGAGGGTTCCGCCGATCGCTGGGGAGCGTCGACGTCGGCCGCCACTCCTGCTCGTCCGCGGCGTGCCCAAACCGGGGCCCGACGACGTCGCCGACTGGTGCGAGCTGGTCGCCCGGTCACTGCGCAGCGGCAGTTCGCTGACGGCCGCCGTGACGGCCGGGGCAACCGTTGAGTCATCGATGGCCGCGACCGTCGAGCCGGTTGCCCGTTTCGTCAGGCGCGGCGAGCCACTCGTCGTCGCCCTCGACGGCGCCGGGGTCGATCCCGCCAGTCCCGCGGGACTGGCGTTCACCGTGCTTCGTTCGTGTGCCCGGTTCGGTGGGCCGGCGGCGATCCCGCTCGAACGTGCGGCGGCGACGTTGCGTTCCCGCGCCGCAGTCGCCGCCGAGCAACGGGCGCAGAGCGCCCAGGCGCAACTTTCGGCGCGCGTCCTCACACTCGTGCCGATCGCCCTGCTTGGTCTCTTGGCCGTCACCGATGGCAAGGTGCGCGCCGCCATCGGCACACCGGCCGGACTCGCCGTGGTCGGGCTCGGAGCCCTGCTCAACGTCGTCGGCGCGCTGTGGATGCGGCGGATCATCGGACGGCCGAAGTGAGCGGAGAAGCAGTGATGGCCGGTGCTGCGGTCGCCGGCGCGATCGTCGTGGCGGGGTCGCGGCGTCGCCGGCCAGCTGGCCGCTCCCTGCCGAGTCGGGACGACGACCTCGACGGGGCTGGTCGGCGTCCGCTCCACCGCCGTCCGCTCCTCCTCGCCGCCCTGGCCGGTGTCGTCGTTGTTGCCGTCGCCGCTGCCGGGCTCGGTGTGGCGATCGTTGGGGGCGCCTGTGTCGCCGCCACGATGGTGAGTCACCGGCGCCGCGCCGAGCGCGCAAGTCGCCAGGCGGTTGCCGAAGCGATGCCGGACGCGATCGAGCTGCTGGTGATGTGTATCCATGCCGGACTGACGCCGACCCAGGCAGTCGGCGAGTTGGCCCGGCTCGCCCCGCCACCGGTTCGGCCCGGCTTCCAGGCCGCCGAACAGCGGCTGCACCGTGGTGCCGGATTCGCCGACGCTCTCACCGAGCTGACCGGGCACTGTGGTCCGAGCGCGCTGGCACTTGTATCGGCGCTCGGCACCGCCGTGCGCGACGGTCTGCCGCTGGCACCCGTGCTCGACCGCCTCACCGACGAGGCCAACGCCGGGCGACGACGGGCCGGCGAGGCGGCAGCCCGCCGGCTCCCGGTGCGCCTGTCGTTCCCGTTGGTCCTCTGCACGCTGCCGTCGTTCGTACTCCTCGCCATCGCGCCGGCCGTGCTCGGCGCTCTCTCGACGGTGCGCGGCTCGGCGCCGTGACCCGTCCCGCCACTCGCAGCGGCCACCGGCCGCCGACCCGAAGTGAGACGTCATGTACCAGCTGATTGCCCGACTCCACATCGCCTTGTTGATGATGATCGATCCGGCGCCCACGGACACCCTGCGCCGGCGCTGGCGCGACGATCGCGGCCAGGCGACGACGGAGTACGCGCTCGTGCTCCTCGCCGCGGCCCTCGTCGCCCTGCTCGTCGTCGCCTGGGCGACTGCAGGCGGCGGTGGGGCCAAGGTCGCCCGCCTCTTCAGCCGCGTGATCGACTCGGTGATCGAGAAGGTCTAGCGGGTTGCGCGCCTGCGGCGACGATCGCGGCCAGGCGACCGTCGAGATCGCTCTCGTCCTGCCGTTGGTGGTGATGTTCGCCCTCGGCGCCCTTCAGGTCGCCGTCGTCGCCCGCGATCAGCTGGCCATCGAATTCGTCGCCCGCGAAGCGGCGCGAGCGGCATCGGTCTCCGCCGATCCGCATGGCGCGGCCGCCGCGGCGGCCCAGCGGGTGACGAGCCTCGCGCCGATCGACGTGGCGGTCACCGTCACCGCCGACGTAGTGCGTGTCCGGGTTCGCTACGTCAACGCAACCGATGTCGCCTTGGTCGGTGTGGCGATCGGCGACGTCACATTGCAGGCGAGTGCGGTGATGGCGTGGGAGCCCCCCTGACCCTCGACTACGCGCGGGCACTACCGTGACGCGATGTCCCTGGAGGTGACGTCCACCGTCGTCGGCGGCCGGCCCGTCGTCGCCTTCGCCGGCATCGTCGACCTGGCGACCGTGCCGTCGCTGCACAACGCCCTGACAACGGCGATCCTCGACAATCCGCAATCGACGATCGCTGTCGACCTCGGGGGCGTCGACGCCCTCGACGACGTCGCTCTCGGGGTGCTCCTCGGCGCCGCCGGACGAGCGCGCCGGGGTGGCGGCGATCTCGTCGTCGTCACCACGGACGACGCGATGCGTCGGCGTCTCGAGGTGACCGGATTCGACCGAGCGATCTCCGTGTCGGCGACGCTCTCGGCACCGACCTGACCGTCTTCATCCGAGTGTTTCATGCTGTCCGAGTGTTTCGTGACGGACAGGTCACCGCCTGACACTCGGATGACACGAAACACTCGGATCAGAGGGACTCGGAGGCCTCGGGGGGTGGGCGGCGGCGGCGGTCGGCTCGTTTGAGCTTGGCCGCTTGTTCGTCCTCGAGGGCGGCCTCCTCGGCGACGAGACGTTCGAGGTTGGCGAACCGTTCGGGATCGAGGCGACCCTCGGCGATGGCGAGACGGACGGCGCAACCCGGCTCACGATCGTGCTTGCAGTCGCGGAATCGACACTGGTCCATCAGTTCGAAGACGTCGCCGAATGCCCGCTCGATCCCGTGTCCCGACAACCACAGCGACATCGCCCGGACGCCGGGCGTGTCGATCAGCCAGCCGCCGTCGTCGGGTACGGCGAGGAGCTCGGCGGCGACGGTGGTGTGGCGGCCGCGGTGATCGCTGCGCACCTCGGTCGTCGCCTGCCGCTGCTCGCCGAGGAGGGCGTTGACGAGCGTCGACTTGCCGACGCCGCTGGCGCCGAGGAACGCCACCGTTCGTCCCGCGCCGAGCATCCCGCGCAGCTCGTCGAGTCCGCTGTCGGTGCGTCCGCTGGACACGAGCACGGGCACGCCGAGGGCGACCTCCTGCAGCTCGCGGCGGGCCGGCTCCGGGTCGTCGATGACGTCGCTCTTGGTGAGCAGGACCACCGGGTCGGCTCCGCTGTCGAAGGCGAGCACGAGCTCGCGTTCGAGGCGACGCTGGTTCGGCGCCACGGCGAACGAATGGCAGAGGAACACGACGTCGATGTTGGCGGCGAGGGTGTGGGCGACCGCACGCGCCCCCTCGAACGACGCCCGACGAACGAAGGCCGATCGCCGTTGCAGCACGTGGTCGATGCGTTCCCCGTCCGCCGACGCCAGCACCCAGTCGCCGACGGCAACGTCGGCACCGATGTTGCGGACGCGGTCGGGCCCGGGCCCATCGTCGGAAGGAACGAGCAGCGAGCTCCAGCCGCGGTCGATTCGCCACACGCGGGCGGGCGATCCGATCGACCCGAGCGCCTCCCAGGCCGTCCGCAAGTCCTCGCCCCATCCGAGACCCCGGCGGGTCGCTGCTGTCACCACGGCGACGGTAGTGACCGACGGCACGTTGAGCCCGGCGGCTTTGAACGAACTTGCCCGTCAGCGACCTCGAGGGTGCCAACAGTCACAGGCGAAATCTCTTAGTTCATGAGGAACCTACTAGACATGCCGTGACACCTCCTGCGTAGCATCGCGGCCATGCTCGAACGTCTCGCTCGCGGTTGCGTGCACCACCGCTGGATCGTCATCGGCGCCTGGGTCGCCGTGCTCTTCATCGTCAGCGGCATCGCCCAAGGTGTCGGAGCCGATTGGCGCACCGAGTTCGTGCTGCCGAGCGGTGAGGCCCGCGAGGTCCAGGACACGTTGGAGGAGGTGCTTCCCGACCGAGCTGCCTTCTCGGGTTCGATCGTCATCAAGGCGGAGCAGGGCATCGACGACCCGGAGGTCCAAGAACGTTTCGAGCAGCTGATCGCGATTGCCGATGAGGTCGAAGGGATCACCGTCAACCCGATTCAAGTCTCTGAAACCGCACCGATCGCCTTCGTGCAGCTCGACGTTGCCGATCGCCCGTTCGAGGAGTTGGTCGCAGACGGCAAGGACATCCGCGACGCCGGAGACGAGCTCGCGCCGATCGAAGGCGTCCAGATCGAGTACGGCGGCGACCTGTTCTCCGAGTTCGAGCTTCCCGAGAGCGAGATCTACGGCATCCTTGCCGCCGTCGTCATCCTGATCATCGCCTTCGGCTCGGTGCTGGCGATGGGCCTGCCGATCGGTACCGCCCTGTTCGGCCTCGGCTGCGCGACCGCGATCGTCACGCTGCTCAGCAATCCGATCGCGATGCCCGACTTCACCACGGCGATGGTGGCGATGATCGGCATCGGCGTCGGCATCGACTACGCCCTGTTCATCGTCACCCGCTACCGAGAGGCCTTACACGCCGGGCTCTCGCCCGAGGACTCCGTCGCCGAGGCCATCGACACCAGCGGTCGAGCCGTGATCTTCGCCGGGACCACCGTCGTGATCTCGTTGATGGGCCTGACCTTGATCGGCCTGGAGTTCGTCACCGCTGTCGCCCTCGCCGCCGCCGTCGGTGTGGTGCTGATGGTGCTCGTGTCGCTGACGCTGTTGCCGGCGCTGCTCGGCTGGGTCGGCGATCGCATCGACGTCACCACGCGCGCCGCCCTCATCGCTGTAGCTCTCGTCGTCATCGGCGTGTTCGCCGGCGTGGCCTTCGGGGCCGCCGCCATCTCGATGGTCGCCATCCTGCTGGCCATCGCTGTATTCGCCGCCAGCTTCTTCTTCAAAGGTTCACTGCGCCAGCACGTTCCCCACCGGCAGGAGCCGCCCAAGGAGCAGCGCTTCTGGTACCGCTGGAGCCGTGTCGTCCAGCATCATCCATGGCGCAGCGCGATCGGGGCCGTCGCCTTCCTCCTCATCCTGGCGATCCCGCTGCTCTCGCTGCGCCTCGGCTTCGGCGACTACGGCAACTATCCGGAGAGCCAGACGGTGCGCCGGGCCTACGACCTGCTCGCCGAAGGCTTTGGGCCGGGCAGCAACGGCCCGTTCGTCATCACCGTCGAGGGAGATGCCGCCACGGACCCGGAGGCGCTCGAAGAGTTCGTCGGCACGCTGAACGCCACAGAAGGCGTTGCCTTCGCCAACGCGGCGCAGGAAGACGTCGACGATCTCGCCGTCGTCTTCCTCTATCCGACGACGGCCCCACAAGACGCCGAGACGGACGACCTCGTCGACGAGCTACGAGACAACGTGATCCCGGCCACCGGCGTCGACGCCAAGGTGGGCGGGGCGACGGCCGGCTCCTCGGACTTCGCCCAGTACATGGGCGAGCGGATGCCATGGCTGCTGGGTGTCGTCCTGCTGCTCAGCTTCTTATTGCTGATGGCCGTGTTCCGAAGCATCCTCGTGCCGCTCAAGGCGGTGATCATGAACCTGCTGTCCGTCGGGGCGGCGTACGGCATCCTCGTGGCGATCTTCCAGTGGGGCTGGGCGTCCGAGCTGATCGGCGTCGACCGGAGCGGTCCGATCGACGCCTGGATCCCGATGTTCCTGTTCGCCATCGTGTTCGGGTTGTCGATGGACTACGAGGTGTTCCTGCTCTCGCGGATCAAGGAGGAATACGACCGCGGGGTGCGTCGAGGCCGGCCGGACAACAACCTCGCCGTCGCCGACGGCCTCGCCCTCACCGCGCGCGTCATAACGGCGGCGGCGCTCATCATGTTCTGCGTGTTCGGCGCCTTCGTCCTCGGTGACGACCGCTCCCTGAAGCTGTTCGGCCTCGGCCTCGCCGTCGCCGTGCTCATCGACGCGACGATCGTGCGCCTCCTCCTCGTCCCCGCCACGATGGAGCTGCTCGGCGACAAGAACTGGTGGATCCCCAAGTGGCTCGACCGCATCCTCCCGAAGATCGACGTCGAGGGCCACCACCGCGAACACCACGAGGTGCCTGGTCCGCCGACAGAAACGGGCGAGGAGCAGGAGCGCCAACCGACGCCGGTCTAACCGGTGACGCCCGCTTTGAGTGGCGCTGGATAACCTCCGCCACCGATGGCTAGGCCACTCGTCGTCGTCGAATCACCGGCGAAGGCCAAGACGATCTCCAAGTTCCTCGGCGACACGTTCGACGTGCGCGCCTCGGTGGGCCATGTCGCCGACCTGCCGTCGAAGGGTCTGGCCGTCGACGTCGACAACGGGTTCAAGCCCACCTATGAGTTGACCGAGCGCGGCGCCCAGGTCATCAAGGAGCTGCGCAGTGCGCTCAAGAACGCCAGCGAGCTGTACCTCGCGACGGACGAGGACCGCGAGGGCGAGGCGATCAGCTGGCACCTCCTCGAACACCTCAAGCCGAAGGTGCCGGTCAAGCGCATGGTCTTCCACGAGATCACGGCGTCGGCGATCGACCACGCAGTGAGCAACCCACGGGGCATCGACTACGGCCTCGTCGACGCCGCCGAGACGCGACGCATCCTCGACCGCCTCTACGGCTACGAGGTGTCCCCGGTCTTGTGGCGACGGGTCAATCGGGGGTTGTCGGCGGGCCGGGTGCAGAGCCCGGCCGTGCGCCTCGTCGTCGAGCGTGAACGGGAGCGGATCGCCTTCGTGTCCGCCGGCTACTGGGACATCGAGATGACGACGGCGACGGCACCGTCATTCGCCGCGACCCTCGTTGCCGTGGACGGACGCCGCGTTGCCACCGGCAAGGACTTCGACTCCTCCGGCCAACTCGTTGCCGACGTAGTCGCCCTCGACGAGTCGACGGCACGGTCACTAGCCGCCGCCCTCGAGCCGGCGACGTTCGCCGTGCGCAGCGTCGAGGACAAGCCGTATCGCTCGCAGCCGAAGGCCCCGTTCATGACCTCGACACTGCAACAGGAAGGCGGGCGGCAGCTGCGCTGGTCGTCGTCGCAGGTGATGCGCGTCGCCCAGGGCCTGTACGAGCGGGGCTACATCACGTACATGCGCACCGACGCCGTGGTGCTTTCCGACGAGGCGCTGCAGGCGGTGCGGGCGGCGATCACCGCTGAGTACGGTGCGTCGTTCCTGTCGCCGTCGCCGCGGCGCTACACGTCGCGGGTGAAGAACGCCCAGGAAGCGCATGAAGCGATCCGCCCGACGACGCCGTTGCGCCCGCCCCAGCAACTCGCCGCCGAGCTCAACGGCCACGAACGGGCGTTGTACCGGCTGATCTGGCAGCGCACACTGGCCAGCCAGATGGCCGATGCCACCGGCCACACCGTCACGGTGCGCATCGGCGCCACCGCCACGGACGAACGCGATGCCGAGTTCTCGGCGTCGGGGACGACGATCACGTTCCCCGGCTACCGCCAGGTCTACGTCGAAGCCCGCGACGAGGGCGACGACGCGACCGCTGCGGTCGAGCGCGAGGAGCTGCTGCCTCCCTTGTCGACCGGCGACGTCGTCGCCGTCGAATCGCTGGAACCACGCGACCACGCCACCGCGGCGCCGCCCCGCTACACGGAGGCGTCGCTCGTCAAGCGCCTCGAGGAGCTCGGGATCGGGCGCCCATCGACCTGGGCCTCGATCATCCAGACGATCCAGGACCGCGGCTACGTGTGGAAGAAGGGCCAAGCCCTCGTCCCGACGTGGACGGCGTTCGCCGTCGTCGGATTGCTCGAACAACACTTCGACGAGCTCGTCGACTACGCCTTCACCGCCAGGGTCGAGACCGACCTCGACGCCATCGCCGCCGGCCAGCAGCGCAAGGACGAGTGGTTGCACGAGTTCTATTTCGGCGAGGACCCGGCCAGCGACGACGCCCTGCCAGGCCTCAAGCGCCTCGTCGAGGAGAACCTCGACAGCATCGACGCCGCGGCGATCAACACGTTTCCGATCGGTCACGACGCCGATGGCAACCTCGTCGTCGTCAAGCCAGGACGCTACGGCCCGTACGTCAAGCGCGGCGACGACACGGCCGGAGTCCCAGACGATCTGCCGCCCGACGAGCTGACGATCGACCTCGCCTTGTCGCTGCTCGCTGCCCCCAGGGCCGATGAGCCGATCGGCGAGCTCGACGGGCTCCCGGTGTTCGCCAAGAACGGCCGCTACGGGCCGTACGTGCAACTCGGAACACCAGAAACACCGCCGCCGGGCCACGAAAAGCCGAAGATGGCGAGCCTGTTCAAGTCGATGTCGCTGGAGCATCTCACGCTGGCCGAGGCGGAGTCGCTGCTCAGCCTGCCCCGTACTGTCGGCGCCGACCCCGCCGACGGTGAACCGGTCCTCGCCCGCAACGGCCCGCACGGCCCGTACGTGCAGAAGGGCAAGGAGTTCCGCTCCCTCGACAGCGAGGAACGGCTGCTCACGGTCACGCTCGACGAGGCATTGGCGTTGCTCGCCGCGCCGAAGGTCTACAAGCGTGGCGCTCGCAACATGGCCGCCCGCGGCCCGTTGCGCGAATTCGGTGACGACCCGGTCAGCGGCCGCGCCGTCGTCGCCCGCGACGGGCGCTTCGGTGTGTACGTCACCGACGGTGAGACCAATGCCTCGATCGGACGTGGCGACCGCATCGAGGAGATGGCTCCCGAGCGGGCGTTCGAGCTGATCGCCATCCGCCGCGAGCAGGTCGCCGCCAAGGGCGGCACGCCGAAGAAGGCGAGCCGCGCCAAGAAGGCGCCGGCAAAGGCGAGGGCGAAGAAGCGGTGAGCTCGTGGGGGGAGTCCGAGGGTCGTCCACTCCCGCCGTACATCGCCCTGGAGGGGGCTGAGGGGAGCGGCAAGAGCACACAGGCGGCGTTGCTGGCCGGGTCGCTCGGCGCCGTGCTGACGCAGGAGACGGGCGGCACGGCGATCGGTTCGAGGCTGCGCCAGATCCTCCACGACAACGATGTGGTCGAACTGGATCCCCGTGCGGAGGCGTTGATCGCCGCCGCCGACCGCGCCCAGCACATCGCCGAGGTCGTGCTCCCCGCCTTGCGAGCCGGTCGCCCGGTCGTCAGCGATCGCAGCGTCTACTCGACGCTCGCCTACCAGGGTTATGGCCGCCAGCTCGATCTCGCCGAGCTGCGCCGCCTCAACGATTGGGCGGTGCAGGGCGTGTGGCCGACGCTGGTCGTGTTCATCGAGGCCCACCCCGATGTCGTCGCCAATCGACTCGACGGCCGCCAGCTCGACCGCTTCGAGCGGGCCGGCGCGGAGTTCCACCGACGGGTACTCGACGGGTATCGCCGGCTCGCCGGCGGAGACCCGGACCGCTGGATCGTCATCACGTTCGAAGGCGACAAGGACGAAGTTGCAGCCCACGTGCTCGACGCCGTGCGGCAGCGACTCAGCGAACATGGCGTCCGCGCCTGACACCCCCTCGATCTGGGCCGACGTCGTCGGTCAGGATCGGGCCGTGGCCACGCTGCGTCGGGCTGCCACGGCGCCGGTTCACGCCTACCTGTTCGTCGGACCACCGGGCACGACCAAGGACGAAGCGGCACGTGCCTTCGCCGCCCTGTTGCTGACCGGCTCCGAGGCGGCCGGCACCCGTGACGCCAGGCTGGTGCTGGCCGGCGCGCACCCCGACGTGCGCGAGATCGTGCGCGTCGGACCGGCGATCTCCGCCGAGCAGGCCGCCGAGATCGTCCGCCAGGCTGCTCTGTCTCCCGTCGAGGGCGATCGCAAGGTGCTCATCCTCCACGAGTTCCACCTGCTCAACGCCGTCGGCGCCGGGCGGCTGCTGAAGACGATCGAGGAGCCGCCGGCGTCCACCCACTTCGTCGTCCTCGCCGACTTCGTGCCCGTCGACCTCGTCACGATCGCGTCACGGTGCGTTCGCGTCGAGTTCGGCCCGATCGCCGCAGCGAACCTCGAGGCGCGGCTGCTCCTCGAGGGGACGGACGCCGGACAGGCTGCCGCGGCAGCCTCGGCCGCCGGAGGCGATCTCACTCGGGCGCGCCTGCTCGCCGCCGATCCCCAATTCGCCGAACGGCGCCGGGCGTTCGCTGAGCTACCGCGCATCATCGACGGCACCGGCGCCACGGTTGTCGCCGCGACGGACGACTTGCTGGCGCGCATCGAGGCGGCAGCCGCGCCCCTCATCGCCCGCCAGGCCACCGAGCTCGCCGAACTCGACGAACGCGAGCGACGGCTGGGCAGCCGCGGCAGCGGCCGCGCCACCATCGAGGCACGGCACAAGCGCGAGCTGCGCCGACACCGCACCGACGAGCTGCGCAGCGGGCTGGCGGCGATCGCCGCCAGCTATCGCGATGCCCTCGTCAACGGCACGGCACCGCACGACGACACAATCGTCGCCGCCGTCGAACGCATCCACACCACCATCGAGTCGTTCGAGCACAACCCCAACGAGACGCTGATGCTGCAGTCGCTGCTGTGGTCGCTCCCCGCGCTGCCGTCGCGCTGATCCGTCAGCACGGAGTTTTGTGAACGGTGGACTCAACCCCGGCTGACGCCGCAGACCTGCTGCCGACGGAGGCACACGTCGACCTCGGTCTCCAGCTTGTCCTGGTCCCACGTGTTCCAGAAGTCGGCGTGGGCCGACGACAGCGGACCGGACGACAGCGTCAGGCCGGCCGCGTCGACCACGCCGTAGTCGATGACGAGCTCGAGTAGCGGGATCGGCACGGGGTGGCCGACGGGACACCGTCCGCCGCGGCTGGCGGCGACGTGCGAGCGGTGGTCTTCGCTGTCGATGCGCCCTCCGTCCCAGCAGTCGGGGAACGCGATGGCGAGTTGCAGCCCGACCGATGCTGCGCAGGGCGGCGGCAGTGGGGAGCCCGCCAGACCCGGCCGGCAGGTCCATCCGGCCTCCTCGCCGAGCATGCGCAGGTCAGCCGGATAGGCCACGACGGTGGCCGGGTCGATTCCGGCGCCGGCGCGGTAGTACGCCGTCGCCATCATCGGCTCGATCGGCGTGCCGTCGGCAACGAGAACCGACGGCGCCCAGTAGGCGGCCGTGTCGAGGCGCTGCTGGCAGGTGGTGGGGGCGGCGACGAGCTGTTCGTAGGTCGATGTGGCCGCCGCCTCCGTGTTGCCGAAGAAGTCGTGGCGGTGACTGGCGCCGCCGTGGCCGGGATGGACGATGGGATCGTCGAACGACGAGTGCGACCAGCCGCACTCGACGACGAACTGTCCGGCCCGGCCCTGCGGCCCGGTGCCCGGGGCGTTCGCTGGTGCCACGGCGGCGAGTGCCACCGCGACGATGGCCGCCGAGCGGACGATCACTCTGCCGGCGCGTCGGGGACGGTGATGGCGTCGAGGTCGACTTCGACGGGCATATCGGTCGCCGGAGCGGCCGGCGCCGTCGCCGCCTCGGGCATGTTCTCCTGCGGCTCCATTTCAGGCAGCTCGGCCTCGGCGTAGTCGACGCTCGGTGGGGCATTCTCGGCGGCGGCGATGCGGGCTCCGAGATCGAGGGCGCCCGCGGTCCAATCGCCGTCGCCGTCGCCCTCGCACGGGGCGAGGACTTCTATGTCGACGGGTGCCGAGGTGGCAAACGTGTTGCCCGCGAAGCAGTTGCCCAGCGTCGCCGGGTCGACGATCGAGCCGACGGCGATATCGGCGATCCGACTGTCCTCGATGACATTGTCGGTGACGACGTTCTCGTATGAATCCCACAACAGCGACTCCGGCGGTGCCGTGCTCAACGGATCGTCCTTCGTTTCAGCACAGGGCGTGTCCCACGCGTCGGAGCTCGGCTGCTCGTCGAGCGCCTGCTCCTCCGGGTATGGGGTGAGGGCGATGCCGGTCACGTCGTGATCCCAGACGCGGTTGCGCGAGATGGTGTTGCGCACCCCTCCCGAAACGAGGATGCCGTTTCCCATCGCCAGGATCGCGTCGTCGATCGCCGGGGTGTCGGGCTGGTTGTTGGAGTAGACGAGGTTTCCGACGATCGTCGTCTCGCGCTGCGGGTAGCACAGCTCGTAGCTGCCCGAGTTGGGCACGAGCCCGGCGCGGTTGTTGTTGAACCGCGAGTTGATGATCAGCAGGTTGCCCCCGGAATTTGTTCCCGAGTAGCCGAGTCCGTTGTGTTCGGCGTGGACGTCGTCGAGCACGGCGTTGCAGGGGAAGCACTGCCCGATGTACAGGCCGGCATCAGGACTTCCGGCCGCATATGAGTGCTCGAACACGCCGTTGACCGAGTCGAAGGCGTAGATCCCGTAGTCGCCGTTGCGATAGGCGGTGAGGTACGAGCCGCGGTAGCCGTCGACGCCGGTCCAGAAGAACCCGTTGAACGTGTAGTTGCGCGCCGTCATGTTCTCGACCGTGACTCCGTCCGCGCCGAGCACGCGAATGCCGTTGTCGAGCTCGAACTCGCCGTCGAGGATCACCTCGTTGCGATCGAGCCCGCGGATCGTCAGCTCTGGAGTCGTCACGTTGACGGCCTCGTTGTAGACGCCCGGTGAGACGAGGATGAGGTCGCCCGAGGCGGCGGCGTCGACTGCCTCCTGGATCGTCGCATGATCGCCTGGGACCTCGATCGTGGCCCCGTCCGAGGGGCTCGTGCGAACGTGCTCGGCGGCCACGGCGGTAAGTGGTGCGAATGCTGCCAAAGCGAGGGCGACAGCAGCGAGATTGCGCGTGCGAGGGCTCACGAGTCGGGACTCTACGCGCTATGGGTGGTCAGGCCGGCTCGGTGACGACGATCGTTCCGATCATGCCGATCTCCGCCGTCCCGTGGATCGTGCAGTGGTAGGGATACTCGCCCGGCTCGTTGAACACGAACCGGTACTCGTCGCCGGGTTTGAAGTCGGCAGCGACCGCGCCGAACTCGGCCGCCGAGTCGGAGATGAGGTCGTGGTCGTTGCGCCCGCGGTTCACCCACACGACTTCGGTGCCCGGGGCGACCTCGATCTGTTGCGGTTCGAACCGGTTGTCGGCGGCGATGACCGTGACCGTCTCTTCCGGGTGTGCCGGGTGCTCACCGGGCTCGCTCGAGTCGGGGGTTGGTCGTGGTGGCGGTGGCGGTGGCGGTGGCGGCGGGGCCGTCGACTCGGGCGGCGGATCGGCCTCGCCGGCGCCGGGGGCGTCGTTGGCGCAACCAGCGACCAATGCACAGCACGCGGCGCTCACGACGAACCAACGAACGCGCTTCACGGGCGGCGAGGCTATTCGGTCGCGGCGACGAGCTCGTCGTCGCGATGCGTGCCATAGACGTCGAGGGCGGCGAGGGCGATCGCTGCCAGGGCGACCGCGCAGATCGCCGCGCCGATGCCGTAGAGGTCGAAGGCGACGAGGGCGACGACGACCGCGATGGTCGTGCCGACGCGTACGGATCGACGGTCGACGAACGGGCGCACGACCAGCACCTCGACAGCCTGCATCGTGACGAGCAGCGCGGCCACCGTGACCCCCACCGTCCAACCACTCGATCCGAACGCCAGCAGCAACGCCGGCACGCCTCCGACGACGATTCCGATCAGCGGGATCGCCGTCATCAGCGCCACGGCGACGCCGAGACTGACCGGCGCGGCGAGATCGAGCATCCAGCAGGCGACGCCGAAGATCACTCCGTTGATGAACGAGTGGGCCAGCGTGCAGAGGATGTACAGGCGACCTCGCCGAGCACCGAAGAACAGGACCCGGCGAACGAGCTGGCGGCGTTCGAGATCGTCGAACAAGCCGAGCAGGCCGAGGATGTAACGCCGGCCATAGGCGAGCAGGAACAGCATCAGCACGCCGGTCAGGAGGTACGTCGGCAGCCTCCCGAACGTACGGTCGATCGTCTCGCTGCGGACCGCATCGTTGATTCGCTCGAGAAGGTCGTCGACCCTCGCCGTAACGTTGAGGTCGACCGCCCACTCATAGCGGTCCTCGAGCCCGCGCGCCGCCTCGGGTGCCGCTCGCTCGAGATCGTCCAGCGATGCGAGTAGCTCTCGTGTCAAGCCGACGAGGATGACGGCGACGACGGCGATCATCGTGACGACGACGACAACGACGCTCACCGCGCGCGGCAGCACCCGCTGGACCAGGTTGACGACGGGATCGATGAGCAGGGCGACGAGCGCGCAGGCGACCACCCATCCAACGATCTGGTGGGCGGCGACGAACGCGTTGCGGAGCAGGAAGGCCACCACCACCGCCGAGGTGACGAGCAAGGCGGCGCCGGGCGTGAAGCGGACGAGGCGGGCACCGAGGCGTGGAGCGGCGCCGGCTGGTGCGTCGCTCACTGGCGCTTCGCCCGCCGCTGGGCACGTGCCATGAACGCACGGTAGTAATGCACTCCGGCGCCGTCGTGGATGGCGGGCATCCGCAGCCACCAGCGGGCCGCATGGCATCATCGCTGCGTGAGCAGCGCTGCCGACGCGGGTGCGTCACCGCTGGCGATGGAGCCTTCACCGGCGGCGCGACGCGCTCCACGATTCCGGCTCGACAGTTCGACCTTCCTCGCCGTGATCGCGGCCGTGCTCGTCGTGCTCGCTGTTCTCGCCGTCATCGGCAACTCGTCGCTGATGCTGACGCGAATCGGCATCGGAGTGCTGATCGCTCTTGCGCTCGATGCGATCGTCAACGCCGTCGTCCGCCGTCTCCACATCCGTCGTGGTGTCGCCGTGGTCGGTGTCGCCGCGGTAGTGGCCGGCCTCGCCGTCATCGTCGTTGCCGTCCTCGCCCCGCGGGCGATCGCCGAGGTCCAGAACTTCTCCGAGCAGTTCCCGCAGACCGTCGGCGAGCTCGAACGGCTGCCGCTCGTCGGCGGGTGGATCGGCGATCAGGACCTCGTGGAACGCGCCGAGCGATGGGTCGCCGACCTGCCCGAAGAGTTCACCGACGAACGAATCGTCGAGTCAGCACGTTCGCTGCTCAGTGGCCTCGTCAGCGTTGCGATCGTCGCCATCGTCACGATCGCCGTACTCGTCGACGGCGAGAACCTCGCCCACCGGTTCCGCCGCCTGCTCAGCCCGCCGCGGCGGGCACAGGCCGACGAGGTGGGCCGAGTCATGTACGACACGCTCGGTCGCTACGTCGGCGGCTCGCTGACGGTGGCCGGGATGATGGGGTTGTTCGTCCTCGCCCTCGGGCTCGTGCTCGGAGTGCCGCTCGCTCCGCTCGCCGCGGTGTGGGCGATGCTCACCGACCTGATCCCGCAGATCGGCGGCGCCCTCGGCGGGTTCGTCTTCGTCGCCCTCGCCCTCACGGAAAGCGTCCCGACGGCGATCATCGCCGGCGTCTTGTTCGTCGTCTACATGACCATCGAGAACCACGTCATCCAGCCAGCCGTCGTCGGGCGATCGGTCGATCTGACGGCACCGACGACGATGGTCGCCGCCCTCATCGGGGGTGCCATCGCCGGTATCCCTGGCGCTCTCGTCGCCACGCCGCTGGTGGGCGCTACCAAGCACCTCATCCTCGAGGCGCGTGGCCGGCGCCCACCGCTGACCGCTCCGGAGTGATTGACTCGGCCGCCGTGACCGTCTCGCCAAGAGCCTGCGCCGGCCCGCTCGTTGCTGCGGTTGCCGTCGTTCTGGTGACCGGCGCGCCGGGTGCCACGGCGTCGGCGCCGCCACCGACGACGACGCTGACGGCCACGTCCGACGGTACCTTCATCGACGCCGGGGGCACGCTCTCGATCGGGTTCACGTCGGCCCCTGTCGTCGTGCCGGACCCCGGCAGCGCGGCGACGAGCTACGTGTTGGGCGTCGAGGAAGACACCGAGTCGTTGAGCATCGTGCCGCCGGCTGCGTACGGCGCCGATGCGGGGACGACGGCGAGTGAGCGGGCGTTGCTCTTCCTCGACGCGTCCTTCGATGAGATCGAGTTGCTGGCCAACACGCAGACGCGTCTCGGGCCGTTCCCGGCCGCCTATTTCGTCTCGCGTGTCACGCTCGGCGACGGCCGGCGAGCCGTCATCGACGGTGCCGCAGTCATCCGTTCCGACACGGTGCACTACGTGTTCTTCACCGACGTCGGTGGCGACGACGGCGACGCCGGACGCGCCTTCGTCGAGTCCTACGCGGTGACGGTCGATCCGTACCCAGCTGCGACGACGACCACCATCGCCACGGCTACCACCGTGACCACCGCTCCGGCTCCGAGCACGACGGCACCACCCGCTACATCGACAGCGATCCCCGCCGGCGCCAACGGCTCGTTGGACGGACGCTGGTGGATCCGCTTTCCCGACGGCGCCGGCGTGGCGTTGCGGGCGTCGTCGGAGGATGGGTTCGCCTATGCGGAGTACGCAGCGGTCGTCGGCGACGACACGCTCACCGTCCGTGTCACCGAGGTCCCGGCCGCGATGGAGTGGTTCCCGACCGACGCCGCGGCGACCGAGGCCGCCGACACCGCCAGCACCGTGACGTCGTCGGAGGTGGTGAGTGTGGGCGGCGCGCCGGCAGCGCGGTTCCGCCTCGCCGGCTCGGACGGCACCGCCACCGAGGTGCTCCTCGTTCGTTCGGGCGGGCAGCTGTACCGGGTCGCCTACGTGGATCGCGGCGAACGATCGCAACGCGCCGCAGACCAGTTCGTCGACTCGTTCCAGTTGCACTGATGGGCTTCTGCGGAACCTCGAGCACCGAATCGGTGTCGGAGACTCCGCGGAACCGAGGCGGTACACTCGGTCGCCCGCCGGAGTAGCTCAGTCGGCAGAGCATTTCACTCGTAATGAAAAGGTCCGGGGTTCGATTCCCCGCTCCGGCTCCAGACCTTCCCAGCCCACGTTCCGGGAGCCCACGTTCCAACGACGTTCGGTACAGTTGGCGCACAGCGGCGGCGTGAACGGGGACGGCGATGCGGGCAGTTGTGGTGCTGGCGTTGATGTGGGCGCTCGGTGCACCGACCCGACAGGCGACCTCGACACGTCGTGCGTCGACGCTCTTCCCCAACCTTCGTGGTCGCCGGGCTGACTCAACCAGGTCGATGACGAACCTGACAGGGGATCGTTAGGGTCGAGGCGATGCCCCCGCCCGCCCACGTCGTCGCCTCCTGGCAGCGCGACGCCGTGCACGTTTGGGGATGGGACGGCACGCAGACGATGGCTCCGTTCTGGCTCTCCCGGGCGTCCCCCTGGCGCGGTCGGATGGGCTCGCCGGACCGATACGGGTTCCACTCCTCGCTCGACGTCGTGACGCCCTCGGGCGAGCGGCTGCGCCCGGTGTCGGTGCGACTCGACGCTGTCGCCGGCCTCGACTGGCTGCGCGCCACGCCTGCCGTGAGCGACTCGGTGCGCTGGTTCGGCACGCTCGCCGAACTGGCCGGGCGGGTTGTCGAGTCCGGCGCCGTCGTCCCGACCCTCACGAACGTGGCAGCGCCCGGCGCCATCGACGAATCAAACGTGGTCGCCGAGGCGCACTGGGCACCAACCGCTGGTGCGTCCCTCGACACCATCCTCGACGCCCTCGTCGAGGCGATGCCGCCGATCTGCCTGCCGGGCATCGCACCGGGCGACGCAGTCACGCGCCGATCGGTCGCCGGCATGATCTTCGAGCGGTTCGTCGACAACACAGCTCGGGCCCGCTTGGAGCGAGCGGCATGGGAGCCCGTCGTCCCGCGGAGCCGATCGGCGCAGACCGCCGCGGCACGACTCGTGTTTCGCGCCCTCACCCGCCAGGACGTCCGCGTCCAGGCCACCCACGCCGTTCCCGACGATGCCCTCGGCCACGTCTCCGAGATTCTTCGCCGTCTCGGCCACCGGTCCCGTGACGAGCCGGTGCTGATCCGACGACTTCGCCTCGTCGTCCCCGACGACCGCCTCGACCCGTGGCGAGTCGACTTGGAGCTCGTCGACGAGTCCGATCGCGGGCGGTGGTGCAGTGCCGCCGACGTTTGGGCAGGCAATCCTCTCGCCGTCGAGGTGGCGACCGGTCCGCAGTACCTTCCGCTCCTCGCGGGGACGGTCCGCGAGCTGGCAGAAACAGTCGCCGCCAGGGTCGACGTGCTCGGCCCGCTCGCCGCGGAGGGACGTCCTGTCGCCGTCGAGCTCGACGTCGAGGCCGCCGACGAGTTCCTCGACCAGGCGCCCGCGGAGCTCGAACGTGCCGGCATCGAGCTGATCGGACCGGAGCATCTCGTACGGGCGATCGTCGCCGTGCGTGGCCGGGCGTCGCCCCCGCCCAGCGATCGCTCGGCCGGCTTCGATCGAGAGGCGATCGTGCAGTGGACGTTCACCGCTGCCGCCGCCGACGACGTGACGGCGATATCGGCGGCCGAGCTGGCGCGCGCCGAGCAGACCGGGGCCTCGCTGCTGTATGCCGGCGATCGGTGGGTCCGCATCGACCCGGCGGCGCTGCGTAAGGTGCGCGCCCGCCACGACTCATACCGCCGCCAGCTCGACGAGCTCGGCGCCTCTCCGGCCGACGGTCCGGTGAGTCCACTGGCGCTACTGCAACTCGCCGCCGAGGCCGCCGCCGCCGGCGACGAACTCGGGCTCGACGACAGCGGCGACCTCGACGATGTCGCCGGGACGCAGACGTCGGCGTCATGGTCCGGTCTGCTACTCGGCGGGTTACCCGACACCACGCTGGGCGAGGAAGTCGAGCCGGCCTCGTTCGTCGGTGAGCTGCGGCCGTATCAGCGCCGCGGCCTGAGCTGGCTGCGGTTCCTCGAACGCCTCGGGCTCGGCGGTTGCCTCGCCGACGACATGGGCCTCGGCAAGACGCCAACGACGCTGGCCCATCTCGTCGATCGACCGGGACCGCACCTCGTCGTCTGCCCGCTGTCCGTCGTCCACAACTGGGAGACCGAGGCCAACCGATTCACTCCATCGATGGCGGTCACCGTCCACCACGGTGCCCAACGTCACGGAACCAGCACGAACGGTGAAGGCGAGCCGGCGAGCGTGCTGGCCGCCAGCGACCTGGTCGTCACGACGTATGGCTTGCTCGGCCGCGACCTCGACGTTCTCGCCGAGGTTGCCTGGTCGACCGTCGTCCTCGACGAAGCGCAGTTCGTCAAGAACCCGGCGACGCGGTCGGCCCGCGCCGTGCGCAAGCTGAATGCGGGTCAGCGCATCGCCTTGACCGGCACCCCGGTGGAAAACCGCCTGTCGGAGCTGTGGGCGATCCTCGATTGGGTCAATCCGGGCATGCTCGGCTCCCGCGAGCGGTTCCGCCACCGCTACTCCAAGCCGATCGAGCGCGGCGACGACGGGGTCGTGGCCGCCGAGGCGGCGGCCGCCCTGAGGGCGTTGACCCGGCCATTCGTGTTGCGTCGTTCCAAGGCCGATCGCCAGCTCGTGCCCGAGCTGCCCGACAAGATCGAACAGATCGCCTGGGCCGGGCTCACCCGCGAGCAGGCCGTGCTCTACCAAAAGGTCGTCGACGAGCTGCTCGAGCAGGCCAACGAACACGAAGGGATGAAACGGAGGGCGATCGTCCTCGCCGCTCTCACGAAGCTCAAGCAGATCTGCAATCACCCGGCGCACGCACTCGGCGACGGGTCCCGCCTGCACGGGCGCTCGGGCAAGCTGAACCGCTTCGACGAGTTGGTCGACGAGCTCGTCGACGTCGGCGAGCGGGCGCTCGTGTTCACCCAGTTCGTCGAGATGGGCGTCCTGCTGCGGCGCCACGTCGCCGAGCGATTCGGCTGGACCGCGCCGTTCCTGCGCGGGGCGACGTCGAAGTCGGGGCGCGACAGGGTCGTCGCTGAGTTCCAGTCCGGGCAGGGACCTCCGCTCCTGCTCGTGTCGCTGAAGGCCGGCGGTACGGGTCTCAACTTGACGGCGGCGAGCCAGGTCATCCACTACGACCGCTGGTGGAACCCGGCGGTGGAGAACCAGGCCACCGACCGCGCTTGGCGGATCGGCCAGGGTCAGACCGTCCTCGTCCACAAGCTCGTCTGCGAGGGCACCGTCGAGGAGCGCATCGCCAAGCTGATCGACGACAAGCAGGCCCTCGCCGATCTGGTCGTCGGCCACGGCGAGGCGTGGCTGTCCGAGCTCTCGACGGCCGAGCTACGCGATCTCGTCCGCCTCGATGCCACAGCTCTGTCCGGAGCGGCGACGGCGTGAGCAGACCGCGGCGCAGTCTCGGGAACCAACCCGGCCGGCTCGTCGCCACGATGTTGCGCGCCCTGGCGGCCGAGCTGTCCGATCCTGGGCGCTCGGCGCGAGCCAAGGCCTACGCCCGTGACGGCGCCGTCATCGAGATCGACATCCGTCCCGGCGTCGTCTCCGGGCTCGTGCTGGGCAGCCGCCGCGACCCCTACGAAGTGTTCCTGGCTGCCGATCCGGCGCCGGCCGACGAGATCGCCGCCGCCAACGCGACCAGGCTCGCAACGCTGACGATGCTCATCCCCGGACGTGATGAGCTCGCCGTGTCGTGTTCGTGCCCGGACGCCGGCGGCGCGCCCGGCCTGCTCTGCAAGCACGCCATCGCCGTCCTCCTCGTGCTCGCCGACGAGACGAGCATCGAACCCGAGCTCCTCGTCCGCTGGCGAACGCCAGCAGGCGAGGGCGCCGGAATGCCGGCTGGCGTTGCCCGCTTGCCCCGTCGAGGGCGGGCGATCGGTGGACCGGCGGCCCGGGTCGACCCGCTGGCCGGGATCCTCGACTCCCCCGTCCCGATTCCGGCGCTTCCACGAATCCCAGCGCGGCTAGTGACGGCGCCACCCACCGCCGTGTTGGACGATCCGACGGCCCGCCTGGTGTACGAGCTCTACGCCGACGCTGTCGCGGCGATCTCCACCCACCGCGATGAGCGATGACAGGCTCTGGGGCGGTGATTGCTCATCGCACGACGGTCGTTCAGTCCTCGCCCGCGGTCAGTCCGGCGGCGGCTCGGAGCTCGAGGTCGGAGCTCGCGCCCTGGTCGACGGCGTGCATCGCGGCGGCGGACTGGTCCGGGGTGAGATCGTGGACGAGGCAGAACTCATTGCCGAACGGGTCTTGCATCACGGCCCAGTCGATGACGGGTGGATCGTCGCCGTACGTTCCGGGCCGCGGGTAGAGACTGGGTGGCTTCTTGACGGAGCCACCGAGTGCGAGGATCTGCTCGATGGCGGCGTCGACGCCGTCGTTGGGCGTGATGTCGACGTGGACACGATTGGTCTCGTCGTGGGTGGGCGCGACAGTGTGGATAGGTGCGGCATGGGTGTTGATGAGGATCATCTCGTGTTTGCGCGGCTGGATGGTGCCGAGGAAGCCGAGCCAGCCGTGCCAGCCGTCCGGCGGTCCAAGGATCTCGTAGCCGGTCACGGCTGACCAGAAGCGGTAGCCGACGGCCAAATCGGTGACGTTGATGACGACGCAACGCATCGTGCCGATGCTCATCGAGACTCCTGTCAGACGCGGGCTACTCGCATTGCGAGCATAGACTGTCTGGTCGTGTCGAGGTCGCCGACGACGTACGCGCTGTTGGGACTGTTGGCGGTGCGGTCGTGGACGGGGTACGAGCTGACCAGGCAGATGCGCCGCTCATTGCGGTTCGTGTGGTCGTCGTCGGAGGGCCACCTGTATCGGGAGCAGAAGCGCCTGGTCGAGCTCGGCTGGGCGGCGGTCGAAACGGAGCCGTCGGGTCGACGATCGCGCAAGCGGTACACGATCACCCCAGCCGGCGAGGCGGCACTGCGGGAGTGGCTGGCGACGGAGCCGCAGGAGCCGCACTTCGAGATCGAAGGGCTGTTGCGCTTGTTCTTCGGTGATCGGGCCACGGTCGACGAGATGACCAAGACGATGGCGGCAACGGCCGAGGCGGCGCGGTCGATGCTCGACGAGATGCTCGGCTTCGTCGATGAGTACCTCGCGGAGGGCGGTCCGTTGTGGATGCTGGAGCACGATGTGGGTCGCCCGGGCGGCGAGCGCGTGGCGTTCGGTGGTCGGCCGATGTTCCCGGAGCGGCTACACGTGATCGCGCTCGTCATCGACGCCACGACTCGTCTGCTGGCCGACGTCGAGGCCTTCGCACGCGACACCGCCGAGGAGTTGCGGACATGGTCAGGCATGGCCGACTCGGCCAACACTGTGGCGACTCGCGCCCGCCTCGAAGCGATCCGGGCCCGACCCCGGCGGAGCAGGTGACGATAACGGCTTGCATACTCGCATTGTGAGTAATACTCTACTCGCAGTGCGAGTAAGTCTGAATCCTGAGGAGAACGCCGTGCACGTCGCCAAGGACCACATCCCGGTCAAGATCAACGCGCCCGGAGCAGTCGCCCGACAGCTCCCCGACTTCGGCGTCGCCGACGGCGTCGTCGGCGCCGAGTACTTCACGCTGAACGCGGGAACCGACCTCGCGCCATTGCTCGCCGGCCTCGAAGACGACGCGTGCCACTCCGCCCACTGGGGCTACGTGATCACCGGCGACGTCGTCGTCACGTACCGCGACGGGACCACCGAGCTCTGCACCACCGGTGACGTGTTCCACTGGCCCCCCGGACACAGCGTCCGAGTTGAGCGCGACGCCGAGCTGATCCTGTTCAGTCCACAAGTCGAGCACACCGCGGTGATGGACCACATCCTCGGCAAACTCGCCACCGCCTGAACCCCATCCGGGGCGTTCACGCGTCCGATAGTCGCCCCGGGTCGCGCGACCTCACCGGATACGGTGCCGACTCGTGGCCGACCCTGCGACGTTCGAGCGCGACGCCACGGAGTTCGCCCCGCAGCTGTACGCCGCGGCGCTGCGGATGACCCGCAACGAGGCCGACGCCGCCGACCTCGTCCAGGAGACCTATCTGCGCGGCTACCGCGGCTACGGCAACTTCACGGAGGGCACGAACCTGCGGGCCTGGCTGTTCCGCATCCTCACCAACACCTACATCAACCTCTATCGAGCGCGCCAGCGGCGACCGCAGGAGACCGACCTCGCCGACGTCGAGGATCTCTACCTGTATCGCCGCATCGGCGCCATCGAATCCGCCGTGGCGAGCCGATCGGCCGAGGACCAGCTGTTCGACCTGATCGCCGATGCCGACGTCAAGCAGGCCCTCGACGACCTTCCCGAGTCGTTCCGCCTGCCCGTGCTGCTCGCCGACGTCCAAGGATTCTCCTACAAGGAGATCGCCGAGATGCTCGACATCCCGATAGGAACCGTGATGTCCCGACTGCACCGGGGAAGAAAGGCGATGCAGAAATCGTTGTACGAGTACGCAGAGGCCCACGGTTTCATCCCGCCGGCCGCTGCCGACAGCAGCACCTGAGAACCATGAAAGATTGCCAACAGACGATCAGCGACCTCGAGTTGTTCCTCGACGGCGAGCTGTCGGACGAGAAACGCCAACAGGTGCTCGACCATCTCGACGAGTGCATGGAGTGCTTCCACACCTACGACCTGCAGGCCGAGCTGAAGCAGATCATCGCTGCCAAGTGCGCCAACGAACCCCTGCCCGCGGGACTGATGGATCGGATCCGCCAGAGCCTGTCCAACGAGACCGCCTGAATCGCTGGCGGCCGCGTTCGATACGCTCCGTCACATGGTTGCCGCGAACATCTGGTTCTGGTGGCTCGCCGTCATCCTCACGATCATGGCCGTGTTGACGGTCGTCGCCCTCGGCGTCGGCTACCTCAAGAACGTCACCGCGATGAAGTACCCGAGTCGCAAGCACCAGCAGCTGGATTGATGCCCGCCGGCCGCCGGCTCATCGACGACCTCCTCCCGCGCTGCACGTTTCCTCCCGCCGGCTCGGCCGTCAGCTGTGCGTTCTCCGGCGGTGCCGATTCGTCGGCGCTGCTCGTCCTCGCCGTCGCCGCCGGCTGCGACGTCTCGGCGATCCACGTCGACCACCGTCTGCGCCCAACCTCGGGCGCCGAGGCCGATCAGGCCGAGCGGATCGCGGCCGGCCTCGGCGTGCCGTTCGAGCGGCGCACGGTCGACGTCGATGCCGGCCCCAATCTCGAGGCGCGTGCTCGGGACGCCCGGGCGACGGTCCTGCCTCCCGACGCCCTCACCGGGCACACCGCCGACGACCAAGCCGAGACCGCCCTCATCAATCTGCTTCGTGGCGCCGGAGCCGCCGGCCTGGCGGCAATGGCCCCGGGTCCGTCCAAGCCGCTGCTCGCCCTCCGCCACGCCGAGACGGTGGCGTTGTGCAGCGACGCCGGGCTCGAACCGGTCGTCGACCCGAGCAACGCGGATCGCCGGTTCCTGCGCAACCGCATCCGCCATGAGGTTCTGCCCCTGCTCTCCGCCGTCGCCGAGCGGGACGTCGTTCCCCTGCTCGTGCGTACATCCGCCGTGCTCCGCGACGACGACCGACTGCTCGACGGCCTCGCCAACGTGCTCGACCCGACCGACGCCCGGGCCATCGCCATGGCCGAGCCGGCGCTGGCCCGCCGCGCCCTCCGTCGTTGGATCGGCGCCGGAGGCTATCCCCCGGATGTGGCAACCCTGGAGCGTGCCCTCGAGGTCGCCCGGGGGCGGGTGAAGGCCTGCGAGCTGGGTGGCGGCAGGCGCCTCGAACGGCACCGCCAGCGCCTGCAGATCGTCGCCACCGGACCCAGAGCAACGACGCTGGCAGGGCAGTAACCTCGTCGGACGGTATGAGCAGTCCGGGGGATGAGGTCGCGACGCTCGTGGCGTCTCGGACCCGTTGACAATGGCGACACGGCTGCGCGGACGCTGGGCGCTCGGTATCAAGCCGCGGCATTTCACCTGGATCCTGACCGACAAGCTGGCGATCTGCGAACGGCCCGGCGGCTATGGGGAGAACCACCGCCGCGTGCGCCGTCAAGAGGAGATCATCTGGATCCGCGAGAACGGGTTCGGATGCGTCATCTCCCTGATCACGGCACCGCACAACCTTCACAACTACGACGAGCTGGGCGTATCCGCCCGGCACCGCCCATTCAACGCCGACGACGTCGACCCCTGGCTGCGCAGCTTCTACCGGGAGCTCGACGACCTGCTGCGCAACAACACCAAGGTGATCATCCACGGCGAGGAGGTCGGTGACCGCATCGTCGGAGTGATGGGCGGCTACATCCGTTGGGCAGGCCTCGTCGACGACGACACCAAGGCGATCACGATCACCGAGCGCATCGCCTCCCGCCAGCTCGACCCGTTCGCCCGCAGCATCATCCTCAACGCCACGAAACTTCGATAGCGATTCTCGGGGGCCGCAGCCGTCGTGTCTTTGGCATGGTTGGCGCCACCAACGTCGCCAACGAGACCAAAGAGTTCGAGCCAGCGCGCTCGAACGCGAAGCGCGTGAACCACCTCGCCAAGATCTCCGTTCCGGCGGGTCGCGCCCGATAGGGTCCGCACATGGCCGGACCGGGCGGGCGGCGAGTCTTGGTGAGCGGGATGGGGGGCGACCTCGGGTCGCGCGTCGCCGTTCACCTCGAACGCGAAGCCTGGGTCGGCGAGCTGCTCGGCATCGACACCGATCCACCGCGACGCCGGCTCAAGCGCGCCGAGTTCCACCTCGCGTCGCCTCACGATCACGACCGCATCCTCGCTCTTGTCAGCCGGTTCAACCCGCACGTCATCATCCACATGTCGGTGTGGGAGCCGTTCAGCCGGGCGAACCCGGCGACAGCGAGAGCGCTCACCGCCGAGGCGTCGATCTCGACTCTCGGCGCGGCGGCCGAAAGCCCAGCCCTCGAATCGATCGTCGTGCGCAGCGGCATCGAGGTGTACGGGCGGTCACGCGGCGCGCCGACACGTCCGGATGAGTCGGCTGCGGCGGCGCCGACGTGCGGGTTCGGCCGCAGCCTCGCCGAGATCGAATCCACCGCCGGCGGTATCGGACGGCGCATCGGCGTGCCGGTCGCCGCCGTGCGCCTCGGCAGCGTGCTCGGTCCGCACGTGCCGAGCCCGCTCGGTCGTCTGTTGCGGATGCCGTTCGTGCCGTTCAGCATCCTCGCCGACCCGCCGTTCGCCGTTGTCGAAGACATCGAGTGCGCCAGGGCGTTCGTCGCTGCTGCCGAGCGACGACTCGACGAACCGGTCAACGTGCTCGCCAACGGGGCGATCACGGCGTTGCAGGCGATCCGCCTCGGAGGGCGGATTCCGGTGCCACTGGTCGGACCGGACTGGCGCGTGGCCAAGTTCGTGAGCGGCATCGCCGGAGCGCCGATCCCCGACCACGTGCTCGAGACGTTGCATCGCGGCCGGCTCGCCGACAACGGCCGGATGCAGGAGCTCCTCGGATTCTCGTCGGCGGTCACGACGAGCGAGGTCGTCGACAAGCTGTTCGCCTGGCCGTCGGTCATCCGCCAGCCGGCAGCCAGGCAGGTGGCCTGATGGGTGACGTGATCGAACTCCCTCAACGCGTGTTGCCAACACCGGTCGCAGTGCTGCAGTTGTTGTCACGGAAAGCGACGGGTCGCTTGCTGCCGGCGTGGGACATCGACGACTGGGGCCGCGACGACTCCTTTGTGCGGGTTGCCGACCTGCTCGCCCGCGTGCGCTGGGAAACCGTCGTCGGCGGTCTCGAGCTTGTGCCCGCCGATGGCCCGGCGGTGTTCGTCGTCAACACCCGCCGTTTCCGGCTCACGCAGTGGTGGGTCGCCGTCGAGCTGAGCTCGGCGATAGGGCGACCGGTCCGCTTCGTCGGCCGCTCGGACACCGCCCCGATCGGGGCGCTGGCCCGCCGCCTGGGTGGTCTACTCGCCCGGCCGGACGAGATCGCCGGCGCCCTGCGCCATGGACAGCTCCTCGTCGTTGGCCTCGGCGGCACCATCGACCCTCGCCACGCCGGGAGCTGCGATCCACGACTGATCGAACCGGCGGTCGAGCGTCGCGTGCCCGTCTTTCCGACAGCGGCGACCGCGTCCGACTCGTCGCGAACGGCACGCATCGAGATCGCCCCGGCGATTACCGCGTCGCGACGTCGACGCGGCCCGCTCGGCGAGCTCGAGTTGGCCCACCGCATCGAGGGCAAGGTCGGCGAATTGCTCGAAGCGTTCGGCGGGGCGCACACCGGGACGCTGCTCGACTGGGTGCCGTGGCCATCGGGGGGCAACTGACGTGTCGTACGTGCGCACCGACGACGGTTGCCGGATCCACTACCGGGTCACCGGCCGGTCGTCGGCTCCGCCGGTGCTGATGATCCAGGGCCTCGGCATGGACAAGCACGGTTGGGACATCCAGCGTTTGGTCTTCTCCCTGCGCTACCGCGTCATCGCCCTCGACAACCGCGGCTCAGGCCGTAGCGACAAGCCCACCGGCGACTACGACCTCGGTCAGATGGCAGCCGACGCAGTGGCCGTGCTCGACGACGTCGGCGTCGACCAGGCGCACATCGTCGGCGCCTCGATGGGCGGGGCGATCGCCCAGATCCTCGCCGTCACCTGGCCGGAACGGGTCCGTTCGCTGACGCTCGTGTGCACGTCGTGTCGCAACCAGCCGTGGCGCAAGGAGCTGCTGCAGTCGTGGGCCTGGGATGCCCAGCGCCACGGCATGGGAGCGATGGCCGGCCACGCCGCTCGATGGGTGATCGGTCCCCGCTCGTTCCGGCGCCTCGTGCCCGTCGTCGGCTGGCTCGGACCGCTCGGTTTCGGTCGCTCCACCGAGGCCTTCGCCGCCCAGGTCAAGGCGATCCTCGCCGCCGACGACTCGCTCGCCGGCAGGTTGGCGACGATCGACGTGCCGACCCTCGTCGTCGTCGGCAACCAGGACATCCTCACGCCGCGCGGTGACAGCGAGGAGCTCGCCGAGATGATCCCCACGGCCGAGCTCGTCGTCATCAGCGGGGCGGCACACGGCCTGATGATCGAGCACGCCACGACGTTCAACCGCATCCTCGGCGATTTCCTCTCCCGCGCCGAGCGCGCTGTGTCAGCGAACACGACCGCCGACGTCGTGTTCGCTGACGCAGACGACGGTGAGGACGCGCTCGTCGGCCGGCCCTAGCAAGCGACAGCCACAATCGCTTGTTCGCTGAGGTCGTAGATCGAGACGAACTCGGTGCCGTGCTTGTCGAGGAAGTCGGCGAACGACGTCGCGTCGGGGTCGCATTCGGTGCGGTCGATGATCTGGGCGTAGGGCACCTCCCAGCCGTTCACCAGGCGGGCGAAGCCGTCCTCCAACTCGACGATGGCGGGCAGCTCGAAGCGGAACTCGGCGCCGCGCATCGGCATCAGGGCGAACCACACGATCGTGTCGCCGAGCGACTGCCCGAGCACGGCGCACTGGTACGACTCGCTGAGGTTGTCGCACTGCACGACACCGGGGGTGCCGGGGAACACCGTGACGTTCTGGCCGTTGGGCATGACCAGCGTGAGATCGCCGCTGACGGTGTCGTTGGCCGTCATCGCGAACCCGTCCGCCTGGATCGAGGCGACGAGCGAGATGAAGTCCATCCGCCGGGCGTCGCCGCTGTCCGCCCCGGCGATGCCCGTGCTGCCGCCCCGGGATCCGAGGACGTAGACGACGAGAGCGAAGACGCCGACTGCGACGATCGCGGCGACGAAGCGCCACGAGAGGACCTGTCGCATTCAGCTCAGGGTATCGGCGGCCGCTGCGGCAGTCCGGGCAGCACGCGTCGCTGCCTCGCCGATCTCGTCGATCACGGCGTCGTTGTGGCCGAGGCCGACGAAGATCGCCTCGTACGCTCCCGGGGCCATCGCAATGCCTTCGGCGAGCATCGCCTGGAACAGCGCTGCGTAGGCCCGCTCGTCGGTGCGTCGAGCGCCGGCGAAGTCGACCGGCTGAGGGACATCGCCGCACACGACGCCGACGAGCGTGCCGACCACCGGGAACGAGGCGGCGAACCCGGCGGCTGCGCAGGCGTCGCGCAGCAGCGCCGCCAGGCGCCGGGCCCTCGCGGAGAGTTCCATGTAGACGTCCGGTCCGAGCTCGCCAAGGGCGGCGAGCCCCGCCGCCGTGGCGATCGGGTTACCGGCGAGGGTGCCGGCGTGGAACACGTTGCCGACGGGCGTCAGCGTCTCCATCACCGCACGCCGGCCGCCGACCGCTCCGATCGGTAGACCGCCGCCGATCACCTTGCCGAACGTCGTCAGGTCGGGGCTCACGTCGAACTTGGCCTGGGCACCGCCAGGGTCGATGCGGAACCCGGTGATCACCTCGTCGAAGATGAGCAGGGCGCCGACACGGTCGCACTCGGCACGCAGGCCGTCGAGGAATCCGGGCTGCGGAGCGATTACACCCATGTTGCCGGCGACCGGTTCGACGATGACGGCGGCCACCGACTCGTCGAGGGTGGGCACCTTGTTGTACGGCACGACGAGGGTCTCGGCGACGGCGCCCGCCGGCACGCCGGCGGTACCGGGGATTCCCAGCGTGGCGACACCACTACCGCCGGCGGCCAGAAGGGCGTCCGTTGCGCCGTGGAAGTTGCCATGGAACGACACGATCCGGTCGCGACCGGTGAAGCCGCGGGCGAGCCGCACGGCCGTGCTCGTCGCCTCGGTCCCGGAGTTCATCAGCCGCGCTTGCTCGCAGCTGGCGACCCGGGACGTGATCTCCTCGGCGAGCTTCATCTCACGCGGCGTCGGGGCGCCGTAGGACGTGCCGTCGGCGGCGGCCGTGCGGATCGCCGACGTGATCGCCGGGTGGGCGTGGCCGAGGATCACCGCCCCGTAGCTCTGCACGAGATCGATGTAGCGTCGCCCTTCGACGTCGACGACGTAGGGGCCCGCGGCGCGGGCGACGACGTACGGTTCGCCGCCGACGGCCTTGAACGCGCGAATCGACGAGTTGACGCCTCCGGGGATGGCGGAGGCTGACCGGGCGAACAGCGTGCGGTTGGACGGAACACCGCGGCCCGTGCACACGACGGGGTCGCACCCCGCGCGAGGGCAGGCCGCCGCGTCGCAGTAGGGGATCGACGTCACCGGGGGGAGCCCTAGCGGCCCGGGCCCTCGGCGAACCACCTGGCGAAGTACGTGAGGATGATGTCGGCACCCGCTCGCTTGATCGCCGTCAGGTGCTCCAAGGCGACGGCGTCATGGTCGATCCAACCGTTCGCCGCGGCGGCCTTGACCATCGCGTACTCGCCGCTGACGTGGTAGGCGGCGAGGGGAACAGTGACCCGGCTGCGGGCGGCAGCGATGACGTCGAGGTAGGCGAGTGCCGGCTTGACCATCACGATGTCGGCGCCTTCGTCGATGTCGGCGTCGATCTCGCGCAGTGCCTCCCCTCCGTTGCGCCAGTCCTGCTGATAACCCTTGCGGTCGCCGCCGCCGACGATCGTCACGTCGACGGCGTCGCGGAACGGCCCGTACAAGGCGCTGGCGAATTTCGCCGCGTAGGCGAGGATCGCCACGTCGGTGAACCCCTCGCTGTCGAGGGCGCTGCGGATTCGGCCGACCTGCCCGTCCATCATCCCGCTCGGCGCCACGACGGCGGCGCCGGCGCGGGCCTGGGCGAGGGCGACCTTGGCGTAGACCTCGAGGGTGGCGTCGTTGTCGACCCGGCCGCGGTCGTCGAGCACGCCGCAGTGACCATGATCGGTGTACTCGTCGATGCACAGGTCGGCGATCAGCGCGATTTCGTCGCCGACGTCGTCACGCAGGTCGGCGAGGGCGAGTTGGGCGATGCCGTCGGGGTCGAAGGCGCCGCTGCCTTCGGCGTCCTTGCTCGCCGGCACGCCGAACAGGACGACCGCCTTGATGCCCAGGCTGGCGAGCTCGGCAACCTCCTTGCGCAGGCTCTCCCTGGTGTGTTGCACGACCCCAGGGAGCGAAGGGATCGGCACCGGTTCGGCGACTCCCTCGCGCACGAACAGGGGAGCGATCAGGTCGGCGGAACGTAACGCCGTCTCGGCGACGAGGTCGCGCAGCGCCGGGGTGGCGCGCAGGCGACGGAGACGGGACACCGGGAAGTTCGCCATCGACGTCATCGTACGGCCAGCACGCTCACGACCGCGGCGACGACGGCGTCGTCGCTGGGGGCGGCGGCGACGGCGGCGACGGCGAGGCCGTGGCCGGCAGCGATCTCGGCGGTGCGCCGGCCGATCGTGACGACGGCGGCGCGCCCGGCGGAAAGCTGCCCGGGTGTCGCCGTGCCGGTCGAACTCGCCCACGCCTCGACCGCCGAACCACTGGCGAGCACGACGACATCGGCACCGCCGAGGACTTCGAGCCGCCGGCCCTTGGGCGGGACGAGCCTCGTGGCGTAGGCCTCGACGGCGACGACGTCGTGGCCGGCGGATCGCAACCCGGTCGCCAGCTCGTCGCCGGCGCGGTCCGCCTGGGCCAGCAGCACGCGTAGGCGCCGCGACCCTGGAAAGTCGGCGAGCAGGCCGGCACTGTTGGCCTCCGTCGGGACGAGATCGACCGGTCGGCCGGACCGCAACTCGAGCTCCGCCGCCGTCGCCATCCCGACTGCGGCGAGCCGAAGGTGCGGAGCGCCGGCGACTGCCTCGCCGACCTCCGCCGCCCCGTTGGCGGACGTGACGACGAGCCAGTCGAAGCGGCCGAGATCGGCCAGCGCCGCCTGCAACGCGGCACCACCATCAGCCGGCGGACCGATGGCGATCAAGGGGACGTGCTCGACGGACGCCCCGGCGTTGGTCAGTCGTTCGGCGAGCGTCCCCGGCGACGGCCGGGTCAGCACGATCGTCCGGCCGGCAAGGGCCAACTCACTCACTCGACGGCAACTCTGGCTCGGCGGGCCACGGCGGCAGCCACGACGACGGCACCGTCGATGTCGTCTGGCACGGTGATCACGTCGCGGAACACGGTGCCGGCTTGTCCGGAATCCATCGAGGCAGCGAGAAAGGCGTGCAACTCGCCGTCGACGCAGTACGCACCGAGGGGCAGCGTGCATCCGGCGCCGAGCTCGGCGAGGAACGCCCGCTCCGTCGTCACCGCAAACCGGGTCGACGCGTCTTCAACGTGGGCGAGCACCTCGGCGATGCGACCATCGTCGGCCCGGCACTCGATGGCGACACATCCCTGACCGACTGCCGGGACGAACAGAACGGGGTCGAGTCGCTCGGCGATGCGTTCGGTCATCCCGAGCACCTCGAGGGCGGCCACCGCCATGACGATGGAGCCGCCCGCGGGGATCTGCTCGAGGCGACGGGCGATGTTGCCGCGCAGCTCGACGAAACGGATGTCGGGACGGGCGTCTGTGAGTTGGGCGCGGCGACGCACCGAGCCGGTCGCCACGACGGCGCCGTCGGTGAGCTCGGCGAGCGAACTGCCGATCAGGGCGTCAGCAGCATCGCGCCGCCGGCACAGGGCGGCGAGCCGCAAGCCCGCCGGCGTGTCGCTCGGCAGGTCCTTGGCGGAGTGCACCGCGGCATCGGCGCGACCGTCGAGCACGGCCTGCTGGACTTCCTTGACGAACACGCCCTGGCCGCCGATGGTGTGCAACGGAACGGACTGCTTGCGGTCGCCGGTCGTTTCGACGAGCACGAGCTCGGTGGCTTCGCCGGTCGCCGACGTGATCGCGTCGGCAACGAGCTGTGTCTGCGTGCGTGCCTGCGGGCTCCCCCGGGTGGCGAGCCGGAGCGAAGCCGCGCCCGTCACTCGTCAGTGTGAACCGAGGTCGAAGAGGTCACCGACGGCGGCGGCATTGCGCTCCCCGCGCGGCGTGCCGGCATCGTGACGGAGGCGCACCGATGGCTGGTGCAGCAGCTTGGCGACGATCGCCTTCGTGAGCGCCTCGACGACGTCGCCGTCTTCGGCGGAGAGCCCGGTCAGGCGCGTGGCGTAGCGCTGCAGCTCGGCGGCGCGGACCTGCTCGGCGTGATCATGCAGCCTCGCCACGAGCGGCGCTGCCTGCCGCGCCGTCGAGTCGACGAGGAAGCGTTCGAGCTGGTCGGCGATGATCTCCCGAACCCGGGCAGCTTCAGTGGCGCGAGCAGCGCGGCCACGCTGGGCCCACGCACTGACGTCGTCGAGGTCGAGAAGCGTCACGCCGCCGATGGCGGCGACGGCGCGGTCGACGTTGCGGGGAAAGGCGATGTCGACGATCAGCAACTCGCCGCCCTCCCGCTTCGCAACGTTCTCGGCGGTGATCAGACCTTCCGTCCCGGCGACACAGGTGATCACGACATCGCTCCGCCCGAGCGCCTCGTCGAGGGCGCTGAAGGCGACGACACTGCCTGCGACCTTGGCGGCGAGCGTGCGGCCACGGTCGGCGCTGCGGTTGGCGACGGTGATCGTGCTCGCACCCGCCTTGCTCAATGACGTCGCCACACCTGCACCCATGTCACCGGCACCGACGACGAGCACGCGGTGGCCCGCCAACGACCCAAGGCGTTCGGTGGCGAGCTCGACCGCCGCATGGCTGATCGAGGACGTGCCGCGGCCGATCGCCGTCTCCGACCGAGCCCGCTTGCCGGTGCGCAGGGCGTGACGGAACAGTAGGTCGAGCGTGGCCCCGACACCGCCGCTGTCGACCGCCGTGTTCCACGAGGCGCGTACTTGGCCGAGGATCTCGCTCTCCCCGAGCACGAACGAATCGAGACCGGCCGTGACCTCGAAGAGGTGTGTCGCCGCAGCATCGTCGTGCAGCGCCAGCAGGTGCGGATGGAGCTCGTCGAGCGGCATGCCGGCGAGGGCCGCGAGGAATCCGGTGACGTCGGCGTAGGCGCCATGGAACCGCTCGGCGACGAGGTACACCTCGGTGCGCCCGCACGTCGACAACACGACGACCTCGCGGATGGTGTCTCGCTGGGCGAGCCCGGCGACGGACTTGGCGACGTCGTCGGGCGCGATGGCCAGCCGTTCGAGCACGGCGAGCGGCGCGGTGCGATGGTTCACACCGATGACGACGATCGACATGTGGCCGCCAGCCTACCCGCCGTGGGCGAGCCGACCCCGCGGCGGAATCGCCGCGTCGGCCCGCCGCTGCCCGTAGTAGCTGAGGATCTGCAGCTCGACGGCGAGGTCGACCTTGCGCACGCTCACCGTCGGGGGGACGGAGAGCAGCACGGCGGCGAAGTTGAGGATGCTCGAGAGGCCGGCGGCGACGAGCCGGTCGGCGGCGGCTTGGGCGGCCGACGCCGGCGTGGCGATGACGCCGATGGAGACGTTGTCGCGCCGCACGATGGCGCTGAGCTCGTTGATCGGGCGCACCTCGACATCGCCGATCTTGAGGCCGACTTTGGCGGGATCGACGTCGACGATCCCGGCGACGGGATAGCCGCGCTCACGGAACCCGCCGTAGCCGGCCAGCGCCTGGCCGAGGTTGCCGGCGCCGACGATGACGACGGGCCAGTCGTGGTCGAGTCCGAGCTCGCGGCGGAAGTGGTAGATCAGGTACTCGACGTCGTAGCCGACGCCGCGGACCCCGTAGGTGCCCAGGTAGCTCAGATCCTTGCGGACCTTGGCGGCGTTGACGCCGGCGAGATCGGCGAGCTCTTCGGAGGACAGGTTGACGACCCCCGCCTCCAATGACTCCATGAGCAAGCGCAGGTATTCGGGGAGTCGAGCAACTGTCGCCTCCGGAATGCGCCGTCCGCTCGCACCCATCGACCCCGACGATAGGCCGCTCGTGCGAGAATTCACAAGCCAGCAGGGTCGAGGGACCTTCTCAACAGCTTTCCGGCGGCGTTGCGCGGCAGCTCGTCGACGATGATGACCTTGCTCGGGCACTTGTAGCGGGCGAGGTGGTCGCGGCAGTAGTCGATCAATGTCTCCTCGTCGAGATCGGCGCCATCGGCCAGCACGGCGAAGGCCTTCACGGCCTCGCCCGTGTGCGGGTGCGGCACGCCGACGACGCCCGCTTCGGCGACGCCCGGATGACCGAGGAGGACATCTTCGACCTCGGCCGGGAAGACATTGAACCCGGACACGATGATGAGGTCTTTGGCGCGGTCGACGAGGTAGACGAAGCCGTCGTCGTCGCAGTAGCCGATGTCTCCTGTGCGCAGCCAACCGTCCGGGGTGAGGACCCGCGCCGTCGCCTCGGGATCGTCGAGGTAACCGGCGAAGACGTTGGGGCCGCGTACCCACAGCTCGCCGGCATCGCCGACGAGGACGTCGTCACCGGTCTCGTCGACGATGCGCAACTCGATGCCGTCGAGCACGGCGCCGACGGAGCCGTGGCGAGGTGTGAGTCCAGTCGACGACGTGACGACCGGTGACGCCTCGGTGAGGCCATATCCCTCGGCGACGAGCAGCCCAAATCGCCGCTCCAGCGTTTCGGCCACCGTCACCGGCAGCTTGGCCGCCCCCGAGTAGGCGACACGGATCGTCGCGAACGAGTCAGCGGGCGCCTCCTCGAACTGGCTGAACGCGACCCACAGGGCCGGGGCGCCGAACAACACGGTGACGCCCCGCTGCCCGATCGACTCGATCGCCGTCGCCGGATCGAAGCGCTGCACGAGCAGCAGCGTCGCCCCGGACAGCAGCGTCTGGCCGAGGACGACGTTGAGGCCGTACACGTGGTACAGGGGGATCACGCCGTAGGCGACGTCGCCTGGGCCGATGTGCTCACGGCCCGAGCGTGCCTGCTCGAGGTTCGCCTGCATGCTGCCGTGGGTGAGCATTGCCGCTTTCGGGGCGCCGGCGGTACCGCTCGTGAACAGCAGGGCGGCGAGGTGGCCGGGCTCGACGTCGACCAACGGTGCCGGGGCTGCAGCCATGACGACGGCGGCGGCGATCGCCCCGGGGATCTCCGAGCCGTCGGCGGCGATGACGGTGCCCACCGACGGGACCAGCTCGCGCTCGACGTCGCGCCATGATGCCGACCCGGTGCGGTCGATGATTGCCGCCACGGCCCCGACGGTGTCGATCTGGCGGGCCATCTCGGCGGCCGGGCTCGTCGGGTTGAGCGGAACCGCGACGGCGCCGATGCCGAGCGTCGCCAGGTAGGCGACGACGAACGGCACGCCGTTGCTGCAGGCAATGGCAACCCGGTCTCCCTCGGTGATGCCGTTGGCGAGCAAACCGCCACGGGCACGGCCGACCAGATCGGCCAGCTGGCCGTAGGTCGTCGTCCGATTGCGACTGATGATCGCGACGCGTTCACCGTCGTGACCGTCGATGATCTGCGCCAGGTTCACCGTTCCCCCGCTGTTCGATGTGCGAACGCCGACGATACGGCGTCGCGAAATTTGATTGTGACACTTTTCGCATGCGCGATCGCGGCGTAGGCTCCCACCCGTTGAGACGCGCCGGGTTCGCCTGGCAGCGCCGACTTGGGCTGGTGCCATCGGGGGGTTGGCATCAGCCCTTGTCGCGTCCGGGGCGCCAGTAGGTTGCACGCCGTGGGTCGCCGCTACGAGACCGTCAGCCTGCTCACCGACTACGGGCTCGACGACGAGTTCGTCGGCGTCGTCAAAGCGGTCATCCGCGAACTCGCCCCGCACGCGTCGACGATCGACCTGACGCATCGGATCAGGCCCTTCGACGTGCGCGCCGGATCGTTGGCGCTCGCCCGGGCGATCCCCTATCTCCCCGACGGTGTCGTGCTTGGCGTCGTCGATCCTGGCGTCGGCACGAGCCGCAAGGCGATCGCCGTGGAGGTTGCCGGGGGCGCCGGCGTCCTCGTCGGGCCGGACAACGGGCTGCTCGCCCCCGGCGTAGCCCTCGCCGGGGGGGCGACACGGGCCGTCGAGCTCGACAACCCGAGCTTCCAGCTCGAGGCGCCGGGGGCCACGTTTGCCGGCCGCGACGTGTTCGCGCCGGCGGCCGCCCACCTGTGCAACGGCGTCGACCTCGACGAGCTGGGCACCACGCTCGACCCCGCGTTGCTCGTTCCCGGGATGATCGCCCTGCCGCGGACCGAGACGGACGGGCTTCACGCCGAAGTGCTGTGGGTCGATCGTTTCGGCAACTGTGAGCTCAACGTCGGCCCCGACGAGCTCGCCTCACTCATCACCGGCAGCGGCGAACGCGCCGGTGAGGTCGTCACGGTGACATGTGGCGACGAGCGCCGCGGCGCCAGGGTCGTGTCCACGTTCGGCGAGCTGGCGGCGGGCGCAGTCGGCCTCGTGCTCGACAGCCAGGGGATGTACGCACTGGCGCTCGACCAGCGGTCGGCAGCCGCCGAGCTGGCGCTCGGTTCGGGAGACGCCGTCGTACTCAGCGCCGGAGACGACGACACGACGGCCAGGCCGACACCCGTCGATCTCTCCCGGCGCCACTAGCGTCATCGCTGTGCGGCCCGCGACGACGCTGACCATCGCCCTGCTGCTGGCCCTCATCCTCGTCGCCGGCGTGATCACGCTGATGCGGATCTGAGCGGGTGGCGACCCGCCGTCAGCGATCGGCGGAGAGTTCCTGACTGCGTTCCGTTGCCACCCGGACGGCCTCGCCGAACGCGGTACGAACGCCCCGCTCCTCGAGCACCTGCAGACCCGCCGCCGTCGTCCCGCCCGGCGATGTGACCATCACGCGGAGGGCCGCAGGATCGCCACGCTCGGCGAGCAGCTTCGCCGAGCCGACGAGCAGCTGCGTCGTCAGCGTCGACGCCAGCTCTGGAGTCAGCCCAACGTCGATGGCCGCGGCGATCAACGCCTCGGCGACGTAGAACATGTAGGCCGGTCCCGATCCACTCAGCCCGGTGACCGCGTCGAGGTCTGCCTCGGCGACACGGACGACGAGCCCGACACCCCCGAGAATCGTTTCCGCCCAGGCGAGGTCGCCGTCGCCGGCCGCCGAGCCGCCACTGATCGCCGACGCCCCCTCGCCGACAAGCGCCGGGGTGTTGGGCATCGCTCGGATCACCGCAACCGGGTCGTCGGTGACACCGGCGGCGGCGAGTTCGACCTGGGCAATACGCACGCCGGCGGCGATCGAGAGCAGTCGCCGAGCACCAGCGGCGACCGCCTCGGCGGCGGCCGTAGGAACGTCCGGCGGCTTGACCGCCAACACCGCGCCGACGCATGGCGGCACGGCCTCGGAGACCGAGACGCCCGGGAGTACATCGGCCAGCTCGTCCCGACGGGCAGGAAGCGCTTCGCAGACGGCGAGGCGATCAGGTGGCATGGTGCCGGCGGCGAGCAAGCCACTAGCGAGGGCCGCACCCATGTTGCCGCCGCCGACGATCACGAGGTCGAACGGCGCCACGCTCATCTCACGCAACGTACCCGCCTGCTGTCCGGGCCGCCGCAAGAGACCGACATCCCCGATAGGCGAACGACCCGGACACCTCCCCTGGGCGTCGCCACGTCGGCGAAACGGAAATCCAGACGGCGGGTCAGGTGGTCGACGGGAAGCGGCTGGCGAAGCCGATCCGCAACAGGCCGCGAAAGACCTGCTCGACGGTGGCGTACAGCGTTCCGATCGCCCGGTCGAGCTCGTCGGCCGTGACCACCGCCAGCGGCAACTCACCGCGCAGGAAGATGGCATCCTCGACGCCGATCGAGAAGTGAGCGCCGACGAGGCGTTCGTTGCGGCGCAGCAGCGACTCGTAGAGTTCGGCGGCGTTCTCTTCCGGTGCGGGCATCACGTAGGTCTCGTAGCGCAACGTGCGCTGACCGAGCGTGATCCACACCGTCGTGACGTCCTTGTCCTCGCCGGTCATGCGGACGAACCACCGGCGCTCTCCGCCGTCGGCGCGTTCGACGGCGCGAACGGCAGGTGTCGACTCGGCGAACGCCGACAACCAGCTGTCGATATCCGCTTCCAGCGTGGCGAGAGCGGCGGTGTCGTAGAGGTCGCTCACCGGCGCCGATCGTAGGGCGACGTCAGCAGACGACCAGGGGCGTGCGCTGCTCGACGAGGTCGGCATAGAGGCGGCGCAGTCGGGCCGCCGTGAAACTCCACGTGAACCGCCGGGCGCGCACCGCCGCCGCCGCGCCCATCGCCGCGGAGCAAAGTGGGTCGTCGATCAATTGCGAAAGGGCGCGGGCGAAGCGCTCGGGTTGCCGGCCCTCGACGAGTACACCGGTGACACCGTCGTGAACGACGTTGAGCAGCCCGCCGACCGCGCTGGCCACGACCGGCACGCCGCATGCCGCCGCCTCGAGGGCGACCAGCCCGAAGCTCTCGCTGCGGCTCGGCACGATCACGACGTCGGCGGCGCGGTAGTAGCTCGACAGGAGGTGGTGCGGCTTCGGGGGCACGAACAGCACGCGATCGGCAACACCCAGCTCGGCCGCGAGGGCGCGCGTCGCCGCCAGCTCGGCGGCACCGTCGGAGCCGCTGGCGCCGCCGACGATGACGAGCAGGGCGTCATGCCGGTGCATCAAGGCGAGCGAGCGCACCGCCACATCCGGTCCCTTCAACGGCTGGATGCGCCCGACGAACAGGACGACGGGTCGGTCGGCGGGGAGCCCGATGGCGCGGCGCGCTCCGCGCCGGTCGCCGGGTGCGAAGAAGGCGTGCTCGACGGCGGGAGGCACCGTCTCGATCACGCCGTGCGGATCGCCGTAGAGACGGCGGAACTGCCGCTCCTCCTCCGGGCAGCTCACACAGATGGCGTCGCTACAGCCGATCACCTCGGCCTCGGCTCGGTCGCGCCACGCCGGCTCGAGGTCACCACCCTCGGCCTTCACCCTCGCCAGCGTGTGGAACGTCGACACCAGTGGAACATCGAGGCGGTGCTTCAGACGGTGGCCGGCGACACCGCTCAGCCAGTAGTTGCCGTGGATCACGTCGACCCCACCGGTGGCCTCGATGTGCTCACCGACCCCATCGGCGAACACGTCGACCTGGTCGGCGAGTGCTTCCTTGGGGATGTCGAACGGTCCCGCCGGGACGTGCACCACGGAATGACCCGGCTCGACGACCAGCTCGCCCGCTAATCCGGGACGATCGGCACGGGTGTACGTCGTGCACTCGACACCCGCCTGGGCCAGCGCCGAGGCGACCTCGCGGACGTACACGTTCATCCCGCCGCTGTCGCCAGAGCCTGGCTGGGCGAGCGGGGAGGTGTGCAGGGAGATCAAGGCGACACGCGTCACAACAAGGTGAAACCTTACCGACGCGCTCAACATTCCCGAGCCGGGCGGGCCGGTGGGCTACTTGACGAAGCTCTCGTAGACGCTGAGGAGGGCTTGTTTCTGCTCCGGACTGAGTGACGGGTCGCGCCCGATCGCCTCGCGGACGCTCGGCGCGTCATCGTCGGTGGGGTCGCCGAGCAGACCGGCGCGCACGTACAGTGCCTCGACGCTGATCTTCAAGGCCCGGGCGAGCTGCTGGAGGATGTCGGCGGACGGGCGCCGCAAGCCCCGTTCGATCTGCGACAGGTACGGATTGGAAACACCGGCCACCTCGGCGAGACGTCGCACCGACATGCTGGCCACCTCGCGCTGGGCCTTGATGAAGTCGCCAAGCTCGCTCAACCGGGGATTATTCATCCGCTTCCTGATCGATGCGATAGCGGGCGACGAGCTCCTCGGTGAGGGCGTCGAGCTCGGCGTAGACCTCCTTGCGCTGCGCCGAGACACGCTGCTCGAAGCCGTCGAGGGCGGCAACCAGCCGCTCCAGCTCGGCGGTCGTCAGCCGGTCGAGCCGGCTGAACCCGTTCGCGGCACAGATCTCGTCGAGCTCGACGGCCAACGGGTGCTCGCTGAAGTCCTCCGCAGGCCGCGGCGGACGCGCCCCGTCGCCGAGCAGGTGGTCGGCGAGCACTTCGCGCAGCTCGCCGTGGAGGTCGCGCCGCGCGTACACCGGGGTGGGGTCGCTGTCGTCGCTCGCCCGGGTGATCGCGTCCCGGGCGAGATCGGCCCGGCCGTGAGCGACACGCCGAACGTACGAAACGGCGTCGTCGATGGACTGCAGCTCGGCGCGGCGCCGGCGCAACTCGTCGATCGGCATCGCCCCGGGTTCGGTCATCGAGCACCGCCCGACACGGGAGGCAGGACGGCGATCTCGTCGTCGGCGGAGACCTCGGTGGTCGGCTCCGCCGGCTCCCCGTTGACCCAGATCCGACACGATTCGAGGACGTCGGCAAACGTGGGGCCGTAGCTGTCACGGGCCGCGGCGAGCACCTCGCCGACGGTGGCGCCGGGAAGCTCGTCGCGAGACCGGCCGGCGGCCGTCCGCGCCGCTGCGAACATCCTCACGATCGCCATCTTCGCAGCGTACCGACGCGTGCGGATCGAGCCCGAGCGCGCCCTTCGGCGAGTAGCGTTCCCCGGCCGTGGGAACGGAACGTCGGGAACGTCAGAAGGCCAATCGGCAACTTCGTCAAGAGGAGTTGGCGAAGCAGGACCGGAAACGCTCGATGACACGTCGGGCCGTCCTCATCGGTGCCGGGATCGCCGCCGTGCTGCTGATCGCCGTGCTGCTCTCGCTCATCGCCGGCGGCGACGATGGCGACGATGACGACGACGCGCCGGCATCGACGACACCCGCCGCTGCCATCGTCGACTCGACCGCTCCAGCCGCAGGTGACACGACCGAGCCGGGCACGACGGAAGTCTCCGAAACGACCTGACTTCGCGACTCTTTGGTCGCTGTGACGACGTTGGTGGCGCCTTTCATGCCACGACACTGATGACGCCACAGAATCTCGCACGACCCGAATTACGGGAGGTCGCCGGTGGCATCGGCATCGCCGAGCAGTTCCCAGTGCTCGCCTCGACGAATCGCCGCCGACCCCGTCGGCACCTCGATCATCGGCGTGGTCGCCAACGAGCGGCTCCGGGCGAGTGCCTCTGTGCTCCACGTCTCGCGCTCCGGAATGATCGCCACTCCCGTCGCCAGGCCGAGTCCGAGCGTGAAGCCACCACCGCGCACGTCGAACATCGGGTCGCTGAGGGCCGCCGCCGCCGGACCCACACCCACGACGAGACCGCCGCGCTCGAGCACCCGGCCGAGGGCGGCGAACACCGCGGTGTCCTTGAGCACGCTGCGCAGGTGCATCGACGAGTCGCCGGCGAGATACACCGCCGGAGCCGCGTCGACCACGCTGGCCGCCCCCTCGTCGTCAGCATCGTTGCGTTGCAGCACCATCAACGCCTCGATCTCGATGCCGAGTCGTTCGGCCCACGTCATCGACGTGGCGACGAGTGCACCAGGCTCCTCGAATGCGTCGGCGGTCGGCAGCATCACGACGCGATCCGCGGCCACATCGGCGAGCAACCGGCGATCGAGCTCGTCGTTGTCGACGAACGCTCCCCCGCCGCAGAACGCCAGGACCCCCGACCCGCTCATCGACGGCACCGTAGCCGCCCGCAATTCCGGTGCTTCTCGCTCGAGCGTGCCGGGCTCGACAAGTTACCGATGGGTAACTAAGCTCGCTCCATGGCCGAAGTGAACACGATTGGCATCGTCGGATCCGGGGTGATGGGCGCCGGCCTCGTCGAGCTCGTGGCCAGGTCGGGGTATCACGTGATTGCCCGATCGCGGACACAGGCCGGCGTCGATGCGGTCGTCGCCGCGGTGACGGCCAGCCTGGATCACCAGGCAGGCAAGGGCACCCTGGCCGCGGCCGAGCGCGACGGCGTCCTCGGGCGGATCGTCACAACGAGGCATCTCGGCGAACTCGCGCCGTGCGACCTCGTGATCGAGAGCATCGTCGAGGACCTCCCATCCAAGCGGCAGCTGTTCGCCGAGCTCGAACAGATCGTCAAGCCGTCGGCCATCTTGGCGACGAACACGTCGACGCTCCCCGTCGTCGAGTTGGCGATGGCAACACAGCGCCCCGACCAGGTCTGCGGTATCCACTTCTTCAACCCGGCGACACAGATGCGACTCGTCGAAGTCGTCCGCCCGATCACCGCAAGTGACGACACGATCAAGGCGGCGATGGCATTCGCCACGACGTGTGGCAAGGACGCCATCGAAGTCCTCGATCGGGCCGGCTTCGTCGTCAACGCCCTGCTCTTCCCGTATCTCAACAACGCCGTGCGGATGTTCGAGCACGGCACGGCATCGGTCGAGGACATCGACACGGCGATGTCCCGGGGATGCAACTTCCCGATGGGCCCGTTCGCCCTCCTCGACCTCGTCGGCCTGGATACGTCGCTCGCCATCCTCGATGCGCTGTACGCGGAGACGCGCGATCCGAACGTCGCCCCGGCGCCGACGCTGCGCCGCAAGGTCGCCGCCGGTCAACTCGGACGCAAGTCCGGCGCCGGGTTCTACGTGTACTGAGACGTGCGAGGTGCTGCACAGTGCGAGCGACGAGCCAGCCGAGGAGCGGCCAGCAACGGCTTGCGTGGCCGGGGAACGCGTTGATGGTGCAACTGTGTTGCGGTCCGGCATGCTGGAGCCGGCATGCAGCAGCCGGAGCGACACAACCCCGTCGAACCGCCGACCACCCGATGGGCGCTGCCGTCGCCCCGGACCACCGATCGCGACGGGATCGCCGGAGTCGGCGGTGACCTCGAGCCTGGCACGTTGTTGGAGGCGTACCGTCGCGGCCTGTTCCCGATGCCGTTCGGCCGCCGCCGGCTGGCGTGGTTCTCACCCGACCCGCGCGCCATCATCCCGCTCGACGGGCTCGCCGTCTCACGTTCACTGCAACGCAGCACACGTCGCTATGACGTCCGTCGTGACACGAGGTTCAGCGACGTCATCCTCCAGTGCGCCGACCCGCGTCGTCCCGGATCGTGGATCACCCCGGCGTTCGTGCGGGCGTACCGCCGGCTGCACACCCTCGGCTGGGCGCACTCGTTCGAGTCGATCGACGAGGGTGGCAAGCTCGTCGGGGGTCTCTACGGAGTTCGGATCGGGGGATTCTTCGCCGGCGAGGCGATGTTCCATCACGCTCGGGACGCTTCCAAGGTCGCCCTTGTCGGGCTCGTCGACTGGTTGACCACGACTGGCGGGAGGTTGCTCGACGTGCAATGGCTGACACCACACCTCGCATCGCTCGGCGCCATCACCATCGGCCGCGCCGAGTACCTCGATCGACTGGCCGACGCCGTCTCCGAGGTGGAGGGTCGATGACCGATCGACGCGATCAGCCGTGGATCATGCGCACGTACTCCGGTCACTCGACCGCCGCGGCGTCCAACGAGCTGTATCGCACGAACCTGGCGAAGGGCCAGACCGGACTGTCCGTCGCCTTCGACCTCCCCACACAAACCGGCTACGACCCGGACTCGCCGATGGCGCGCGGCGAGGTCGGGCGGGTCGGCGTTCCGATCAGCCATCTCGGGGACATGCGCACGTTGCTCGAGGGCATCCCACCGGCGCAGATGAACACGTCGATGACGATCAACGCCACGGCGCCATGGCTGCTCGCCTTGTACGTGGTGAACGCCGAGGAGCAGGGCGTTACCCCCGCCGAGCTGCGCGGCACGACGCAGAACGACATCGTCAAGGAATACCTCTCGCGAGGCACCTACATCCTTTCACCGCTGCCGTCTCGCCGGCTGACCGTCGACGTCGTGGCGTGGTGCGCGGCCAATGCGCCGATGTGGAATCCGATCAACGTGTGCTCGTATCACCTACAGGAGGCCGGCGCGACGCCCGTCCAGGAGCTGGCCTATTCACTGGCGACCGCCGTTGGGGTGCTCGACGCCGTCCGTGACTCCGGACAGGTTCGTCCTGAGCGCTTCGGCGATGTCTTCGCGTCGATGTCGTTCTTCGTCAATGCCGGCATTCGGTTCGTCGAGGAGGTCTGCAAGCTGCGTGCGTTCGGCGTGCTCTGGGAGCGCATCGGCCGCGAGCGCTACGGGGTGACCGACGCCAAGGCCCTGCGCTTCCGCTACGGCGTGCAGGTCAACAGCCTGGGGCTCACCGAGGCCCAACCGGAGAACAACGTGCAGCGGATTCTCCTCGAGATGCTCGCCGTGACCCTGTCCAAGCGGGCGCGGGCCCGCAGCATCCAGCTCCCGGCCTGGAACGAGGCCCTCGGTCTGCCGCGCCCGTGGGATCAGCAGTGGTCGTTGCGGATGCAACAGGTGCTCGCCTACGAGAGCGACATCCTCGAGTACGAGGACATCTTCGACGGGTCCAGAGTCGTCGAAGAGCGAACGGCCGCGCTCTGCGACGGGGCAACGGCTGAGCTCGACGAAGTTCTCGCTCTAGGCGGCGCGTTCGCTGCCGTCGAGACGTTGAAGTCACGGCTCGTCTCCTCGATGGCCGAGCGCACCCGGTTGATCGAGTCGGGGGAACAGGTCGTCGTCGGCGTCAACCGGTTCACCGAGACGGAACCTTCCCCGCTCGGTGGCGACGGAGCGATCCTGCGTGTCGACGAGCGGGTCGAAGCACAAGCGATCGCAGGCGTGACGCGCTGGCGGGCGACTCGTGATGAGGCGGCCGTCGAGGCTGCACTCACGTCGCTGCGTCGTGCTGCCACTGGCGACGAGAACATCATGCTGCCATCGATCGCCCTCGCCCGGGCCGGTGGGACCACCGGCGAGTGGGGACAGGTGATGCGCGAGGTCTTCGGCGAGTACCGCGGGCCGACCGGAGTCGCTGCGGCCGCGGCGGGAAAGCGGGCCGGGCTGCGCGAGGTCGCCGACTGGGTGCGCTCGTTGCCCGCCGGCCCGCCCCGGCTGCTGGTGGCCAAGCCCGGGCTCGACGGTCACTCCAACGGCGCCGAGCAGATCGCCGTGGCAGCACGCGACGCCGGGATCGAGGTCGTCTACTCCGGCATTCGCCAGACGATCGATCAGATCGCCGTCGCAGCACGCGATGAGGATGTCGACGTGATCGGGTTGTCGATCCTGTCCGGTTCCCATCTCGAGCTCGTTCCATTGGTGATCGAGCGCTTGTCTGCAGTGGGCATCGACACTCCGGTGGTCGTCGGCGGGATCATCCCCGAAGCCGATCGTGCCCGATTGATCGACGCCGGCGTCGCCAGGGTCTACACGCCGGCGGACTTCGAGATCACGCGGGTGGTGCGGGAGATCGCCGAGCTCGCCGAGACCCATCGGCGCCAACGGCAGGTCGTCGACTGAACACCAGGGCAGTGTGTGCCGCCCTGCTGTTGTCGCTCACGGGGTGCGACAGCGACGGCGAAGCAGTATCCACGAGTGCCGCTTCCGAACCGTCGGGGACGGTCGTGCCCCTGGGCTTCGATCTCGGCGAAGTGACGATCACCACGGCCGGCGGCGAGGATCAGCCGGTGCAGGTGTGGATTGCCGATTCCACCGAAGAGCGCGCCCGCGGCCTGATGGAGGTCACCGACCTCGGTGATGCCGACGGGATGCTGTTCGTCTTCGACGACCCGTCGGTCCACCGGTTCTACATGTGGCAGACACCGATGCCCTTGGACATCGCGTTCTTCGCCGCCGACGGCACGTTCATCGGCAGCGCGGCGATGGACCCCTGCCTCGAGCCGTCCGCCGACGTCTGCGTCCGGTACGACGCGGACGAGCCGTTCCAGTTCGCCCTGGAGGTACCGGCCGGCGGCCTCGACGACCTCGGCATCGGCCCCGGCGCGCGACTCAGCGACGCCTGATCGAGGCGACCGCTGCGGATTCCGGTACCGAATTTCGGTCACGGATGACCGATCTGCGGTCGCGGAATCGCAGCGAACCACCGGCCCCCAAATGCAAGCGGCCCCCGGATCCGAAGATCCGGGGGCCGCCGCTTTCAAGGATTGCCGCCGCCGCGGCGCTCCTATCAGTCCTTCGCCGTCGAGCGGCGCGTCGCCATCAGCGCGCCGCCACCTGCCAGTAGCAGGATGGCCGCGATGCTCGCCAGAACCGCAGTCGAGCTACCCGTCTGCGGAAGCTGCACCGGATGGAACCGGAGCCGTCGTGGTCGTCGGCGCAGGGTCCACCTGATCCGGGTTCGGCACACGCAGCCGTCGCCGCCGGGTAGCTCACGGTTGCCGTCGCCGTCGGGTTGACCTCGATGACGACGGTGAGACCGTCACGGAGATGGGCGTCGGACGGGTCGATGACCCACTCGTCGCCGTCGAACATCCAGCCCGGCCAGTCGGTCGCGTTGCCGGCCGCGTCGACCGACGCACCCGGGTAGACGAACCGCACGGTCGTCCCAGCCTGGAAGGTTGCCGTAGCAGTGTCGACGACGTTGCCGGCGAGGTCACGGAATGTGACGGTTGCCGGACGACCGTTGAACTGCGACTGCCCGCCGAAGGTGACCTCGATGAACGGGGCGTCCTTCACACACACCGGCCCGATCGCCGAGATGTCCAGGGCTTCGGGGGTCGTGGCGGGTGGCTGCGTCGTCACCGGTGGCTGCGTCGTCACCGGCGGCTGCGTCGTCACCGGCGGCTGCGTCGTCACCGGCGGCTGCGTCGTCACCGGCGGCTCATACGTGCAGTCGTTCTCGCCCTGAGACGAGAGTTCCGCTTGCTTGCCGTCGTTCCAGACGACCGGGAAGGTCACCGAGTCAGCAATCACGTTGAACACGTGGCTCCCGCCGCCGGGGATGCTCACACCGTTGACGGTGGCGTCCTGGTTGGCGTTGTTCTTCACCAGCCAAGAGCCGTTCTCAGGCCCAGCGCTCGTGCAGACCACCGAAAGGGCGTAAGTCGGGCACGGGAACTGCTCGTCCGCTGTCAGGTTACGCGTCTCGTAGGTGACGACCGGCGCGGCGGCCACCTCGGTCCACGAATTCGACTCCTCGTTGTAGGTGTACGAATACGTCGTCGTGGTCACCTCGACTTGGATTGTCGTGGCGCCGCAGACCGGCTCTCCCACGTCTTCGCGCTCGATCTTGGGCTGCTTGCTCGGTGTGCACGCGGCCTTTTCCACGGCATTGAGCGGTCGACTGGTCTCGACGACAACCGGGGCACCATCCTGGACGTGCGTCCACACGCCATTGCTGTACACGGCCTTGAAGTTCGTAGTGGTCGTCGTCACGGTGACGCTGCTGTCGCCTGCGGCGCAGTTGCCCTGAGTGGTCTCGATCAGCGGTTCGTAGGTCGGCTGACACTTGGCCTGTTCGCCTGCATTGAGCGGCCGACTGGTCTCGACGACCACCGGGGCACCATCCTGAACCTTCGTCCACACACCGTCGAGGTACACGGCCTTGTAGTTCGTCGTTGTCGTCGTCACGGTGACGGTGCTGCCACCAGCCGCGCAATCGCCCTGAGTGGTCTCGATCAGCGGTTCGTACGTCGGCTGACACTTGGCCTGTTCGCCTGCATTGAGCGGCCGACTGGTCTCGACGACGACCGGGGCACCATCCTGAACCTTGTCCCAGGTCCACGTCTGCGTGTTGAAGACCGCCTTGAAGCTGGTGGTCGTCCGCGTGCCGCTCACGGTGTTGGCGCCTACGGCGCACTCACGGAACTGTTCCACGACTTGGGGCGGAAAGCTCGGCTTCTCGGGCTTCGGGCGCTCGCAATCGCGGTACTGGAGCAACGAGGTGTCGCCATTGGCGGGGATGTTGTGCGTTTGGCCGTGCTTGACGTATGAGAACGCCTCGTAGATGTCCCCCCCGTGGGAGATGTGCCCTGCGCTGTAGAAGGCGCTGACACTCACCGTGATCTTGCTGTACGGGTTGCTGTCGCTACCCGTGGCGTGGCAAAGCGTGACCTTCTTGATCTCGTCGTCGTCGCACGGGATCTCCTGGCCGTACGGGCCAGTGCGCTGATCGACTTGCTTCCAATTGCCGCCATCGGGAGGCGAGGATCGCCAATTGGTCGTGCTGCCGAACAGCGTTTCTTTGGTCTCACCAGTCTGGACGTAGCGGTAGTCGCGGTCGTACTTGGTTGGGTGGTTGTGGTTCCCGCCGTGGTGACCTGTCTCCGTGAAGTCGGAAGCTTCCCAGCGGGTCGTCGAACCGCCGTCCCAGGCGGTCCAACTGGACCATTCAGCCTGATTTCCGGTCCGTTCGCGGGTCTCCTTGACGTACTTGTACTCAGTCTTAAACTGCTGGTACATGTACTGCGTGACCTGCGCGTAGCACTTGTTGTTGGTCTCGGGTTGTTCGACCGAGGGTGAGAGGCTCGACGTGCCCGCCGAGGCCAATCCGGGTGTGATGATCGCTCCGAGCGCGATCGTCGAGAGAAGTGCGGCCGCGCCGAGGCGCAGCCGGTTACCCGCCAGTTTCATGAAGGTTTCCCGCCTTTTGTGATGCTCGCCGCTGGACTCGAGATCGAGTCCTGTTACCGCCGCAACGAGTGGGCGCAATATACCGACATTGCGAACGCTCGCAACCGTTGATTGAGAAAAGTTTCACGAATGTCGGACGGCGGCAGTGCCGGGCCCGGGGGTCGACCCCCGGGCCCGCTCGCGCGTCGTTCCGTGCGGCGGTCGCCCGGACCGACGCTCGACCACACTGGCTCCCCACGACGGGACTCGCACCGCGACGCCGCCACGCGGTTGATCACTCCATCGCCGTGCCGCCTCGGTGCTCCGTATCAACTCCGCCGAGTCGATTGCCGCCAAGCGAGGAGCGGCGACAAGTTAGCGCCAGCGAACGTTCTCGGGCGCCCCAACGGACAGAAATGTCGCGAATTTGGCGGCGGAACGCGCCGTGGTCCAGCGGAGGCGGTACGCGGAGACCGCCAGCGGTCAGGCGATGGGGACGGGCGAGCGCTGAGTCTCGACCCATCGTTCCAGCGTCGGACCGGACTCGAAGCTGGTGATGAGGGCGTAACGCGGGGCCTCACCGGTGTGCACGACGACGTGCCACAGGCGCTGTGTGTCGACGAGGAACCGGGCGGCCTTGTGCAACGGCACGCGGATCTCCGTGTCGCGGTCGGGCAATCCGTCTGGTCCATTGTCCATCAGCAGCATGTAGCTGTCCGGATTGTCGGTGAGCTCGACCCAGGAGCGCACCACCCACCCCTCGTTCTCCGGGTTGAATCGATTGTTGTCGTCGCGGTGGATCGATCGAATCGCCTCGTCGCGGGTCTGCGGCTCCAGCTTGATGATCCGCACCCTCCCGAAGTTGGCGCCGACCGACTCGACGTAGTCACGCACGGTGGGGACGACGTCGGCGTTGGACGTCCAGATGGCGTCCTTGTCGGTCTTGCCCTTGTCCCAGAACCCACGACAGTCGAGCTGGCCGTCGGCGGAGGCGATCGGGGCGAAGTTCGTGTCGCCGCCGCTCTTCCAATCCATGTACTCGAGGTCGAGGTACTGCTCCGGGGGAACCTCGAAGTCGGCGTCGGTCAGGGCCACGAAGCCGGAGGCTTCGAGGGCGGCGAGGCGGGGGTGCGCCGTCGCCAGGGGGATCTGCGTGCTCCAATGATCAGCGGTCGGCCAGAACGAAGTCATGGTTCGTCAGCCTATGGGGCGGGCACGCCCAAATCCGGGCAAGGAGTCGTGCGCTTCAGGTCGTCGTCGGGGCAACGGTCGTCGCCCCGGCCACCGTCGGCATCGGCGGGGCCGTCTGCCCGGGAACGGTGGGTGGCAGGACCTCGGCCACGATGTCCTCGCGCCGGGGAATGATGAGGAACTGCCCGGCGGCGATGTCGTCAGGGTTGGTGAGCTGGTTGGCCTCCATCAAGGCCTGTACGGGGATCGAGTAGGCGGCGGCGATCAGCGTCAGCGTGTCGCCGCGACTCACCTCGTAGTACTGCGGGAGTGTCGTCGCCGTTGGGACCGACGAGGACGTCGTCGACGACGTGGCGATCGGTGGGAGTGTCGGTCCGCCCTGCGGCACGCCGTCTTCGGAGCAGGCGCTGATGGCGCCGGCAGCGGCGACCACGATGATGGCCAGCAACGACCGGTGGGATCGCATCGGGCGGAAGCGTAGGGCCTCTACCCGGCGCGGCCGACGACGTACTGAGCAAGGGCGGCGAGCTCGTCCCGGGCGACCTCAGTGATGTCGATCGACGCCAGTGCCTCGATCGCCTCGTCGCTGAGCCGCTCGATCGCCGCCTCCAACTCGTCGAGGGCACCGGTGTCGACGATCACTTGCTGAATCGCCGCGATCTCCCCGGCGTCGAGGTCGGCAGCACCGACCCGATCGAGCACGGCGAGCTGGGTATGCGTCGCCGCCGCGACAGCACGGGCGAGCAATGGTGTCGGCTTGCCTTCGAGCAGATCGCCGCCCACCGGCTTACCGGTGACCGCAGTGTCGCCGAAGACGCCCATCACGTCGTCGCGCATCTGGAAAGCATCGCCGAGGGGCAGCCCGTAGCGCGAGAGCTGGGGCAGCAGCGAGGTTGCACGATCGGGGGCAGCAAGCAGCGCCCCGAGGTGGAGTGGCCGCTCGATCGTGTACTTGCCGCTCTTGTAGCGGGCGATGCGCTCGGCCTTGTCGACCCGTCGCTCGCCACGAACGGATCCGAGGATGTCGAGGAACTGACCGATGTTCAGCTCGGTGCGCAGCTCGTTCCACATCCGCCAGACAGGATCGGGAGCACCGACCAACAGCTCGTCGGCGAGCACGAAGGCGAGATCACCGACGAGGATGGCCGCCCCTTCCCCGAAGCGACGGGACTCTCCCGACCATCCCGCAAGGCGATGGGTGTCGGCGTAGACGGCGTGCGTCGTCGCCCCGCCCCGGCGGCTGAGGGCGTCGTCCATGACGTCGTCGTGGAAGAGGGCGAAGGCGTGCATGAGCTCGAACGCCGCACCGGCGTCGACGATGCGAGGGTCGTCGGGGTCGCCGCCGGCGCCGACGAACCCCCACTGACAGAACGCCGGACGCAGGCGCTTGCCGCCGGCCTCGACCATGCGGCGGATCTCGTTGAACGGCCCGGCGAGGTCGTCGTCGAGGGCCGTCCACCGCTTCCCCTCGTCGGCGACGAAGTGCACGACGCGATCGGTGACGCGCGCCGCGATGCCGGCCAGGCTCGGCGGCGGCTCGGTGGCGGCCAGCCGTGGCGCCGTCATGCCTCTGGTGCCGCTTGGCCGTCGAGGTCGGCGATCACTTCGTCGATGCGCGTGCGCGCGGTTCCGATCCGCTGACGGCACACGGCGATCAGCGCAGTAGCTCTGGCGACGCGATCGGCGAGCTGGTCGACGTCGACGTCACTCGCTTCCAACTCGCCGAGGATCTGCTCGAGCTCGGCGAGAGCACCGGCATAGCCGAGCTCGCTGGTCGCCGCGGGGTCCGATCCGTCGCTCACTGGTGCACCATGGCCATGTGCTCGATCGTCGGGGGCGACGGGCGGTGCACCAGCGAGCTATAAGCGCCGTAATGCTGATTCGCTCGCTCGAAGACTCGCGCACTCATTGTGCACTCTCCTCGATGGCACCCGTCGCCGTGCTGCGGACGCGGCCGTCTGCGAACAGCGTCTCCAACTGGTCGCCTGTCGCGATCGCAGCGACGGAGCGCAGGATTGCCCCGTCAGGGCTTCTGGTGATCGTCCAGCCGCGGTCGAGCATCGTCGCCGGATCGAGCGTCCGCGCCCTCGCCGCCAGGGCGTCGAGGTGACGCTGCTCCGTGGCGAGCAACTGGAGTGGGCGCGTCACCAGCCGCGATGCCACCGCGACGAGGCGACGGTCGGCGGAAGCGAGGTGGCGGGTGGCGCTCCGACGCAATGACGAGTGCCGGGATTCCAGTCCTTCGTCGGCACGGCCGACGGCGGCGTGGGTGCGGCGGGCGATCCGATGGGCTCGATCGCCGAGGCGTTGCTCGGCGCCGTCGAGTCGCTCGCGGGCTCGCTCGATCGCCGCCGCGTAGGCCCGTTCGGCGCGGCCGAGGTAGTCGCGTGCGGACTGCACCAGGAACTGGGCACACGCCGTCGGCGTCTTGAACGAGCTGTGGGCGACCTCGTCGGCGATGCTCCGGTCGACCTCGTGACCAAGGCCGGTGAGCACGGGCAGTCCGGCGCCGGCAATCGCCATGGCGATGGATTCGGCGTCGAACACGGCTAGCTCATTGCGCGCCCCGCCACCGCGGATGACGACCACGGCGTCGAGGTTGCGGCGGGCCAATACATCGATCCCCCTGGCAACCATCCCGACGGCACGGTCGCCCTGCACCCGCACATCGCACACGGTGAGGCGGAAGCCGACACCGCTGCTGCGGAGCTCGTTCTCGAAGTCGTGCCAGGCGGCGCTACCGACACTCGTGACGACACCGATGCGCAGCGGCGCCGGATTCAACCGCTGGCGCTTGTTGCGATCGAGGTGGCCGCCGGCGACTAACCGGCGCAACACCTGGTCGCGCTGCTGGGCGAGGTCGCCGAGGGTGAAGCGCGGATCGATGCCGCCCATCTTCAGCGACAGCCTTCCGGTGGGGGCGTAGAAGTCGAGGTAGCCGTGGATGCGAACCTTCATGCCGTCGCCGAGCACGAGCCGGTGGCGGTCGAGGATCCGGCGCAGCCGCTCGCGTTGGGGGGCGAAGAACGCCACCTGCACCACGGCTTTCGTCTCGGCCTGGTCGTCGGCGAGGGTGAAGTACGCGTGCGGACCGCGCGAGCTCCAGCCCTGGATCTCCCCGCGCACCCAGACGCCCTCGTCGAAGCCCACCCGCAGCCGCTTGTTGATCACCTCGGCCAGTTCGCTGACGGTGAACGTCCCCTCCGGGTGGAGGTCGTTCGCCGCGCTGTCGTCCAGCGATGAGAAGTCGAGTTCGGGCTGCGACATGACAGCTGGAGTCTTACCGGGATGGGGTGGCCGCGCTACCCACCGTCGCCGACGGCCCGCAGCGGGGGCACGTCGTCGGACGGCAGCTCGCGCTGCTCGCGCAGTCCTTCGATCTGGCGAACCGAGCGGTCGAGCGCCCGTTCGCGAGTGGTGGTGAGCTCGTCGAACTCGTTGTGCAGCGACGCGAAGTGCCGCTTCAGCTTGTCGGTGGATGCCGTGTACTTGCGCCACTGCACGCCGAACTGGCCGACGAGCTCGAGAATCTCCACGCTGCGCTGCTCGACGACGAAGCTGTCGAACGCCTGGCGGATCACTCCGAGGAAGGCGAACAGGGTGAGCGGCGAGCACATCACGACGCGTTGGCCGAGGGCGTCGTCGAGCAGCGCCGGGTCGTGTTCGTGGATGAACCCGGTGAGTTGTTCGTTGGGGAGGAACAGCAACACGTAGTCGACCGAGCGTTGTTCGCCTTCGTGGTAGTTGCGCCTGGCGAGGTCCTTGACCTTGGCCCGCACGTCGCGCAGGAAGGCCTTGAGGTGATCGGCCCGCTCGGCGTCGGTGGTCGCGGCGAGATAACGCAAGTAGGCAGCGAGCGGGAACTTCACGTCCATGTGCAGAACATGACCCTTGGGCAGCTCGAACGTGAAGTCCGGGCGCCCCGTGCCTTCGCCGCCGGCGCTGCGCAGCTGGGACTGCTTGCGATAGTTGACGTTCTCGACGAAGCCGGCGAGACGCAACACGTCCTCGGCCATGCGCTCGCCCCACTGCCCGCGCGCCTGGGGGTTGGCCAGCGCCTCGTGCAGCGAGCGCGTGGTGTTGGACAGCGTGGCGGCGACTTCGGCATGACTGCGCAGCGACGCGTCGACCTTGCCGAATCGCTCCGCACTGGCGTCACCCAGAGCAGCGACCAGCTCACCGAGACGCGTGAGCTCGCCGCGCATCTCCGTCCGCACCGCCTCGAGATTGGCCCCGATGACGTCCTTGCTGGCGTCGAGGCCGGCCTGCAGGCGTCCTGACGCCTGGTCGAGGTGACTGCGGTTGAGGACGTCGACCTGATGGAGCGCCGCGGCGACGGCGGCGTCCCGCTCGGCGAGGTGCCGCTCGTTGAGCTCACCGACGGCGACGGCGAAGGAGCGGCGCGCCGACGTGGCGAGGGCGATGGAGATTCCAACGACGGCGAGGAGGGCCACGGCCACGACGGCTGTGACGGCGATCACGTTCATGCCAAGAGCATGACAAGGGGGTGTGACAGTGTCGCGGATGCCCGGACGGTGTCCACGAGTGGGAGCCTCATCCGAGTGTCAGATGCTGGATTTTCCGCGCCAAACACTCGCTCAGCACGAAACACTCGGATGGGAAGGGGGTCAGCGGAAGGGGATCAGCAGGCAGCGGTCGGACAGTTGTCCAAGGGCGTACTCGGTGTAGTCGATGCCGAAGTCGGCGTAGAGCCCCCGGCACTGTTCGCTCCAGGCCAGTGCGTCGGGCGACGAGATGCGATGGACGATCTGCAGAATCCCGCCGTCGTACACCTGATACTCCGCCCACGTTCCCGGGAAGTCCTTGACGCAGCCGACCTCGATGCTCGGCACGCCGCCACCCGCTTGCTGCACCCGATGGCGGTGGGTGTGGCCCGCCGTGTAGGCGACGATCGCCGGTCGCCTGGCGAAGACCTCGTCGAGGGCGGCACTGGAGTCGGCGGTGAGCGTGAACCCGGGGTCCTCCCTTGTCGGGCCCAGGCGCTGCGGGTGATGGGCCATGACAACCACCGGGTCGGTCGCGTCGGCGGCCCGCGAGTCCAGCCAGTCGATCTGCTCGCCGGTCAGCTCGCCGTGGGCGTGCCCGGGAATCGCCGAATCGAGCAGAGCGACGGCGATGCCGTCGAGGTCGATCCACTGGTCCCCGGAGTACGCCGTCTGACCGGCAACGCAGTCGTGGTTGCCGCGCACGGCGAACAACCGCCCGCCGAACGGTTTGCCGTAGCAGGCTTCGAAGGCAGCGAACTCGTCGTCCGCTCCCACCGACGTGAGGTCTCCCTTGGCGAACAGGGCCAAAAACGGGCTGACTCGGTCGGCGACGAGCAGTTCCTCGACGGCGGCGTCGTTCATCACCTGTGCGTAGGGCGGCGCACCCGGAGCAACGGTCTGGATCGGGCCGATATCGCTGGCGCCGACGCGACCTGCCTCGGTCTCGCCGAAGTGGACGTCGTTGACGGTGGCGAAGCGGCAACGCCGAGCGCCGCTCGGCAATGGCAGGGTCGCGAAGGCGATTCCGTGATGCTCGTAAGGCGTCGCCGGTTCGAGTCCGTCGACCACGTTCACGGCGGTGCCGCTGTGGAACGTCGCCCTGACCGTCGACACCGTCGTGAGTTCCGTGACGGCGAGCACGGAGGTCCCGTCGACGGCCGTCAGGTCCATGGGCGGGCGCGCCGCAGGGGGATCGGCTGCGTCCACCACCTGCCACTGAACTTCCATGCTGACTGCCGCCGCGCCGACCCGCCGGCGTCGGTCGCCTGCGGCCACAGCAACTCGACGGCAGCGACGATCGCCGCCGCCTCCTCATCGGTCGGCGTCGGGCTCACGTCGGCGACGGCTGGACCGGGCATCGGCCGCCACGCTACTTGCGAGGTGGCGGCCGATGCGCCGGTTCAGGTTCAGTCCGGGGCTCTCGTGACGAGATCCTCGAGGCGGTCGAACGACACCTGCATGCCGCCCTCCATCCCCGAGTTGATGTGGCCGTCGCGGTGCTCCTTCGTGACGTGCTGGACGAGTGTCGACATCGTCGTCACGCCGTCGACCTCGTCGAGGTTCACCGTGTTGACCGACGCCACCGAGTCGGGGTCGTCGGTGATCCCCATCGCCACGAGACCTTCGAAGGCCTCGGTCGAAACGATCCGGCGCGGTGCGTCGATCTCCCGGTACACGCCGTGGAAGCCGACCTCCTCGTCGCCCTCGCCGATGACGTAGCGCCACGACCCGCCGACCCGTAGGTCGATGTCGCAGACCTTCCACACCGACGTGTCGAACCCCCACCAGCGCTTGACGAGCTCGGGGGTGGTGATCGCCTTGAAGACGAGGGCCGACGGGGCGCCGAATTGGCGGGTGATGAGGATCTCGGTGTCGGACGGGAGGGTGACGACGGCCGAGCCGTGGCGGTTGTTGGTGCTGGTGCTCATTGGTGATGCTCCGATTCGGGTGAGTTGTCTGCGTGTGGTGGTTCGGATTGCAACTCGGCGAGCAAGTCGTCGAGTTGATCGAGCCTGATGTTCCAGGTGCGCTCGAACGTGCGCGCCCAGTCGTGGATGGGCTTGAGGGCGGCACCGTTCACTCGGTACCACCGACGTCGCCCGTCGGCGCGAACGAGCACGAGGCCGACCGCCCGCAGCACTCCGAGGTGCTTGGACACCTGCGGCTGGCTGAGGCCGAGCCGATCGACGAGCTCGCCCACCGTGACCTCCCCGTCGCCGATGGCGTCGAGCAGTTCACGACGACTCGCCTCGGCGACGGCGCTGAACGCATCCGTCGTCGTCGCCGACCGAGCCATAGGTGACATCATATACCGATATGGGAATATGTCAAGTCGGATGCCACCGTTCATTGCGTTCCCCGGCCACGCAGGCCGCTGCTGACCGACTCCCTCGCTCGCGCTCCGTCGCTCGCATCGGAGGTGACATCACGGTCACCGGGGTACGGCGACCACGCTGGCGTCGTATCCTTGAGGGTGATGCAGTCAACGACGGCCGTCCAGGTCCCCCACACCCAGCCTCCGGCGGTGCTCCCCCACGCCAACGAGCCGTGCTGGTGCGGGAGCGGGCGCAAGTACAAGCGCTGCCATCGCCGCAGCGAGGGCCGCGTCCTGCAGGGCGTCGTCACCCCGATGCGTCCCGTGCCGGTGCACATCGCCAGGCCGCCGTACGCCGACACGGGCGAGGTCGACGACCTCGGCGAGCCGAGCATCAAGTCGGCCGAGACGATCGAGCGGATGCGCGTCACCGGCAAGATCGCCGCCGAGATCCTCCGCCTCGCCGGTGAGAAGGTGCAACCCGGCGTGACGACCGAGGAAATCGACGCCTACGTCCACGAGCTGTACATCGAACGCGACAGCTACCCGTCGCCGCTCAACTACAACGGCTATCCGAAGAGCGTGTGCACCTCGGTCAACGAGGTGATCTGCCACGGCATCCCCGACTCACGCCCGCTCCTCGACGGCGACATCGTCAACCTCGATGTCACCGCCTATCACGGCGGCGTACACGGCGATACCAACGCCACGTTCTTCGTGGGCGACGTCGACCCGCAGAGCCGGCAGCTCGTGCGCGTCACCGAGGAGGCGATGTGGCTGGGCATCGAAGCGGTCAAGCCTGGTCGCCCGTTGAACGACATCGGCAAGGCGATCGAAGCGCATGCGAAGAAGTTCCGCTACGGCGTCATCCGGGCGTTCGTCGGCCACGGCATCGGCGAGCAGTTCCATGGCGATATTCAGGTGCTCCACTACTTCGACGCACGCAACTCGCTGACGATGCGGCCGGGGATGACGTTCACAATCGAGCCGATGATCAGCCTCGGGTCGTGGCACTTCCAGATGTGGGACGACGACTGGACGGCGGTCACTGCCGACGGCAAGCGCACCGCCCAGTTCGAGCACACGATCCTCGTCACCGACGACGGTTTCGACGTGCTCACCGGCGGGGACGGGGCGGTCTCGCCCACCTCCCCCTGGAATCGCTGACTCGCGCGGCTACCGAAGGCGGGGGCGGCGGAGGTCGCGCGAGGCGACGATTCTGCTGTGGCGGTCGTAGGTCGCGTAATTCCAGGCCCAGTTGAGCAGGACGTTGGCCCGGTTGCGGAAGCCGACGAGGTAGACGAGGTGGAGTCCGAGCCACGCCAGCCAACCGACAAGCCCGGTCAGGCGCATCCCGTTGGGCAATTCGGTCACCGCGTCGTTGCGGCCGATCGTCGCCATGGTGCCCTTGTCGCGGTAGCGGAACGACTCGGTCGGCGCCCGGGCAAGGCGGCGGACGATCTGCCTGGCGGCGTGACGGCCGCCCTGGATGGCTACCTGGGCGACCTGCGGCAGGATCGTCGCGCCCTCCGTCCCGGGGACGGCACGAGCCGGTGAGGCGGCGATGTCGCCGATCGCCATCACGTCGGGGTGCCCGGGGACGGTGAGATCGGTGTTGACGACGATGCGCCCACCCTTGGTGAGCTCGACTCCCAGCAGCTCGGCCAGCGGACTGGCCCGCACACCGGCCGTCCACACGACAACGCCGGCGGGAAGCACGGTTCCGTCGGCGAGGTGGACGAGGCGGCGCGTCCCGTTCGTGGTGATGCGGGCGACCCCGACGCCGGTGATCACCTCGACGCCGCGACGCATCAGTGTCCGGCGCGCTCGCTCACTCGACTTCTCCGACATCGCCCCGAGCAGCCGCGGCGCCGCCTCGACGAGGACGACCCGGGCCGCCCCCACGTCGACGCGCGGGAAGTCCTTGGCGAGCACCCTGGTGAACAGCTCCATCATCGCCCCGGCGGTCTCGACGCCCGTCGGGCCGCCGCCGCAGAGCACGATGTTGAGCTCGCCGCGTTCCACGCTGGCCGGGTCGCTCGACGCTCGTTCGAAGCGGTCCAACACGGCGAGGCGGAGATCGAGGGCGTCGTCGAGATCCTTCAGCGGGATGGTGTGTTCGTCGACACCGTCGACACCGAACGACGTCGACACGGCGCCGGCGGCGATCACCAGCGTGTCGTAGCGAAGCTCGTCGCCGGCGCCGTCGCCTCGGTCGAGCGTCACGACTTTGGCATCGAGGTTGACGCCGGTGACCGTCGCCATGTGCACCGTGACGTTGTGCTGGCGGCGGAAGATGCCACGGACGGCGTAAGCGACGTCGTCGGCGTCGAGCCCGGCCGTGGCGACTTGGTACAGAAGCGGTTGGAACAGGTGGAAGTTGTTGGCGTCGACGATCTCGACGTCGACGGGCGCATCGGCCAGGCCCTTGACAACCGCCAGCCCGCCGAACCCAGCGCCGATCACCACAACCCGAGGACGAGAGCTCGGCAGATGCTCACTCACGCTCATTGCGTTCCCCGGCCACGCAGGCCGTTGTTGGGCACTCGCTCGCTGGCGCTCGCTCGCTCGCATCGGCGCAGATGCTCACTCACGACATTCAAGGTAGGGATGGGAAACTCACGAGCGGACATGACTTCCGCCACGCCGTCAGCCCTCGACGGCTGGCAGGCGGAGCATGCCGAGCAAACCGGCGACGACACCGGCGACGCCGATCACGGCCGCTGCCGCGGTGACCCCACGATCGAGCCAGAACGGCGCGTCGGTGGGCAGCTGCGCCTTGACGAGACCGTCGCGGCGCAGGAACGCCCACAGGACGAGTTGCATGCCGGACACGGCGACGAGGGCGTACGAAGCGAGCGAGTGCCCGAGTGTCACGGCGACGACCGCCGCCGCCGCCGCGACCGCCGGCAACAGCCAGGAGATCGACGACGGTCCCGTCTCCGCGGGCACGGACACGACCTGCCACCAGCCGATTCCCGCCGCAACCGCTCCGGTGACGATGAGCACCCAGGCGACGCGGTGCCGGGCGGAGAGCACGATCAGCACGGCAAAGCCGGCGATGATGGCGCCGGCCACCATCGGAACCCGCGAGGGCACCTGCTCCCACGTCACCGCGACCGAGACCTTGACGTCGCTGCCGTTGACTTCGAGGGGGATCACCGACGTGAGCACTTCGTCGCCACGCTCTCCCGGCGGCGGGTCGAGACTCATCCAATGGGCGCGGTGATCGTGCCAGGCGTAGCTGCCGTCGGACGCAACCTTCGCCCACTGCGATTCGGCATCGGCATCGGCCGGGTTCGTTTCCGACGATCCGCCGTAGCGGCTCTCGTTCTCGGCGACCGTGGGCGAGCGCTGGTTCTCCTCGACCGTGCCGTCACTGTTGAACCGCAGGTACGGCTCGCCCCAGTAGCCGAGCACGACCACATCGGTCCCCCGTTCGACGGTGAGCTCGATGAACGAGTCGCCGCCGATCACTCCGACGGCGATGGAAGGTGTCACCGGCTCGACGCCGACGATCTCCGTGGAGTAGTCGGTCGGCTGTGCCGGATCGGCGTGAGCCACGCCGGCTGGTCCGATCATCGCCACTGCGCCACAGATGGCGACGACGAGGCCCTTGCTCACTGGTGCACCATGGCGATGTGGTTGAACCTGGGCGGCGACGGGCGGTGCACCATTGAGCCAGAGGCGCCGTAATGCTGATTCGCTCGCTCGAAGACTCGCTCGCTCATTTGCGGTCGGCGACCCAGGACGTCCACCAGCGCAGCAATCGCTCCCCGTCAGACGCGCCGATGCCGTAGGCGGCGTGCACGGCGACGGCGCTGCCGGCGAGGTCACCCGCCTCATACGCCGCGATCGCCGGGGCCAGTGGGCCATCGGGCCACGGCACGGCGGCGACGACGGCCGGACGGATTCGGATCGCTCGCGCCGACAGGCCAGTGCCGGCGGCGGTGTGCCACAACCAGGCGGACACGAGCGGGGAGGAGAGCACGGCACCCAACGCGGACAGCTCCGTATCCCCCAGCATGTTCGGTCGCGCGGTGATGACCGGAACCGCCGGCAACGTCGTCCCGTCGCGGTCGAGGACGCACTCGAGCACGCGCGTTTGGTTGGCGATCAGCACCTTCGGCCCGGCCAGCCGACGGGCCCAACGCTGCATCTTCTCGTCGAGGCGGGAGACATCGACCCGCGGTCGTTGGAAGCGACGACGGTTGAACGTCACCGGTCGCTCCCCCCACGAGCAGCGGTCGGGGTCGATCGCCCCGCTGGTGACGAGACGCGGCCCGACGGGGTGGTCGCCGACAGCGGGAATCAGGCCGTAGTACTCGTCACGGAAGTTGGCGGTGATCATGGCGTGATCGCCGACGCATCCGGAGGTTGCGAGCGCCGGGAGATCGGGTATGCCCATCGCCCTGGTGACGACGGCGGTCCACACGGGTTCGTGGTCGCCGGAGGGGCTGCACGAGTTCCTGGCGATCTGCCGGCGCTCGAAGCCGACGGCGCACACGAACACGGCGGCGTCGAAGTGCCGCCGCGGCGACCACCACGACCAGATCGGCTCGGCGAGCTGCTCGACGCGTGCCCGGATCGGCCCGGCGTCGCGTGAGCCGAGGATCGACTGCGGCAGGAGCACGCCGACACGGCCACCTGCCGGCCTGGCAAGGGCGACGGCGAGGTCGAGGAACTCGGCGGCGACGTCGGCGTAGGGCCCGCCGCCTCGCCGGCTGGCGCCACCTCGGGTGGTCCCGGAGGCGAGCTGACTCAGGTACGGCGGGTTGGCCAGCACGACGTCGTAGGTGTCATCACCCCAGTCCCTGACGAGAGCGTCGCCGACCTCGACATCAACGTCACCCCGCCCGGCGAGGAAGCTCCGGGCCGCCTCGACCGCCACGGCATCGACGTCGACGCCGTGGAGCACAGCACGACCACCGGCTGCTGCGACATGATTGGCGGCGCCGCCCAGGAACCGGCCATCCCCGCATGCCGGGTCGAGGACACTGATCCGCTGACCGGACTCGATTGGCGGCATGATGGCGGCGACAACGCGGTGAACGAGGTCCCACGGGGTCGCGTATGCGCCCGTTCGCCGCTGGTGCTGGCCGGCCGCCGTCGCCGTCGATGACGGTTGCGTCGCGGCCATGGCAGCAGCGTATGGTCGGTGGCGATGTCAGGCGCGGAGAGTCGTTACGTCACGATCGACCGCGACGACTGGGCGGCGTTGCGGGCGGCGACGCCGCTCACCCTGCGCCAGGAGGACCTCGACAAGCTGCGCGGCATCAACGAGCAGATCGACCTCGACGAGGTCGCCGCCATCTACCTTCCGCTGTCCCGCCTCCTCAACCTGCGCGTCAGCGCGTCGCAGGATCTGGCGCGGGTGTCGTCGACGTTCCTCGGTGCGATGTCGCCACGTGTGCCATACGTGATCGGCGTCGCCGGCAGCGTCGCCGTCGGCAAGAGCACGTTCGCCCGCATCCTCCAAGCCTTGCTCTCGAGGTGGCCGGACCATCCGCACGTCGATCTCGTGACGACCGACGGCTTCTTGCATTCCAACGCCGTCCTCGAAGCCCGCGGCCTGATGACACGCAAGGGCTTCCCGGAGAGCTACGACACGCGCCGCCTGCTCGCGTTCCTACGTGACGTCAAGAGCGGGGCGACCGAGGTCCGCGCCCCGGTGTACAGCCACGTCGTCTACGACGTACTTCCCGACGAGGAGACGATCGTCCGCCAGCCCGACATCCTCATCCTCGAAGGACTCAACGTCCTCCAGGTCAGCAGCTCGGCCACCGAGTTCGTCAGTGACTACTTCGACTTCTCGATCTACATCGACGCCGAGGAGCCTGACATCCTCGCCTGGTTCATCGCCCGCTTCATGGCTTTGCGTGAGTCCGTATTCAAGGATCCGAACAGCTTCTTCCGCCATTTCGCCGCGCTCAGCGACGACGCGGCCCGGGAGACGGCCACGGGGATCTGGCGTGACATCAACGGCCGCAACCTGCGCGAGAACATTCTGCCGACACGGGAACGAGCGTCGCTGATCCTGCACAAGGCCGCCGACCACCGAGTGACCAGCGTGCAGCTGCACAAGCTCTAGCCGTGCCGCGATTCTCGGGCGCCTCGGAGGACAATTCTGTCTCGTTCGTGGCGGTAGAACGCAGCGTCAGTCGGTGGGCGGTCGGTTGACGAAGGCCGTGGCGAGGTCGGTGTCGCCGAACACGGTGACGTTGTCGAGGGGGGATCGTCGCCACAACACCATCAGCAGGTCGTGCGCCGGCCCTCGCAACGCGGCGTCGGCCTTGGCGTGATCACGGGCAACCACGTGTCCGCCACCGTCGTCGGATCGCACGGTCCATTCGCCGTCGGCGTCCGTGCAGTGCAGGTGCACGCTGCCGGCGAGTGGGGCAGCGTCGGCCGCGGCGAGTGGAAAGAAGAACTCGAGGAACTCGTCGATCCCGTCCGCAGCGAGGTCGGCGGCGAGTCGGTGCTCGTGACCTGACGCGCGCCTCCGCATCGACGCGGTGGACAGCAGTCTCATGGGCCATCCGCCGTGTCACCCAGTTGACGTCGCGCTGGTCCGTCCACGTCCACACCGGGGTCGAGCCGTCACTGTCGGAAAGGACGCGATACAGCTCGGCGGCGCGCTCGCTGGCGAACGTGGCGACGGCGGCGAGCGCTTCGTCGACAGGTTGTCCAGCGCCCGGCCGCAGCGGGTCCGCGTAGCGCTGGATCTCCATCGCCCGCTCCCGAACGATCCAGCCCCAGAAGTCGTGCACCTCGCCGATGTGCCAGACGAGATCGCTGATCGTCCAGTCCGGGCAGCCCGGCACGGCCGCCTGCGGATCGGCGCGGCGGGACGCCGCGAGGAGAGCGGTCGACTCGTCGTGCAACGTGGCGAGAAAGTCGGCTCGATCCATCGTCGTGACCGTAGTGGCACGGCGCTCAGCGCAGCAGGGCCGGGACGTCGCGAAGCGTCTCGGCGGCGACGATCGATCCGTCGTGCTCGACTACCTCGTGCTCCCAGGTGACGTGATACGCCACGTGAACGGCAGCGCCGCCGATGGCGAGCACCGGGAGGACGTCGCTGCGCACCGAGTTGCCGATCATGCAGAACCGCGCCGGCTCGACGTCGAGATCGGTGAGGATCCGCCGGTACGTCGCCTCGTCCTTCTCCATCACGATGTCGATGTGGCCGAAGTGATGGGCCAATCCGGACGACTCGAGTTTGCGTGACTGATGGACGAGATCGCCCTTCGTGATCAGCACGAGTCGGTGGTCTCGGCCGAGCTCGGCGAGCACCTCGGCCACGCCGTCGAGCAGGCGCACGGGCTCGGTCAACATGCCCATGCCGAGGGCGAGCACGTCGCCGATCACCGACGCCGGAACGCGCCCCTGCGTGACGGTGACAGCGCACTCGACGAGCGAGAGCGTGAACGCCTTGACGCCATAGCCGGAGATCGGCAGATGACGCTGCTCCGTGGCCCGCAGCGCGCCGCGGATGTCGACGCCCTCGTCGATGTACGGCGTGAGTAGTTCGACGTAACGGCGCTCGACATCGTGGAACGAGTCCTCGCTGTGCCACAACGTGTCATCGGCGTCGACGCCGATGACGTCAAAGCGCGTCATCGAGTGATGGCGTTGAGGTAGTTGTACACCGTGATGCGGCTGACCCGCATCCGGTCGGCGATGTCGTCGACCGCTTTGCGCAGGACGAACGCTCCACGCTCGTGGAGCAGTCGGATTGCTCGCTGCTTGTCCTCACGGGGTAACTCGCCGAGGCGGCCGCCGAGGTCACTCTCGACCGACTCGATCAGCCGGTCGAGGGCACCGTGCAGCGGAGCGGTGCGCACGGCGGCGACGACGACGCCCTCCCAGACAAGGGGGATGTCCGACGACTGCCTCTGATCCGGCCGCACGAGCGTGGCGCCGAAGGCGTCGACCACGGGCTTCACGGCGGCGAGCAGCGCCTCGGCGCTCATGGGGTGGGCTCCGAGACGTGCAGCGAGACATGTGTCGCTCCGTTGTCGAGTGCCGCTCTGACGACGGCGGCGACGAGGTCGGGCATCGCCGCCGCCGCGGCTTCGCACGTCGACCCGAACGGTCCGAACTCGACAGTCGGACCGAGCGACTCGACCGCGGCGACAGCGGCGCGGACGTGCGGTCCGGGATTGCCTTCGACGAACGGCTCGACGGTGAACTCCAGAGACGTCACCGTGTCAGCGTAGGGCCGCTCGCTCGCCCCGAATCGTGTCTGCGTCTCGAGACCCGTCAGGCAACCACGCCCATGACCTCCGTGAGTGAGGTGGCGCGCTGGGTGCACTCGTTACCGGCGGCCGTGAAGGCTTCCTTGAGGGCGTTGAGGGCGGGGTTGAACTGGTCGTTCCAGTCCGTCTCGAACTTGTCGCGGGCGGGACCCTGCCAAGTCGTCCCGGCAAGCGTGGAGAACACCACCGTCTGGATCCCGGTGATCGGTTCGTTCTGGGCGACGAGCTTGCCACCGAGGGCGCTGAGCTGCTCGGGGTCGGCTCCGTACATTCCTGCGGGCATCTCTGGATTCTCCTTTGTCAGTTGGCCGGCGTGATGTGCCGTGCTACCTCCCCTGGGCGTCACGGCACACCCGGGAGGGAACTGCCTCGTACGATCGGGGCATGAGCGTTGACGATCAACACGAGCGGGCTGAGCGGATCGACATCGACGCGCTGCGCGACGAGGCGGCGGGCGCCTTGACCAAGGCGGTGGAACTACGCCGCAAGCTGCACCGCTTCCCCGAAGTCGGCAACGATCTGCCGATCACTCGGGAGCAGGTGCTGGCGGCGATCGAACCACTACCGCTCGACGTGACGGTGCACGAGACGACAAGCGGTATCGCCGCGTTGCTCACCGGCGGCAAGCCGGGACCGACCGTGCTGCTGCGCGGCGACATGGACGCTCTGCCACTCGCCGAGGACACCGGGCTGGAGTTCTCGTCCACCCACGACGACAAGATGCACGCCTGCGGTCACGACACGCACACGGCGATGCTCGTCGGAGCCGCCCGGCTGCTTGCCGACCGAGCCGGCGAACTGGCCGGGCGAGTGTTGTTCATGTTCCAGCCGGGCGAGGAGGGCGAGCACGGTGCCCGATTCATGCTCGACGAGGGACTGCTCGAGGTTCCGCCTCTCGCCGATGGCTCGCCGTCACCCGTCACCGGGGCGTTCGCCCTGCACATCACGTCGATGCTGCCGACCGGATGGCTGACGTGTCGCGGCGGGCCGACGATGGCGTCGGCGGACACCCTGCACGTCTCCATCACGGGCAAGGGGGGGCACGCCAGCGAGCCGTTCCGTGCCGTCGACCCGATTCCCGTCGCCTGCGAGATCGTGCAAGCCCTGCAGACCATGGTGACACGAACAATCGACGTGTTCGATCCCTGCGTCGTCACGGTCGGAAGGATCACGGCCGGCACGACCAACAACATCATCCCTGAGGCCGCCCACATCGAGGGAACGATCCGGGCTGTCAGCGAGGACACGAGATCGCGAGTCCACGCCAACATCAGCCGTGTCGCAGAGGGCATCGCCGCCGCCCACGGTGTGACGGCGACGGTGGAGATCGACGGCGGCTACCCGGTGACGGTCAACGACGGCGGGTTCGCCGGCAACGCGCTCTCACTCGCCCAGCTCGTCGCCGGCGTCGAGAACGTGGTCGAACTGCCCCACCCGATCATGGGGGCGGAGGACTTCAGCTACGTGCTCCAGCGCGTTCCGGGGTCGATGATGTTTCTGGGCGCGACGCCACCCGAAGTCGACTTGGCGACGGCGGCACCGAACCACTCCAACCACGTGTTCTTCGACGAGCAGGCGATGGCAACCGGCATCGCGATGTACGCCGCCGTGGCCCTCGACCAGCTCACGGGCACGGCATGAGGCGATGGGTGAACGTTCCACCGCGGCGGAACGTGAACTCGACGGCGCCGAGACGGGGGTCGCTCCACTCGTCACGGACCTCGCCGGGGATCGTCGTCGACGGGGCCCACACGTCGCGACCCCGATCGGCGTAACGGTGGCGGTGCCCTGAGGCGACAAGCCGCACGTCGGCGCCGTCGACCGCCACACCGAACGCCGCAGCCGCCGGCGGGGGCATCTCCCACCCGTCGGCGGTCTCGTCGACCACCGGTTGGTGGATGAACACGGCGACCGGTCGCGCCACGGCAACGGCGCCACGCAGCCAGCCATCGTGGTCGGGATCGCCGAGCAAGTAGGCGTTGGCACCGACAAACCGCCAGCCGGCGGCGTCGACCGCGAAGCGATCGCCACCCCACGTGTCGACGAACGCGGCGAGCCTCGCCGGGCGCTGGTCGTCCTCACCGTAGAAGCCGACGTCGTGGTTGCCGGGGATCGCCACGAGCGGGCTCGGCAGATCGGCGAACACGGCGCGGGCGAAGCTGCGGTCGTCGATGTCGTCGGGGTCCTCATAGACGATGTCGCCGGTGAGGGCGATCAGGTCGGGAGGCTTGGTCGCCACCTCGGCGAGCAACCAGCGCAGTGATGCCGGGAGGCCGGCGACGGCCGACAAGTGCGTGTCGGTGAGCTGCAGCACGGTGACCGCGTCTACGTCGTCGAGGTCGGACGGGAGCACCGTGGGATCGTCGCGCATATCCTCGGTCTCATGGCAACCACTTTGATGGTCTGGATCGACCAGGATCTCTGCACCGGCGACGGCATCTGCTCGGAGATCTGCCCGGACGTCTTCGTCGGCCGTGACGACGGGTTGTGGGTGGTCAAGGAGGAGTCCAGCCACTTCGGCTCGACGATTGTCTTCGACGGGGTCGACGGCGCCGGACATGGCCCAGACGGTGGCAAGGGTGTGGCCCGCATCCCCGACTCGTTGATCGACTCCGCCGTCGAGGCCGCCGAGGAATGCCCCGGCGAATGCATCATGATCGAGCCATACGACCAAGCCGCCATCGACGCGCGCGGCGCGTAGCGCGATCACTGAAATGTTCGGATCGTCCGCCTAGCGCCGGATCGGGCAGTACGGCGAGCTGGGTCCGCCCGTTCTCAATGACTCGGCGGGCCGGTCGCCTGAGGCTCACGTTGTCGTCGGTGGTCCCCAATCCGAGTTGTCGTCGGTGCCGTCGGTGACCTGCACGGGGCTGCTTCCGTCGGCGTTGACGATCCAGATGGTCTCGTTCGACCCGAAGGATTCGGAGCGTGTGAAGACGATCTTCGCGCCGTCCGGTGACCAGTCCGGCGCGTAGCAGCCGTACTCGGCCGCCTCGCCGAGCCGGCCGCCACACGGTAGGACGATCGGTAGCTGGCTTGGCGCGCCGCCGTCGGCTCCCACGTTCACGATCCAGATCGCCTTGTGGTGGTCCTCGCTCTCGCGAGCCACGAACAGAATCTCCTCGCCGTCGGGCGACCAGCGACCGGCGTGCCCGGTGTCGTCGAGGACCATCCCCTCCGGGGTCAGCTGTCGCGGCTCGCCTACCGACGTGCCGTCGTCGGCGATGTCGACGACGAACATCCCTGTCGGAACCTCGTCCTCGAAGCGCTTGAACACGAGGCGGGTGCCGTCCGGCGAGTAGTCCCCGGGGATGTCGCCGCCGTCGGGGTTGGACGTGATCCGTGTCAAGTCTCCGCCGTCGGAGGCGCGTACGGTGTAGATGCCGGTGCGGCTCGGATCGTCGATCCCGTGGCCCTCGCAGAGCAGGCGCTCGCCGTCGGGAGACCAGCCGAACGAGCAGTGCAGCTCCATGGTCAGATCCGCCGTCTCCAAACCTCGAACCTCGCCGGTGGCGACATCGACGAAGTGGGCCACCGCCGTCGGGTCGTCGCAGCAGAAGATCGAGACCTCGCTGCCGTCGGCGGACCACCGCCCCGCTTCCGCCCCCGCCGCCAGCAACTGCTCCTCACTCCCATCTGCGTTCATCACGTAGACGTCGGTCTCCTCCGCCTCGACGACTTCGCCGCCTGGCGCTCGCTGGAACATGATGCGGCCGGCACTCTGCGCCGATTCAGTGCTAGCCGTCTGCGACGGTGGGGTTGCGGCGAAGATGTTCCGGATGACGGTTGGGGCATCGACGGGGCCAGTCGTGACGCCGCAGGCGTTAGCTAGGAACAGTGTCCCGGCAGCGAACTGCGGTCCGATGTCACCCATCGGGTCGGGAAACTCGAAGGCGAACCAATCGAACTCCTGGTGAGGGTCCCCGTGTGGCATCGGCCAGGACACAGCCACGGTCTCCCCCGGAGCAACCAGCTGGGCGGATCTGTCGATGGTGGTGTGGATCGTGCCCGTGCCGTTGTTCGTGACGTTCACCACTGGGTCGCCGTCGTCGCAGCCCTCAGCCACTGACACCGAGTAGCGGAGCGGCAGCGACCCGCAGATTCCGGACGTGCCGCTGTCGAAGACCATCGGTTCACCGAGGTCGAAGAACACGACATCCCACGGGGTGCTTGGTGGTACTTCGCCCGGATCGAGTACTCCGCTCTCTCCGACACCGAGGGTCAATGTCGCACCAGCGGCCCTGAACTCGATCACACCGTTACCGGTGCTGGATGGGTCACTGGTGTTGGTGAAGTGAAGCAATCCGGCTTCACAACTTGACGTGTAGCTGTGAGTGCCTGAACTGTCCGATCCACTCGTCGCGGCGGCCGCATTCGTCGCGCCGACCAACGTCATCGCTAGTGCCAGGAGCAGCAACAGCCTTCGCATGTGTCTCCGCCGTTCCGCCAGCTTCCTCCGCCCGTGACGGAAACCCGCCGATGTCCCCCTGCTGACTGGGCGGCAGGCTAACACCACCCCACGCCGACACGCCGTGTTTCACGTTCGCTGGGGCGCCACGAAACAGGAGGCCAACCGGAGCCCACATCCGACACGCGTCGGGTCGCTCGCTCGCGCCTCAGTCGGTTTTAATGCAGCTGCCGACGACGTCGTCGGAGTCCCGCAAGGGCACGTCGGACACTCACCGACGCCGGCTCGTTCTGCCCGTGGTCTATGACCAGAACTCGTCCCAGGCGTACAGATCGTACAGGTACTCCCGCCCTTCGACGATCCGCCCGTCACGCATCTCGAAGACGATGCACAGGTTCGCGTCGAGTCGCCGATCTCCACGGGTTGCCGTGTTGGTCTGACGGCCGACGACGGTATCGCCCTCCGCGACGAGACTGTGCAGGTTGGCGCGAAAGGTGCCGTCAGTTGACTGGTGGAGACGCCCGAAGTAGCCGAATGTCGCGTCGCGGCCCGTGTAGTCGCCCGCCACGACACCGCGTCCAGGCGAGTGCCACACCGCGTCCTCGGCAAACAAGTCGGTGAGCGCCACGATGTCGGCTCGATTGAAGGCGTCGTACCCGCCACGGATGCGTTCTGCGTTTTGCTGCGCGTCCATCATCATCCCCCGGTGGAACATGGGCTCTGGCCCGAGCTTCCCCGCGCCCATTCCGACGCGACCGCGAATGCATAGACCGTCCCCGAACATCCGTCAAGTGAGCGGAAGTGCGGATACCACGCTCGCGACCGTGGATGACAACGGGTTGAGCTAGTCGTCAGGTCGCCTTGGGACCTCGCTGCAGCAGCAGTCCGGGTAGGCGTCGCACGGCGACACGATCTGACCACGCTCGACCTGGCAACCGCACTCCGCGCAACTCATCACCACAGCGGAAGCCTAGATCGCGACACTACGACCGATTCTGATGTGGTTGCCGCTCGGATCGGTGAGAGTGAACTCGTGCATGTTCCACGGCATGTCCTGGATCGGAGTGACCGGCAGTCCGGCTGTGATGAAACGCTCATGCCAGTTGTCGGCCTCCTCGGTGATTACGTAGCAGCCAGCGTGGTTCGTCGCCGGGTCCAGATCCGCGACCTGGTCGAGATCGAACACGCTCCGGTCGCGGAAGTGCACGAAGGCGAAGTCGTCGCTGTAATGCTCGACGTCGAATCCGGCGGCCTCGCAGAAGCGGGTCGCCTCGTCCATGTCGCGCACTGGCAGCGTCGGCGTCACATCGATGCCTCCCGCCCTCGTCATCAGCCAGCCGAGACAGATGCGGCACAACGTGATCTCATCGTGGCAAAGCAGAGCGGCCATCATCGACGGTTCGCGCTGCTCGCCGCAGCAGTAGCACTCGACCATCGCCCGAGCCTAGGCTCGGCGCTCCGAACTGCCGCTCGGCACGGAGCCGACGGCCGCCCTTCGACGCCGCAACGCGATCGGAAACTTCTGAGCCGGTTGCACCGAATCGGTGCACATTCCTCAGAAGCTGGCGCCGCGCCACCCGGAGGATCACATTCCGCGGAGTCTGCGACACCGGGAAAGGTGCCGCAAACTCCTCAGTTACACCTGCTTCCGGAGCACCACTGCTCGGGCGGGCTAACGGTCGGGCGTCAGTCGGAGGGTCACAAGCTGGAAGGGGCGCAGGGTCAGCGCGCAGACGCCGTCGGAGACCTCGAAGTGACGCTGCGGCTCTTCCATCAGGTTGCACGCCGCGGCAGCGGACATGCGTCTCGACAAGGCCACCGTCGCCGCTACGCGGTTGCCCGTCGCCTCGTGCAGGCGGACGACGATGTCGCCGCTACCGTCGTCTGCGACCTTGACGGCGTCGACCTCGACGCCGCGTCCCGTCACCGTTACGACTGGCGTCGGCAGCTCCGATTCCGCACCGTCGCTCACCTCGCCCTCGACGACTCGTAGCGGCAGATCGAGCCGTTCCGCTTCGGCGACGACATCCGCGAGCCCGGCCCCGTGCGGGAACAACGCCAAGGTGACGGCGTGGTGACCATGGTCGGCGGCGGGGTCGGGGTACTTCGCTGCCCTGGCAAGGCTGACTCGAACAGCGCCGTTGAACAGCCCGTGGCCGTAGCGCCCGTTGTTGAGCACGGCGACGCCGAAGTCGGGCTCGGCGACGTCGACGTATCGATGGGCGCACACCTCGAATTTCGCCGCGTCCCACGTCGTCGACTCGTGAGTCGGGCGACGCACGGCGCCGAACTGGATGCCGCAGCTCGCCGTGTCGGCGTGAACGTCGAGCGGGAAACGCAACGACAGGAGGTGTTCGTCGTGGTGCCAATCGAGCTCGATCTCCACGTCGAGGCGGCGACTGCCGGCGCGCATGACGTAGCGCACGACCGCCGCTGACGGCCCGAACGAGTAACGCAGGGCGACGACGCCGACGAGTGGTCCGGCCGCTTCGACCTCGATCACCTCAGCCGGTCCGATCGGAGCCGACGCTGCGATCGTCCACGACTCGAGGTCCCAAGCGTCGTATTGCACGGGGTGGTCGGGCGCCAGCACGAGCTCGGCGGCGGTGGTGCCAGCGGGAACCAGCTCGCGTCCGCGGGCGATGTCGATCACCGAAGTCAACGCACCGTCGAGTGCCCAGCTGATGGCGAGCTGGCCGTTGGACATCGAGCGGTCGGTGACGACGACCTGCGGCGCCCGTCCCCCCGGACCGGCGGGCGGTTCGGATGCGGCGAGCGTCGCCAGGCCGAGCCCCGGGACGCTGACGAAGGCGGCAGTCCGGCCGTCGGCGAGCCGCTGAGTCGGTCCGTCGCCGAGCCAATCAGCGGTCGTGGCCACGACCTCGGCGCGGTCGACCGTCGCCGCGTTGGCCAGCACGGGACGACCTGGGGCGAGTGCGACGAGCTGCGACACGATGCGCTCCTCCAGCTCGGAGCCGACCCGGTCGAAGATGCTCTCGGCATCGGCATGAACCCAGGAGATCGACGAGCCGGGGAGGATGTCGTGGAATTGCTGGGTGAGCACCTCCTGCCACGTCGCGTCGAGCTCGCGTGGGTCGACCTCGACACCACCGACGCTCGCTGTCGCCGTCCACAGTTCGGCCTCACGGAGCAATCGCTCGCACCTCCGGTTGCCGAGCTTGGTGCGTAGCTGGCTGGTGAGCGTCCCCCGATGCGTTTCGAAATAGAGCTCTCCGTGCCACACCGGTACCGGTGCCCCCGCCGCGACCTCGGCCTCGAGCTGCTCGAAGAACCGGGCGGCCGACCCGAGCTCGACATGTGGCATCGGATCGAGGTCGGCGAGGCGGGCAGCGCGATCAAGCATCTCTCGAGTCGGCCCACCCCCACCGTCGCCGTATCCGAAGGGAATCAGCGAGACGTTGCTCCAGGAATGCTCGGCGAAACGCTCCATCGACTCCGCGAGCTCGGCTGGCGTGATCTCGGCGTTGTAGGTGTCGACCGGTGGAAAGTGCGTGAGCACCCGCGTGCCGTCGATGCCCTCCCACCAGAACGTCTGATGGGGGAAGCGGTTGGTGCGATTCCATGACAACTTCTGGGTGACGAACCGGCGCATTCCGCCGGCGACGAACACTTGCGGCAGGCTCCCCGGATAGCCGAACACGTCGGGGATCCACACTTCGGTGCAAGTCACGCCGACGTGCTCGGCGAACCATCGCTGACCGTGGACGATCTGGCGGGCGATGCTCTCCCCCGACGGGAGGTTCATGTCGGCCTCGACCCACATCCCGCCGACCGGGACCCACTGCCCGGCGCTGACCTTGGCGGCGATCCGCTCGAACAGTTCCGGTTCGCGCTGGCGCACCCAGTCGTACTGCTGGGCCTGCGAACACGAGAACACGTAGTCCGGTTGGCGGTCCATGAGGTCGACTGCCGAGGCGAACGTGCGCACGCACTTGCGCACCGTTTCGCGCATCGGCCACAGCCACGCCGTGTCGATGTGGGCGTGGCCCGTGGCGATCGCCCGGTGTGCCGCCGGCGAGGCCGGCGTCGCCAGCGCCGGGGCGAGGACGGCGCGCGCCTCGGCGGGGGTTGCCCCGTCGGCGAGGGCATCGAGCCCTCGAGCGAGCACGCGCAGCAACTGGGGTCGGCGGCGGTCGGTGACGGCCAACGTGCGCATCAGGCCGTCGAGGACGTCGAAGTCGTGGAGCAGCGCCTCTGCCTCCTCGTCGACGACGACGAGGTCGGCACGGGTGAACTCGTAGAGCGGGGCCTCGCCCGCCGTCGCCGGTGAGCCCAGCAGAGACGGTCGGAACGGCGGAAACGTGGGGTTCGACGCTGCTTCGACGATGATCTCCACCGGTCCGGCGCCGGCGGCGACCGGCACAGCCGTGCGCCGCGGATGGATACCTTGGACCGGCTCGCCGTGCGGTCCGCGCACGAGGCCCTCGCACTGGAATCCCGGACTGTCGGCGGCGAAGCCGAGATCGATGATCGCCTCGACTCGCTGCGCGGACCACTCCTCGGGCACCTCGCCACGGCAGCGGAACCACGTCGTCCCCCACGGCGGCCCCCACATCGAGGGCACCGGAAACGCCCGCAAGCTGTCGAGCGATGGCCCCGCCTCGACGTTCATCGCCAGCCGTTGCGGGTGCACGAGTGGAAGGACACGTTCGAAGATCTCTCGATCGAGTCGTTCCTCGACGAGCTGACGGTTGTCGTGCACTGCGCGAACCGTAGCGACATGGAAATATGCTTGACAGACACCATGTCGAACGTCCTGGCGGGAACGGGGTTCGGGCAACTGGCGATGCGTCACCGCGTGACGCTCGTCGTGGCCGGCGCTGGATGGGGAAAGTCGGCGTCGTTGCGCGGCCTGGCGGCGACAGCTCCGTGCATCGAGGTTCGCCGGCCGGTGACGGGTTGGACGCCGTTCGCCCTCGCCCACGCGCTCGTCGACGGGATCGCCGAGCACACCGCCCAGGCTCCGACGGTCGACCTGCCGGCCTATCCGACCGCGGACTCGCCCGATCGGCGCGACCAATTCGCTGCCCTGGCGACGAGCGTGTGCGCCGCTGCCACGACGATCACCGGCGACACGCTGGCACTCCTCGACGACATCGACGTCGACGACGACGACTCACGGGTGTTCCTCGAGCAGTTGGTCCTCGGTGTCCCACCGCGATTGCACCTCGTCGTCGCCTGTCGAACCCAACCGAACCTACGCATCGCTCGCTTGCGTGCGGCCGGCGAGGTCGCCCGCATCGGGTCCGAGGAGCTCGCCGTCCGTCCAGCCGACGTCGCCGGGTTCGGCCTCGACCCGGCGGCGCAGGCCGCGGTGCTCGACATCATGGCCGCCACCGGTGGCTGGCCGCTCGCTGTGCACCTCGCTGTCGAAGCCTCCCGCCGCGGCGGACCGCTGGATCGCGGTGCCCTGATCGAGCATCTGCTCAGCCCCGACGCGATCCTCTTCGACTTCCTCGCCGAGGAGGTTCTGGCCAACCTCAGCGAACCGGAGCGCGACCTGCTCGTGCTCGCCGCAAGGGTTCCCGAGCTGTCCGCCGAGCTCCTCGAAGACATCGGGTGCGGTGACCTCGCCGTCCACCTCGCCCGGCTGACGGCGCAACGAATCTTCCTCGAACCGGTGCCCGGCCGCGCCGAGCACGTCCGGGCGACCGTGGTCGGCGCCACCTTCTTGCGCCGCGCTCTACCACCGCCATCGCCGCAGACGATCGACGCGGCGATCTGCGGTTTGCTGCGCGCCGGCGACGCCGAGGACGCGCTCGTGCTGAGCGCCGGACTCGGTGAACCGCAGCGGGCCCGCGAGGTGCTGCTGGCCATCGACCATCCCGACTGGCTGACGGCACCGGATGCCCTCGAGGCTGCCCTGACGGTTGCCGAACGAGGAGAGACACACCACCGGTTCATCGAGCTCCGTGGCAACCTCGCCTACCAGCGTGGTGAGTGGGACGAGGCCCTACGGCTGTACGCCGAGGCGAGCGGATCAGCACGGCGTGCCGACCACGGCGCGAGCCCGCAAGCGGGCCGGCCTGTTGTACCTGCGCGGCCGGCTCGACGAGGCGGACGACGTGTGCGCTGCCGTCACGCTCGACGGCAGCGATCTCGCCGAGGAGGCGCGAGTGCTCGCTTGGCGGGCAGTGATCTGCTGGGCGCGTGGCGATGCCGAGGGGTGCGCCCGGTTCGTCGAGCCGTCACTGGACTCGGCCCGACGCAGCGGTGACGACGGGGCGCTCGCCGCGGCCTACACGGCGAGGGCGATGCTCGCCGCCCTGCACGGCGATCTCCCGGAGAATGCCCGCTACTACGACGTCGCCCTCGTCCACGCCGAACGATCCGGCGACGTTGCCCAGATCGTGCGCATCCGCACCAACCGTGGCAGCCGCCTCAACGAGCAGGGTCTCTACAGCCAGGCCGTTGCCGAGCTCGACTTGGCGATCACGACGGCGGAGCTCGCCGGCTCGGACACGTTTTCGTCGCTCGCCTACAACAATCGCGGCGAGGCCTACCTTGCCCTCGGTCAGCTCGACCTGGCGCTCGCCGATCTTCGCCGGGCTCACGAGATCTGGACTCGGTTGGCGTCCAACCGCATCCTCTACCCGCTGACCAACATGGGGTTCGTGCAGCTACTGCGCGGCCAGCGCAGCGAGGCCATCGCCTTGTTCAACGAAGCGATCCGCATCGCCGCCGACGTCCGCGACGCCCAGGGTCTCGCCCCGGCGTACACGGGGTTGGCCCATGCTCTCGATCGCGATGATCCCCACGCCGCCGCCGACGCGGCGCAGTCGGCGATCGAGGCCAACCACGCCTTGTGGATGCCCCACGCCTATCTCGCTGCCGGCAAGGTCGCTCTCCACGCCAACGATCTCACGGCCGCCGGCGAGTGGGCCGCCAAGGCCACCGCACTTGCTCGACAGCGTCACGATCGCCCAGCGCTGGCCGAAGCGTTGATCCTCAGCGCCAGTCTCGATACGGCCGAGTCGGCCACCCTCGCCCAGCAGGCGAGCAGGTTGTGGCACGACCTCGGCAGCCCGCTCGGGGAGGCGCGAGCGAATCTCGTGCTTGCCCGCTCGACCTCGGGCCAGCAGCGCGACGAGCTCGTTGCCGGGGCCGAACGGATGCTCCATGAAGCCGGGGCGTGGGGCGCGCTCGCCGATGCGCGTCGCGAACTCGGCGAAGGGGTGACCTCCTCAGTCGTCATCACCACGCTCGGTGGTTTCCGGGTGATCCGTGACGGAGAGCCCGTCGACGTCGGCGAGTGGGGATCACGCAAGGCACGCGATCTCGTCAAGCTGCTCGTGGCTCGCCGCGGCGCACCGGTCGTTCGCGACGAGGTGACCGATTTGCTCTGGCCGGAGGAACCCGACCGATCGGCACGGCGACTGTCCGTGCTGCTGAGCATGGTGCGCACTGTGTTCGACCCGCGCAAGACCCGCAGCCCCGACTACTTCGTAGCCGCCGATCACGACACGGTGTGGCTCGTGCGCGACCACGTCGACATCGACGTCGAACAATTCCTCGTCGAGGCGGCCGACGGCCGGCGGATGCTCGCTGCCGGTGATCGCCGCATGGCGCGGACGCTGCTCGCCGACGCCGCAGCCCGGTATCTCGGTGAGTTCTGCGCCGATGACCCGTACGCCGACTGGGCGGCGGGTTTGCGCGAGCTGGCCAAGCACACCTTCGTCGACACCTGCTTCGAGCTGGCGCGCTTGGCAGGCGACCAGCAGGAGTACAGCGAGGCGATCCGCTACTGGTTGCGCACCCTCGACGTCGATCCCTACGACGAGGAAGCCCACCTCGGCCTCGTCAACTCGTTGCGCTCGCAACGCCGTCACGGCGAGGCTCGCCGCGCCTACCGCCACTACAGCGCCAAGATGCTCGAACTCGACCTCGAACCCGCCCCCTACCCGGCGTAAGTTTCGCCCTCACGAATTCGGCGTCTTAACAAAAGCTAAACCTGGCCGTAAACGCTTTCTGGATAATGCCTCCAATGGAGGCGTACCGACTCCCTGCCCGCCCGCTGCCGACAGGCACGGATGTTTCCCCGGTCGTCGATCTGCGCGGCCCGGCGGTCGATCTCACCGACCTCGATGGGCTCGCACCCTGGCCGTGGTGCGTCGAGTTCGCCCGCCGCTGGTTGTCTTCCAGCGACGAACCGGCCGAGGATCTCGTCGAGGACTCGATCAAGGACTTCGACGCCACCTCCGGGACGAACCAGGCAGAACTCGCCCGTGTCCTCGAAGCCCTTGACGACGGTCGCCCCGTGGCGTTCTACGGGTGGTGGCCGACCGCCGAGTTGGCCGCGGTGTCGGACATCCTCGGCGTCGACGCCATGGACGTACCTCCGCCGGACCGCAAGGGCGCCGGCCTGGCCGACGGACACGCCGTCGTGGCGCTCGGCTACGGCCGGCACGCTGCCTTCCCGGGCGGCGGCTACCTCATCGTCCGCAACCCGTGGGGCGACGCCGGTTGGGGAGACGCCGGCCACGGCTACCTGCCGTTCACCTACGTGCGGACCTACGCCACGGCGCTGCGCACGTTTCGCCGCGCACGCCACGACACCGATGGCCGGCGGACGACTCCGGAGCAGCATGACGACAGCACGGCGTCTGCCGAGCTCGCGCTCTCGGCACGAGCCGAGGTCGTCGCCAGGTTCGGAGTCCCGTTCGTCGATGAGCCGATCGACAAGTTGATCTCGAAGCGGGCGCGGTGCTTCGACCCGCGTTCGACGTACACCGGGCTGTTCTTCTCCGAGAGTCCTGTCGACGTCACCCGGGCGAAGGCGATCTGCTCCAATTGCACGGTGCGCGAACTGTGCCTGAGTCAGGCTCTGGCACGTCACGAGCCGTACGGCGTGTGGGGCGGGGAGTTCGTCTACGAGGGCCAGGTCGTCGCTCTCAAGCGGGGACGTGGACGCCCCCGCTCCGTGCCCCTGCCGACCCACGTCGACGAGGTGACCGGCATGCCGGTCGTCGCCTAGATCTCCTGACGGGCCACCGTTTGTGCCGGCGGTGTGAGCGAGCGGCGGAGCCGCTCACTCCGCCGGCACTGCGGGGCTGACCGACCCCCGAACGTGATTAGCTAGCGCCCCGATGGTCCAGCCGCTCGACGGGGTTCGCGTGCTCGATTTGACGCGAGTGCTGTCCGGACCGCACGCCACCGGATGCTCTGCGATCTCGGCGCCGAGGTGATCAAGATCGAGCCGCCCGCCGGCGACCTCACCCGCTTCGCCGCGCCGAAGGTCCGTGGCTTGTCGACCTACTTCGTCCAGCAGAACGCCGGCAAGCGCAACGTCAGCATCGATCTCGCCAACCCCACGGGAGCGGCGTTGGCGGCGGAGCTGGCTGCGTGCTGCGACGTCCTCGTCGAGAACTACCGACCGGGCGTCATGGATCGCCTCGGTCTCGATCACGTCACGTTGCGGGGGAGGCACCCGTGGCTGGTATACGCCTCGATCACCGGCTACGGATCGAGCGGCCCGTGGACCCATCGACGCGCGTACGCGCCCGTGGTCGGCGCGGAAGCCGGCATCACGAAGGCCCAGGGCGATGCCCGTGGCGGCTCCTACACCAACGACCCGTTCAGTCACGCCGATGTCTACACGGCGCTGGAGGCGGCCACGGCGATCGTCGCCGCGTTGTTTCGCCGCGAGCACAGTGGCACCGGATGCTGGATCGACGTGTCGATGGCGCAGACGATGCTGTACGTCAACGAACACCTCCACGACCAGCTCTACGACGGCGACGACGCCGGCCTCATCCGCAGCTTCGCTCCCGGCGACTATCTCGTCGTGTCGACGGCGAATGGCGACCTCGTGACGATCAGCGGCCATCCGGCGGAACGTGGGACCTTCGAGTTGTTCGTTGCCGCCTTCGGTCTCGACGACGTGGCGACGGCGGAGCGTTTCGCCACCGTCGCCGGCCGGTTGCAGCACTTCACCGAGCTGGCTGGGCGGATCGAGGGGGCAGCCGCGGCGTTCGCCGACGCCACCGCCCTCGAGGAGCGCCTCGGTGCCTACGGGCTCGCTGCCGGCAAGGTGCGCGCGGCGCGAGAATTGGCGGAGTCGCCGTGGGCGGTCGAGCGGCGGGCGATCGCATCGGTGTCCGATCGCCGCGGCGGGACGATCCGCATCCCCAACCCACCGTGGCGCTTCGACGACGCCGCCGTGGAGATCACCGCCGAGCCGCGCTACCGCGGCGAGGACAACCGCGCCGTGCTCAGTGGCCTGCTTGGCTACGACGACGCGACGATCCACGAGTTCGAGGCGTCGGGCGTCCTGTCCAGCCGCCCACCCCGGCAGTAACGATCAGCAGGGGACGCTGGAGCCTGGCGTGCTCGAGTCCGGCACGCTGGCGCCGGGAGTGCTGCTGCCGGGAACGCTGCTACCGCCAGGGCAGCCGGCGATGTCGGCGGGCTGGAGCACATGGTCGATCACGTGGATGACGGCGTTGGCCGTGACGATTCCCGAGCAGGTGACCGTTGCCGCGCCGTCGTTGACCACCAGAACGTCGCCGTCCGCGGTCAGCGTCAGCGGTCCGTTGAGCGTCGCGACGGTGCCGGCGGCAGCCAGCTCGTCGGCCCCGAGGGCTTCACCCACGACGACGTGGTAGCTGAGGATCGAGTCGAGCAGGTCGATGTCGGCGAGCATCGAATCGAGCACGTTCGTCGGGATCTCGCTCATCGCCGCGTTGGATGGAGCGAAGATCGTGAACGGCCCGTCGCCGGCGAGTTGGTCGACGAGCGAGGAGGCTTCGATCGCTGCGGTGAACGTCGAGAGCTCGTCGAGCTCGGCCGCAGCCTCGTGCACGTTGAGGTCGGCGACGGCGGCGGGATCGACCCAGTCACAGTCACCCGCAGGCGCATCGCCGGCGGCAGTGTCGTCGGACGGGACAGTGGTTGCCGACGTCTGGGCGGCGACGAACGTCAACGACGCCGCGGCGACGACGATCGTGACTGCCGTGGTGCGGCGCATTCTCTTTGTCGCGTTCATGGCGATCGACGGTACTGCAGTTCGGCAACCGTCGCTGGCAGAGCGCATCGTGACGGGTAGAAAGTGATCCGATGCCGTTGGTCGTCCAGAAATACGGGGGCACGTCCGTTGCCGATCCCGATCGCATGCGCGCCGTTGCCGACAACGTGGCGTTCACCCGGCGGCACGGCAACGACGTCGTCGTCGTCGCTTCGGCGATGGGCAAGTCGACCGACAACCTGATCGCCCTTGCCTCTCAGGTGTCGGAGACTCGCGACGGCCGGGAGATGGACATGCTCCTCACGACGGGAGAGCGTGTGGCCGCGGCGCTGTTGACGATGGCCCTCCACGACCTTGGCGTGGACGCCGTCAGCTTCACCGGGAGCCAGGTCGGGATCATCACCGACACGAGCCACGGTAAGGCCAAGATCGTCGCTGTCAAGGGCGATCGTGTGCGCGACGCCCTTGCCGCCGGCAAGGTCGCCGTGGTCGCCGGGTTCCAGGGGGTGAGCACCGACAAGGAGGTCACGACGATGGGCCGCGGCGCGTCCGACCTCACGGCGACGGCGTTGGCCAGCGCCCTCGGCGCCGACGCCTGCGAGATCTACACCGACGTGACCGGGGTGTTCTCGGCGGACCCGCGCATCGTCCCGCAGGCCCGCAAGTTGAGCCGGGTGAGCTTCGACGAGATGCTGGAGATGGCCGGGTCGGGCTCGAAGGTGCTCGCCCTCAGATCTGTCGAGTTCGCCCGCAACCACGGCGTCGATTTGCACGTGCGGTCGAGCTTCACGTGGGAGCAAGGCACGTGGATCGTCAACAGCGACGAGAAGGAGGCAGGCGTGGAGGATCCGATCATCTCGGGGGTCGTCACCGACATCAGCGAGTCGAAGGTCACCGTGCTCGGCGTGCCGGACCGGCCGGGGATCTCGGCGGCGCTGTTCGAGCCGCTTGCCGCAGCCAACGTCAACGTCGACATGATCGTTCAGAACACGTCGACGGAGGGCAAGACCGACATCAGCTTCACGATGCCGTCGGCCGACATGGCGGTCGCCGAGGACATCGTGCGCAAGGTCGCCGACGAGATCAACGCCGGCGGGGTCAACCACGACCAGGACATCGCCAAGGTGTCTCTCGTCGGTGCCGGCATGAAGTCGTCTCCGGGCGTCGCCGCCAAGATGTTCCGCACGCTCGCCGACGAAGGCGTGAACATCGAGATGATCTCGACGTCGACGATCCGTATCTCCGTCGTCGTCGCCAGCCGCGACCTCGAGCGGGCCGCCCGCGCCCTGCACACGGCGTTCGGTCTGGACAGTGGTCTCGACTACGCCGCTCCACTGCCCGAGCGACACTGAACTGTTCATTGCGTTCCCCGGCCACGCAGGCCGTTGGTAGCCGCTCCTCGGCTGGCGCCTCGTCGCTCGCGGCTGTTGGACGTGTGAACAAGCTGGCCCCCGCTGATCGAATTCGCCGCGCCTCTGCAACACTTGCCCGGTGGCCCGCCGCTCGCAGTTCCTCCCCTGGCGGGTGGCCGGGCAGCTGACCGATCGACAACAGAGCGCCGACGACGTCGTCCAGGCCACCGGCTGGGTCTTCAACAGCGAGTCGGGTGACACGCAGACGCTCGCCGAATTCGTCGCCTCGGGCGACGCCGAGGTCGGGATGTACCTCGACACGTTCATGCTCACCGGCGAGAACTCGGCATCCCACACGCTCGTCGAGATCGGGGCCGGGATCGGACGGATGACGTGTGCGTTCACCCGGCGGTTTGGCGTGGTGTACGCCTGCGACCTCGATTCCGGCTTCCTTGAGCGCTGCCGTGAGGCGGTGGCACGGTTCGGCCGGGTCGATCGCCTGCGCACGATCCACGTTGCCGACGGACGCACGCTGGATGTCGCCGATGGTGTCGCCGACCTGACGTTCAGCTACATCACCCTCCAACACTGCTCACGCAGCGACGCCCTCGCCCTCGTCGGCGAAGCATTGCGGGTGCTCCGCCCGGGCGGGATGGTCGCCCTCAATTTCCGCCAACGGGTGTGGGCCGACGTCGTTCTGCTCCCGGTCGGCAAGATCGTGCGCGCCCTGTTCACGGTGCCCGGCCTGGGTCCATGGCTGTCCAAGCACCGGGTGGTCACCCGGATGGCGTGGCAGGTCAATCGGCTCGACCCGCATCACGTTCTGGGCCCGATCCGTGACGAGGTCGGTGACGTCGTGATCTGGCGCAACCCCCGTCGGGCGGCGCCGATCTGGGGCGCCGCCGGCGCCCAGCTTCGCTACTTCGATTCGATCAACCCGGCCCACTGGTGGCTCGTCGCCCGCCGCCGTTGAAGCGGGCGGCCGTCGTGTCTTTGGCATGGTTGGCGCCACTAACGTCGCCAACGCGACCAAAGAGTTCAAGGCTGCCGGATTTCAGCAGCTCCGCTCACCACCGCTGGCAATAACCTGATCGCATGCGCGTTGGTGTAGTCGGGGCGACGGGTCAGGTCGGGACGGTGATGCGGCAGATCCTCGCCGAGCGGTCGTTCCCGGTCGACGAGATGCGCTACTTCGCGTCGGCTCGGTCGGCTGGATCGACGCTGCCGTGGGGCGATAGCGACGTTACCGTCGAGGACGCATCCGTCGCCGATCCGTCCGGACTCGACATCGCCCTGTTCTCGGCCGGCGCCACGTCGTCGCGCGAGCTCGCTCCCCGATTCGCCGCCGCCGGTGTCACGGTCATCGACAACTCGTCGGCATTTCGGATGGATCCCGACGTGCCGTTGATCGTCTCCGAGGTCAACCCCGAGGCGATCGACGACGCCCGCAAGGGGATCATCGCCAACCCCAACTGCACGACGATGGCGGCGATGCCGGTGCTCAAGCCGCTCCACGACGCCGCCGGGTTGCGCCGGCTCATCGTCAGCAGCTACCAGGCGGTCTCCGGCTCCGGGCTCGTCGGTGTCGACGAGCTCGACAAGCAGATCCGCCAAGTCGTCGACAACGCCAGAGCGCTCACCCACGACGGCGCCGCGGTCGAGTTCCCGGTTCCGGAGAAGTTCGTCAAACCGATCGCCTTCAACGTCCTGCCCTTCGCCGGCAAGCTCGTCGACGACGGATCGGACGAGACCGACGAGGAGCAGAAGCTGCGCAACGAGAGCCGCAAGATCCTCGGCATCCCCGACCTCGCCGTGTCCGGGACCTGCGTGCGCGTGCCGGTGTTCACCGGCCACTCGCTGTCGATCAACGCCGCCTTCGCCGCGCCGATCTCGGTCGCCGAGGCCAACGATGTGCTGGCTGGCGCGCCCGGCGTCGAGCTCACCGACGTTCCCACTCCGCTGGAGGCGGCAGGACGGGACGCCAGCTACGTCGGTCGTATCCGTGTCGACCCGACGGTCGAGGGCGGGTGTGGACTCGTGCTGTTCGTCAGCAACGACAACCTGCGCAAGGGCGCTGCGCTCAACGCTGTGCAGATCGCCGAGCTGCTGCTCGGTTGATGTTCGTCCTCGCCGAGGAGATCGAGCTCCACCTACCGCACGCCCACTCGCTGAAGGACAAGCGCCAGGTCGTCAAGTCGCTCGTCGAGGCGAGCCGCAGGCGCTTCAGCATCTCCGCCGCCGAGGTCGGCCGCCAGGACTCCTGGCAGCGGGCGCGTCTCGGGTTCGCCGTCGTGGCGTCGAGCGCCGCCCAGGCCGAGTCGGTGCTCGACGACGTCGACCGCTTCGTCTGGTCGCGCACCGAGGTCGAAGTCCTCAGCGCCGAGCGCACCTGGCTCGAGTGACCGATTGGTCAGTCGGTGGTCGTGGTGCTGCCGTGGGCGTGGTCGCAGAGGTGCTCTTCGCCAGCGGGGACCTGTCCGGCGCCGACCCCTTCGAGGGCCGCGAACGGGCCGCACTCGTGGGGCACGATCCAGACGTGGACCATCGGCGACTCGGCGAGCTTCTGAAACGGGGCAGTGCACTCGCCGGCAGAGTCGGTGAGGCCTCCGACAGTGGGCCTCTCGGGATCGCTGACGTCGAAGCACAGGTCGGAGTGGACGTGCCACTGCATCAGCTGGCCACCCCAATCGGGGACGTCGGCCAGCGCCGTGGTCTCGGGAAGCATGTACATCGCCGATGCCAGCGTTCGGGTCCCATCGGGCTCGACCCGGTACACGAGGCTCTCCGGGTGGTCGGGGTCGAGGGCGACGTCGTCGTTGATCCAGTCCCACTGGATGTAGTGCTCGTAGCCGGTCGCACCGTCGCGGATGCTCTGGAATCCCGCCTCCTCGGCGACTGCGGGGTCGGACCACTGCGGGAGGTCGCGCAGCGTCGCCGATACGAGATTCTCAGCGAACGCCTGCTGCTCGGGACTCACGCCTGCTGTTCCCGACAGGTCGATCGGCAGCTCCGGATCGAACGGCACGGGTGCCGCCGGACCAGCAACCGCGGCGACACCGTGGCTGTGGCCGTCGTCGTGGGCGCACTGGTCGGTGCGCGTGCCGTCGGCCGCGGCGGCCTGCCCGGCGCCGTGGCCCTCGAGGGCGGCGAACGGGCCGCACTCGTGGGCGGCGATCCACACGTGGACCATCGGATTGTTGCCGCCGGCGTGCACGGTGCCCTCCGGGCAGTTGCCCTCGGCGTCGGTGACCCCGACGACCTGGGGCCCGTCGTCACCACCGCGCCAGCACAGGTTCTCGTGGACGTGCCACTGCATCAACGGGCCGCCGTAGTCGACGAGTTCGGGATCATCGATCGCCCGTTGGCCGACGATGAACATCGCTGACACGAGCGTCCGTGATCCGTCCGGTTCGACGCGGAACACCAGCGATTCCGGTTGCGTGGGGTCGAGGATGACGTCGTCGTTGATCAGCGAGTAGTTGATGAAGTGCTCGTAGCCGGTGCGGGCGTCACCAATCGATTGGTAGCCGAGGTCGTCGAGCGATTCGACGTCGGCGAAGGCCGGCAGCTCGTCCAGTGTGTGGCGGACGAGAGCAGTCGCCCGCAGCTCCTGCTCCGGAGTCACCCCCTCGACTCCGCTGAGGTCGACTGGTTGCGACGGGTCGAACGCCCGCGGCCAGTCCACCGTCACGGCGGCGGCAGCCTCCGCTTCCTCGCCGTGACTATGGGAGTGGCCGTCGTCGGATGGTGCAGCGACGGGCGCCCCGGCACCGGAGGCAACGGCGGCTTCGTCGCCATGGCTGTGCGAGTGGTTGGTGCCGACGAGCATCGCCGCCAGCGTGACGACGCCGACGGCGAAGGCGGGCAGGCCGAGGCGCACGGTCGACACCCTCGTGCGGCCACGAACGAGGGCGACGAGGGAGGCAACGAGAGCGATCGCCCCGAGGACAGCGCAGGCCGTGTCGGTGAACTGCGGGTCCTCGGCGACCTCCAGACCGTCGATCCAGCTGATGCCCCACAGGCGCGTCGTTCCCCAGGCCGCCACCGCGCCGAGGTTGACGAGCGCGGTAGCCACGGCGGCGAGCCGTCCACCCTTGACGAGGGCGAGCAGACCAACCCCGATCTGGGCGACGGCGACGCCGACGAACAGTCGTGTCAGCGTGACGTGCTCGGCGTGCAAGCCGGCAACGCCGGCATGTATCGCCCCGGCGCCGATCGAGGCGAGGCCGGCGAGCTGCATGACGCCAACGGCAACCGACATCGTCCATTCGCCCGCGGCGGGCTGCGACGGTGGCGGCGGGGGGAGCGACACTGGATCGGCGTTCAGGCGCGCGATGTTACCGAGGGTTGCCCCTGGCGTTCGACGTTACACGATGAGAACCTGCTCGGCGGCCGTCGCCACCCCGTTCTGCACGGTGACGACATACAGTCGACGGCATCGAATTCGAAGCCGTCGGGCGCATCATCCGCTGGTGGGTCGCCAGAGATCAGTCGAGCCAGTTCCTCCGAGGTGATCCGATACGACTCCGGTGCGCTGATGCCGTCCATCCTCAACACGCTCACCGACCCGGAGCCGACGCGCATCGAGGCCGTTGCCCCTGAGTCCTCGAAGTCGATGAAGTCCATACAGCCGTTGGCGACCGTTCCGTAGTCCGCTGGGCACTGGATCAGACTGAACGTGATCATCGAGCCGTCGGCACCGCGCGTGACCGTCGCCTGCGCCGTCGCGCCTGCGTCGTCCTCCCCATTCTCGTCGTCGCGTGCTCCCTCCAGTTGGTCATCGACGCTCGAGCTGGCAGACCGCCGCTAAATCGATCAAGTCGCCTCACGAGACGAACGTTCGAACCCGTTCACCGAGCGTGGCCACCATGGACGAGGCAAGCCTCCGTGGCGTTTGAACGGCCCCCGGAGGGACAGCTCGGTGGGGTTCACCCCGACTGAGGAGCGAGCGCCAGCGAGCGACGCAGTCGGGGTGAGAGGATTTGAACCTCCGGCCTCCACGTCCCGAACGTGGCGCGCTAACCAAGCTGCGCTACACCCCGTAGCGGCTAGCCACGATACCTGGGCACCGCCCAGACCCGGGCTATCCGGGGGAAGCGGGTTCCGAACCGGCCGCTTCGCCGGCCGCGACGTCCTCGACACCGAGATCGGCGTTGATCGTGAATGCCCCGGCTGTGCTCGCCACACCGGTCTCGGCATGGTCCGCCAGCCCCTCCGTGTAGTTGCTCCCGGCGGCGACCGCCCGTGCCGCGCGGCCAAGGCGCACGGGATCGAGCGGCTTGACCAGCCACCCGTCGGCACCACAGCGCTTGGCGAGATGAACGTCGGCGACGCGGTCGAGGAGGAGCAACACCGGTACGGCAGGGAGCGAGCCTGCCGAGGCGTCGAGGCGCAGCGCCATCGTGACGGCGACACCGCCCATCGAGCCAATCTGCAGATCGGCGATCACGAGGTCGTACGTGTCGCCATCCTTGGCGAGCGACGCGACCTGATCGCTGACGCGGCGGCCCTCACCACAGACGGTGAACGACGTGTCGGGGTCACCGAGGGCGGCGACGATGTCCGCGACGAGCCAGTCGGCATCCATCGCCAGCAGCACACGCACGCCTGGGCAATGTAGTGGCTAGTCGGACACGCCGAAGAGGTGGCTGCCCACGTGCCCAAGGCCCTCACGGTCGTGAACGTCGGAGGCCAGCAGCGGCACCTCGACACAAACCGTGTCGGCGAACAGGGCGACGAAGTCGTCGAGCGTCGCCATCTCCGCTTCACGGCGGGCGCGTAGCTCGGCCAGGTTCTGCCACAACGAGTGCTGCTCGGCAGACCGGTCGGCAGCAGCGGCGGCGGCCCCAGCTGCGCTGCCCTCGCCGAATTGCGGGTGAACACGGTTGGCGACGCCGGCGACGTGGTCGATGCCCTGGCCGGCGAGCTGGCCGGCGAACCACGTCGCCTCCCCGACCGCCTCGCGCCGCGGGGCGGCGACGAGGAGGAACATCGTCGACGGCACGCGCAGCAGTGCGATGACGTCATCGGCACGCTGGCGGAACCCCGCCTCCATACCGGCGAACGCTTGGAAGAAGGCGACGGCGTCGGCAAGCACCTCGGTCCCGACGACCCTGCCGATCGCTCGAAACATCGGCTGTGTCGCCACGTTGAACATGCGCATCCCCGGCCGCGCCGGGAGCATCAACAGCTTGAACAGGCGGTGGTCGAGGAAGCGGGCGAGCACACCGGGGGCGGCAAGAAAGTCGAGGGCGCTCCGTGTCGGCGGCGTGTCGACGACGACGAGGTCGAACCGATCGTCGCCGGCGAGGAGGTGCAGGGTCTCGGCGGCCATGTACTCCTGGGTGCCGCTCAGCGATCCGGCCATGTTGCGGAAGAACGTGTTGGCGACAATGCGGTCGGCCTGCTCGGCGTCAGTGGCGTAGCGACGGACGACGGACGTGAACGCGGTGGCGGTGTCGAGCATCATCGCCCACAACTCACCGTCGCCGTCGGAGTCGTCGAGTACGACCCGGCGTGGCTCCGGGCCGAGCTCGTCGACGCCGAGGGCATCGGCGAGACGCTTGGCCGGGTCGATCGTCAGGACGACGACGCGTCGACCCCGCCGCGCCGCCTCCACACCGAGTGCCGCCGCCACGGTCGTCTTGCCCACCCCACCGGAGCCACAGCAGACGACGACCGACACGTCATCGAGCAAAGACTGCAACGTTGCCGCCGGGCGTGAGGTGGTGGTCATCGGCCTGCTCGCGGTCCCGCGCCCGCGACGACGGGACCGCGGCGCACGTCACCGGCGAGACGCGCCAGGGCGGCGCCGTCGAGTCGACCGGCGACGTACGGGACGTGCAGCTGGTCGAGCGGCAACGAGTCCTTGAGCTGGTCGATCGCCGCTTGCTGCACACGCCGCCGTTCGCCACGGAACCGGGCCGCGTCGCCAAGCGCCGCGGCAGTGTCGGCATCGACGTCGAGGCCGGCGATCGTCGCGTCGATGCGATCGTCGACGAATGGGACGTCGACGTCGACCGCGTTGACGAACACCGGCGCCAAATTGACCCCGACGCGATCCTCGATCGTGAAGGCCGTCTCGATCGTCTCGTTGACTGGTGTCGTCTCGGCGAGCGTGACGAGGGCGACCTGGCACCGGCCGGCATCGCCGAGCATCGCCAGCACGTCGTCGGCCTGGGCGCGCACCGGCCCGCTGGTGACGGCTTCGCGGAGGCCGGCCGGCGACGTCAGCATGGTGACGGCGTGGCCGGCGGCCGGGCCGTCGACCACGATCGTGTCCCAGTCGCCGCTGCGCTCGAGCTGCTTGATCTTGCCGAGAACGACGAGATCGTCGATGCCAGGGGCGGCCGTCGAGACGACATCGATCACCCCGGACGCGGCGAGGCGCTTGGCGATCCGCCCGAATCCGTGCTCGCGGAGGTACTCCTCGAGGGCCAGTGGGGCGGACAGGGCGAGCAGCGGCACGTCGCCGACGAGCTCGGCCAGCGTCGCCTTGCCGTCGAGCTCGACGGCGATGACCCGGCGGCCGGCGTCGGCCGCCGCACGGGCGAGTAGCGCCGTTACCGTGGTCTTGCCGACTCCCCCCTTCCCGGCGACGACGGTGACCTTCGCCGCGGAGAGCAGCGGCACGACGTCCACGGGCTCCGGAGGCATCTTTGCGCAGACTAGCGATCGGCTTGCTGATCACCGCCGCCGCGCTCGGCATGCTCGCTGCCCCGGCGTGTGCCGGTGACGGCGACGGCGAGGGCGCCGAGGCCAACGTTGAGTCCGAGTTGGGCCGGGTCGACGTGCTGCTCGTCAGCGGACTGTTCGACCGCATCGTCGTCGACGCCATCGAGAACGCCATCGACGATGCCGTCGCCGCCGACGCCCAGGCGCTGATCATCCAGGTGAATAGCCGGGGCGCCGTCGTCGGCGACGAACGTATGCAGGAGTTGCTCGCCACCGTCGCCGACGCCGAAGTGCCGATCGCCCTCTGGGTCGGCCCGGCGCGGGCGCGGCTGTACGGCACGCCGGCGCAACTCCTCGCTGTCGCCGACGTCACGGGGATGGCACCCGGAGCGCGAGTCGGGCACACCGGCGAGCTGCTCAGCCCGTCCGATGTCGAGATCGACTTCGGTGACGCCACCACTCGTTTGCGGTCAGGCTCGGTCGGCCTCAGTGATGCCCGCGAGCTCGGTGTGCTGCGCCAGCGCGTCAGCGACGAGGGGATCCCGACGTTGACGAGCATGGTCAACGCCCTCGACGGCTACGCCGAGGACGGCCGGGTCGTGCGCACGACCGAGGACGAGCTCACCGACGACGGTACGGTCCGGCGGGCGACGATCGCTCCGGTTCGCCAATCGAGCCTGCCGTTCGTGGATCGGCTGTTCCACACGGTTGCCAGCCCGGCCATCACCTACCTCCTCCTGCTGCTCGGACTTTCCCTGCTCGTGTTCGAGTTCTTCACCGCCGGGGTCGGCGTCGCCGGCGTAGTCGGTGCCGGGGCCCTCGTCCTGGCGTTCAGCGGGCTCGCAGCTCTCCCGGCGCGCGGTTGGGCGGTCGGATTGATCATCGCCGCGATGTTCGCCTTCGCCGTCGACGTCCAGGTCGGCATCCCCCGGTTCTGGACGGCAGTTGGGATCGTCGGCACGGTCGTCGGCAGCTTGTGGCTGTTTGAACCCCTGCCGGGAGCAACGCTGCGACCGTCGTGGATCACCTTGCTCGCCGGCATCGGCGGCACGGTGCTGGCCTTCGTGGTCGGGATGCCGTCGATGGTGCGGACGCGCTTCGCCACGCCGACGATCGGCCGCGAGTGGTTGCTCGGGGAGCTCGGCGAGGTGATCGTCGCCGTCGACCCCGATGGTGTCGTCAAGGTTGGCGAGGGCACCTGGCGGGCGCGCACGAACCGGGCCACACCGGTACCGGCCGGGTCGCCGGTGCGCGTTGTCGCCATCGACGGGATCACCCTCGAGGTCGAGCCACTCGAGGGGGCGGCTCGCGACCATCGTGACCGGCGCCGATCGCCGGACGACGCGTCCACGAACGACGCCTAACAACGCGTTCCCTGGCGGTGAACCCTGTGTGAACACCGTCGTGCTGTCATTGCTCCGCCGCGGCGCCGTTCCTACCGTTTGCCGCGTGGTGACGGGAAACCTGAAATGGCAGCGGGCAGCGCGGTGTCGAGGCGAGGCCGGGCGCGACTTCTATCCACCGTTCGGCGGCGAGCGCAAGCGCGACCGCAAGGCGCGTGAGCTACGCGCCAAGGCGGTCTGCGGTTCCTGTCCGGTGCGCGCCGAGTGCCTCGATCACGCCGTCAGCTCCGGCGAGCGCCACGGCGTCTGGGGCGGCCTCACCTCCGACGAGCGATTGACCTGGCGCCGCTCGGCCTAGTCATCCATTGGAGTGTTTGCTGCCGACGGAGTGTCTCGTGCTGGAAATCCAGCGGTTGACACTCCGATGCACGAAACACTCCGATGGAGAGGACCTCAGGCGAGGTGGTGGCTGCGGCGGAGGACGATCAGCCACGTCAACAGCGCTGAGGCGGCGAGCAGGGCGATCGCCGCGAAGCCGGCCTCGGCGAGGAAGCCGTCCTCGAACGCCCCCCACACACGGGTTGTGAGCGTCTCGTAGCCGATCGGGGCGAGGAGCAACGTCGCCGGCAGCTCCTTGAGCACCGACAGCATGACCAGCCCACCGCCGGCCAGTAGGCCGGGCAGCATCAATGGCAGATGCACGGTGAATGCCCGCCGAAGCGGCGACGCCCCGAGCAGCAACGCCGATTCGTCGAGCGACCGGGGAATCGCACCGACGGCGAGCTCGGACGAGCGCAACGCCTGGGCGCCGAAGTGGACGACGTAGGCGACGATGAGCAGGGGAACTGTCTGGTACAGCGACGACAACCCGGGCGCCCGTAGCGCCCAGAACGTCAGGCTGAGGGCGATCACGAGGCCGGGCACGGCGAAGCCGGCGGTGATCGACGTCGTGACACCGGCGGCGACGCGAGAGCGATAGCGCACTACCAGCACGGCGACCGGGACGACCACGACGATGGCGACGACGCTGGCCAGGACCCCGAGCCAGGCTGTCGTCCACGCCGGGGTGGCCAACGACTGGAGTTCGTCGCCGAACGCCTCGAGGCGCGGTCCATCGGCGTTGGCGATTGCCCGCCACGCCCACTGGCCGAGCGACACCACGGGCACGACCAACGCGAGTGTCAGCAGCAGGGCAACGAACACCACCGCCGGTGCCGTCCAGCGGCCGAGGCGGACGGCTCGGTTGCGCCGCGTCGCCGCTCCAGTGCGCCGGTCGAGGGGCCCGCGGAGGCGGCGCTCGACGGCGATGGCGGTGAGCGCCATCACGACGAGGATCGCCGCCGCCGTGAACGAGGCTGCCCGATCGGCCAGACGCGTCGCATAGACGACGCGGGTCAGGGTGTCGAAGCCGAGCAGCTGAACGGCACCGAATTCGCTGAGGCAGTACAGCAACACGAGCAGCGTCCCCCCGGCGATCGCGCCGCGAACGAGGGGAACGACCACCCGTCGGAACGTCACGGCCGGACGGTCGCCGAGCAGCCGGCTGCTCTCCTCCAGCTGCGGTGGCAGCGCGGCGAGCCGTGCCGCGACCGGCAGATACACCAGTGGATAGGTGAACAACGTGAGCACGAGCACCGAAGCGCCGAGGCCGCGGAAGCGTCGCGGTGGGTGATAGCCGACGAACTCGAGAGCGTGGCGGAGGATGCCGTCGGGGCCGAGCCCGGCGATGAACGCGGCGGCGCCGATGAACGATGGAATCACCAGCGGCAGCGGAGCGAGCACGCGCCAGAGCGGCGCCATCGGCACGTCCGTTCGGGTCAGCAGCCACGCCAGTGCCACGCCGATCAGGGCCGAGGCGACTGTCACAAGCGTGGTCAACTGCACGGTCCGCCATGCCGGGGCGAGCGACTCCTCCAGCACCTCGCCGCGATCGCCGCCGAGCGTCAGCGCCCGCCACCCCACATACAGCACCGGGGCGGCGAACGCCACGGCAACGAGGATGCCGATGGCGTGGAGAGCGACCGGCGGCCGGCTGGTCCTAGCCCTCGAGGCCGGCGTCACGGATCATGTCCCGCGTCGTTTCGAGGTCGGCACCGAGATCGTCGAAGTCGAGGTCGACGTCGCTCGCTGCGGTGAGGTCGACGTCGGGCAGCACGTCGGCCGGCTCCACGCCACTGGCAAGTGGGTATTCGAAGGTCTCGTCCGAGAAGTAGCGCTGCGCTTCCTCGGTGAGCAGGAACTCGACCAGCTCGTTGGCTTCGTCGGCGTGGTCGGCACCGGCCAGAACCGACGCCGCCGTGACGATCACCAGACTGCCGATGTCGTCGGCGGCGAAGTTGTGGTTGCGTCCGGGGAAGTCGGGGTCCTCGGCCAGTGCCTGGTAGACGTAGTAGTGGTTGACGAGGCCGACGTCGATTTCACCCCGACCGATTGCGGCGACGATGGCGCTGTTGTTGGCGAACGTCACCGGGTCGTTGGCGGCGATCTCCTCCAGCCATTCGCCGGTCGCTTCGTCGCCGAGCTCGATGCGCATCGCCGAGACGAAGTCCTGGAACGACGCGTTCGACGGGGCGATGCCGACGCGCCCAGACCACTCCTCCCCGGTCAGATCGAGGACGCTCGACGGAAGCTCCTCCTCGGGCACGATCTCGGGGTTGAAGGTGAGCACGCGCTGGCGCCCGGAGACGCCGACCCAGCTGCCGTCGCCGGCGTGGAACTGCTCGGGGACGAGATCGACGACGTCGTCGTCGAGTGTGCCGAGCAGCCCGCGTTGGTCGAGGTAGCCGACCGCGCCCGGTGACTGGGAGAGGAAGACGTCGGCCGGCGCCTGATCTCCCTCCTCCTCGATCAGCAGCGCGAGATCGGAGGTGTTGCCATAGCGCACCTCGACGTCGATGCCGGTCTCCTCGCTGAACCGGTCGAGGATCGGCTTGACGAGGTTCTCCGTCCGCCCGGAGTAGACCACGACCGTGCCGCCATCGTCGCCGGCGGTCACCGGGCCGGCGGCGGCCAGCGCGACTGCGCCGCAGAACGCAACCCCGAGCGCGCTCCGCATCGTCACGTCCCCCACGGTAGGCCGTCAGTCACCTCGGCTTCAAGGCGGCCTATGGAGTGTGAGTAGGCGCACCTAATGCATCGAGGTTCGACCAACCGTGGGCGAGGGCGCCGATGAAGCGGACCCTGACGTCATCGCCGGGTTCGTGTTCGGGCGGACCGGGGGTGCGCACGATCAACGTCCCGGCGTCGGGAACGTCGACCTCGTAGCGGGTGTCCCGACCGAAGTAGCTGACCACGCTGACGGCTGCGGGCCCCGACGCTGCCAAACGCAACTGCTCAGGCCGGCACAGCACCTGTCCGGTCCCTTCCGACGGTGACGCCGGGATCAGGCCGATGGCCGTGACCGCGCCGTCGGCATCGAAGCTCACGTCGAGGAGATTGGCCTCACCGACGAATGTGGCAACCCATGGCGTGGCCGGACGAGCGTAGATGTCGGGTGGCGAGCCGACCTGTTCGATCGCCCCTGCGCGCATTACGGCGACACGGTCGCCGAACGTCAGCGCCTCGTCCTGATCGTGGGTGACGAGGATCGTTGTCACCCCGATCCCCGTGAGCAGGCGGCGGACATCGCTGCGCAACTGCCAGCGCAATCCGGCGTCGAGGCTGGAGAACGGTTCGTCGAGAAGGATGACCCCAGGTTCCGGCGCCAGCGCCCTGGCGAGGGCGACGCGTTGCTGCTCGCCACCCGACAGGGTCCCCGGCATGCGCGCCGCCTTGTCGCCGAGCCCGACGAGGTCGAGGGAGGCGGTGCTGCGCTGGCGCCGGCCCTCGCCGCGTGGGACCCCGTATCCGACATTGCCGGCGACGGACTTGTGCGGGAACAGGGCGCCTTCCTGGAAGACCATCCCGACGCGGCGCTTCTCCGGCGGAACGCCACGGCCCGACGTGACGTCGCGATCACCGATGACGACTCGCCCGGCGGTCGGCGTCTCCAGCCCGGCGACGCAACGCAACAACGTCGTCTTGCCACACCCGGACGGGCCGAGCAGGGCGAGGATCTCGCCGGGCTCGACGCTCACCGACACGCCGTGCAGCACCGCGGCCGAGCCGTAGGCGGCCCCGAGGCCCTCGACAGTGATGCCCAACCCGGCCGGCATGGTCGGCGACGCTACCGGCGGGCAAGAATCGCGGGCATGCTCGATCACGTCTCCATCCAATGTGCCGACATCGCCGCCGCGGCGGCCTTCTACGACGCCGTGCTCGCCCCGCTCGGTGGCAAGCGTGTCCTCGACTTCGGTCAGGCGATCGGTTACGGCACCGAGTTCCCCGACTTCTGGATCGGGACCCAGCAGACCGGCGACGGGTTCCGCGAGTCACACCTCGCCTTCACCGCCCCCGACCGGGCCGCAGTGCAGGGGTTCTTCGACGTCGCCGTCGCCAATGGCGCCGAGGTGCTGCACGAGCCGCGCCAGTGGCCCGAGTACCACGAGCACTACTTCGGGGCCTTCGTCCGCGACCCCGACGGCAACAACGTCGAAGCCGTCTGCCACACCCCCGTCTGACCCCCTACAACGGCATGTTGCCGTGTTTGCGGCGGGGGAGCTCCTCGCGCTTGGTGCGCAGCATCGCCAGGCCGGCAACGAGCTTCTGGCGGGTCTCCGCCGGGGCGATGACGTCGTCGACGTAGCCGCGCTCGGCGGCGGCGTACGGGTTGGCGTACTTCTCGGTGTACTCGGCGACCAGCTCGGCACGGCGGGCGGCCGGATCGGCGGCCTGCTGCAGCTCGCGGCGATAGACGATCTCGACGGCACCCTGTGGACCCATCACCGCCAGCTCCGCCGACGGCCAGGCGAAGGCAAGGTCGGCGCCGATCGATTTCGAGTTCATCACGACGTAGGCGCCGCCGTAGGCCTTGCGGGTGATCACCTGGATGCGCGGCACGGTCGCCTCGCAGTAGGCGTAGAGCAGCTTGGCGCCGTGGCGGATGATCCCGCCGTACTCCTGGTCGACGCCGGGGAGGAAGCCGGGAACGTCGACGAACGTGACGAGCGGGATGTTGAAGGCGTCGCACGTGCGCACGAACCGCGCCGCTTTCTCCGACGACTCGATGTCGAGCACACCGGCCAAGACCATCGGCTGGTTGCCGACGATGCCCACCGTCCGCCCGTCGATCCGTGAGAAGCCGCAGATGATCGAGCGAGCCCAGTGCGGGAAGTACTCGAAGAACTCGCCGTCGTCGACGACGGCGGCGATCACCCTGTGCATGTCGTACGGGAGGTTGGGGCTCGCCGGGAGAACGTCGTCGAGCTCCGGGCACAGTCGCTCCGGGTCGTCACCGGTGTCCACGAACGGTGGCTCCTCCATGTTGTTCTGGGGCAGGAACCCGAGCAGGAAGCGCACCTCGTCGAGACAGGCCTTCTCGTCGGCGGAGACGAACGTCGCCACGCCGGACTTGGAAGCGTGGCTCATCGCCCCGCCGAGCTCCTCGAGAGTGACCTCCTCGCCGGTCACCGTCCTCACGACATCGGGGCCGGTGATGAACATGTGCGACGACTCCCGCACCATGAAGATGAAGTCGGTCATCGCCGGCGAATACACGGCGCCGCCGGCGCACGGCCCGAGGACCACCGAGATCTGCGGCACGACCCCAGACGACAGGACATTGCGGTAGAAGATCCCGCCGTAGCTCGCCAGCGAAACGACCCCCTCCTGGATGCGCGCCCCGGCACCGTCGTTGAGCCCGACCACCGGCGCCCCGACCTTGAGGGCGAGGTCCATCATCTTGTGGATCTTCTCGGCGAACACCTCGCCGAGGGCACCGCCGAAGACGGTGAAGTCCTGCGCGAACACGAACACCTTGCGTCCCTCGACGGTGCCCCAACCGGTGATCACGCCATCGGTGTAGGGACGCTCCTCGAGCCCGGCGACGTGGGCCCGGTGGCGGGCGAGGAGGTCGAGCTCGTTGAACGAGCCGGGGTCGAGGAGGTAGTCGATGCGCTCCCGGGCAAGCAGCTTCCCCTTTTCGTGCTGACGTTCGACGGCGTGCGGGGAACCGGCGTTGAACGCCTGCTCACGACGCCGTCGCAGGTCCTCGATCTTGTCCTGCATCGGGACTCGACCCTACTGCGCTGACGATGGGCGACCGAGGCCGTGCCACGTGACGTCGTCCATGTCGACTGAGCGGAGCAAGACCTGGGCGCTTCTCACGTATCCGTTGGTTCGCTCGTCGCGCCGGTCAGGCGTTCGGCTCCGGAAGCAGGCGGTGTCGACGGCGACGACGCTGCCGCGATCCTGCGGCGCCGCAGACGACAGATCCATCGTGCACGCGGCGGCCGTCGGGTCTTTGGCATGGTCGGCGCCACCAACGTCGCCAACGCGACCAAAGAGTTCAAGCCCGCGCAATCGTTCCGACTTCTTGGTCGAATTGGCGCCGCTAGCGGCGCCAACGGAACCAAAGAGTTCGCGACCCAAACCCGAACAGCCGATCGGGGTGACACTGCTTCCAGAGCCAACGCACCTGACCGAGGTTGACGGCCAGACCCTCGGACACAGAGAGGGCCACCTCCACGAAGTGGCAGGCCGCCCGGTTGATCCGCCGCGGCGCATCGAGGCACGGATCGTCCGTGATGCAGACCGTCCGCTTCGGCATGGTGCGCGGCCCGATCGGGCAGCGAGGATGGAAGCGGCATCCCGACGGCGGGTCGTGGGGGTCGGGCGGTTCGCCCTCGATCGGCCCGGCGCCGGTCGTCGCGCTGACCGCCGTGCCCGGCACGGCATCGAGGAGAACCTTCGTGAGCGGATGGCGCGGGGCGGAGAGGATCTCGTCGGTGGGGCCGGCTCGACGATCTGGCCGACGTACATGACCGCGATGGTGTCGCTGATGTAGCGAACGACGGCGACGTTGTGGCTGTGCCCGGAGCCCGAGCTACTCGGCGACAGCTGGGGATTGGGTTGGTTCGTGCGAACCGGTTCCAAGCCGATCGTGATCGGCCACGACGGGAACACGATCGGCGAGACCGCGTCCCTGCGCCTGATCCCCGAGCGCAACGTCGCGTGGGCCTTGATGATGAACCTCGCCGGTCAGAACTGGGCGGCGATGGAGCTCGCCCAGGAGTTGATCGACCCGTGGATCGGAACGACGACGCCCGGACGACCAGTGCCGACGTCTGATCGGTGACCGGAACGGAGCGACTTGTCGGGACCTATCAGAGCATCGGTTCGCGCCTCACCGTCGGCACCGAGAGCGACGCCCTCGTGCTCGACATTCAGCCGCCGGAATCGCCGGAAGCGGACTCGACGATCCGCGGCGAATTGCTGCCGATCGAGGGTGAGCGCTTCATCCTGCGCGCCGCGGCGATCGGCGACGATCTGCCACTGACGTTCCTGGAACCCAACGTCGACGGAGGCTTCGACTACCTCCACATGGGCGCCCGCCTCTACCGCCGAGTAGCAAACTCGTGAGGGTCGACGATCACGCTGGTTCGCACTGCTCGCAATGCACGTCGTCGAGTGGTTCACGGGCGAGCAGTGCGTCGACCCAGTCGACGAACCTGACGCCGTTGACCTCGACCTCGTAGAACTTGTCCCATTCGAAGATTCCGTGGTCGTCGCCAGGTGCGGTGTAGCTGTGCAGGACCACTCCGGCGGCCTCGATCGTCGCCTCGTTGGCGTCGATAACGGCGAGGAGTTCGGACGGATCGAGGCCGAGCGACTCCGCGCTCTCTGCCGCTTCCCCGTCGTAGGCGTAGTCGAACCGGGCGAGCACGATGGCGGGGTCGTGGAGGCCGGTCTGAATCCAGAACCGCGGCGGACCCCAGTCGCGGGCCGTGAGTCCTTCGTTGACGTCCCAGTCGGGCATCGTGTCGTAGGCGCCCCACAGCTCACCGAGAATCTCCTCATTGATGTCGGGGTCGTCCGGAATGTGGCCGGACTGGCCCCCGAGCACGGTGACCAGGGCATCGGGGAGCAGGTCGGCGACGAGCCCGCCGTAGACGGGAGCAGCGACCGACCCGTCGGTCTTGCCGACGACGACGACCTCGGAGGCGTCCGGATAGTTCTCGGCGACGTATGACAGCGCCGCCGTTCCGTTGATGAAACCGTTGTGTTCGACGGTCAGCTCCGGCGAGTACTCACGGGTGACGTCGCCCAACTGGACGTCACCCGTGCAGGAAGGTACGTAGATGAAGCTGTAGTCACGAAACGGGTTGTCGGGCCGAGCGAAGTCGAAGATCCCGGCCTCCATCGCCGGATCTTCGCCATAGATGCTCCAGTCGTATGCCGCCTCCCCGCCGGTGCCCAGGCCGGTGAATGCGCAGTCCGCAGCGTTCGTACAGGTGCCACCACCATCGAGGAAGATCACGACCTTGGTCGGGTCCGCCCGACGCTCCCAGAAGGCGAACTCGCTGCCATCGGCGCACTCGCAGTCGCCTCCAGGCACGACCTTCTCCCAGCCGGCGGTGGCGCCGGTCTCATCCGGCGAGGCGGCGTCGTCGAAGATGTGTTGACATGCGTCCTGGGCTGCGTCCCAGTCGTCTGGGAGCACCAGCGGGAGACCGACCAACACGAAACCGTCCTCGGTGACCTGCGGCTCCGGGAGTCCCTCGATGCCGTGGTCACGCATGCAGCTGGCGAACTCGACTTCAACGTTGAACGCAGCCTCCTCCTCGGCGGACAGCTCCGGCGGTGCGGGCTCGCTCGTCGGCGGCGCCGTCGCGGCCGCGGCACCGACCGTCGCCAATCCTCCACCGACCGCCGACACTGCAGTCGCCGCAGTGAACATTGCAACGAACCGTGCACGTCTCATCGCCCGTCCTTTCTCGATGGGGTCTGGATCCCATCGACGACGGTAAGTGCGACGGCGAGCCAGGCCTATCGGGGACGACCCTGAACCGTCTGGGGGATATCCCCATAGAGCGGATCAGCTCGAAAGAGCAACCCTATGAAGTGGCGTAACGCCGGGCGACTGCCTCGAAGGCCCGCTTCGGCTCGAAGTAGCCGGAACGGTCGTACGCCAACGCACTCCCCGAGGCGCGGCATTTGACCAGACTGAACCCGGCCTTGTCGAAGTCGTCCGCCGGATCAGGCGAGTAGGTGTTGTCCGGCTCGATGAAGTTGTAGACAAATGCTCCGTCGACGCCTTCAGCGGCGTAGAGATCGAGCAGTTCGCCGATTTCGTTCGCCTGCTCCTCCTCGTCGCGCACGAGGTCCGACACGTCGCCGTCCACCGTGACCATGAAGCCGCTACCGCCGAGGTCGGCGGCGCCATCGAACGTGCAGCAGCCGAACTCGGTGATGATCAACGGTTTCCCGTAGCTGCGGTAGCCGCGCAGGTCATCGACGTAGGTCGCCCGGTTGGTGGCGTCGCGGTAGAGGTCGACGCCGACGATATCGAACGGACTCCAGTCGATCTGCTCCCACGGTCCCGATGAGTACGTCAGCAAGCCTGCGAAGATCGGCCGAATCGTCTCGACGGCGTACGACAGGAACCCGTTGAGTCCAGCGTTGTACTCCTCCGGTTTCGCTGTCTCGAGGGCTGCTCCACGCTCCAGCCAGTCGTCACCAGGTACGAGTCCATCCATGAAAAGCGTCAGCTCGACGCCGAGCGACAGCGCAATACGGCGGTAGTTGGTGCGCAACGCCTCGGCAGTGCCGGCGACCTCGATGACGAACTCGAGGGTGCCTGAATCGTCGGCGTCGAAGCTGCGTGGCTCGAGCCAGACGGATAGGTCTTGCTCGGCGGCCATGGCCGCAGTGTCGATGAGGCGCTCCAGGTCAGAGCCGAGCACGATCACGGCGTTGGCGTTGAGGTCACCGGCGATCGTCGCGAGCTCCTTGCGCACGAAGTCCGGACGCCAACGTGTCCGATCGGTATCCAGGTTGACGCCCTTCCAACGCAGCCCGCTGCCGGTCGGGACCGACGGCCCGGGCGTGGCGTAGGCGCTCGGCGAACCGCCCAACATCGGCCCGACGAGCGCACCGGCGGTGGCCAGGCTCCCGGCAATGAACGTGCGCCGGCCGACGCGCGGCCGCGATCGAGTGCTCGTACGCTGCTCCATGGCTTCAACGCTGCAGGGGTCGAGGCCCTGTTGTCATCGGGCTCACGAGTGAAGCCGCCTCCGCTGTGAGGATGAGTCCAGTCAGCCCCAAGTCGTGGCAGGCTCGGCATCGATGAACGACGTGACGATTCGCGACGAGGGCCCCGACGACTACGCCGCGATCGACGAGGTTGTCGAGTCGGCGTTCGGATCGCCGGCCGAGGCTCGACTGGTCCACGCGATTCGCACGTCGGCGCTCGCCGTCCCCGAGCTCTCACTCGTCGCCGAGCAGGATCGACGCATCGTCGGCCACGTGATGGTCAGCTTCGCGGAGGTGATCAACAGCGACGAGCGGCGGCCCATCGCGATGCTTTCACCGCTCGCCGTCGCGCCGGACCGGCAACGTCAGGGCATCGGTTCGCTGCTCGTCCGCGCCGTCACGGCACGGGCCGCCGCGCTTGGCGAGAGCGTCGTCGTGCTGGAGGGCAGCTCGGCGTATTACGGACGGCTCGGTTTCGAGCCGTCCGCTGCGTACGGTCTCACGCTCCCGTTGCCGTCCTGGGCGCCCCCGGAGGCCGCCCAGGTCCTCCGCCTCACCGCCGATGCATCAGTCCCCCAAGGTCACGTCGTCTACCCGCCGGCGTTCGACACCGTCGCCGAGAGCTGATTCGAACTCACGTGTCGCGGGACGACAGCACGCAGAACTCGTTGCCGTGCGGGTCGGCCAGGACGGTCCATGTCTCGTCCGGACCCTGACCGACGTCGACCTCGGTGGCGCCGAGTTGCTTCAGGCGAGAGATCTCGGCATCCCGGTCGTCCGACGTGTGCGGGGCGAGATCGAGGTGCAGTCGATTCTTGATCGTCTTCCCTTCCGGCACCCTGACGAATGACAACCCGGGCCCAACTCGTTCCCACGGTGTCTCCCGGATCAGCTCCTCCGTCACATGGGCGGGCACGATCACGACTTCTTCGTCATCCTCGTAGACCTTCTCCCAGCCGAGTGCGACCGCCCACCAATCGGCGAGGGTGCGAGGATCGGTGCTGTCGATGACGGTGGTGTACCAACGAAGTGCCACGCGCCCTGCTTAGTCGCCGTGTCCTCGGCGTCTTTGGTCGATTTGCCGCCACCAACGTCGTCACAGCGACCAAAGAGTTTGCCCGGGACCTACCCGCCGAAGTCACCACCGCCGAAGTCGCCACCGCCGAAGTCGCCACCACCGAAGTCGCCACCACCGAAATCGCCGCCACCGAAGTCGCCATCGCCACCATCGCCGGACTCGTTGATGATCGTCGTCCCACCGCCCCACCCGCCGAAGCCGCCGGACAGGAACGACCCGAGCAGCAGTCCGGTGAACAACCCACTGCTGCCGCCAAACCATCCACCGCCGGCGAAACCACCTGGATGCCCGACGTAGGCCGGCTGGTGCTCAGCGTCCAGCGTGATCGCCGGCTCGCCGTGCGCACCCGGTTGCTGCAGATCGGCCGGTGGCGGAGGCGGCGGGCGTCCCTCGACGATCGCCCGGGCCCGGTCCATCGAGTACCTCGCCTCGGCGACCACCCGACCGACGCGAACCAGGTCCACCGGAGAGTCGGTGTAGTCGAGCGCAGCCTCGGCCGCGCGATATCGACTGACGGCGGCGTCGAAATCAGTCCGCGCGTCGGGATGCAGTTGAACCTCCGGCTCGAGTCGCACGACGTCGTCGGCAAGCACCGAGATCTCGGCGCGGAGCAGCTGCCGGTCCGCCTCCTCCGCCCGCGCCCGCTCCGCGGCTTCTGCTCGCCGGCGCCGGCTCCCTCGCAAGACCAGCAGGCCGGCGGCACCGGCTCCGCCGGCGAGCACCAGAGGGAGCACCCAGCTAGAGCCGCCACCGTCGTCACCGGCGTCTCCGCCGTCGCCGGAACCCTGGGGCGAACCGGCGGCGTCGCCCACGCGTTGAACGAAGTCATCGAGCACGGCGGCGGTGTCCTCGCCTTCCGCCTCGAGCGCTTCCACGGCCAGTCCGGCGACCAGCTCCCCGGGTCCGGCCTGGAACCTGTCGCCGACGACGACGCCGAATGTGCCGGGTCGATCGACGGCGCCGGCCAATTGGCTGGCCACTTCCGCGGCGTCGCCACCAGCGAGGTCGGCAGCCGATGCCGGCAAGACGGCGATGTAGATCGGTGTGCCGGCGTCGCGGATCTCCGATCGCAAATCCGCGGCCTCGTCGTCGCTGAGCGCTCGCTCGGCATCTTCGTCGACGTAGACCGGGTTGCTCCGCAGGGCGTCGGCCACCTCGTCGAGGTCGACGCTCGCCGACGCTGCGCCGGCGGGCAGTCCGACCAACAGGATCAACGCTGCCGCCAGCCCAGCACGTCCATACCGCGTCATCGGGGCCCACGGTACCCACGCACACGCCACCAGCACACCAAGAGGCGCGATCACCGAGGTCAGACGTTGTTGGCCGTGGCGAGGAACCCGGCAATTGCGTCGAACGTCCGGTCGGGTTGGTCGAGAAAGGCGACGTGTCCGCATTCGCGTGCCGACTCGTGAGGCGCTCGGGAATCAGCACACATTCAGCGACCGCTCGCTGGCGACTCGAACCGGGCTTCGCTGCACCACACGTCCGTCCCGCCGACAAGAGCCACCGTGCGCACGCCATCGGTGTCGACGTCGAGCGTCATCGCCTACGTCGCATCGGCGGTGAGGACGACTGGACGAGTGATCACCTCACCTCCGACGGTTTCGATGCGCATGGCGTAGTAGTCCGCCGGTCGGCCCTGCCGCTCGATCTGTTCAGCCCATCCTGGGAGCGTCAAGAACAGCGACCTCAACCTCGAACTCGGTCCGCTCGGCTCGCTCCTCCCGCGCCGAGTTGATTCCGGCTGCCCCTATCGGAGTGTTTGCTGCTGTCGGAGTGTCTCGTGCCGGTTTTCCAGCACCAAACACTCCGATGAGGAGATCGCACTGTCGATTTGCGCTCTCGCCGTTCGTTGATGTCTTGATAGGCCGGCACAGCGCCGGCTCGCACGGACCACGGAGGACATCGTGAGGAAGATCACCGCAGGCCTGTTCATTTCGCTCGACGGCGTCGTCGAGGATCCGCACCTTTGGCACTTCCCCTACTTCAACCACGAGATGGGTGCTGCCGTCGACGCCACCCTCGGCGCCGCCGACACGGTTCTGTTCGGCCGCAAGACCTACGACAGCTTCGCCGGGGCTTGGCCCGAGCGGGAAGCCGCCGGCGGCGAGGACGCCGCGTTCGCCAAAAAGCTCGGCGACGCCCGCAAGATCGTGGCCTCGAACCAGCAGCTGGAGTTCCAGTGGCGCAACACCGAACAACTCGACGGTGACCTTGTCGAGGCCGTGACCAGGTTGAAGAGCGAGCCCGGCGAATCCAACATCGGCATCAGCGGATCGGTGTCGATCGTCCGCCAGTTGTTGGCTGCCGGACTGCTCGACGAGTTGCACCTGTTGGTGCACCCGATCGCCGTGCGCGACGGGATGCGGCTGTTCGACGAGGGCGATACACCGATCCCGTTGACACTCGTCAAGTCGGAGACCTTCGAGACCGGTGTGCTCAACCTCGTCTACGCGCCGGCCGCTTCCACCAGCGAGGCCACGTACGACGACGCCACGGTGCACCTGCCCCAGACCGACGAGTAGCTCGCACGAGGAGCAAGAATCCTCGCCATGAGGCGATTCGAAGGTCGCACGGCGTTCGTCACCGGTGGCGGCCACGGCATCGGCCGGGCCTGTGCCCGACGGCTTGCCGCAGAGGGTGCCGCGGTGGCCGTGGTCGACATCGATGCGGACGCCGCGAGCTCCGTGACGGCCGAACTCACCGGGTCGGGTGGGCGGGCGATCTCGATTGTGTGCGACGTCACCAATGCCGGCTCTGTGACCGACGCTGCAAGTGCAGCGGTGTCGAGCCTCGGCGGCGTCGACGTGCTGGTCAACACCGCCGGAGGCGATGCCATGCCCGGCGACCCCGACAATCCCGACGACAGTCACTGGCAGGCGATGTTCGACCTCAACCTTCTCGGGGTGGTGCGTTGCATCCGCGCCCTCTTGCCGCATCTGCTCGCCGTCCCATCGAGGGGCAGCGTGGTGACGGTGGGATCGATCAACGGCCTCGTTTCCGCCCGCAGCGAGCCGTACTCGGCGGCGAAGGCGGGACTGCAGAACCTGACCCTCAACATGGCTGCCCGCTATGGCGCCGATGGCGTTCGGTTCAACCTCATCGCCCCGGCGACGATTCGGACCAGGGTGTGGGACGACCAACCGGGCGAACTCGAGCGCCTGCGGGCGATGTATCCGCTGGGTCGCGTCGGAACACCCGAAGACATCGCCGCAGCCGCCGCCTTTCTCGCATCCGACGACGCAGCGTGGATCACCGGCATCACCCTGCCGATCGACGGTGGGCTGCTCGCCGCTGGCCCACTGCGCTCGTAACACCGCGCCGGGACTCACCTCGACAGCGTTTACCGCTTCCAACCAGTGGGTACGCCCGCTCGTGACCCTTGGCGCCGACGACAGCGAAGAATTCGGGAGCGGCGAGGACCTCGAGACGCCACTGCGCCGCGATGCCGAGGTGCCCGAAGCCGATGCCCTTGACCAGGCTCGCGAGGTCGTCCCCGGCGAGCGGCGCACCCACGTGTCCCGAGCCATCGACGCTTCCGAAGCCGATGCCATCGAACAGGCCATCGAGGAACCCCTCGATGTCGATGACGAGCCACCACCGAGCACGGAACAAGACAGGTTCTAATGGTCTTCGAGGGCGCCCACGTCAGCATCACCATCGATCGCCCTGCCGCGGACGTCTATGGCTTCGCGTCCGACCCGCGCAACCTTGCCCAGTGGGCCGCCGGGTTGGCCAACGGGGTCGTGGAGTCGCACGACGGCGCCTGGGTCGTCGAGTCACCGATGGGACGAGTGACGGTGGCCTTCGCCCCGCCGAATCCATTCGGCATCCTCGACCACCGGGTGACGCTGCCGTCCGGTGTCACCGTCGACAACCCGATGCGGGTCATCCCCAACGGCGACGGCTGCGACGTCGTGTTCACGGTGCACCGCCGTTCGGGGGTCGACTCCGACGAGTTCGCCGCCGACACTGATGCCGTCGCCGCCGACCTCGCCACCCTTCGTGACCTGATGCTGCGCGCCTGAGATGAACACGACCGCAATTACGGTCGAAGAATTCTCGATGGCATCCGACGGATGGTTCTGACAGGCTGGCGACGACGTTTGGGGCGAACCGAGGAGTTCAACATGCTGACCACTGTCCGTCTGCGTCGCAGGGTGATCGCCGCGACCGCACTCACGCTGTCCTTCGGGGCCGCGGCGGCGACCGCCGCCGCTCCGCTAGAACCGACCCCTGTGGCCACCGCGCTCACAAATCCTCGGGGCTTCACGTGGGACGAGTCGGGGCAGCTGGTCGTCGCCCTCGCCGGCAGCGGGGGAACCGCACCGCCGACCGAGGACACGCCGACCAACGCGATCATCGGACCTTTCGGCGGCGGATTGACCGGGGCGGTGGCAAGCATCGACGAGGGTGGGTGCCCGGCGGCGATCGTCACCGAACTGCCCTCGGGGCTGACCGCCACCGGCGAGGTGCTCGGGGCCGAGGACGTCGCCTACCTCGACGGCGAGCTGTACGTCGGCGTCGACGGCGGCGGGCCCGGCCACGGCAATCCCGACAACCCGAGCGGCATCTACCGCGTCGCCGATGACGGAAGTCCCGAGCTCGTGGCCGACCTGTCGGCGTGGTCCAGGGAGAACCCGGTAGCGGCGATTCCCGGCGACGCCGATCCTGACGCGGCCGGGTACTCGATCGTCGTCGAACCGTCGTCGGGAACGCTGTGGGTCGACGATCCGAACTACGGGCAGATCCTCAGCGTGGACGCCGAAGGCACAGTTGAACGGGTCGTCGACCTGTCGGACCCGCACATCGTGCCGACCCGTCTCGCTCTCGATCCTGCCGGTGGCGTGTTCGTCGGGACCTTGACCACGGTGCCGTTCCCCGACGGGACGGCTCAGGTGATGCACGTCGGCACCGACGGCACGGTCGAGGTCGTGTGGACCGGCCTGACGACCGTCGTCGACGTCGCCGTCGGAGCAGACGGGACGCTGTACGCCCTGGAGATGTCGACCGGCAACCTCGCCGAACCGCCGTTCTTCACGCCGATGAGCGGTCGGATCGTGCGCCAAACGGGACCGGACACCTCCGAGCCGGTGCACGAAGGGCTGATGCTCCCGATCGCCATGGAGATCGCGCCGGACGGATCGTTCTACGTGTCCCTGCCGGCGATCGGAGCCAACGACGGAAGCGGCAGCATCGTGAGTCTCGCCGGAGACGCTCCCGAGGGCACTAGCACCGGCAGCCAGTGAGCCGATGGCGACTGAGCCGATGGCGACGGGCGCGGCGAGTGAGTGCGCTCCGATCGAAGGGACCACCGGGACGGTCCCGGCACCTCCCGCATCTGCACCGGCCTCCGCTCCAGCGAGCGCACCGGCAAGCGCACCGGCAAGCGCACCGGCCTCCGCTCCAGCGAGCGCACCGGCATCAGGCGCGGCGGTCACGATCGCTGACTTCGCCTTCGGACCCGCCGAGCTCTCCGTGGCCGCCGGAACGACGGTGACGTTCACCAACAACGACACCGCACCGCACACTGCGACCGCAGACGACGGCGCGTTCGACACCGGTGAGATCGCCCCCGGCGCCTCAGCGACGGTCACGCTCGACGAAGCCGGCACGTACGCCTACCACTGCGACTTCCACCCGAACATGGTCGCCACGATCACCGTGACCTGAATCGGGCGCCGCGCACCAGTTTGTTCGGTCCCGCCGCCGGTCGTGATCACAGGCGTCGAGCACATCGCAACACGTACAGGGCGTCGGCGGTGACCCAAGGATTGGGGCGGGACTTGGCGACGCCGCCCCAATCGACGTATTCGTTGTACAGCGCGACGTCGGCGGAGGCGCGGCGCCAGTAACGCCGTTCGGCCGGCCACCCGCCGCTCGGTAGCCGCTTGGTCTCCAGCAGGTCGAGCGCATCGGCACACCGCGGATCGTCGATCAGGCCGACGTCGGCGATGGCCTTGAGGCCGGCAAGGACGTCGTAGTGCCAGTACAGCGGATAGTGCAACAGCGCGAACTCAGGGTGGATCAGCGCTCCGCTCGATCGACTGAAGACGAGACGACGCTCCAACAGCACCTCGGCCGCCCGGTATGCGCTCTGGCGGGCGCGCTCATCGTCTCGGACGGCGGCGTGCGCGGCGAGGCCGCGCATCGGCGTCACCGTCTCGAAGATCGACGACATCGCTGCCGCTGGCCGCTTGTCACAGTTCCAGCCACCGTCGGGCCACTGCCAGTGGAAGAGCCGCTCGGCCAGGGCGCCGGCCCGTTCGTCATCGACAAGCTCGAGGCGCGTCAGGCTGAACAGGGCGTTGCCCTGTTGCGACGCGTGGCTGCGACGCCGACCATCGATCACCGGAATGCCGTCACGGCCATAGGCGGCGGCCTTCGTTCGGGCGGTGAACTCCCGGTAGGCGGATGGAGACAGCCAAGTGTCCAACACCTCGTCGGCTTCCTGCTGCAACGACCCGTCGCCGGCGGGATAGCCCAGCTCGGCGAGTGCCACAAGCACCCAATGTGCTCCCTGCCACTTCGCGTAGGTGCTCGGCCGTGCCGCGCGCAGGCCAGACAACATCGCCTGGACACGCGACGAACGTCGGATCTCTTCGCGCAGGGCGCGGACGTCTCGAGCATCGTCCGGCTCTCCGAGCACCCGGGTCCGCACCATCCAGCGGACCGAGGGCTCGTCCGACCGCAGCAAGTCGTCGACGATCGTCGCGGCCATCAGCCCGAGGCCGTTCAGTTCGTCAGCAGCCCGCCGTCGACGGGCAGGGTGACACCGGTGACGTACGAGCTCGCGTCACTGGCGAAGAAGACGAGGGCGGCACACAGCTCGTCGGCTTCACCGGGGCGGCCGGCCGGCACACGCCCGAGCTGTGAGGTGACGTAGCCGTCGGGATACTTGTCGGTCATCTCCGAGGCGAAGAATCCGGGGGCGAGGGCGTTGACGCGGATCCCCTTGCGCCCCGTCCACTGCTGGGCGAGGTCGCGGGTGAGCCCGATGATCGCCGCCTTGCTGCTCGCGTAGGCGGCTTGGGGCAATCCGGCGGACGTCGACCCGAGGACGCTGCCGATGTTGACGATGCTGCTGCCCGGTTGCATCACCCGGCCGCACGCCTGGGCCATCCAGTACGACCCGTTGAGGTTGATGTCGATGACCTCACGGAACTGCTCCGGTGTCTCCCTCGTCGCCGGGTAGGCGGTACCGATGCCGGCATTGTTGACGAGCACGTCGACCTTGCCGAACGCGGCGACGGTCGCGGCGACGAGCTCGTCACAGTCCTCCGGCCGGGCAACGTCGGTTGCGACGGCGACCGCCCGGCGGCCGGCCGCCTCGACCAACGCGGCCGTTTCGGCAAGGCGATCCACACGGCGAGCGCCAAGGGCGACGTCGGCGCCGGCTTCCGCCAAGGCGCGAGCGAACGCGACACCGAGACCGGAGGACGCCCCGGTGACGATCGCCGCCCTGCCGTCGAGGCGAAATCGGTCGAGGATGCTCATCGCCGTTGCTCCGTCTACTCGTCGACTCGGTAACTCAACCACATCATCGCACCGAGCCCCCGACGCCTCATAAGGTCCGATCCATGCGGTTGTACAACATCACGTTCGACGCCCACGATCCGTCTTCCCTCGCGACGTTCTGGTCGTCTGTCCTCGAACGCCCGGTGCTGGACTGGGCCAACGAGAACTTCGCCGCCATCGACCGCACGGAGTCGGAACCGGCGTGGCTGTTCATCCGCGTGCCCGAGGGAAAGGCGGCGAAGAATCGGATGCACGTCGACCTCGACGTCGACGATCTCGACGAAGCGCGACGCCAGCTCGAGTCGCTCGGCGCCTCGTTCGTCCACGAGCGCAACGAATACGGCGTGCACTGGTACACGTTCCAGGATCCCGAGGGCAACGAATTCTGCGTCGCCCACCACGACGAGTGATGCCGGCCGACCTCACCGAGCCGCCCGGTCGTGCTCCCACTCGCCTCTGTCGATCCCGTACTCCAAGTCGCCCTGTTCGTCGCCCGGGATCCGCACCGGCCAGTCGGCGTGGAACGTGCGCACGTAGCGAAGTCCGGCCTTCTCCATCACGCGGCGCGATGCCACGTTGACAACCATCGTCGAGGCGTAGACGCGTTCGGCGCCGAGCTCGGCGAAGGCCTTGTCGATGAGTGCCTTCGACCCCTCCCGTTGTCGATGTAGCGCTTCACCTGCGGATCGCTGTCGAGGTCTACGATCAGGTCGAGATCGTCACGAGTGAAGCGTCGCAACACAAGCCGGTCGGTCTCGACGAACGCTTCCACGGCGGCCATTGTGACGGCTAACCACCCACTCGGTGACAACTCCGGGCGACACGACCGGTCTGCGGCGGCGATACTCAGGGAAACGATGAGTTCGAGATGTCGAGGAGGTCGATCCCCGCATGGCTACGACAACTTCACCAGCTGAGACGGAAACATCGAGCGTGATGGCGCTCGTCGGCACGACGAAGGGTCTGTTCACCCTGCGTTCCAACGACGGCCGCGAGTCGTTCGAGCTGGCCGGCCCGATCTTCGCCGGCGAGGAGGTGTACTCCACCTGCATCGACACGAGGTCCGGTTCGACGCGGCTGTACACCGGATCGGTCAGCAACCATTGGGGACCGGTGCTGCGCCGCTCTGACGATCTCGGCGCCACGTGGACCGAGGACGAGCAGGCCGCCCTGCGGTTTCCAGAGGTCACCAACGCTTCGTTGGCGAGGATCTGGCAGCTCGCCCCCGGGCCGTCCGACGAGCCCGACGTCATGTACGCCGGTGTCGAACCTGCCGCGTTGTTCCGCAGCGATGATGGCGGGCGCAGTTTCTCGCTCGTGACTGGCTTGTGGGATCACCCGCACCGCCCGCAATGGCAACCGGGCGGTGGTGGGATGTGCCTGCACACCGTCCTCGTCCACCCGGAGGACGCCGACCGTCTGCTCATCGCCATCTCGGCAGCCGGGGTCTACCGGTCGGACGATGGCGGCAAGACGTGGGACGCGAGCAACCGCGGCATCGTCGTCGGCTTCCTCCCCGACGGGGACGACCTCGAGTTCGGCCAGTGCGTCCACAAGGTGGCCCGTGACGCCGACGATCCCGAGCGCCTCTACCTCCAGCACCACGGCGGCATCTATCGCAGCGACGACGGCGGCGCGAAGTGGACGGCCATGACCGGGATTGCCGGCATGGACTTCGGGTTCCCGGTCGTGGCCCATCCGTCGCTCTCGTCGACCGCCTACCTGCTGCCGCTGGAGAGCGACGGGTACCGGTGCACCCCCGATGGGAAATGCATCGTGTGGCGGACCTCCGACGCCGGCGAGTCGTGGGAGCCGCTCACGTCCGGGCTTCCCCAACACGACGCCCACCTCACCGTGCTGCGCGACGGGTTCACCACCGACGGCCAGGATCCGGCCGGGCTCTACTTCGGCACTCGCACGGGCGAGGTCTACGCGTCGGCCGACGACGGCGACTCGTGGCGAACCATCGCCCAGCACTTGCCGCCCGTGCTCTCCGTGCGCGCCGCGGCACTCGCAGGCTGATCGGAGTGGACGTCCGCGTCCGGGTGCCGACACAGCTGCGCGAGCTCGTCGCCGGCGCGGCGAGCGTCGAGATCAGCATCGACTCCGGAACGGAGCAGTCGACGACCGTGGCCGCGGTACTCGACGCCCTCGCCGGTCAGCATCCGGCGTTGGAACGCCGGATCCGCGACGAGCAAGGCCGCACACGACTTCACGTCAACCTGTTCGTCGACTCGGACAACGTCCGCGACCTGACCGGCACGGCATCACCGATCCGCGCCGGTCAGGAGCTGTCGATCATCCCGGCGGTGTCCGGAGGCTGAGCCGCGGGTCCGACGCGGCTCGATTGACGTGGAGCAGTTCGTCGGCGGCCCGCAGACGAGCACCCACTGCGGCGAGGATTTGACGCGACACGACGGGGACCTCGGCGAGCAGCTCGTCGAACTCGGGGCGAGACAGCACAACAAGGCGCATGTCCGTGGCGGCGGTGACGGTGGCGACGCGAGGCGCACCGTCGAGCAGGGCGAGCTCGCCGAAAACGCTGCCGGGGCCGATCGTGGCGATCTCGTCGCCGTCGATCGTGACAGTTGCCTCACCGTCACGGACGACGAAGCATTGCCTGCCGGTCTCGCCCTCGCGGCAGAGGACCGAGCCTCGGGAGGCGTCAACCTCGGTACTGCGCCTGGCGACTGCGACCAGTTGTCTGCGGGTGCAGCGGCTGAAGAGGTCGATCTCGGCGAGGTGGTCGATCTTGGGGTCGTGCCTTGGCAACGTTCGTACCTCCGTTCGACAGGCAAGTCTAGCTAGACCAGTCGTCATAATCAATAGACCGGTCGTCATAGTGACTAGGATGAACGTTGTGGCCCGAGACGCTCGACGCCGGATGGTGACGACGACTGCGAAGCTGCTGCGCCGCCAGGGATACCACGGAACCGGACTCAATCAGATCGTCGCCGAGGCCGAGGCGCCGAAAGGCTCGATCTACTTCCACTTCCCCGGCGGCAAGGAGCAACTCGCCGCAGAAGCCATCGCCGCTTCGGCTGCTTATCTGGACGCGGCGATGGTCTCCTGTGAGCGATCGACCGCGGCCGAGTCGATTGATACGTACATCGCCGCGGCGGCTGGCGCCCTGGAGCGCAGCAACTATGCCGAGGGATGCCCGATTGCAACCGTCGCCCTCGAGGTCGGGGCGACATCGAAGATGATCGGTGATGCCTGCGCCGACGCCGTCGAGCTCCTTGTCGAACGACTCTCGGGCTGGCTCGAACGCGACGGATTCACCTCATCGGAGGCACGCCAACGCGCCAAAGTCGTCTACGCCGCGATCGAAGGCTCGCTGATGTTTGCCAAGGCGTTCCGGTCGGTTGATCCGCTCACGACACTCCGCCACCAACTGCCCGACCTCGTCGATGGCATCCACTCCTGACGACCTGATCCTCCCCAGCAGGCCTCGACCTCGGCGCCGCCAACAATTCGGTTGATCGAAATCGACGCACATACCACGCTGCGCCGATGCGCAGAACCAAGCGGTACGGAATCATCGCGATCACAGTCACCGGCCTGGCGGCCGCAGCGGTCGTCGTGCCGGATTCGGTGGACGCCGTCGAGACCGACATGTCGATCAGCACGTCGGCCATCGACTTCGGCCAAATCAACGTCGGCGCCACGGGGTCCGCTTCCGTGACGCTGACGAACACCGGCGGCGACCCGTTCGGCCCGATCAACATCTTCGGAGGGGCGCCCCCAACCGCCGAGTTCAACGCCTCCCAGAACTGCCAGGCGACGACTCTTCCTGCCGGCGGATCGTGCAACGTGAACTACTCGTTCTCGCCCGGTTCGGCCGGGACGTTCAACGACACATCGAGCTTCACGATCAGCGAGACGAACAGCCAGTCCGATGGCGAGGACTTCGCCGTCACACTGACCGGCGTCGGGTACGACCCGAACGCGACCACCACGACCACGCCACCGACTACGACCACCACGACCACGACCACCACGACGACTCCGACCCAGACGACCGCGGCCTCGGCGTCTCCCGACGATGATGACGACGACGACGGGCCGGACACGACGACCGCCGTGGCGACGACCACAACAAGCACGACGTTGCTCGAGCGGCTCCCGCTCACGGGTGTGCCGACGTACGTCCTGCGCCCGGCACTCGTCGTCAAGGTCGACAACGTCGACGCCGAGCCGCAGAGTGGCCTCAACCAAGCCGACGTCGTGTTCGAGGAGATCGTCGAGGGCCGCGCCACACGATTCGCCGCCGTGTTCAACTCGATGGATGCTGACCCGGTTGGTCCGATCCGCTCAGGACGGACCCAGGACGTCAACCTGCTGTTGAGCCTCAATGACCCGGCGATCGCCTACAGCGGCGCCAACGCCGAGGTCAACAACGCGTTGCAGGCGGCTGGGTTCGAGTTGCTCGGCGAGGGCACACCGGGATTCTTCCGCCGCGACGACCTCCCGGCACCGCACAACCTGTACGCCAACCTCTCCGAGCTGTGGCCACAACTCGTGAGCTCGGGCAACGCCGTCCCCGCCTTCGACTACGTCGGACCCGGCGTCGACGTCACCGGCACGCCGGTGACGTTCGCCGAGATGACGGTCGGCGACTATCCCGTCCGTTGGGACTGGGATGCCGGCCGGGACCTGTTCCTGCGCTCGCAGCTGGGTTCACCGCACGACCTGACCGACGGCCAGGCCAGCGCCGACACCGTCGTCGTGCTCGTCCTCGACTACGGCACGAGCCCGGCCGGCGGCGGCCCCGAGGCCCAGACGCTGGGAACGGGCAGAGCCGTCGTGTACAGCGACGGGCTCAAGGTGGACGGCACATGGACCCGCCAGAACCCGACTGACCCGTTCTCCCTGCAGGCCAACGGCCAGCCGATCCTCATCGTTCCCGGACGCACGTGGGTCGAGCTCGTCGACGACGCCAACAACCTCGCCGACGGCTGACCAGCACGTCCCCAACCCGTTCAGGTAACGCCCGGGTAACGCCGGTTCCGTACCGTCAACGACAAGCCGGCCGCCGGCGCTGAGATACGGGACCCCTGTCGGAGTGGCGATCCGCTCCGTATCACACGCCGGCGTGCTGGCTCTTGGTAACACACGGCAGAGTCGGGATGGCGGGACATGTTGGAAGCAGATGAGGGCGAGAGCGAGGCGGCATTTCCACTCGTGCTGTGTCGCAGCCGCGGCGGCCCCTACGACGACGAGGCGTTCCTCAGCGGTTGGCGGCTGGGCGACATCGGCGCGACGCTCGGCAAACCCGGCATTTCGGCGGTAGCCGAGTCGATTCGGCCACGGGAACTCCTCCAAGCCGACCTACTGGCCATGGCCCGCGGCTACACGATGACGGTCGAGCCCAGCAGCGATGTGGACTGGCTATCGGTCACGTTCACCCGCATCGAAGAGCTCGACGGAGATCGGACCACGGCGGACCCAGGACGATGAGAATTCTGCTGCTCTGCTCGGCGTTCAACGGGCTCACCCAACGGGCGTGGATCGAACTGCGTGAAGCCGGTCACGATGTCTCCGTCGAGCTCGCGTTCAGTGCGGAAACGATGACCAGGGCGGCTGCGCTTTTCGACCCCGAGCTGATCATCTGCCCGTTCCTGCGCGAGCGGGTCCCCACGGAGGTGTGGACGCGATATCGGACGATCATCGTGCATCCGGGGCCAATCGGCGACCGCGGGCCGTCCTCGCTCGACTGGGCGATCATCGATGCACAGTCCCGCTGGGGTGTGACCGCCCTACAGGCCGTCGAGGAGATGGATGCAGGTCCGGTGTGGGCGACCCGCGAGTTCGCACTCCCGCCGGCGGTGATGCGCAAGAGCGTCATGTACAACGGTCCCGTCGCCGATGCCGCGATCGAGCTGATCCACGAGGTCGTCGCCGGCGCGGCCGACGCCGCGTTCCGGCCCGAGCCCGTGGACTATCGGCGTGCCGAGGTCTTCGGACGGCTACGACCGGCGATGCGACCGTCGGACCGGGAGTTCTCGTGGTCCGATGGCACCGACACGATCCTGCGTCGAATCGCTTCCGCCGACGGATCACCGGGTGTTCACGCCATGCTCGCTGGTGGGACGGTCGCGGTGTTCGACGCGCGTCGCGGACCGGCGCTGGCGGGTCCGCCTGGCAGCATCGTGGGACGGCGCCACGGTGCGGTCCTTGTCCGAACCGGCGATGGCGCGGTGTGGGTGGGCCAGGTGCGCGCCGAGGGCTCCGTGAAGTTGCCGGCCACCTTGGCGCTTCGACCTAACCTCGACGACGTACCTGAAGTGTTGCCGGCCGTCGCCGCTTCGACGGACGAGGCCGGACACCGGGAACTCCGCTACGAACGCCACGGCGCCGTCGGCGTGCTGCGCTTCGACTTCTACAACGGGGCGATGTCGACGGGTCAATGCCGAAGGCTCGTCGCCGCCCTTCGCCACGCCATCAGACAGCCGACGAAGGTGCTCGTCATCCGCGGCGGAGATGTGTTCTCCAACGGCATCCACCTCAACGTCATCCACGCCGCTCCCTCACCGGCGCTCGAAGCGTGGCGCAACATCACCGCCATCGACGACGTGTGTCGAGCGATCATCGCCTGCCCCAGCCAGCTCGTCGTCGCATCGGTCGGCGCCAACGCCGGGGCTGGTGGAGTGATGATGGCCCTCGGCGCGGACCAGGTGATCCTGCGTGACGGCGTCGTCCTCAATCCCCACTACCAGACGATGGGCCTCTACGGTTCGGAGTATTGGACCTATGTCCTGCCCCGCCGCGTGGGTGCCGACGGGGCGGCCGGGGTCACCGAGCAGTGCCTTCCGATCGGCGCGCGGCAGGCCGCACGGGTCGGACTCGTCGACAACGTGATCCCGGGGCGACCGGCCGAGTTCGAGGGCGCCGTGCTGGAACACGCCTCCCGGCTCGCCGGCCGCGACGATTACCCGGGACTGCTCGAGCGTCGCAATGCTTCACGCGAAGCCGACGAGCGACGCAAACCGATCGAGGCATACCGCGCCGAGGAACTCGCCGAGATGAGCCACGACATCTTTGACGACCGCAACTCGTTCAGCGCGGCGCGCCAGGCCTTCGTCACCAAGCAGAAGCCCACCTCGACCCCCCAGCGCATCGCGTTGCATCGGGCAGCGACAGCGCAGACAGTCGACGCCGACGTCGTCGCCGTGGAACGCGCCAGCTGACCGTCTCACCAGGGACTATTCCGGCGACGGCCGGCAGCCCCGACCGATACGGTCCGTAGCCATGCTCCGTCAGCTCGGCATCGCCGCCGCTCCGATGGCACTCGTGGCGCTTGGCCTGGTGGTGCCGACAGCGACGGACGCCGAGGACCAGGCCGCCGCCGACGAGGCGGTCGTCGTATTCAACGAACGGCTCACCGATGCCGGGTGGACTTCAACCGGGCCGCCCGAGGAACAGGAGTCCGCCGACTTCGAGGACGGAGGCTTCGGCGACTGCTTCGGCGGGTTCGACCTCTATCTCGAGAACACCGAACTGCGCGTCGGCGGCGAGACCGCCCGGGCGTATTCCGATCAGTTCACGTTCACCGATGATGGCCCGGTGTCTACGGAGACGATCGCCGACTCTGCCAACGCCGCGGCACTGGTGATCACCGTGGACGAATCGTCCGTCGATGTCCTCGACACGTTCGTCGCCCAGCTCGGCTCCTCCGAGACCACGGAGTGTCTCAGTGCACTCCCTGAGTTCGAGGAGGTCTCCGAAGGAGACATGACGGTCGACGTGGAGTGGACCAGCGAGAGTGAGCTTGGTGTCGGCGAGTCCAGCGCCCGATTCACCGCCGGTATCGACACGAGCGGCGCCGCCGGTGACTTCTCGTTCGATCTGAGCTACGACGCGGCCCGCGTCGGGCGATCACTCGTCATGGTGCTCTTCGGCACGTCGGGGTCGTCCCCCGTCGAGCTCGACACAGGTGCCGAGCTCGACGCCATGGTCGACGCGCTCGAGTGACGACGGCGCTAAGCGTCACGAAGGAACAGCAAGACGGCGGCAACGCGCTTGTTGACCTGTTTCTCCTCAGCGAGGTCGAAGGCGACGAAGATGGCGTTGATGTGTTTCTCAACGGTCGCTCGGTGCAGGTGCAACGACTCGGCGATCGCATCATTGGTCTTGCCCTGGGCCATCAACGCCAGCACATCGCGTTCCCGATCGGTCAGGCGGTGTAGGGGCGACGAGCGAGCCTTCGCCTGGCGTGACACCAGGCCGTCGACGACCTCGGGATCGATCACCGATCGTCCGGCGATCACCTCCCGCAACGCTCGGGCGATCGCCCCGTCGTCGTCGCCGATGCGCTCCTTGAGGAGGTAACCGAGTCCGGCCGTGCCGTCCTTCAACAGCTCGAACGCGTAGCTGTCGTCGGCGTGCTGGGACAGGACAAGGATGCCGATGCTCGGGTGTCGGCGGCGGATTTCGTGGGCCGCTTCGATGCCTTCCATGTGATGGGTGGGTGGCATGCGGATGTCCGTGATCACGGCATCGGGTTGCAGCTTGCCGACCTCGTCCAACAATGCGTCGGGGCGATCGACAGCGGCGACGACTTCGAATTCGCCTCCGAACTCGAGAACAGCCCGGACCCCCTCGCGGTAGACCTTGTTGTCCTCGGCGATCACCACCCGCAACGTCACGTCGCAACAGTAGGAGCGAGCGGGAGCTCGGCCACCACCGTCGTGCCACCCGCTGGGTTGGCCTCGACCGTGAGCCGGCCACCGAGCGCCGCCGCCCGGTCAGCCATGTTGGTCAGGCCGCTGCCGCGGTCCGCGCCGAGGTCGAGGCCGCGACCGTTGTCCTCGATACGGATCGTCAGACGTTCGCCGTCGACAGCCAGGTGCACGGTGACCGCGGTGGCTGCGGCGTGCTTGACGACGTTGGCCAGGGCCTCCGACGCGACGAAGTAGGCGGCGCCCTCGACCCTCCGATCGAAACGCTGGCTCGCCATCGGGTCATCCGCTTCAACGGTGACCTCGAGCGGCAGTCGCTTGGCCCGGGCGCCGATCGCCCGGACGATGCCCTGGTCATCGAGAATCGCCGGGTGGATGCCCTGGGCGATGGCGCGAACGTCGGCCAGGGTCCGGCGCACGTCGTCTTGCGCGCCAGAGATCGTTGCCGTGGCATCGTCGGGTGACGCGGCGATCTGGTTGATCGCCAGGCGCAATTTGCCGATGAGCGATGCCAACTCCTGCTGCACACCGTCGTGGATGTCGCGCTCGATGCGCCGGCGCTCCTCGTCCTGGGCTTCGACGATGCGCGCTCTCGAGGCGGCGATCTCCGCTGCTTGGCGCTCGATCTGAACGAGGCGCGCCTCGAGCTCGTCGGCCTGGCTCACTGTACGAAGGCGGAGGGCGGCCTCGCGGCCGAGTGCGCCGAGCAACTGACGGTCATGGGCGTTGAGCGGTCCGCCGCGCTTCTGGCCACATTCGAGCGTCCCCAGTTGTTCGCCGCCTTCGATCAGTGCGAAGCGGGCAGCAGCCGGGCGCAGCTCGTCGGCGCCGACGCCATTGGCCGCGACGACGGGCACGGGGCCAACCGTCGAGGCTCGAGCCCATCGCAATCGCAACGCCCGGCGTGCGGTGGCGACGAGCAGCTCGAGGACCTCCGACCGGCCGGCGTGCTCGGCGGCGGCTCCGAAGGAGTCGATCAGGCGGGCATCGCTCCCGACCTCGCCGAACAGCCACCGGTCAGCGGTGCGTTCCAAGCGGTCGCGGACAGGAAGCAGCAGGGCGGCGACCGTCAACATGGTCGCCGCGGCGGGGGCACCTGGCACGATGTCAGCCGTTGTCGCGTCGGCCGCGAACCAGGCGAGCCCACCCGCCGCCCCGAGAATCGACACGAGGCCGACTCCGACGGCCACCCGCCGCACGGCGATGGCGGCGTCGCCAAGCTCGGGTTGGATGATGGTGGCCGCCACCCCGGCAGCTGCCGCTGCCCAGATCACCGCCCGTGGCAACGCGGCGAGGAAGCCATCGCCAACCTCGACGAGACCGAGTAGGCGAACCAGTTGCGTGATGGCGACGGCCCCGACGCCGGTGACGATGGAGAGCGCCAGCCACCGCATCTGCCGGCGCTCGTCGATGCTGGCGCCGAGCAGCGTCCAGGCAAGGAGACCACCGGCAACGAGGGGCCCGAGCGACAGCGTCAGAAGTAGCGTTTCACCGCTCGACTCGAAGAACGTGAGCGACGGAACCTGCAGCGGAGACACCGCCGGGAGCAGCCGCGGCTCGACGGTCGGGTCGCCGACGATGCCGAGCGAGACACCCGCCAGCGTGCCGGCAACAAGGGCGAGCGGGCCGACAAGGCGCGTCAACCTCGGCCGGAGCAGCGTGCCGACCGTGCCCACGCCGATGACGACAGCAGCGACGTCGAATCCGACACCGACGGTACCGAGGAGGTGCCGATCGACGGGTGGGTCGGCGACGTGCATCGCCTCGCCGAGAACGGTCGCCAACGTGACCGTCGCGGCCATGGCAAGCATGCCCAGCCCGCCGAGTCGGCCCCGCCGACGGGTCGCCGTGACGAGCCCGGCAATGACGACCGGTCCCAGCCCGACGAAGGCCCAGAGCCTGGCGCCGGCGGCACCGCCGGTCCATGCGTCGCCTCCCGCCGGAGCGCGCACCTCGCCGGCGAGGAGAATGGCGGCGATGAGGAGCGCGACCGTGAGAATCGCCAGCATCCGTTCTGCGGCGGAGCTTCTCGTCACCCCACCATCATTCCCATCGCGGTGACCGCGGTCCACCCTGCTGCCATGCCCCTTATACGGAGGTTTTCCACCAGTGCCGCGACCTAAGGTCACGCCGGGAGGGCACGCACATGCTCCTAGTGGCGCGGGTGGACAGCCGCCGGGTGTTCATGCTCGGCGTGGCGGGACTCGTACCCGCCGCGCTCGTCACCTTGCTCCTCGTCCATCAGCCCTCGATCGGCGACCGCCGGTTGTATCCGATGTTGCGCGGATCACTCGCACTTGCTGGACTCCTCCTCGCCCTGGCGACGGTTATCAGCTGGGCGACTGCGCCGAACCGGGTGAGCCGTTCGTCGCTCTGTGGGCTGGCCTGGGCGGCCCTGACCGTGCTGTTGTGCATCGGCCCGTTCCTCGAAAGCACCCCGCGCGCCCGCCTCTACGCCCTCGAACTCGGCACGGGCGACGTCGTGTGGTCCACCAGTCGGGTCGCCGTGGAGCCGGTGCTGGTCGACGGCGACCTCGTGGTCGCCGACCTCGACGAACAATCGCTCGTCGGGTTGGACCCGACCACCGGTCGGGAACGGTGGCGTCACCGAATCGTCGATGCCGACACCGTGCCGGTGGTGGCACGTGCCGTGGCGGCGGGCGCCTATGTCCCCGAGTCGAACGCCCTCTCTCCAACGCCGGTTGCGCAATCTGCGCCCGGTGCCGCGGCGGTCGTGGACGGGCATCTCGAGGCGGCCGGTGACGACCGACGGAGCGCGTGGTCACTCATGCTTCCGGGAGAGACCGTGGTCGCCGTCGCGCAGTCGGGGACGAGCGTCTACGCCTACGTGTCGACGCCGGGTGCTTCCGGAGTACCTGGCGGAGCAGTGGTCAAGGTCGGTATCGACGACGGGATCGTCATGTGGCGCACGGCGCTTCCAGAGCCGGTTGTCGCCAAGGTCGGCGCCGCCACCATCGGTGCCAGCGCCGATGCGGTGGTGGTGGCCGGTGGTGAGCGAATCGGCGTGCTCGACGCCGCCGACGGCCTGCTGCGGTGGACACAGAGCGTCGTCGTCCTCGGCAAGAGCCGCGGGTATGCCCTGCCCGGTGCGGTCCAGCACGTTATCGTCACGGACTCCCTCGTGTTCCTGTCCGCGACGCCCGACCACTGACCACCGTCAATTGCGACCGACCGGTGTCTAGGGGACGCGACACTGATGTCGCAAAGCGGCCGGATCTGGCCGGTTTGCGCGGTGAGAGTCCGAAATGCCGACGACGAGGGCCGATTTGGTACCGCTGCGTCGGCACTTGTCGGCGCCCTCGGCAACGACACCTTCCAAAGCATGCAACCACGACGCAGTGCGCGGGCGCAGCCAGGGATTGGTGAGAAGAGCCGGTTAATCCCGCACGAACAGGCAGGTTTTCCCTACCGACGATGCTGGCCCGGCCAGTGAAACCTGCTGGTCTGCTTGGTCGTCGCGGCACCCTCCAAGGCGGACGATCGCAGCATGACTGCAACGCTGCTTCCGACGACGACCACTGCGACATGCGCCGTGCCGGCACGCATTGGGCGGTGGGTGCGAGCACGGCTGGCGCCGACCGGCGAGGATCTCGAAGAGCGGTCGAACTGGCGGATCAAGACCCGTTGGATCCTTGGCGCCTGGGCGGTGCTGTCGGCTGTGTCGGCGCTGGGCACGGCGCTCACTCCCGCGCTGCTCGCCTTTCCGATGGTGCTCGTGGCGTTCACACCGCGCCTTCCGTTCCTGTTCCTTGCCGCAGCATCGGCAAACCCGCTGCTGTTCTTCGGCGTCGCCATTCCCCGGATGCTCGTCGCCGACCCGATCCACATCGCCCTCGGACGCCGTTACGGCGGACGCTTCGTCCCCCAGCGGGCGCGGCGGCTGATGCAGCGGCTCGGCCTGCTCGGCGTGGCGTTGCGCCCGACGAGCAAGGTGCTCGCCGCCGCCGGCGCGTGCAAGCTGCGGACGTCCCGAGTACTCACCGCTGACGTCTTGGGCACCGTCGGCCTGCTCGCCAGCGTCTACGTCGGCACGAGCACGGTGCTCGGCTGATGCATGTCGCTTCGCCTCGGGTGGCCGACGTCGCACCGGTTGCCACAGCGGGGGCACTCGCCCTTGTCGCCGTGGGACTCGGCTGGCGGGGCGCCGATTGGCCGGCTCAGCTGCTGCGCCTCGAGCTCGTCGAACGCGACGGTCCGGTGGTGTGGAACAACCTGTGGTTCGCCGGTCACCACACACCTGGCTACGGGATCCTGTTCCCGGTCCTCGGTGCGGTCCTCGGGGCGTCGACCGTGGCCATCGCCAGTTGCATCGTCGCCGCCGGCTCCTTTCGCCTCCTCGTGCGAGGCGCCGGCAGGCGATCGACGGCGGCGAGTGTTCTGTTCGCTGCCGGCACGGTCGTCAACGTCGCGGTTGGGCGGCTCACCTTCGCCCTGGGACTCGCGATCGGGATGGCCGCCCTCGCCGCCGTCCGCCATCGGCGCCCCTGGGTCGCCACGCTGCTCGTCGTGGCGACCGCACCGGCGAGCCCCGTCGCCGCCGTCATGCTCGCGCTGGCGCTGGCCGCCTGGGGCTCGCACGCCAAGCGGGCGTCGCTCGTGGCTCTCGCCGCCCTGGCCGCCGCACCGGTTGCGGCGGCCGCCGTGCTGTTCCCGCAGGGTGGCCGGTTCCCGTTCCTCCCCGGCGCGTTCGCCTGGTCGATCGTGGTCGCAGCGGTCGTCGCCGGGGCGACCGACGCCCATGTCGTGCGCCTCGGCGCCGCGCTGTACGCCCTCGCCTGCACGGCCACGTTCCTCGTTCCCAACCCCCTCGGTGCCAACGCGACGCGGCTCGGCATGTTCCTCGCCGCGCCCGTGGTCGTGCTCACGGCTCGCCGGCTGCGGTCGCCGATCATCGCGATCGCCCTCGCGGCGATGGCCTGGTGGCAGTGGTCGCCGGCGTTCGACGGCGTTGCCCGCGCCGGACTGGACCCGTCGTCGGCTGCCGCTTACCACGAGCCGCTTGTCGATGCCGTACGGACAGCAGGTGGTCCAGACGGGCGCATCGAAGTCGTGCCCACGCGACGGCACTGGGAGACGATCTACGTCGCTTCTGAGCTACCACTGGCGCGCGGTTGGGAACGACAGCTCGACATTGGTCGCAACGCCATCTTTTACGAGCCCGAGCTCGATCCTGACGCCTACCACCGCTGGTTGCGCGACCATGCCGTGCGGTTCGTGGCGCTCGCCGACGCGCCGGTCGATCCGTCGGCGCACCAGGAGGCGGCCCTCGTTCGCGACGGCCTGCCCTTCCTCGAGCCGGTCTGGCAAGGCGCCCACTGGCGACTGTGGCGGGTCGTCGATGCCGAGCCACTCGTCGAAGGCCCAGCGCGTCTCGTGAAGATGGGAGCGACGGCGATCGTGCTCGACGTGACAGCGGTTGACCGCGTGCTCGTGCGGGTGCGCTACTCCACCCACTGGTCGCTCGATCGGCCCGGCTGTGTCGAAGCGTCACCTGACGGCTGGACGATTGTGCGTCCCGAGCAAGTCGGCCGCGTCAGCCTCCGCCCCGTCCTGGCTCGCAGCGTCCCCGTCATCGGTCCGCTTGACGACTGCCGTACTTGACGAGCGCTCGCGTCGTTCTCACACCCGGTCGGATCCCAACCGAGCGAGCTCGACGTTTGCTGGCACACGGCGCAGGAACGACGCGCGGAGCTCCGAATCGTCGATCTTGGCGGCCGAGCTCTCCAGATATTGCCGGGCGGCCTCGGCAGCCTCGCCGGCACGGGTGTCTCGACAGTCGTGGAGGACCCGCCAACACGACCGGTAGATCTCCGCCGGCTGGATCGCACCGAGGAGATCGGGGCGACCGAGCTCGGCGTGCACCCGCCCGGCGAGCAGCGTGGCCGCGTCAGGGTCGCCGCCGCGCAGCTCCGCCAGAGCGAGGGCGGCCTCGCCCTCGACGATGAGGTAGCCGAGGTCGAGTTGCCGGGCCGATTCGAGGCCGGCATGCAGCGACTCCCGAGCCTCGTCGAACTCGTCTTGGGCCATCTGGACGTAGCCTCGACCGACGAGCGCCCTTGCCACGGCCATCGGGGATTCGGCCCGGCGGCCGCGGTCGATCGCTTCGTCGACATTCGTGCTGGCCTCGTCGTGGCGACCCTGTTCGGCATCGATCAGGGCGATGCTGAGCAGCGAGTCGCTGGTCACCACGTCGAAGCCGTGGTGCATCGTCATGTCCAGAGCGGCGCGCAGCGACCGCTCCGCACTGTCCAGGTCCCCGACCCTGCGCTCGATCTCGCCGCGGATGTTGTACGCCGTGGCGATGCCCTCGAGGTCGTCGAGGTCGGTGCACAACTGCAAGCCACGGGTGATCAGCCGCCGGCCGTGCCCCAATTCGCCCTGTTGGACGACGATCGCCGCCAGGTTGCTGACGACGACCGCTTCTCGATATCGGAACCCGGAGGCGACGACGATGGGCAGCGCCCGCTCGAGGTTCTCCCGCGCCTCGGCGAAGTGCCCTTCGTTGTAGAGCACGGTGGCGAGCTGGATGACGGCGGTGCTCTCTCCCTCGTCGTCGTTGTCCTCCCGATTGACGGCGATCGCTTCGGCGAGCAGCTCCTTGGCCCTGGCGAACTCGCTGATGTTGCTGGCGACGATGGCCAGGTAGCGAAGGGACTCGGTCATCACCCGGCGCAGCCCTCGCTCGCGGGCGACGGCGAGGGCGGACTCGAGCGCTTCTCGTGCCGCGTGGTGCTGACCCGCCCACGTCAGGCCCTTGCCCAGCCACAGGCGCCCCTCTGCCTCCAAGTCGTCGAGGCCGGACTCCCTGGCAATGTCGATCGCCCGTATCGCGGCCGCCTGCTGCGCCGTGTACTCGGTGTGGTGGAACGCCCACCGGCAGTGCGTCAGCAGGAGGCGAACACGGCGGACGGGATCGACACCAGCGACGAACGGTTCGAGGGCGTCGAGAGCGGCCAGATCCTCGTGCTGGGCGGCCCGGTCGCCGATCCTGTCGAGCAGCGACTCGCGAGCCATCAGCAGGTCGAAGCGCACCAGCGTGGCGTCGTCGGGAACGAGATCGAGTCCCTGACCGAGCAGTCGTCTGGCGTCGGCGAGGCCGTGAACTCCGGCGGCCTGCTTGCCGGCGGTCAAGTACCACCGCGCGGCCGCCTCACCGTCGCCGCTCTGGGCATGGTGGTCGGCGATCAGGCCGGCGTACTCGTCCACTCGTCGCGAGCTCTCGGCCATCTGCTCGAACCACCTCGCCGCGAACCGGTGATACGTCCGGCGGTGCCGCCGCAGCATCCCCTCGTAGGCGACATCGCGCAGTAGGGCGTGCTTGAAGAGGAACTCCCGGTTGTGATCGAAGGCCGATTTCTCCCGCTGGTACACCACGTCGCGTCCGCGCAGGCGGTCGAGCGCCTCACCGGTGGGTACCTCGACCTCGGCGCCGACCGAGTCGGCGTCGTTGCCGAGTGACTCGACGGCGTCGTCCCAGAACACGCGCCCGATCACCGAGGCTCGCTGGAGCGTGAGTCGCTCGGCGATCGACAGGGCGTCGAGCCGCGCCTGCAGCACGCTCCGCAGGGTCGCCGGAACCTTGGCCTGTTCGAGGCGCTCGTCGAGGACGTGCCACGAGTCCGGATCCTTGGTGATCACCTCCGCCTCGACGAACCAGTTGACGAGTTCCTCGACGTAGAAGGGGTTGCCCTCGGAGGCCATCACGACGAGGTCGCCGAGAGCTTGCGGGACACGGTCGGCGCGCTTGAGGATCTCCTCGAGCAGCCGCCGGGTCTCGCGGCGCGACAGCGACCGCAGCGTCATCCTGCTGTGGAAGTCGAGGCCTTCACCCCAGTGCGGATGGCGTTCCAGCAGCGTCGGGCGGGCCGTGGCGACGACGAGCACCGGACAGTCGTGGAGCACGGCGTCAGCGGCGTTGATCAACGCCAGCGTGGCTTCGTCGGCCCAGTGCAGATCCTCGAGTAGGAGCACGACGGGCGCCTGCTCGGACAAGCGGCGGAAGTACTCCCCGAGGTTGGCCGTCGCTCGGCTGCTGAGGTTCTGGGGGTCCTGGCGTACGGACTCGGGGATATGGCTCTCGTCGATCTGAAAGCCCAGCCAGTGACCGAGGACATGGGCCTTGTCGACGGCGTCGGGATCGGCCCCGAGGGCTTGTTCGACACCGCGCTCCCACTTCCGCCGCACCTCCGACGGACCGTCGCTGTCATGGATGTCGAAGCGGGCGGCGAACAGATCGTGCAACAGGGCGTAGGGCAGGCTCGGCCCGGAGTGGGCGGCCCTGCCGCCGAACCACCACACCGGCTCCGGGAGGTCGGCGAGCCAGCGCCCGAAGTCGGACAGCAATCGCGACTTTCCGACACCGGCGTCGCCGACGACGGTGACCATCTGCCACTGGCCCTCATCGACGACCTCGTCGAAACGGTCCTGCAGTTGGCGCAGCTGGGTCTCACGTCCGATCGTCTGCGTCTCGACGCCCTCCACGCCGCGGCCGTCGTCGAGGCGGAAGCCGCGAGCGCGTTCGTTCTCGATCAAGTAGGCGTTGACCGGGTGGGCGATCCCTTTCAACTGGAGGCCGGTCATCGGCTGCACGTCGAAGGAGCCCCGGACGTGTCGATAGGTGTCTGCGGAGACGAGCACGCCGCCGCGCGGCGCGGCGCCCTGGATGCGGCTGGCCCGGTTGACGATGTCGCCGACGACCACGAACTCCTGCCCCGGCCGGTCGCCGAGCGTGCTGACGACGACCTCGCCGGTGTCGATGCCGACCCGCATCTCCAGCGTGACGTTGTGAACCGACTGGATGCCGGCGTTCAACTCAACGAGTGAGGCACGCATCGACAGCGCCGCCCGGATGGCTCGATGAGGATCGGATTCGTCGGCCCGGTGCAAGCCGAACACCGCCATCACGGCATCGCCGATGAACTTCTCGACGACGCCGCCGTTGGCCTCGATGTGGTCGTGCCAGCGCTGGAAGTAGGCGTCGATGACAGTGCGGACGTCCTCGGCGTCGAGTTGCTGGGACAGCACCGTGAAGTCGACGAGGTCGGCGAACAGAACGGTCACGAGCTTGCGTTGCTCGGCCGTAGTTCGGTCGACGAGTTCGGCCCGCTGGGCATGAAGGGGCGCGATCGCGGTGTCGACGACCGCGTCGCCGAGCACCCCCCGCTGTGCTTCGAGCGCGTCTATTGCACGGTCGATCTCCGCCAGATCCGCCATCCAGCGAGGCTACCGGGTCAGTCGATCCGCGAGCCCATCAGGGTGGCGAGTTTGTGCAGTGACGAACCAACGTCGTCGAGCACCACCCTGGTGGCCACATCGGCCTCGATCGCGTCAGCGAAATCCGCGGCCTCGTCGAGGCGTTCGGTGAAACGGATCCAGGTCGCCCGGCGATGCGGGAGCAGGAAGCTCTTCTGGTAGAAGAGCTGGAAGTTGGCCCCGGCGGTCACTCCCGGATGCCCCGGTCCGACGGGCAGGGTGGCGAGGAGCAGGCCGAGCGGCTTGATCGCCTTGAACATCAGCGTCACCGCGGTGTCGGCGAGGATGCCGAGCTGCTCGCGGTCTTCGCCGACGTTGGCGAGGAAGCGGACGAGGATCTGCAGGATCAGGTCGTAATTGACGTTGAACAGGTCGGAGACATCGGCGGTCACCGGGTCGGTGATGACGACGTCGAAGCCGACCCCGTCGACCGGGCGCACCCCGGCAGCGACGACCGGATGGGCGGGCTCGAACGTCGGATCGGCGGCCTTGATCGCCTGGAACTCCTCGAAGACGGCGAGAAACCGGCCGTAGTGCGCCTTGCTCCAGTCACCGCGGGCGCCTTCGCCCTGCTCGACGATGTCCTCGATCGCCTGGCTGGCGGTCGCCGCATCGGTGATCGCGATCAGCTTCGGCCATCGGAACGACTCGCTCGTCGCCTGTGCTTCCCGTGGGCCGATGAACAGCTGCTCCTCGCCGATCTTGTCGGCGAGGTTGTGGATGCCCGCCTGGATCGATCGGTAGAGGTGACCCACCGTGTGGAACTCCTGCCCCCACGGGACGATGTCGGTCGTGCCCATGATCGGCAGCGCCGGCCCTGATGGATCGAAGCCGTCGGCGTCGCGAAGCTCCATCCCCTCGGGGCGCTCGAGGTAGAGGAAGTGGCGGAGGGCGCGCTCGCCGAAGGGCACGAGGGCGAGCTGCACGCCGGCCGGATAGCCCTTCGCCTGATGGGGCATGTGCGGGCGGGCCACGTACGGCGCCGAGCCCACGGCGGTCAGCAGGTTGTTGACGAGCGCCCAGTGCAACATCTCCTCGGCTGCCACGCCGAGGATGACCGAACGCCAACGTTCCACCGCTTCGAGGTGTTCGCTCGGCAGCGTCGCGTCGGGCTGCGTCTTCAGGCTGAAGGCGGCATAGAGGTACTCGCACATCAGCGCGTGCTCGAGCTCGGCCGCCTCGCAGAGGAGATAGGTGAGAGTCTTGCGATTCTCGATGATGATGGATGGTTCCGCCGCCATTGCAGCGGAAACCTACCGGCGACACGGTGCGCGACGATGAGGCAATGCGTATCGAGTCGTCCATCACCTCGGTCTCGTGGATCCCGTCGGAAGCGATCGAGGGTCTCACCCGAGTCCCGTTCGACCTCGGTGTCGGCCACTACGACAATCCACCACCACAGACACTCGGCAGCCTCGAGGATCTCCATGCCTCTGGTGCGTTCCGGTTCGCCAACCGGCTCACTGCCTGGATCGAGGTCGTCGACGGGTCGATCGTCGATCACGGCCAGGTGGGCCACAGCTACCTCAGTCGCACGCTGATGGGGATCGGCCGCGCCCAGATCGCCTTCCAGCCGATCGGCTTCCCCGATATCGAGCCCGAGCCCGAGGTCTCGGCGACGTCAGTCCGGTTCCGCCGCACCGCCGGCGGTCGACCCGGTGTGCCTGCTCCACGCCGTGTTCACGGGCGCCCGTTCCTGCAGTGGCGTGGTCCCACGGTCTGGACGACCCTCGCCCTGACGCTCGACGTCGACGGTACAGCGGGCGTCGAGCTCGCCGGTGCGAGCCGGTTCCCCCGGCACTGGGTCTACGACGACGCCGGCGCGCTGACGGCGAAGTCGGGATTGATCGACTTCGAGGAGTGGTACCGCGGTTCCTTCGGTCAGCACAGCCCGTGGGGCGACGAGGATTCGCCAGCGGTCGTGACGCTGGCCGAGAGCGCCCTCGAACGGGAGCTTTCGGAGACGATCATGCGCGGCGGAGCGGCCCCGGTGAGGGTGAAGCTCTCGGCCGGAGACACGCTCGTCGAGCAGGGTGACACGAGCATCGAGCTGTATCTGCTGCTCGACGGCCTCGTCGCCGTCGAAGTCGACGGAGACGTCATCGCCCAGGTCGGACCCGGCGCGGTGGTCGGCGAGCGGGCGCTGCTCGAAGGTGGTTCCAGGACGTCGACATTGCGCGCCGTCACCGACTGCCGCCTGGCCAGAGCCGGTGCCGATCAGATCGACCCAGATGCCCTCGCCCGGCTTGCCGCCGGCCACCGCCGCGAACAGCGCTGAGAGCCGTCGATGTGACGAGTGTCACATCTGCGTTGGAGATGAGCCCTCGGGATCGGCGCTCGGCGTGCCGATACCAACTGTGTGACACGTCTCGCCCGCTTGATCATCGTCGCCATGCTCTCGTCCCTCGCCGCTCTGGCGGTGCCGGCCGATGCCACCGGCGCACCCCCGATCTACGTCGTCAGGGACGGCGACACCCTGAGCGGCATCGCCGGGCGGTTGGGGGTCAGGCTCTCGACCCTGATGAGCGCCAACGGCCTCCGCCTGACGAGCGTGATCCACCCAGGCCAACGGCTCACCGTCCCCGGCGCCAGCGCCTCGCCGGCGGCCGGCGGTGGGGGGACCTACACCGTGCGCTCAGGCGACGCCCTCGCGCTCATCGCCGCCCGCCACGACGTCTCCCTCGCCGCCCTCCTCGCCGCCAACAACCTCACCGTCAACAGCGTCATCCACCCCGGCCAGCGCCTCACCCTGCCCGCCGGCGCCACCGGCATCGGACCGCCGGCAGCCGGCGGCGGGACCTACACCGTTCGCTCGGGCGACGCCCTCGCGCTCATCGCTGCCCGCCACGACGTCTCCCTCGCCGCCCTCCTCGCCGCCAACAACCTCACCGTCAACAGCGTCATCCACCCCGGCCAGCGCCTCACCCTGCCCGCCGGCGCCACCGGCAGCGCATCGCCCCCGGCAACACGCGGCGGCGCGTCCTACACCGTTCGCTCAGGCGACGCCCTCGGCCTCATCGCCGCCCGCCACGACGTCTCCCTTTCCGCCCTCCTCGCCGCCAACAACCTCACCGTCAACAGCGTCATCCACCCCGGCGACAAGCTCACCCTTCCGGCAGGAGCCACCGTCAGCGACGCGCAGCGCGTGCTCAACTACGCCCTCGCCCAGGTCGGCAAGCCGTACAAGTTCTTCGCTGCCGGCCCGGCCAGCTTCGACTGCTCAGGCTTGACCAAGGCGGCCTACGCCCAGGTCGGCGTCGACCTCGTCCACCACAGTGCCTCGCAGGCTCGTCAAGGCAGACCCGTCGACTTCACCCGTGATGCGATCCGTCCGGGAGACCTCGTTTTCTTGTCGACCAGAGGGGCGAAGGTCATCAACCACGTCGGGATCGCTGTCAACGCCAACACCTTGGTCCAGGCCCGCAGCACGGCCCTCGGGGTGCGTATCACGGCAATGCCACCCGACAGCGCGATCATCGCCGTGCGCCGCTTTCTCTGAGCGGACGGGCGCCCTTGGCTAGTCTCGGCTGACCATGCCGTTACCAGCGACGCCGACGCGGGAGTTCGTCACGGAGCTGCCCAAGTCCGAGCTGCACGTCCATCTCGAGGGCACACTCGAACCAGCGCTCAAGCTCGAGCTCGCCGAGCGCAACGGTGTCGACATCGGGCAACGCACGGTCGAAGAGGTCGAGGCGACGTACCAGTTCGACTCGCTGACCAGCTTCCTCGCCGTGTACTACCCGGCGATGGACGTGCTGCGAACGCAGCGCGACTTCCACGACCTCGCCCGGGCCTACCTCCAGCGCGCCCGCGCCGATGGCGTCCGCCACGTCGAGATGTTCTTCGACCCGCAGGCGCACACGTCGCGCGGCGTGCCGTTCGAGGACGTCGTCACCGGGTACCACGCGGCCGCGGTCGACGGCGCGGCCGCCGGCATCGACGCCGACCTGATCATGTGCTTCCTCCGCGACCACAGCGCTGACAGCGCCGACGTGACGCTGGAGGCGTCGCTGCCGTTCCGCGACCGGATCATCGGCGTCGGTCTCGACTCCGACGAGCGGGGAAACCCGCCGGAGAAGTTCGCCGGCGTGTTCGCTCGGGCCGGCGAGCTCGGCTACCGGTTGACGATGCACTGCGACATCGACCAGGTCGGAAGCGTCGACAACATCCGCACCGTGCTGACGGACATCCGCACCGATCGCATCGACCACGGCACGAATGTCGTCGAGGACCCCGCCCTCGTCGACGAGCTGCGGGCGCGCCGGATCGGCCTGACCTGCTGCCCGATCTCCAACCGCTTCGTCACCGGCGACATGAAGGCCGTCGAGATCGCCGGGCTGCTGCGGTCAGGTCTCCTCGTCACCGCCAACTCCGACGATCCCGCCTACTTCGGCGGGTACATCGTCGACAACTATCTGGCCTTGGCGCGGGAGGCAGAACTGTCCACCGCCGAGGTGGTGGCGCTCGCCGAGAACTCATTCGCCATCTCGTGGATCGACGACGAGCGGCGCCGCAGTTATCTCGACGAGATCCGGCGCTACGTCGACGGCTTCGCCGGGTAGGCCGGGCGATCGCTCCGCCGAGGTGTGGCTGCCCCGCCGATCGGGAACAGGTATCGAGTCTCGGCCACCGAGCCGTAGACCTGGAAGGAGATCACCACATGAAGCACACGAGATACCTCGGGCGCTGGATCGTCGCCGGCGTTGGTGCCCTCGTCCTGTCCGGTGCAGGGGTCGCCGGAGCGACCACGCCGCCCACCGAACCGCCCGCCGACACGTCGACCGCAGCAGAAACCGGCGACACGTCCACGGGGGCAACCTCTGAGGCGATGACCGGAGCCGGGCCGAGCGACTGTCCGCCGATCACTGAAGCCGCCGAGTCCACTGCTCCGGCTGCGTCGGAGGTCGCCGTGGAATCCGCCCCGGCGGGGACCGCCGCGGCGGACGCGACCGCGACGACCGGAGGCGAGACGATGGCGACGACCGCGACGTCGGCCGGGGCGACGATGGACACGACCGGAACGATGGCGCCGACGAGCGGGCCATTCGTGCAGGTCGCCGAGTCCGACGAGTACGGGCAGATCCTCGTCGACGGCGAGTGCTACACGTTGTACGTGTTCAGCCCCGACGTCGACGGAGAGCCGACATGCATCGACGACTGCGCCGCCGCGTGGCCGCCGTTGTTCGTCCCCGACGAGTCCGTGCCGCCATTGGCTGACGAGCTCGACCCCAGCCTGTTCAGCATCGTCGAGCATCCCGACGGGGCCATGCTCAAGGTCGGCGACTGGCCGCTGTACCACTTCGCCAACGACGCCGCCCCTGGCGACGCCAATGGCCAGGGTGTCGGCGGCGTGTGGTGGGTCGTCGGGCCCGACGGCACGCCATTCGAGGAGGCAACCGAAGGGACCGAGCCAGCCGGTGGATCGGCTGCACCGGCCGAGTCCGCCCCGGCCGCGTCGATGCCGACCGACACGGCGCCGATGACAACTGCTGGCTGACCAGCAGGGTCGCTCGAACCGCTGCGGCATCCCCAAGCCGCAGCGGTTCGGCGGCTCCATCGGAGTGTTTGCTGTCTTTGGTTGATTTGGCGCCGGCAACGTCGTCACAGCGACCAAAAAGGTGGGACGACGTTTGGCCAGATCTTGGATGAGAGGGGTCGGCCCCTTGGAACACCGATCTCTACGGTGAGTCCCATGAAGTTTCGTCTCGTGAGAATTCTCTCCATCGGCGGTGTGCTCGCCACAACGACCGCGGCCGCCGGCTATGGCCAGGTGCTCGGCAGCGCGCCGGACCCGGCATCGGCATCGTCCTCGTCCTCATCGACGACGCCGCAAACCACACCTGGGTCGGGCTCGACCGCCAGCTCGACGGCCAGCTCGACGCCGGCATCGGCGCCGGTGACGGTCAGTCCGGCGGCGGTTCCGGGGTCGACGACCCAGTTCTCGTACGTCGCCGGCGATGCGGCGACGATCGTCCTCGACTCGGCTGGCGGAACGGTGCGCGTCGTCTCGTTCGTGCCGAACCCCGGCTGGTTCACCGTCCGGCTCGAACAACCGAGCCCCACCGATCTCGACATCCGGCTGGAATCACCTTCCGGCCAAGTCCGCTTCACCGCGAGCATCGTCAACGCAGCGATCGTGGCCAACCTGGAGGTGGGCGCCGGCTCGGCAACGAGCGTTCCCGGCAACAGCGCGCCCGGCAACAGCGCCCCCGGCAACAGCGCGCCCGGCAACACAACGCCGGGCGGCGGCGACGACAACGGCGGCGACGACGACGACAGCGGTTCCGGCAGCGGTGGCGGCGGCGGCGACGACAACAGCGGGCCCGGCAGCTGACAGGTATGCCCGGATTCGATCGTGCCCGGATAGCCCGACTCGACGACGTGATGGCGGGCCACGTTGCCGGCGGCAGCGTCGGCGGTGTCGCCTGGCTGGTCGCTCGCGACGACGATGTTCGAGTCGGAGTGGCCGGCAACCTGACCCGCGGCACGAACGACTCGGTCCGCCGCGACTCAATCTTCCGCATCTCCTCGATGACGAAGCCAATCGTTGCTGTCGCCGCGCTGATCCTCGTCGAGGAGTGCCGCCTTCGCCTCGAGGACCCCGTCGACGACGTCCTGCCCGAGCTAGCGGGACGACGCGTGCTCGTCGACCCGCGAGGCCCCATCGACGGCGCAACGGTCGCCGCGCACCGGCCGATCACCGTCCTCGATGTCCTCACGTTCCAGCTCGGGCTGGGCATGGACTTTGCCGCTCCGTGGCCGCAGCCGTTGTTGGAGGCGATGGGTTCCCTCGAATTGGGAGACGGACCGCCTGCGCCCCAAGTGCCTCCCGCGCCCGACGAGTGGATGCGACGGCTCGGCACCCTGCCGCTGCTCTACCAGCCCGGCGAACGCTGGCTCTACAACACCGGCGCGGACGTCCTCGGCGTGCTCGTCGCCAGGGTGGCCGGTCAACCACTCGACGTGTTCCTCCGCGAGCGCGTGTGCGCTCCTCTGAAGATGGCCGATACCAGCTTCGCCACGTCGAACGTCGACCGTCTGAGCACGTGCTACATACGGGACCCCGAGTCGAGCGAACCGGTGGTGTACGACGCCCCCGACGGGCAGTGGAGCAAGCCACCGGCGTTCCCCTCCGGTGGCGGCGGCCTCGTCTCCACGCTCGACGACATGTACTCGTTCGGTCGCATGCTCTCGACCGAAGGACGCTTGCCCGACGGCTCGCGGTTGCTCTCGCGAGCATCCGTCGAGGCGATGACAACGGATCACATCGGCGCCGCTGCCGGCGCGCCTGGCCCGGCGCCCGATGGATCCCAGGGCTGGGGGTTCGGCGTCGGTGTACAGGTTCGGCGTACCGGCGTCCCGACGATCGGTACCTATGGGTGGGCCGGCGGCCTCGGCACGTCGTGGGCCAACGACCCCACCGAAGGCATCGTTGGCGTCGTGCTGACGACCGACGCGTTCGCCTCCGCCTACCCTGCGCCAGCGACGATCCGCGACTTCTGGACCTGTGTCTACACGTCGATCGCCGACTGAACTCAGCGATGAGTTTCCCCGATTGCAACTGTCGATTGATGCATGACTTCACCGTCCTTGAATCCGACCGCTGAGCTCGACGCCGGCTACAGCAGTCCCGGCGCCACGGCGACCGCGTGGGTGCGCGCCAATTCTGTGCTCGCCGACGCGGCGATCTACTGGCTGTCGACGGTTCGTGGCGACGGCCGCCCCCACGTCACGCCGGTGATCGCCGTGTGGACGAACGGGGCGATGCACTTCTGCACCGGACCCGACGAGCAGAAGGCGAGGAACCTGGTGGGCAACTCGAGCGTCGTCGTGACGACAGGCAGCAACGTCTGGGCTGGCCTCGACGTGGTCGTCGAGGGTTCAGCGGTGCGGGTGACCGACGACGCTGCCCTACGCGAACTGGCGACCGCGTGGGAGGAGAAGTACGGCGAGGAGTGGCACTTCGACGTCGCCGACGGGGCGTTCCGCCACGAGGGTGGCGTCGCCCAGGTGTTCGCCGTCGCCCCGACCAAGGCCTTCGCCTACGACCGCGACGAACCCGGTGGGGCCACCCGCTACCGCTTCTCATCGAGGTAGCCGGCGAGGTAGCGCAACGAGGCGCGCATGTCCTCAGTGTCGTCGTGGGGTTCGCGGAAGCCGGCGACGTAGCTGCAGATCTCCCCCAGGTCCCACCACAGCCGGTAACAGTCGATGCCTTCCGGGACCACGTGATGGCCAGTCAGCGCCTCGTAGGCGCTGCCGGCAGACCGACCGGGACCCGTCATGCGCGCCAGGTCGCGTTCGGGGGCGGCGATCAAGATCGTGTCCCAGTCGACGAGCAGCCAGCCCGCCGCCGTCGCCAACGTGTTCCCCGGATGCGGTTCGCCATGTGTGAGCACCATCCGTTCGGGCTGCTGGGCAACGATGTCGGCAACGACGTCGTAGCGATCGAACCGCCGCTCGACGTCGGCAGCGCTGCGGTCGAGGAGCGACCGCGCCGCTTCGGCGAACGGGCCCATGTCCCAGCGCTCGCCGAGTTCGTCGAGGGCCACCAGCAGGTCGTCTCGGTGAGGTACGACGAGGTCGTCGGTCGCCGCCCCGGAGGCGGCCGGATCGGCGACGGCGTGTAGTCGGATGACCTGCCCGAGTACGGCGTCGAAGTGTTCAGCCGACTGGAATTCCCCGTAGGTAGACGTCTGGCCGTCCACATATGGGTACAGGGCGCCGACGTAACGGTCGTCGATTCGACGCAGCACCGTGCCGTCGTTGGTGCGAATCGGCGCGACGACGAAGCCGAGGCCGTCATCGGCAAGGAGCGCGGCGGCGGACAGCGCCGCCTGCAGACGGGCGGCGACCACGTCGCGCGCTTCGTTGTGCTCTCGCCTCCGGGCGTCGAGATCATCGACGGTGAGGAACCATCGCCGAACACCATCGTCGACCAGCCAGTGGTGGCTGCCGAAGCCGACGGCCAGGTAGGCGACCGAGATGGCCGTGACCCCCCATCCAGCGAGCAGGTTGCTCGTCAACATCCGGAGGTTGAGGTCGCCCGGTGGCGTCAGCATCGGGCGGACTGTACCGACGGGTGCCGGAACGCGCAGTCGACGGAGACATCCACGCGGGCGACGGCCACGAACCAAAGGGCGTCGTCCAGACGTACAACGATCAGAACCAAACGGCGTCCTCCAGACGTCCAACCGATCAGGACGACACGACACAACAGCAGCCAGTCACCGACGACGAAAGGAAGCCAGGCGATGACAACGATCCACGCTCACGAAATCCAGCCCGGCGACGTTGTCGTCTACAACGGGCATCTGCGGCGAATCACCCAGGTCGAGCGCTGTGCGGGCTGGTCCTGGCCGATCGCTGCCGACGGCACCGGCTGGGCGATCGCTCTCGGTCAGCAACTCGTCGACGTCGAGCGCCTCGCCGCCTGAACCAAACTGGAGCGATGGTCCAACCGTCGCCAGAGCCGTTCGACGTCGGGGGCCTCGACGTCGGCGACGGTCATGTCCTCCACGTCGAACAAGTCGGTACGCCCGACGGATTGCCGATCGTCTATCTCCACGGTGGGCCCGGCTCCGGCTGCACGCCAGGAGCCCGGCGGTACTTCGACCATCGACGGCATCGGGCAGTGTTGTTCGACCAACGCGCTGCTGGACGCAGCACCCCACACGCCAGCGAAGCGGAGGTCGACTGGGCGAGCATCGACATGGACCACCATGTCGGCGACATCGAGCGGCTGCGTGAACACCTCGGCATCGACAGGTGGATCGTCTTCGGAATCTCGTGGGGATCAGTGCTCGGCGCGACGTATGCGGAACGTCACCCGGACCGTGTGTTCGCCGTTGTGCTCGCCGCGGTCAGCACCGGAACGGCCGAGGAGGTCGAGTGGCTCACCGTTCACGCCGGACGATTCTTCCCCGCCGAGTGGCGCCGGTTCCGCGATCACATCCCGGCTGAGCTCAGCGGTCAGCGCATCGTCGACGCGTACCACACATTGCTGATGGATCCCGATCCGGCGGTGCATGCTCCCGCTGCAGCTGCGTGGTGCCGATGGGAGGACGCCCACGTGACGACCACCCCCGGAGCGACACCGAACCCGCGCTACGCCGACGCCCGCTTCCGGCTCGGCTTCGCCAGGCAGGTAACGCACGGCTGGCGCCACAGCGCTTGGCTCGGCCCCGACGAGATCGTTCGCAACGCCGGTCGGCTCGCCGGAATCCGCGGCTGGCTGATCCACGGACGCCTCGACGTGAGCAGTCCCGTCGACGCGCCCTGGCGGATCCACCGGGCGTGGCCGGACAGTGAGCTGATCGTCGTCGACGACGAGGGACACGGCGGCGAGGTGATGGCAGCCCGCTGGTGCCACGTGCTCCGCGAGCTGGCCACCTAGTCAGGGCGTCAGCGCGTCCGGGGCGGCGGGAACCGAGTGGCCAGACCCTTGGCGAGGACCTGGAACAGCTCCACCTCCTCCGGCAACCCGCGCAACTGGAACGGGCCGTGGCTGCGCCATCGCACGCCCGCCGGCGTCGAGCCGCGCAGGGCCGTGTGGGTGTCGCCGGAGGCGAGGATCTGCCCGCCGTGGGCGGCGCCGCAAACCCGAGACGCGGTGTGCACGGCCATCCCGATGTAGTTCGGTGCAGCACGTTTGGGGTAGCCGCTGTGAATGCCGATGCGAACACGAACGTCCACCTCGTCCGGCCACGCGGTCGCACGTAGCGTGCGCTGCATGGCGATGGCTGCGTCAACGGCCGACGCGGGATGCTCGAACGCGGCGAACAGCTCGTCGGCCCGGGTCTCGACAATGTGTCCCGAGCGTTCGGCGGCGGCCCCCTCGATGACTGCCCGCACGCTGTCCAGCAGCTCACCGTAGCCATCACCAAGTTGATGGAGCAGTCCCGTCGATCCCTCGACGTCGGTGAACAGCAGCGTCACGAAGCCGGTCGGCAGGTGCTGCGGCGCGGCCTTGCGTCCGAGCTCACGCTCGGACTGCAGCTGTCCGGTGATGAACCCCACGGGGACGATTCCGAATCGCTTGGCAGCCTTGAGCAGCCGGGTCCTCGCCTGCTCCCGGGCCGCCTCGTCTTCGAACACGACCTGGTTGAAGCGAGCCAAGGCGTTGCGCACGTGGCCGGCGTCGTTGATCGGCAGCCGGCGCCGGCCACGCCCGTCGACATAGGCGAAGGCGCTGTCCGGCAGCCTGGCTCGATCGGAAGGCTCGAGCCGTGTCACGTCACCAGAAGCTAATGACGCGACAAGCGTTCACTCACATCTCGTACCAGCACAGATTCGCCCACGGCGACTCGGTGTCGAGACCGACGATCAACGAGCCGCCGACGACAACCAGCCCTTCAGGCTTGCCGTCAGGCTCTCCCCGTCGCTCGGGGACGCGCAGCTCCCAGCTTTCACCCACGCGTGCACGGTCCGAGTCGGGCTCGAGCGGCAGCTCGACGGTGACGATTCGCCGCGACTGATCGGACAGGCAGTACAACACCCCACGAGGGAATGCCAGGTCGCTGATGTCGTCGACGCCGTCGACTCGCCACGCCGCCAGGGCGTGGAGCCCACCATCGGGCAGCGCCAGCCGATCAGTGATTGCGAGCAGCGAGTCCGGCTGCACACCGGTGGCGTCGCTATCTCGCGGCCCGAACTCGACGAGCAGCGGAGGATCCTTCTCCTTGGCGACGAGGAAGCGCCCGTCGCTGAGCGGCAACAACCCCTCACCGGACGATGACGACTTGTCGAACACGTCGGCCAGCAACCCGCGGTCACCGGGGATGAGGGCGACGCGGTCGACCCGACCGTCATCCGGCTGGAGCGCAATGACGACCGGAGGGTCTTCGCACAGGAGCAGGATCGTCCCGTCGGCGGTGGCCGAGATCGCCTCGAATTGCGGGCGATCATGACCGAGGCCAGCGCTCTCGAGATCGACGACGGTCCACCGCAATGGCTCGTCGGTCAGCGTGGCCCGGGCAAGCACCGACTTGCGATCACCGATCGCCAACAACTCCCTCGCGCCGCCGACGGCACCGGTGACTGCCAACCCGGAGAGCTCCGGGACCGGGACATCCTCGACACGCGTGGGCTCGAGCTTCACCGGTTGCCTGTCTAGTCGATGACGATCAACCGGCGGTGCGCTCGACGCGGGCGACGAGCTTGTTCGGCGCCAGTGTGCAGTAGCTGTCGGTGACGAGCTCGCTGATCTCGTCCCAGTCCGTCCCCGACTCGATGACGATGCCGACAGCACCGACTCCCCACGCCGGCCGGAAGAATGGGTGGCCGGCGCCACGGAGAGCATCCAGTTCCTGCCCGGACGAACGGAACGTCAGCACCGTGACCGGACCGTCAGCGAAGTCGACGGCGAGGACGTGGGCGAACATCCGGTTGCGGACCCGCCATTGGGTACCCGCCCACGCCGGGCTCTCGACCACTTCCGGCAGAGCGAGACAGAGCGATCGCAGCCTGGCCTCGATGGCGGGCGCGACATCGGCGTACTCGATGCCGCGCATCGCCAGCGACGACGCTCGCGCCAATCGATTCTGCCGGTCGTTGGCGGCAGCGTCGGTCATGGACGTGGCCCGAACTGCGGTCCGCCCTGTCGCCCGCGCTTGAGCTCGTAGAAGCCAGGGAGGGCGACGAGACCGAGGACGTGTTCGAGTAGCGCAACGGCATCGTCCCCGCTTGGCGGGGGTGACACGATCGGTCCGAAGAACCCTCGTCGCGGCTCTCCGACGACGAGGACCGGCGATCCCACGTCGGACCCTCCCGCCAGCTCCTGACCCTCCTTCGTCGATGCCTCGATGTCGGCGTCCCATCGTTCGTCATCGGCGGCCGCCGCCCACTGGTCGGCACCGCTCGCCACCGCGACCGTGACGGCCAGCTCGTCGGTGGGCTTGGCGCCGTCGTGGTGGAAACGGCGACCCCACTCGGTGTAGTAGTCGCCGATCTCGTCGTTGCGATCGCCCGCCCGCATCGCCGCAATGATGCGATGAGCACGATGGGCCGCGTGTATGAGCGCGCGGTACTTCTCGGGGATGTCTCGGCCGGCATTGATGACGCCCAGGCTGAGGTTGCGCCAGCGGATCTCACGATCCGTAAGCGCCGCGGCGTCGATGAGCCACCGCGACGTCATCCACGTCCAGGGGCAAGCGGGGTCGAAGAAGAACTCGATCGTGGGTGGGGCAGCCATCGTGTGATTCAACCACCCCGGTGATTCTTGTTGCGATTGAGCACGAAAAAACGGTGCTCAATCGCAACAGGTTCGACCGGAAGCGCCCGTCAGGCCCGCCGCGTCACACCCACGAGGCGCGGGTCGGCGGCATCGCGCTCTCGCCAGTCGCCGTCGGGACGACACCGAGGACCTGGTGGAGGTTGATCCCGCCATCCGTGAACCCGACCGCTGAGCCAGCCATGTACAGGCGCCAGATGCGGGCGTGGGCGATGTCCGACGCGGCGACGGCGGCGTCCCAGTCGGCCTCGAGGTTGGCCACCCAGTGGCGCAGCGTCTTGGCGTAGTGCTCGCGTAGCGACTCGACATCGCGGACCTCGAAGCCGGCCCGCTCCATCGCCAGCACCATGCCCCCGACGTCGAGGAGCTCGCCGTCGGGGAAGACGTAGCGGCCGACGAACGAGTGCCTACCGAGCTTCGACCCGCCGACCGACGAGATGGCGTGGTTGAGCAGCCGTCCGGTCGGCTCGAGGGCGCGATGGAGGATCCCGAAGTACTCGTCGATGCGCTTGGCGCCGACGTGTTCGGCCATGCCGATCGAACTGATCGCGTCGAACCGCTCGTCGCCGAGCTCCCGATAGTCCTGCAGGCGGATCTCCACCTTGTCGCCGACACCGGCCTCGCCGACGCGCTTGCGCGCCAACTCGGCCTGCTCGCGGCTGATCGTGATGCCGACGGCGTCGGCGCCGTAGCGGGATGCGGCGTGGATCGCCATCGAGCCCCATCCGCAACCGACGTCGAGGAGGCGCATGCCCACTCGCTGGTCGAGACCGAGCTTGCGGGCGACGAGATCGTGCTTGGCCGCCTGGGCATCGTCCAACGAGGTGTCGTCGTCGACGAAGCGGGCGCACGAGTAGGTCATCGACTCGCCGAGGACGATTCGGTAGAAGTCGTTGCCGACGTCGTAGTGGTGGCTGATCGCCCGCGAATCGCGCCGCAACGAATGCCGCCTGCCCTTCAACCGCGCCTCATGTTGCGGTGGCGGCGGCGGCCGCCCGATCACGCCGGCGCGTTTGGCCGCGGCGATCGTCTCGACGATCGCCTTCGCGCGAAGGCGCTGATCCTCGGCGGTGACGTCGCGGAGGGCCTCGACCATGGCGATGAAGTCGCCGTCGGCGTCGAGGTCGCCGGTGACGTAGGCCCGCCCGAGACCGAGCTGGTTGGGCATCCACAACAAGCGGCGGATGGCGTCGGGCGAGTTGACCCGCAGCGTGCCGGGAGCACCGCCGCGCCCGGGTGGGCCGTCGCTCTCGATGACGCTGCCGTCCCAGAACTCGATGCGGACCGGTGGAACGCCCCCGAGCATCGCCCGCAGCAGTGGTGCGAGCGTTTCGGCGGCGACGGACCCCGACTGGACGTCTGTAGCCATGCCCACCGTTGTAGCGCATCTCCCACCGGCTGGCGAGAGGCGGGCGTCACGCCGGAGCGTGACGGACCTGCTGTCGTTGCGTGCCGAGGCCTTCGACCGATAGTTCCATCACGTCGCCGTCAGCGAGGTAGCGCGGTGGCTTGCGACCCATGCCGACCCCGGCGGGCGTGCCAGTGTTGATCAGGTCGCCCGGTTCGAGCACGAGGAACTGGCTGAGGTACCACACGAGGTGGTAGACGCCGAAGATCATCGACGCCGTCGACGAATCCTGCATCCGCTCGCCGTTGACATCGAGGCGCAGTGCCAGGTTGCCGATGTCGCCGGCCTCGTCAGGGGTGACCAGCCACGGGCCGAGCGGATTGAACGTCTCGAACGACTTGCCCTTGACCCACTGTCCGCCCCGATCCTTCTGGAAGTGGCGCTCGGAGACGTCGTTGGCGATCGCGTAGCCGGCGATGCAGTCGCGTGCGGCGTGCTCATCGGCGAGGTAGCGACCGGCCTTACCGATGACGACGGCGAGCTCGACCTCCCAGTCGGTGTGCGTGCTCTCCGGCGGGAGGAGGACGTCGTCGTTGGGGCCGACCACCGAGGACGGCGACTTGTTGAAGACGACCGGTTCGGTCGGGAGGGTTGCGCCGGTCTCGGCGGCGTGATCGGCGTAGTTGAGGCCGATGCCGAGGACCTGGTAGGGCTTGGCGATCGGGGCGCCGATGCGCTGACCGTCGAGGTCGACCGGCTCGAGGCGCAGACCCTCGGCGAGCACCCGACGCACCTCATCGATCCCGCCCTCGGCAAAGAAGCGCTGGTCGAAGTCACCGACGACGTCGCCGACGTCGACCGCGCCTCCGTCGGCGACGAGCACTGCTGGTCGTTCTGCGCCGACCGGTCCGTATCGCATCAATCTCACGGCCGAGAGTCTGGCCGCGAACTCGTTGTCGCGGCGTATCACACGGTCTGTTGCGCACTCTTGTACGGAGAGGAGGGAATCGATGGTCGACGTACACGGCGGAGAGATCGGCGTCGATCCCCCAGCCCTGCCGTCGGGCCGGGAGGTCGAACTTCCCGGCCGCGGCCGCACGTTCGTGCGTCAACTGCGCGGGCCGGAGCCGGCGCCGACTGTTGTCCTGCTCCACGGCTGGACGGCGACCGCCGATCTCAACTGGGTGTCGTGCTATGGCGGGCTCGCCGAGGCGTTCAACGTCGTCGCCCTCGACCACCGGGGCCACGGGCGCGGGTTGCGTTCGGAGCAGCCCTTCCGTCTCGTCGACTGTGCCGATGATGTCGCTGCCCTCGTCGCCGTGCTCGGCCTCGACCGCGTCATCGCCGTCGGCTACTCGATGGGTGGGCCGATCGCCCAGCTGCTGTGGCAGCGCCATCCCCACCTGGTGGCCGGCCTGGTGCTGTGCGCCACGAGTTGCACGTTTGGCGGCACGGCCCGCGAGACACTTCTGTTCCGGGTCGCCGACGGCACCGCCGTCGTGGCGGGACGGCTTCCCCTCACTCCCCTGACCCGCGCCGCCGTCGGCGCCGTCGGCCGGTGGCGGACGCTGCGCGGCAAGCCGTGGTGGGGATTCGCCGAGGTCGCCAACCACGACTGGTCACAGATCGTCGAGGCCGGGCGGGAACTCGGCCGCTTCGACTCTCGCCCCTGGATCGACGAGGTCGACGTCCCGACCGCGGTGATCGTCACCGACCACGACGACGTCGTCCCCGTCCACCGTCAGATCGACCTCTCCAGTCGCCTAGCCGACGCCACCCTGCACCGCGTCGCAGGCGGCCATTCAGTGTGCACGCTCGAGCCGGAGCGCTTTGTCCCGGCGCTGCTCGACGCCTGCCACTCCGTCACGCGGCAGCCACTCCCCGCTGCCGCGTGACGGGCCTTCTCACGGGAAAACGGCGCGCCAGACGGGCGCGCTGAACGGCTCATCGCCGGAGAACGCGAAGTCGGCGACATCGTCCCTGGACGACACCACGGGCAGGCCATCTGTGTCGTACGGGCTGCCGTAACTGATCGTCTCGGCGATCAGCTCGCCGTCGGCGTCGACGAAGACGTGCTCGGGAACGATGACCACCCCTCCCTCGCCATCGTGGGCGAGCGTGAAGGTCTGGATGCGGGCCCGCCGGCGGCCGTCAGCGTTCTCCTCGAAGATCACTTGGTAGGCACGCTGGGTCTGGTTGTCCATCGCCGCCGCCATCACGCCGCCCTGAGCGGTGGTGACACCCAGCGAAACGCCCGCTTGAAGGACGGGACCGGATGGGGTGTCGAACGGGTTTGGGGCGCTCCCGGATTGCGTGGCGACGACAGGTTCAGGGACGGCGACGTCGTCGACGAGGTGCGGCGGACCCATGACGGACACGGCGATGTGCGCGAGTCCGCTGTTCGGGGGCAGCGGACGGACGAGACCAGTCGTGCCGGCGAGAAACCCCCACAGGCCCTCGTCGAGCGAGGGCGCCTCCTGGAAGCGGGCGACGCCGGTCGCACAGCCGACACGCTCCCAACCGGAGTCGCTCCCACCGAGCGTGGCGACGGTCGGTTCTCCGGCGACTGTGTATTCGTCCGCGGTGTAGATGTCGCCCTCGTCCGTCTCGACGCGGGGCACCACGATCGGGTACCGAGTGCCCTCATGATCGGTGACGTAACCGCCACCGATGTAGTTCCCTCCGCTGAAGCCGACACACGCCACGCCGAAGACATCCTCGCGCCAGTTGCCACCGGTTTCGATCGCCTGCGCCAGCGAGAACTGGCTGCCGTCGAGAACGAACGGGGCATTGGGATCGGCGGCCGCTTGCACCAGCGCGGCAGTGAGCTCGTCGATCGACATCAACCGGACCGTGATCGGGTCGATCATCGCCGTGTCCATGAGTAGGACGGAGAGCGAGTCCCGCAGCTGCTCGTCGAGGCCGGCGGCGATGTCCCCCGCAAGCTCGCAGGCGGGTTTGCAGAACGGCTCGTCCTCGGCCACCAATGAGAACTCGTCAGCGGCTGCCCGCGTGAAGGCGACGAGCGCGGCCAGGCGGTCGCGGTTGTAGGCAAGCATTCCTGTCACCGGCTCCTCCTCAGCCCGTGGTGGATGGTCGTTCACCTCACCTGGGCGTCACGTCACATGCCGATCGGAACGTGAACCTCAGTCTGCTAACGAGGCGGCGAGCTCGTCGACGAAGTGCGACAGGACGAGGAGGTCGTGGGTCTCGCCACTGGCGGTGCGCACGTGGCGGCGCAGCCGGCCCTCCTGCTCGAAGCCGAGCTTGGTGAACATGTCGAGCAGCCGGTCCTGGCCGGCGACGACATCGACGACGAGCTTGACGACGCCGAGCTCGAGGGCCTCGACGACGGCCCGCTGGGCGAGCAGCCGGCCGATCCCCCGCTGGCGGTACTCGGGAGCGATCACGAGGCGTAGCTCGCCGACGTGGCTGCTCCCACCGATCCCCTTGAGCACGGCGACGTAGCCGGCCACGTTGCCGTCGACGAGGGCGATCAGGCGATGGCGATCGGCGACGGCGACCCAGCCGGCAATCACCGCCGGGTCGGACACGTCCTCCTTGAAGAACGTGCGGTCGCCCTCGGGCACCGAGGCGAAGAACGCCGTGAGGGCGTCCACGTCGTCATTGGAGAGCGCCCGCACCTCGACATCGGTGCGTGAGCGCGACGTCGCTGCACCCCCACCCACAGGGAGCGACTGTAGTGCGACGTGCTCGGCAGGCGATCAGGAGGTCGTCGAGAAGGTGACCGAGACGTCGACGGTGAGGTCGAGCTGCCCGGGGGAGATCGACGGCCCGGCCGCGGCGTCCTCAACGGCCACGTTGAAGCGAGCGTCGACGGGAATCGGCGGTGACGACCCGGCCTCGACGATGGCGACGACGTCGCCGAGCGTGAGGCCGGCTGCGGCGGCGTACTGCTCGGCTTTCGTTCGGGCCTGCTCGACGGCGTCGATGCGCGCCTGTTCGAGCACCGTCTCCGGATCGGCGAACGAGAACGACACGCCGCCGATCGTGAAGCCAGGCCCGGCGGCGGCCTGGGCAGTGTCGATCGTCGAGCCGACGGCGGTGATGTCGCGAATCGTGACGCTGACGCTGAGTGACGCCTGATAGCCGTTGACTTCGCCGCGGTCGTCAGTGGTGGTGAACAGGTTGAGCCCCGAGGTCTGGATGTCCTCCTCAGCGACACCGGCGTCGATCAGCGCCTCCGCCAACGCCGCCGACGAGCTGTTGACCTGCTCCATCGCCTCGGCACCGGTCGGGGCGTTGGCTTGCACGCCGAGAGTGACGACGGCGGTGTCCGGGTCGACGCGGACCGTTCCGGTGGCGCCAACCGTGATCGTGCCGTCGCCACCCGCCGAGGTCGACGGCGGTTCGGATGTCGGCGGCGCCGTTGCGGCCACGACGCGGGGAACGCCCGCGACAGCGGCGAGGGAGACCACCACCGCTCCGATCATCAACGTCCGACGAATCACCATGTTCACTCCTCGAGGGTTGTGGAAATCGACAACAGGTAGACGTTCCGTCGATGCCCGTGGTTCCCGGACAGAATGGCACGGTGGGATTTCCGATCGCGCTCCCGATCAAACCGATGCTTGCCAAGCTGTCGCGGACGATCCCCGACGGCGACGGCTGGCTGTACGAGCCGAAGTGGGACGGGTTCCGCTGCATTGTCGCCCGCGACGGCGACGACATCGAGTTGACGAGCCGCAGCGAACGGCCGTTCACGCGCTATTTCCCCGAGCTGTTGCCGGTTCTCTCCGACGCCCTCCCCGAGCGTGCCGTCATCGACGGCGAGATCGTGATCCCTGATGCGGACGGCAACGGCCTCGACTTCGACGCCCTGTTGCAGCGAATCCACCCGGCGGTTTCACGAGTCAACCGCCTGGCAGCGGAGACGCCGAGCGTGTTCGTCGCCTTCGACCTCCTTGCCCTCGGCGACGACTCGTGGCTGGAGCGGCCGCTGGCCGAGCGCCGGGCCGGGTTGATCGACGTCGTGCAGACCGGGCCGAGCGTGTTCATCACGCCGGCGAGCAACGAGGCGGCCGTCGCCAACGAGTGGTTCACGACCTTCGAGGGCGCCGGTCTCGACGGCATCGTCGCCAAACGCCTCGACGAGCCGTACCAGCCGGACAAGCGGGCCCTCGTCAAGGTCAAGCACCAGCGCACCGCCGACTGCGCGCTGGCCGGCTATCGCATCCACAAGGACGGTCAGGGTGTCGGGTCGATGCTGCTCGGCCTGTTCGACGACGACGGTGTGATGCACCACGTCGGCGTGGCCGCTGCGTTCACGGTCAGCCAGCGCCGGGAGCTTCTCGCCGAACTCGCTCCACTCACCGAGAACGCCATCGACGGGCATCCGTGGGCAGAGTGGGCCGAGTTCGCCACGATGAACCAGCCGACCGGCGAGTCCGAAACGCAACGCCGGCCGGGGGCAACAAGCAGGTGGAACGCCGGCAAGGATCTGTCGTGGGTGCCGTTACGCGTCGAGCGGGTCGCCGAGGTGACGTTCGGGCAGTTGGAGAACGGCCGCTTCCGCCACGGCGTCACGTTCGTGCGCTGGCGCCCCGATCGTGACCCGGAGAGCTGCCGCTACGACCAGCTCGACGTCGCCGACCCTGTCGACTTCCGGCAGTTCATGGCGACCTCGAGCTAGCCCTCGGTGGTCTCTACCGGCGGGGCGGTGGTGCTCGTCGACGTCGACGGGGCGAGGTCGGGGACATCGGGCGACGCCGGGTCGGGCACGTTGCCGTCCTCGTCGGCGATCGCCACGTTGGCGTTGATGCCCGTGACCGTCCCCTGCGGGGTTGTCGCCGACACCTGGATGCGCCACGTCCCGGCGACGTCGAGGGGGATGCCACCGCCGTCGCCGGAGCGGGCGACGCCGGCGCCGGTCAAGCCGATGCCCTGGGTGATGATCGGCGTCCCGGACGCGCCCGCCGGCGGGAAGAACGTCACGACAAGATCGGTCAGTCCGGTCTCCGGGGCATGGACGATGACCTCGAGCTCATTGAGCCCGACCCGACCAGGACTGAGCAGAACCTCGGCGTCGAAGTCGAGGGCCTGGTCCTGGAACCGCTCTTCGATGTCGAAGTCGCCGCCGGTGTCGGGAAGCTTGCCAGGGGTGAGGCCGAGCAGCCAGCCGGACAGGGCGATGACGATCAGGCCGATTCCCGCCTCGGTCGCAAACGCCCTGCGCAGCCGGTCTGCGGTTCGCACGTTCAGCTCGCTGGCCCGGTTGAGCCTGGCGTTGGCGATCTGGCGGGCCGTCATGCCGACGAAGACCATCGCCGCCACGGCGACGGTCTTGAGCAGCACCACCCGCCCGTGCCCGGAGCTGAACAGCTCGCCGCCGTCGAGGCGGTAGAGCTGGATCAGACCGCTGAACAGGGTGATCACGATCGCCGGGTTGGAGATCCGGTTGAACCCCTTCACGGCGTGGACCAGGTCCTCGTCACCCGGCCCGGCGAGCACCACCCGGGCGAGGAGTACGGCACCGCCGAACCACACGGCCATCGCCAGCACGTGGAGGATCGAGGCGACGATGCCGAGGAACGCGAGGTTGCCGCCGGTGCGCGACAGCCCGAGGGTGACGACGGCGAGGGCAGGGATGCCGAGGGCGAGCATGTTCGTGGTCGGGTCGATCACCCGCTCCGGCTTCATGACCACCCACGCCATGGCGATGACGAGAACGACGCGCAGCACGGCAAAGCGTCCCGGCCAGCCGGCGTCGAAGAGGTCGAACCAGGTCGCCGGGTTGAGCCCGCTGCTGAACGACTCGCCCTTCACCGCTGCCGACAGGCCGGCGACGTAGATCAGCGTGCCGACGAGCCCGACGATCCACATCGACCGCAGGAAACGCAGGGCGAGTACGTACTCGGGACCCTCCGGCCACGCCGCAACGATGAGCACCAGCGAGCCGAACACGACAGAGATGCCGATGATCGACAGCACCCGGCCGAGCCAGATCGGGGCGCTCGACACCGATCCGGCGTCTTGAATGTCGTCGTCGTCGTCGCCGCTGTCGCCGGCCGTCGACGTCGCCGCGGCAACGGTCGTCGTCGCTCCCGTGGCCTCGCCGGTGGCGGCGCCGGCGGCCTCGCTCACCGTGAAGCTGAAGTCGCCGCGCTCGACGCTGCCGTCGTCCGCCGACAACGTCCACGCCACTGTGCAGTCGCCGGCCGGAAGCGCCTGCTGGAGCGCCACGGTGAGCGTCACACCGTCGTCGCCCAGCTCGGCGGCGCCGATCGAGCTGAACGGGTTGCCCTCGCAGACGACCTGCACTTCACGCTGTTCGGGGACCTCGTTCTCGAACGTCATCACGATCGCCACCGGTTGCGTCGTCACCTCGGAGCCGTCGGCCGGGCTCGTTTCGACGATCGAGTTCTGCGCCGTCGCCGGCGCGTCGAGGGCGAACAGGGCCAGCCCGCCGATCGCCCCGGCGACGACCGCCCTCAGGGCGCGGCGCGGCAAGCGACGAACAGCGGTTCCCCACGGCATCAGCGACGACACTGGCGACCAACGTAGTCAGGCGACGGCGTGGCGACGGGGCATGCCACGCTGGCCCGATGCCAGGCTCGGGCCCTGACATGCACCCCGTAGGCTCGACGTGTGGCCACGCCGTCGCTCTACCGCCGCTACCGCCCCCGGCGATTCGCCGAGCTGAAAGGGCAGGACCACGTCGTCCGCGCCCTGCGTGACGCCGTCGCCGGTGGCCGCGAGGGCCAGGCGTACCTGTTCTCCGGGCCCCGCGGCACAGGCAAGACGACGTCGGCACGCATCCTCGCCAAGGTCCTCAACTGCGAGCGGCCGGTCGACGGCGAGCCGTGCTGCGAGTGCGCGTCGTGCCTCGATGTCGAGCGCGGCGTGAGCTACGACGTTCACGAGCTCGACGCCGCCAGCAACAACGGCGTCGAGGCGATGCGCGATCTCATCGAGAAGGCAAACCTGGGAACCCCCGGCCGGCACAAGGTGTACATCCTCGACGAGGTGCACATGCTCTCCAAGCCGGCCGAGGCGACGCTGCTGAAGACGTTGGAGGAGCCGCCGAGCCACGTCGTGTTCGTTCTCGCCACCACCGACCCGCAGAAGGTGTCCGACACGATTCGCAGCCGTACGCAGCACCTTCGATTCCACCTGCTGCCACCTGACGTGCTCGCCGAACACGTTCGCTGGGTCGCCGAGGATGCCGGGCTGGATGTGTCGGCCGAGGCCCTCGACGCCGCCGTCACCCAGGGCGCCGGGTCGGCGCGCGACACGCTTTCGGCGCTCGAGCTGATCGCCAGCGCCGGCGGGGCGCTCGGCGAGGAGCTGACGTACGACGAGTTCGTCGAGGCCCTCATCGAGCACGATCCCGGCCGGGCGTTGACGGCGATGGCCGCCCTCGTCAACGTCGGGCACGACCCGCGCACGATCGCCGAAGGGCTCGTCAAGCACCTGCGCAACGGCTTCCTCGGGCTGATGGCCCCGGACCTCGTGCAGCTCCCGGCCGAGGCCGCCGACGCCCTCACCGCCCAGGCCGTGCGCCTCGGACCGGCAGCCATCGTCGGGGCGATCGAGCGCCTCGGCGAGATCCTCGTCGAGCTGCGCCACTCCCCCGACCCGCGGGTGCTCATCGAGGTCGCCCTCGTCCAGCTGTGCCGCCAGCGCGTCAGCAGCGACGAGCTGGAAACTCTGGAAGCCCGCATCGCCAAGCTCGAACACGCGGCTGCGGCTGCGCCGCCGCCGGTTCCGGCGCCGGTCGACCCGGCGACCGGCCGGGCCAAGCTCGGCGGCCACGCCCAGCAAGCGGCGAGCGCCAAGGCGGAAGCTCAACCGGCGACGGCGGCCGCTTCATCGCCCCCGGCAACCCCACCGCCGCCCGTCGCCGCAGCGGCGCCTGGGGCGCCCGAGGATCTGCGCGCCGTCTGGCACGACACCGTTCGGCCCAACCTGCGCGGTCTCACCCGCGCCTTGTTCGCCCCCGTCGAGCTCATCGCCGCAGCGGGCGACGTCGTCACATTGTCCGCACCGAACCCGACCCATCAGGCCAAGTGCGAGCAACAGGTCGCCGACGTCGAGCGGGCGCTGCGCGACGCCACCGGGCGGACGATCACGGTGCGCTGGGAGTCGGGTGGGTCAGCGGCCGATCCCACGCCGGCCGCTTCACCAGCGCCTCCGCAGAGCGATGTTGTCGACGACGACCATCACGTCCCCGACGAGTCACGCCCGGTGCTCAACGGCGGGCCGTCCGTGCTCGACCGACTCTCCGAGGCGTTCCCCGGCGCGACCCTCGTCGGCGAGGACGACTGAGCGATGGCCAACGCCTTCTCCCCGCCCGTGCAGACGCTGATCGACGAGCTCGGCCGGCTCCCCGGCATCGGCCCGAGGTCGGCGCAGCGGATCGCGTTCCACTTGTTGAAGATCCCCGCCGACGACGTCGGCAGGCTCGCCGAGGCGATCCGCGATGCCAAAGAGAAAGTGCGCTTCTGCTCGCGTTGTTTCAACGTCACCGACTCCGAGCTGTGCCAGTTCTGCACCGACGATCGGCGCGACAGCCGCGTCGTGTGCGTCGTCGAGGAGTCCCGCGACATCGTGGCCGTCGAGCGCACCGGGGAGTTCCACGGCCGCTACCACGTGCTGCTCGGGGCGATGAGCCCGCTCGAGGGCATCGGCCCGGAGCAGTTGAAGGTCCGCGAGTTGCTCGCCCGCATCGAGCCCGAGGGGATCGAGGAGATCATCCTCTGCACCAACCCGAACACCGAGGGTGAGGTCACGGCGATGTACCTCGCCCGCCAACTGCGCCCGCTTGGCCTGCGTGTCACTCGCCCGGCCAGCGGCCTGCCCGTCGGCGGCGACCTCGAGTACGCCGACGAGCTCACGCTCGGCCGCGCCCTCGAAGGCCGCCGCGACGTCGCCGACGGCGACGCCTCTTGACGTCAGTCTCAGAGGGACGTCAGCTGGCGTTCTCCCAGAGGCCGATCACGTTGCCTTCGGTGTCGTTGATGTAGGCCGTGAAGCCCATGTCGCCCACCGCCTGGCGACCCTCGATCGTGGTGCCGCCGCCCGCCTCGACCTTCTTCAGCGCATCGTCGATGCTGTCGACGGCGATCGTCAGCACCGGACCCGTGAGCTGTTCGTTGCGCTGGAACATGCCGCCGTTGATGTAGCCGGGCTCGGTCGGCATCCCGTCGTCGCCCACCGGACCTGTCATCGCCATCGTGTAGGCCATGTCCGCCATCTCCTCGGCTCGCCAGCCGAACACCTCGCTGTAGAACGAGCGTGCTCGGTTGCCGTCGTCGAACGGGATCTCGAAGTGCACGATTCGACCAGTCATCGTTCCTCCATTCCTCAGAGTCGTTGGTGTCAAGCGTAGGTACTCGTCACGGTGTGCGTGTCAGCCGGTCAGATCGCCTTGGAGCCCTCGTCCTCGACCGGGGCTTCCGGCTCGCCCGGGTCGGGGGCGGTCGGGTCCGGGAAGATCGGCGTCGGTGGCACGATCTCCGGACCGGTCGGATCGATCGGCCGGGGCGCCATCGGATCGGGTTGCCGGGGCTCGGGCTGTTGGGGATCGGGGTCGGACATCATGCATCCTCTCGTGTTCGGTGCCGTTAGCCGGTACCCGCGAGGGAGTGGTGTGAACCGTGACGATCATCGCGACGGGCTCGCGCCCGACGAGACCTGAGGCATCTGCGATCGAGTTGCGTTCCGCTGAAGAAGCCTTGCGGCCGTGCAACGTTTCTCGTCCGTCGGTCGCCGTAGGGGTGATGATGGAGGAGGTGAAAGCCGGGCGCGACGCCGCGGCGGTCCCACTGGATCGTGTTGGGCGGCTCGACGCCGTGTATCGGGCTGAGTACGCCGGGATGGTTCGCCTCGCCTACACCCTGGTTGGCAGCACAGCCGAGGCCGAGGAGCTGGTTCAGGACAGTTTGGTCGAGGTCTTTCGAAGAATGGACGAGATTCGACGGCCGGGCGCCTATTTGCGTTGCGCGGTGGTCAGTCGATGCCGGTCAGCATTGCACCGTCGCAGAACGATCGCGCTGCCACCACCTGAACCTTCGAATGGCCTAACTGGCGAGGCGGGTGATCTGTGGGAGGTGCTCGCCACGTTGACGGCGGACCAACGCATCGCAGTGGTGCTCCGGTACTACGGGGGCTATCGGTCGACAGAGATCGCATCGATCGTCGGGATGCCAGCGGCGACGGTTCGGTCCCATCTCCGTCGTGGACTCGCCACACTCAGAAGGGAACTCGAACCGTGAACCGCTTGTCCGAACGCGTCAGGCGTGACTTGAACGTCATCGCCGATCGAGTCACTCCGTCGCCAACGGCGTGGGACTCGATTCTGTCTCGGATCCAGACACAGTCCGACGAGGCGGGCGTCGAGGTCGTGTGGCGCGACCCAGACGACCAGAAAACAGGCTCGCGTCGGAGGATCACACTTTGGGTCGGCGCTGCTGCGTCCGCGGTCCTGATCACAGTTGGAGTCCTCGCGTTGACTCGCGGTGGCGAAGACGCCGATCGTGTCGTCGAGACCGATGATGCACAACAGGCCATCGACCTTGCGCAGCGATTCGTTGAGGCTCGGGACCGTTGGGATGGCGAGGCGGTGCGTGCGATGGTCGCCGATGACGCCGAGATCGTCGGCGAGAACCAGGTGACGACCGCCGACGAGTACTCGGTCAACGCCGACTTCGAACGGGTCACCGAATGGCGCTTCCTACAACCCGAATGCACCGCGACCGAGGTTGGCTCCCCGATCGAGGTGACGTGTACCTACGCGATGGAGAATGCCTGGTCCCAAGCCCTCGGTGTGGGACCGTTCACCGGGAGCAGCTTCACGTTCGTGATCGACGAAGGTGTGATCCAACAGATCACCCACTACTTCGACTTCAATCTGTTCTCCCCGCAGGTCTTCGAGGTCTGGGTGGCATGGCTGACCGCCAACCACCCCGACGACCTCGACACGATGTACGACCTCACCGGCACGGTTCCCATCGTCCACTCGACACCCGAAGCTCTCACCCTGCAAGAGCAATACACCGACGAGTTCGCGGCGGTGCGAGCCGCCATCAGCTTCATTGAGGCTCGGGACCGTTGGGATGGTGAGGTGGTGCGTGCGATGGTCGCCGATGACGCCGAGATCGTCGGCGAGAACCAGGTGACGGCCGCCGACGAGTATCTCGTCAACGCCGAGTTCGAACGGGTCACCGAATGGCGCTTCTTGCAACCCGAATGCACCGCAATCGAGGTCGACCCCCAGGCGAGGGTGAGGTGTACCTATCTGATGGAAAATGCCTGGTCCCAAGCCCTCGGTGTGGGACCGTTCACCGGGAGCAGCTTCACATTCCTTGTCGACGACGGTCAGATGCGAGAGATCACCCACTACTTCGACTTCAACCTGTTCTCCCCGCAGGTCTTCGAGGTCTGGGTGGCGTGGCTGACCGCCACCCATCCCGACGACGTCGACGCGATGTACAACTTCGACGGCGGAGCCGCCGAAGTCCTCTCAACGCCCGAAGCCCTCGCCCTCCAGGAGCAATACACCGACGAGTTCGTCGAATCACAGACCAACTCCGGAGCCGACTGAGATCCCGACGGGCCGTCGAGCGGAACGAGACACGCATGCGAATTCACCAACTACCGTCCATCGCCGCAGCGCTTGTCGCGCTCACCGGGGTGGATCCGCCGACGACCGGCGGCCCAGCGTCGACGGACGGCGTTCCGCTGTCGGTCGAGACACTGGCTGGGATCTGGCACCTTGAGTCAACACAAGTCCCCGGCGGTCAAGCGCAACGGGAACGAGGGCACCTGATGGCGATTGGCGCGGACGGCACCATCGCCTTCGACAGCTACGGGCAACTCGTCACCGCTCCCTACAGCTTCGGGCGCTACGAACTCGATGGCGACGTCATCGTGTTCCTAGGCGGCTGCGGTCAGGATCTCCGCGCCGCGATGCCCGACGTCGGACACTTGCACACGGCATTCACTGAGCCAGGCATCGCAGGCTGCGCTAACGACATTCCCGTCGGATCGCAGTGGTCCTGGATCCGTGTCTCGCCGAGCTCGCCCGCAGGAGAGGCCGTCAGCCTTCCCGTTGAAGCCTTCAACAACCCACACTCTCCGTCAGAGACCAGCATGTCTGGTATCTGGTTGCGCCAGGGCTCCGGCCAGCTACTCCACCTCGGCGACTTGGGTGACTACGCCGTCGACGACGGCGGTCTGCTCGGTATCGACCCCGATGACACCGGGAGCTATGAAGTCGACGGCGACACGATCACCTTCACCAGCGTCGGCGGTGGACGAGCGGTCTGCACCGCAGGGGACATCCAAAGGTGGGAGAACGTCCTCGTCGACGACGTTCAACTCCACGAAGGCCTCTCAACGTTCGCCAAGGCTCTCCAGACCGCGGGAGGTGAGCCGGACTGTTCAATTCATCTCGCGGGCGACCAGACATGGTTACGAATCTCGCCATGATTGCTGGAACGTATTCGCTCCGGGGCGGACGATGTCGGCGTCGACGATGTCTGTCTCGTCTGCCTGGGGAGGCGCCGAGTTGGGTGGCCCATCGGGCTCGAGGAAGATGCACTCGCCAGGGCACCGTTCGACAGCATCGATGGCGGCTTGTTCGTAGCGGCGCGGCACCGCGACGCTAGGGTCGTCGGGGTCAGTGATCACGGTCATCCCGTCGCGGACGTAGCCGATGCCGTCATCGAGCACGATGAACAGTTCGGGACAGTGGTCGACGCACAGCCCGGCCCCCGTGCAGCAGTCCTGATCGATCCAGACCCGCATCGTCAGCACCTCCTCGGAACACCGCGATCGTACGGGCCTGTGGAACATTGACCCGGACGAATTCAGCGCTACCCGAGGAACTACCCCATGCCCGACAAGGGCCACGCCATCAGCGCGGTACGCCTCGCCAAGAAGAACCACAAGGACGGCAACCTGTCGACCAAGGACTACAAACGCATTTCTCACAAGGCCAGCAAGATCCTCAGGCGCGACTAGCAACACGGCCCAGATCGTGACGTACGCGATGATCGAGCGGTGCCCACACCGCAGCGGTTCTCCACACAGCTGATCAGCGGCACGCGCAACCGGGTGTTCGTGCCGGTGCCGTTCGATCCGGACGAGCCGTGGGGTCGGCCCGGCGTGGCGCCGGGACTGTGGTCTCGGCGCCGGCGACGCCGTCGAAGTAGTGCTCGAGCCGGAGGGCCTCAGCGTGACGATCTCGCCGCCGACGTGGCCGCGGCGTTGGCTGACAACCCACAAGCGGGCGAGTTCTTCGACTCGCTCGCCCAGTTCTACCGGCGCGCCTACCTGCGCTACATCGATGCAACCAAGCGGCGCCCCGACGAGCGGGCAGCACGCATCGCCGAGGTCGTCGGCCTCCTTGGTGCGGGCATCAAGCAGCGGCCGGGCACCTGATCGGTGTATTTCGACGCGGTCATCCAGCTCTGGAATACGAACGCGTTGGCTCGGAGGAAGGTCGCATGGCCACAACGACGACATTTGTTAGGAAGGCGCTAGACACCCAGGTGGACCTCAAGGGCCGCCGGGAGCATTGTGCGCCGGCGGCGCGGTTGCTCGTGTCGCTCGGCGGCGAGCTGGGTCAGCAGGTTCGGATCCGTCGTAACGACGAGTTCGCTCTGTACACGGTGAGCGAGCTGCTGCACGAGACTGCGGACGCCGTCGTGCGTATGGGTCTCGGTGGTCGGCGACGGCTCGTGTCGGAGGAGGAGGAGGTCGAGGTGGAGGAGTTCGAGGGCGCCGTCGACACCAAGGTTGTCGATCAGGAGCTGTGCGACGAGGACGCCCGCGATGCCGGCGAACTGGTCGAGCGGCTTGACGACGATGGCTCCCAGTCCCACCTCATCGCCATTGCCCCTCACGGTGGCGACATCGAGAAGCACACCGACGAGCAAGCCGAGCGGGTGGTCGAGCGCCTCGGGCCGCACCTGGCCAGCGCCTGGCGGGCGAAGGGTTGGAGGCCCGACGGCGGAGCCTTCGATCGCTGGCACATCACGTCCACCGAACTCAACGCTGACGGTTTCCCGCTCCTCGCCTCCGTGATGTCCCGGCGCTTCGTCCACGCCGTTGCATTCCATGGCTTCAATGACGAACCAGGCGTGCTCATCGGTGGAACAGCGCCGAGCGAGCTGAAAGAACGGCTGAGGGACGCCATCGATCGCGTCCTCCCCGCGAAGTTCGCCGTTCGAGTGGCGGGCCCCGACGAGCGCTACGGCGGCGACGACCCGAGCAACCTCGTCAACCGGCTCAGCCCGTGCGGCGGCATCCAGATCGAGCAAGGCCCACGCCCGCGCGAGCACTACGGAACCGACATCGCCAACGCGGTCGCCGACGTCCTCCTCCCGCTATCACCGCCTCGCCGAGACGAGAGCCACGAGGTGCTGGCGACCCTGTGGGCAAAGGCCCGGTCGGTCGTGGACCGCCTCCGACGGACACGCCCCGGCTGATCCCAGTGGACTGGCCACGCGTTACCAGTGGTCCCGGTGGACGACGTCGTCGAAGGGGCGCCGGTCGGGGCGGTGGATGACGGCGAGGGGCTGGTCGGCGGGGTAGCCGAGAGCGATGACGTAGGCGACGAACCGATCCGAGGGGTGACCGAGGATTCTGCGGGCGAGGTCTTGGTCGCCGACCGCGGCGTGGCCGGTACCGATACCAAGGTCGGTGGCCGCGAGCATCATGGCCATCGTGGCCTGACCGAGGTCGTACTGGAGCCAGTCGCGGTGGAGCTGATCGGCGGGTTCCGCCGCGACTAGGGCGATCGTGGCCGCCGACTGGGCGACGTGGCCGGCGTATTGCCAGACCTTGGCCAGCCGCGTGAGCTGGTCGCGGTCGCTGACAACGACGAAGTCCCACGGCTGCCAGTTGCGCGACGACGGAGCTCGGCGGCCGGCCTCGAGGATCTGGTCAAGATGGTCCGGCGGCAGGGTTTCCTCGGTGTAGCGGCGTACGTTGCGCCGAGATCGGATGGCGTCCCAGGTTTCCATGTGGCTCCTTTCTGCGGTCGCTGCTGATCGGTCGATGCGGCCGTGGCGGCGATTCTGGCCGGAACAGATGCAGACGGCCACTTCGATGATGCTGCACCATCCGGAGAGCGTCCGTAGTGTGGTCTGCGCGAGGTTCGAGTGGAGGTGGTGCCTTGTGTCAGACGAACTAGACGACTACGAGGACGGCGTCGAGCAGGCCGAGGCACACGAGGATGAGCTCGAGCAAGAGCTGGTGTTGGCCGACGCGGCGGAGGTGGGCGACATCACCGCCGAGGAGGACGAGACGCGCTTCGACGAGACGCGCCTGGCTTATAGCGGCGTAGAGGAAGGTGACGGCGACGTCGACGTGCAGGAGTTAGAGGAAGCGGGCGCGCGACTCGACGACCCCGAGAGCGAGGCACCACCGACTGATCGCTAGCGCCGCGGCGTCGCGGCGTGGTTCGTGCCCGTCAGGCGGCCAAGCAGTCGAGCAGGCGCCCGGTATCGACCTCCAGCCCAATATCGACGAGGTAGCGGGTGAGCTCGATGCGTCCGGCGAACACGGTGCGAAGGTCGTCGGTGATCGGTTCGCCGAGGCGTTCCAGGGGCAGGGCGGTGAACGCGCTGCGCACGGACAGTCCGGTGTCCATGCCGGCCCGTACGACGTCCTCGTCAAGCACGGAGTTCCTCGTCGGCGAGCCCTTCTCGGTAGGCCTGCACGAGCAGCTCGTGGAGGGCGGGAAGGTCGGCGGCGGCAAGCACGCCGTCGTGGGCGTGGCCGATGAGCAACTGGCCGAGATCGTCACCGGCGGCGGCCAGGCCGGCCATCGCCCAGTCGATGACGACGAATATTTCGGGCTGCTGCCTGGGCACGAGCAGATTGTGTGGGCTGGCGTCACCGTGACCGTGCAACTGGGGGAGGCGGGCAGCCACTTCGACGAGGTCGGGCAGACGTCGGGCGAGCTCGCCGAGATCGGTCCGAAGCTTCGTTTCGCGGGCCAGCAGCGGGTGTCGCCATGTCGCATCGGCGCTCAGCGCCGGAAGCGCGACCGGCACCAGCCGACTCGTGTACATGAGGTTGACCAGCTCCGCCGGTCGCTCGGTCGACCGACGAGGCAGACCTTCGCCCGCGGTCATCCGCACGTGCAGCTGGCCCACCAGCCGCGCCGCACGCGCGTAGCGTTCCCGGTTCCATGGCGCCGGATCGACGTCGACGTCCTCGAGAACGAGCATCATCCGGTCGTCGCCGAGGTCGACGACCCCGTACAGTCCGGGTAGGCGCATCCCGGTGGGCAGAACGGCCCCGAGATCCGACAGGTACAGGTCGACCTCATGGCGCCACACCGTGTCGTCACCGAGCACGTCGCGCGCCTCTTGGGGCAGCCTGGCCCAGCGTGGCCAGTGGCGGAACGACCGCACAACCTTGACAAACGCCGACCAGTCGTCGCCGCCAAGTCGCGCCAACCCCTCCGTCGCCGGAGACTCATGCGGATAATCGACGCGCTCGAACACGCCACCCATCTTCGGGGACCGCCGGACCCGGTGCATGGAGCCCAGCTGACGATTCCATGGAGATGTTCGTCGAGGACCGCATCACCCGTGCCGATACGTCCGATGGTGTGTCAAACGCCTGTCCCGGTGTCGGACTCCACCAATCTGGCCAGCAGAGGTGGTGCGGACTCGTTGTCGGGCATCGGATCAGCATGCCGATGCACGGCCTTCCACACGTCGTCCTCACGCCGGAAGATCGTCGTGCTGCGAAGCTGATAGCTCTCGGGCGGTGCACTGCCGACCGAGGCGGTCGTCCGCTCGTGGGCCACGATGTAGCCGAGATCGCCACTCGCCCCCGCCGCGATCACCTGCCACTCACACGACTCGCAGCTGGTGAACCGGGACGCAACGAACTCGAAGGTCTGCACCGACCTCCGCCCAGCCTGTTCCCCCGAGACGGGCTCCAAACAGGGTGACCGGGTCCTGATGCGACCACATCGCGGCGCGAGGACCGGCGTCGCCATTGTGGAACGCCGTCTCGGCTGCTCGCAGCGGAGGTAGGACCGCCGCAAGGAAGTCATCTACCTCGACCACGACGATGTCGTTGGGGTCAAGTGTCTTCATGGCTGCGACGATGACCTAACCGGTCGCTGCCCGCATCGGCCGAATTCACCATCCCATCCCGCACCGATGGGAGTTCCGCACCACGTGGCTCGCTCGGACTCTGCGTGGCCCAAGGCGGCCATCGACGTTTCGCGCGCGACCGGTCACAGGATGCGGGTGGCGATGCCGGGATAGTGCAGCACCAAGCCATCGGAGTCGAACACGAGGTAGTCGTCGTAGTCGAACCGCGGCGCCGAGTAGTGGAACCGTCGTCGAGTTGTGTCGTCGTCGGCGACTCGGGAGTAGAACTGCTCCAGACGCTCGATGTCGAGGTCAAGTGCTCGCAGGTAGGCGGCAGGCGAGTCGCCTGCTTCGCCGATGCCCAGCGCGAGTCGATGAACCGGCAGTGTGTTCGTGCACGCGGACGATTCAAGATCGAGGTCGATGCATCCATCGAGGTGTGCCGCGGCGGCACCATCAATCAGCCATCGCCCCGATCCGTCGGCCAGGACATGCACTTCGTTCTCGCCTGATTGGGTTCGCGCCCACACCCGCGCCGATCTGGTTCGCCACTTCTCGTCGACCTCGATCTCGTATCCCACAAGCCACGCCTGGCCACCTTCGACCGCAGCCGTGCAGCCCTCCAGCCGTAGGCCGCCAGGCAAGGTCCTGAAGAACACGATCTCGTGCCCCTCCCGGGAAGCATCGTGCCGCCACGCCGCGGTCGGTGGGAGCCCATCGAACACTGCGTCACCGAACCATCCTCGTCAGGGTCACGCGGCGTCGACGGCAACCGGTGCCCGTTACCTAACGTGTTCGGTGTCAACGATACGCCTCGGAGCCATCTCGCTGGATTGTGCTGATCCTGGGCCGCTGAGCACGTTTTGGGCCGAACTGCTCGGTGGAGAGATCGCCTTCACCAGGAAAGACATCGCGGTGGTCAAGCTCGAACACCTCTTGTTGACCATGATGCGGGTCGAGAACTACACAGCGCCCACCTGGCCGGCGGAGTCGGTTCCGAAGCAGGGTCACATCGACCTCGCGGTTGATGACCTCGATGACGCCGAGCGTCGTGCAATCTCACTCGGCGCCGTGCGCGCCCAATCGCAGCCAGATCCCGAGAGTCATCTTGTTCTCATCGATCCGGCTGGGCACCCGTTTTGCTTGTCGTTGTCGGCGAACTTCCCCAAGTGACAACGGTCAGCTTGGAGAGCAGACGCACGAAGGTCTTCCGCTCACTTGCGTTGAGTGGTGCGAGCACCGTGGTCTGGATCCCGTCGACCACGGCGTCCAGTCGGTCCAGCGCGCTGGCGCCGCGTGTCGTCATCGTGACGATGTTGCGACGACCGTCCGCGGGATCGGGTTCTCGCCGGACGAGTCCCGTCGCGACCAGATCGTTGAGCGTGGCGACCACGTCACTTCTGTCGATCCCCGTATGCCGTCCGAGATCCGCCTGACTGGCCGGTCCGTACTGGTCGAGGGCAGCCAGCAGGCGGAAGTGGTAGCCGCGGACACCCTCGGCGGCGAACGCGTCAGCCAGTAGACCTTGCGACCGGGCATTGGCGCGAGCCAGTAGCCACGTTGGCCTGCCGGCGACTCGTTTCAGTGCCGTCACAACAACCAAGTCTAGGGATTGTTGGGGCGACCAACGCTCGGTATCGTTGGGGTGACCAACGATCTACGAGGAGGCACCGATGCCCACTCCTTTCGGCCCTCGGCTCATCGGCGAGACCGAGAAGACCCTCAACGCTTTGCTTCGCCGGTTCCTCGCTGGGACAGGTCTCACCGAGCCAGAGTGGGTGACGCTACGACTCGCCGACCAGCTCGACGGCAGCGTTGGCACCGATGGCTTGACTGCCGCCGTCATTGACCGTGCCCACTTCCTCGATGCGGCCACGCTCGTCACCGGCCTGACCAAACGCGGTCTGCTCCACGACGACGGGCGACTCACATCAGCCGGACGCGAGCTGACCGCGGCAGTACAGGCCACCATCACCACCGAAACCGCCCCGATCTGGGACAACCTCGCAGTCGACGACGTCGCCGCCGCGACACGAGTACTCAACGAGGTCGTCACCCGCGCACGCGCCGTTCACTCGGCGATGGTGGCGGCGCGCCATGGCGCTCGCCACTCGGGGGCAGTCCATGGCTCGGTGACGTAGATCCTCTCTCGGGCGATGCGTTCGCCGCGGAACTCGTGCACGCTGATGCCGAGCATCCACGGCCCACCGTCGTAACTCGCTGACAGCTCGCCGACCCAGACATCTCCCGAGCCAGAGATCCGCCGGACCCGCACCGTCACGTCCGCCGGGTACTGGTCGCGCCATTCACGGAAGTTGTCCAGTCCCTCGAAGCGTTCGCCCGATTGTGGGAACTCGAGGATTGCGTCGTCGTGATAGAGGTCGTGGTGGGTGCCATCGGTGTCGAACCGCAGCAGGCGTTCAATCGCCGCACGGCGCACGGTGTCATCGATCGTCGTCATCGGTCCAGCGTGACGGACCCACCGGCGAACCGCTTGGAGAATCCCTGAAGTTCCTCTGGCGAAACGCAATCGTCGGACTACGTCCGTTTGTGCTGGGATCGCGTCAGTAAGCCCACCAAGGGAGCTCCAATGCGCCAAGCGTCACAGTTCATCGATCCGGGAGTTGATGTCGATCTGAAGGACGTGAGGCGACGTGGCGAGTTTGAACTTGGGGATCCTGGCGCATGTAGACGCCGGTAAGACAACCCTGACCGAACGGCTGCTTCACGCAGCTGGGGTCATCGACGAGGTCGGTCGTGTCGATGATGGCACCACGCAGACCGACTCGTTGGCGCTCGAACGACAACGGGGCATCACGATCAAGTCGGCGGTCGTGTCCTTCGTGGTCGATGGTGTGACGATCAACCTGCTCGACACGCCCGGCCACCCGGACTTCATCGCCGAGGTCGAGCGAGTGCTCGGCGTTCTCGACGGCGCCGTGCTGGTGGTTTCGGCGGTCGAAGGCGTGCAGTCACAGACCTTGCTGTTGTTCCGTGCACTGCGACGGCTCCGGGTACCGACCGTGATGTTCGTGAACAAGATCGACCGGGTCGGCGCCGACGTCCGACGCGTGCTCGAAGCGATCAGGGAACGCCTCGACGCAGAGCCGGTCCCGATGGGAACAGTGCAGAACGTCGGTACGAGGCGACGTCGTCGTGACTCCGCGTGACTTGAATGATCCGGCCGTTGCCGCAGCGGCCGTCGAGGCAGTTGCGGTCCACGACGACGAGCTCCTGCGCTGCTTCCTCGATGAGACACCGATCACGGCGAGCGACCTCGTTCGGGCTCTCGCCGAACAGACGGCGATGCTGGCGGTTCATCCCGTGTTCTTCGGTGCGGCGTTGTCCGGTGTCGGGGTCGACCGATCTTCTCGCGGCGATCCCCACGCTCTGCCTTCCTTCGGCGACCAGAGCACGCGACCGGTGATGCGTCGGGCACGGTGTTCAAGATCGAGCGCGGACTCGAGCGGCGAGAAGATCGCCTTCGTGCGCATGTTCTCCGGAACGCTCCGCACTCGCGATCGGGTCCGGCTCGGCGATGATGTGTCAGAGACCGACACCGTCACGGCCATCGAGATCTTCGAACACGGCGCGACACGGCGTCGCCCGTGGGCTCGCGCTGGCGACATCGCCAAGATCTACGGACTCAGCAGCGCACGCATCGGCGCCAGCTTCGGCCGGGCCGAGCGGATCATCGACCACCACGTGTTTGCGCCGCCGACGCTCGAGACGGCGGTCGTGGCACGGAACCGGGAGGACAAGCACGCCGTGTTCGAGGCGCTCACCGACCTCGCTGAACAGGACCCGCTCATCAACCTTCGTCAAGACGACGCCCGCCAAGAGCTGTTCCTGTCGCTCTACGGCGAGGTCCAGAAGGAGATCGTCGCCCAGACCCTGGCCGGCGACTACGGCCTCGAGATCGACGTTCCGCCCGACGACGCCGGTCTGCATCGAGCGACTCAACGGGGTCGGTTCGGGAATCGAACTGATCCCACCGGCCCGGTCCCCACAGCGCCCGTTCCTCGCCACGATCGGCCTCACCATCACGCCCCTGCCACCGGATTCAGGCATCACCTTCGAACTCGACGTGAACGTCAAGTCGATCCCCATCCACGTCTTCGACAGCGTCGAGGTGTTCCGACAGACGATGCAGCACACGCGTCCTCGACACGCTCCGTCAGGGCCTTCACGGCTGGCAGGTCAGCCGACTGCAAGGTGACGATGACGGACTGCGACTACCAGGCACCCCCTCGCAAGTGGCCCGGCACCACCCTCTCGGACTACCGCGCTCTCACTCCGCTCGTCGCTGATGGCCGCGCTCGAGCAAGCCGGAACGACCGTGTGCGAGCCCATCCTCGACTTTCGGCTTGAGTTTCCTGCCGACGTCCTCAGCCCGATGATGGCCGTGCTGAGCGAGCTTCACGCCCACCCTGGCCCACCCGCCGTGCACGGATCGACCTGCACGATCAAAGGCGTCATCCGGGCTGCGCGTCAGCACGACCTGCAAAGCAGGCTCCCCGACATGACGCGCGGCGAAGGAGTCCTCGATTTCACGTTCGCCGGATACCTCCCCGTCGAAGGCCCGACTCCTTCGCGTCCGAGGACGGACCGAAATCCACTCAACCGAACGGACTACCTCCGGCGCATCGCCAGCACCTAAGGCTTCGTCTACCGCTTCCGGTTCGGCACGCGGTCACCGACGTCGTGATGGGGCCGGACGGCACGCTCTACGCGGCGGAGATGGCGACGGGCAATCTGGACACCGAGCCCTTCCTGAGCCCAGGCAGCGGCCGGGTCGTGCGCCAGAACGGGCCAGACGGCCTCGACGAAGTGCTCACCGACGTCGCCTACCCAGTCACCCTCGGGTTCGACCCGGACGGGGCAATCCGAATCACCCGACTAAATGACGGCCTGCCGCGGTCAGCTCCAGAACTCCGCCAGTCGGGTGGCCATTGCCGTGGGCTCCTGGGCCATCAGCAGGTGGCCTGCTCCGGCAAGCTCGACGCGAACCGCGTTGGGGAACAACGACTGGACGGTCGCCGCGCTCTGGACGAACCGCGGCACTGTCTCGGCTCCGATGACGTTGAGGATCGGCTGATCGATGAGGCGGGCGTCGTCGTCGCCGAAACTCCACTGCGCCGCCGCCGGGAGCTCGACTCGGAAGAACTGATCGGCGTTGGCGACGGCGTCGTCGAAGGCGCCGGGCAGGAAGCGATCGAGCAGACTTCGGGCGTCCTCGCCGAGCACGACGCCCAGAAACTGCTCGGCTGCCACCGCCGACCCATGCGTCTGGTACAGCTCGAAGAGCGGGGCCAGACCCGCTGTCGCCTGTTCGGGATCGAGCAGTCCGCTGCCCGCCGGTTCGAGCAGAGCGATCGAGCGCAGCGGCACGACACGGCTACGAGCCAGAGCCAGAGCGACCAGCCCACCATAGGAATGGCCGACTAGGTGCGGACGGTCAAAGCCGACAAGATCGACCAGCCGGGCGCACACCGCGGCATCATCGTCGATGCTGAACGGGCGACCATCGAGCGGGACGGTCCGGCGATAACGCAGCACGGAGTACTCGGACAAGACGTCGACCAGCGGGGCGTACCACCCCACGAACGCCCGGGCATGCAGCAAGACGACCTGGTCACCGCTCCCGGTCACCTCGTAATCGACGGCGACACCGTCGAACTCAACGTGATCCACCACGAGCCATCTTCTCATCGCGTTCGACCATCCTGCGGCAAGTTGTCGTGGTGCTGAGCCGTAAGCTTGTAAGAAATCGAACATTTGTATTGCAATCTGCTGACGAACGTCTGTACGATGTTAGGTATGAGTGCAGCGACGTTGGACGAGGCCGAGGTTGAGTGTCTCCGCCAGCGCGTCCGATCGGTGCCAGCGCCGCCACCGCCGCCGCGGCACGGCGGTTGGAACCACGCATCGCCGAGGTGTGCGGACAGCTCAACGTGTTGTTCGCCGAACTCGTCCACCTCGTCGGTGAGGTCGAGGCGACCGGGGCGTGGCACGGCCAGGGGATCCGCTCGCTGAGCCAGTGGGTGCAATGGCAAACCGGACTGGCCGGCGGCAACGTCCGTGAACTCATCGCCCTCGCCGCCGCCCGCGACACCCACCCGAAGGTCACCGAACGGTTCGACGACGGGCGCTTGTCGCTCGACCAGGCCGCCCTCGCCGTCGAGTGCGAACCCGGCGACGACGCCGAGTTCGCCGAGTTGGCCACCGTGTTGACACTCCCCCAGCTACGCAACGCCTTGCGTGCCGCCAACCCGCCCCAACCCAAACCCGCCGAGGCCAACGAGTCGGTGACGATGGGCCCAGAACCGTCACGGCAATGGGAGTGCAAGCTGCGTCTCGACTTGGATCGTGGCGCCGTGTTCGAAGCCGCGTTGGCGGCGATGCGCGACGAACTGTTCCGCGACGGCAACGGCGACGTCACCTGGGCCGACGCCGCCGTCGAGTTGGCCAACCGTGGCCTCGACAGCACCGCCCCGGCCCGCCGTGAACGGTTCCGCATCAACCTGTTCATCGACTTCGACACCGACGGACAACCAACGACGACGTGGAGCGACGGCGCCAAAGTCCCCGACACCATCCGCGACCTGCTCGGCTGCGACGCCACGATCACCCCGATCACCCGCATCGGCGGCCACCCCGTCAACGTCGGACGCGCCCAACGAATCGTCCCCGACCGCACACGCCGCATCGTCGAACACCGCGACACCGAAATGCCGGGTGCCGTGGTGCCCACACAAACGCTGGCTACAGATCCACCACATCATCCACTGGACCAGCGACGGACCAACCGAAACCTGGAACCTCATCGCCCTCTGCCCCGCCTGCCACCGCCAACACCACCTCGGCGAACTCGCCATCACCGGCAACGCCGACCACCCCGACGGGCTCACCTTCACCGACCGCAACGGCAACATCATCGACCCCGCCACCCGGCCCACCAAACCGACCGGGCCACCACCCCGCCCACGCCACCCCTACCGGCACCCCGACGGCGGCCGCATGCAGAAAGACGCCCTCTTCTTCAGCCCGCTGCGCCGCACCCGCCCCGACTGGGCGCGGTAACGCCCTAGCGGGCGAGCAACTGTTTGCGCAGTTCGACCAACTTGGGAGCCGGTTCTCCGTCGCTCCACGGGTCGGCGTTGACAACCCGCTCGTAGGCCTCCCACTCCAAACGCACGCCGGACAGATCGCCGGCTTCGGCGTGGGCGCGCATGCGCAGGGCGATCAGTGCCTCCTGGCCGGCGAGCACCCGCAAGCCGCGGCCGGTCGCCCAGAACACACCATCGACGTCACCCGCCGCCAGCGCCAGCTTGGCGTACTCGGCGCTGACGTTGGTGGCCAGAAGCACGAGATTGGACGTGATCCCTTCGGCATCGGGCCAGAGGTAGTTCGTTCCGGTGAAGGGCAACTCGTTGACGAGCTCGACGGCCGGTCGCAGCACCGCCATCGCCTCTGCCCCACCGACGGCGCGGGCTCGCTCGAAGCGACGACGCACGACGTCTGCATCGGCGATGACCTCCTCGTGGAGGGAGAGCTCGTCGGTCATCGTCCGGCGCAACCATTCGTCGCCACTTGGCGGCGGGACATGGCGGGCCATCGCCCGGCGGGCCTCGGACACGACGTTGGCAAACGTGGCGTCACGAACATCGAGATCCCACAACGCAGTACGCGCCGCTGAGCGGCTCGCCCGCGATCGATGGGTGACCAGCCACGTGACCAGTTCGAGCGTCTTCGACCGTTCGAACTTGGCCGGCTGTTGCTCCCGGTCGATGACCTCGACGCCACCGAGCACGCGGACCATCATCGACCACGGTGGGTCGACGTCGTCGATCAGCGCCGTCGGCGATCGCTCGGGAAAGAGCATGGCTGCCGGACCGGCGACCTCGTGAACCTCGTGACCGTTGTGACCGTTGCGCTCCGGTGCCATCGCCAGCGCGTCGTCGAGGTCCGGACCGCCGATGTCCTCGACCAGCTCGTCGAGATCGTCGAGCACGGCACGGTCGATGCCGATCGGCCGCAGCCGAAGGCCGAGCGGTTCGAGCGTCCACATCGCTCCGTCGGGTCGCAGCGTCCAGGCCGCCCCGGCGATCGGAGCACCGACGACGATGGCCAGCCCTCCCCTCGTCGAGATCGAGCCGATCACGGCGGGGGTGACGTCGCCGGCATCTGCGGTGGCGACGACGACCACCGCCGGTTCCCACATCTCACCGCCCGTGCGGCGGGCACGGAGCGAGAACGTCGATCGAGTCGTCGCTGTCGCGGTGCCGCCGATCAGCGTCGCAGCGAGTTCGATCGCCTCGTCCACCGTGGGCACGACTTGGGCGTGGCGATGACCGAGGAAAGCCTCCTCGTCGATCCCGACGCCGACGAGGTGGGCTACCTCGGCGAACTCGGAGCTGGCCAGTCCGACGGCGACGGCCCGAACGATGTCGTCGGCCGGCTCGGGATCGGCATCGACGGCGAGCAGGCCGAGCGCCTCGACGTCGACGAGGACGTCTCCGTTTTCCTCGTCGACGCCGATCTGGGTGAGGGCGATGCAGGGAGCGCCAACCGCACGCGCCTTGGCGGCGAGATCCTCCACCAAAACGGTGGCGTCCAACGTCCACTGACGATCGGCACCACGCCACGGTGCGGCGAGCGACGCCGGGGCGCTGAGGTAGATCTCCACCGCACCGTCCGGTGCACAGCGGACGACCACGATTCGTTGGTCGCCGTCAGCCAGTTCGGCGGCGGCGGCGCGCAGGGCGATATCGACACGTAGTAGGCGCTCACCCGCGTCGAGTCGGCGCAGCATCCGCTCGGTCGCCGCACCATCCGGACTCGGGAGCGGGATACGCGCCGGCGGCTCGGCAGCACGCAACTTGGCCCGTCGGCGCGCCGCCAGCAACGCGACGATTCCGGTGGCGATGAGGGCGGCCTGCCCGAGCCCGATCGGAGACGACGGCGAGCCACGGGGCCGACCGGTATCGGCGTCGGCGGGCGGATCTGGCGCCGTCGGCGGCGGCGGCAGCGTCGATGAGGTCGAGGTCGTAGTCGTCGGCGGGGGCAGCGTCGTCGCTGGCGCGGTGATCGCCGGCGGCGCTCCGCCGACGTCTCGCTCACCGGTCTCCTCCGCTGTCGGCCCGACCTGGCCGGCGGACTGATCGTCGTCGACGGTCGCCGAGTCGGTGATGTACACCACGTCACCGGGATGGATCATCTGGCTGTCGGCGTAGCGCAAGCGCGGGCCGTTGAGGTCGATCAGTTCGCCCGTCAGCGCCAACACGTCCTGCGCAGTCGCTTCTCCGCCGAGGGTCTGTTCGGCGATCTCCCAGTACGAGTCTCCGGCGACGACGGTGTGCGTGGGCGCCTCGTCCGATGCTCCCGCAGTGGTTGGGGCGACGATGGCGACGACGTCACCGGGATGCAGCATCGCCGGGTGGGCATAACCGAGACGCGGCGCGTTGTGGGCCATCAGCGCCTGCGTGAACTCCCAGACCTCGCGGTCCGCTGAGCCGTCGGGAAGGAAGCGCTCGGCGATGCCCCAGTACGAGTCGCCCCCGACGATCTCGTACTCGTCGACGACGGTGAGCTGGCCGCGATCGGCCCACGCCGAAGGGACCGGGGTGGTGACGACAATGGTGGGTGCCGTCGCCGGACCGACCGCTGCGGCTGCCGTCACCCTTGCCGCGTCGTGTGGCAAGCGGAGGTCCCACCCGGCGGAGAGCTTCCATGGGGCTGTCCACACCTCGCCACCGATGCCGACTTCCTGATCCTTGTTCAGCTCCCACAGCTCCGGCCATCGGGCGGCATCGCCGAGCAGGCGCTGGGCGAACGTTTCGATCGACTCGCCACGCTGCACACGAGCGAAGCCAGGTTGCACCGGCGACTCGGCGGTGACCGGCCGATCGGGCGTGACCGAACTGATCGTGAACGGGCGCGGCGACGCCAGCGCTGCCGCCGAGACGAAGTTCGGCGCCAGTGCTGAGACAGCGGTGAGGCCGGCGGCGATCCATCTGCCGAGCCCGGCGAACATGGCGAACTGCGGCACCCAGGCGCGCAGCGCGCTTCCGCGCGCTTCGAAGATCGAGGCGAGCACGGACAGCACCATCCCCAGCCACAGCGCCCACGCCACCATTAGCAGGGCGCGCATGGCGACTGGGGCAACCTCCGTTGGTGTCAGGTCGCGTTGGAAATAGGCCTTGATCTCGGTGGTCGAGCCGATCGCCGGGAACGGGTGCGACGCACCCAAGCCGGCGCGTGAACAGACGACGAGCAGTGCTGGCACTCCGACCAGCACCACCACAAGGGCGGTCAAGGCCGCGAAGAAACGGCGCCACGCCCCCGCCGGCAACGGTGCCGATCGCTTCGCTCGTCGAGTCATCTCCGAACCCTTTCCGTTGCTCATCCCTCGACCACCGTGACGATCTCGTAGACCTCGTAGTCGAACTCGAAAGCGCGGTCGATCGGGTCGAGCGCCTGATTTGCGCCGTCCGACGTGATCAGCTGCACCTGCCAGTGCCCGACAGCCCGCACAAGGTGCACCCCGGCGTCGCCGACGCGGGTGTAGGTGTATCCGCACGGACCGGGCTCGTAGGTGCCGCTGCCCTCGGGGTACGGCGTGCCCAACCCGTCACACTCGACGACGTCGCCGTTGCCCATATCCCACGTCATCCCGGTGAACCGGGCGGTCACGCTCGCCCACACCGGCCCGACCTCGGCGAAGGCGTTGACCTGACCGGGATCATCGACCGCCAGCCACATCCCCAACTGCGCCGGCACACCGACGTCGGGGCTGGGGCTGATGTTCAGCGACGGCGCCGGCACAGCAGCGACCGCTTCGTCGTAGGCGGCGTTGATGACTGCTTGCCGATCGATGTGCTCGGGCACTGGCGCCCACCGATACGACCCCGGTCCGGTGCCGTACGGGCACTGCACGAAGTACATCGCCGTCACCCCCGGTCCCGGCGCCGTGACCTCCTCACGGGTCTCGGCATTGCGATAGCGCGGACCGAACTCGCGGTTCCACTCGTCGACGTCCCGGGTCAACCACGTCGCCAGCCGCCAACTACACCGCGGCCCCCGAGCCGGAGCGTCTGTGTCGACGTTGTTGGCGGAGCCGAGACTCGGACGCACGTAGCCGACACCGATCGATCGTTCTGGTGCCGCCGTGACCAGCCGCCGACCCCAGCCGGACTAGACGCCGATGACTGCGGCCAACAGCAAGACGCTAGGGCATGTTCGGGACACTCTGTCGACTCCCTGCCAGCTCATCAATGCCAGGCTGACGTCGACGAGCTTCCAGGACGCCATCCACCTTCGACCATCTCGTAATTGCTTCTGGACGGCGTAGACGACGTCGTTGACGATGGCGTCGCCACCATCAGGTGCGGCGCCCGGCTCATAGACGACTGCCAGAGTCGACAATGCAGACGACGAGCGTCGGCCTCGGAGCCGACGCCGTTGAAGGTGATCTCTTCGACAGTCAGCGTTTCGGGCACGGTTGGGTGCGGTCGAACTTCGCCATCCTTCGGTCTCGGAGATCGACGAGCGAACCATCAACCTCCGCCCGCGCTGGACTGTCCGGCGACGTAGAACTGATCAAGGTTGGCGAGGGCGTCAGGGTCGTCTCGATTGACCAGTGCGTTCAGCCTGGCTAGCCGCGCCTGCACGGCGGCCTCGCTCACGGCGGCCTCTTCGGCGGCTAGCGGGTCGAGCGTTGTTGTCGGGGCGACCGTCGTGGTTGGCGCCACGGCGGTGGTCGTCGGGCTGGCGGGGGCCTCGCCGTCGCCGTTGCAGCCACCTACGAAGAGCGCCACGACGACGCCGGCACCGACGATCGTATGTGCTGCCATGATCCTTCCTTTCCTTACGTCCCGTCGCGTTGGGCGCTGGCGGTCGCCGACTTGGAGACCGTCCGCCCACTCATCAGCGGGAACCATGGACTCACCGACGCGGTCACGACGACCGTCACCCGGTTGCCCGAAACCGACACCGACTGCAACGAACCGCCGGCGTGCGACACGAACGCGCCGGCGGCGGCGGCCGCCGTTGCCTGCGCCTGCGCCGGGTTGGCCGAAACCGTGCCATCGCGGAGCAGGTCGCCGTCGAGGGCGTTGGCCCCTGCCCGCGCCGCCTCCATCGCAATCGACGAGCACTCGCGGTCGGCAGCGAGGATGCGCGCCGAGTCGACGAGGATGCCGACCCCGGCGATCAGCAGCACCGAGAACAGCACGATGAACGCGGCGAGGTAACCGGCGCCCCGTTCGTCGTCACGGACTCGATGCACCACCGCCATCCGATCAGCCCCCGTACAGCACGAAGTTGTCGATCGTCGCCCGCGCCGAGGCCGACAGCGATCTCGCCGGGGCGCCGATCTCCGACACACCCTCCGCCTGGCACGTCACCGACACGGTCACTACGCCACCCGCCGCCCACTCGCTCGCCGACACCGCAACGCTCGGGCCGCCGGCACACGCCGTGCCGGAACCGGCGAGCGTGCGACTCGCCGCCGCGGACGCTGCCGCCTGCGCCGCTCCGGCGTCACGCTCCATCGACGCGGCGCGGGCTGCGACGGCGGCGGCGTGGGTCACTCCTTCGCGCGCCGTCCCCTGGCGCCCGGCGTAGATGAACAGCAGTACCGCGCCGAAGGCGAGCGGGACGATCACGATCAGCGCGGCCACGTCCGCGGCTCCGTGGCGATCGCCACTGAGCCGTCGCACGAACCGGACAAGGCGCGCCGTCATGGTCAGTCGAGCCCCTCGCTCGGGGTCACCGACGTCGCACTCACCGTCACCGTCATCCCCGAGAGCAGTCCAGGCGACTTGCCCGACACCGAAACCGTCGTGAAGTCGGCTCCCCGTGAGATGTTGACGGCGATGTCCTCGATTCCGGCGGCCGCCATCTGTTTGATTGCGACGCTGCGTGCCGCGCTGCCAGAGGATCCGTGCAACGCGACCGCCTGCGACGCTCGATCGGCAGCGGCCGTCGCCACCTGCCGGTCGAGTTGCCACATCGCTCCGTTGACGAACATGAAGACCACGGCAGCGAAGATCGGAAACAGGACGATCGCCGCGGCGATGCCGCGGTCATCGTCACGGCGTCGGGATGCTGTTGGCACCGGCTTGCATCTTCTGCCAGATGATCGTGCCGACGATCCCCGCACCGACGACGGCCGCACCGATCAACACGATCTGTTCCGCGGTCACGGCGCCACGGTCGTCGCCCCGTACTCGATCGAGCATGGTGCCGAGCCGCGCTTGCAGGTAGGCCTGTGTCAATTGGTAGTGGGTCATCGGTGCCTTCCTTCCGGGTTCTGTTGGTTGGTGGTAGATCGGTTGCGGTCACCCGCCGAAGCTGAGGTTGGTGAGCATCGGGTAGATCAAGAAGACGACGAACCCGAAGCCCATCAGGACGAGCGGTCCGAACAGCGCCTGCGACTTCTTGCGGGCCACCGTTTCGGCTTCGGCGAGGGCGGCGTGGCGCAACGATCGGGCCTTCGCCGTGAGGCTCTGGCGCACTGCCGCCCCGGACTCGCCGGCGAGCGAACCAGCGGCGGCGACCTCACGCAGTTCCGTGATCCGCAGACGCCGGCCGAGGTCGTCGAGCGTGTCCCACACGGGTTCGCCGGCGAGTCGCGCCTGCCACACGGCGCGGCGCAGCTCGGCGAACGCCGGTCCCTGCCCCGCCTGTGCAGCGAGGTCCATCGCCGATTCGGGACCTTCCTGGGCGGCGAGCAGCAGGACCAGCACGTCGAGGTAGGCACCGAGGGCATGACGGAAGTCGGTCCGCGCCTGGGCCGCCTCGGCACGCAACAGCAGCCGCGGCAGGAACCAACCGACGCCCGCCCCGAACAGCAACCCCCAGACGGGCACCACCACTGGGAGGCGCGTGCCGGCCATGGCGGCGAGGCCCCACAGAATCGGACCGAGCAGAGCACCGAAGATCGTCGTCAACGCGACCGATCCGGCGTACACCTCGAGTGGCCGGCCGACGACCTCGAGATCCGACGCCGTCTGCTCGTCGGCGAGGGCGCTCGCCTTCACCCGCTTCACCAACCATCGGCCGATGGACAGCGAGATCGTCGGCTGCAAGCCTTCGGCGGACACGAACGCCCGGCCACTGCGGCGAGTCGAGTTGAGCTCGTCGAGGGCTGCGGCCAGCCGCCGTGGCGCTGGCCACACCGACGACACGACGATCCACAGCCCACCGGCAAAGACGCACGCGACCGCAACGAGCAGCAGCATCAGGGTTCCTCGCTGGCAGACAGGAAGCGGGCGGGCCGCTCGAAACGCGTCAGCTTCGACATCCACCATCCGCCGACGGCAAAGCACATGACAACGAAGCCGAACACGAGCTGGCCGGATGCGTCGTCGTAGGCATCGAGGAATTCCGACTCCCGACCGAAGATCAGCACTCCGGCGATGGCGACGGCGCTGAACCCGATGATGAACCGCGCTTCACTGCGCTGACCGGCACGATCGGCCTCCACGCGAAGGCGCATCGCCGCCCGGTCGCGGATCGTGCCGGCGAGCTCGGAGAGCAGCTCGCTCGTGCGCGACGAACGCGACATGGCCAGCAACAGCACCGAAGCGACGAGATCGCCGGCGGGGTCGTCCAGCTCGGCGGCGAACTGCCGGATGGCGGTAGTCGGGTTCTGTCGAGACAGTCGCGTGGCGAGACGCTCGACTTCCGGCCGGATCGGGTCGGGGCACGTCCGCGCGGTCGCGACGATCGTCCCGACGATTCCGTGCTCGGCGGTGAGAAGATCGCGCAACTGCTCGCACCACGACGCCAAGGCGGTGATCCGCTCCTGCTCCACCTTCACGCTCGTCCGCCGTCGGGCGAGCGCCCGGGTCGCGACGAATCCGCCGTAGGCGCCGGCCATAGCCGCGACGACCCATCCAGTGACAACGAGGGCGAGCACCGCTCCGAGCAACGCCGCGACAGCGGGTCGGGCGAGGCCGGCCCAGTCCATCGGTGACGAGACACGAGCCGCCGGAGCCGGCGACCACGCCGTGGTCAGGAACAAGATCCCGAACCCGACGAGCCCGCCGAGAAGGGCGACAAGCATCGCCATCAGCGCAGCTCCCCACTGCTGCTCGGCGCCGGCACCCAGCCGCGAAGGCTCCAGTCCCAGCCCGCCCGGGCAAGCCGCTCACGACGCACTGACGACAGGGCATGGCGGGGGACGAGGTTGCTGGCTCCGTCGAGGCCCCACAGCTCGGTCGTGGTGACGTGCCCGTCGTCGAGCCCGGCGACCTCGACGATCGACGTGCAGTACCGGCGCAGCCGGCCCGACCGCGACTCGTCACCGGCGAGGTGGACGATGATCGGGGCGGACTCGGCAAGCCCGTAGTTGATCGCCTCGACCGGAACCGGTGGATGGGCGGCGAGGCCGTACTGCTCGAAGCGACGCACGGCGCCACGCGCCGAGCGGGCGTGGATCGTGCACCCCGAGCCGCGGGTCGAACCGGAGAACACGTCGAGCACCGGCCCGACCTCGTCGCCGAGAATCTCGCCGACGATGACACGCGTCGGGTTGAGCCGGCGCGTCGCCCGGCGGATCAGATCGCTCACGGTCTGCTCGCCCTCGCCCTCCGCGGACGGCGGTCTGGAGTAAAGGGCAACCGTGTTGGGCAGTCGGTCGCCCTGATGGAGGCCGAGCTCGGTGATGTAGGCCTCCACGGTCACGACTCGTTGGTGCGGATCGATGGCGTCGAAGCAGACAGCGCGGAGGAACGTCGTCTTGCCGGCGTTGTGGTCGCCGGCGACGATGAGGTTCTCGCCGGCGCGGAAGGCAGCAACGATGAACTCGCCGGCCGCCGCCGGGAGCACGCCGAGTTTGACGAGCTCGTCCATCGACACGGCCAGGTAGCGGTGCCGGCGGATCGAGAGGAGCGGCTCTGTGGCGACGCCGTTGCCGGCATCGCCGCCGAACACTGCGAACAGACGGGATCCATCGGGCAGTTGGAGGTCGAGCTGCGGGTGGCGGGCGTCGAACTCGACCTCGTTGGCGCCGAGCTGGCGGGCGGCCCTGCGGATCAGGTCGATCAGCTCGTCCTGGTCGGCAGCGACGGGTGTCCAGCGCACTCGTTCCCCACCGACGAAGGTTACGAAAACCTTGTGCGGCCCGTTGACGTCGATGTTCTCGACGTCGGTGTTGCCCCAGAGGGCGTCCAGCTCGCCGAGCCCGTAGACGTGGGCCATCACGGCGTCGAGCACGGCTTGGTGGGTGTGGTCCGACAGTGGCGCCAGTCCGCCACGGACACGAGACTCGTTGTACCGGGCGAGCTCGCGGTGGATCTCGGTGACGGAGGCGACCTTCTCGGCGTCAGCGGACATCCGCGCCCCGGCGGACAGGGATTCCTGGACCTTGCGCGAGACGCGCTTGCCGACGGTGTCGGCGAGGGCGCGCACGAGCGGGCGCAGCTCGGCGACGGGCAGCTCGCCGAATGTCGGATCGAGCGGTTGACGGGGAGGGGCCAGCGTCAAGTCGCCGCCTCCATCCACAACTGCTCGGGCCGGTGGCCGCGACCGTAGGTTGCTTCGATCACCCGTCCACCGAGTTCGGTGGCCGCCCTGGCCAGTGGGCTGCGTGACGCGCGCCTACCGAGGGTCCACCCGCCGGCGACGAGGGCTGCGCCCGACGCATCCTCGGGGAGCACGCCGAACAACTCGGTGCCGAGCGCGGAGGCGATCTCCGAGGAGCGGTACGGAGCGCCACCGATCAGCACGACGCCGACCTGCCTGCAGGAACTGCGGAGGATCCCGAGCGCCTCGATCGCCCGGTCGACTCGCGGGACCGTGGCCGGCGCCGACACCACCGATTGGCGGACGACGAGAAGGGTGAGCTGCGCCGGCGCAGCCCACATCGGCGCATCGAACTCGACGCGGCCGCAATCGGCGATGGTTGTGACGTCCGGCGCGGCCGCGAGCAACCCGGCGAACCCACGTGCTGCCTCGCCCACTGCGGTGTGCGCCTGGGCGGCGCGGGCGGGCGCGGCCATCACGCGGAGCCCGGACGGAAGTTGCTGGGCGTGGTCGCCGATCGCCTCCCACGATCGGTCACCTCCCGAGACCGCGCTCGACCAACCCGGCGTCGTTGAGAGCTGCGCCCAGGCGGCGACGTCACCACCCGATGGGTCACATTCGGCGAGGAGCGTCGGGTAACCGGCCGGGAGCATCGACGAGAGCACCACCGCCGTCGTGGTCGACGCCGCCGATCCTGCGGCCGCACACACGGCGACGAGCGTCATCCTTGCGGTCCCGTCGTGGTCGTCGGGGGCAGCGCGGGGATCGTGGTCGGGCCGTCGAGGTTGGTCGGCTGCTCGACGGCGGTCGTTGCGGTGGCCGGCGTGGCTGCGCCGGCGACGCGGCCGTCCACTGGTGTGACGTCGTCGGTTGACGGCTCGATCTGATCGCTCGGGAACGCCGCCGATCCGTCGAGGACGCCGACACTCACGGCATCGGCCTCGCCGACCACGCCGACGTACGAGGGTGGCACTTCGACGGCGAGGGCGATCATGCCCTGGCCGGCGTCGGCAGAGCCGACGACCTCGCCGAGGTTGCGCGGGACAGCAGCGACGACCGCGTCGACGAGCACCGGCGCCGGGCGGACTCCTCCCGATGTTGGCGGCGTGACGACGAGAACGACACGCGACTGCTCACGAAGACCAACGGGGACGAGCCCGACGGGTACGACGACAGACATCAGCACCCGATCCGGGTCGACGATCGGCCGCGACTGCACGCTGTCGGCGGCGAGGAGCGAGCCCGCGAGGAGGCGAACACGGGCGTACTGACCGACAATCGCGCTGCGCTGTGACGCCGGCACGGTCGGAATGCGATCGTCCGAGGAGAGCGACACGACCTCGAGGTCGTCGTCCACGATCTGTTCGCCCGCCAGCACGTCGCGAGACACGGCGAGGACTTCGGCGCGGTCGCCGATGCGGGCATAGATCGCCAAGGCGGCGACGACCGAGGTGACGACGACCAAGGCCCCGGCGAGGGCACGCATCGGCCGGTGTGGTCGCATCCGCAGCCCCGGCTTCGATGCCAGTTCGGCGGCGGGCGATCCCGGAGCCGGTGACAACCTCGTTTCCTTCGCGTCGTGAAGTGTGTTCATCAACCAGCCATCAATCCGGTGTACGAGTTGCCGAACAAGTCGGGCAGGGCGATCGCCGCGGCGATGGCGACGAGATAGCCGGCGGCGAGGTATGGGCCGAGGCGGACATGCCGGCGCCGGCGAGCGGCCGCCGCCAACGTCGCCGCCCCGAACGCCACCATCGGGATGACGCTGGCCGAGGCCGGGGCGACAAACCCGATCATCGCTCCGAGCACGACGAGCAGCTTCCAGTCACCGCCGCCGATCAGTCGTGGTGCGACGAGCCAGACCAGGAACACGACCGGAGCACCACCGAGAACGAAGCCGGCGAGCGAGTCGATCGCCAGTGGGCCCATCAGCCGGTTGTCGAGCGTGGCCACGAATCCCCACGCGCAGGCGATCACGACGATGCCGGTGAGGACCAGACCATTGGGGATCCTCCCCGTGCGGACGTCCTCTATCGCGGCGGCGACGGCGATGCCGCCGACGAGCGCGACGGGCATGGCGACCGCTGCGCCGGTCACCCACCAGCCGATGACCGCGGCGATCAGACCCACGGCGACGCCGAGTGCGCCGATGGATACCTCGCCGACACCGCGAGTCAGGTGCACGGTCGTCGACGCAACGTCTCGTTTGGCAGTTGTCACGTAGTTGGTTGGTGATTGGCAGCAGCCGTCCCCCGGCGGCGGAGCAGGACTGTAGCAACTCGAACCGTGACGTCGGTCACGGTGACCGGTCCGACTCTCGGATAGCTCTCTCACATCTCTCCTGGGCGTCCGGTTGCGGGTGAAACGGAACCTCGATTGCGGAGTTCGCCGCCGGGCTGGCGCCCCTAGGCTCCCGCGGATGCTGCCGGTGTCAGTCCTGCGCCTCGATCCCGACCTTCCGCTGCCCTCCTACGCCCACCCCGGCGACGCCGGGCTCGACCTCCACGCCAGGGAGGGGGCGGTCGTCAAGGCCGGAGGTGGGCGGGCGACCGTGCCGACCGGGATCGCCCTGGCCATCCCGCCGGGCTTTGCCGGATTCGTCGTTCCGCGCAGCGGGCTCGCCCTGCGCCACGGCGTCTCCCTCGTCAACACACCGGGGATCATCGATGCCGCCTATCGCGGCGAACTCAAGTGCGTGCTGCTCAACACCGACCCGACTGCCGACTACGAGGTCAGCCGCGGCGACCGCATCGCCCAGCTGGTCATCCAGCGCGTCGAGGAGGTCGAGTGGGTCGAGGTCGACGAGCTCGAGGGTCTCGACCGCGGCGGCGGCTTCGGCCACAGCGGCCGCTGACGCTCAATCGATCCAGGCGTCGCGGGTGAAGTCGGTGGGGTCGACGTCGAGGTCCCACATCAGCTGCTCGAACGCCTCCCAGCCTTCCTCTTCGACGAACTCGGCCTCGATTTCGTAGATCGGGATCAGCCACCAGAACACGACCCTGCCGGTGTCGCCCTCGAACGGGTTGAACCCGGTGGGCTGGTAGAGCGGGCGGCCGACGTAGAGGGCGTCCATCGGGGAGACCTCGGCGAGCTCCTCGACGGTGCTGTATGTGTCGCCGAGCTCGGGGACCTCGTCGGCGTCGATCGGCAGCGACCCGGCATGGACGAGGATCGGCGGGACGGAACCGGCCGTCAGTCCTTCCGGGGCGATCATCAGCAGCTCGATGCGGTCGCCGTGCTCACCGAGCTCGTAGTCGCTGAGCCCGAGCGTGGAGAAGATCTCCGTGCCGGGCGGCGCCTTGCCGGCGTAGTGGACGATCTGGAACGGCAGGTCGTTGCCGTCCGGGTCGGTCTCCCAGCTACCGGCGATCTCGCCGAGATGCGCCTCGAGGTGCTCGAGCAGCCCGTCGAGCATCGGCGCTCAGCGGGCCGACCAGTCCGGCGACCGGCCCGAGGCGGCGAGCAGGTCGGCCTGCGGATCCCCACCGGCATCGGCTCGCTGGCCGACGATGCCGGCCGAGCGGTAGAGCTCCTCGCGGTCGGCGAACCACGTCGCCACCTCGGCGACCAGTTCGGCGTCGAGGGTGCGGTCCTGCCCGGTCGCCGCGGCGAGGTCCCAGCCGTGGATGAGGTGGTCGGCGCAGAGCTGGCGGACGTACTCCGCTGGGTCCTCGTCGCCGTAGGAGAGATGCACCGCCTCGATGCCGGTGAGCTTGCCGTCGACCGCCGCCACAGCGTCGGCCGACGCGGCTCGCCCGGTGCCACGCGGGTCGTCGCCGAGCAGGTCGCCGTCGAAGCGATTGCCGACCTCGGCGATCGTCATGCCGTCGAGCAGTGGGCCGGTCCAGCGCTCCTCGCCGACGACGTGGTTGACGAGCGCCCGCACGTTCCACTCGGTGCACGGCGTGGGCAGGTCCCACTGATCGTCCCCGACGCCGTCGACGAACCGCTGCCAGCTTTCCACCGTGCGCTGGTGCAACGTCTTTACTTCCATCGCCGGAGAGTACCGTCGCCGCGGGTGCTGAGACGGACGCTGGACGACTCCTTCGCCGAGGCGATCCGGCGTGACATCACCACCGTCACCACGGCGCGGCTGTGCGTCAACGCCCTGTTCCGCTACATCGGGCCGTTCCTCGCCGTCGTCGCCGACGGCCTCGACGTCTCCATCGCCGAGCTCGGCGTCGCCCTCACCGTCGCCCAGGTCTGCGGGTTCGCCGCCCCGGCGATCGGCCGGCTCGTCGACCACCTGCCGCGGCGCCGCTCGATCGCCCTCGGTCTCGGCGGCTGCGCGCTCGGTGGACTCGTCGTCGCCACATGCATCGGCATCGTCTGGTTCACCGTCGGGCTGTTGACGATCAGTGCGTTCAACATCGTCCTCGTCGTCGGCACCGGGGCGTGGATTGCCGACCATGTGCCGTTCGCCCAGCGCAGCCGCGTCGTCGGTCTCAACGAGATGTCCTGGGCACTCGGCCTGCTGATCGGCGTCAGCGCGATGGGCCTCGTCACGGCGGCGACGTCGTGGCGGTGGGCGTACGCCACGGCGGCGATGGCGGCGGGTGTCGTCCTCATCGTCGTCCTCACCCGACTGGATGACGATCCCACCGCTGAGCGTTCGGCAACTACAGAGCCACCACTCGACGGACGGGAGGGGTCAGTGTGGCGGCGCGTCTCGGCGACCGGGTGGCTGGCGATCGCCGGGGTCATCGGCCTGATGGCGGCGAGCGAGTCGCTGTTCGTGACGTTCGGCCCGTGGCTCCAGGACGAGTTCGGCGTCGGCGACGCCGTGCTGGCCGGGACGACGTTCGCCCTCGGCGCCGTCGAGCTGTCGGCCTCGGGACTGTCGATGGCGCGGACGGACCGGTGGGGCAAGGAGCGCAGCGTTATCGGCGGCAGCATCGTGATGGTCGTCGCCGCCCTGACACTGCTCACCGTCGACGAGTGGGCGGTGCCCGGGATGGTGCTCGTCGTGGTGTTCATCGGCGCCTTCGAGTTCTCGATCGTCAGCCTCATCCCGATCGGCGCCGAGCTCGTCCCCGGGCTCCCCGGCCGCGGCCTCGGCCTGCTGATGGGGGCGGCAACGATGGGGCGGGCGATCACGACGATCCCGACGACGTGGCTCTACGACCACGTCGGCATCGCCGCCAGCGCCACCCTCGCCGCCGGCTGGGCGACGATCGCAGCCGTCGTGATGACCGTGCGGGTGCGGTCGCTCAGGCGGCCGGCGATGGCCAGCTCGCCGTATCAGTGACCTGGCGGAGCCCGACGATGCGCTCGCCTTCGAGCTCGAGCACGTGGACGAACTCGGCATGCACCGGAGCGCCGGATGCCCGCTCGACACCCTCGTACCAGCCGTGCACGACGACTCTGCCGTCGCCGTCGCCAACTGGCTGGGCGAGCACCGAGTCGGGGACCGGAGTGACGTCGTAGGACTGGAACACGCGCAGCCAGACCCGCATCATCGCCTCCGGACCTTCGTGGCGGCCGCCGACGCCGAACGGCATCCCGGCCGAGACGTGGCCGACACAAGCCGGATGGAGGGCGGCGAGCAGACCGTGGACGTCGCGCTCGGCGAACGCCCGGTAGAACCGCTCGACGATCTTCGAGCTCATCGGGGTCAGCCGAGGTAGCCGTTGGTGATCGGCAGGCGGCGATCGCGGCCGAACGCCTTCGTCGTCACCCGCACGCCGGGAGGGCTCTGCCGGCGCTTGTACTCGGCGAGGTCGACGAGGCGGGTCACCCGACGGATGATGTCGGGGTCGTGGCCGGCTTCGATCATCTCGGCGGCGGTGCGGTCGTTCTCGACGTACAGCTCGAGGATCGGGTCGAGGACCTCGTACGGCGGCAGGCTCTGGTCATCCCGCTGGTCGGGGCGTAGCTCGGCCGACGGCGGCTTGGTGATCACGCTCTCGGGGACGACCTCCCTGCCGGCGCGCTCGTTGACGTAGCGGCACAGGTCGTAGACACGGGTCTTGAGAACATCTTTGATCACGGCGAATCCGCCGGCGGAGTCGCCGTAGATCGTGAAGTAGCCGACGGCCATCTCGCTCTTGTTGCCGGTCGTCAACACCATCCAGCCGAACTCGTTGGACAGCGCCATCAGCAGCTGGCCGCGGCAGCGACTCTGGATGTTCTCGTAGGTGAGCCCCGGTTTGCGCCCGGCGAAACTCTCGTCGAGCATGTTCAGGTACGCGGCGAACGCCGGCTCGATCGAGATCGTGCGGAAGTCGAGGCCGAGGTTGGCAGCGAGCTTGGCGGCGTCGGACTTGGAGTGGTCCGACGAGTAGCGCGACGGCATCGACACGCCGTGGACGTGGTCGGCGCCGAGGGCGTCGGCGGCGACCACGGCGACAAGCGTCGAGTCGATGCCGCCGGACAGCCCGATCACCACATCGGTGAACCCGTTCTTGACGCAGTAGTCGCGGGTCCCGAGGACGAGGGCGTGGTACAGCTCGTCGACGGGCTCGAGCAACTCGGCGATCGAGTTGTCGAGGCGTTCGGCCTGCTCCACCGGTTGAGTCGAGACGAGCACCGTCGGCAGCGACCGCTGGGCCGTGCGGCCGCGCGGGTCGAGCAGGCGTTGACGGTAGGTGGCGATGATCGGCACGTCGATGATCACGAGGTCCTCGACGAATTGCTTGCCGCGGTCGAGCAGGTTGCCCTCGGCGTCGAACGCCAGCGAGCAGCCGTCGAACACCAACTCGTCCTGGCCGCCGACCTGGTTGACGTAGACGAGCGCAGAGTGGCTGTCGGCGGCACGGGTGGCGAGCATCCGCTCGCGATCGGCGGCCTTGCCGCGGTGGTAGGGCGAGGCGTTGATGTTGACGGCGAGCTCGGCGCCACCGTCGGCCTGGATGGCGAGCGGCCCGTCGGGGCTCCAGATGTCCTCGCAGATGCTGACACCGACGTTGACACCACCGATGACGAACAGCTCGAGCGGGTCAGTGTCGGCGCCGGGCGTGAAATAGCGGGCCTCGTCGAAGACCGCATAGTTGGGCAACAGACGCTTCCGGTAGGTGCCGAGCACCCTGCCGTCGGCGCACACGGCGGCGGCGTTGAACAGATCGAAGTCCTCGTCGACGTAGCCGAGCACGGCGACGCACCGTCCGGTGTGGCCGGCGAGGCGGGCGAGCGCCGCCTCGTTGTCGGCGACGAATCCAGGTTTGAGGACGAGGTCCTCGGGTGGATAGCCGGTAACGGACAGCTCGGGGAAGGCGGCGATGTCGCAGCCCGCCTCCTCGGCGAGGTCATAGGCGTGGAGGATCTTGGCGACGTTGCCGTCGAGGTCGCCGACGGTCGGGTTGAGCTGCGCCAGGGCGACGCGCAACACCGTCATCGAGATCACGCTAGTGGCCGGTGCCGGGATCGTCGCTGCTCGCGAACGTCGTCGGCCTCATCCGCTGATGCGGAATGCCGGGAATCCCGGCGCGGCGGCGTCGATGTCGGCGTCGGACGAGTCCTTCGTGAGCCCGTCGAAGAACCTGCCGACCTCCCACGCCCACTCCTTCAGGTACGCCCGCAGGATCGGCGCCTTGTCCTCGTCGGCGAGCTCGATTGCGTGGAACGGCTCACGGCGCTTGCCGAGGCGCAGCGTCCCGTCGCCGTCGGCGGCGCGCAGGTTGCGCACCCATTGCGTCTCGCCCCGCGGCGCCACGAGGTAGCGCTGGCCGTCGACGGTGAGCAGGTTGACGACGGTCGCGCGAATCTCCCCGGAGGTTCGACCAGGAACCTCGAGAACGCGAGATCCCTTGAGGCTGATCCCCCAGTTGGTGAGCCGCTTGACGGTGGGGTTGAAAACCTTGGCGGTGAACCAGTCGGGTTCGAGATAGCGAGGAGTGGCAGAAGATGTCACGGACGAACCTTTCATCGGAGTGCTACGTGTTGAGTTTCCCAGCACGAAACACTCCGATGCACGAAACACTCCGACGGAGGGGTGCTCCACTCGACACCCGTTTACACAGCGTTCACAATGGAGCAACGGATCCGCAACGCTCCACGCCCAGGATGAGGCCTGGTGCACACACCTCTTGACCGGCATGCCCTGCGGCATTGAACACTGAGAAGGAACACGTGGTCTACAAGGCTGAATACATCTGGATCGACGGAACCGAGCCGACCGCCAAGTTGCGCTCGAAGACGAAGATCGTGCCCGACGGGGCGGAACTGCCGATCTGGGGCTTCGACGGGTCGAGCACCAACCAGGCCACGGGCGACAAGAGCGATTGCGTGCTCAAGCCGGTGTTCCACTGTCCCGACCCGATCCGCGGCGGCCACAACGTCCTCGTGATGTGTGAGGTGTACGGCGCCGAGGACAAGCCGCACCCGTCGAACACGCGCGCTGCACTCGTCAAGACGGCGAAGAAGTACGCCAAGCACGAGCCATGGTTCGGCATCGAGCAGGAGTACACGTTCATGAAGGACGGCCGCCCGTACGGCTTTCCGGTCGGTGGCTTCCCAGCACCGCAGGGCGGCTACTACTGCGGCGTCGGCTCGGACGAGATCTTCGGCCGGGAGATCGTCGAGGAGCACCTCGACAACTGCATCGAGGCCGGTTTGACCTACAGCGGCCTCAACGCCGAAGTGATGATCGGTCAGTGGGAGTTCCAGATCGGACCGCTGGGTCCGCTGGAAGTCGCCGACCAGCTGTGGATCGCTCGCTGGCTGCTGTACCGCACCGCCGAGGACTTCGATGTGTCCGCCACGCTCGATCCCAAGCCGATGAAGGGCGACTGGAACGGCGCCGGGGCGCACACCAACTTCTCGACCAGGGAGATGCGCGAGGAGGGCGGCTACTCCGTCATCCAGAAGGCGTGCAAGGCACTCGAGAGGAACTGGGAGCCACACATCAAGAACTACGGCCACGGCATCGAGGACCGCCTCACCGGTCACCACGAAACCGCTCCATGGAACACGTTCACCTACGGCGTGTCCGATCGCGGGGCGTCTGTGCGCATCCCGCTGCAGGTGTTCCGTGATGGATGCGGCTACCTCGAGGACCGGCGCCCGAACGCCAACGCCGACCCCTACGTCGTCGCCCGCCTGCTCACCGAGACGGTGTGCAGCGCCATTGAAAAGGGATAAGGGGACGCCGGCTGCGAGACTTACGCCGTGAGTGAGATCCAGGACCAGCAGCGCGACTACATCATGCGCGGCGTCGAGGAGCGCGGCGTGCGACTCGTGCGGCTGTGGTTCACCGACATCCTCGGCAACCTCAAGAGCTTCGCCATCTCCCCGGCCGAGTTGGAGAACGCCCTCGCCGACGGGATGACGTTCGACGGCTCCTCGATCGAGGGCTTCTCCCGGGTCCAGGAGGCCGACGTCCTCGCCGTGCCGGATCCGAACACGTTCGAGTTGCTGCCGTTCGGCGACACGAAGACGCCCGAGGCGCGGATCTTCTGCGACATCCACAACCTCGACGGTGCGCCGTTCGACGGCGACTGCCGTCACGTGCTCAAGCGCCACGTCCAGGCCGCCCATCGCGAAGGACTGATCTTCTACGTCGCACCAGACATCGAGTTCTTCTACCTCGCCGCTCCCGAGAAGGGCGCTCCGCCGCAGCCGCTCGACAACGCCAGCTTCTTCGACCTCACCACCAACGACGTCACCGGCACCCTGCGCAAACAGACGATCCGCACGCTCGAGGCGATGGGAATCCCCGTCGAGTACAGCTTCCACGAGGACGCCCCGAGCCAGCAGGAGATCGACCTCCGCCACACCGACGCCCTGACGATGGCCGACAGCGTGATGACGTTCCGCTTCGTGGTTCGTGAGGTCGCCGCATCGCAGGGCGTGCACGCGACGTTCATGCCCAAGCCGTTGCAGGGTGTGCAGGGCTCGGGCATGCACACGCACATGTCGCTGTTCCGTGGCGATCGCAACGAGTTCTACGACGACGAGGACGGCTACAACCTGTCCGCCACCGCCAAGTCGTTCATGGCCGGCCTGCTCCGCCACGCCGCCGAGATCACGGCGATCACCAACCAGACGATCAACAGTTACAAACGACTTGTCCCCGGCTTCGAGGCGCCGATCCACGTGTCATGGGCGCGCAACAACCGCAGTGGGTTGATCCGCGTGCCGATCGCCAAGCGTGGCAATCCGACGGCGACGCGGGTCGAGTACCGCTCGCCCGATCCGGCCTGCAACCCCTACCTCGCTTTCGCCCTGATGCTCGCGGCGGGGATGCGCGGCGTCGCCGAGGGCTACGAATTGCCCGCCGAGGCCGACGCCAACCTCTTCGAGATCGGTGACGACGTACTCGCCAAGCTCGACATCGGCCGTCTGCCGCAGTCGCTCGCCGAGGCATTGCACGCCATGGAGACATCGGAGCTCGTCCACGAGGCGCTCGGCGACCACATCTTCGAGTGGTTCCTGCGCAACAAATGGCGAGAGTGGCAGGCCTACAAGACGCACGTCTCGGACTTCGAGATCCAGCGCTACTTGACGGCGTTGTAGGCGGATGACATGAGGAGCATCGACCGAGTGAGTCTGACCGGGGACCCGGTGCCGGCGGACCTCCTCGCCGTCTATGCGACGACCGTCTCCCCCGAGCTCGCCCGCACCCTCGACCTCGGCGGGTACCGCTGGAAGTGGGTGTCCAGCGCCGCCGAGGCGGCCGAGCACGAGCCGTCGGTGGGCTGGGCCGGCGTGATCGTCGACGCTTCCACCGACTCGGCCTCGGCGTGGGCCTTCATCCGGGCGTTGCGCAAGAACGGCGCGGGCGGTCCGGCATCGCGCCTGCTGACCCTCATCGGTGGTGCCCAGATCTCCGACCTCGACCTCCGCGACGAGCTGTTCGACGACTTCTGCCTGCTCCCGTTCCATCCCGCCGAGCTCGAGGCGCGGGTCCGCCACCTCTTGTTCCGCACCGGCGCGGCGCCGACACCCGACGTCGTCGAGTACCGAGAGCTGCAGCTCAACGTGGCGACCTATCAGGCGACGATCGGCGGCCACCACCTCGATCTCACCTACATGGAGTACGAGTTGCTCAAGTTCCTCGCCCAGAACCCCGGCAAGGTGTTCACCCGCGAGGTCCTCCTCAACCGTGTGTGGGGCTACGAGTACTACGGCGGGGCGCGCACCGTCGACGTCCACGTACGCCGGCTGCGGGCCAAGCTCGGCGAGGAGCACGCCTACATGATCGAGACGGTGCGATCGGTCGGCTACCGCTTCGGCCAGACCCGCTGGGCCGGCTGACCGGGCGCGCTGCAAATGCGGCGCTCGACCAGACTGACGCCATGGGATACGTCGACGTCGGTTCGATGCGGATGTTCTACGACGAGCTGGGCTCGCCCGACGCGCCAGCGTTGATCGCTCTGCACGGAGGTGGTGGATCCGCCACGGACGCTGTCGGTGGATGGGCCGGCCTCGCCGCCTCCTTCGCCGAGCACTTCCACGTCGTCTTGCCCGACCATCGCGGCCACGGGCGCACGACCAACCCTGCGGGATCGATGACGTTCGAGCAGCTCGGCGACGACCTCAACGCACTGATCGAGCATCTCCGATTCGGACCCGTTCACATCGCCGGGATCAGCGACGGCGGGGTGATGGCGCTCGATCAGGCACTCCGACGGCCCGACACCGTCCGCACGATCGTGCTGATCGGTACGAACTACTGCGTCGACGAGCGCACCCTTGGCGCCGCCGAAGGGATCGTTGTCGACACCATCGAACGCGACCATCCGGACGTCGCCCAGCAGTTCGCCGAACGCCACGACGCTGGTAAGAGGCCGGGGTTCTGGAAGGACCTGATCGGCCAGATCATCGACAACAACCGTGTCAACCCGTCGTGGACGGTGGACGACCTGCGTCGCGTGCCGTGCCCGACGCTGCTGATCGCCGGCGAGAACGACCCGTTCGCCAACACGGAACAGATGGTCACGATGAAGCGTGAGATCCCCGGCGCCGAGTGGTTGATCGTCAACCACTCCGGACACGCCGTCCACGCCGAGCATCCCGAGATCGTCGGGCCGCGGATCGTCGACTTCCTACTCCGCCACAGCTGACCGGCGCGGAGCTCCCAACACGAGGTTGATCGCGGCGCCGAGGGCGACGCCAAGCCCGGCCCCACAGATCACGTCGAGCGGGTTGTGGGCGCCGACATACACCCTCGCGAACATCACGAACACGACGACCAACCCGAGAGCGATACGGCCACGCGGCGGGACGTACGGCGCCACGACCATGGCCACAGCGGCAGCGAGAATGGCGTGTCCGGAGACGAAGCTCTCACCGCTGACGCTCACGTCGCCCCGTGTCTCGATGTCCGAGCCGATCGACGCACCGGGTCGCTCACGCGTGACGACCCTCTTGACGATCCGCTCGGAGACGAGCTTGAGGACGCCGGCGATCACGATCGCGAGGGCGAGCCAGTACTGGCGCACGCTCAGCGCGAGCACGGCGACAATCGGCACGATGACGAGTGCGCCGAGGAGATTCCCGGGCCACACGATCGGGTACAGCCAGTCCGGCAAGTCGTTGACGGCGTGGAACACGCTCTCCTCCCAGGCGGGGACCGATCCGTCGCCGACGATCATGGCGCCGACAACGAGCACGAGCAGACCGACTGCGAACGCGATCAATTCGTCACGGCGAGTCACGGGGCGACGTTATTCTCCCGCGTCGGGGAGGTGGTCGACACGACCACGATCCGAGTAGCGATCATCATCGGCGCGGCACTGCTGAGCATGGCCGCGTGCGCGGGCGACGACGAGCGCATCGCTGCGCCGGCCGCCCTGAATGACGACGCCATCACCGTCGGATCGTTCGCATTCCCGGAGAGTATTCTTCTCGCCGAGCTCTACAGCCAGGCGCTCGAGGCGAGTGGGTTCCGCGTCGAACGGGCCGTCGGGCTCGGGCCGAGAGAGTTCGTCGGTCCGGCCCTGCATGCAGGGCTGATCGAGCTCGTTCCGGAGTACGGCGGCACCGCCGTCGCGTACTTCAGTGCCGGTGACGTGGCACCCAGCGCCGATCCGGCATCGAACCACCGCGCCCTCGAGGATGTCGTCGCCGGGACCAGTATCGCCGCCCTCGACGCTGCGCCGGCGCAGAACACGAACACGTTCGTCGTCAGCGAGCAAACCGCTCGAGAGCACCAGCTGACCACGCTCAGTGATCTTTCGAGGGTCGCGCCCGAGCTCGTCCTCGGAGGTCCGCCGGAGTGCGTCACGCGTCCGCTGTGTCAGGTCGGCCTTCGCGAGGTCTATGGCCTGGAGTTCGCCGACTTCGTCGCTCTCGAGGCCGGCGGACCCGTCACCCACCAAGCCCTCAGCGACGGCTTTGTCGATGTCGCCCTTCTCTTCAGTACCGATCCGGAGCTCGTCGACTACGTCGAGCTGACCGACGACCGACATCTCCAGCCCGCGGAGAACGTCACGCCACTGGTCCGCACGGAGATCGTCGAACGGTGGGGGGGCGAAGTCGTCACCGTCATCAACGCGGTCTCGCACGAAATCGACACCGACGCGCTGCGCCAGCTCAACGCCTCCGATGCGGCGAACGCCGGCGCCGACGACGTCGCGGCAATCGCCGCCGGCTGGCTGCAGAGCCGCGGGCTCACATGACCACGAGCGAGCGGCCGACGATCGGCGCACCACTCGACGGACATGGGGCAGTCAGCTACGTACCACCGTCCGCCCGCTGGGGACGTCGGCGGCGGCGACCGACCGGTGCCCCGCCACCGCTGCCGAGGACGATCGGCACGACCGGCAAGCTGTGGCTCGCCTGCTCGGCCCTCCTGATCGCGTGGATGGTCGTGACCGTGCACTCGGCGTGGGCCCGGCGGGTCACCGATCGCGTGGACGCCGTCATCTCGCGCGCCTTCGCCCGCGCCCGTACCGGCTGGCTGACCGGGATCTTGCGTACCGTCGATCGAGCGGCGACGGGTTGGACGTTGTCGGTCGTGGCGATCTGCCTGCTCGCCTCGATGATCGCGTTCCGCCGTTGGCGCCATCTGTTCACGTACTTGGCGAGCGCCTTCGTGTTCCAGGCCATCGGAATCTTGCTGATCGGTATGTACGCGAGGCCCAGACCCTACGACGTCACCCAGATCGGGCGCTGGGAGGGCTACTCGCTGCCCTCGGCGACGGTTGCCATCGTGAGCTTCACGGCCGTCGGCGTGATCTACGCCGTCGTCGTCCCCGGCCGGCCGCGGACGATCGCCAAGATCGTGGGCTGCGCGGTCGTCGTCCTGGTTTCACTCGCTCGGCTCTACCTCGGCATCGACCATCCCTTCGACATCCTCACCGCGGTGGCCATCGGCGTCGCCATCCCGCTCCTGGCGTTCCGGTTCTTCACGCCGAACGAGTTCTTCCCGGTTGCCTATCGCCAGGGCAAGACGGCCCACCTCGACATCACCGGACGTCGCGGGGCAGCCATCCGCCAAGCCATTCGGGACCAGCTCGGCCTCACCGTCGTCGACGCCAAGCCCGTCGGGCTGGCCGGTTCCGGCGGATCGACACCGCTGCGACTGCAGATCGCCGGCGATCCTGACACCTACCTGTTCGGGAAGCTCTACGCGATGAACCATGTCCGCGCCGACCGCTGGTACAAGCTCGGGCGGACGATTCTCTATGGCAATCTCGAGGACGAGCGGTCGTTCAAGTCGGTGCGCCAGCTGATCCAGCATGAGGACTACGCGATGCGCGTGCTCGGCGACGCCGGACTGCCGACGGCGAGATCGGTGGGGATCGTCGAGCTGACTCCCGACCAGGAATACCTGCTGATCACGGAGTTCTTCGATGGCGCCGAGGAAATCGGCGACGCCGAGGTCGACGACCAGCTCATCGACGAGGGCCTTGCTCTCGTCCGCCAGCTGTGGAATTCCGGTGTCGCCCACCGGGATATCAAGCCGGCCAATCTGATGGTCAAGGACGGACACCTGCACCTCATCGACGTCGCTTTCGCCCAAGTTCGCCCTTCACCATGGCGAGAGGCCGTCGACCTCGCCAACATGATGCTCGTCCTTGCTATCCGCACGGACCCCGAACGCGTCTACCAGCGCGCCCTCGCCTACTTCAGCCCCGACGAGATCGCCGAGGCTTTCGCCGCCGCCCGCGGCATCGCCAGCCCGACCCAGCTGCGGACGATGCTCAAGCGGGACGGCCGCGACCTCGTCGCCCAGTTCCGACAGCTCGCCCCGCAACGCGAGCCGATCTCGCTGCAACGTTGGGGATGGCGCCGCATCGCCATCGTGGTCGCGTTGCTCGGTGGTTCGTTGCTGTTCGTCCGCAATGTGTACGGGATGTTCCTGCCAGCCGAGCTGCCCCTCAACGACCCGGGGCGCCCTGGACGGGACCAGGCCGCGGCGACGTGCGGCACCAACGACGTGATGGTGTTGATGGCGCAGTCGGTTCCCACCGCCCCCTCGATCCCGTGCATCTCGTCGTTCCCAGCAGGCTGGGAGCTTGGCCGGGTGGTCGTGAAGCGCGGGCACAGCCACTTCGTCCTGCAGGCATCAGATCACCGAGTCGAGGTCAGTCTCGAGCCGGAGCAAGCGTGCCGCATTGGAACAGCCCGCGAGGTTCCCAGCGAGGAACTCGCGGCCAGGAGGTACGAGGCGCCGACGCAGCTGCCGCCTGACGTTCGGACGATGAGGACGTATCTGTTCGACGGGGCGTGCGTCACCATCGACTTCGACCTCGACGACGCTGCCAGCGCGTCCCTGCTCGTCGAGCTCGACAGCGCGATCTCGTTCCAGTCCCGCGAGGAGCTCGTCGACCTCGTCGAGAGTCGCACCGGGCTCAGTCTCTGTGGACTCGGGGCTCCACCGTGCGTGGGTGAGGCCTGATGGTTGGTGTGTTGCGGTTCCTCGGGCTCGCCGTGCTCGCCGTGGCGACCACGATTCTTTCGCTGCGACTGCTGGGTGGAAGGCGTGGTTGGGTCAAGGGCCTCACGGCGGCGGCGATCGGCTGGGGCACGGCTCTCTTCGTGTCCCTCAGAGTCAACGACTGGGAATGGGGGGCCGACGGACTTGCCATCCACCTCGTCGCGATCGGCATTCCAGCGACGATGGCGGTGGCCGTCACCCTCGATCTGCTCGCCCGACCAGGTTCGCTCGCCTTCGGCGAGCGCGCCGGTCTCATCGTCACTCCCCGTCCGATCCGGGCGATCCGTCGACGGATCTCTGTGCTGCGCCGTTACCGCGAGCTCGTTCGCCTCTGCCGCCAGGAGGGGTTCGGACCGTTCCTGTCGGCCACGGAGCGGGCCGAGCGCACGGTGGACGCGCCCGGCGTGCGCCTGAGGCGCGTGCTTCAGCAGGCCGGCGGGGTGTACGTCAAGCTCGGGCAGATCGCCGCCACCCGCGTCGACCTGCTGCCGCCGGACGTCTGCAACGAGCTCGCCGAGTTGCAGAACCGCGTGCCCGCCGAGCCAAGAGAACGCATTGCCCCGGTGCTCGAGGTGGAACTGGGCGCGGCCGTCGACGAGGTGTTCGCCGAGTTCGACTGGGAGCCACTCGCCGCCGCCTCGATCGGCCAGACCTATCGAGCGCGGCTGCACTCAGGCGAGTCGGTTGTGGTCAAGGTCCAGCGCCCCGACATCGAGGTGATGATGGACCGCGATCTCGCCGCTCTCGCATTGCTCGCCAACATGGCGCAACGGCGCACGCCGTTCGGCCAAGGAGTTCGCACTGGAGACCTGCTCGCCCAGTTCGCCACCGGCCTGCGCAAGGAGGTCGACTTCCGTCACGAAGCGGATGCGATGAGTGAGATGGCCGCCCTGCTTGGCGATCGCTCTACGGTGCGGGTCCCGGCGGTGCACCGGGACCTGTCGACGAGGCGGGTCCTCGTTCAGGAGCGCTTCGAGGGCGTCACGGTTTCCGACATCGGACGCTTGGACGAGGCCGACGTGGATCGGCACCGGCTCGCCGACGAGCTGCTGCGCGCCACCCTCGACCAGATCATCCGGATCGGCGTGTTCCACGCCGATCCGCACCCGGGCAACGTTTTTGTTCTCGCCGGGGGCGGACTCGGACTCATCGACTTCGGGGCGGTCGGCCGCCTCGACCCGATCGAGCAGGCCGCGATCGTCGACATCATGGTCGCCCTCGCCCGCCGCGATGTCAGCCTGCTCCGTGACGGTGTCGAGCGGGTCGCCGAGTTCACCGACAAGACCTCGCCCGACGAGCTGGAGCGCGCCCTCGCCCGGCTGATGGCTGACCACGTGCGGCCGGGCGCGTCAGTCGATCCGGCGGTCTTCGACGAGCTGGTGGCGACGCTCTCCCGCTTCGGGATGCGCCTGCCCACCGATGTCGTGCTGTTGTCCAGGGCGCTCGTCACCGTGGACGGCACATTGCGGGTACTGGTTCCCGACCTGGCCTTCGTCGCCGCGGCCATGAAGCTTGTCGAACGCAAGGACGACGACCGGCCCGTCGTCGACCGCCGAGAGTTGCTCGGTGAGGAGCTGCTGTCGATGCTCCCCCATCTGCGACGCCTGCCCGACCAAGTCGACCGCATCCTCACGCTCACGGGGCGAGGCGAGCTGCGAGTACGCGGCATCCTCGACGAGGACAGCGGGCGAATCGTGCGCACCCTCGCCAACCGTCTGCTGCTCGTGCTCGCCGGAACTTCGTTCCTCGCCACATCGGCCTGGCTGTTGGCCGCAACCGACGAGGGCCCGCGTCTCGCCGGGCAGACAGGGCTGTTCGAGGCGTTCGGCTACGGCGGTCTGCTCATCGGAGCGGTACTCGTGTTGCGGGTCGTGGCTGCCGTGGCTCGGGACGGGACCACATGAGCGCGCCCGCGGCGGCGACCACCGTGCCGTCTCGCTCTGCAACGTCCTTCGACGACCGTCCGCCCGGCGAGCGCTACTTCCGCCATCCGGGTGACGTGATCCACCTCGTCGTCTGGGGGCTTGTCACGTTCGTGTTGTTGGTGTTCATCGAGTTGGCCGAAGGGACCAACGCAGGCCTTCGCGACGACCTCGCCGACGTCGTGGCCCTCATCCCTGTCGCACTACGTCAACTCGCCGTCACCGTCGCCCAGCTGCTCGCCATCCTTGCGACAGCGATCGTCGTCGTCGTCATTGTCCTGCGGAGGCGATGGCGCCGACTCGTCCATCTCACACTGGCAGCCTTCGTCGGGGTCGGCACCTTCGCAATGCTCGATGGCGCCTTCGGGATCCCCGGGAGCGTCGCCGAGGCACTTGAGGATGACTTCTGGTTGATCCCGGCACGCTTCCCCTCGCCCCTCCTTCTTGCCGGTGCCGCTGCCGCGGTCGCCGTCGGCAAGCCCTGGCTGTCGAAGCCGTGGGGGCGCAGTGTCGACCGGTGGCTCGTCGTCGTCGCCGTCGCCATCCTCGTCGCCGGTACCGCCGGCCTTGCCGAGGTGCTCCTGGCCGTGGCGGCCGGGAAGCTCGCCGGCGCGGCCGTTCTCGTCGTTCTCGGCGCGCCCAATCGACGACCGACGCCGCGTGCCATCGCTACGGCCCTCGAGCAGTCCGGTCTGCCGGTGACCGCGCTCACCCTCCAACGGTCGACCGGCGGGCGGTCGCAGCTCTATCGAGCGACGCTCGGCGACGGCACGAACGCCTTCGTCAAGGTCTACGCCCGCGACAGCAGGGACGCCGATCGGCTCTATCGCGGCTATCGCCTGCTCGTCCTGCGCGAGCCCGGTGACGACATGTTCGGAGTGTCCCTTGAACGGTCGGTGGAGCACGAAGGCCTCCTCTTGCTGCTGGCTCGGCGAGCGGGTGTGCGGTGCCCGGACCTGCGTGCCGTCGTCACGGTCGAAGACGGATCGATGGTCCTGGCGATGGACGACGTCGGCGGACGGCAGCTCGACACGTTGAGCTCCGACGAGTGCAGCCCTGAGTTGCTCGATGCCGTTTGGACGGAGACCCGCGCTTTGCACGCCGCTGGGATCGCTCACCGAGCGTTACGTGCGGCGAACGTCGTCGTCGATGACGACGGTCCTGTCATCGTCGACTTCGGCAGTGCCGTGGCGGCAGCGGAGCCGCGATTGCAGGCGTTCGACCGCGCCGAGCTCATCGTGTCGCTGGCCACACTCGCCAGTCCCGAGGTAGCGACGGCAGCCGCGGCGCGCACGTTGCAAGCCGAGGACCTCGCCGCGGCGACCCCGTTCGTCCAACCCCTGGCGTTGACCGCCGCGACGCGCCGCACGGCCTCGAAGTCGCTGCTCAAGGACGTGCGCGAGCACATCGGACGTTCGACCGGCCTCGAGCCGGAACCGCTGGAACGACTCGTCAGGGTGCGGCCACGCACGCTCCTGATGATCGCCACCCTGACCGGCGCCTTCTACTTCCTGCTGCCCCAACTCGCCAACATCGACGACAGCATCGACGCAATCCGTTCGGCCAACTGGGGTTGGCTCGCCGGCTGCGTGCTCCTATCGGGCGTCACGTATGTCGCGGCTGGCGTCGGGTTGACCGGCGGCGTCCCGCAACAGATCCCGCTGGTGCCGACCATCCTCGCCCAGCTGGCTTCGTCGTTCGTCAACCGCGTGACGCCAGCCAACGTTGGCGGCATGGCGCTCAACGTCCGCTATCTGCAGAAGGCCGGGGTGCCCTCGGCTCAAGCGGTCACCGGGATTGGGCTCAACGTCCTGGCCGGCGGAATCGTCCACCTCGTGCTGTTGTTCGTCTTCTTCGCCTGGGCCGGCCGGAGTGGGAGCGCCTTCGCGATGCCGAGCAGCAGCCGCCTGCTCGTCGTCATTGCCGTCGTCCTTGCAGTGCTCGGCGTCGCCATGGCGACGCGACGAGGCCGTCGATTGCTGCACACCCACGTCGTGCCGGGAGTCAAGCAGTCGCTCACCAGCATCGTCTCGCTGAGCCGGTCGCCGCGTCGGCTGCTTGCCCTGCTCGGCGGATCGATGGGGGTCACCCTGGCCTATGTCCTCGCTCTCACGTGCGCCGCCAACGCGTTCGATGCCGGCGTCAGTCTTGCCGAGGTCGGAGCGGTCTACCTCGGGGCATCACTCCTCGCCGCCGCAGCTCCCACACCAGGGGGCCTGGGAGCGATGGAAGCAGCCCTCGTCGCCGGGTTCACTGCGATCGGGATGAACGGGGCGATCGCCGTCGCGACAGTCCTGTCCTATCGCCTGGCGACCTACTGGCTGCCGATCCTGCCGGGTTGGATCAGCCTCCGGTTCATCGAGCGGCGCAACTACATCTGAGTCGTTGTGCTCGGCGCGGTCGCGCGCCGAGGCAGCGCGGCGACGTCGCACAGATGTGGTTGGTGTCCTCGCGCCCGGACGGCTGAGAGCGACAATGGACCTCGTGCCGGAGTTGTCCATCGACGACCTGTGGCGCGCCCATGCAGACGAGTTGCTGCGCTTCGCAACCGTCCTCGCCGGTCCGCACGACGCCTACGACATCGTCGCCGATGTGATGCTCAGGGCCGCCGCGGCGGCCACATCACCCAACGTGACGAACCGCCGCGCTTACTTGTTCCGCGCCGTTGCCAACCGCGCCTACGACGAGCACCGCAGCCGCAAGCGGCGCTGGCGCCGCGACCTCGCCGCGATCGGGCCGGCGTCGGTCGAGCACCCTGACGACCACAGCGAGGTGTCTTTGGCATGGTTGGCGCCACCAACGTCGCCAACGAGACCAAAGAGTTCAAGCACCAAGCCAGTTCTCGATCTGGCTGATAACCAGGTCGGCGAAGCGTTGCTCGCCGTCCTCACTCGGATGAACGCCGTCACGGAGCATGCCGCCCTGTTGGGCGATCGACGACCACCGTCCGATCGTTGCGTTCCCCCGCTCGCTGAGCGTCTCGATGAGAGCCGCGTTGAACGCCGCCGAGTCGTCGGGGGTCCGCGACAGATAGGTGTTGATCCACACCAACGGCAGGTCGTCCGGGAGCTCGTCGACGAGTTCGTCGATCTCGGAGGCGTACTCCTCGATCGACCCGAACTTGCCGATGTCGTTGGTGCCGAGGGCGACCACGACGACATCCGGGTCGCCCTCGGAGAGGACCTCGGCGATCACGTCGGTGCCGGCGGCAGGATCGCTGCCAACGGTGATCCGCCTGTTGATCTCGGCGAGCACGGTGACGTCGGCGTCGATCTCGCTCGCCCCCTCGAGGATCCGTGGAGCCGAGGCCGCCGTGATCGAGTCGCCGATGACGACGACTTCGCGGCCGCCGCCACGGCCCGCTGACGGCGTGAGGTCGATCGCCGGCCCGCCGGGCGGCACCGTCCCTCCGAACAACGGCAGCGTGCCGCCTGTTGCGTTGTCTTCGTCGTCGCCACCACAGCCGGCGAGGACAAGGAGAATCGGGACCGCCCACTGCAGCGTTCGTCGTCGCGGTGCGGGCAGGCATGACTCCCAAGTCTGCCGGGATCGTGCCGCTGAATCAGCGCAGCCGCTGCATCGCCGTGGCGACGCGGCGGTGGGCGGCGAGGCGTTCGTCGACGTCAGGATGGACGAGCCGGCCGTCGCCGACCACGACGCTGCCGTTGACGACGGTATGCCGGGCGCTCAGCGGGCCGCAGCGCAACCAGGCCTCGACGGGGTCGGCGATGGCGCCGGCGAAGGCAGGGCCGGTGAGCGGCCACACGGCGACATCGGCGACGGCGCCGGGACGCAGGACGCCGAGTTCGCCCCCCCGCCCGAGGCAGGCCGCGCCGCCGCGGGTGGCCAGCTCCAGCGCCATTCGCGCCGTGCCCGCGGCGGCGCCGTTGCGCAGCTTGGCGAGGAGCATCGCCTGGCGTGCTTCCAGCCACAGGTTTGCCGCGTCCGCCGACGACGAGCCGTCGACACCCAGCCCGACGTCGACGCCGGCGGCGCGCAGGTCGACGACGGGAGCGATGCCTGACGAAAGGATGAGGTTGCTCGACGGGCAATGGGCCACGCCGACCCTCGCCGCGCCAAGACGGGCGACCTCGCCCGGGTCGGGCATCACGCAGTGGGCCAACCACGCTCGCTCGGACAGCCACCCCGTGCGTTCGAGGTAATCGGTCGGCCGGCAGCCGAAACGCTCCAGGGAGTAGGCGTCGTCCTCGGCGTTCTCGGCGAAGTGCGTGTGCAGGCGGACGTCGAGACGCTCGGCCAGCTCGGCCGAACGAACCATCAACTGCTCGGTGACGGTGAACGGCGAGCACGGTGCCAAGGCGACGCGCACCATCGCCCCCGGAGCGCGGTCGTGGTGGCGGACCACCGCCTCCTCGCAGGCGGCGAGGATCGAGTCGTCGTCGTCGACGACGTCATCCGGCGGGAGGCCGCCGTCCTTCTCGGACAACGACATCGACCCGCGCGTCGGGTGGAACCGCATGCCCAGGTCAGCGGCGGCCTCGATCTCGGCGGCGAGCAGATCGCCGGCTCGCTGGGGATGCAGGTAGAGGTGATCGGTCGAGGTCGTACAGCCGGACAGGGCCAACTCGGCAAGCCCGACCCAGGCCGACAGGTATGCCCCTTCGGTGTCGAGCGCCGCCCACAGTGGGTAGAGCGACTGCAACCACCCGAACAACGGCTTGTCGGTCATCGGTGGGTAGGCGCGGGTGAGGTTCTGGAAGAGGTGGTGGTGGGCGTTGACGAGCCCCGGCGTGACGAGGCAGTCGGTGGCGTGGAGAAGGTTCGCCGCGGCAGGTGGCGGACCGCTGCCGACGCCGGTGATCATCCCCGCGGTGATGGCGACCCAACCACCCTCGAGCTCACGCCGGTCGTCATCCATCGTGGCGACGAGGCGTGCGCCGGAGATCACGAGGTCATCCATCGAACCAGTCTCGCAATTCGGCAGATCCCAGGCCGACGGTCTGCGATGCTCCCCGAACTCGCCAAGGACCCTCGGCTTCTGGAGGACGACCATGGAGCACGCCTGCGTCAACCCGTACTGCTCGTGCGACGACTGCGATTGCGAGCCACCGTGCTCGTGCGGACTCGTCCTCGTCGGTCACACGACGGACGAGGTTTGGGACGCCGGTACCGGCGAGCTGACCTACACGGTGACGAGCCGCTACCGCCATCAGCCCCGCCGCCGGCGCCCGTCGAGTGAGTATGAAGACGGCGACACGGGTGGTGGCCACGACCACGGCGGCGGGACGGCGATCACCGACGGCACTTCGAACACGTTGCCGCTCCGAGCGGTGCAGATCGGCGATCCCGCCGAATTGCTCGCCGAATCGCTCGGTGACGACGTCCGCCAAGCGGCGGTGCTCGCCAGCTACCGGGAAACGGCAGCAACGGCTGAGCACGCCCACGACCACCCATCGGTCAGAACCGCCGAGCACAACGGGCACACGATCGAGATTCGCACCACCTACGACGTGCGCATCGATGATGAACCGATGGAGGCCCATCTCGGTGTCGGCAACGACGGCAACGTCCACTACCACGGCCTGCCGAACTACTCCGAGGCGTCGGCGATCGATCTCATGCGCCGGGTCATCGACGCCTTCCCCGACGACTACCCGCCGGCGAACAACCACGACCCCGAGGAGCGGTGATGGCTGCGACGCGCCGCGACATCACCACCAACCAGGTCGACGCCGACCGCTTCGTCGAGGCCACGCTCGCCCTCAAGGCCGAAGCGAGCGGGCTGCGCGCCAGCGACCTAGGGATCGGGGCTGGGCCACTGGCCGCCGATCGTGACCTGTCAACGTGGGACCTCTTCATCGTGTGGCACATCTGGGCGATGCAGCAGATCTCCGTCGATGGACGCCGCAACGCCGCCCACATGGGACCCGTGTTCCTCCCCTGGCACCGCTGGTACCTCCTCGTCCTCGAGGCACAGATGCGTCGAGTACTCGGCATCGGACCCGATGACTTCGGGCTGCCCTACTGGGACTGGGCCGCCGACGGCAGCAACCTCACCCCGACCCGGCAACGCACGGCGGCGGCCGTGTGGACAGTCGTCGGTGGCAACGGACGATCGGGTGATCGTCGGGTCATCGACGGCCCGTTCACCGCGGACCAGTTCGATGTCCGCGTCGAGCAAGGTCCGGGCGGCCAGCTGCGGGCGACCGATCGCGGTCTGCGGCGCAACTTCGGCGCCGCCGCTACCCGCCTGCCACGCCAGACCGACGTCGACGCCGCCCTCGACGACGACACGTACGACCGCGCCGGCTGGGACACGTCGGCGAGCTCGTTCCGCAACCGCCTCGAAGGGTGGGTTCCCGCCGGCCCGGCGATGCACAACCGGGTCCACGTGTGGGTTGGCGGCGACATGGCCCCGGGCTCGTCGCCGAACGATCCGATCTTCTTCCTCAACCACTGCCTCGTCGACAAGCAGTGGGACGTCTGGCAGCAGGCGTCGGCCGCCCACACCTACGCCCCGACGGGTCAGTCGGCCCCGGGCGATGCGCTGTTTCGCCATCGGCTGAGAGACCCCGTGTACTCGATCCTCACGACCAATCAGCCACAGATCGCAGCCCTTCAGGACGTCAGTGAATTGTACGTGTACGAGTGATCATCACGCGACGGTGTCGACGACTCCCAGGCGCCGGCCGACGAGCGACTCAACCATCGCGACCACGCCGTAGGCGAACACCGAGGCGGCCACGATGATTGTCGAACCGGACCACACGAGAGCGAATCGCGACGAAGCGGTGGCCCGCAGCATCAGGCTCCCGAGTCCCTGGCCGGTGGCCAGCCATTCGGCCAGCAACGCTCCGCTGAGCGCCGCCGGCAGAGCGATCTTGCAGGCGGCGAACAGCGCCGGCAGGGCGAACGGCAACCGCACCCCGACGAGCTCACGCACGGCGGAGCCGCCGTAGGCGGCGATCAGGTCACAGGCCTGCGCCGGGGCGTCGCGCATCGCTGTCGTCAGGGCGACGAAGGTCGGGAAGAACGTGACCAGTCCGACGATCACGGTGACGGCCATCAAATCGCGGCCGAAGATCAGGGCGATCAGCGGCGTCATGGCGATGATCGGAATCGAGCGCAACGCCACGGCGCTCGGAGTGACCACCCAGTTGACGGCGGACCAGGCCACCGATGCCGCCGACACGATGACGGCAGCGGCCAGCCCGATGGCGAAGCCGACTGCGGTGTCGCCCACGGTCGTGATGAACGCCGACCACATGTCGCTGCGATCGTCGCTGGCCGTCGTCAGGAACGTCCAGACATCGGCAGGCGTCTTGGCGAAGTAGGGATTGAGGTCGTAGACCCGCAGCAGCAACCACCACCCGGCAATCAGCACGGCCGCCGAGACGGCGATCGACAACGCCGACGACCTCACCGTTGACCGTCCAGTGGCAAGTTGGAGGACCGACAGCGGTCGCTCGCCGGCGGCCCACGGCAGCAGAACACGCGAGAGAATCCCCATCGCCGCGTAGACGACTCCCACGGTGAGCCCCATCACCACGGCCAACCCCCAGGTGCGCGGCACGTCAAAGCTCGATTGCGATTGGATCATCGCCACGCCGAGCCCGCGTTGACCGCCGAGGTACTCGCCGACGATGGCACCGAGCAGAGCAGCGGGTGCGGCGATGCGCAGCCCGGCGAAGAGCGCGGGCAGGGCGCCGGGCACGCGAACCGCGATGAACGACCACCTTCGTCCGCCTCCCGCCGCCCGGACGACGTCGATGCTCGCCGGGTCGGCGCTGCGCAGGCCGACGACGCAGCAGACCATGGTCGTGTAGAACACAGCGAGTGCGGCCAGCACGATCTTGGCCGCGTTCCCCGGCGCGACGATCTGCAGGATCGGTCCGAGAGCGAGCAGCGGGAGGCAGTAGACGGCGACGCCGATCCGTTCGAGAACGGTCGACAATGGGCGTATGAGCACGATGAGGGTCGCCATGACGATCGCCGCGATGTTGCCGATGAGGTATCCCCAGGCAGCCTCGGCGAGCGTCGTGCGAAGGTGCGGGACGTAGAACGAGCGGTCGTTCCACACCTGGCGCACCACGGTCGGCACGGTCGGCGTCACCCGGGGTGCCCACCACGTCGCCAACGCCGTCCACAGTCCCACGACCAAACCGGCGGCAACGGCCGCGCCGGCGAGGCGTGGGCGTGCGGCGGAGAGGGCGGAAGTCATCGTGGTGCCGGAAGGTCGACTCCGCCACCGAACAGGAGTGCCGTCAGCTCGTCGCAGGTGGCATGGAACTCCGGGCTGCGCAGCACGTCGGGCGTCCGCGGCCGTGCCAGGCCGACGTCGACCATCGCCGTCACGCGCCCCGGTCTTGGCGACATGACGGCCACACGGTCGGCGAGGAACACGGCCTCAGCGATTGAGTGGGTGACCAGCAACGTGGTGATCGACCGCTCCGACCAGATCCGCTGCAGCTCGACGTTGAGGCGTTGGCGGGTCATCTCGTCGAGGGCACCGAAGGGCTCGTCAAGCAACAGCACCTCAGGGTCAGTGACCAGCGAACGGGCGATCGCCACCCGCTGGCGCATCCCTCCGGAGAGTTGAGCAGGGCGCGCCCGCTCGAAGCCGGATAGGCCGACGAGGTCGATCAATGCGGCGACGTTGGTGCTGCGAGCACGCTCGCCAGCCACCTCGAGCGGCAATCTCACGTTGCGCTCGACGGTCCTCCAGGGCAGCAGGGCGGCGTCCTGGAAGGCGATGCCGAGCCGGCCGGCGCGGCGTAGCACCGACGGCGCCGCCCCGTGGACGGCGACCTGACCGGTCGTCGGCCGCTCGAGGTCGGCGAGGATGCGCAACACGGTCGACTTGCCGCAGCCAGACGGTCCCAGCAGGGCAACGAACTCGCCCTGGGCAGTTGACAACTCGAACTCGTCGACGGCCACCACGGTGCGGCCACGGAGGCCGAACTCCTTGCGGAGCCCGGTGATACGTAGTCCGTCGGCCACGACTACGGATCCGGCGGCAGGCCGAGCTGGGCGAGAAGCTCAGCTCGCCATCGACGTTCCCGCGATTCAAGTTCCGGCTCGACGCGGGCACCTTCGGTGAGGAAGTGCTCGATACCGCGGCCGAGCTGCTGACCCCGCCGTGTGTGCATGTCGAGGGCGTGGTCGGGGATCTCCGCATGACCGCCGTCGGCGAGCTCAGCCCGGACGAGGTTGGCGAGCTCGTCGTTGGAGCGGTCCTTGGCCGACTCGGCGAGCAGGCGCACAGCGTGGATCGTGAACAACGTTCGGTCATTGCTCGCCGCGTCGTATCGCTGCCGAGCTGTATCGAGCGCCACGACGACCGCAATCGCAGTCGGATTTCCGAAGCCGACGTCCTCGACGGCAATGACGTGCAGGCGGTCCCACAGGTAGCGGTCGAGCTCGGGGCTCGTCGCCGACAGGTCGAGTGCGCACAGCACGGCATTGCGCACCTCGCCGCGACGGATCGACTTCTGCAACGTCGAGATCACCTCGTCGGCGGGCAGGCCCGTGGACGTCGTGATCGACGCCCACGGGTCGTCCGGTTGTCCCGCCACCAGGCCTCCTACAACTCTTCGAGCAGCTCGTTGGTGAACAGCGACTCGTCGACCTCGATGTCGACGGATTGCATCGTCTCGACGTTGGCGGCGATGCCGTCGTCAGTCATCCAGAACAGCCCCTGCTCGGCGATCTCGTCGGTCTGGATCAGCGGGACGAACGCCTCCAGCGTTGCTGTTTGATTCTCGACATCGAGGCCGAGGTCGGCGCCGTACTCGTCGACGACGATCTGGGCAGCCGCCGCGGGGTCGGCGATGGCATCCTCCCAGCCGCGACGGGTTGCTCGCAGGAAGCGCACCACCGTGTCCCTCGCCTCGGCGTCGGCGAGGGTGTCCTCGGTGACGAAGAAGGCGTCGGCGTAGAGGTTGTAGCCGTAGTCGGCGAGCAGCCACGTGACCGTCTCGATGCCCTCCGCTTCAAGAGCGATCGGCTGGTTGACCAGGAACGACGCGAAGGCGTCGACCTCTCCGGCGACGAGCGGGGCGGGGTCGAACTGCACGGGGACGATCGTCACCTGCGACGCATCGACGCCCGCCTTGACGAAGAACGCCTGGTAGATCGCATCACCGGTCTGCTGCAGCCCGAGCCGCTTGCCCTCCAGGCTCTTAGCATCCGGTACCGGGTCGGACGCCAACGACATCACCGCAGAAGGGTTCTGCTGCAACGTCGAGCCGACGATCTTGAGTCCGGCGCCCTCGGCGTTGGCGAGGGCGATCGTGTCGGCCGACGAGAGGCCGATCAGCGCCGCGCCGGACACGACGGTCGGTTCGAGGATCGCCCCCGGCCCACCCGGCGTGAGCGTCGGGTTGAGGCCCTCCTCGGCGTAGAAGCCCCTGTTGGCGGCGACGAACTCACCTGCGTTCTCGACGGTGGCAAGCCAGCCGAGCTGGACGTTGAGGTCGGTCACCGCTGTAGGTTCCGTCGTGCCGGCGGCAGCGACCCGTGTTATGCCGAGCGCGCTACCGATTGTCGGTCCGACGATCAGGCCGGCGCCTCCGAGGGCCGACATCCGCAACAGCCGCCGCCGGTCGATGGTCGTGTTCTCAATCATGTTCCTTCCTTTCCTTGCTGCTGAGCTCGTCCGCCACGTCGCGACGTGAGGGAAACGAACGCTGGGTCCCCGCGGCGCGCACTGCGAGCGAGCCGGCGGCGCAACCAAGTCGAGCTGCGTCGACAGGACCGAGGCCAGCGGCCAACCCGACCGCGAAGGCGCCGACGAAGGCGTCGCCGGCACCGGTTGTGTCGACGACATTCGGGGCCGCACGGGCACTGACCAACGACGTGGCCGAGCCATCGCTGGCGATCGCACCGGCGGCACCGAGAGTCACGACGAGGCCGTAGTGCCGTGCCGCTGCTTCTGCGGCGATCTCGTCGTAGTCGGGCGGCCGACCGAACAACAGCTCGTACTCGCTTTCGTTGGGGATCAGCCAGTCGGTGACGGCGAGTAGGGACCTGTCGAGCGGGGCGGCCGGTGCCGGGTTGAGGATGGTGACGGCCCCCCGCTGACGTGCGAGTCGGAACGCCTCGGCGCTCGCCGACTGCGGGGTCTCCAACTGGGCGAGCACGACACCAACCACGTCGCGATCAGCGAACCCCTGGGACACCGCACCGCTGTCGACAGCTTCGTTGGCACCGGGAGCGACGAGGATGCGGTTGGCCCCGTGGCCGTCGACCCAGATCGGCGCCACCCCGGTTACGCCATCGGCAACCGCGGACACGTGCGTGGTGTCGATCCCGTGCAGTTCGAGGTTGGCGACGGTCGCCCGGCCGAGGTCGTCGTCGCCGACGCATCCGACGAGCGCCACCGGCGCGCCAAGGCGTGCCGCCATCACCGCCTGGTTCGCCCCCTTGCCGCCGAACCCCTGCTCATAGCGATCGGCGACCAAGGTCTCACCTTCCGCGGGCACCCGCCGGCAGTAGGTGATCTGGTCGATCATCATCGACCCGACCACGACGATCGGCGCGATGTCAGCCGGGTCGGGAAGGCGCACGCCCGTCATCGTGCTCACGGGGCCACCCGAGGCGCGGTGGAAGCCCGGCGGATCAGCCTCGTGTCGAGGCGCACGGTACGTCCGGGGCCGGTGACGTCGCCCGACAAGCGGGCGAGGAGCATGCGCATGGCGACCGCACCTTGGTTCTCCATGTCGCGGTCGACGACGGAGAGCGGTGGATCGAGGAGGTCGGCGAGGAGATGATCGTCGAAGCCGACGACCGACACGATCCGCGGCACTGCCAGACCGAGGTCACGCAGCGCCCGCAGGAGGCCGATCGTCATCAGGTTGTTGGCGGCGAACGCCGCGCTCGGCGGGTTGGCGGTGCCGAACAGCCGCATCGCCGCCTGGTATCCGCCGCGCTCCTTGAAGTCGGCGACCTCGACGAGGACTTCAACATTGGCGGTTTCACACTCGGCGAGGAAGCCGGCGTGGCGTTCGGCCCCTGGAGTCGTGTCGAGCGGACCGCTGACGAGGGCGATCCGCCGATGCCCATCGTTGATCAGGGCGCGGGCCGCGGCCGCCGCACCGCCGGCGTTGTCGATCAGCACGGCGTCGGCATCGCCCGGATCCGGCAGCGTGCGGTCGACGAGGACGATCGGGACGCCGAGCTCGGCGAGCGACTCCGACGTCTCGGCGTCGTCACGGGCTGGTGCCAACAAGAGGCCGTCGACACGGTCGCGGATCGTCGACAACACACTGTGCTCCCGGGCCGAGCTCTCGTCCGTGTTGCACAGGACGAGTTGATAACTCGTGCCCTGGGCCACCGACTCGGCACCCTTGACAACCCCGGCGAAGAACGGGTTGGTGACGTCGGGGACGACGAGCCCGATCGTGTCGGTGCGCCCTGACTTCAGAGATCTCGCCAGCGCCGATGGCCGGTAGTCGAGATCGCGCATTGCCGCGTCGATCGCCTCGGCGCCGTTGACGTGCTGGCCTTTGAGGTGACGCGACACGCTCGACGTCGACACGCCTGCCTGCTTGGCGACGTCGGCAATCGTCTTGCGGCCCGGCCTGAAATCGATACCTGCAATCGTTGCCACCCTCGCTGACCTTGTCAAGCGAGGGCGGCGGGCGAGGGCGTCAGGCGAGCGTGTCGACGATGGCGGCGAGGTCATCGAGCGTCGTTTCGGGATTGACGATGCACCAGCGCAGCACCGTCTCGCCTTGCCACGTCGTCGGCGTCACGAAGGCCTCACCGCGGCGCAACTGCTCGTCACTCCACGACTGGTAGTCGGCAGCCGTCCAGCCGCGGCGGCGGAACAGGACGATCGACAGCTCCGGCTCGAGGATCAGGTCGAGATGCTCGGCCTCGTCGACGAGGAGGGACCCGTCGCGGGTGGTCCGCAGCGTCGTTTCGATCGCCGCGGCATAGGCATCGGTGCCGTAGGTCGCCAGGCTGAACCAGAACGGCAGGCCGCGCGCCCGTCGGGTGAGGTGGTGGGCGTAGTCCGAGGTGTTCCAGCCGGCCGCGGCGCTGGCGTGGTCGCGATCGTCGTGAAGGACGTCGAGGTACTCGGCATGCTGGGTGTGGGCGTGCCGGGCGATCTCCGGGTCGCGGTACACGAGGGCGCACGAGTCGAACGGCGCGAACAGCCACTTGTGCGGGTCGACGATGAAGCTGTCGGCGCGCTCGATGCCGGCGAACAGATCGCGCACGCTCGGGGCGGCGAGCCCGGCGCCCCCGTAGGCACCGTCGACGTGGAACCAGGTGCCGAGCCGCTGCGCCGCATCGGCGGCAGCAGTGAGGTCGTCGACGACGCCGGCGTTCGTCGTCCCCGATGTGGCGACGACGGCGAAGACCCGCCGGCGGTCCTCCTCGGTGAGGCCCTCGATGGCGGCGTCGAGGGCACCGGCCGTGAGGCGGCCGCGTTCATCGGCGGCGGCGAGGACGATGTCGGCGTCCATCGCCCTGGCGGCCTGGGCGACCGACGAGTGGGCACCGTCGCAGCCGATGATCAGGCCACGCGTGCGGTCGTAGGAGCCGCCGGCGTCGTGCCGCCACTTCCAGCGGGCGGCCAGCAACGCCGACAAGTTGCCGGCGGTGCCGCCGCTGACGAACACCCCTCCGGCCTCGGCGGGTAGGCCGGCGAGGTCGGCGATCCAGCGCAGGGCCTCGTTCTCGGCGAACACCGCCCCGGCTCCTTCGACCCACGATCCGGCGTAGATGCTCGAAGCCCCGACGACGAGGTCGAAGAGGATCGACGCCTCGGTGGGCGCCGCCGGGACGAACGAGAGATGGCGCGGATGGTCGGTGGAGATGCACGCCGGGGCGAGCACCTCGCTGAAGATGCGCAGCGCCTCCAGCCCGCCCACCCCCGTCGGCTGTGACCGTGCGCCCGACCATCGCCCGCAGCTCGGCCGGCGTGCGCGGATGGTCGAGTGGCGGTGGCCTCATCCGCACGCGGTCGACGGAATAGCGCACGATCGCCTGGGTGAGCACCTCGCTGGTGACGTCGTGGCGGTGCATCGCCACTAGCGGATCATCAGTCGTCGAGCTCGAGCAACTCGCTGCCCGCGTAGCGCGCATCGGCGTCGCGGCCGAGCAGGAAGCCGATCGCCGCCGAGAGCACGCCGCAGCTGATCAGCACGATCACCGGGATCAGCAACAACACGACGACGATGGCGATGACGCCTGCCACGTCTCGCAGGCTAGACGTCCTCGCCGATGTCCTCGTACCAGAGCTCGGGGTTGGCGGCGATGAACTCCGACATCATCGTGAAGCATTCGGCGTTGTCGAGGACGACGACCTCGACGCCGCGGGACCGCAGGTAGTCCTCGCCTCCGCGGAACGTACGGTTCTCGCCGATGACGACACGGGGGATCCCGTACATCAGGATCGCCCCAGTGCACATGTCGCACGGGGAGAGCGTCGTCACCATCGTCGCCCTGGCGTAGACGCTGGCGCGGAGACGACCGGCGTTCTCGATGCAGTCGGTCTCGCCGTGCTTGATCACACTCCCCTCCTGGACCCGCTTGTTGCGCCCGACGGCGAGCACCTCGCCGTCGACGACGAGGGCGGCGCCGATCGGGACGCCACCTTCGGCGAGGCCGTCGCGGGCCTCGGCGATCGCCAATTCGAGGAACTCTGCGTCGGTAGTCACCCCGTGATTGTCACACGCGCCGGTAGGGCCGGAGGTAGGCGCCGGGGTAGCGGATGCCCCGCCCCCAGATCACCAGGGCAGCGATCACGACGAGGTACGGCACGGCGATCATCAGCTCGTTGGGCACGTCGCCGAACTCCGGCGTGATCGCCAGCTGCAGCTGCAGGGCGTCGGTGACGCCGAACAGCAGCGCTCCGGCGATCGTCGGCCACACGCCCCACCGGCCGAAGATGACGAGGGCGATGCACACCCAGCCGCGCCCGCTGACGATGTCGATCGTGAAGCTGCCGAGCGTGGCGAGGGTGAGGAACGAGCCGCCGAGGGCCATCAAGCACGCCGCCGCACACGAGGGCGACGTAGCGGGTCAGCGCCACGGAGATGCCGGCGACGTCGGCGGCCTCGGGGTTCTCACCGACGGCCCGGATGCGCATCCCGGCCCCGGTCGAGCGCAGAACCCACCACATCAGCGGGGCGATGACGAGGAACACGACGTAGGTCGGCGGGTACTGGGCGAGGATGTCGACGTTCTCGAACAGGCGGGTGAACTTCGGCGAGCGGCTCTGCGTGCCGGTGTTGTAGAGCAGGCGGTTGGTGTAGTCGGACGCGGCGACGAGGCCGAGGGTCACGCCGATGCCGGCGACGTGCTGGTTGACGCCGATCGTCACGGTGAGCAGACCCATCAGCGCCCCGGCCGCAGCGCCGACGACGATGGCGGCGACGATCCCCAGCCACAGCGACCCGGACTTCTCGGCGGCGAGGAAGCCGCCGAACGCCCCGGCGTACATCGTCCCCTCGATGCCGAGGTTGAGCACGCCGGTGCGTTCGCCGAGGATCGCCCCGAGGGCACCGAACGCCAGTGGCGTGGCGATCGTGAACATCGCCGTGATGACGGCCAGCCAGGCGATGTTCATCGCAACCGCCGGTGCCAGACGAACTTGTAGTTGCGCAATGTGAGCGCGGACACCACGGTGAGCAACAGCACGGCGGTGACGATGTCGCCCATCTGCTGGGGGATCTGCAGCACGAGCGAGGCGTTCTGGGCACCGACGGCGATGTCGCCGAGGAGCAGCCCGACGAGCAGGACACCCACCGGCGGTGAGGGCGCCGAGCGAGGCGACGACGATGCCGGTGTAGCCGTAGCCGGCGGCGATCGAGTCGGTCAGCTGGTGCTGCACGCCGAGCACCTGGCAGGCGCCGGCGAGTCCGGCGATGGCGCCCGACACGAGCGCCGCCGACCACTGCAGGCGGGTCACCGGGATGCCGCTGAAGCGGGCCGCCGCCGGGGCCTGGCCGGCCGCCTTGACCCGTAGGCCGAGTGGTGTCAGCGACATCACGACGGCGGTCGCGGCGATCGCCACGAGCCCGATCAGCAGCCCGGCGTGGACGCGTTCGCTGCCGAGGATCGTCGGCAGCTCGTAGCCGGGACCGAACGTCTCGGAGTCCGGGAACCCACTCTCCGGGTGGCGCCACGGACCGTTGAGCAGTCCCTGCAGCAGCAGCAGCGCCACGGGGTTGAGGAGCAGCGTCGTCACCACCTCGTCGATGCCGGCGACGCGTTTGAGCCACGCCGGCAGCAGCGCCCACAGCAACCCGGCGGCGGCGCCGGCCGAGAGGGCCAGCGGAAGCGCCAGCCAGGCATCGAGGTCGGGCGCGTACAGGCCGGGAACGGTGGCGCCGATCGCCCCGGCGAGGAACTGACCCTCGGCGCCGATGTTGTAGTAGCCGGCGCGGAAGGCGATCGCGACGGCGAGGCCGGTGAGGAGCAGCGGCGAGGCGGCGAGCAGCACTTCCTGGACGCCGTTCCACGACGTCAGCGGGGTGACCAGGTAGCGCCAGTAGGCGGCGGCCGGGTTGGCGCCGCCGGCGCGAATCGGGATCGCCGTGATGAGGAACGTGGCGACGACGGCGAGGGCCACGGCGATCGGCGTCCGCCACCGCGACGACCCGGCCCGAAGGACCAGGTTCACGACGGGAGCCTCGTGACCGGTCATCAGCAGGCCGAGCGCTCGCGGCGTGGCGTCGGCGCGGGGCAGTTCGCCGATGATCCGCCCGGCGAACAGCACGACGATCCGGTCGGCCAGGGCAAGCAACTCGTCGAGGTCCTCGGAGATCAGCAGCACTCCGCCGCCGGCGTCGCGCACTCGGCGCAGCTGGTCGTGGACGTAGGCGTAGGCGCCGACGTCGAGGCCGCGGGTCGGCTGGGCGGCGACGAGCGCCTCGGGGTCACGGGAGAGCGCCCGGGCGAGGAGCACCTTCTGCAGGTTGCCCCCCGACAGCCCGCCAACGGTGTCGTGCGGCTCGGCGCGGATGTCGAAGTCGGCGATCAACCGTCGAGCGTGCTCGCGGACACGGCCGCGCTGCGTGAAGCCGTAGCGCCGGAACCGGTCGAGGTCCTCGAGGACGAGGTTCTGCTCGACGGTCAGTCCGGGGATGACGCTGCCGCGGCGGTCCTCGGTGATCCGCCCGAGGCCGGCACGGATGCGTCCGACGGGATCGACGGCAGTGACGTCCACGCCGTCGACGTGCACGCTGCCCGACGTCGGTGTTGCGGTCGCGCAGAGCACGTCGACGAGCTCGGTCTGGCCGTTGCCGCTGACGCCGGCGACGCCGACGATCTCGCCCGACGCCACGCTGATCGAGATGTCGTCGAGGCGTCGCACACCGTCGCGTTCGAGTGTGACGCTCACGCAGCTCGAGCACGGCCGCAGCGTCGGCCGGCAGCAGTGTCCGGCGGCGGTGATTCGGGACCGATGACCTCGGCGCCGAGCGCCGGCGCCACCACCGCATCGGGGGCGTCGACGTGGCCGATCATCAGCTCGGCGAGCTGGTCGGTGTCCAGTGTGCCGATCGGCTGCGTCGTCACGACCCGTCCCCGACGCAGCACCGTGACGCGATCGGCGATCGAGACGACCTCGCGCAGCTTGTGCGAGATGAACACGACGCCGATGCCCTCGGCGCGCAGGCGGCGGATCGTGCCGAACAGTGCGTCGACATCCAGCAGGGGTGAGCACGGCAGTGGGCTCGTCGAGGATCAGCACGCGACAGTCGTGATGGAGCGCCTTGAGGATCTCCACGCGTTGGCGCTCGCCGACCGACAACTGCTCGACGCGAGCGTCGGGGTCGACGCGGAGGCCGAGCCGCGTCGCCGTCTCCTGGACCGCGGTCCGCGCCACACGGCGATCGACGGCACCAAGGCCGATGCCGGCGAGCATCACGTTCTCCGTGACCGTCATCGGGCCGACGAGGGAGAACTCCTGGGTGACTACGCCGATGCCCGCGGCCATCGCATCGCTTCGGCGACGTGATCCGGCGGGCAACGCCACCGACGCGCAGCTCACCACTGTCGGGTTGGCTGAGCCCGTAGAGGATGCGCGTCAGCGTCGTCTTGCCGGCACCGTTCTCGCCGAGCACGGCGTGCACCTCGCCGCCGCGGATCGGCCAGGTTGATGTCGTCGTTGGCGACGAGCGCGCCGAAGCGCTTGGTGATCCCGACCGCCTCGATGAGGGGGATCCGGCTGTCGACGGTCACCTACTGCGTGACGTCGATCGAACCCTCAGGGGCTTCCTCGTCGATCGGTGTCTCGAAGTCGCCGCTGAGAATCTCCGCCTGGCGCTCCTCGACGAGGGCGACAAGATCGTCGGGCACCTCGACGACGACGTCGGTGTTGATCGGGGCGAGCGAACTGCCGCCGTTGATCATGAACGAGTACTGGGCCAGGTTCTGTGCTTCGTACGACCCATCGGAGACCTGCTCGACGAGCGCCTCGACGGTCGGCTGCATGTTCCAGACGAGCGACGTGACCACGTTGTCGGGGGCCAGCTCCTGCTGGTCGACCATCATCCCGATCACCGGCAGGTCGTTCTCGTCGGCGATCTCGATGACACCGGCGCGCTCGGCGAACAGGACGTCGGCGCCTTGGGCGATCTGCGCCTCGGCCGCGTCGCCCGCGGTGACCGGGTCGAAGAAATCGTTGATGAACGAGACGTTGACGGTGGCGTCGGCGTTGGTCTCGCCGACGCCCATGACGAAGGCGTTGACGATGCGGTTGACCTCGGGGATCGGCATCGCCGCGACGACGCCGATCGTGCCGGACTCGGTCAACCCGCCGGCGAGCATGCCGGCCAGATAGCCGGGGTCCTGCATCCAGTTGTCGAACACGCTGAAGTTCGGCGCCTGCTCCTCGCAGCACGACCCGAAGGCGAACGCCGTGTCGGGATAGTCGGTAGCGACAGCGCGCACGGCCTCCTCGGCGGCGAATGCGTCGCCGATGATCAGGTCGGGGTCGTCGGTCTCGATGATGTCGCGCAGGCCGCGCTCCATCTCGTCCGACGTCGCGAGACCGTCGACCCACCTGTACTCGATCGCCCCGGTCTCGGCGACGGCCTCGATGGCCGTGTGGATCGCCCCGTCCCACGGCTCCTCCAGCGGCGTGGCGAACACGCCGTAGACGAGCAGCGGCTCGCCGTCCTCGGGTGTGGTGGTCGCCTGGGCGACCGGGCCGACCGTCGCCGCCATCACTGCCGCCACCGCAGTGGCCCCGATCATCCGCCGTTGCAATCTGCTCACCGTCGACCTCCCCAGTCTCTGTGTCAGCGTGCAGGCTAGGCGAGGGCGGCGCACTCGTCGTGACGGAAGCAGTCGACGACGTGGTCGTTGACCAGCCCGCACGCCTGCATCAGGGCGTAGCAGATCGTCGGCCCGACGAAGCGGAAGCCACGGCGCTTGAGGTCCTTGCTCATCGCCGCCGCCCGATCGTCGAAGGCGGGGATCTCGCTGGACTCCGTGAAGCGGTTCTGCACAGGCTGGCCGTCGACGAAGCTCCACAGGTGCGCCACCGGATCGTCGAGTTGGAGCCAGGCCCGAGCGTTGCCGACGGTTGCCGTGATCTTCGCCCGGTTGCGCACGATGCCTGGATCGGCGAGGCAGCGGGCGACATCGGCGTCGTCGAATGTGGCGACGACGACCGGATCGAACCCGGCGAACGCCGTGCGGTATCCCTCGCGCTTGTTGAGGATCGTCGTCCACGACAGTCCCGCCTGGGCGCCTTCGAGCACGAGGAACTCGAAGAGCATGCGGGGATCTCGCTGCGGGACGCCCCACTCCTCGTCGTGGTAGGCGGTGTTCGGTGGGGACTCCCCCCACCAGCACCGACTCACGCCGGCTTGTACGCCCAAGCCTCGACCTCGACGTTCATCCCGCCGGGCAGTGCAGACACCTCGACGGTCGAGCGGGCGGGACGGTGGTCGCTGAAGGCAGCCGCATAGGCGTCGTTGAACTCGGCGAACGTCGCCATGTCGGTGAGGAAGCACATCGTCTTGACGACGTCGGACAGCTGCGCCCCGGCATCGGCCAGGCGGTCGGCGAGGTTGCGCATCGTCTGTTCGGTCTGGGCGGTGACGCCGCCCTCGACGACGGCTCCATCGAGCATCCCACCCTGGCCGGACACGATGATGAAGTCACCGGCGCGAACGAACGGCGAGTACGGACCGAGCGGCTTGTTCATGCCGCCGACACTAGGCGTGCTGCACGTCGTCAGAGCGACCGTCAAGTTGGTGGCTGCCGCGAGCGAGGGTCAGCGGAGCTCTGCGGGCAGCCTGCGCATCAATCCAGGTAGAAGTTTCCTGGCTGGAGGTTGTTGTCAGAACAGGTGTCGCGCTCCTCACGTATCCGTGGGTCCGCTCGCGGCGCCGGTCAGGCGTGTCGGCTCCGGAAGCAGGTGGTGTCGACGACGGCGACGCTGCCGCGAGCCTGCGGCGCTGCAGACGACAAATCGGTCGTGCACGCGGCGGCCGTCGTGTCTTTGGCATGGTTGGCGCCGCCAACGTCGCCAACGCGACCAAAGAGTTCAAGCCCGCGCAATCGTTCCGTCTTCTTGGTCGCTTTGGCGCCGCTAGCGTCGCCAAAGGAACCAAAGAGTTCGCGACCCAGACCTGTTGTCGCCTGTCGGCATCTAACACGTCACGAAGCAGGTCTCGGGCCCCGGCGGCGTCAGCACATGATCGATCACGTGCACGGTTGCGTTGGCGGTCATGATGTCCCAGCAAGTCGCCATTGCCGCACCACCGTTGATGATCAGTGCGCCGTCTTCATCGGTGGTGAACCGGAGCTCCCCGCCTTGAACGGATGTGACACTGCCTGCTTCAGCGAGGTCGGCCGCGCTCAGTGACTCTCCGGCCACAACGTGGTAGGTGAGGATGCTCGTCAGCAACTCGGTGTCGGCCAGGATCGCGTCGAGGTCGGACGGCGGGACACCCGCAAACGCCTCGTTGCTCGGGGCAAAGATCGTGAACGGACCTTCGCCGTTCAAGGTGTCGACGAGGCCGGCAGCCTGAACCGCAGACGACAACGTCGTCAAATAGGGATTGTTGGATGCCGCGGTGGCAACCGGGTCATCGGCCATGCCGACGAACGAGCCTTCGCCGTCGCCCGGAATTGAAGCGCAGAACGGACCCGCAGCGTCCGGGTCAACGACCGACACGCTGCTGGCCCCGGAGATCTTCGGTGTTGCTAGAACAGCGCCACCGAGTGCGACCACCGCCGCCAAGACTCCCCGTTGGATCCGTCGTGTTTTCATTGCGCGCCCTCCCGATAACGTTCCCGCGGCTGAAGACGAACGCACGTGTCCTCGAAGACAACCGCTCGTTCGTCGCCGTCGCTCACCTCGAACGACAGTAGTAATCGCCGGCGCGGTCTTGGCGGATCCCACTCACAGCACCGATCACATCGCCCTCTTGACACAAAGACGCTTCGCTCGGCGCTCTCGCGCAGCCTTCCCGACCTCGGGATTGATCGCGCCCCGACTCGGCGTTCAGGACAGGAGACAGTCGACCGAGTACCAGCTTCAGCGCCGTATGAAGGCGACGACACCAACTTGCTGTGTCTCACACGCACACCCGAATCAGTCGGGCAGGTCTTGGGGCGTTACGAGAACGACTGGCCGCAGCCGCAGGTACGGGACACGTTGGGGTTGGTGATGGCGAACCCGCTCTGCTCGAGGCCGTCCTTGTAGTCGAGCGTGGCGCCGTCGAGGAGCTGCGCCGACTGGGCGTCGACGACGACTTTGACGGTGTCGCCGAACGTGGCCTGCTGGTCGTCGGCGGCGAACTCGCCGTCGAAGAACATCTCGTAGGAGAACCCGCTGCAGCCACCGGGGCGTACAGCGACGCGCAGGGCGAGGTCGTCGGCGCCTTCGGTCGCCAGCAGTTCTCTGACCTTGCCGGCTGCTGCATCGGTCAACTCGATCACGGCTCGTCCTCCTTGGAGAATCTCGTGCTGTACATAGTTTACCGAAGCTCCCGGCGATGCGTCCGCTACCGGGCGCTGATCGCCAGCTCGACCTGGCAGGGGGTGCGGTGGGCGATCGAGCAGAACTCGACGACGTCGGCGTCGCCCATCGTGTCGACGAAGCCGGCGACGAGCCCGTGATGGAGCCCACACACGAGGTCGGGATGGCTGGCGGCGTAGGCGGCGAACGGACAGTTGGCGAACGCCACGACGGCATTGTCGGCGGTGTCGCTCTCGGCAACGACCGGGTCGAACCCGAGGCGGTCGAGATCGTCGACGAGTGCCTCCAACGCCGACGGGTAGGCGGCGTATCCGGCGGCCCGGCCGGCACCTTCGGCCTCACCGACGGCGAAGGCGTCGGCGGAACTGGCCTGCAGTCGTTCGGCCATGTTCAGCACCATCCGGGCGAGCACCGGGACCGTCGGTGGTTCGAGCCCGAGCGACGGCGCCTCGGCGGCGAGCGAGAAGCGGTGCTGCGGTCGGCCGACCTCGCCGCGTCCGTCGGTGGTGACGTCGACGAGGCCGGCCTCACGCATCCGATCGAGGTGGGGACGCACGGTGTTCGTGTGCAGGCCGAGCGCCTCGGCGATCTCCGCCGTGCCGAGTGGGCGCGCCGCCCGCGCCAGTTCGAGATAGATCGCGTAGCGGGTGTTGTCGCCGAGGGCCTTGAGTACGTCGCGGGACGGAACGCGATCGCTGCCCAGCGTCACGGTGTCGTTCCCCACGGACACGAGATTACACGGTGAACCCCGTTAAAATGCCCGGCGATGGCCGAGTCGACACCGCTGCCGAGCCGCGACGAAGTGCTCGCCGTCCTCGGCACCGTCGTCGACCCCGAGCTCGGCGCCGACATCGTCACGCTCGGCATGGTGCCGGCCGTGACCGTCGGCGACGACGGAGTCGTCACCGTGACGATCAAGCTGACCATCGGTGGATGCCCGATGCGCGCCGACATCAAGCGCGAGGTGGAAGATCGTCTCGCTGTCCATCCCGGCGTCCGTGAAGTTCGCATCGCCTGGGGGGAGATGACCCCGGAGGAGCGCAGCGACGTCATGCTCAAGGCGCGCTGGAACGCCCGCCAGCACGCCGGCGACACCCAAGTGCCGGCGTCGACGCGGGTGTTCGCCATCGCCAGCGGCAAAGGCGGGGTCGGCAAGAGCTCGGTGACGGTCAACCTCGCCGTCGCCCTCGCCCGGCAGGGACGCACGGTCGGCGTGCTCGACGCCGATATCTGGGGCTTCTCGATCCCCCGCCTGCTCGGGATGACGGAGCGCCTCGAAGCGGTCAAGGACGGTGACGGCGGGCGGGCGCTGATCCGTCCCAACGAGTTGTCCATCGGTGCAGGCCGGCTCAAGGTGGTGTCCACCGGCTTTCTCGTCGGCGAGGACACGGCCCTGATGTGGCGTGGCCTGATGCTGACGAAGGCAGTCGAGCAGTTCCTCCGCGACGTGCAATGGGGCGAGCTCGACGACCTGCTGATCGACATGCCTCCGGGCACCGGTGACGTGCAGATGGGTCTGTCCCGCCTGCTGCCGACGGCCGACATGGTGATCGTCACGACGCCGGCGCTGGCCGCCCAGAAGGTGGCTCAACGTGCCGCCGACATGGCCAGGCGCAGCTTCGTGCGCGTCGTCGGCGTGATCGAGAACATGAGCTCCTTCACCTGCGATCACGGCGAACCGTACGAGCTGTTCGGAACAGGTGGCGGCCAGGCGCTCGCCGACGCGATCGACGTGCCCCTGCTCGGTCAGGTGCCACTGGAAGCAGCAGTGGCCGAGGGTGGTGACGCCGGCCGGCCGGTCGCCCTCGCCGAGGTCGCCGACCGCGGACCGGCGGCGACGGAGTTCGCGGCGATCGCCACCCGCCTCGACGAGTTCGTCCCGGCACATGCGTCGCCCGACGTCGACATGTCCGGCTGCACGGCACGTCTGCTGACGGCCGTCAGCGCCGCCCTCGACGGCACCTGAAGGACTAGGCCAGGTCGTCGTAGTCGGGGTCGTCGGGGAGGGCGATGCCGACGATTCGCCCGTCGGGACCGCGGCGGATCCGCGGCTCGATGCGGGGCGGCGCTCCGGCGGCGTCGGCCAGAGCCAACGCCTCAGCGACGGTGGCGCAGCCGGCGATGAACCGCAGATTGGCGGCGGTCGGATGCATCAGCACGAGCTCACCGCGGTCAGCTGCGGCGAGAGCTTCGACAGGGACGACCCAGCGGCTGTCGTCGAGCTCGGCGTCGTCGTGCCGGCCATCCTGGCCGTCTGGGGCGGCGGCGAGAAAGAAGCGCGTATCGAAGCGTCGCGACGTCTCACCGACTGGCGTCACCCAGTGCGAGATGTAGCGCAGGGCGCCGGCGTCGAGCAGAACGTCGTGTCGCCGGCACAGCTCGAGCATCGACAACTCGCCGTCGTGCACCGCTGATCGCTCGGCAGCCGACGTCGCCGGGACAGCGCCGTCGCCGTTGACGCGCGCGAGCAGCAGGCCGGCTTCCTCAAAGCACTCGCGGATCGCCGCCACCCAGTACGCCAATCCACCGGTGGCGATCCCGAGCGTCGCCGATGCGGCCGAGTCGTCGAGGCCGCCGACGAAGTTGGCGACCTCCGACGCACCGTCGGCCTCGTCGACGCGGCCGCCGGGAAACACGTACAAACCTCCGGCGAACGCCGACGCCGCAGCACGGCGAACCATGAACACCTCGACGCCGCCGCCATCGCCGTCGCGGACGAGCATCACCGTGGCCGCCGGCCGCAACGGGACAGCTTCGCTCATGCCCCCTCCGTTCCGCCCTGCGGCGTCGCACCCGGGCGTGGCCGTCTCGTCACGAGCACGAGGGCGGCGCCGACGACGGCGGCGAGGACGACGGCGATGACCTCCCAGCGATCGGCCAGCGTCGTGGTCACCCGGTTCTGGAAGTTGCCCACCGAGTCGGTGATCGCGCTCGTGTCCTCGCCGACGTCGACAACGGCGAAGTAGTAGAGCAGGTAGACGCCCGACAGCACGAGGAAGGCTGCGGCGACGAGGTCGACATAGCGCATCGCCGAACGCAACACCCCGAGCAGCAACTGATTGGCTCCGGCCAGGCTCACCGTGAGCGCGATGACGACGAGCCCCATCCCGGCGCCGTAGAACACGGCGTTGGCTACGCCGGCAGCGAACCCCTCGCGCCGACCAGTGCCGAACACTGTCGGGATGAACAGGGGCATCGTGCAGCCGAGCGAGGCCACGGCGTAGGCGACGCCGTAGACGAACATCGAGCCGACGCTGCGGGTCCGGCCGCCGGCATCGAGGTGCGGCGTGGCGAAACGCGGCCGGTAGCCGGCCAGCATGGCGACGCCGAGGACCACGAACGCCACGCCGATGACGACCGTGGCGTACTTGGCGTTGCTCAGCAACCACGTGTCGATCGTCTCCGTGATGACGCCGACGACGAGGAAGACGGCCACGAACCCCGCCGACACGGCCGTGCCGACGACCAACGCCCGGCGCAGCGAAGCGCGCTGATCAGCTGCCTGCTCGGCCGCTTGCACGCCGAGGAAGAAGAGCAGATACGTCGGTAGCAGGACGAACCCGCACGGATTGATCGACGCCACCATCCCGCGCAGGAAGGCGAGACCGAGGGTGTTGGATTCGATCGCGGCGATCACGCCAGCAACTCGTCGATGCGGTCGCGCAGTTCGGCCTCGTTGAGCGGTCCGGTCTGGGCGACGATTTCACCGTCGGAGGAGACGAACAACGTGACGGGGTATTGGATGACTCGGAGCGCATCGCCGAGCACCCCATCACGGTCCAGAAGCAACTCGTAGTCGACGTCGCGCTCGGCAGCGAACTGCTGCATCTCGTCGACGTCGTCGAGCGGGTTGACGCCGACGAAGCGGACCTCATCACCCCGTTCTGACTCAACGGCCGCGAAGTAGGTCAGTTCGCGGGCGCAGGGCGGGCAGGTCGAGTACCACAGGTTGACGACCATCGGTCGACCGTCCGGACGCAGCACGGTGGATGCTCCGTCGGCGGTCGTCAACTCGATGTCCGGTAGCGAGGCGCCGTCGTTGGGCGGGTTCGACGCGGCCGGGTCGGCGTACTCCCCCGGCTCGTCGAGACGGACGAGATCGTTCCCGTCGTCGGCGATCGTGCGGCTCCACACGAACGCGCCGACGCCGACAACCGCCAAGGCGAGCAGCACCAGGACGGGAGCGCGAAGCCACGGACGGCGGTCGACCACGCTTGGAGGCTAGGTCCCCACTCCCGGGGTGGCGCGGGCGTGGGGGGAACGCCGCGCCACCCCGTGGGCTGCTCGTCAGGCGACGCTCTCGACGGGGACGACGCCGAGCTCGTCGATGACGAGGGCGGGGCGTGGATGCTTGGGGGGACGTCCACACGCCCGCTTGCTGGTGACGATGCGCCCGTTGAGCAGCAGCTCGCCGCCCCAGACGCCCCACGGCTCTTCACGGTGGATGGCGTCGGCGAGGCAGTTGTCGCGCAGCAGGCACTTGTTGCAGATCGCCTTGGCCCGGCCGATGTCGACCAGGTCGTCGGAGAAGAACAGCGGTGTCAACGTGCCGTTGCCGTCGGCGCAGCGGGGCCCGGTGGTGGGGATCACCGTCGGACGTATGTCGAGGTCGGGTTCTGGGAGTTCGGCAATCGTGTTCATGGGGGGTCCCTGCGGTTCGCTTCGTTTCTCGTGTCGTGTCTCGTGGTGTCTGGGCTGGTGGTACATCGCTGTGTCGTTTCGGAGTTGGTGGTCGAAAAACCAAAAAGGCCGTCGGGTGAACCCGACGGCCTGCGAGCGATCATCTGACGCTTCTACGTCGATGTTCTCCCGAGGTGTCGGGCGGGTCGACCGGTCATCTCTCGGCCGAAGAGGTGGCCGATCTGGCGGTCGTACCCGGTGGTCCACGGCTTCACGGAGGGCGCGAAGGTGCCGTGCACCGGGAGGGCGTTGGCTGCGGCGAGGTGACGGCCGGCAACAACCGCACCGACAGGTGCGGTCGGCATCACTGCCGGGCGCTCCATGCCGTAGGTCATTGTCATCGGGCTCGTCACCTTTCTCTCACGTTTGTCGTCGCGCGAGTTGCACCGTTCCGCTAGGCAACCAGACGCGGCCGTGCGCCGTCAAGCAGGTTTCGTCACCAAACCGGTGGGCATCCGTCACACTCACCGCGCGATCCACGATGCCGCTGCACCCGTGGCGGCGGTGTGGGGCTATGCGACGTCGGGGATCTCGTTGACGACGAGTGGCGCCCGCGGGATGCGCGGGGGACGGCCGCGGCGGCGCTTCTCGGCCACCGGGACCCCGTCGACGAAGATCTCACCACCCCACACGCCACACGGTTCCTCCCTGGCGATCGCCGCGGCGAGGCAGTGCACGCGGGCGACGCAGCGCGAGCAGATCGCCTTGGCCCGAGCCACTTCCAACGGCTCGTCGGAGAAGAACAACGACGTGTAGCTGCTGCGCGGGTCGGCGCAACGGGCGAAACGCTTGATGATCGTGGCAGCGTCCATGCACAATCAGAGTCTCCGTGGGCGGCCCTGATACACCTGATAGAGGGTCGATCGGTCAGCGTCGCCGCTGGCGGCTGCGGGCAAGGATCGCCCGCGACAGCGAGCCACACAGGCCGTAGCTCGCCTGCGGGTTGAGTGGCAGCCGCGCCCAGGCGGCGAGGAATGTGGAGGAGGTCTCGGGTGTGGACATCGCGCCAAGATGCGCACGTCGCCGATGCAGGCGAATCGGCGCGATGACCTATTGCGCGTTCAATGGATGTTGAGCACCAACTTGCCGACGTTGGCATTGGCCTCCATCAGGCGATGGGCCTCGGCGACGTCGTCGAGGGCGAAACGCCGATCGATGACTGGCCGCACCAGACCGGCAGTGAACAGCGGAAGCACTTCAGCGGCGAAACGACGACACGTCGCGACCTTCTCCTCCAACGGCCGGGGCCGCAGCAACGTTCCGACCCAGTTCATTCGCTTCGTCATCAACGTTCCGACGTTGATCGTCGCCACTCCCCCGGCGAGCAGACCGACCTGGACGATCGTGCCGCGAGCGCGGACCGCAGTGAGGTTGCGCTCGACCTCCTCGCCGCCGACGACGTCGAGGACGACATCGACCCCGTCGAGGCCCCGTTCCGCCAGCGAGTCACGCAGCGCCGAGAGCCAGTCGGCCGGCGACCGATCGAGGACGAGGTCGGCACCGAGTTCGGCGCATCGTTGCGCCTTGGCGTCCGAGCAGGTGACGGCGATGTTGGCACCGATCGCCTTGGCGATCTGGATCGCCGCCGTGCCCACTCCCGACGCTCCGGCATGGACGAGCGCCCAGCGCCCGCTGGTGAGCCCGCCCTGCACGACCAGGGCGTCCCACGCCGTGATGAACACCTCAGGGACTGCCGCAGCGTCGCGCCGGTCCAGCCCGGCGGGAACCGCCATCGCTTGCCGGGCGTGGGTGGCGACGAGCTCGGCGTAGCAGCCGCCGCCCTCGATCCCCATCACGGCGTCGCCGACCGACCAATCGGTGACACGCTCGCCGCAGGCGGCGACCGTGCCGGCGTACTCGAGGCCGGGGATCTCCATCGGCACATGCCGCGGGTCGGCGTAGCGGCCGAGCCGTTGCAACACGTCGGGGCGGTTGACCGCAGAGTGCTCGACAGCGACGAGGATCTCATCCGGCCCGGGGATGGGATCGGCGACCTCGCTGACGCGCAGCACCTCGGGCCCGCCGTACTCGGTGAGCACGACGGCACGCATCAGGGCGTGGACGGTTCGGCGGTCGCCGGCGCCACGGCGATGGCGACCGGCGGCACGAACACGACGCCGCGGTAGTAGCGCAGCTCCTCGATCGAGCTGCGGATGTCGTCGAGGGCACGATGCAGCCCGGCCTTCCGCGGCATCCCCTGGGTGAGGTCGGGGTACCAGCGCTTGACCAGCTCCTTCACGCTGGAGACGTCGACCGAGCGGTAGTGCAGGTAGTTCTCGATCTCCGGGAGGTACTTGTCGAGGAAGCGGCGGTCGGTGCCGATCGAGTTGCCACACAACGGGACCGTGCGTGGATCAGCAACGTGGGTCTTGATGAAGTCCAGCGTGGCTGCCCCGGCGGCTTCGATCGTGATCGTCGAGGAGCGAATGGCGTCGAGCAAACCCGACTTCGTGTGCATGTCGACGACGACGGGATCCATCGCCGCCAGCGCCTCGTCGTCGGCATGGATCACGAGGTCGGGACCCTCGGCGATGATGCGCAGCTCGTCGTCGGTGACGATCGTGGCGATCTCGACGATCGTGTCTCGCGTGTGATCGAGCCCCGTCATCTCGAGGTCCATCCACACGAGCATCGGGGAGGAACCTAGCGGCACGCGTCGACGCAACTACGGCGCGAGGCGTTCGATCATCCAGCGGGCGCCGTCGCGGCGATAGCGGACGCGGTCGTGAAGCCGGCTCGGTCGGCCCTGCCAGAACTCCGCCGTCTCGACGACGAGGCGCCACCCGCCCCAGAACGGCGGGCGTGGCACGTCGCCGTCGGCGAACCGTTCGGCGCACTCGCCGAAGCGACGCTCGAGCGCGCCGCGGTCGACCAGGACCTCGCTCTGCGGCGATGCCCAGGCAGCGAGCTGACTGTCCCGCGGCCGACTGGCGAAATAGTCGTTGCTCTCGGCGTCGTCGACGCGCTCGACGCTTCCGCGCAGGCGGACCTGGCGATGCAGCTCGAGCCAGGCGAACACCGCTGAAGCGTGCGGGTGAGCCTGGAGCTGGCGGCTCTTCACGCTGCCGTAGTTGGTGAAGAACACGACAGAGCGGTGATCGGCCCCGCGAGCGAGCACGGTCCGCGCATCGGGGTGGCCGTCGAGGCCGATCGTGGCGATCGTCATCGCGTTTGGTTCGACGGCCCCCGCTGCGCTGGCATCGTCGTACCAGCGCCGCCACTGCTGCAGCGGTTCGGCGGCGACGTCGGCGACGTCGAGCCCCGCCGTCTCGTACTCGGTGCGCCTCGTGCGCAGATCATCGTTCACGTGATGCGCTCGGCGCCGCGCATGTACGGGCGCAACACCTCGGGTACGGCGACCGAGCCATCCGGCTGGCGGTAGTTCTCGAGGATCGCCGCCCACACTCGGGGCACGGCGATCGCCGAGCCGTTGACGGTGTGGGCGATCTCGGTGCCTTTCTGGCCGCGGCGACGGAACCGGATGTTCGCCCGCCGCGCCTGGTAGTCGGAGAACCAGCTCACCGACGACACCTCCAGCCACGTTCCCGTGCCCGGTGAATACACCTCGACGTCGAGCGAGCGAAAGTGGCTCTGGCCGAGGTCCCCAGTACAGATCTCGATCGTGCGATACGGCAGGCCGAGCTCGGCGATCATGTCCTCGGCGCGGGCGAGCAGCTCGTCGAGCAGCGCGGCGCTCTGCTCGGGGGTGGCGATGGCAAGGATCTCGACCTTGTCGAACTCATGGGCGCGGAGCATCCCCCGCGTGTCCTTGCCCGCTGAGCCTGCCTCACGGCGATAGCACGGGGTGTAGGCCATCAGCCGCTTGGGCAGCTCGTCCTCATCGAGGATCTCGTCGCCGTAGATCGACGTCAGCGGCACCTCGGCAGTCGGGATCGCCCACAGCCCGTCGCGCTCGATGGCAAAGGCGTCGTCGGCGAACTTCGGCAGGTGCCCGGTCGCCGTCAGCGTTGCGGTCGTGACGAGGGAGGGCGGGCGGATCTCTTCGAAGGATTCGGCGTTGCGGTCGAGGGCGAGCTGGCACAGGGCCCGACCCATCGTCGCCCCGGCGCCGCGTGTGATCGTGAACATCGAGCCGCTGATCTTCGTCGCCCGCTCGTTGTCGAGGATGCCGAGCGCAGCGCCTGTCTCCCAGTGCGGTACGCGCTGGTACTCGGGAAACTCGTCGGGGAGTCCGAACGGTCCGTGGACGATCGGATTGTCGACCTCCGACACGCCGTCGGGGGCGTCGGGATGAGGGAGGTTGGGAAGTGCCAGCAGCAGCTCGCGCAACTCGGCGCCGACTGACTCGTGCTCGGCGGCGAGCTGCTTCTCCTGGTCGCCGAGCGCCCGGCTCTGCGCCGTCAGCTCGTCGGCAGCCGCTGCGTCACCCGCCCGCCGGCGTTCGCCGACCTGCTTCGACAGGTCGTTGACGCTCGCCCGTACGGCGTCGCGCTCAGCCGTGATGTCGCGCAGACGGGCGTCGAGCTTGGCGGCGGCGGTGGCCTGCTCGAGCAGCTCGGGACGGTGCCGGCGACCGAGGGCGACGAGCACGCCATCGAGGTCGGTGCGCAGCAGGCGGACGTCGATCACAGGGCCGCGACGTTACCGGCGGCTCACACCTCGTGCGGCGGGGCGGTCTTGGCGAACTCGCGCTCGACGTCGTCGAACGTCAGCACCTCGGTCGGTTGCCGTCGGTAGTCGTGCTCTTGGCGATAGTTCGCCGAGAAGCGCTTGAACCACAGGATGACGATGATCGTCCACAGGAAGATCGACCCGCCGGTCTTCATGATCGCCCCGGCGAGCTGCTGGTCCTCGGTGACGGTCAGGCCCCACACCCGCAGCGGCTGCTCGCCGTACGGACGGTACACCGCCCCCTCGGCGAAGGTCAGCCACGCCGCCGGAACGGTCGGAACCACCGACTGGAGGAACAGATAGACCATCGTCGCTCCGGTGCCGATGCGGAACTCGGGGATCGGACCGCACACCGGCATCCACATCAGGAGCGCTGTCGAAACGACGAGGAAGTGGATGCCGTAGTGCAACGCCCCGTTCTCCAGCGAGGCGTTGACGACGCCGGGGATGTGGCTGACGATGACCGCCACGTTGAAGATGACGGCGGCGACGACCGGATGGCACAGCCAACGCACGACGTGGTAGGTGCGGCCGCGGCCGATCAAAGCCCGCAGCAGCCACTCCGGAGTCGCCAGCAGCGCCAGCGGGGGCAGGAAGTACGACAGCATCATGTGCTGGAGCATGTGCACGGAGTAGAGGTAGCCCTCGCCGATGTCGTGGATCGGCCAGTCGCTCGCCGTCAACAAGACGACCATCGCCAGCACGAAGCACATGAGGTTGCGCCGCGTGATCGGCGGTTCGCCGGCAGCGACGGCGACCGGCGCGATGCCGCGGACGAGGTAGACGTAGGACCCGATCAGCATCCCGACGAGGACGAGCACCTCGGGATGCCATTGGAACGCCCACGGGCTCGCACCGAGCACGTCCCCAGTCTGCCTCCGTCAGCAGGAATCGCGAGCCCCGGCGGGGGGTGCGGGGGGCAGAGGCTCTGCCGGAGCCCCCCGCCGCTGGTCGAGCCGGCTCCGCCGGTCGACCAGCTGAGATTCTTCGGCGCGGCCGCAGGCCGCTGCTTCGAGCTCGCTCGGAAACCTCCGGTTTCCGAGCGAAATCAAATATCAAACACGTGGAACGTGAACAGGGCGACCATGTACACGAACACGGCGAGGCCGAGGCCCATGTAGAACAGTGCCGAGTAGAGCTTGTTGTCGAAGCGCAGGTGCATGAAGAACAGCACCACGGTGAAGAACTTGATCAGCATCAGCACGATCAACAACGGCAGGAACAACGGCCCGATGTCCATGTAGGTCAGCGAGACCTCGAGTCCCGTGATGACGGACAGGGAGAGGGCGACGATCACGTAGTGACGGTCGGTGAGGGCGCCGTGTTCCTCGTGGCCGGTGGCACCGGTGACGTGATGCCCGGTTTCCGTCAGTGCTTCCAACTGCTCGATGTCACTACTCATCCGCCACCACCGTAGCGATGGCCCCTAGTGGGGGGAGCCCGAGGGGGGCGCTCCGCGACCCCCCCTCGGCCATGGTCGGATCCGGCTCCGCCGGTCCGACCATTTCGAACTGAGTGCGGCCGAAGGCCGCTCCGAACAGCTCGACCGAACGGAGAGAGCGAGCGCAGCGAGCGAACGAGTGAGGTCGAAACGCAGTCATGCCGGGATCAGGTAGACGAGGGTGAAGATGACGATCCAGACGATGTCGACGAAGTGCCAGTAGAGCCCGACGAGCTCGATCACCTCTGATTTGTCGCCCGTCACCCGCTCGGACCGGAGCATCATCGCCAGCGACAGCAACATGACGATGCCGACAGACACGTGCACCCCGTGAAAGCCGGTCAACGTGTAGAAGCTCGACGAGAACAGGCTCGTCGTGAAGCCGAGACCTTCGCGGTAGAACGACGTGAACTCGTACGCCTGGCCCCCGACGAACGTCGCTCCGAGCAATGCCGTGACGACCAGCCAGATCTTGGCATTGCGCAGGTCCTTGCGATTCGCCGACGACACGGCGAGCACCATCGTCAGCGACGACATCAGCAGCACGAAGCTCGACACGGACGTGAATGGGATGTCGTAGATCTGATCCGGACCGAGGCCTTCGTTGCGACCGCGGTAGAGCATGTACGTCGAGATCAACCCGCCGAACAGCAGGCACTCCGAGCCGAGGAACAACCACATGCCCATCTTGTTGTTGGACAGGCCGGTGGTCGACCCGAGCGCGGGATGCTCGACGCCCTCGCCCAACACGTGGTGCTCGCCCGCCGCGGTGATCGTCGCGTCAGCCACTGACCGCTAGCTCTTTCGATGCGTCGTCGGCCGGTGGGTCGTAGTCGGTGTCATCGGCGACCGAAGGCTCCAGCGCCCATCCGAACAGGGCGAAGACGAGGAAGACGGCGCCGGCGATCGACAGTAGGTAGTTGTAGATCATCCCGAAGGCGATGATCGGCAGGGGCAGGGCGACGAGGATCGGCCAGTACGACGGCGACGGCATGTGGATGTGATGGTCGGCATTGGCGGCCTGCTCGGCGAGGATCTCCTCGGCGGTGGCGACGGGGCGCAGGTCGTGTTGGTCGCCCTCGCCGACATCCTCGTACTTGCGGTGGAAGAACTCGTCCAGCGAGTGCACCTCGGGGAGGGCGTCGAAGTTGTGCTCGCTCGGCGGGTTCGTCGTCATCCACTCCAACGTGCGGGCGTCCCACGGATCGAGTGGCGCAGGCGGCGCCTTGCGGTGGGTGTGCCAGATGTTGATGAGGAAGAACAGGATGCCCGTCGCCAGGATGAACGCCCCGATCGTGGCGACGAGGTTCCAGAAGCCGAGGTTGAAGAAGCCCTCCCCAGACCGTGCTTGTGTCCACACGTACATCCGCCGCGGCTGGCCCTGCAACCCCATGATGTGCATCGGTCCGAACGTCATGTTCATGCCGATGATCATCAGCCAGAAGTTCCACTTGCCGAGCGTCTCGGACAGGCACTTGCCGAACACCTTCGGCCACCAGTAGTAGAACCCGGCGAAGAAGCCGAGCACGGCGCCGCCGAACAGCACGTAGTGGAAGTGGGCGACGATGTAGTAGGTGTCGGTCTGTTGCGTGTCCGACGGGGCGACGGCGTGGGTGACGCCGGAAAGCCCGCCGATCGTGAACTCGACGACAAGGCCGATCGCGAACATCATCGCCGTCGTGAAGCGCAGCTTGCCGCCCCACATCGTGAGCGTCCAGTTGACGATCTTGACACCGGTCGGGATGGCGATCGCCATCGTGGCGATGGCGAACACGGACACGCTGATCGGGCCGATCCCCGACGCGAACATGTGGTGGGCCCACACCCCCCAGCCGACGAACCCGATGGCCGCTCCGGAGAAGACGACGAACGGGTAGCCGAACAGCGGCTTCTTGGAGAAGACGGGGAGCACCTCGGAGACGATCCCGAACGAGGGCAACACGAGGATGTACACCTCGGGGTGGCCGAAGATCCAGAACAGGTGCTGCCACAACAATGGGTCGGCGCCGGCCGACACGGTGAAGAACGTGGCGTCGAACGTGCGCTGGAACATCAGCAGGAACAGCGCCACGGTGATCACCGGGATGGCGAACAGCAGCAGGAACTGGATGACGAGGATCATCCACGTGAACACCGGCATGCGCATCAGCGACATGCCCTTGGTGCGCATGTTGAGGGCGGTGACGATCAGGTTGATCGCGCTCGTCAACGAGGCGATACCGGTGATCAGCAGGCCGAACGTCCAGAAGTCGATGCCGTGCGATGGGGAGAACGGCACGCTCGAGTTCGGCGAGTACATGAACCAGCCGCCGTCGGCGGCGCCGCCGAGGAACCAGGCCAGGTTGACGAAGATGGCGCCGAACAGGAACGTCCAGAAACCGAAGGCGTTGATCCGCGGGAAGGCGACATCACGGGCGCCGATCTGCAACGGCAGGAGGTAGTTGCCGAACGCCGCCGCCATCGGCATCGCGAACAGGAACACCATCGACGTGGCATGCATCGTGAACAGCTGGTTGTAGACATCCGACGACAGCAGGGTGCCGTTCTCGCCGGCGAGCTGGGCGCGGATCAGCAACGCCTCGATGCCGCCGACGACGAAGAAGAACAGGGCGGCGACGCCGTACATGATGCCGATCCGCTTGTGGTCGACGGTGAACACCCAGGAGCGCCATCCGGTGGCGGCGACCGGCCGGCGGAACACCCCGAGGGCGCGCGATGTCGTGACGACCTCTGGCGGCGCGCCGACAACTGCCGGCACGGGAGGACGTTCGATGATGGCCATCTAGTTCATCCTCACTAGTTCAATTCCAGCAGGTAGGCGATCACGTCGTCGATCTGGTCCTCGGACAGGCCGAGGTATGGCATGCCGCGTGGCAGGCCACCGGTGGGACCGAGCTCCTCCGGATCGGTGTACATCGGCTTCTTCTCGGGGGCATTGCGGATCCAGTCACGCAGGTCGGGGGCGTTGAGGTCGTCGGAGGTGACGCCCGCGAGATAGTGGCCGCCGAACTTGTCCGGCGGCGCGTCCCACACCACCTCCCGGGCGGCGGGAGTGAGCAGGTCGAACGTCGCCCCGGCGAACGTGTTCCGTGACATCAGGTGCGTCAAGTTCGGCGCCGCGCCGGAATAGACGAAGTCCTCGGGATGGGCGATCTCCGGCTCGCCCTCGCTGTCGAGAAGACCGTTGACCTGGTGGCAGCGGGCGCATTGCTGGAGAAACACGGCCTCGCCGTCGGCAGCCTGCGTTCCCTCCTTCGGGGCCTCGTAGGGGGCCAGCTGGCCCTCGACCCAGGTCCTGAAGTCGGCATCGGTGAGGGAGACGATCTCCATCCGCATGTTGGCGTGGGACAGCCCGCAGAACTCGGCGCACTGGCCGGCGTAGATCCCCGGTTCGTCGGCTTCCAGGCGCAGCGTCTGGATGCGTCCCGGCACCACGTCGCGCTTGCCGTTGATGCGCGGCACCCAGAAACTGTGGATCACGTCCCTGCTCGTACCCCGCAGCAGCACGTTCGTGTCCTCAGGGATCACCAGCTGGCCGCTCGTCACGATCGGCTCGGTGATCCCGCCGTCGAGGCAGCCGTCCTGGACCGGGTAGTCGATCTCCCACCACCACTGCTGGCCGGTGACGTTGACGACGCACTCCGTGTCGTTGGTTTCGGCGAGCGCCATGATCGTGCCGACCGTCGGGATGGCGATACCTATGAGGATCATCGCCGGCAGAATCGTCAGCCCGATCTCCAACGCCGGCCGGCCGTGCGTCTGCTTGGGGATCGGCTGGCCGCGGTCGCGGTAGCGGTACACGACCCACGTGACCGCCGTGGCGACGGCGAGCAGTACGAGACCGGCGATGGCGAACACCGGCCATTGGAGGTCCTGGATCTTCTGGGCGTTGTCGCCGGCGGGCTGCCACGTGTCCTGCGGTGCCTCGTCGGCACATCCGGCCAGAACGGCGACTCCCGCCGAGGCGCCGGCCGCGACAATGAGGCGGCGGGCACGTCGCAGCAGCACAACCGCCACCGTACCCGTCGATCGCGTCCGCGGATGCGAGCGACCGGAGCGCCAGCGGAGGGAGCGGCCAGTGGCGGCCTGCGTGGCCGGGGAACGCAGATTCACGGCACGATCACCTCGATCGCCTGACCCTCGACCCCAGGCACGACGAACTGGAACGGGCCGAAGGCGGTTGACGACAGGTCGATCGTGAACGTCAGGAGCTGGCTGCCGCCCTCGTCGACGAGCTGCGTGCACTCGTGCGCCGGCACGGCTTCGTTCTCATCTTCTGCGTCCTCGGCCTGCACGGCATACTCGAGCACGAGCCGGCGTTCGTCGTCGGTCTCGTTGACGAACAGCACGTTCGTCGGGTTGGCGCGCTGGAACGTGAGCGTGGTGGTCTCGCCCGGGATGTCGAGCTCTGTGGCGTGCAACGTCCCATCGTCGGCGAGCGTGATCTCGGCGAACAGGTTGGCCTTGTCCGAAACGCTTTGCGAGGCGTTCTCGTCGGCCTCGGTCTCGTCTTCGCCGCACTCGCCGGCGGCGGCGACCTCCTCGATCGTCTCGTGCTCGTGCATCTCCCGCTCACCGTCGAGGGCGGCAACGACTCCGCCGGCGACGAGGGCGATGAGGGCGACGGCGGCGACCCCGCCGACGACCTTGGTGTCGAGGTTGCGTCGCAAGGCGACGAGGAACCCGGCGATCAGGACGAGGGCGGCGATCACACCGAAGACGGCCGGCCCACCCTCCTTCGACAGCCACAGCATGATCCGGCTGAACGAGTAGACGATCACGCCGAAGCCGAGGGCGGCGAGCAGCGGGAACTCGGCCGGGTGGGCGAACCGCTCACGGACCTCGCTGTTGTACTCGGAGTCACCGGAGGCCCGCTCGGCCCATGCCTGCAACATCCACTCCACGGCGGCGGCGAGGAGGGCGACGATCCCCAGAACGAACACGACCGGGTAGGTGACCAGGCCGATGACCACGAGTGCGGCTCCGAGAGCGGCGACGGCCGGCCACAAGCTCGGCCACGGCGCGCGGTGGGCGGCCGGCGAGTTGGTCAGCGCGGCCTCGTCCAGCGCCGAAACGTCGGCGTCCCGTGTGTAGAGGTTGATCGCCGCCAGCACGGCGAGGCCGGCGGCGGCGCTGATCAGCCCGGTCGTGCCCAGCGAGCCACCATTGGTGACGCCGTACAGCGTCGCCACGAGTGCCGTCAGCACCGTTGCGCCGATGAGCAGCCGGGAGCCGGTCGGGAACATCACGGCGCACTCACTTCGACACGTACACGATCAGCCAGACGGCGGAGAAGGCGGCGGTGAGGACGTACCAGTACAGGGCGTGGGCGGCGACGATCTCTTGGTCGGACTCCCGGCCACCGAGCAGGCGGAACGCCGTCACGGCGGTGAACACGAGACCGACGATCATCAGCGCGGTCATCGTCCCGGTGACGGCGTAGAACGTCGACGCGTATGTCGAGTCGGCTACCGGCAGCTCCATTCGGTTGTACACGAATGCCTGGGCGTTGATGAGCGCCAGACCGAGGACGCCGACGAGACCGAGCGACAGACCGATGTGCGCGCGATCGCGGCGCCGCGCCGCATACACGCTCCATTGGGCGAAGAGCACGAGGGCGAAGAACCCGATGAGCATCACGTTGGTGGGCACCTCGGGGATCGTGACCCCCTCGGGCACCCACGAGTCACCTGCCTCACGGACGTCCTCGCGAAGTCGGATGTACACGGCGAGCATGCCGCCCATCAGCGTGAAGACTCCCAGCGCAGCGACCGCGGTCCCGACCAGCACCTGCCGGCGCGGCGGTGGGGAGGCGGCGGGAGGCAGGGCGTGCATCAGCTCGACCCCTCCGCACGTTCGGCGAAGTCCGGCTTGGCCTGGAGGTCGAGCAGCGGCTCGGGCGACATCACCGTCGGAGTCGTAGCGAAGTTGTCCACCGGTGGCGGCGAAGTCGTTGCCCATTCGAGGGTCTGGCCACGCCAGGGGTCGTCGCCGGCGACTTCGCCGTTGCGCCACGTCTTGGCCGCCAGTCCGGCGAATCCGAGGGCGGTGAGCCCGACTGCCGTGTGCCCGGCGACGACGAGCGCGTTGAGCAGCTCGCCAGGTCCGTCGTTGTCCCAGACTGCCGATGCTGCCGGCTGATCGAGGAAGCCGGCGATGAGGTAGGGCCCCGAGGCGAGCGCCCCGCCGAGGGCGCCGAGCGTGGCCAACCCGGCGAGTTGCAGCTCGGGCAGCTTGCGTCCCGACGCCTTGGCAAACCAGAAGGCGAAGGCTCCGAGGCCGGCGAGAGCGGCCCCGTAGATCGTCGCAACGGCCGCCCCCTCCTCGAACACCGTGCCTTCAAGGCCGAGGTCCTCGATCCCCGTCATCGCCGCGCCGAGCATGCCGACTACGGCGAGGCCGAGGCCGAACACGCCGAACAGGATGGGGGCGTTGAGGTTCGGCCGCTGACCCTGGGGCTTGGCGGTGAGGGCGCTGAGGCCCATGACGATGACGACGCCGAGCACGGGGAGAAGCGTGAACGCAGCCCACACGGCGAGAAAGCCGAGCTTCGTCGCGAAGTTCTCGAGGCGGACCTCCGATCCGCTGCCGGGCAGGGCGATGACGTCCTGCTGGCCGATCCCGGCGAACGCCGCCGTGCCGATCAGCCCGATGCCGATGAGGGCGATGGCGCGGCGGGGAAACCGTTGGCGGAACGTGACGGCGACGACGTCGGCGACGAAGCCGGCGGCGAACACGACGGCGATCCCGAGCACCGCCCCGGTGTAGAGGTACGACGTCCACGGCCAGATCCCGCTCGATCCACCGAAGGCGGCGCCTCCGTAGCGGTAGTCGACGAACTGCAGGATGTGCGAGCCGACGGCGACGGGGAGCACGAGGACGAGGGCGATCGAGCCGACAAGTGCCGCCCACGAGAACAACGGGGCGCGGTGCAGGCGCATCCCCGGCGCCCTCGTCGTCAGCACCGACGTGGCGATCGTCGTCGCCACGGCGGTGAGGCCGCCGAGCACCAGGACATTGCCACCGAGGTAGAGCTCGACCATCTGCGAGTCGCCACCGAGGGGACCGCCGTTGTTGGCCAACGCCACGACGACCAGCACCGTTCCACCCAGCCACGCCCACAATCCGGCGGCGGCGACCCGGGGGAGGGCGAGGGCGCGGGCACCGAGCTGCAAGGGGACAACGAGGACACCGACACCCAACAGCAAGGGCAGGACGACGGCCTCGACGAGCCCGACCCTGTAGGCGGCGAAGAGCTGGCTGAGGTCGTCGACATCGAGCAACGTCTCGTCGCCGTCGACCCGCTCGATGCCGAGGACGATCGCGACCGTGACCACGGCGAGCAGGCAGAGCAGCGACCCGCCGACGAGGAGCTTGCCGATCGTCTTGTGGTCACTCGTCGTCACGACACCCACCGTGGCGACGGAACCACGGCGCTCGGTCGGCGTCGCCTCTCCGACGACAGGGCTTTCCAGAGTGGGGTCGAGTGTGCTCATCGGTGGTGCGGTGGGCTGACGGCGACGTCGCGCAGGACTCTACTTGTCAGTTCCGGACGAGGCGGAAATCTCACGCCCGCAACAGAACGTCGAGCGTCAGCGCCCCGAACAGCAGCGTGACATAGGTGATGCTGAACGTGAAGACCCGCATACTTGCCGCCGCCGTGGGGTTGCCGACGAGGAGGATCGTGCCGGCGAGGAACATCGCCCCGAGCACCACGGCGGCGATGGCGTAGATCCATCCGAGATCGCCGACGGGGATCAGGACGAGCGTGGTGACGACGAGCGCAGCCGTGTAGCCGACCATCTGCTTGGCGGCTTCGCGAAGCGGCGCGACGACGGGCAGCATCGGGACTTCGGCGGCGCGGTAGTCGTCGGCATAGCGGATGGCCAACGCCCAGAAGTGCGGCGGCGTCCACAGGAACATGGCGACGAACAACACGATCGCCGGCCAGTCCAACGATCCGGTCACCGCCGCCCATCCGACGAGCACGGGTACCGCGCCGGCGGCGCCCCCGATGACGATGTTGTGGGTGCTCGTGCGCTTCAGCCAGATCGTGTAGACGCCGACGTAGAACGCTGTCGCCGCCAGGGCGAGGGTTGCCGCAAGGAGGTTGGCGCCGGCCCACAGCACGCCGAAGGCGGCGACCTCCAAGACAACGGCGAAGGCGACGGCATGACCGGGGGCGATCGCCCCCGTCACCAGGGGACGGCCCTGGGTGCGCTGCATCTTGGCGTCGATGTCGCGGTCGACGTACATGTTCAGGGCGTTCGCCCCACCGGCCGCCAGCGACCCGCCGAGCAAGGTGACGGCGACGAGTCCCCACCCTGGCCAACCGCCTTCAGCGAGGACCATCGTCGGCACGGTCGTGATCAGCAGGAGCTCGATGATCCGCGGCTTGGTGAGCGCCACGTAGTTGCCGATGAGCGTCGTCGGTGTGCGCCGGGCGCCGTGGGCGCCTGCCGCCAGCCCACCCGGCGTCAGGCGCGACGGGACGAGCGGGCGGGTGCCGACGGACATCGGCCCCATGGTACGACCCGATTGAATGGAGATGTGCCGTCGCCGGAGACCGTGACCATCGAACGGCCGACCACGGAGGAAAACGTCGCCGAGGACCGTCCGTGGATCGTGATCGTCTGGAACGATCCGATCAACCTGATGAGCTACGTCACGCTCGTGCTCCAGAAGCTGTTCGGTTACTCCTTCGAGAAGGCCACCGAGTTGATGCTCGACGTCCATCACAAGGGCAAGGCTGTTGTCGCCAGTGACACTCGGGAGCGCTCGGAGATGCACGTCTTCCGCCTCCACGAGCACGGCTTGTGGGCGACACTCGAACACGATGAGTAGCCATGAGTGAGCGCGGGGCCTTCGGGCGGGGACGCAACGGGTACGTGCTGCGCATCGCGCCGCAGGAGCGGGCGCTGGTCATCCGCCTCCTCGGCGAGCTGAGCGAGCTGCTCGGCTCCCCCGCCGAGCAACCGGCCACGGCTCGGTTGTTTCCTGTCGTCCATCCCGACGACGCCGAGCGGGAGGCCGAGTACCAGCGGCTGATGCGCGACGAGCTCGTCACCAGCCGGCTCGCCGGCATTGCATCGGTCACCAAGGTGCTCGAGGGGTCGGCGAAGAAGGTGACGCTCACCGAGGAGCAGCTCACGTCGTTCATGCAGGCGGTCAACGGGGTTCGTCTCGTGCTCGGCACGATCCTCGACGTCTCCGAGGACGACGACGTCGTCGAGATCGAGGACCATGTCCCCGAGTACCAGCTCTACGCCTACCTCTCCTGGCTGCTCGACTCCGCTGTCGTCGCCGCATCCGGCCGCTGACCCAACCTGGCGATCGTCCGTGTCATTGGTCGATTTGGCGCCACCAACGTCGTCACAGCGACCAAAGAGTTCGCGACGACTAGTCGCGAACGGTGAGATCGAAGCGGTCGAGGTTCATCACCTTGGCCCACGCCGCGGCGAAGTCACGCACGAGGTTCTCGGCACCGTCGTCGCACGCGTAGAACTCGGCGAGGGCGCGCAGCTGGGAGTTCGCACCGAAGACGAGGTCGACGGCGGTGGCCGTCCACTTGGCTTCGCCGGTCACACGATCGCGGCCCTCGTAGACATTCTCGGCGGAGGCCGACGGCTTCCACTCCGTGCCCATGTCGATCAGGTTGACGAAGAAGTCGTTGGTCAACGTGCCGGGCCGCTCGGTGAAGACGCCGTGCGGAGTCCCGCCGTGGTTGACGTTGAGCGCCCGCAGCCCGCCGATGAGCGCCGTCATCTCGGGAGCGGTCAGCGTCAGCACATTGGCGCGATCCAGCAGCAGCGTCTCCGGTGACAGCTTCTCGCCGGCGCGGAGGTAGTTGCGGAACCCGTCAGCGGTCGGTTCGAGCACGGCGAACGACTCGACGTCGGTCTGCTCCTGCGAGGCGTCCGTGCGTCCCTGCGCGAACGGAACCGTGATGTCGTACCCGGCGTCCTTCGCCGCGCGCTCGACGGCTGCGCTGCCACCGAGAACGATCAGGTCGGCGAGCGAGACCTTCGTCCCACCGGACTGCGAGTTGTTGAACTCCTGCTGGATCTGCTCGAGGGTCTGCAGCACCGTGGCGAGGTCGCCGCTGTTGTTGACCTCCCAGCTTCGTTGTGGCTCGAGGCGAATGCGTGCCCCGTTGGCACCACCCCGCTTGTCGGTACCGCGGAAGCTCGCCGCCGCCGCCCAGGCGGTCGAGACGAGCTGACCGACAGACAGCCCTGAGGAAAGGATCCTCTCCTTGAGGATGGCGATGTCGGCGTCCCCGATGAGGTCGTGATCGACCGCGGGGACGGGGTCCTGCCAAAGCTGCGGCTCCGGGATCCACGGGCCGAGGTAGCGCGAGATCGGGCCCATGTCGCGGTGCAACAACTTGAACCACGCCTTGGCGAAAGCATCGGCGAGCTGGTCCGGGTTCTCGTGGAAGCGCTTGGCGATCGGCCCGTAGATCGGATCGACCTTGAGCGCCAGGTCCGAGGTCAGCATCATCGGCGCGTGCCGCTTCGACGGATCGTGAGCGTCCGGCACCGTCCCCTGGGCCTCGGGATTCTTGGGCGTCCACTGCTGCGCCCCGGCAGGGCTCTTCGTGAGCTCGTAGTCCCAGTTGAACAGGTTGTCCAGGTAGCCGTTGTCCCACTTCGTCGGCTCGTTGGTCCAGGCACCTTCGAGTCCGCTCGTGAGTGCGTGAGGGCCGGCACCGGTGCCAAAGCTGTTGTTCCAGCCGATGCCTTGGTGCTCGACGGGGCAACCCTCGGGCTCCGGTCCCAGATACTCGGGATCGACGGCACCGTGACACTTGCCGACGGTGTGGCCACCGACGATGAGGGCGACCGTCTCCTCGTCGTTCATCGCCATGCGGCCGAAGGTCTCGCGGATGTCCCTGGCGGAGGCGAGCGGATCGGGGTTGCCGTTCGGCCCCTCCGGGTTGACGTAGATGAGGCCCATCTGCACGGCGCCGAACGGGCCGGAGAGCTCGCGGTCGCCGCTGTAGCGCTCATCGCCGAGCCAGGTGTCCTCCGGCCCCCAGAAGATCTCTTCGGGCTCCCAGAGGTCCTCCCGCCCGAAGGCGAAGCCGAACGTCTCGAAGCCCATCGATTCGTAGGCGCAGTTGCCGGCGAAGATGAGCAGGTCGGCCCAGGAGATCTTGCGGCCGTACTTCTGCTTGATCGGCCACAGCAACCGGCGGGCCTTGTCGAGGCTGACGTTGTCCGGCCAACTGTTCAGCGGGGCGAAGCGCTGGGCGCCGCCGTCGCCACCGCCGCGACCGTCGGCGATGCGGTAGGTGCCGGCCGCATGCCACGTCATCCGGATGAGGAGCGGCCCGTAGTGGCCGTAGTCGGCCGGCCACCAGTCCTGCGACGTCGTCATCACGTCCATGACGTCCTGCTTGAGGGCGTCGACGTCGAGGGTCTTGAACTCCTCGGCGTAGTCGAAGTCCTCGTCCATCGGGTTCGCCCACGGCGAGTGCTGGTGAAGGACCTGCAGGTTCAGCTGGTTCGGCCACCAGTCCTGGTTCGACCGCGGCCGAGTCGACTTGACAGTCGGTGCTTCGATTACTGGGTTCTCGCTCTCAGACACGTGCGTCCGTCTCCTTCGTGGATGGTTGCTGGTGATGATTGGTTGCTGTCGCCGCGGTGACGACACAGTCGGGGCAGCGGCCCCAATAGATGACCTCGGCCTCGTCGACCTCGTAGCCCGAGTCGTCGGCGGCCGTCAGACATGGGGTATCGCCGACCGCGCAGTCGACATCGACCATCCGCCGGCAGGTCCGGCAGATGAGGTGGTGGTGGTTGTCGCCGATGCGGTCCTCGTAGCGGGCCGGCGACCCGGCCGGCTGGATGCGCCGGAGGATGCCCTTGTCGGTGAGCGCGGACAGGGCGTCATAGACCGCTTGCGGTGAGATCGCCCCGATTTCGGCGCGCACGAGATTGCCGATGTCGTCGGCCGTGCTGTGTGGTCGATCGGACACCGCCCGCATCACCGCCAGTCGCTGTGCAGTCACCTGCAGACCGTGCCGACGCAGCAACGCATCGTTATCGATCTGGTTGCCGTCAACCGGCGGTGCCGACATGCCGGGAGCGTACCGCGCGATCCTGGAGTAAGTCCAAATTCGGTGTCATACCAGATCATCGCGAGCCGCTTGTGCAGGTGGTCAGGTCGTCAGGCCGGTCCCGCCTCCGGCCGCCGCGTCAGGTACGTGTAGTAGTTGGATGCGCCGAAGAAGGTGTTGTCGCCCGCCGATTGGAGCTGGAAGTCTCGCCACTCGTCGGCAATGTCTTGGGCCAGGAGTCCGGAACGGGCGAGAAGAGGGCCGTAGGACTCGGCGGCGGCCAACCAGAAGCGGCCACTGCCAATGTTGGCGTAGAGCGTTCCCTCTGCGTCGACGAGCTCGAGCCCGGCTTCGGCCACGAGACGGGGCATGTCGCGCATGATGCGTGGATTGGCGACGATGAGTTGGATCAGCTTCTCTTCGACTGTCTTGGCCATGAGGTGGTCGGGGTAGGCGAATGTGAGTGAGGCGTAGTCGCCGTCGAAGACGGCGACCGTTCCGCCCGGCCGGACGACGCGACGGGCCTCACGCAGCACCTGGTGCGGGTCGTCGACGTGGCTGATGACGGTGTGCAACGTGACGATGTCGAACTCGTCGTCGTCGTACGGCGTGTGGTGGGCGTCGCCGACGGCGTAGCTGACGTTGTCGCCCACCCCCTCACCGGCCGTGAGTCGTTGGGCGGTTTCAATCAGGGCCGCGCTGTGATCGACACCGATGATCGCTGTAGTCGGTTCGGTCAGGCGTTTGAGCGCTCGTACTTCGATGCCGGTACCGCAGCCGAGGGCGAGTATCCGCTCGGCACCGGTGAGCGGCAGACGAGTGAAGTAGGCCTGGGACAGCCGGGCGTAGCCGTCGTCGGTGCCGCGGAACTCCAGGCGGGCGGCGATCGCCTGCAGCACCTCTGCGTCCATGCTCGGTGCGAGGCGGAAGATGTCCCGATCGTCCCGGGCACGAGGTCCTTCCTCAATGCGTCCTGCATCGGATCGTCGAGAGCGCTCGGTCATCACCAGCATCGTCGCGTCTGGATCCCAGCATGGGGGTCGAATTCCAGATCGTGGGGCTGGGAGGCGTGTCCGCGCCGCCGTCCGCGCCCTGCGTGGACGACCGGAACGAGGACCGCTTCTCCGAAGCTCGTACCGTCCACTGTCGGCCGACCGTTTTGGTCAGCCGAAAGAGACAGTTGGTTCCGTTGTGCAAGGCAATGTGAGCCGGCGGTCGAGCGGATCATCTACTCGGCATCGACGACGGCGTATGCTTGGGTCCTTGGGATGAGTCGCCTCGTTTGGGCAGGACGGCCGGTAGCGCTGTCGCCCCGTGCAGGCTCGACGCCTTGACCTGAGCCAACCCGCTTCGAGGAGTCGCCCTAAATGACGTCGCATTCGTCTCCCAGTCAACGCTCGATCGGCGAACGTGGCGTGTCGCCGTCACCGGATCCGGTGGTCACGCTTCCGGCTCGTCGTGGGTCGTCTCGCCGGGTGATGATTCGTCGTTCGTGGGTGCGCGCGCTCAGCGCGTCGACGGATCCGAAGGGCGTGGAATCGGGCTTCGTTAGGGCGAGAGCGTCTCGTTCACCAGATCGGCGAGCGGCTTGATCGGCTGCGCAACGGCATCGGCCCACTGAGATGCGCGTCTTCCGTTGCGGCCGCTGTGACCAATCGGTGCCGTTTGCCGCGCAGAAGTGCGGAACCTGCGCTGCCGCACTCGGATATGTGAGCGAGGATCGAACGGTCGGGATGCTGTTGCCATCGAACGATCCGGCGACGTACGAGGTCGTCGGGCACGACGGGCAGTGGTGGCGTTGCATGAACTCGGCGTGGGGTTGCAACTGGATGTTGTCGACAGGTTCCGCCACCGTGTGGTGTCGTTCCTGCCGGCTGACACGAGGTCGCCCCGACGGTGAACGACCCGACGCTGTCGAGGCGTGGGTGAGGACCGAAGCAGCGAAGCGCCGGCTCGTCCATCAGCTGGACTCCCTCGGACTCGCGTTCCAGTCGCGTTCGGCGTCGACACCCGATGGGCTCGTGTTCGATCTCGTGCACATCCCGGGCGAGCGGGGCGTCACCGGCCACTTCGACGGTGTCGTCACCTTGGATCTCGCCGAGGCCGACGATCGCTACCGCGACGGTCTACGACTGCAGTTGGGCGAATCGTTCCGCACGGTGATCGGCCACCTCCGCCACGAAGTCGGCCACTACTTCTGGACCCGCCTGGTCGACCGCTCTGACTGTTTGGTGGCGTTCCGTGGCAAGTTTGGCGACGAGCGCCTCGACTACCGCGAGGCGGTGGCGGCGTACTACTCGGGCGGCGCTGCGACGTGGGATGCCAGCCGTCACGTGACCGCCTACGCGGCGTTACATCCGCTCGAGGATTGGGCCGAGACCTTCGCCCATTACCTGCACATCGTTGACGCAGCCGACACCGCGATCGCCAACGAACTCGTCCCCGCCGACACCGGGGTGGCGTTGGCCGCCGAAGCCCTCGCGACAGGCGACTTCGACGACGTCCTCGAGGTTTGGCGACCGATCAATGTTGCCGTAGCCGCCATCGCCGAGTCGGTCGGCAGCGCAGCCATCTACCCGTTCGAGCCCAGCGGCGACGTCGTCGACAAGCTCGCCTTCGTGCACCATCAAGTCGCCGCCCATTCAGATCGACAACGCTCCCATGCCGCGCGTTGACAGCCCCAGTGAGCGGCCATCGATGCCGCTCAGCCTGACGACCAACCGAACCGAGAAATGAGTCACCATGGTCACCAAGAAGAAGCCCGCGACCCGTTGGTACAACGGCATCACACCGATCGAGGACCTCGCGGCAAACGAGCAACTCGCCCACGAGATGGTCAGCCGCCACCGCGACCTCACCCCGTCGGTCGAGCGGATCATGGCAGCCGACTTGACTGACGACCAACGAACCGAGGCGCTGACGTCGTTCCGCGACTCGCTCACTCGCATCGGCGACCCCAACCGGGACCCACGAACAGCGATCACCAACGCCTCGAAGTAGCAACTCGTGTTGGAGCCGAGGTCGCCGACGGCGCCCGGGAAGGGGGCGCATCGCGGGCCGCTCGGTACCCTGGCCCCATCGCACTCGCACATGAGGTGGCCGGCGCCGACCCGCCGCTCCGCGTCGCGGTGCTCGCTCCGCTCGCGTGGCGGACTCCGCCTCGGCACTACGGACCGTGGGAGCAATTTGCCTCACTGCTCTCCGAGGCGCTCGTCGCGAGGGGCCACGACGTCACGCTGTTCGCCACCGCCGACTCGGTGACATCAGCGAGACTCGTCGCCACGAGTCCGCGAGGGTGGTCCGAGGACGAATCGATCGATCCCAAGGTCGCCGAGTGCGTGCACATCGCGTCGTTGTTCGAACGCGCGGACGAGTTCGACGTCATCCACAACGGATTCGACTTCCTTCCCCTTACGTACTCCGGTCTCGTCGACACACCTGTGGTGACGACGATCCACGGGTTCTCGTCCCCCGCGATCGTCCAGGTGTATGAGCGCTACGACGCCACCACGTCGTACGTCGCGATCAGCGACGCCGATCGGCACCCGCTGTTGCACTACGCGGCGACCGTTCACCACGGGATCGACACCAGGTCGTTTGCGATCGACGCGGCACCTGGCGACCACCTCGTCTACTTCGGGCGCATCCATCCCGACAAGGGGACGGCTGAGGCGATCGAGGTCGCCCGCCGAACGGGACGGCGGCTCGACATCGGCGGGATCATCCAGGACGAGGCGTACTTCCACACCGAAGTCAGGCCGCATCTCGACGGCGAGCTCGTCCGCTACCTCGGGCCGGTCGATGCATCGAGCCGAGCCAGCGTCCTCGGCGGTGCGCACGCCCTGCTCCATCTGATCGACTTCGACGAGCCGTTCGGATACAGCGTGGTCGAGGCGATGGCGTGCGGGACACCGGTCATCGCGTACCCACGCGGGTCCCTGCCCGAGATCGTCGAGGACCGGGCGACGGGTTTCCTCGTCACGGACGTCGCTCAAGCCGTGGACGCAGTCGGCACCGTTGCGGAGCTCGACCGGTCGGTGATCCGCGCCTCGGCCGTCAAACGCTTTGACGTCGCAACCATGGTGGACCGGTACGTCGGCGTCTACCGGGACATCACCGGCCGTCGACAGCCGGGGCCGTAGACCAGGTACGGCACGAGGCGTCGGGCGATCGCGCCGACGACCAGGCGACGCGAGGGCAGGCCATCTCAGCGTCGTCGATGCTGCCCGATAGGGTGAGCTGCACATCCTCTTGGACGAGTCGCCTCGCTTGGGCTGGACGGTCTGTCTCGACTCGTCGCCCTCCGCAGGCTCGACGTCTCGACTGAGCTGACGTTTGGAGTTCAACATGGTCGGTCGTCCACTCGTGGCCCGCATTGGCGGCGCCGACGCGCCGTCGATCGGAATCCTGTCCACGTTCCCGCCCACCGAGTGCGGAATCGCGACGTTCTCGGCCGCGCTCGCCTCCGGACTCGTGGCCCAGGGCGCAACGGTGGACGTCGTGCGGTGCGGCGACAGCGAGGACTTCGAGGACCCGCTCGTCGTCGCGTCGACCGGTGCGGGAGGACCGCGTGGGGTGGGCGCGGCCATTGACGCACTGAATGACGTCGATGTGGCGATCGTGCAGCACGAGTACGGGATCTACGGCGGCCTCGACGGTGACGATGTGGTCGAGGTGCTTCGAGCCCTGTCCGTGCCCTCGATCGTCGTCGCCCACACGGTCGTCCGTCATCCGACTTTCCACCAGAGGTTCGTACTCGAGGCAGTCTGTCAAGCGGCGGACGCCGTCGTGGTGATGACGGACTATGCCCGGCGCCGGCTCGTCGACCGGTTCGATGTCGACGCGGAGAAGATTTCCGTGATTCCCCACGGCGCGACGACGCCGCCTGACAATGCCCCGACCGCGGAGCGCCGTCCAGGCGATCGGCTGCGGCTGCTGACGTGGGGCCTGCTGGGGCCAGGCAAGGGCATCGAGTGGGCGATCGACGCGATGGGGTTGCTCGCCGATGTGCGGCCCCGTCCGTCCTATCTCATCGCTGGGACAACCCATCCGAAGGTGCTGGCCAACGAGGGCGAGGCGTATCGGGAAATGCTCGTGACCCGAAGCTGGCGGAATGGCGCATGCCGATCGGTGGAGTTCGACGACTCGTATCGCGGGCTGCCGGCACTCACGCGGATGATCCGGGCGGCGGATCTCGTGGTGCTCCCGTACGACTCCGACGACCAAGTCACGTCCGGCGTCCTCGTCGACGCAGTCGCCTGTGGCCGTCCCGTCGTGGCGACCGCGTTCCCCCACGCGATCGAGCTGCTGTGCGGCGGCGCCGGGGTCGTCGTGCCCCAGGGCGACGCGACGGCGATCGCCGATGTGGTGCGAAGCGTCGTCGACCATCCCGAGCTGCTCGACCACATGGGCGCCGAGTGCCGTCGACTAGCACCGGACATGTCGTGGCTGGCGGTGGCCCGCCGCTACGCCGAGCTGGCGGACTCCCTCGCAGCCGCAGAACGGGCCAGCGCGTGAGCGGGTCGGTGGCCACGTTCGCCCACATCGTGGCGATGAGCGACGGGATCGGCACGTTCGAACACGCCGAGCACTCGACGCGACGCGTCGACGAGGGCTACTGCACCGACGACATGGCCAGGGTGCTCGTCGCCGCATGTCGCGAGCCGGACGCGGACGACACCGCTGCCGAACTCGCTCGGATGGCGTACCTGTTCCTCGTCGGGGCCCAGAGCAGCGACGGGATGATTCGCAACCGGCGCGCCGCGCACGGCGGATGGAGCGGCCCCTACGGGGTCGAGGACTGCTGGGGGCGTGCGATGTGGGCATTCGGCACAGCGATGCGAAGCGCGCCACAGGAGTGGTTGCGCGACAGCGCTGATGTGTCGTTCGATCGTGGCGTGGGACTGCGGTCGCCATGGCCGCGTGCGATGGCGTTCGCCGCGCTCGGAGCAGCTGAAGTCCTCGCGGTCCGACCACAGCACGCCGGCGCTCGACTCTTGTTGTCCGACGCAGTCGAGGCAATCGGTCGGCCCGACTCCGACCCTGGCTGGGTGTGGCCGGAGCGGCGACTGACGTACGCCAACGCGGTGCTGGCCGAGGCGACGATCGCCGCGGGAGCGCTTCTGGGCCGGCCGGACGTACTCGACGACGGGCTTGCGGCCCTGCGGTGGCTGTTGACCCGCGAGACGGTTGCCGGCCACCTGTCACCCACCGGGACCGACGGCGCCGGTCCCGGCGACCGCCCACCGATGTTCGACCAGCAGCCGATCGAGGCCGCAACCATGGCTGACGCGTGTGCTCGCGCCTTTCAGATCACCGGAGATCCCGACTGGAACGATGGCCTCCAGCTCGCCGTCGGCTGGTTCCTCGGCGTCAACGACACCGGCACACCACTCCGGGATGCCGAACGCGGGGCATGCTTCGACGGCCTGGAGGCCAGCGGCGTCAATGAGAATCGCGGGGCCGAGTCGACACTCGCGCTGATCACGACGCTGCAGCACGCCCGAACGATCGCGTCGGCCGGATGACATCACGAGCGGACACCGAGCCGGCCGTCGACGGTGGCGTCAGATTGTGCCCTGACCCGACGCGGGTCCTCGGTCAGCTCTTCGTCCCCGGACACGCGCTTGCCGGCGAGAGCGAGGGAAAGGCGTCGCGTGTCGTCGCCCACGTTCTCGACCTCAGCGATGACGAGGTGTCGCACGCGCTGGCCGACATCGAGGTGCGTTTCGGCCAACGCCACCGGGACCTGACCGAAATGTTCGAACGCCACGCCGAGCGGCTGTCGAACCGGCTGCTGGCCGACGTCGAGCTTTCTGAGCAGCAGCGGCGGCTCCTCGGGGCAACGTTCACGCAGGAGTACGCCGTCGAAGCGACGTCCGTGTGCAACCCGAGCGCGGTACCCGCGGTCGACCAGACCGGGCTCGAACCGGGGGACTTGCGCTTCGTGCTCAGCGTCCGTCAGATCGGCGAAGGCCACCGCTCGTCAGTGGGCTTCCGCCAGGGAGTGTTCGGGCACGATGGACGCGTTGCGATCGACCGGCGGGGACCCTTCACGACGGCCGGTCATGTCGCCGACCGCGCCCTCGATCCCGCGATGTTCCGCGATCTGGCGAGCGACCCCGCGTCGGAGTCAGCGCGTTGGGTGCTCGGTGGCCTGGGCGCGACGTTCACCTCGCTTCAGCTCGACGAACGCCTGCACGAGCTCGAGCTTCAGCAGGACACGCGCCGCGATGTCCCCCACACCGTGTCCGCGTTCATCGAACGTGCCTCGCGGTGCTACGCCGTCGAGTTCCCGGCCTCGTCTGCCTTGGACGAACGCGTTCTCACTCCGTCGTGCGCGGCCGAGTCCAACGGCATCGAGGACGCCCGGTTCGTGCGTTTCGTCGGCGAGGATGGCGCAGTCACCTACTACGCCGCCTACACGGCGTACGACGGCGTGGCGATCCGCCAGCAACTGCTCGAGACGACGGACTTCCGGAGGTTCACGTCCTCGCCCCTCCTCGGTCACGCTGCCGGGAACAAAGGCCTCGCGCTCTTCCCCCGGGCGATCGACGGTGCCTTCTACGCGTTGTCCCGTCACGACGGCGCAGCCAACTTCGTCGCCCGATCCCACGACGTGCGCCACTGGCCGACCGCTGTTCCGCTCCCGGTCGCCGATCGCGTTTGGAGCTGCGTCCAGGTCGGCAACTGCGGATCGCCGATCGAGCTCGACCAGGGATGGCTGGTCCTGACCCACGGGGTCGGCCCGATGCGCACCTACTCCGTTGGCGCACTGCTCCTCGACCTGCACGACCCGACGATCGTTCTGGGCCAAACCGATCATCCGCTCATCGCCCCGCTCCCCGGTGACCGGGACGGCTACGTGCCGAACGTCGTCTACTCGTGCGGCGCGCTCCGCCACGCCGACCGCATCCTCCTGCCGCTCGGCACGGCCGATTCGAGGATCAGCTTCGCCACCCTCGCCGTCGCCGATGTGCTCGACGCTCTGACAGCGCCACCCCAGAAATGAGACACCCATGGCCGACAAGTCACCACGCCAACATCAATCTCTCCTGACGGACGTCATCAGCAGCTAGCGCGAGTCGGCGGCCACGGCCAACGCGTCGCTGGCGTGGGCGGCACTGCGCCGCTGCATTGCTGTCCGGGTTCAGACGAGCGTCTGCGGTGGTGGGCGTGACTACTGGTTCTGCTCGGCGGCTTCACGCACCGCGGCGATCAGTTCAGCTGACGTGTTCACAGCAGCGCCGGCTGGTCCAGCGTCAGCTTCCCGGCGTCGGCGTCCAGCTCGGCGAGCACGCCGAGCGGCATCGTGATCGGGTCGTCGCCGTGGCCGAACCCGAAGTCGGCGACGATCGGCACGCCGAGGTCCCCGAGGATGTCGGCGACGACGGGCTCGGCCGGCTCGCAATCGGCCCACGACCCGAGCACGATGGCGGCCGCTCCGTCGAACCAGCCCGACCGGCGCAGATGCGTCACGTACGAGTCGATCCGGTAGGCCTGCTCGTTGACATCCTCGAGCAGCACGAGCCCGCCCCGCGCCTTGAGTGCCGTCGGGGTGGCGACCGACATCGACAACACCGACAGGCACCCGCCTGTCGTCACGCCGACGGCCGTGCCGCCCACCAGCGGCCGCACCGCGGACGGCGACAGCACCTGCACCGACTCGGGTTCGAACAATGTCGCTCGCAGGTGTTGTTGGGCTGCGGCGGAGGCGATGAACGACTGCGTTCCCGACATCGGCCCGTGCAGTGTCACCACACCGAGCCGGGCGGCGACCGCCTCTTGCAGGGCGGTGACGTCGCTGTAGCCGAGCAGCACCGTGGGCTCGGCGCTGCGCAGCCCCGCCCAGTCGACGAGATCCGCCATCCGCTGTGCTCCGTACCCACCGCGCACGCAGACGATCGCCCGAACGTCGGGGGCGGACCACGCCACGCAGAAGTCCTCGGCCCGGGCCTCGTCGGCGCCCGCCAAGTAGGTGTGTACGGGATGGACGTCTCGTACATGGGGCATCTCGCGCACCTGCAGACCCCACGACTGCAGGATCGCGATGCCGGCATCGACTCGGTCGGCGGGAACAGGACCCGACGGGGAAATGAGGGCGACGACATCGCCCTCACGCAGCCGGCGCGGCCGGACCCCGGCCTCGAGTGGAGCGGCGGGGGACGTCGTCACCGACCCATCCTGCATGCTCTGGCTCTGAGGCCACGATCCGGACAGCTGTGTCCGGTTTGGAGCCGCAGAATCGTTGCGCGCCCACGACCTTGCCGTGGTGCGCCACATCGCCGACGAGGTCGCCGTGATGTATCTCGGACGGATCGTCGAGCACGGCACAGCGGCCGCCATTTACGACGACCCCACCCATCCGTACACGAGAGCGCTGATGTCGGCAGTGCCGGTGCCCGACCCGACGGCGCGCCTCGCCAGCCCGGAGATCGTGCTCGAGGGCGACATCCCTTCGCCGGCCGACCCTCCGTCGGGTTGCCGCTTCCACACCCGGTGCTGGCTCGCCGCCCAGCTCGCAGCCGGAGATGGGCCGACGGAGGACGGCGTGCCGATGCGCTGCGCGAACGAGTCGCCTCCGCTCATCGACACGACCACCGTCGGGCACCTCGCCGCCTGCCACTACGCGGAGCGCACCGCGCTCTCCGCCGCCGGGATCGAAGCATGACCGGTCAACCGCGTGTGGTCATCGTGCAACAGACGACAAGTAGCGGGCCGGGCCGACTGCCCGAGTGGCTTGCCGCGGACGGGATCGACGCCGTTGTTGTCGACGGACCGAGCCTGCCCGAGCGCCTCTCCTGCGGCCCAGCCGTGGACGGGCTGGTGCTGCTCGGCGGCGGACTGATGCCCGACGACGACGAGCGCGCCCCGTTCCTCCCGCGTGAGCGAAGTCTCGTCGGCGAGGCGTTGACGGCAGGTGTGCCTGTGTTCGGTATCTGCCTCGGCGCCCAGCTGCTCGCCCACGTCGCCGGCGGCGAGGTGACGGCCAAGTCCGGGGAGACCGAGCGCGGTTCGTGCCGGGTCGACCTGCTCGCGGCGGCGGGCGACGATTCGCTGTTCGCCGGCCTGACGGGCTACGACGGTTTGCGCGTGATCCAGAACCACCGGGATTCGATCACGGCGCTGCCGCCGGGCGCGGTTCTCGTGGCGACGTCGGAGCACTGCCGCGTGCAGGCGTTCCGGGTCGGCGCCGCCGCCTGGGGCGTCCAGTTCCACCCGGAGGTGTCGGCGGCGCGGCTGGCGAACTGGGACGAGCCCAAGCTCGCTGCCGAAGGTTTCGACCGGGCAACGCTGCTCGCCAGGGCGACCGCTGATGCGCCGGTCAACGCCGAGCAGTCGCGGGCGCTGATCGATGCCTTCGCCAGCGTTGTCCGCGAAGTGTGGCGCTGATGGGCAAGACGGGAACACACAGCGACGGCGTTCCGGTCATCGCCTATTGCGTGCGCCGCGCATCGGGCACTGTCCTGGCGGAGCGTCTGGCCGACGAGGAGTTCTACGCAGCATCGACCGTCAAGCTGGCCGTCCTCGTCGCCGCGGCGCGAGCGCTGGAGGCGGGCACGGTGTCGTTGGAGACGTCGCTGCCGAGCGCTGACACGTTCCAATCGGAGGCGCCGGGAGCGCCCGACTTCCGCATCGACCCCGACGACCTCGACGAGGGCATGCCGCCGCCGGGTACGCCGATGCCGCTGGTCGACGTGATCGAGCGGATGATCGTGGTGTCGTCGAACGAGGCGACGAACATGGTGGTCGAGCTGGTGGGGCGCGACGCCGCCAACGCCGCACTGGCGGACGCCGGCGCGACGTCGAGCTCGTTCGGACGGAAGTACTCCGATCTCGCTGCAGCCAAGGCCCTCGGCGGCAGCCACCGCACCACCGCAGCCGACCTCGCGACGCTGATGTCGGCCATCGTCACCGGCGCCCTCATCGGACCGGAGTGGACCGCGTGGATGACCTCGATGCTCGGTCGCCAGCACGACCGCCAGCTCACCGCCAGCGTGCCGGCCGGCGTGCCGTTCGGCTCCAAGTCGGGATGGGTGGACGGCATCCGTCACGACGTCGCGTTCATCGGCGAGCCGGGGCCCGACGCGCTTGTCGTGGCAGTGTGCACTCGCGGCTACGAGTGGCCCGATGCCGAGGAGGCGCTCCGGACGATCGGCTCACTTGCCTGTGCCCTCGCCAACACCGGTCGGTGACTACCATCGAGTCGCTAACCGCGTAGGGGGATGTTCGGGCCGGGCACGCTGCCCGATGGACGAGGAGCCGTGTGAGCGACCGGGAGGAGACAAATGACGCCCCGCCGAAGGGCTCGGGCGCTCCGGCTTCCACGGCGGTGAGCGATGACACGTTGCCGCAGTGGACTCCGGCGGACAGGCTCCTCGACACCGGCGAGGACGACGAGCAAACCGACGGCCGGCTTTCGTCGCTGCTGCAGCTGGAGGGCGTCTCGAAGTCGTTTCCCGGAGTCAAGGCGCTCCAGGACGTCCACTTCGCGGCCGCGACCGGAGAGGTTCACGCCCTCGTCGGCGAAAACGGCGCCGGCAAGTCGACCCTCATCAAGATCATCTCCGGGGTCCATCGCCCGGACGAAGGCACGGTCCGCATCGATGGCCGGGAGGTGGACTTCCACAGCCCACGCGAGGCCCAGGACGCTGGGATCTCCACGATCTACCAGGAACTCAGTTTGTACCCGGAGCTCTCTGTGGCCGAGAACATGTTCATGGGCCACGCGCCGATGCGCAGGTTTGGTCGACTCGAGATCGTCGACTGGAAGCTGATGAACGAGCGGGCCCGCGAGGTCCTCGCCGCGATGGAGATCCACGACCTCGACGTCCGCCGCAAGGTGGGCACGCTCAGCGTCGGCAACCGACAGCGCGTCGAGATCGCCAAGGCACTTTCGGTCAACGCCAAGGTGCTGATCATGGATGAGCCAACGGCTGCGCTCACCGAGTCGGACGTCGAGCAGCTGTTCCGGCTGGTCCGCCTGCTCAAGGAGCGCGGCGTGGCGATCATCTACATCAGTCACCGCCTCGTCGAGGTCTTCCAAGTCGCCGACCGGGTCACCGTGCTGCGCGACGGACGTTACGTGAACTCCAAGCGGGTCACGGACACCACCGAAGACGATCTCATCCGCATGATGGTCGGCCACGCCATCACCGACTTGTTCCCGAAGCTGCCCGCCGAGATCACGGGGAACGTCCTCGAGGTCCGCAACCTGAACCGGAAACCGCACACGAAGGACGTCAACTTCACGGTCCGAGGCGGCGAGACCATCGGGATGGCCGGCCTCGTCGGTTCCGGCCGTAGCGAGACCGCGCAGGTCATCTTCGGCATCCACCCCGCCGACTCCGGTGAGATCCTGATCAACGGCAACAAGGCGACGATCCACTCGCCGGGTCAGGCGATGAAGCTCGGCATCGCCTACGTGCCAGAGGACCGCGGCTCACAGGGTTTGGTCCGTGAGATGCGTATCCGCGAGAACATCTCGATGGCAATCCTCGGCACGCTCACCCGCTTCGGGGTCGTCGATCGATCGTCCGAGCGGCGCGTCGGCGACGAGATGATTCGTCGCCTCAACATCATCGCCACCAGCGGAGAGCAGGTCGTCAACAAGCTCTCCGGCGGCAACCAGCAGAAGGTGGTGGTCGGCAAGTGGCTGGCCAGCAAGCCCAAGCTGTTGATCGTCGATGAGCCGACCCGGGGTGTGGACGTCGGCGCCAAGGCAGAGATCCACCGGCTCCTGAGCGAATTGGCTCAGCAGGGACTGGGCATCCTGATGATTTCCAGTGAGTTGCCCGAAGTGCTGGGGATGAGCGACCGCATCCTCGTCATGCGTCAGGGCCGCCTCGTCGCCGAGTTCAGCCGCGACGAGGCCACGCAGGAAAACGTCGGGGCGGCGATGATGAGCGACCAGAACGGCGATTCGATCCCATCCGAGGAGGTCGGCGTGGCAGGCTCCGAATGAGCGTCGTCAGCATCCCGAGGACCGGCCCCGAGGGCGGCCACCTATTCGCCAGGGTGGGTCGCGCGCTGGGTTCGCAAGAGGGCATCCTGGTGCTCCTGCTCGTCGTCCTGTTCGTTGGCGTCGGCACGTACAACGAACGGTTCCTGGCCTGGAACAACGTCACCGACCTGTTCAGCGTCAACGCCTACATTGCGGTGGCGGCGATCGGCATGTCGATGGTCATCATCACCGGCAACATCGACATCTCCGTCGGCTCGGCGATCGGCGTGCTCGTGACGCTGTCGGGATACGCGGCCCTCCGTCTCGACGACACCGGCCTGCCGCTACCCCTGGTGATCATCGCGGCCTGGGTGGTACCGCTCCTCGGTGGCATGCTGATCGGCGCCGTCAACGGATTCTTCGTCGCCTACCTCGGCATCCCGGCCATCGTCGTCACACTCGGCATGTTCAGCATCCTGAAAGGCGGCCTCATCCTCGTCGCCGGCGGCGACACGCTCTACGACCTGCCGTCCGGGTACGGGTTCGCGATGGAGAGCCTGCTCGGAATCCCACTGCCCATCTGGCTGATGGCCGTGCTCACGATCGTGGCGTTCCTCTGGATGCGTTACAGCCGTACCGGCCGGTCCCAGTACGCGGTCGGCGGCAATGCCGAAGCGGCGCGCCTGTCGGGCCTCGACACGAGCCGGATCCTGATGACCACGTTCATCCTGAGTGGGCTTTTCACCGGCGTGGCGAGCGTGATGTTCGCGACCCAGTTCAACACGATCCAGGCCGTGGCCACTCCGGGCCTGGAACTCCAAGTCATCACCGCCTCGGTCGTCGGAGGGGTTTCCATCCTCGGCGGCGTCGGGACGGTTATCGGCTCGACGCTCGCCGCGATCCTCATCCGCTTCATCGGTTCGGCGCTGGTGTTCGTTGACATCTCTCCGTTCTGGGTGAAGGCGATCCTCGGCGTGCTCATCCTCGTGACGGTGCTCGCCGACGTCGCGCGCCGTCGTCGCCAGGAGCGCCTCGAAGCCGGGCAGCGATGACGGCGGCGAGCCCAGCGTTGGGCGGCACCGCCTCATCGGGAGTGCTGCGCGGCTTGCTGCTTCGCCAAGAGACGATCCTGTTCGTCATCCTGGTGGTGGGCATGGTCCTCATGTCGCTGCTGTCGGATGAGTTCCTGGATCCCGAGAACCTGCTCAACCAGGGCCGGCTGGCAGCCGAGATTGCGCTCATCGCCCTGCCGATGACGCTGATCATCATCACCGGCGGCATCGACCTCTCCGTCGGCTCGATCGTCGGCCTCAGTGCGATCATCCTCGGCGTGGCCTGGCAGGACTGGGGCCTTCCTCTCGGACTCGCCATCGCCGTGGCGGTGCTCGTCGGCACCGCGTGCGGACTGTTCAACGGCCTGTTCATCACCCGGGTCGGGTTGCCGCCGCTGATCACCACGCTGGCCACGCTGGCGCTTTTCCGGGGGCTCGCCGAGGGCATCGCCCAGGCACGTTCGGTGCGCGGGTACCCGGAGTGGTTCTACGCGCTCGGCCAGAAGGACTTCCTGGGCGACGCCACGTCGATACCCAATCAGCTGATCCTGGTGGTCGTCAGCGTCGTCGTCATCGGTTCGATCCTCGCCTGGACGCCGTTCGGCCGATCGCTCTACGCCATCGGCAACAACGAGACCGGGGCCCGCTTCAGCGGTCTGCCGGTGCAGCGCAACAAGTTGATCATCTACACGCTGTCGGGTTTCATGTCCGGGCTGGCCGCCTGGGTCTTCGTCTCCCGCGTGAGCACCACACGCTCGGACATGGGTACCGGCTTCGAGCTGACCGCGATCACCGCAGTCGTTGTCGGCGGGACAAGCATCTTCGGGGGTAGCGGCACGATCATCGGCACGGTGCTCGGGCTGGCGCTCACCCAGCTGCTCAAGAACGGCCTCGCCTTGGCGGGAGCGAAGGGCGATTCGACCACGATCGTGGTCGGTGCCGTCCTCATCCTCGCCGTGCTGGTCAACACGCTCATTCGCAACCCGCCGGAGCGGCTGAGAAAGCTGCTCCCCGGTCACAGGACAACGGCCCACGAGAGGAGGTGACGCGGGCACGCTTCGAGTCGGCCTCGAGCCGACCGGCAGGACACAGTTCGTTCACGTAGACGACTACGTGTAGGAGGAGACGGAAGACAATGCGCAAACCGATCGTTCTACTCACGGCGCTGGTGTTGGCGCCCGTGTTCGCGGCGACAGCCTCGGTGCAGGCACAAGAGGAGCGGTGGGATGGAGGTGATGACCTGCCCACCAACCCACTCCCCTGCGGTGACGAAGAGGCGGCCCCGGCGGAGGGGGAGGCGCCCGAGTACGACGGCGGTCAGCCGACCGATCCGCCCGACTTGGCCGGGCAACCGATCACCCTCGTCGACATTCCCAAGCTGATCGGCATCGGCTACTTCAATGCCACCGCCCAGGGAATGCAGGAAGCAGCCGAAGAGCTCGGCAACGTCGAGGTCATCAACGACGGCCCCACGGTCGCCAACATCGACGAGCAGATCACGTTCATCGACAACTACATCACGCAGGGCGTGGACGGCATCCTGTTCGCCGCCAACGACCCGGTGGCGATCGGTCCGGTCCTGACCTCTGCTCTCGAGGACGGAATCCACGTCGTCGGCTACGACGCCAACTCGGTGCCCGAGGCACGGGAGTGGTTCGTCAACCAAGCCGAGTTCAACGGCATCGGCAAGGCGATGATCGACAGCCTGGTGGCCGAACAAGGCGAGGAAGCGTCGTTCGGCATCGTCACGAGCACGTTCACGACGCCCAATCAGGCTCGGTGGATCGCTGAGATGAACGACTATGCCGCGGCGTGCTATCCAGACCTGACCTGGCTGGAAACGCTCGAGGCTCAAGAGGACGCCCCACTGTCGTTCAGCCAGTCCCAGACGCTGCTCAACAAGTACGGCGACGACATCAACGGCATCTTGGGCATGACCAGCGTCGCAACGCCGGCGGCAGCCGACGCGGTGACGCAGGCCGGCGCCTGCGGAGCGGTCTCGGTTGTCGGTCTGGCCACGCCGAACCCGATGAAGCCGTTCGTCGAGGACGGCTGCGTGCAGTCCGTCGTGCTGTGGAACCCGATCGACCTCGGCTACGCAGCGGTCTACGTGACGCGTGCCGTCGTCGACGGCGAGTTCGCGCCGGGCGACACGACGGTCTCCGCCGGTCGGCTCGGGGATCTCCAGGTGGTCAACGGCAGCGAAGTGCTGCTCGGACCACCATTCGTCTACACGGCAGACAACATCAACGACTTCGACTTCTAGTCGTTGGACCTCGGGCCCGGGCACGTTGCCCGGGCCTGGGGTCGCGTGCGGGCGCGTCAGGCCGTAGCCGCTCGCGCTGCCTCGATCTGTTCGCCGATGTAGCGGCGCGCCTGCTTCGCCAGATCCAGCCCATCGGTCCAGACGTCACGCCAGATCCGCAGCGTGCGCGAAAGCTCGGGATCGACGACCGCCGAGGAGAACGACTCGAACGTGATCGTGCCGCCGTAGCCGTTCTCGGCGAGAGCGGTGAACAACTCGGGAAAATTGATGTGGCCCTGGCCGAGGTAGCCGCGATGGTTCTCGCCGATGTGGACGTAGCCGAGCTTGTTGCCGCATGCGAACACCGGATCGCGGAAGTTCGCCTCCTCGATGTTCATGTGGTACGAGTCGAGGTGGACCACCACGTTCGGCGCGCCCACCTCGCCGATGTAGTCGACCGTCTGCGCCGCGGTGTTGAGGAGATTCGTCTCGTAGCGGTTGACACATTCGAGGCCGAGGATGATGTCCGAGGCCGCGGCCCGCTCAGCCAAGCGACGGATCACGTCAATCGAGTTGCGACGCCCCGTCTCGGTCGGCATGTCCCCGTACGGGCCGAGGGCGCTGTAGATGACGCCTCCGAGGAACGGCGAACCGAGATCACGGGTGGCGGCGAGCGCGTCGTTGAGCAACTGCTCGCCACGTGCCACCGTGTCGGGGTCACTGCTGTTGATGTCGCTGTCGAACGAGAGGCCGAGCGAGCACGTAATTCCCAACTCGTGCTCGGCGACGGCGCGCGTGATCGCATCGATGTCCAGTGACCGCGGCTGGAACACCGGGAACTCGATCAGGTCGAAACCGGCCTCCTTGGTGCGGGCGACGGCGTAGACGCACTCCTGCGCGCCCCAACTCCCGGCCCACACGAGCGCATGGATCCCGATCTCGTTCATCGATCTGCTCCCCCCTGCTGGTCGCGTCCCATTCTGCTTCGGTATCGGATGGCGCGTCGCGAACTGTTCGATTGCGCGGGCTCGAACTCTTTGGTCGCGTTGGCGACGTTGATGGCGCCGACTATGCCAAAGACACAAACGGCCACCGCGTGCAGCACTCAAAGCGATCGCGTCGTCGGCCGTTTCCCACGCGTCTGAAATCGTCCCACCTTGAGCGGAATCCAAGGGCTGAGTCGAGTGGAGCTGGCTACGATCCGTCGGACGCCTGATGAGCCGGCGCCGTGGGGGGCGGAGTGGTTGCCGAGGAACGGTTGCTCGAACTCAACCGCCTGACGTTTCTCGCCGAGACGCGCCCAATCGAGCCGATCGAGGGCAAGCCATGGCAGGAGTTCCTCGGAGCAACGCTTGGCGAGTCGTTCGAGGGCCGGCGCGGCAATCCAGCACTTCCGCATCAGGACCGTGAGATGTTCATCGACTTCGCAACCACCGCGAGTGACGCAGTCCGGAACGTCGTCGGGGAGCCGACCGTGACCGTCGTCAGTGATCTCGGTGTCGTCACGAGTGATGTTCGCCTCGATGACGACGACACGAAGCGGTTCCGCAACGTCAAGGTGTTTCGGCGCGAGGATGGGAACTGGCGCTGCATCTATTGGCAAGTGACGCCGTTCGATACCGGCTCGTGACCGGCACCGCCCATCCCGACGAACTCGTCATTGCCGTCGTTCCGCCTGGACGATTTCCGACGGTGATCCGCGATCTCGGGCGGTGGCGTGATGCCGTCGGAGCTCGTCGCCGGCTCCGTCTCGTTCGAACGAGCCTGAACGCCGTCTTCTGGGAGCAACGGGTCCGAGACCTTGGAGGCTCGGCAACGCTGGCGCAGGTCGAGCGTTTGCGAACCGTCGAGACGTATGGCAGCGCAGCGACCTATCTCGACGCGGTGCGTCCGCTGGCGACCGCGCTGGACCGGTCGAAGGCGGCCGGCTGGGGCTACGACCTGACGTTGGGGCGCGGGCCGTTCGTGCGATCGCTCGACTATCGGAGCGCGGCGGCGCTCGTGGGCTACTCCTCGAGAGAGACCGTGCTACGCGCCCACGTCGACGAAGCGACAGAAGCCCTCGAGCTGTCGAACGCTCCGCTTGTGATGCTCGCGGCGACGTCGCCGGAAGACCTCTTGACGGGACTGATGATCGCCGACTCGATCCATCGGGTTCGACCGCGAGCCCATGTCTGTCTCGCCGAGCATGGCTACGAGAACTTTTCGCTGCACCGACACTTCGCGCGTTGCGGCCGCGCCAGTCCGCTCTTGCAGATTTTCGACTCCACGCTGCCATCCAGCGAAACGCAGCGGGATGATGCCGAGCGCCTTCTCGACTTGGTGTATCCGAGCAAGGACTCCTCCGATCCGCGCGACCACAACGGTTCGCGGGCGATTGACATCGGGCTCCGACCGACCTCCGATGGTTATACATTCGCTCCGCCGATCGTATGGACGCGACTCGACATCGGGACGTGCTACTGGGGCCGGTGCACGTTCTGCGTCCAGAACGACAAGGCGAGCAACCGCAAGAGTGCGTTGGCGACGAGCTCCATGCGGGCCGTCGAGCGGGTCGATGAACTGCTCGCCGCGAAGTCGCGCTTCGCGATCTTCTCTGATGAGGCGATCCACCCGATGCTGCTGGCGCGCATCTCCGACCACTTGAACGGTGAGGCGCTCAGGTGGTGCGGGCGAATCAAGATCGACGACCGGATGGGTATGGACGTAATCAAGCGAGTCGCTGAGGCCGGCGGTGTCGAGCTGCTCGTCGGACTCGAGTCGGCGATTCCTCGAATCCAGCAGCTGATGGACAAGTACGACGAGCGTCAGGTGACGACGGCGAAGCAGTTCTTCCGACAAATCTCGGACGCCGACGTCGCGATCCACCTCAACCTGATCGCCGGATTCCCGACCGAACAGCCAGCCGAGTTCAGGGCGACCTGGCAGCTCGCCCGCGACGTGCTTGCCGAGGCTCACCTGCCGACGTTCTCGCTCAACCCGTTCGCTCTCTTCGCCGGCTCGCCGATGGCGGCCCGGCCGACCGCGTTCGGTCTGCACGCCGTCGAACCCAATGGCGATCTCCTGATCGACCTGCGGTACCGGATGGGCAGGTCGAACTCACGTCGTGCCCGTGCAGTCCGCCGTCTGGTCGAGCCCTGCGCCGACGACCTCGGTGCGGTCATCGGGCTCCCCGCCCTCGATCGTGATCCGGTACTCGATGCCGCCGCCGAGTTGTTCATGGCAACGGGGCATGGGCTCGTGCTCAAGGCCAACAGTATTGGAGCGCGCGCGTTGACGGAGGCGGCTACTGTCACCGCCGGCTGAACTTGGGGGGATGCCGTGGCGGACACGATCTTCGTGACGGGTGCGACGGGAACGATCGGTCGACGGGTCGTGTCCGAACTGCTGACCCGCGGCTACAAGGTTGATGCGCTCGTTCGCAGCAAGACCCAGAAGGTTCCCGGGACGCGGCAGGTGATCGGTGATCTGCGTGGCCTCCACAAGGTCATCCACAAGGTCGGTCGTTGCGACGCAGCCATTCACCTCGCCTCATCGCGTTCCGATGACCTCTATCGCGTGTTCAACGACGACGTCCTTGGAGCACTCCAGCTCACGGGAATGTTTGACGACCGCCCGATCGTCTATGCGAGCAGTCAGACCGTTTATGGGATTCCGACCTCTCGCCTGAAGGAGACGCAACCGCAGCGGCCCGTGACTTGGTACGACTTCGGCCTCTGCGCGGCCGAGCAGATCATGAACGTGTCGCACAACTACAACACGAAGAACGTTCGCGTGGCCTGTCGGCTCGCCCCCGTGCTCGTTCGCCCGATCCGCAAGACGGACAAGCAGTTCTTCACGCCGATCTTCGAGCACTGCGACGCGGGCGGGTCGTTCATCGTCGAATCTGCAGAGGGAGAGGCGCAGTACGGAACGTCCTTCCTCGGTCCTGGCGACGTGGCCCGCGCCATCGTCGACTGTCTGTCGCTGAAGGAGTCAACGACGGTCAACGTGTCGAGTGGATTCACGACCTGGAGCGATCTGATCGAGAGCTACAACTCGATCGCCGGTGCACGTGGATCCATCACGATCCGCAAAAACGTCCATCCACGTTCGGGGAAGGAGAAGCGCCTCCCCCAATCGCGTTCGTACCTCGATCGGGCGGAGTTGCGAAAGGCAATCGGGTTTCAACCTCAGGAACGGCTACGCGGCCTCATCAAGGCCTATCTGGCTGACGGCAAGTAGCGATTGGAGAACAACGATGAGTGACACGGGCGGAGGTACCGGCGGCGGAGGCGGGAGCGACCACGGTGCCGGTGGTGCGGAAGGCGGCTCCGGCAGCGACGACGGTGGCGGCAGCGGCGCATGGTGGCACCTGTGGAGCGATATCAAGCGCTGGGTGACGGGCGGTCAATCCTTCGAGGTGGAAACCGAGCGCGCTGTCGCCGGCGTCCGCGGGTGACAGCGCGGCTCCGTGCGATGCTCGTTCCTCGTCAACGCGCGCAACAGCACGATCTCGGCTGACTTCTACGAGAGGTCCGCGGCCGGCGGGTTTCTCTTTCCTCCTGACCGACCGACCCGTGCGCTCACGCGCTTTCTTGCGACGTCGCGAATCCTCGTGTTGTCGGACAACGGCGCGTTCGAGTCCATCGGACGACTCGCCAACAGCGCAGCCCTCACCACCAGCCCGGACCGACGGAACACCGCGGTACGAACGATCCGCGCGGCCGCCAAGTCGGTCGACCCGATCGCCCAACTCCCGGTGCAGCTCAGCGTCAATCCCAACGCGATCATCGGCATCGAGGACATCACCTTGGCTGCGTGGCTGCGGTCTGATGTGGACGAGACGCAACTCCGCGGCCTGCGTGCCGAGATTCGGCGACGCAATACTCGCGTTGCCGAGCGAGGTGTCGCGCTCCAGCAGCGACTCGCTCCGGTACAAGTACTGACCGTCGCGTCGGCCCACGACTACGACACGGCACGGGATGCGGGCGTTGCTATGGCCGACGCGGGCGTGCGCGCGGCGGCGATCGGCTTCGGCGCCTTCATGGCTGATGACGGTTGGGCGAGCACGGCCAAAGTGTCGGGCCGCGTGCGCAGACTCGGTCGACTTCTCCCGTCGCGCTATCTCCGCACGGCGCTCGTCGCCCGCGGTTTCTTCGACGGCTGGACGACCACCGGACAGCCGCCACCCGACCGGTTCCACTTTCTCGGTCTGGGAGCACCGATCATGCTTCCCCTCGCCGCCTTGGCCGCGTCCGCTTGCCCTCAGGTCTCGTTCGACGCGACGAGCCCGATCAGAGACGCGACCGAGGCAACCTTGTACGTCTCGCGTCCGGCGAGCCTGAAGGTTCGCACGTGGAAGGTCGCCGAGGCCATGGCGCGGCCGCAAGGGACGAAGTGGTCGTGCCCGTGCTCGTTCTGTCGTACGTTCACGTCGCTGCACCCGTTCGATCCCATCGCGTTGCGGCAGCTTCGAGCAGCGGGCGGGCCGAACCTTTCGGCTGCCGACCTCAAGGCGGGGGGACGTCTCGCCGACATCACTCCCTTGTTCCGGATCGGAGGCGGTGCGGTCGGACGATCGGCCGAGGCGGCACGGATCGGACACAACCATTGGGTGCTGGGCACAATGGCCAGACAGTTGACCACCGCATCGCGTGATTTGGAACCGTGGGTGGCTCGTCACGTCGCGCGGTACCGGGCCAACGCCGGCGCAGGTCACTTCGCCGAGGCGGTCCGTTTGGCGTTCGAGATCACTCGCCAGGGCGGTGACTTCTGGCGCTGAGTCCGGTGAGGCCGTGGAGGAGTGCGGTGACGGCGGTGGTGGGATCGAAGTCGGCGCGTGGGCTGGTCAGCTGGTTGATGACCAATCCGTCCATCAGGGCCATGAGGTGATGGATGTCGCGCGCCGGGTCGGACGATCCGAGCTCGTCGAGAAGGGGCGCCATCCAGGTCCCAATCTCGCCTTGCAGGTTGGTGATCTCGGAGCGCAGCGCCGGGTGGTTGGTTGCTTCGACAAAGACTGTTCGCCGCGCCTGGCTGAGCACGCGTCCAGTTTCGGTGAGCTCGGCGAGGAGTCGGCCGATCGCACCGGCGACGGCGTCGACCGTCGGCGTGCGAACGTCGACGGCGAGCCTGGTCCACATCGCCGTCTCTCGCTCGAGGATGCGCCGCAGCACACCGACGAGCAGCGACTCGCGGGTCCGGAACCGGTTCGAGGTCGAGCCCAGCGGAAGCCCAGCGGCGGCGTCGACCGCTCGATGGGTCAACTGCCGCATGCCCTGCGTGCCCAACACGTCGATGGCGGCATCGAGCAGGAGGGCTTCTCGGTGCACCACCAGCACAACACTACATCAGTAGTGGTTCTAACTACATCTGTAGTAGGGTGGGTTCGTGGCCACGTTTCCGTGGGGCTCCCTGTTCTTCGCCTGGTGCACGCTGATGGCCGTGGCGCCGCTGCGTCGCCCGCGCCGGCTGGCGATGATCAGCTGGATCTCGAGCGCCGTCCTCAACGAGGTGCCGTACCTCTTTCTCTACATCGTCATCGGGTCCGCCGTGCCGACCGTCGTCGACGGTCATCTCGACGGACCGGGTTCGTGGATCTCGCTCACCCTGGCGGTGCTGACTTCGGCCGGACTGATCGTCGTGGCCCGCCGGGCGCTGCGGAGCGGACCGGTGGTCGAGCGGGCATTCGTCGACGGCCTCGGCACAGCATGGTGCAACCAACTCGATCCGGGTCTCGCCGATGGACTGCGCCGGCACTTGCCGTGGCCAAGGATCTTGTTCCTCCCGTGGATGTTCGGGCGCCACGACGTCGAACGCGTGGCAAACGTCGCCTTCGGCGAGGACGGCAAGAGCAACCTGCTCGACGTCTACCGTCATCGAGCCCACCCAACCGGTGCGCCGACGCTCGTGTATCTGCACGGCGGTGGATTCCACTGGGGACGCAAGAACCGTGAGGCCCGGCCGCTGCTGTACCACCTTGCCAGCCAAGGCTGGACGTGCATCAGCGCCAACTACCACCTCGCCCGGCCGGCATCCGACGCCTTCCCCCGCAACCTCATCGACGTCAAGAAGCTCATCGCCTGGATCCGCACGCACGGTCACGAGTACGGCGTCGACCCCGACGCCATCTTCCTGACCGGAGCCTCGGCCGGTGCCCACCTCACGGCGACCGCCGCGCTCACCACCAACGATCCAACCTTCCAACCCGGATTCGAAGACGCCGACACCTCGATCGCGGCCGGCATCGGTCTGTACGGCTACTACGGATCCCTCGGCGGCGGCGAACACCCGCCGACCACACCGGTCGCCTACGACGGCGACCCGCCACCGTTTCTCGTCGTCCACGGCGACCAGGACACCTACACCCCGGCGGAAGGCGCGAGAGCGCTCGTCGAACATCTCCGTGCTGTGTCCTCCAACCCGATCCTGTACGCCGAGCTCCCCGGCGCCCAGCACTCGTTCGACCTGTTCCACTCCGTGCGCTTCGAGATCGTGATCGACGCCATCGAAGCGTTCGCCGCCTGGGTCCGCACTCAGCCGCGGCCGACGGAGGTCGCTGACGTCGGCGTGAGCGGCCGTTCGTCGGTGGATCCGTCCTAGCCTGCGGGGCTGTGACCGTCATCAAGATCAATGCCATCACTGTCCCCGAGGAGTCCGGCGATGAACTGGCGCGCCGGTTCGCCGCCCGCGCCGGAGCGGTCGACAATCAGGACGGCTTCGAAGGATTCGAGCTGTTGCAGCCCACCGACGGCAGGAACCAGTGGCTCGTCGTCACGAGATGGCGTGACACTGCGGCGTTCGACGCCTGGGTGTCGTCGCCGTCGTTTGCCCACGGCCACGCCGGAGCCGACCGACCGTCGCCGCACGGTGGACCGGTGTCCGTCTCCTCGGAACTCTGGTCGTTCGAAGTGGCGCTTATCGCGCGATGACGCGATTCGGGTGATCCGCTCCGGAACCCGGCTTCGAACAACTCACTGTGGAGAGGACTTGCCTCATGGACGAACGGCGTCAGGCCCCGTGGGCGGAGCGGGTTCTGGTCGAGCGCCTGTCCGGCGGCGACGAGACTGCCCTCGTCGAGCTGTACGACCGCTACGCAGCATTTGTGTACGGCCTCGCCGTACGCACACTCGTCGACCGACAGATCGCCGAGGAAGTGACCCAGGAGGTGTTCGTGTCCCTGTGGGAGCACCCCAAGCAGATCGACCCGGGACGCGGGACCTTGCGCGGCTTTCTCGGGACACTCACCCATCGCCGTGCCGTCGACGCCGTGCGCAGAGAGGAGGCGAGGCGGCGCCGGGAGGTCCGCGTCGCCCACCATGAGGGCCACGTGCCCGACGTCGCCGACGTGGTGCTCCGATCGGACACGACCGGCAGGGTCCGCACCGCCGTCGAGGTGCTGCCCGACGCCCAGCGCCAAGCGCTCGAGCTGGCGTACTTTGACGGGTACACGTACCGGCAAGTCGCCGAGGTGTTGGGCATCCCGGAAGGCACGGCGAAGTCGCGACTACGCCTAGCGTTGACGCGGATCGCCGAGCACCTGGGACCGGAACTGAGCGAGCAAGGCGGACGATCGGCATGAACGACGAATCTCACGAGCCCCCGATCTCGCCGGATGATCTGGCTGCCTACGCACTCGACGCCCACGACGCCGAGGGCGCCGAAATCATCGCCGCCCACCTCGACGCCAGTCCCGATGCCGTTCGCCGGGAGCAAGATCTGCGGTCGGCGGCCGGCGAGTTCGCCGCCGCGATCGTCGACGAAGTCAGCCCGCCGCCCGAGCTGCGGTCGCGGGTCCTCGCCGCGGCACGCCAACGCCGCGCGCCCGCCGAGATCGTCGCCGGTGCATCGCCGATCGACGTCCACCGTGTCGAGATGGCGCGGGTCATCCTGCTCCTGCGCGACCTCACGGTCGACGACTGGACCCGCTTGGTCGACCCACCCGAGCTCGACGGCTGGACCGTCCACGACGTCGTGGTCCACTTGGTGGCCAACGAGTCACTACTCGCCTTCCAGCTCGGCGTTCCGGTGCCCGGCATTCCGGAGACCGCCACGGACAACGAGGGCCGCACTGCACAAGCCCGGGCCCGTCACGTCGGCCGGCCGCCGGCGCAGGCGGTCGCCGAGTTGGAGGCCGCGGCCGAAGCGACCGCCACAGAGATCGCGGCCCGCGGCGAGGCCCGGCTCGACGAGCCGATCGACTGGTGGGGGCGGCGCTCCACCACGCAGATGACGGTGCTGGTGCGCGCCTTCGAGACGTGGACCCACGCCGACGACATCCGCAGGGCGATCGGGGAGGGCATGGTGGTCCCGCCTCCTGCATCGCTGCTCACGATGGCCCACACCGCCTGCGGGCTCGTGCCGAGAACGCTCGCCGCGCGCGGCGCCTCCCGTCCCGGCCGGCTCGTCCGGTTCCGATTCGCCGACCTCGGCGATGCCGCCTGGGACGTCGACCTGGGACCGGCCGGCGGTGTCCGGCCGGCCGGTGACGACGTGGTCGACGCCGAGATCGTGACGGGCGCCGCGGACCTCTGCCGCGGAATCAGCGCTCGGCTCGATCCCGGTGAGGTGGCCTACGACGTCTTCGGCGACGAACTGCTCGTCAGCGACATCATCGATGCCCTGCCGGCGCTGGCGGTGCTCTGACCAACTGATCCGCTGGCCGCTTTGCGCGGGTGTCGGGTCGCTCAGTCGGCCGACTCGAGCAGCGTCTGGTAGACGAGGCGCGAACACTCAGCGAGATGCATCGCCAGTACAGCGAGATCGCGTCGTTCGAAGCCGGTGACGTACACCACGCCCCGGCGGTTGACATTCATTCCCAGTGTGGCGACGGTGTCGGAGGCGGTGGCCAGCCAGCCGTCGGGTCGGCCGGCGAGGTTGACCGCGGTTGCGTCGTCGGTCAGGTCGTAGCGGCCTGCCCGCCGCCGGATGTGGACACGTACCTGGCTGTTCGGGAGGTAGCAGAGCGCGGTGTCAAGCTCGACGTCGTCGTCACCGCCCGATTCACGCCAGGCGTCGAGGGCGGCGCGCATCGCGGCCACGTCGTCGGCGCTCACGGGCATCGACGACAAACGTAACGTGCCGCAAGTGTCAGGTCGTCGGTGGTTCGATGACCTGAGGTGCTTCGACGATGACGGTGGCGGAGCCTCCGAGCGGACCGTCGGGGTAGCTCACCAACCAGGTGATCTCGTAACGCCCCGGCGGCGGCGGGGCGATGACAAAGCTGAACCCCTCGGACACTGCGTGCGCCACGCCTGGCTCGACCCCGAAGATGTTGTTGTCTGGGAAGGTGAGGGTGAACAACGGTGACGCAGTCCGATAGGTGTCGAGGTTGGCGACGTCGACTCCGTTGACGCGAGCACTGACGTCCGAGACCAGATCCATGTCGGCGGTAGCGCAGGCCCGCAGTTCGTCCTCGGTTCGCCCGAAGAACGGCCGTGCCTCGACGGTCGAGCACTCAACCGTGGCGACGACCACGTAGATCGCGGTGCTCTCAGCGACGACGCATGTTCGGTTTCCCCCGCCACCACTTCCGATCACGAAGAACACTGGGCCGGACTGGCCGTATCCGCAGCGATCACCGGTCGTGTCGTCGCCCGGGTTGACGTCGACAGGCATGCTGACCAGCCATTGCCACTGGCGGGCGTCCCACTCACCGCGAGTCAGACCGGCAAACGGCTCATCGGGTGGCAGGATCTCGACCGCTGCCCCTTCCGCGGTTGCCGCGACGCTGGTGTCGGGGGTCGTGTCCGACGTCGCAACGACGCTCGAACCGGCGACACCCAACCCGGACGCCAGCAACGCGGACGTCACCGCGGCCAGCAGCATGCAACGACCTCGTAACGGCATGGATCCCCCTCGTGTCTGGGCCCACCGACGAGGACCGCGGAGCGACCGTAGCGACGGCCGACCAACCTGTCGCTCGAATAGTGGCGGCCCATACGGGACTAGCCATTCTTCCGTCACAATTCGGCCAGAAGTGGCCGGATCGCGCCGGTAGAACTGCCCACGCTCTCGCTGGCCCCACGACCGATTACCGCGAACGCTGTCGTAGAGGACGACGGTTGCCACGACCTCGTCCTCGGCGAACACGCACAGCCCGAAGCTGGGGAACCGGAGATCACCGACTCGCCAACCCGTTTCCCAGGTTGGCGCCGAGCATTTGCTTTCGTCCGCTGGACGGCGTTTGCTGTGGGCTCGGAGGTGATCGGGATGTCGGATCGACCGGAGAAGATGGCTGCGGTGGTGTGCCACGGCCCACGCGACTACCGCCTGGAGACGATCGCCGTTCCCGAACCGGGGCCGGGCGAGGCGCTCGTGCGTGTCGAGGCAGTCGGCGTCTGCGCCAGCGACCTGAAGTGCTTCCACGGCGCGCCGAAGTTCTGGGGCGACGGCACGCGGGCCGGCTACGTCGAGCCCGGCGTCGTGCCGGGCCACGAGTTCGTCGGCGAGGTCGTCGAGCTCGACAATGAAGCTGCCAAGCGGTGGGGCGTCGCCGTCGGCGATCGCGTCGTCGCCGAGCAGATCGTGCCGTGCGGTGACTGCCGCTTCTGCCGCGACGGCGCCTACTGGATGTGCGAGCCGCACGCGATCTACGGCTTCAAACGCCGGGTCAACGGGGCGATGGCCGAGTACATGGTGTTCACCCGTCAGTCCCGCGTTCACCGCGTGTCGGCGGCGCTCGCCGCCCACCATGCCGCCTTCGCCGAGCCGCTCTCGTGCGCGCTCCATGCGGTCGAGCGCGCCCGCCTCACGTTTGGGGACGTCGTCGTCGTCGCCGGCTGCGGACCGATCGGGCTCGGCATGATCGCCGGAGCCGTCGCCAAGTCGGCCGGCCGGGTCGTCGCCCTCGACCGCAATCCGGCACGGCTCGACCTGGCCCGCAAGACAGGGGCCACGGACGTCATCGACGTCTCCAGCGTCGACCCGATCGAAGCCGTCAAGGCGATGACCGACGGCTACGGCGCCGACGTGTACTTCGAGGCGACCGGCCACCCGAGCGCTGTCGGCCAGGGCCTGCAACTCCTCCGCAAGCTCGGCCGCTACGTGGAGTACAGCGTGTTCGGGGCCGAGGCCAGCGTCGACTGGACGATCGTCGGCGACGACAAGGAACTTGACATCCTCGGTGCCCATCTCGGGCCGCACTGCTGGCCCAAGGCGATCGAGCTCATCGAGCACGACGCCCTGCCGCTCGACGGCATCTGCAGCCACCAGCTTCCGCTCGCCCGTTTCGAGGAGGCGTTCGAGCTCGTCGCCAGCGCCGATCGATCGGTCAAGGTGACGCTGCTGCCATGAGCGCCCGATGAGCCCCGCGGTGCCTCGCTACGAGCGCTCCGCTTTGCAGCGGCGGATCGGGCCCGCTCCCTCGGCACCGTCGAGCCGTCAGAACAGGCAGCCGACGCGTATGCCGCCGAGGCCCGGGCGTTCGCCGCGAAGGCGATCGCCGAGCCTGCGGCCTTTCTCGGTTTCGCTCCCGTGTTCCCCGCTGCCGTCGACGCCGGGCCGCTGGTGGCGATCGAAAGTGGCTGACGGGGACGCCAGGCGGCCGGGAGGAAGCCACTCGGTCACTGCGGCGACCGTTCGCCGGCCGATTCTGATCGCATAGGTGCGCCGGGCCAGCGTCCCGGACGGGCCGATGCCGAGGTGCTCGCCCGCTTCTGCGGCGCGCACGGCGACGATCTCGAGGATTTCACGCCGCGACTCCAGTTCGTGAGTTGCGAGCAAACGCCCGAGCGAAGCGCCCGGACGCGCGAGGCAGTCGGCGATCTGGCCCCGCAGGCGATCGGGCACGACCAGTGATTCAGCCAGCACATGGCCGACCCCGCTGCGCGCGCCGCGCAGCATGACGCGCCGAGCGATCAGCCGCTCCGCAGGGGTGAGCTCCAAGAGCCGAGGATCCGGATGCCACCAACGACCGATGGCCTGCAGCATCTCCTCGAGCGTGGCCGGGCCAGCCTGGCGGGTCGTCCGGGTGACGATCGGCTCGCCCGTGCAGGCCTCCAGCAAGGTGGTGACGGTGCCGTCGGCGGTCAGCAGCATCCGGTCGAACGGATCGATGTCGAAGGAGATTGTCGGACCCGGATGATCCCAGGTCACGTTCGAGGCGGCCGCGTCCGCGATGAGTGAATGTGCCATTTCTGTGTGGTCGTCCTTGCAAAACGTGGGCGTCGTCCGCGACCCGCCCAACGGGGGGAACAACCACGATGAACGATCGATCGCCGCGAGTCACGGAGAAATCGTCACGATTTCGTGGAGATCTGCTCGACCGATGGGTGTTTAGGGGACGATTCGGTCCCCCTGGCACCCATCGGTGTGACCAGTGCCGCGGAACGCCAGGTAGTAACGCCGCGCGCGTCTACCGGGGATGACGTCGCTCGCGGCCGCGGAAGGATCGGATCGCCGAGACGGCGTGCCGGTAGAGGGGTCGAACGAGCCACGCCGGGAGGTACCGATGCCGTTCCTCTCGCCAGACGTTCGCCCGTCGGTGCGGCTTGACCATCTGCAACGTCGCCTGGATGGACGGCGTGGGGTGGTATCTCTGCTTGGGTTCGGTGGCGTGGATCTCGATGCGGCGGAGGTGCTTGGTGCTCACGAACCCGTACTGGCTGGGGCTCACCAGGCGTATCGGCGCGCCGTGGGCGCCGTCGAGGGGTCGCCGATCGAGATGATCAGCGAGGATGACATCGTCGCGGAGGACGTCTTCGAGCAACACGATCGACCGGTAGCCATCGAGGCCCTCGAACACCGCGTGGGTGGCAGCCGGGCTTGCCGGAAGCGCCGGCTCGATGACGAGACGATGAAACGTCCGGAACGCAACCCCCTCCCAGCGGAGATCGGTCGCTGACCAGCCGGCCACACAGTGGAAGTCGGCGATGAGCTCACGGCGTGGCAGGGCACGTAGATCCGCGAGCGGCACGACGAATGGCTTGGCCACGATGCCGCCGATCTCGATCGATGGGTCAGCGGGGACGACAGGAGGCGGTCGGTCGAGTTGCACGCCGAAGCGCGGAAACTCGTCGATGCGTACCTGCCCTGGTGGGAGACGGCGTACTCCGCGCTCCACCACAGCCTGTTCTTCCGTACGGTAGCGTATGGAAGAACCGTACACCAGAGATGTCCACCTGTCCATACGGGGGCGTATGCGAATATGAGTGCGATGGCAACGTCACACACCAGTCGGAGTCGCTGGGTGGACGAGGGCCTGCGCGCGCTTGCTGCCGCCGGCCCCGACAGCATCCGCATCGAGACGATCGCCCGCAAGCTCGGTGTCACCAAGGGCGGCTTCTACTGGCACTTCGACGATCGCCGCGCCCTGCTGTACGAGGTCCTCGACGAGTGGGAACGGCGCCTGCTCGATGAGGTCATCGAGCAGGTCGACGCCAGGGGAGGCGACGCCAGAACGAAGCTTCGGCGACTCTTCGCCTTGGCCTCAGACGACGCTGTCGCCGTTGACCTGGCGGTCCGCGACTGGGCCCGACATGATCCCGAGGTCGCCGATCGACTACGCGGCGTCGACAACCGAAGAATGGACTACATGCGCACGCTCTTCGGCGCGTTCTGTATCGACGAGGACGACGTCGAGGTTCGGTGCGTCCTCGCCTTCTCCCTCTGGATCGGCAATCACTTCATGGCGGCCGAGCACCGGACTCGTAGCCGCGCCCACGTCATGAAGCTCGCCGTGCGGTCGCTCCTCCACCGCGATGAGCGATGACGTTTCGCACATCCTCCACAAGCTCGGCGCACCGAACCGGCTGGAGGCGGCGGCGATCGCCCACCGCGTCTCGCCGCCGCCCGACGGACAACCTCAGCGAGAACGCTGAGGTTGGCACGTCACTCCGTCAGTGTTCGCCCTCCTCGAGGGGAATGCTCGGGTCGAAGAGCATCATGTGTGGGCCGGCCGGGCCGGTGGTCGTCAGCTTCTCGACGTTGTCGAAGCTGACCCAGGCGCTGCCGTCGGCGTTGAGTGGCGTGAGGCCGCCTGCCGATCCGACTGCGAACAGCCAGATCCCGTAGTCGCTGTTGCGGGGTTCGCCGAAGTTGGTGTCGTTGTCCCACGGCGTGAGCAGCGAGTTGGTGACGTACAGGCGGCTGCCGTCGTGACTGAGGCGCAGCATGTTGGGGTGCGGCACCGAGACGGTGGCAACCAGCTCGGGCGCGAGCGGGTCGCTGATGTCGAACTGCTGCACCGTGTTGGCGAACCAGTTCGTCACGTAGAGGTACGCGTTGTCGTACGACACGACCATGTCCATCGGCAGCTCGATGCCCTCGTCGGGGCCGAGCACCTGTTGGAAGTCGAACACGCCGTCGGCGTCGTCGTCGGCGGCGAGCCAGACGGCGCTGGTGCCCGGCGCATTGATGAACGCCCGCCGCACCCCCGGCTCGTTGACGAACCGGACCATCAGCGCGCCGCTGTTCGTACCGAGGTTCTCGGTCTGGATCACCTGCTCGGCGTGGGCGTCCCACACGGCGACCTCGTCACCGAGACAGGTCGGATCGATGCCCGGAGCGCACAACGCCGGCGACCCGAACGTCGTGCTGATCCCGAACTCGGAGTCCGGCGTCATCGCGTAGTCGTACATGTACGTCGGGCCGGAGTCGTCCGTGCCTCGGTCCGGCGCCGGGCCGTAGTAGTCGACGAACTCGCCGGTTCGATCGTCGAGCTGGACGATGCCGCCGGGCTGGGTTTGCTCGTTGGCGGCGCCGATCATCGGCGCCAGCACCATCCCGTGCATGGCCATCACGCCGTGGGGGACGGCGTAGCCGCTGTCGGCGGCGAGGTCTTCGTTGACGGCGCTGAGTGTCATCGCCGACGCGTCGTCGTCGATGTCGAAGACGTGGATCCGGTTGGAGAACAATCCCGGCACGATCAGACGCTGCTGGTCGGCGGAGTACCCGAAGTGATGCAATTCGTCGCCGACGTTGGGCATATCGACGCGGTTGACGATCTGGCCGAAGTCGGGCTGTTCCGGATCGGCGCCGATCACGGCGACGAAGTCGGGGTCGCTATCGCTCTGGGCGATCGTGGTCACGTAGAGGAACCGCTCCTGCTGTTCCTCTCCGTGCGCTGCTGCTGGCTCGGTCACGGTCGCGACAAGAGCCAGCGGCACGAGCATGCCGGCAGCCAGGGTCACCCGGCCCGCGGTTCGAATGTTCATGATGTTTCCTTCGTGGTTTGTGGTCGCCTCACGGCGTGGTCATGACACCGGCACCGACCATCGATGCCGGCCTTGTGTTGGCGGTCTTGTCGAGCTGGCGATGGAGGTGGTCGGCCAGCTCTGCGGTGTCGCCGGCGGCGCCACCGATGTAGGTCGAGCGGCGCCGGCGCAGGACGTTCAGCCCGAGGACGTAGATGCCGGGGGCGTCGACGACGACGCCACCGCGATGGCCGATCCGGCCCCGGTGGTCGAACACCGGCAGGTCCACCCAGCGGTGGTCGGGCCGATAGCCCGTTGCCCAGATCACGGTGCGAATGCCGCTGGCGGCGAGGTCGACCTCGCTCACCGGCTTGCGAGGCACGGATGTTGGTTCGAATCGCTCGGGCGGTCCGACCTCGTCGTCGAGTCCCATGTCGGCGGCGGTGTCGTCGAGCCTGCGCAGGAGTCGGTCGAGCTTGAGGTCGGCGAGTGCACAGACGTTGGCCAGGCCACCGGAGAACTGGGCGACCCCGTCGCGGATCCCACCGAGGCGGCCGACGATCCGCACGCCGGCATCGCTCAGGCTGTTGAGGTCGATCGAGCGCCGCTGCGGCGTGCCGATCAGCTGTGGTGACGGCAAGTGTCGGGCACGGACGAGATCGTCGACCTCGTCGTAACGCTCGTCGAGGATGCCGGCGCTCTCGGTCCACCAGAAGATGTCGCGCCCGCGGTAGGTACGCGGCATGCGGACGTGCTCGCCGACAGCCAGCGTGACCGGGCGTCCCGTCGCACGGATCTCCTCGGCGAGCTGGACTCCGGTCGCCGACGCCCCGACGACGAGCACGCCGCCGTCGGGCAGCGACCGTGGGGTGCGGTAGCTCAGCGGCGTCACCGACGTGATCGACGGATGTCAGCGCGGCCGCGAACGTAGGCACCGACGCGGCCACGGATCCGCCGCTGGCGATGACCGCGGCCGCGCACGTCCAGACACCGCGGTCGGTGACCACCTCGTAGCCGTCGCCGTGCCGGCCGAGCCGGGTGACCGTGGTGCCGGAAACGACCGGGGCGTCGACGGTGGTGGCGTAGCGCTTGATGAGGTCGGCAACCTCGTGCACGGTCATGAAGCCGTCAGGGTGGTGGCCGGACACGGCCGCCCCCGGGAGGCTGGCGTGCCAGTTCGGCGTCAGCAGGCGCAGCGAGTCCCACCGTTGCGTGCGCCACGAGTTCGCCACCACACCGCGCTCGATCACGACATGGTCGATCGAGCGCTCGGTGAGGCGGCGACTCATGGCCAGGCCGGCGTGGCCGGCACCGATGACAACGACGGGAAGATGCATCGCCTGCGGCGGTTGGCTCAGGCGACGTCGACGACGACGTTGGTCGGATTGGTGATCACGTCGAACACCGCCGACCGCTTCTGCGACTGGGCGACGAGGGCTCGGATCTCTTCGGGCGGGGCGTCGGCGTCGATCTCGAAGCGGACGCGGATGTCGCGGTAGCCGTTGCGGACGTCGGGGTCAGCACCGAGGATGCCGAGCACGTTCATGTCACCCTCGATCGTTGCCGTGACCTTGCGCAGCTGGATTTCGCGGTTCTGCGCCACGGCGGCGACGCCTGCGGTGAGGCAGCTGCCCAACGCGACGAGTGCGAGCTCCGCCGGCGTGGCGCCGTGGTCCTCGGAGGCAAAGCACACGGGGTGATCGGCGTCGAACGTGAACGTCGACTCGTGGGTGTGCTCCTGGCCGAGGCCGGCGAAGGTCTCGACCGTCGAGCGGCTGTGCGTCCCGTTGACCCACGAGCACGTCGCTCGCCAGGTGAACTCGGCGGCCTCGGGCGCCGCGGTCAGCGCTTCACGGGCGGCCAGCAGGGCGGCGCTGTTGACGCCGTTGTCCACGGGTGTTCCGGTGAGTGTCATGTCGTGTGCTCCTTGATGGTGGGTTGTGGGTTGGTGGGTGGTGATGGATGGAGGTGAGTCGGTCGATCGACCGATTCAGGACGAGTGTGGTCATGCCATCGGCACCTGTCAAGCGACTTTCCCTGTACTGGGCGTTCAACCAGGGCGTTTCCGGCCGTTCGACCTCGTCACGCGGATCGGTCGTGCGGCCGAATCGTCCTTACGGGAATGTCCGATTTGGTCAAGACCGCGATTGGCCGAGACCCGTACCGTCGTGACCATGACACCGCGCATCGACGCCATCGGGATCGTCGTCGCCGACATGGCGGCGGCCCTCGACTTCTACCGCCGTTTGGGAATCGAGTTCGGAGTCGGCGCCGAGGCCGAGCCACACGTCGAGGTGACCCTCCCCGGCGGGTTCCGGCTGATGTTCGACACCCAGGCGACGATCCGGTCGTTCGACGAGTCGTGGACGACGCCGGTCGGCGGCCCGGCGATGGCGCTGGCATTCGACTGCGGTGATGCGGCCGGCGTCGACGCCGCCCACGACGACCTCGTCGCCGCCGGTCACGAAAGTCACCGGGCGCCGTGGGACGCGTTCTGGGATCAGCGCTATGCCACGGTGTGTGACCCGGATGGCAACCCGGTCGACCTGTTCGCCGCCCTGCCCGCTGCGGCACCGGAAGTCTGAGGCCGCGCCCCGAGACCGAGCTGCCCGAGCGTGGTGCCGGCCAGCGATCGCACATCGTTGGCGAGGTGCGCCTGATCGGCGTAGCCGCACTGCGCCGCGACCGTGGCGAGCGGGACACCCCGCCGGGCGAGGGCCAAGGCGTCGCCGAAGCGGAGGATGCGCGCCAGCAGCTTCGGGCCGTAGCCGAAGGCGTGGAGGGCGCGGCGCTGTAGCTGGCGTGATGACAAGCCGATCGCCGGTGCGATCGTTGCGACCCAATCGCCACGGCGGACGCGGCGAACGACGTCGGCGAGCGCGGGGTCAACCACAGCGGGGCCACGGGCATGGTGGGCCACGATCGCTTCCAACCCGCTGACCACGCTGGGCGCCGCGGCCACCTGCTCCTCGAGACGACGCACCTCGGCTGGCGACCACAGCGCGTCGAGCCAAACCCGCATGTCGCGCACGGCGTGGGCGGGGACACCGAACACCGAGGGCCCGAGACCAGGGGCAAAGCGCAGCCCGGCGTACCCAGCGCCAGGCGGTTGCCAGCTCAGGAAGCTGCTCGTGTCGGGCCCGGCGACAACGAGGTGTCCGCCGATCCACAACAGATCCATGCAGCCGTCGGGGAGCACCCGGCCGGCGGTTCCGTCCGACTCAGCGGTCCAGGCGATCGATCCGGCGATCGACGACTGCCACTCCCGATACACAGAGCCAGCCTGTCACGCCGCGACTGCCCGCGGCTCGATTGGTGAGCCGAGACGACGGAAATCCGCTGCGGGGGCTCACCAAACGACGGTCACGTGCAAAGGGCGTCGCCGTCGCCAAGGTTCAGAGCACGACATCGTGCTCGGCGACGCTCGACCGCATGCAACTCCGGAGAACAGCTCGCAGTTCGTCGACCACCGCGACCCGGAGATGGTCAGCTGGCTGAACAGCCGGCGCGATACCTGACATTCTCCCCCGCATACGACCGATCCGATTCAACGGAGTGCGCCAGGGCGCGATCACAACATGCCGTGGGCCCGGAACATGCGGTCGAGGATCTCGCGGATGATCGGCTGTTTGCGCAGGTTGTACGCCGGCATCGCTTCTCCGGCGGCGTTCGACTCGTCGGCCGCCGCGCGCTTGGCGTCGGTGTAGAGGACACGATCATCAGGGTGGTCACGCAGCCAGTCACGGAACATCCGGTGCCGGATCACCTCGGGGCTATCCGGACTGAAGACGTGCAGATTGGCCGGCGGTGACGTTGCGACCATGAGGCGGTGCTGATGCCACCCGGGTTCCCGGACCAGCAGTACGAACCCGATCTGCTCGAGCGCCGGCACGTACGCCGCCTCGTCGCTGGAATCAGTGACGACCAGGTCGATGTCGATGATCGGCTTGGCGGGTAAGTCGGGGACACTCGTCGAGCCCACATGCTCGAGGGCGAGCACACGACCGCCCAAGGCGCCACGGATGCGGTCGGCCAGTTCGTCGAACTCTGCCGGCCACGACGGATCGGGATCGATCACGGCGATCGGCATCGTCGCGGGGGGTTCGCCGACCCACGAGAGATTGTCGAGATCAACATCATCGTGCCTCGTGATCGACTCGATCGAAGGCGAGTGCGTGCCAGGATTCGGCGGCTGTATGAGACCATCCTGACGCAGTCGTGATCGGTGGGCCCCCCGGTTCGTCAGCCGCCGAGGGCGGCCGTGATCGACGCCAGCCTCGCCGGGTCGGCGAGAACGTCGATGTGTTCGATGCGACGGTCGCGGACGGTGAGCGTGAGCACCGCCACGGCCTGGTCGTCACGCAGCGCGAGGATGCTGGGTTGCGGGCCGGTGGGGAGTGAGACCAGCGTTACGCCAGCGCGCGGTCCGATGTAGTGCAGCACCCCACGGGCGACTCGGGTGACCCAGCCCGGACCGCCGGGGGGGCCGGTGAGTGCCCCGCCACGCTTGCCGCCACCGAGGTCGACCTCGCCGTCGACAGCGGGGTCGAGCACCTGGGCCCTCATCCGGTGGCTGGACGACGTCCTCGGCCTCACCGAGGTCGCCGAGCATGCGCAGGGCGACGTCGAGGACGTACCGGCGATGCTCTCGCCACGCTCCCCCGAACGGCGTCTCGAGTTCGCTTGGTTCGTTGCGATTCATGACGTGATGACGATCGGACGGCCCGCAATGTGACATCCGGCGGCCGATGTCACGATTGCAACTCGTCGGTCGTCGTCCTGTCCATGTCCCCAATTATCGAGGCCCGGGGCCTCATCAAGAACTTCGGCACGGTGCGCGCCCTCGACGGGCTCGACCTCGTCGCCCACTCCGGCCAGGTGACTGCTCTGCTCGGACCGAACGGCGCCGGCAAGACGACGTTCGTCAGTGCCGTCGCCACGCTGCTGCGGCCGGACGAGGGCGAGCTGCGGATCGCCGGCATCGACGCTGCGGCCGATCCGCAGCGGGTGCGCCAGGTGATCGGCCTGGCCGGCCAGTCCGCATCGGTCGAGCCGGCGATGACCGGCTTCGAGAACCTCCAGCTGATCGCCCGGCTGTTCGGGCTCGACCGCCGGGCCGCCCGCGCGGCGTCCGCCGAGCTGCTCGAACGGCTCGGCCTCGGCGACGCCGGTGACCGCCTCGTCCGCACGTACTCCGGCGGGATGCGCCACCGCCTCGACCTCGGCGCCAGCCTCGTCGGGCGCCCTCGGCTGCTGCTCCTCGACGAGCCGACGACCGGCCTCGACCCGCGTAGCCGGATCGAGCTGTGGGACGCCATCCGCGACCTGGTCGCCGACGGCACCGATGTCCTGCTCACCACCCAGTACCTCGAGGAGGCCGACCGTCTCGCCCGCCAGGTCGTGATCGTCGATCACGGCCGCGTCGTCGCCGCCGGCACCCCGGACGACCTCAAGGACCGCGCCGGGCGCGACGTCGTCGAGGTGCGGCCGCGTGCTGCCGGTGACCTCCCGGCGGTGGAAGAGGTGCTCGCCGCCGTCGGCCGCCGACACCCCGAGGTCCGACCTGGACACGCAGCGTGCCGCGGCCCGGTGGACGGCGGCGCCGGCGAGCTCACGACAGTCGTCCGCTTGCTCGACGAGCGCGGCATCGCCATCGACGACATCGGCCTGCGCCGACCCACCCTCGACGAGGTGTTCCTCGCCCTCACCGGACAACGCCTCGAACCCACCGACCACGACGACGCCGCCCAGCAGCGGGCGGATGCCGCCTGAACCACGGAGACCGACATGACCACGATCACCTCATCCGTACCGGACACCGCCGTCGCCCCGGCGTTGCCGACGACCGGCGCCGGCTTCCTGACGGCGGCCGGACAGACGACGCGGCGAACGCTGCTGCAGTTCTTCCGCACCCCCCAGGTGTTGCTGATGGGCACGATCCTCGGCGCCCTGTTCCTCTTCATGTTCCGCTACATCTTCGGCGGCGCCATCGATCCCGAGGGTGCCGTCGACTATGTCGACTTCCTCGTCCCCGGGTTCCTCGTCACGACGATCCTGTGGACGGGGATGAACGCCCCGGCCGGGGTCGCCGAGGACGCCGCGTCCGGCGTCTACGACCGGCTGCGCTCGCTGCCGATCCCGCGTTCCGCGGTGATGGTCGGCCGCTCACTCGCCGACACGGCGCTGATCTCGTGGAGCATGCTCGTGACGATCGTGCTCGGCTTCGCGGTCGGCTTCCGCACCCATGCCGACGCCACCTCCGTGCTTGCCGCCCTGGCCCTGATCCTCGTCGCGACCTACGTCTTCACCTGGGTGTTCATCACCGTCGGCCTCGTCGCCGGCAACGCCCAGGGCGCCCAGGGCATGGCGACCCTCGTCGTCATCCCGCTGACGTTCGTGTCCAGCGCCTACGTGCCGAGCGACACGTTGCCCGGCTGGATGCAACCGGTCGCCGAGAACCAGCCGGTGACCGTGCTCGTCAACGCCGTGCGCAGCCTGATGCTCGGCGGTCCCGATGCCGCTGGTGTCGGGCACAGCACCGACGTACTGGGTCGCCATGAGCCTGGCCTGGTGTGCGGCCATCCTCGTCGCCTTCGCCAGCCTCGCCACCGCCCGCTTCGCCCGCACTCGCTGAACCCCTTAACCCCCCAGGAGTTTTGCAATGACCACGACGATCTCGACGCACGCGCCCACGCGCCCGCCTCGACGGCCGCCACACCCAGGCGTTCGCAGGATTCCGTGCCGCCCGACCGATCGCAACGAACCGCCCGGAAGCGGTCGCGTGCTGCACCCGACGACGATCACCTCGCTCGACGAGTACCGGGCAGCCGGCGGGCTCGTCGGGCTGCAGGCCGCCACTGAACGTCATCCCTCGGAGATCATCGAAAGCATCCTCGACGCCGGGCTGCGCGGCCGCGGCGGCGCCGGCTTCCCGACCGGACGCAAGTGGCAGACGGTGGCGGCCAACGCCCTCAGCACGAGCCCGTCGACCGTCGTCGTCAATGGCGCGGAAGGCGAGCCGGGAACGTTCAAGGATCGCAGCATCCTGCGCCGCAACCCGTACCAGGTCATCGAAGGAGCGCTCGTCGCGGCCCGCGCCGTGCACGCCGACCGGGTGATCATCGCCCTCAAGGGCTCGTTCGCCGGCGAGGTGGCCCGCACGCGTGCGGCGCTCGACGAGATGCGTGCCGCCAAGGTCCTGCCGGAGACGATCCCGTGTTCAGTGTTCGAAGGCCCCGACGAGTATCTCTACGGCGAGGAGACGGCGTTGCTCGAGACCATCGACGGCCGTGGTCCGTTCCCGCGGGTCGTGCCGCCGTTCCGCGTCGGCCTCCGTGGCCACGATCCCTGGCGGCCGGTCAGCGACGCGCCCACGTTGGTCAACAACGTGGAGACGATCGCCAACGTGCCCCAGATCGTGGCTCGAGGCGCCCGCTGGTTCGACGCCGTCGGCACGCCGGGGTCCGCAGGCACCGTCGTGTGCACGGTGACCGGCCAGCTCCAACGCGACGATGTCGGTGAGTTCCCGATGGGCACGCCGTTGCGGCACATTCTCGACCGGCTCGGCGGCGGTCCCGTCCCCGGAGTGCCCGTCAAGGCCGTGCTCAGCGGTGTCGCCAACCCCGTGATCCTCGGAGACCAACTCGACGTCCCCGTCAGCCACGAGGGAATGACGAGCATCGGCTGCGGCCTCGGGTCGGCCGGGTTCATGGTCTTCGCCGAACCGACCGACATGGTCGCCGTGGCCGCCGGTGTCGCCCGCTTCCTGTCGATCGAGTCGTGCGGACAGTGCACGCCGTGCAAGACCGACGGGACGACGCTGTTCGAACTGCTCACCCGCCTCGCCGCCTCCAACGCGACGGCGGCTGACCTCGACGAGATCGAACACCGCATCAACACCGTCGCCTACGGCGCACGGTGCAATCTCGGGATCCAACAGGAGACCGTGCTGGCGAGCATCCTCGACCGCTTCCACGACGAGTTCGAAGCCCACCTGCGCCGCGCCGCGCCGGGAGTCGCTCCCGTGTACATCGCCGAGCTCGCCGACGTTTGCGACGGAGCAGGCCGTCGTCGACGACCATCATCTGGGCAAGCTGCCCGACGCGGCGATCATCACGGTGGCGTGGCGAATTGCTGTCAGCGGCTCGGGTGCGCTGCGACGTCGAAGGGGTGGAATAAGTGGCGGCGGGCGACGTCGGCGTAGCCGCGATAGAGGCCCGCGCCATCGGCCGCGATGCGGTCGCTGTCGAGTCGATTGTGCAGCGCCGGCAGCTTGAACCAGGCGACGGCGGGACGCTCGTGATGCGTGTGGTGGAGGTTGTTGTTGAGGTACAGGAGGGAGAAGAACCACCCGGCGCGCACGACGGCGGTACGCGTGGCGCCGCGCGCGTAGCGGTGTTCGGCGAACGATCGCAGCATCGTCAACGCCCCGCCGCCCCAGCCGACGCCGGCGGCAAAGACCCACCACGCCATCCCGCTCGCCCGCACGACGGCCAGCACGGCAGCGACGCCGACGCCGTGGCAAAGCAGACGGGCGGCGCCGCGGCGGCTGCGCGCCGCCATCAGCTCGATGCGCATCCACCGCAGCGCAGCCACGAGAGGGCCGAATACCAACCGCCCGGCGAGGGTCTGCATCGTCACGAGCGTCGCCCGGCGAACGCGACCGCATCGCTCCCACGTGCGTATTGAGACGTAGAAGCTCTCCGGGTCGAGTCCGGGATCAGTGAGCTCCGGTGTGCGGTGATGGGCGAGGTGGCTCGACCGGTACGTGGCGAACGACACGACGAGGCCGAGGGGGATCACTGCCAGTGCGGTGTTGAGCCGCGGCCACGGCGTCGGGTGGCCGTGGACGACCTCATGCTGCAGCGAGTTGTACCAGGCGCCGAGGAGCGCCAGTGCAGCGATCACGAGCCCGAGTGGAAGTCGGCCGTGCCACCTCAGCACGGCGGCGAACCCGGCGGCGATGGCGACCGCGACGGCGAGTGTCGGCCACTCGACCCGCCGCGATCTCGACGTCCGCAATTGCGTCCTCATTGGTGATGCGCTTGTATCAAGCTGCGCATTCGGGCACTTGAGGGATTCACGCAGTTCTGATGTGTCTACGATGCATGTGATGCATGAACGAGTCGCGAGACCACCGGTGTTGCGCGAACGCCTCGCCGATGCAATTCGTCGGTCGGGGCTGAGCAAGGCCGAGTTCGCCGAGCGCGCCGGGGTCGATCGCACGACGCTGTCGCAGTTACTCTCCGCCGCCAACCATCGCATGCCACGTGCCGACACCCTGCTGTCGATCGCGTCCGCCCACACGCTGTCGCTCGACTGGCTCGTCGGGCTCTCCGATGTCGGCCCGGTCGAGGCGGACATGGTGCAGCACACGACCTCGTTCGAGCAGCCTGGCCCGTCTCCCGCCGACGAGCTACTGCTCGGCTGGCTCGCCGAAGCGGCCGGGTACAAGATCCGCTACGTCCCGGTGACGCTGCCCGATCTGATGAAGTCCGACGAGGTGATCCAATTCGAGCGTTCCGAAGCAGAGGGCCCGCAGGCTGAGCACACGATTGCGACCACCGCAGCACGGCTGGCCTGGGCACGGGATCCGGACACCGAGATGGAGTGCTGCTCGCCGGCGCAGGATCTCCGATCCTTCGCCCGCGGCGAGGGTGTCTGGGGCCGGCTGCGAGCCGCCACCCGCCTCGCCCAGCTGGAGCGCATGCTCGAGCTCGTCGACGAGCTGTACCCGACGTTCCGCTGGTTCCTCTTCGACGGGTCGCGCCGTTACGCCTCGCCGCTCACCGTGTTCGGCAGCCAGCGGGCGGCCCTGTACCTCGGCAACCTCTACCTCGTGCTCACCTCCCGCGAGCACGTGCGCACGCTGAGCCGACACTTCGACGGCGTCGTGCGCGCCGCAACGGTGGAACCGACGTCCATCGCAAAGCACCTCGCCCAGCTGCGCCGGCAGATCGACCGGTGAGCCCCCGAAAACCCCCGCCGGCAGCCCTGAGTCAGTCGACGCTTTACAGGTTGGCGGAGTAGTCCCGGTTGCTGCGGTGCAGCGAAGGGTCAGTGCCGAAGTAGGCGTGCTTGGACATGTCCTCGGTGTACCGGCTGGCCTCCGGCGTGCGGCCGAGCGCCTCGGCGACAGCGCGGATGTGGTGTGGTCCGGCGCCGCAGCAGACGCCGATGTAGCGGGCGCCGAGCTCGCTGGCACTGCGGGCGAAGTCGGCGAGCTCGTAGCGAGTGCAGGTGAATGGGTCGAGGCCGGTGGGGAACGGCTGCCCGGTGGGATGGCCGTCGTAGGCGAGATCGCGGAGCGACTGGAACGTCGGCTGCTCGGCCGTCGTGCGGTAGGGCACCGGTAGGGCGGCGACGGGGACGTCGACGGCATCGACGATCTCGGCGACCAACGGCAGCATGGTCGCCGGCCCGCGGCAGCAGTTGAGCCCGACGACGTCCGCTCCGGTGCCGGCCAGCGCCCGGCACCCCTCCGCCACCGAATAGCCATCACGCGTCGTGTCGGCCTGATGGATGGCCATTGTCACCACCGCCGGCAACCCGGCGGCGCGGATGCTCTCGAGCGCTATCTGTGCCTCGCCGACCCACGAGATCGTCTCGGCGATGACCAGGTCGACGCCGGCCTCGGCCGCCCACCCCACCTGTTCGTCGAACATCGCCCGCACCGCCTTCGCTGAACCGGCGCTGTCGGGCTCGTAGATGTTCGTGTTGCAGATGTTGCCGGCGAGCAGCGTGCCAGTGTGGCGGGCGACTTCGGCGGCGAGCTGAAGGGCGGTGCGGTTGAGTGACTCGAGGCGGTCCTCCTTGCCGACGATGCGCAGCTTCTCGCGGTGCCCGTAGTAGGTGAACGCCTCGACGATGTCCGAGCCGGCGTGAACGAACTGCCCGTGGAGGGCGGTTACCTCCTCGGGGTGGTCGAGCACGACCTCGGGCACGAACGCCCCCGCTTGCAGGTAGCCGCGCCGTTCGAGCTCGAATAGGTAGCCCTCGGCACAGATCACCGGACCGGCGGCGAGCCGCTCGATCAGGCCGGGGGACGAAACGGGCGCGGATCCGTCGGACATCGTCGCGGATGCTACGGCCGGGGCCGCCCAATCAGCGCAGCAGAACGGGCAGGCTGGCCGGCTTGCGGAACACGAGCCCGGTCGGCGGCGGGGCATCGGCGGCGAGCCGCAACCGAGGGAAGCGCGCGGCGAGCGCCGTCACCGCGGTGACGACCTCCAGCCGGGCGAGGTCCATCCCGATGCAGACGTGCGGTCCGGCGGCAAAGGCGAGGTGCTGGCGCCGCTGCGGTCGATGGATCTCGAAGCGGTCGGGCTCGTCGAACACGGCGGGATCGCGGTTGGCACCGGCAAGCGACACGGTGACCTGCGATCCGTCCGGGATCGCAGTGCCGGCCAACTCGGCGTCGCGGGTCGCGTAGCGGTCGACGACTGCGGCCGCTGGCTCGATCCGCAGCGACTCCTCGATCGCCGGCGGCACCAGGCCGGGATCCTCGACGATGGTGGCGAACAGTTCGGGCTCGCGCAGCAAGTACCAGACGGCGTTGAGCAGCATTCCCTCGGTGGTCTCGATCCCGCCGAACATGAACACCGCGGCGTTGGACACGACTTCGGCCTGATCGAGCCCGCCGCCCGACATCGCCGCGCGGAGCAGAGAGCCGTGGTCGCCGGCGTCGGCCAGATGCTCGAGCAGAGCGGCCCCGAGTTCGTCCATCGCCCGCCTGCCGGCGGCGGTCGTCGGCCGTCCGGCGCCGACCGCGCTGACCGAGTCGACGATCGCCAGGTACCAGCCGCGCAGCCGCTCGGCCCCGATCCCGCCGTCGCGGTCGCCGTCGCCGAGGCCGAGGCTGGCGGCGACGACCGCCGCGGCGAGCGGTCCGGCCAGCTGCGCGCGCAGCTCGGCGCCGGATCCGACTGAGGCGATGGCGTCGAGCAGCCGCCCGACCTCGCGCTGGACGAGATCGCCGAACCGCTCGGCGACGCGGCGGGCGCGACACGCGGCGGCGAACGGCTCGCGATGCCGGGCGTGGGCGGCCCCATCGAGCGAGAGCATGCTCGGCCCGACCACCCGTGCCGTCGAGAAGCGCGGGTCGTCGACAGTGAATGTCGCCGGGTCGCGCAGAGCCTCGACCGCCGACGTCCACCCGGTGACGAGGAAGCTGTTTATCGCCGGCACCCAGGCGACGGGCGACGCCGCTCGCAGCCCGGCGAGGTGCGGGTGCACGTCGCCCGACAGCTCGTCGATCGTCGGCGACCGGTTCACTGCCGCATCGCCTACGCCCGCATCCGCGTTCCGGCCGGGTCGAGGACCGCTTCGGTGAGCAGTCGCGCCGGACGGCGGCGGCCGATGATCTCGACCTCGAAACGCCGCCACTGCTCGCCGGGCGCGCCAGGGGCTGCAAGCTCGGCCGGCACGTAGCCGAACGCCAGCGAGACGCCGCTGTAATGGGCGTAGGACCCCGAGGTCACCCAACCGACGACGGTGCCGTCGTGCCAGATCGGTTCGTCGCCGAGCACGTCCGCTGGCTCGGCAGGGTCAGTGTCGATCTCGAGGTAAACGAGCGAGCGCTGCGGGCCGCGTTGCAGCTCCGCCTCCAGCGCGCTGCGCCCGATGAAGTCGTGGTCGATCTTGAGGTAGCGGTCCATGCGCGCTTCGAGCGGCGTGTAGATCGGACGGTACTCGCGGATCCACGTGCCGAACTTCTTCTCCATGCGCAGCGACATCAGGGCGCGGAACCCGAACAGCGCGATCCCGGCGTCCCGCCCGGCGTCCCACAGCACGTCGAACAGCCCCCGCTGGTGCTCGGGAGCGACCCACAGCTCGTAGCCGAGGTCGCCGGTGTAGGTCATCCGCCCGACCCACGCCGGGACTGATCCGACGTCGATGCGGCGGAACGTCATGAACGGGAAGTCGGCGGTCACCAGTGACTCGCCGGTCACCGACTGCAGCACGTCGCGGGCCCGTGGCCCGGCGAGCGAGAGCCCGACGAGCGAGAGTCCGAGCACGTCGAAGCGGATCGCTGCGCGCTTTGGCAGGTGGGCGAGAAACCAGCGGCAGTGATGGACCTCGGCGGCCTGCGAGCCGAACAGGAAGAAGTCGTCGTCGTCGAGGCGGGCGACGGAGAACTCACCGACGATCCGCCCGTCGGGGTTGAGCATCGGCGTGAGTGCGATCCGCCCGACGTTGGGCAAGCGATTGGTGAACAGCCCGTGCAGCCACTCCGCCGCGCCGTCGCCGCCGACCCGGTACTTGGCGTAGTTCGAGCACTCGGTCAGCCCGACCCGCTCGCGCACCGTTCGGCACTCCTCGGCGACGACTGGGAAGGCGTTGGAGCGGCGGAACGTCACCTCTTCGACCGGCTCCTCGCCGGGGCGCTGAAACCACAGCGCGTGCTCGAGCCCGAACCCGGCACCCCACACAGCGTTGTGGGCGGTGAGCCGGTCGTAGACCGGGGTCGTGTGCAGCGGGCGTCCGGCCGGCAGCTCCTCGTTGGGAAAAGTGATGCGGAACCGCCGGCTGTAGTTCTCGCGCACCTTGGCGTTGGTGTAGGCCAGGGTCGCCCAGTCGCCGAAGCGGGCGACGTCCATCCCCCACACGTCCAGCTGCGGGTCGCCGGTCGTCATCCAGTTGGCGAGAGCGAGGCCGACCCCGCCGCCCTGTGACAGCCCAGCCATCACGGCGCAGGCGACCCAGCAGTTGCGCAGCCCGCGGATCGGGCCGACGAGCGGATTGCCATCGGGGGCAAACGTGAACGGGCCGTTGACGACCCGCTTGATCGGCGCTGTCGCCATCGCCGGGTAGTGCTTGAAGGCGATCTCCAGCGAGGGCGCGATGCGGTCGAGGTCGGGCGGCAGCAGCTCCATGTCGAAGCTCCACGGCGCCTCCCGCGGCGACCACGGAACGCAGGCCTGCTCGTAGGTGCCGAGCAGCATCCCGCCCTGCTCCTGGCGGAGGTAGATCTCACCGTCGAAGTCGAGCGCCATCGGCATCTCGTGGCCGGTGGCGGCGTTGTGGGCGGCGACCTCGGGCATCTCGTCGGTGACGAGGTACATGTGCTCCATGCCGAGCACGGGAAGCTCGAGCCCGATCATCCGCCCGACCTCGCGGGCCCACAAACCGCCGGCGTTGACGATGTGCTCGGCGTGGATCTCGCCGCGGTCGGTGATCACGTCCCAGGTGCCGTCGAGTCGCTGGCGGAGGTCGCTGACCCACGTGTGGCGGTAGACCTCGGCGCCGCCCCGGCGGGCGCAGACGGTGTAGGCGTTGGTCACGCTGGTCGGGTCGAGGTGGCCCTCCACGGGGTCGAACAGGGCGCCGACGAAGTACTGCTCCTCCATCAGTGGGAACATCGCCTTCGCCTCGGCCGGGGAGATGATGTCGAGCTCCATCCCGAGGTAGCGGCCGCGGGCCCGGGCCATGTGCAGCCAGTCGAGGCGCTCGCGGTCGCCGGCAAGCATCAGCCCGCCGGGCAGGTGGATCGAACAGTCCTGCCCGGACTGCTCCTCGATCGTTCGGTAGAGCTGGATCGTGTACTGCTGCAGCTTGGCGACGTTGGGGTCGCCATTCAGCGTGTGCATCCCGCCGGCCGAGTGCCACGTCGAGCCGGCGCTGAGCTCCTTGCGCTCGACGAGCACGACGTCGGCCCAGCCGGCCTCGGTGAGGTGGTAGAGGACGGAAGCGCCGACGACGCCGCCGCCGATGACGACGACCTGGGCCGAGTTCTTCATCGCCACTCGCCCACGGCGAGGATCGGCTCGAATGCCGCTTCGTCGAGGGCGACGAACCCCTCGACGAGCAACTCGGCGCGTACGCCGGCCGCGGCCGGGTCGTCCAGTGCTGCGGAGATCGCGGCGCGAAGATCGTCGATTCGCCCGGCGGCGTCGCCTCGGCGGACAACGATCGGCAGGCTCGGCACCCACGGACCGCGGCCCAGCTCGATGAGCCGAGCGACGTCGGCCGGCTGGTCGCGGCGGAGGTAGGCGAGTGTCATCGCATCGACGGAGGCGATATCGGCGTCGCCGTCGTAGACAGCTCGCACGCTTTCAGCATGACTGCCGGTCCAGTGCACGCTCCCGGGCCACCGATTTCCGGCGCCGACCGTGGCGGCGAGCAGGCTGATCCATCCGGACAGGCTGTCGATGGCGTTGACCGCTGCGGTCAGCTCGCCGGCGGCGACGTCGGCGAGGTCGATCGGCCGTTTGGCGACCACGACGCTGCGGTAGCGATAGCCGTCGGCGTCGTCGAGCGCGAGCATGAACGCGCCGGCGATCGTGACGTCTTCGTGCAGCTCGGTCATCGCCGGCCATCCACACGCCTGGGCGACGAGGCACCTTGGGTCGCGCCAGTGGTCGTGCGGGTCGCCATCCCAGCGCAGCGCCGGCGGCGTCCACGGCGCCCGCCGGTGGACGAGCGACCACAGCAGCTCCCAGGTCGGCACGAGCCGCTCGAACGGATACATGGCCAGGGATGCGTAGGGCGGCGGGTGGGCGTCAATGACGGCACGCTATTAGCGTTCGCCTCGATGGCGCAGACCGTGATCCGATGACTCGCAAAGGCGCGGACGCGGTGGTCATCGGCGCCGGGGTGATCGGCTCGGCGGTGGCGTTCGAGCTGGCGCGCAGCGGCCGCTCGGTAGTCGTCGTCGACAAGGGACCGGGTCCCGGGTCGGGGTCGACGAGTGCGTCGTCGGCAATCATCCGCTTCAGCTACTCGACGCTCGACACCGTGCTGACGTCGTGGGAGGCGGCGGCGATGTGGCGCGACTGGCCGCTACACCTCGGCGCCGAGGACGCCGACGGGATGGCCCGCTTCATCCGCACCGGCAACCTCATCTTCCGTACCCACGGCTACGACGGCTCGAACATCGTCGCCTTGTGGGACGAGGTCGGGATCCCCTACGAGAACCTCGGCGCGGAGGCGCTACAGCAGCGGTTCCCGGCTCTCGATATTGGGTCGTACTACCCGCCGAAGCGGATCGACGACCCAAGGTTCGGCGATGACGCCAGCCAGCAGCTGACCGCGCTCTACACCGCCGACGCCGGTTACGTCGACGACCCCCGGCTCGCCGCCCACAACCTCTACGTCGCCGCCCGCCACCACGGCGCCGCCTTTCGGTTCCGCGAGTCCGTCGTCGGCATCACGCGCCAGGGCACGAAGGTCGCCGGCGTCGAGTTGGCGTCCGGCGAGACTCTCGCGGCCCCGGTTGTGGTCAACGTCGGCGGGCCACATTCGAGTGTGATCAACGAGCTGGCCGGTGTCTCCGACGACATGCACATCGTGCATCGGCCTTTGCGCCAGGAGGTATTCGCCGTACCAGCTCCACCCGGGTTCGGGCTCGATGATGGCGGGACGATCGTGTCGGACCTCGACATCGGTCAGTACTTCCGGCCCCACGGCGGCGAAACGTTGCTGGTGGGCGGCACCGAGCCGGAATGCGACGAGCTCGAGTGGGTCGCCGACGCCGATCACTTCGACGAGCACCCGACGATCGAGCGGTGGCAGACGTACATGCTGCGGCTGGCCAGGCGGGTGCCGGCGTTCGGGGTTCCGGCCCGGCCGGTCGGGCTCGCCGCGCTGTACGACGCGTCCGACGACTGGGTGCCGATCTACGATCGGTCGAGCCTCGGCGGGTTCTTCATGGCTTGTGGCACGAGCGGCAACCAGTTCAAGAACGCCCCGATCGTCGGCCAGTTCCTTCGCGCCCTCGTCGACGCCTCCGACGCCGGGATCGACCACGACGAAACGCCGCTCCAGTTCACCGGGCCGCTGACCGACCGCACGATCAACCTTGGCACCTTCTCGCGGCGGCGGGCGCCGATCGCGACGTCCGGCACGGTCATGGGCTGAGTCCGCCACACTGGCGACTAGCGCGTTCGCGACGCGCCGGGAGTCGCGAGGTGACTACGGTGTGCCGGACTCGTTCGAGGAGGTGCCGATGAACATTCGACAATTCGCCGCGAGCATTGCCGCGGTAACACTCGCCCTCGCCGTCTACGGCGGCGCCGCCGCCGGGACGACCGAACCGCCGGGGACCGAACCGGTCGGGACCGAGCCGGCCCCGACGGAGACGACCGAGCCTGCGACGGTCGACACCACCTCGCCGGCCGGCACAACCGAAACGACCGGAGCGACGGTCGACACGACTGCGGCACTCGGCACGGCGCCGACCGCCGACCTCCCTGCGCTCACCGTTGGTTCGGCCGACTTCAACGAGAGCCAGCTGCTCGCCGAGATCTACGGCCAGGCGCTCCGCCTCGTTGGCTTCGACGTCGGCATCGAGCCCGCGATCGGCTCGCGCGAGGTCTACTTCGGAGCCGTCGACAACGGCGAGATCGACCTCGTGCCCGAGTACACCGGCTCGCTGCTCTCGTTCCTGCTCGCTCCGGAACAGGCTGACGCAACCACGGTCGAGGAGCAGGTGGCGGCGATCGGCGAGGCGCTACCCGACGACCTCGAGGTGCTGACCCCGTCAACCGCCGAGGACAAGGACGTGATCGTCTGCACCCAAGCCGTCGCCGACGAGTTCGGGCTGTCCAATCTGTCCAGCCTGTTCGAGGCGAGCAGCAATATCACGATCGGTGGCCCACCCGAGTTGGAGACACGTACGCCGTTCGGACTGGCCGGGTTCCGCGACCTCTACGGCGCCGAGTTCGAGGGCTTCGTGCCGCTGACGGTGGCCGATGTCTCGGCCGCCCTCACCGGAGGCGCGATCGACTGCGGCAACCTGTTCTCGACGATGTCGGCGATCGCCGCCGAGGGGTTCGTCGCCCTCGAGGACGACCTCGAAGTCGTGCCCCACGAGGCGGTGCTGCCGCTCGTGCGCAGCGAGGTTGTCGGTCCGGAGCTGACCGCCATCCTCGACGAGGTCAACGCCAATCTCGACACCGAGACGCTCGCCGGGCTGCTCGCTCAAGTCGAGGTCGACCAGCTCGGTGCCGACGTCGTCGCCGCTGACTGGCTGGCCACGATCTTCCCCGCCGGCCCGCCGGCGACGGCCGCTCCGGCGACGACAATGGCGCCAGATACCACATTGGCCTCGGAGTCAACGATGCCCCCTGGGACGACCGAGTTGCCCGTTGACACCAGCACCGATGCAAGCACGGCGCCGGCGACCACGGGCTAAATCGAACGTCTGCTAGCTCCGCCCAGCGCACCTGGGCGGAGCTGGCACCGGAGCCGTCAGACCACTGCCGGGGAGGTGTCACGGCCGCTACGGCGCGGTGGTCCCGGTTGTCGGGGGAGCCTCAGCGGTCAGCGCCGCCACCAACCCGGTAGCGAACCCGTGGATGCGCAGCGCCGTGATCTGTCCGTCCGCAACATCGTAGAACGCCGCATAGGGCACAGCGACCTGCATGCCAGTCGCCGGAATACCGGCGAAATCACCCGTGTGGGTGCCGACGAAGACCAATTCCAACGCGGCCGAGCCCTCGCCAATGACCGCACTCGTCAGCTGCGGGCTGGCATCGAACGTCTGCTCGTGCAGTTCGACGATCGTGGCAACCACCTCGTCCCGCCCCTCGATCCGCTGGCCGACGTCGACCAGCTCCACGACCACATCGTCGCTGAAGTACGGGGCGATGTCCTCGCGGGCGACCAACGCGGCGAAGTAGGCATCGACGACCTCCTGCGTCTCCTCGATGCTCATCGCGCTCGGGCTGAGGTCGGCGGCAGGCTCTGTCGTGGGCGGCGCGGCGAACGCGCTCGGCGACGCGCTAACGCTGAGGACCATTGGCGCGGCGACAGCGAGGGTCGCCAGCGACAGTGCCGTCAATCGGTGGGTATTCATGATGTGCTCCTTCGTGATGCTCATCGCCGATCCCTGATGGGTCCGAGCGGTTGCATCGGAGTGTCGCCGGGGGTGGTTGTCCGATGGTTGCCTCGCGGTTGTCGTCAGTGGCGTGCTGCCCCATGTCGTCTATGTCGAGCGAGCGAACCAAATTCGGGTCTCCTCACGTTTCCGTGGGTCGGGACGTCATCCCCGGTCAGGCGCGTTGGCTCTGGAAGCAGTGTCACCTCGATCGGCTGTTCGGGTCTTGCGGTCGCGAACTCTTTGGTTCCTTTGACGTCGTTAGTGGCGCCAAATCGACCAAGAAGACGGAGCGATTGCGCGGGCTTGAAACTCTTTGGTCGCGTTGGCGACGTTGCTGGCGCCAACGATGCCAAAGACTCAACGCCGCCGCGTGCACGACAGACTTGTCGTCTGCAGGGCAGCCTGCTCCTTCCAGAGCCAGCACGCTCGATACGCGCCATGCGTGGCCCACGGACGTGTAAGAAGAGCCTAAATCGGTCTGCTGGTTCGGCCGCATAGACGCAGGCAGCCGCACCCCTGTCAGGAGCCGTTTCCGGTGACAAAGAACTCGAGCTGGATGCCGTCGGGATCGCGGAACACGACAACCGCACCGAACGGCGTCTCGACCGTTGGGGTGTAGGTCGCGCCCAATTCGTCGAGCCGCTCCTCGAAGGCTGCCAGGGCAGCTCGGTCGGGCACGGCGAATGCCATGTGGTCCATACCGGTCCGGAACTCGGAGAACCGGTCCTTGTCGTGGCTCTTGTAGTGCCGCACGCCGAAGAGGAACCCGTCGCCGGCGAGGACCCGGACACAGACGGTGTCGTCATCGATGCGGAACGCCTCGTCGAGCCCGAGGAGACGGCCGTAGAAAGCGGCACTGGCCTCGGCATCGGACACGGTCAGGGCGATGTGGTGGATTCCGCTCAGTTCAGGCATGTCGTGGTCCTCCGATCACTGTCTGGTGACGCTGATGCGTCGTCGACGATCATGTAGGAGCGCGATCGACGGACGATCGACGGAGCGTCGATGGTCATTGCAGGGCACCGGCGACGACCCGATGACCCAGCTCCGTCGCCGAGCCGAGATTGTGGCCACGCCCGCGGAACATCGCCTCGTCGAGCGCTTCGGCGGCGAGGGACTTCCGCAGTGCACCGAGTGCGGCCCGCTGGCCCTCGAGCTCCCACGGCCGGTGCTTGTGACCGCTCGAGATTCGGAGCTGTTCGGCGGCGCCCAGCAGCTCGGCGGTCACGCCCAGCATTCCGGGATCGAGTTTTCTGGTCACCGCCAGGGCGGCGATGGCCTCCAAGCTGTGGGCCGTGCAACCGGCGTTGCCAGAGGCAGAGAGAATGGTGAGTGCCTCCGAGAGCCGGGGCCCGGCCCGGTCGGGACGACCGAGTCGGAGCTCGACGAGCGCCCTGGCCTCCAGACAGTGGGCCAGGGCGAACGGCGAGTCAATCGAGCGGAGGTCGCCCTCGGCCTGCTCGCCGAGGCGATCGGCCTCGACCGGATCGGGCTGCAACATCACCGCGACCCACGATGCGTTGGCCAGTCCGATCCGCTCATCCATCCGCTCGAAGCTGGCCCGCGCCGCCTCAACGGCGGAACGCGCCCCCTCGATGTCACCGGCCCCCCACGAACCGAAGCTCCCCTGAAACGAGCACCACGCGACGAAACGCTCGTCGCCGAGGCGTTCGAAGTGCACGGCAGCGAGCCGGGCGTGCCGCACCGATGCCTCGTATCGCGCTCGCTCGAACTCGGTGTTGGCAGCCGCCAGATGGGCGCGGCCGAGCACCTCGTCGTAGCCTTCGGCGTCCACTCGCGGCATGAGCATGTCGATCAGGCGCATCCGTTCGACCGCCGTGTCGAGCGGTACCGAAGCCACGATGCGCAGGGCGTCGAGGTAATGGCCCCGCGAAAGCTGGAGCTCCAGCGCCGTGCGGATGCTGTTCCGGTAGGCGACCGCGGCGGCCAACGAGGCGTCCTGCCGCTCCGTGCGCATGTCCCGTTCGAGTCGCTCCGTCACCGCCATGGCCCAGCCGATGAGGCGATTCTCGGCTGCATCGAGCCGGCCGGCGTCGGCCAGACGCGCCCGTCCGTAGCTGCGCAGCGTGTCGAGCAATCGGTAGGAGGTCCCCCGCTCGGTAGACACCAGCTGGATCAGCGACTTGTCGACGAGGTGGCTGAGACCGTCGAGCACGTAGTCGGACGAGATCCCGTCGACCCCGGCAACGGTCTCCGCGACATCGAGGCTGAACTCGCGGCCAAAGACCGAGAGCCGGTTGAACAGCTCACGATCGTCGGGCGACAGCAACTCGTAGCTCCAATCCACGACCGCGCTGAGCGTCCGGTGACGATCATCGCCGACAGGCCGCGACGAGCGAAGTAGCGCGAAGCGGTTGTCGAGCCGGGTTGCGATGTCGACCGGCGCCAGGCTCGTCGTCCGTGACGCGGCCAGCTCGATGGCGAGTGGGAGTCCGTCCAGATCGGTGCAGATGCGCCGCGTCCACTCGTCATCAGAGGGCGGCACTTGCCGGCCGGTCGCCGCCTCCGCCCGCAGCCTGAACAACTCCTCGGCCGCAGATCGCTCACCCCCGCGAGACATCGTGCTCAGCGGTTCCACCCGTATGACACGCTCGCCGCGTGCGTGCAGCGGCTCGCGAGACGTCGCCAGCACACGCAGGGACGGGAATCGTCCGAGCAGCTCTGAGGCGACGCCGCCGACACGGTCGAGGAGGTGCTCGCAGTTGTCCAGCACAAGCAGCGTGGGGTCGTCTCCAATGAGAGACGACGTGACGGACCAGAGGTCGATGCCGTAGCCGCCTTGTTCGAGCAAGGTGCTCGTGATCACCGCTTCGATGCCTTCCTCGAGGGAGAGCTGGGCGAGCTCGATGACGTACACGCCGCCTGGGTTGGTGGTCCTCAGCTCCCGGGAAGCCTCCATCGCGAGTCGGGTCTTCCCAACTCCTCCGGTGCCCACCAGGGTCACCAGCCGAGCCTCTCCGAGCAGCCCGACGAGGCGCTTGCACTCCTCGGTGCGCCCAACGAACGGATCGAGCGAAGCGTGGAGGTTGTTCGGCACGTTTTCGGCCGTCGCGAGAGGCGGGAAACGGCCACTGCCCGTGTCGAGCTGGTGCAGGTGTTGGGCCCGGTCCACGTCCTTCAGGCGATGCCGGCCGAGGTCGACCCACGCGTGGTCGGGATCCAGCGACCGGCACGCATCACTGGCGACGACCTGCCCTCCATGCGCGGCGGCTGCGATGCGCGCCGCCACGTGGACCGTCGCGCCGACATAGTCTCCGTTGACGACGAGTGCCTCGCCCGCGTGGGCGCCCATCCGGACCCGGAGTGGGCGCGGCCAAGGATGGTCACCGATCGATCGTTGGGCATCGATCGCGGCGCGCGCCGCGGAGGATGCCGACTCGAAGGCACAGAACAATGCGTCACCTTCCGAGCCGAACACGACGCCGCCGGCATCCTCGACGGCCGAGGAGATGAATGCCCGCACCTCGGCGAGCACGTCGGCGTAGGCGCGGTCGCCCAGCTCGCCGAGCAGCCTCGTGGACTGCTCGACGTCGGTGAAGAGAAAGGTCACGGTGCCGCTCGGCAACCGGCGGGCGACGCGACCGGTGCCGGCCCGCACCTGGAAGCCCGGCGGATCGAGGTCCGGGTTGCGCTCGATCATCCGGCGTTCGAGCTCGATCGCCTCTGCGCCAGGTGAGATGCCAAGCTCGTCGGCCAGGCGGTGACGAAGCGAGCTCAACTCACCGAGTCCCTCCGAGACTTGCCCGCTGCGGTAGCGGGCAAGGGCCAGCTGCGCCGCGAGCTGCTCGTCGAGTGGGGCATGAGCAACCGCGGCCGCGAGATCGGCGAGACAGTCACTGTGACGGCCAAGCGCCAGCATCGTGTCGAAGCGATCCTTGGCGGCGACCTCCCGCAACCGCTCGAGTCGCGACGCTTCGACGTCGGCCCACTCGGCACCGAGAAACTCGACGAGGGCCGGGCCGCGCCAGAGCGAGAGCGCCGATTCGAGCGCTTCCAGCCGGTCAGGTCCATCGAGCTGGCCGGATCCACGGAGTCGATCCTCGAAACAGGTCGAGTCGAGCCCCGCCCGGTCGAGTCTGATGTCGTACCCCGAGCTATCGGCGTCGATTGCCAGGCTGGGTCCGTCGACGTCAAGTCTGCGGAACTGCGAGATGTAGGTGCGGACCGTCGCCGCCGCGCCGGACGGCGGAGCTCCCTCCCAGACGGCGTCACAGATGCCGTCGATCGAAACCCGTCCACCCGCGTTCACCAGAAGGTACGCAAGCAGCTGGCGTCGCCGTCGACCGGCGACCTGCTCCGCTCCCAAACGACTTCTGACCTCGAGCTTGCCGAGGATCGCGAAGGGCGGTGACGCAACGTCGCCAGCCGTGCTTTGCACGGCCGGCGCGTTCGATCGAACTGGACCCGGCGACGCGGCTGCCGTCGGTGCCAGCCGTGGGTCGTGTGTGAGGATCGCCTGCTCGACGTCTCGCAGCGCCGGACCTGGCTCGATCCCCAGCTCGGCGGCGAGCAGCACACGGGCACGGCCGAACGCCGCCAGAGCGTCGGCGGGGCGGCCTGCCTGGTACAGCGCTCGCATCAACAGCCCCCAGGCACGCTCCCGGTACGGGTTGGCCTGTACGAACGCCTCGAGCTCGCCGATGCATCGCTCACCCTGGCCCCGGTCGAGCTGCGCCTCGGCGGAGTCCTCGACGACCGCCACCCGCAGTTCGACGAGCCGTTGCACCTCGCCCACCGGCACCGCAGTGTCGGGGACACCCTCGTACGGCTCGCCGCGGAACGCTTCACTCACCTCCCCCAACAGGCCGATGGCCACTTCGGCGTCGCCACGGCGCAGCGCCTCGCGCGCCGCCGCGACCTGCTGCGTGACCCGCGTGGCGTCAATCTCGACGAGCTCGGGATCCAGTCGATACCCGCCATCGCGTTCGATGATCGCCGCCGGTCCGACGGCCCGACGCAATCGCAGGACGTGTCCCTGCAGCGTCTTGCGCGCCGACGCCGGAGGACCCGCGGGCCACAACGCCTCCACCAACGCGTCCACCGTCACCCGCTCACCGACGCGCGCCGCGAGTGCGGCGAGCAGCGTCTGTTCTACCCGCCGCAACCGCACCACGGAGGTGCCGTCGAACAGCTCCACGAGGCCGAGGACGCGGACCTCCACCGGCGGCGACGGTACTGCCCGCTCGGTGAAGCCGACACCGAATACCCGCAACCGCCATACCACTACGCGACAACCGGGCCCAGCGACCCTCGACAACGCAACAGACCATCCACCCCTCAGGAGGGACACGAAGATGAACAACACCACGAGGATCGCTGCCGGGATCACGACGCTGCTCAGCGGATCAGCGCTGCTGCTCGCCCCGCTCACCGTCGCGGCGCAACCGCAAACTCGAACGGCAGCGACGACCGCCCAGGCAGCTGCGGCGTCGTGCGTCCATGAAACGGTGTGGGCATGCCCGACAGCCGCCGGTGTCGGTGACGTCAACGCCGACGACGACGTCGGATCCGAACCGACCGTCGCCTTCACCTCGCCGGCCGACGGCGCCTCCGTCGCCGGCGGCGTCGAGCTGGCGATGACCGCTGACGGTGTCACCATCGAAGAGGCCGGTGAAAGCCACAGCGGTGCCGGCCACTTCCACGTCATCGCCGACGCCGGTTGCGTCCCGGAGGGCGAGTCGATCGTGCGCGACTCCGATCACGTGCATTTCGGAGGCGGCCAAACCGACGGCGTCATCTACCTCGAACCGGGCACCCATGAGCTGTGCCTGCAAGTCGGCGATGGCGTGCACATCGCCCTCGACGTCACCGACCAGGCCACCGTCGAAGTCGGCATCACCGACCGCGCGCAGTGGTGCGCCGTGATGGAAGAAGTCGACGACCTGTTCGAATCCACCGGCACCGGCGGCGACGACTTCGCCGTCCAACAGATCGGCTACGAGAACATCCGTCGCCTCGTGAACCAACTCGAGGACGGGCTCGATCACATCGATCCTGAGGTGCGCGCCGATCTCGCTGAGACGCTCGACGTCGCAACCGAGATCACGACGGCACTCATCGACGGCGAAGATGAGACACAAGCAAACAACACGGTCGACTCGATCTTCGCCCGTTACGAGGAACCTGGGGACCTGCCCGGAAGCGATTGGATCGCCGAGCACTGCGACATCGACGTCAGCGATTGACGACGGAACGGCGAGGTGGCGTTGATCGACGGTTCTCCGGAATAGAAGCGTCGATCCACGTCGTCTCGACTCCGAAGTCAGCCGCCGGGCACGACGGCTGACTCAGGCTGTATCGAGCCAGCTGTAGCGCGCCGTGTCCTTGGCGGCGTAGTCGGGATCGAGGTAGATGAAGCAGCGCTGGATCAGCCAGTCGCGCACCTCGAACACGTCGCACCACCGCCCGGCCGCCCACTCCGGGTTGCCGGCCCGCCACGGTCCGTCCTGGTGCTCGCCGTGGCTCGTGCCCTCGCAGGCGAACGTGTCGGTGCCGGTGAGGATCCAGTTGAAGTGCGAGTAGTCGTGGACGATCGACTTGAGCGTCGCCCCGACGTCGCCGAACATCTTGCCGATCTCGTCCTTGCCGGTGGCCAGGCCCCACTTCGGGAAGTACACCTGGGCGTCGTTGGCGAACAGGTCGAGGATGCTGCCGCCACTCGACGTGACGCCGCCGTTGTCGAACGCCTTGAGGTACTCGAGGGCGACGCTCTTGCGCTGCTCGTCGGTCATCGTCTGCGTAGTCACGGCCATGGGTGCTCCAATCCTTGAGGTTGGTCACTGACTCCGATACCAGGCGGGGAGTTGGGCGTCGACGTTGATCCACACCGACTTCGCCTCCGTGTACTCACGCATCGCCTCGAAGCCCATCTCCCGCCCGTAGCCGGACAGCCCGGTGCCACCGAACGGCGAGGCCGGGCTCACCCGCTTGTACGAGTTGACCCAGACCATCCCGGCGCGGAGCACGCTGGCGACGCGGTGAGCGCGGCCGACGTCACGGGTCCACAGGCCGCCGCCCAGGCCGTAGTCGACGCTGTTGGCGATGGCGACGGCTTCGTCGTCATTGGCGAACGTGAGCACGGTGGCGAACGGGCCGAACACCTCCTCGGTGCAGATGCGGTCGCGTCGGAGTCGCGGCGCGCACCACGGTCGGTTCGATGTAGCAGCCGCTGGCGAGGGCAGGGTCGTCGGGCGGGCGACCTCCGGTGAGGATCTCGGCGCCCTCGTCGAGCGCGACCTTGACGTAGGACGAGCACCCGGTCGCGATGGAGCGGCGACGTCAACGGGCCCATCTCCGTGTCCGGATCGAGCGGATTGCCGAGGCGGATCGAACGGGCGAGGGCGACGAAGCGTTCGAGGAACTCGTCGGCGATCGCCTCGTGGAGGATCAACCGGCTGCCGGCGATGCACGCCTGACCCTGGTTGTGAAAGATGGCGAACGCCGCGCCGTTGACGGCGGCGCCGAGGTCGGCGTCGTCGAACACGATGTTCGCACCCTTGCCGCCGAGCTCGAGCTGGACCCGCTTGAGGTTGCTCGCCGAGTACTCGACGATGCGTCGGCCGACGACGGTCGAACCGGTGAAGGCGACCTTGGCGATCCCGTCGTGGGTGGCGATCGCCTCGCCTGCGGTGTGTCCGTAGCCGGGCACGATGTTGACGACGCCGGGCGGAAAACCGACCTCGACGATCAACTCGGCGAGACGCAGGGCGCTCAGCGGGGTGATCTCGCTCGGCTTCATCACCGCCGTGTTGCCGGCGGCGAGCGCCGGCCCGAGCTTCCACGAGCAGAACATCAACGGGAAGTTCCACGGGACGATCGCCCCCACGACGCCGAGCGGCTCACGGGTCACGTAGTTGAGGAACCCCGGGTCGACCGGGATGACGTCGCCTTGCACCTTGTCGGCGATCCCGCCGAAGTATCGGAAGCACCCGGCCGTGCGTGGGACGTCGAGGCCGCGGGAATCGCGGATCGGATGACCGGTGTTGCGGCTCTCCAGCGTGGCGAGCTCGCTCGGCGTTGGCCTCGATGGCGTCGGCGAGGCGCAGCAGCAGGCGGCCCCGCTCGGCGGCGGCCATCGCCCGCCAGGCGGGAAAGGCGTCGTGGGCAGCGTCCACCGCCCGATCGACGTCGGCAGCGCGGGCCTCGGCAACGTCGGCGATCACCGAGCAGTCGTGCGGATCGATGACCTCGACCGTCGCTCCGTCGACCTCGTCGACGAACTCGTTGCCGATGAACAGCTTGGTGGCGACCATCGGCTCGTCCTCAGAAGTCGATGGGGTATTGCGGGGCTTTGCCGGTGGCGATCAGCTCGGGGAGATCCGGTGAGGCGTTCTCCCAGACCAGCAGCATCGAGCGTTTCGGGCTGAAGCCGCGGTGGCGGATGTCGGCGGGCATCGCCGCGACGTCGCCGGCGCGCATGATCACCTTGGCTCGTGGCGCCCCGGTGTCGCGGTCGTCGACGTTCCAGCGGATCTCGTCGGAGAGTTGGACGAACCACTCGACGCGGTCGTTGCCGTGGATGATCGGGAGGATGTACTCCTCCGTCGTCGGGCAGAACAGGCTGTCCTTGCACACGCTGGTGACGCTCGGGTTCCACGTCACGTCCGAGCGCGACAGGTAGGCGTACAGGCTGAACCCGGCGACCTCGTCCTCGAACCCGGGGTTGGCGTGCACTTCGGGTTCGTCCTGGGAGACGTCGGCGAACATGCGGTTGACCGGATGGGTGGCGTCGGTGCGGATCGGCTCGTCGCCGGGCACGCCGACCATCCGCTGGGCGGCGACCCGCCGCCGGGTCACGGCGGCGCGTGTTGTTGCCGTTCTTGAGCCCCCACGGACCCTCGGTCTCCTCCGGGCTGGCGAACGGGTCGAACGTCGTGTTCGTCCAGTCGTCGAGCATCGCCCGGAACGTCGCGCGGATGTCCGGCGTCGGGAAGTTCTCGGTGTGGTCGAGCTCGGCCTTGCGGTAGCTGTCGTTGTAGCGACCAGCGAACAAATCGACCGTGCCGTAGTGGTTGACCGTGCCGATGACGTCGTCGAAGTTGACGGTGCCGTAGAAGAAATCCCAGGCACAATCGCGTTGCAGCGCGCGCAAGAAGCCGTCGATGCTCAACACGTGGCTGCCCGTCGGCCACGAGACGTGAGCGAAGTACTCGTCACGCCGAAACATGAAACCGCCGAGCGTGAACTGGCGGTAGCCGAACACATCCGGCTCGGACGCCTGCACGGTCGGTTCGACGAGATCAGTCATGGATCGCAACCTTTCAGGACAGGCAGATCTCGGCCCAGCGCTCGATCGTGTCGTCGCCGAGGCAGGTCTGCTGCAGCAGCACGGACGGGTGCGCGGCCTCGAAGCGATAGGCCGATCCGCCCGGCAGCAGCGCCATATGGCCGCGACGGATGCGCACGTAGCCCATCTCCTCGCCGACCGGCTCGCCGTCGACGGCGATCGATCCGTCCTTGCCGGCGGAGCGCAAGCGGCGTAGCGAGCTTGACGAGGCGCACGGTGACGTCGCCGTCCATGCACAACACCGCCTCGTCGTGGTCACACGTCCGCCACCCCGACGACGCCCTCGGCGCGGATCGCCTCGAGGACGTACTGCTGGTTCTTGCCGACGGCGACCTTCTCGTACGGCGCCGACATCCCGGCGACCTCGAACACGTTGGAGAACGCGTAGTGCTTGGGATCATCGTCGATGATCTCGATCGTCCCCTTGCGATAACTCCTCGAGCGAACCGAAGATCGTCGTGTACTCCACCGTGCACCCCGTTCGTTCCGAACACGACTCTACTTCGCGACGAACCGTCGTTCGGCTTGCGAACCACCATGCGCCGCGGCACGTCCACGGCCGCTTGTTCCGCGTGGGCGGCGTTGGCCGCGCGGTAGGCCATCGCGAGGATCGGGCCGAGTGTTGCGCCGCCGGCCCAGTACGCCTGCGCGCTCGGTGAGGCAACGCAGTTGCCCACTCCGTACAGGCCGGGAATCGGTTCGTTCATGTCATCCAGTACCTTCCCGTCACCATTGGTCTTGGGACCTCCCTTGGTGTCGAGCGTGCCGCCGGTCACGAGTGCGGCGTAGTACGGGCCACTGTCGCTGATCGGCCACATCGTCGGGTTCGCACGCCCCGCTTCCTCTCTGACATCTCCGTTGAAGACAAGCGAGATGACTCGTTCGCCGCGGGCGAAGTCCTCGTCCTTCCCGTTCGAAGCGAAGTCGTTGAATCGCCGGATCGACGCCTCGAGATTGGCGAGGAAGTCGTCAGCGAGGGTCAGACCACCTGTCACGTCGGCATACTGCCGGAGGCGGGCGGCGATGTTCTCGACCAGCTGAGGCAGGGTTTCGCCCTTGATGACATGACTGTCGTTGCCGCCCGACGGGACGATCAGCCGTCCGTACTCGTCGCTCGCCGAGTTCAGCTGGCTGCGCTCGTCCCAGATCTGGACGAGCACGAGGTTCGGATACTCCGCCTTCTCCCCGTCCCACGAGAAGAAGACCTGGGCGAGTTCGTTGTAGGGAAGCTTCTCGTTGCACACGCGCCGGCCGTGCTTGTTCACGAAGATCATCGAGTCGCCGGCGATGGAGAACATTCCGATGAGTTCAGGATCCGAACGGACCGCCTTCTCGAGCGGAACTGGACACATCCAGGCGTACTGCATATTTCGCAGTTGAGCCCCGACCGGAGAAGCGATTCGGACGAAGTCTCCCTCGTTGGAGTTGGCGGCGCACCCGCCGTACACAGGCACCGAGAGGAAGTTGGCGCGCAGCTCACGATCGTGGGTGAATCCGCCGGTGGCGAAGATCACCGCTTTGCGTGCGCCGAACTCGATGCGTTTGACCATCGAGCGTTGACGCCTCAACCCCGACGACGCGGCCTTCGGCGACGACGAGTCGCTGCACCCTGTGACCGGTGCGAATGATCACGCCATCGCGCTCGGCGGCCGCGCTCATCGTCCTCACCGCAACCTCACCGCCGTCGGACATCGACTCACGTGCCTCAGAGGGCACAAGGACTCGACCCGTCGGCGCGTTGTCCTCCTCGAGCTCCGCCCAGTAGTCAGGCACGTCGGCACAGTGGCGGTAGACCAATGCGCCTCGTTCGTTCAGCGTCTCGGTTGCCTCGGACGCGGACGCATAGATCCCACGGCAGAGCTCGAACTCCCATTCGGACATGCCGAACGTGGGATGGTCCGGGTCGTACAACTGCGGCCGTGACAACCGTGCCATGTATCGCAGGCACCCGGACTCATCGTCCTGAGTTCCTCGCTCGCGCATTGGTTCGTTGTTCGGCACCCAGTACCAGAACGCCGCCTTGCGGGCAGTGCCGCCCAGTTCGGCTGCCTTCTCGAGCAGAACGACTTCGTTCCCCAGCCAACGGCTGAACAGGGCGGCGGGCAGTCCGCCACCGCCACCACCGACGACGACGATGTCGGCGACGACATCGACGTCAGACGCTCCGTGGTCGGCGTCGCCGAGGATCGCGATGCAAATGCGAGTTCGCTCATGTCTTTCCTCCCCCGGTGTCGTGAGATCGCGTGCCGATCACGACGCCGAGTCGACTCCGGCGGCACGAAGAGATCCTGTGACCCCGACCACCGCGGCTGCTTGTCCGACTCTGAGACATCGCTGTTCGATGGTGCGGCACACAGGACGCGTGTCCGAGATTCGAACACCGAGCGCACGACGGCGTTCGCCTACAGTTTGAGACACACGGGGAGGCCCGACACACCCAGGGGGAGGGTTCTTGGCGCCTGGACTCGAGAATGTCGCCGAACGCGATCGCGTTCGCTCGAGAGCAGTTCCTGCAGGGGGAGCAGCCATCGGGCCCGATTCGCCGCGAGATCTTCACGTCGTGGCGCCGTTCTGCCTTGAGTGGCGCCGACCCCGACATCGCAACGTTCCCGTACTCGTCCGAGACTCGACTTGGGTGGGCGGTTGACGAAGGCCGCCTACCCGGTGCTCGATCGCCTCGCCGAGCGTCTCGAATCGACCGGGCACCGCGGTCCTCCTCGCGGACAAGGACGCTCGAATCCTCAACCGGTGGGCCGCTGATCCAGAGCTGCTGCGGATGATGGACCGATCGGACTCCGCGCCCGGATTCTCGTTGATCGAGGACGTCTGCGGAACGAATGGTCTGGGGTCGGTTGTCGAGGAACGCCGGCCGATGTACGTCTGCGGCGCCGAGCATTTCGCCGAACGATTCATCAACTACGCGTGCTACGGCGCGCCGATCATCAACCCGCTGACGGGCCGACTCGAGGGCGCCGTGACCCTTGTCTGCAACAGCGTTGACGCCAGTCCGCTGATGATGCCGTTTGTGCAGGAGATGTCGGGCGCCATCGAGGACCGGCTGCGGGCGTTCGCAACGCTGCGCGAGCAGGCTCTGCTCGACGCGTTCACCAAGGCCGCCCACGGCACACGCCGACCGGTCATCGCCGTCAACGACAAGACGATCATCACCAATCCACTTGCGTCACGACTCCTCGAGGGTGTCGAGCACGCCACCCTGTGGGAGTACGCAGCTGCGGCGATCTCGACGCGCCGACCCTCTCGGGGTGCCGTTCGAACGCCGACAGGGATCGAGATCCACGCCACCTTCCGTCCCTTGCTCGACGGCGGCGAAGTAGTTGGCGCCATTGGTGAGCTTGGCACAACTCCGATTTCGTCGGCATCCGCCGACGCGGCGCCGGTGCCGGAGCGGCGCGGTGTGGTCGGCTTCGCGAGCTTGTCGGCGGATCCAGCCGACCGTGGCTGCACAGCCTGGAACTGATGGATCGCGCTGCACGAACTCGGGAACCAGTACTGCTGGTGGGCGAGGCCGGCACGGGCAAGTTGCACCTCGCCCGTGCTGTCCACGAGCTCACCGGTGACGGAGGAGAGGCCAACGTCTTCGACGCTGCCTTGGCACTCGCTTGACGGCGCCGGAGTGTGGCTTCGACGTGTGCAGAGCAGCCTCGGGTCCTCGTCCACGCTGATTCTGCGACATCTCGAGGTGCTCGATCGACGCACCTCGCTCGCCCTCGCCAGCCTTCTCGAGGAGATCGACCGTCCTGGTGAAGCGCGGACGCAGGTGATCGGCCTCTTCACGACGGTCGACCCCCAGCCCTATTCCTGGCCTTCCACCCACTCCGACCGCATGGCTGTGCATCGAATCGCCCTGCCTCCACTTCGGGAACGCTCCGGGGACATTCCCGATCTCGTGCGACGAATCGCCGGCCGACTCGGCCTGCCGAGGCTCGTTGTGTCCAGTGACGCGTTGCAGGCACTGATGCGGTCGCCGTGGCCGGGAAATGTTCGGCAGCTCGCCGCCGTCGTTCGCAGCGCCATCGCCGGTCGCTCGTGCGGCACGATCGGCTTGGCCGACCTACCGATCGACGTGATCGAGGGCAAGGCCTCGACGTTCACGACGTTCGAGAAGGCCGAGTACCAGGCCATCGTGCAGGCCCTCAAGTTCGCTGACGGCAACAAGAAGGTCGCCGCTGCCGAACTCGGCATCGCGCGGTCGACGCTGTACCGAAAGCTGCGCTCGTTACCGCATCGACCTCGACCGAGCAACGTTCTGAGCGCAGGTTGACCAGGTCGCGATTCAACCTGTCGAACAACGCGACACGTCATGTCCGAGAGTCGGACACGAGCGACCGCCAAGGCGACTTCACGATAGACGTGAGGGAGCGACTCGCGCCTCGACAACGGCAAGACGACCCCTCGGGCGAACGGTGTCAACCGCACACACGGCGAGTCCGTGGCGTGCCCAGATCAAGAGGGGGAATGATGAGGCACCCACATCGAGGTATCGGTAGACGTCTGACGTTGCCGTCCATGATCGTTGCACTCGGTTTGGTCATGCCGGCAACCGCCATGGTCGCCGACGCGGCTGACGACTCCGGCGGCGAGTCGGGTGAAAGCCTCGACGCCGATCCGGCCCTGCTCGCCAAGGCGCTCGGTTCTGAAAGCACCGAGGGGGTGCCGGAGCCGGTGCTGGCAGCGATCGCACGGGCCGGCACCCCGGTCGATGACGCAATGCTTGAGGTGGCGCTCGAGTGCTGGAGCAACAAGTCGTGCGAAACGGGGACCGGCGGCGAGGTCACCGTGGCCCTCGCAGATGGATTCGGCGAGAATGTGTGGCGCGAGGTCACCTACATGGAGTTCGTCCTCCAAGCGCTGACCTATCCCGAGATCGGCGAAATCATCTACACCAGCGCGCAAGGTGACACGCAGAAGGCGATCTCGGACTTCCGCTCACTGATCTCTCAAGGCGTCGACATCATCGCGACGTTCCCTGACGCCGGCGAGGCCCTTCTCCCCACGGCGAGGGAGGCCACCGCGCAAGGCATTCAGGTGGTTCCCTACATCGCGTCGCTGGGTGGGGAACCAGGGACCGACTATCTGACGCTTCGTCGCCGAGGACCTGTGCCAACTCGGCGTCAACTTCGCTGACGTCCTCAACACCGAGGTCGGCTCAGGAAAGGTGGCGTTCCTCGGAGGTACACCGGGCAATCCGCTTTCGGAGGCATGGCAGAGTTGTGAAGAGCCCGAATTGGGACCCGAGTTGGAGCTCGTCGGTACCGCCGACACCAGCTGGACCCAAGAAGGAACGCTGCAGGCCGTGTCGGGTCTCCTGGCCGAGCATCCCGATCTCGCAGGTATCAGCTACGAGTACGCCGACGGCTTCCTCGGGGGCATCCGCGCGTACGAGGCCGCCGGTGTGCCTCTCGACCTCGTGCTCACCTTGCGGACCGATGAAGTGGGACTGTTCTGCGAATGGGCCGACATCGCCAATCCCGATTTCCGGATCTTCTTCTCGTCGGGTGGCGGCTTTGACTCGAGGATTGCCCTGACGGCGGGAATGATGGCCCTGAACGGCGAGTCCGTTCCACCCAACATCGTCGTCCCGGCACAGATGCGCGAGGTCACCGAGAGCGACTGCAACCCTGCGATTCCCGGCGCCGCGCCGGCATCGACACTCGTTCCCGAGAACGTCCTGCAGGCGATGTACGGCTGATCTGCGCCGCACACACCCAGCGGTCGGACTCCGCCCCGGATCTCGGAGGCGGAGTCCGGCGCGGCGGCACCGAGCAAGAAGGGGGCATCGTGTCGGTGGCCAGTGGCGACCTCGTCGATCCTGGTTCGCTTCGGGCTCGACTCACGGGTCGCGCCCTCGGGGCTGCCGGGTTCTTCCCGGTCTGGATCGTCATCGTCGCCCTGTTTGTCGTTGCCGCGTTCGTCGCGCCGAACACGATCTCGGACACCTCGTTCTCGCAGATCTGGCCGTTTGCGAGCGTCCTAGCCGTCGCTGCGCTGGGCGAGATGCTCGTCGTCATGACCGGGGGCATCGACTTGTCGGTCCCGTCCGTCATCACGATGGTGGGAACCGTCTTGCTCGGCGTCGGTTCGGGCGAGAACGACCAGCTCCTGAAGGCGATCGTCGTCGCCCTCGGGCTGTCGGCGGCCATCGGCCTCATCAACGGAGTGCTCGTGGGCTACCTGCACCTCAACCCGCTCATCGTCACGTTGGCAGTCGGACAGATCGTTCTCGGGTTCACGGCGCAGTACCGCAGCGACATCGCCAACGAGTCCTCGGTGCCGCCCTCCCTTGCCGACTGGGCATCGGACCGGGTCCTCGGCGTCACGACACTGCTCTGGTTCGGCGCGGCAGCCACCATCGCGGTCGCCATCCTCCTCAATCGCTCGCGGACAGGTCGCCGCCTCCAGGCCGTGGGCGCCAACGCCCGAGCCGCCTGGATCGCGGGAATCGACGTGCGCCGTTACACGACAGCGGCGTATGTCGCTGCGGCACTGTTGTACGGCAGCGCAGGCATTCTGCTCGCGGGCTTCATCGGGACTCCAACGCTCACGATTGGCGCGCCCTACCTGCTCGGTCCGATCGCCGCGGTGGTGATCGCCGGAGCGTCGCTGTCGGGCGGCTTGGCCAGCGCCATTTCGACCTGGGGGGCCGCCTTCGCATTGACGTTCCTCGAGACGATGCTCCGCGTGATGGGCCTGCCCTCGGCGCTCCAGTTCGTGGTGTTCGGCGCGGCGATTGCCGCCGGCATGGTCATCTCCGGTGATCGCATCGTCGGGCTGGTCGGCATGGCAGTGACCTCGCGCTCTCGTTCTCACGAGTCGGCGTCAACGGAGAGCGACGGATGCCGATGGTTGCATCACGGGACGACGCGATGATCGGGACGTCCGATGACGCAGTCGGAGGTCGGTCCGAAGGCGGAGTCGGGCAGCCTTCGACCAGGTCGCCGCTCCTCGTCATCGACTCGGTGTCGAAGCGGTTCGGCACGGTACAGGCGCTCTCGCACGTGTCGCTGGACTGCGAACCAGGCGAGATCCACGGGGTGCTCGGTGAGAACGGGTCCGGGAAGTCCACACTGTTCGGCATCGCCTCGGGCGTGATCACGCTCAGACAGCGGGCGGGTGATGATCGCCGGCGAGGAACTGCAGGTCGGTCATCCCTCTGCAGCCCTCGAGCACGGGTTGGCGATGGCCTATCAGACGTACTCGCTGGTGCCGGAGCTCTCGATCGCCCACAACCTGCTCCTTTCGGTTCCGCCCTCACGGCGCCCGAAACGGTTCGCCGAGACGATCGACTGGGCGTCCCAGGAACTCGATCGGCTCGACGTGGACCTCGACCCACGCTCGAGGGTGGGCGACCTCAGGCTGGCGGAGCGCCAGTTCCTGGAAGTGGTCAAGGCCCTCGTGGCACGTCCGCGCGTGCTCTTGCTCGACGAGCCGACAACAGCTCTCGGTATCGACGAGGTCGGCCGCGTCCACGCGCTCGTGTCCGAGGCGGTCAAGGGCGGGGCCGGCGTGATGTACGTCAGCCACCGGCTCTCCGAAATCATGGCCATCGCCGACCGACTCACCATCCTGCGCGACGGCGAGCGGATCGGCACGTTCGCTGCCGACTCCGTCACCGAGGACGAAGTCGTTGCCCTGATGATCGGACGGCCGGTCGAGCTGGCGTTCCCAGAGCGTTCCGACGCCACGGCAGGCCGAAGCGCGACTCGTGGTTCACGAACTCCGTGGCGAGCGTTTCGGGCCCGTCGACATGGATCTCCGCCCAGGAGAGATCGTTGGGCTTGCCGGTGCTGAGGGAAACGGGCAAGAGCAGATCATGCGGGCGCTCGCCGGCGTCGATGCCGCGTCATCTGGAACGATCCGGATGGATGGCGTCGAGGTCCGGCCACAGGGCGCCGGCCGCGGCACTCGATCGCGGGATCATGCTGCTCAGCGGCGAACGTGTTCGCGAGTCGTTGTTCCCCGTCCTCGGAGTGCGCGCCAACGCCACCATCGGAGTCCTGAGGAGATTTGCCCGCCTCGGCTTCGTGAACCGCCGGGACGAGTCTCACGCCGCCGCCGACGTCGTACGACAACTCAATGTCCGTACGCCGTCGATCGAGCAACCGGTCCGCTTCCTGTCCGGTGGCAATCAGCAGAAGGTCGTGTTGGCCCGGCCGATCCTTGGCGATGTTGACGTCTTGCTGGCGGAGGAGCCGACACAGGGCGTCGACATCAGGAGCCGGTTCGAGATCTACGAGGCGTTGCGGTCGAGATCGAGTGACGGGATGTCGATTCTCGTTCGCTCCGCCGACGCCATCGAACTCGCTGGGATCTGCGATCGGGTGGTCATCGTGTCGCGTGGCCAGATCGTCCGTGAGGTCAGTGGAGCGGATCTCTCCGAGGATCGAATCGTCGAAGCGATCATCCGCACACAGTCCGTGGCGCATCGCCGGCCAGCCGCGGTCGCCGGCACTGCATCGACCGCCGCGCCGGACGCAGTCGACAGTACGGCGGTTGACGCACCGCCAACCCAGCGACAGGCGAGACCACCAGCCGCGGCCGCACTGGACCGTCCGTGGGTGCCCGTCGTGGCGCTCGCCGTCCTTTCGCTCCTCGTCGCGTGCGTACACGTGGCAACGATCTGACGCCTTCCTCACCGAGTTCAACATGAAGTCACTGCTACTGCTCACCGTGCCACTGGCGTTCGCCTCGATGGGTCAGCTGCACGCCATGCTTCTCGGAGCGTTCGACGTGTCGATCGGTGCCCTGATGGGCCTGACGGTCGTGTGCGCATCGTTTCTCGTGACCGATCCGTCCTGGGCGTGGAACCTGTTGGGGATCACCGGATTGTTCGCGATCGCCGCATTTGTGGGACTCGTGAACTTTGTCCTGATTCGATGGCTGTCGATCCCATCGATCATTGCGACGATCGCGACGTTGAGCGTCTTGCAAGGGATCACGCTGATGCTTCGCCCGACACCGGATGGGCTCATCAGCGCCTCGTTCGTCGACGCCATGACGGCAAGTTGGGGGTTCGTTCCGTATTCGTTCTTCGGCGTCGTCGCCCTCGCCATTGCGCTCGACCTGTGGCTGTACCGCACCCGAGACGGCCTCACCTCTCGAGCGGTCGGGCTCGACGACACCTCCGCCAGAAGGGTCGGTGTGTCCGCGAACATCCGCTTCCTCCGTGCCCTGCTCTTGTCCAGCCTGTTCGCGTGTGCTGGCGGCCTGTTCCTGGCCGCACTCGTCGGTATCGGCGACCCACGGTTGGGTACGTCGTTCACGTTGCCCACGTTGGCCGCGGCCGTCCTCGGCGGTGCAGCGCTCGGGGGAGGCCGCGGCTCGTTCATCGGTGCCGTCAACGGCGCACTCTTCCTGACACTGATCATCAACGTGCTGCCGTTCCTGGGTTGGCCTGCCGCGTGGGGCGACATCGCCCGCGGCGGTGTCACGCTCGCCGCCCTGGCACTGTTCAAGGCTCCGGAGCTGTCGCAGATGATCCACCGAGCACGTCACCGGTCGACACTTCGGGAACTGGACGGCTCACAGCCGACTTTCTGATGCTCTTCCGTCGGGTCTTTGGCATGGTCGGCGCCACTAACGTCGCCAACGGAACCAAAGAGTTCAAGCTCGCCCAATCGTGTGACGGTGTGGTCGCGGGCGGCGCCGTCGACTCCCGCACGAAGATCGTCGGCTGGAAGAGGGCGCCCGGAACGCGTTGATCTGTCCGGGCAATCAACTGCAAGGCAACGTTTCCGGCGGCCTGGCCGACCTCGGTGCCGGGGTAGGCGACCGATGTGAGGGGTGGATCGACCTGGTCGATCGTCGGCGAGTTGTTGTAGCCCACAAGGGAGACGTCGCGTGGGCAAACGAGGCCGCGGACACGAAAGACGCTGAGTGCTCCGAGAGCCATCAGGTCGTTGTGGGCGAAGACGGCCGTGGGCAGCGAACCACCGTGTCGGTCGATCAGGTCGTTGGCGAGTCGTTCACCTTCCTCGCGGATCGGCCTCGAACCGAAGCCGAGCCCGTCGAGGAGCTCGACGCCTGCGTCATTGCAGGCGTCGCGGAAGCCCTCGTGCCGGGCGACGAAGTTGCCGATGTCCATCGGTCCACGCAATTCGGCGAGGCGGGTGTGGCCAAGGCCGATCAGGTGGCGCGCCGCCATCGCGCCGCCCGCCCGGTCGTCGTGCAACACGTGCGGAAGCGGGCTCCCCGGCAGCCCGCGAACGGCGACGACCACCGGTGTGAACCTGGTCGCTGCCTCGAGGACATCACGGTCGCCGAAGCGGGCGCCAGCGACGATGATGGCGTCGACACGGCGGCTGAGAAGATGGTTCACGCCCCACGTCAGTCGGTCGGCGTCGTCCTCGGTCTCGAAGATGAGCGGCAGCATCTGCTCGGCGGCGAGGGCCTTGGCGATGCCGTGGATCACGGGAGCGATGAACGGGTTGGCGAGATCGCCGACGATCACCCCGACGGTCGCCGTCGCCCGCCGGCGCAACGACCCGGCGATGTGGTCGCCGCGGTAACCGAGGTCCTTGGCTGCCTCGCGCACACGGGCGATCGTCGCCGCGTTGACGAGGTGCGCTTTGGCCGGGTCGAGGGCGCGCGACACCGTCGAAGCGTTCACGCCGACGCTCTCGGCGATGTCCTTGAGGGTCACGTCGGCGATGGCAACCTGCTCTCATCCATCAGGAACCTCAGCGCCGGTCTGAACCTGCGGCATCTCGCGGAGGTAGACGGCCATGCTGCCGATGTCCGCCGCCCCGAGACCGGCGGCGGCTGCGGCCTGCATCGCAGCCAGGTTCGTCTCGGCCTGTGGCAGCTGCAGCTCCGACCTCCGAACCAAGCGCGAGGACGAGATCGAGATCCTTGATCGCGAGGTCGATCGGGAACGTCACCGCGACCGACTCTGGGTGCTCGAACACCGGACGACGGTAGTGCACGACCGGCGCGGCGACCGCTGACGAGGCGAACACCTCGTAGGCCACGGACCGCTCGATGCCTGCCCGCTCGGCGAGCACCAGCGACTCGGCGACAGCCTGATTGATGGCGAACACGATGGCGTTGACGGCGAGCTTCATCGCCGCCCCGGCTCCGGGTCCGCCGACCTCGATCACCCGGTCCGAGATGCCGCGCAGTACGGGCATGGCGCTCGCCACCTGTTGCTGCTCGCCGGCGGCCATGACCAGCAGCGTGCGCGCCTCCGCCGCGGCGACGCTTCCCGACACCGGCGCCTCGACGAGGTGGGCGCCGACGTCAGCAAGCTGACGTCGCGCCGCGTTGGTGTGCTCGACGCCAGTCGTGCCCATGTCGATGACGATGTCTCCCACCGAAAGGCCAGCGACCAACCCGTCGTCACCGCCGAGCAGGTCGAGCAGCGCCGGGCCGTCGGACAGCATCGTGACGACCACCGAGCACCGCTCGCCCAACGAGCGTGGCGAGGCGACGGCTGTTGCCCCCGTTTCGGCGGCGAATGCGTCGGCGACCGACGAGGTCCGGTTGTACACGGTCACGGGGAACCCGGCGTCGATCAGCTGGCGGGCCATCGGCCGGCCCATCCGACCGAGCCCGGCGAACCCGACGTTCGGTGTTGTGGTGGTCATCGCAGTCAAACGACCCCTGGACGATCGTTGCAATCGATTGTAGTACCCTCGCGATCGCGAGCCAGACCCGCCGGCGCGAGGGTTCGGCTGAACGGAGGGGAGAAGTGTCAACAACGAGGGGTTTCTCCAGGCCATCCATCGCTCGCGGCGCTGGTCTGAGGACGACGCCGTGGCCATCCGCACCTTCGGACCGAACAATGTCGACTGGGAAGTCCGCATCGACATGGACCGGCTGCGCACGGAGCGGCTCGCCCGGTTGCACAAGACGCTCGAGGAGTCGTCGCTCGGAGCGCTGCTGTGCTTCGACTTCGCCAACATTCGCTATGCCACGGCGACGCACATCGGCACGTGGGCGATCGACAAGCTGATCCGCTTCGCGCTCATCCCCCGCGGCGGCGATCCGATCGTCTGGGACTTCGGTTCGGCGGCGCGTCACCACCTGCTGTACAACCCGTGGCTCGACCACGGCCACGCCCACGCCGGGTCGCCCGGTGAGTCACACCACGACGCCCACGGTTCGCGGCCAGGGCTGTCGACGCTCCGCGGCGCGATCCCTCCGGATGCCGGGCTCGCCGACGACGTCGCCGCCAAGGTCCACGACGTTCTCGCCGAGCACGGCCTGACCAACGAGCCGCTCGGCGTCGACCTCGTCGAGATGCCGGTGCTCGCCGCCCTGCAGGCGCGAGGCCTGACCGTGGTCGACGGCCAGCAGGTGTTCCTCGAGGCCAGACGGGTCAAGACGTCCGACGAGATCCTCCTGCTCACCCATGCCTGCTCGATGGTCGACGCTGCCTACGAGGAGCTCTACCGGGCGCTGCGACCTGGTGTCCGCGAGAACGAGTGCGTCGGCCTCGTCTCCAAGACGCTGCTCGACCTCGGGTCGGAGTACGTCGAGGGCGTCAACGCGATCTCCGGCGAGCGCTGCTCGCCGCACCCGCACGTCTACTCCGACCGCATCATCCGTCCCGGTGACCCGGCGTTCTTCGACATCCTGCACAGCTACAACGGCTACCGCACGTGCTACTACCGCACGTTCCAGGTGGGCAGCGCCTCGCCGGCGCAGCGCGACGCCTACAAGATCTGCCGCGAGTACATCGACCGGGCGATCGCCATGGTCAAGCCCGGCGTGACGACCGCCGACATCTGCGCCGTGTGGCCGGCGGCCACCGAGTTCGGCTTCGCCGACGAGATGGCCGCGTTTGCGCTGCAGTACGGCCACGGCGTCGGGTTGTCGATCTGGGAACGACCGATCTTCAGCCGGATGATCTCGTTCGACCACCCCGAGGTTCTCGAGGAGGGGATGGTCTTCGCCTTGGAGACCTACTGGCCGGCGTCCGACGGCTGGTCGGCATCACGCATCGAGGAGGAGGTCGTCGTCACCGCGGACGGCTGCGAAGTGATCACCCGTTTCCCCGCCGAGGAACTGCTCGTCTGCGGCACGCGCTACTGGACGATCGACTCCCCGCTGCCGACCCTTCGCGAGTCGCAGTCGCACCTCAACACCGACGCCGGGAGAGGCGTGAGCGCAGTGACCCGGCACCGATGCGAGCGAGCGAGCGCCAGCGAGTGAGCGGCCAGCACGGCCTGCGTGGCCGGGGAACGCAATGACGGCGCGATCTTCCCCGAGCCGTTCGACCCGGCCCTCGACGACGCCGACATCGAACTTGGAACGCGGCTCGAGCTGTACCGCCGCCAGCAGGAGGTCCGCCAGCTCGAGAAACGGCTCCACGACCTGTTCCTGCAGAACCTCGTCAAGGGCACCAGCCACCTCGCCACTCGGCATGGAAGCGGCGGCCGCCGCGTTCGGCGTCGCTCTGCGTCCCGACGACTACACGTTCGCCACCTACCGGGGCCACGGCCACACCATCGCCCGCGGCGTTCCACCGGAACCGATCATCGCCGAGATGCTCGGACGGGGAACCGGCCTCCTCGGTGGCAAGGGCGGCTCGATGCATCTGACCAGCGTCGAGCACGGGATGATGGGTAGCTACGCCATCGTCGGCGCCCACCTGTGCATCGCCAACGGCGCGGCCTGGTCGGCACGGCTGCGCGGCACCGACCAGGTCGCCGTCGCCTTCTTCGGTGACGGAGCGACGAACATCGGCGCCTTTCACGAGGCGCTCAACTTCGCTGCCGTGTATCAACTGCCGTCGATCTTCGTGTGTGAGAACAATCTCTACATGGAGTACACCGCGATCGGTGAGGTGACCGCTGTCCGCCACCCCGCCGCCGACCGTGCGGCTGCCTACGGCCTCGAGCCGACGGTCGTCGACGGCAATGACGCCGACGCCGTGTATCTCGCTGCCCGGGCGGCCATCGAACGCGCCCGGTCGGGTGGAGGACCGTCGCTGATCGAGACGAAGACCTATCGCCACGGCGGGCACAGCCGCGCCGACCCCGGGACGTACCGCCCCGCCGAGGAGGTCGAGGCGTGGATCGCCCACGACCCGATCCCGATGTACCACCAACGTCTGCTCCGCCTCGGCGTCGCCGAGGAGCAGCTCGCCGAGATCGTCACCAGCGTCGCGGCAGCGATCGACGCGGCGACCGAGGCGGCCAAGGCGGCAGCGCCCCCAGACCCCGCCGAACTGTGGACCAACGTGTGGGCAGACGGGGGGTGGCAGTGGCGCAGCTGACCTACCGCGAGGCGGTGACCCGCGGCATCGCCCAGGAGATGCGGCGCGACCCGGCCGTGGTGTTCCTCGGTGAGGACGTCGGCGGCGCCGGCGGGGTGTTCAAGACCACGGCCGGGCTGCTCGACGAGTTCGGACCGGTGCGCGTGGTCGACACGCCGATCTCCGAACAGGCGATCCTCGGGGCGGCGATGGGTGCGGCGATGACCGGGATGCGCCCGATCGCCGAGGTGATGTTCGCCGACTTCTTCGCCGTGTGCTGGGACATGGTCGTCAACGAGATTGCCAAGGCCCGCTACATGACCAACGGGCAGGTCAGCTGCCCGCTCGTGATCAAGTCCGGCAACGGCGGCTCGGTGCGCTTCGGCGCCCAACACTCCCAGAGCGTGGAGAATTGGGCGATGGCGGTGCCGGGGATCAAGGTCGTCGCCCCCTCGACTGCGACCGATGTCGTCGGGCTGATGGCGGCGGCCGTGCGCGATCCGGATCCGGTGCTGTTGTTCGAGCACAAGGGTCTCTACGCCTCGAAGGAGGAGGTGCCCGACGGCGAGATCGTCGACACGCTCGGCACCGCCAAGGTGCTCCGTGACGGCACGGACTGCACCGTGGTCGCGCTCGGCCTGATGGTCGGTCGGGCGTTGGCCGCGGCCGACCGGCTCGCCGGCGAGGGCATCGAGGCGACCGTGATCGACCTGCGCAGCCTGGTGCCGCTCGACATGGCCACCGTGCTCGCCTCGGTATCGGCGACGAGCCGGCTGTTCACCGTCGAGGAGAACCCGCAGGCGTGCGGCTGGGGAGCCGAGGTCGCCTCGATCGTCGCCGACGAGGCGTTCTGGGATCTCGACGGCCCGATCGTACGGATCACGACACCGCACCTGCCGCTACCAGCAGCGGCGGAATTGGAGGACCTGGCGATCCCGTCCGTCGAGCGCATCGCCGCGACGATCCACGAGTCGCTGAGCCAGATCGTGATGATGGGATAGCCGTGGCAGAACATGTCGTGAAGAAGGTCTCCGATCTGGACTACCAGACGCCGGCCGAATTCGTCGGGCGCAGCTCTGGCTACAGCGGGGACAATGTCGTCGACGAGGCCGCACGGTGCGACCCAGATGGGATTCCGCGTCGCCCGCCTCGAGCCCGGCGGCTCGGTCGACAGCCATGTGCACTCGTGGGAGGAATCCCTCTACGTGACTGCCGGCTCGCTGACCGTCGACACGGCTGAAGGAAGCGTCGAGCTCGTCGCCGGTGACTACGGGCTCCTGCCGGTCGGCTCCACCCACGCATTCAGGAACACGTCCACCGAGCCGGTGTTGTTCTCGGAGATGAAGGCGCCGCTCCCGCGGGCACGCTTCGGCTTCGACACTCAATTTCCCCCGCCGCTCGCCGCCGGAACGGCCCGGGCGGTCGACGTTCGTGACCCGCGCAACCGATACTTCGGACACATCGACGCCGAGTCGATGGACCCGGCCAACCAAACTCAGGATCGGCTGCAGGTGAGTGCGAGCATGCGTACCGCCTTGCTCGTGTACAGCGGGATCTCGGTCAAGATGATGGTCGATTCCGATCTCGGCGCTGTCCTCTCGACGATGTTCATGGTGCAGTACGAGCAGGGCGGGTTCGCCGGCGCTCACGACCATCCGCTCGAGGAGACGTATCAGATCCTCGACGGAGAGGTGGAGGCGTTCTTCGACGGCACCGCCTACCAGCTCGGGCCCGGCGATGTGGCCTGGGCCGGTGTCGGCTGCGTTCACGAGTTTCGAAACATCGGCTCTGGACGCGTCCGATGGCTGGAGACGCAGGCCCCCCAACCACCACCGCGCCATTCCTACCGGTTTGCCCGGGACTGGAGATACCTCCACGACGCCTTGACCGCTGAGACGAGCGACTAGGTCAGGGCAGCATGGACGACGGGACGGGCTGATGGCCAAGGTGCTGATCAAAGGGGGCACGGTCCTGTCGCTCGATCGGACGGTCGGCAACCTGGTCGAGGCAGACGTCCTGATCGACGACGGGATCATCAGCGAGGTGGGCTCGTCGCTGCGAGCTCGGAGCGCCGAGGTCGTCGATGCCGCCGACACGATCGTCATGCCCGGGTTCGTCGATGCCCACCGCCACCTGTGGCAGTCCCTCATCGGCGACATCGATTCAGCGTCCGAGGCGGAGACCTCCGGGCACTACTCACCTGACGACATCTACGCCGCCACGCTCGTCGGCTTGCTCCGAGCGCTCGCGGCGGGCATCACCACCGTCGTCGACTGGTGCGATCTTCCCGATGACGCCGCTCATCTCGATGCTGCGCTGACGGCCCACGCCGACTCCGGTGTGCGCACGGTTTTCGTCTCGTCGCGTGTCGGCGCGACTCCGCCCGCCAACACCACGCTCGCATTCGCCTCCCCCGATCTCGTCGGGGCAGATCTCGACGGGCTCTCGGCCCGATGGGCCGACGCACGCGCACGGGGCCGGCGGATTCATGCCCACGCCGGCACATCGGCGGCGGCGGGCGGCGAGGTTGCCGAGTTGGGTCGCCGCGGGCTGCTCGGGCCCGATGTCACCTTGTCCCACTGCACCCGCCTGAGCGCTGCCGACTTCGCCGCCATCGCTGCTTCGTCGACAGCGGTGACGCTCACGGCGGCGAGCGACATGGCCGGCGGCGTCGGTCCACCACCCGTGCAGCAGCTCATCGATCGGGGCATCCGGCCGGGCTTGGGCGTCGGAGACGAACGGCTCGCGCCGGGCGATGTCTTTGCCCAGATGCGGGCCGTGATCTCCGTGCAGCACGCCACCTCGTTCGACCTCAAGCTGGCGGGTAAGGGAGGTGTCCCGAACCTGCTCGGGACTCGCGAGGTCATTCGCTACGCCACCGTCGATGGTGCGAGAGCCGCGGGACTTGCTGACATCACCGGCTCGTTGAGCCCGGGCAAGCGGGGTGACGTCATCGTGTTGCGGGCCGATCGTCCCAACATCGCCCCCGTCAACGACCCAATCGGCGCCGTCGTGTGGGGCATGGACACGTCGAACATCGACTGGGTCTTCGTCGGCGGCACCTCCCTGGTCGAGAACGGCGAGCTCACCGCGGACGTGGCGAGAGCACGAGCGCTCGCATTGGCCGCCCAGCGGCAGGTTTCCGTAGCCGGCCTGCCCGTCAGCGTCGGAGCCGATCAGCGATGACGGCCGGGATGGTGCCCGCCTCGGCGCTCACAAGGTTTGTCGTCGCTTCGCGCTACATGCCGGTCTATCTGGCCCTGATCCTCCTCGTCGTCGTGGCCGCGATTTGGGTTCCCGAGACCCTCAGCGGGGTGGCGTTGTCAGCGATCGCCCCGTTCGGTGCCCTGCTCGCGATCACCGCGCTCGGCCAGATGTTGGTGATCATGACCGGGGGCATCGATCTCAGCACCCCGGGCACCCTGACGCTTGCGGCGATGATCATGGCCGGAGTCGGTGAGCAGTCCGACAGCCGCATCTGGATCGCGATCCTCGTCGCGGTGGGCGCCGCCGCTCTCATCGGGTTGGTGAACGGGATCCTCATCGGTGGGCTCAAGTTGAACGCGCTCATCGTCACGCTGGCGACGGGCCAGATCGTGGTCGGCGTCGTCAGCCGCTACGTCAGCACGTTCCCGGTGCAGAGTGCGGTACCGCTCGGTCTGTCCGATTGGGCGGCGAGCCGGTTCCTCGGCGTCAGCCCGATCTTCTGGATGGGCGTGATCGTCACGCTGTTGTTCATCGTCGGACTTCGCTACACATCTGTCGGACGCCGCTTCCAGGTGGTGGGGGCCAATCCGGTCTCGTCCCAGGTGATGGGCGTGCGGGTGACGTTGTCCCAGACCCTCGTCTACGTCGTGGCGGCAGTCCTCTACGCGATCGCCGGCGTCGCCCTGGCCGCGTTGCTACGCAATCCCGGAGTCAACATCGGCTCGCCGTACCTCCTCGGTCCGATCGCCGCGGTCGTCATCGGTGGCGCGTCGCTGGCCGGAGGCCTGGCGAGTCCGCTGTCCACATTCGCCGCGGCGTTCTTCCTCACCGGGTTGAACCAGATGATGCGATCGCTCGGCCTGGCGACCTCTCTCCAGTTCCTCGTGTTCGGGCTCGTGATCATCGGGGGGATGCTGATCTCGGGTGACCGCATCATCAAGGCGTCGAAGCGCTCTTCCGCGAACGGCGAGTCTCGGTCGAGACGAAATGACATCAACACAAGACCGGCCCATCAACGGGCCAAGGGGGAAGACACCAATGCACCTGAAGAGAACCTTCGGAGTCATCGCGATCCTTGCGATGACGGCAACTGCGTTCGGCTCGGGGGCCAACGCGACCACCGAACCAGGCGGCGGTTCGCTGGCCGAGTTCGGCGAGGATCCATCGGCGGCGGATCCGGCGCTCGTCGAGAAGGCCCTCGGACCGGTCGAGCCGTCGGCGCCGGAAAGCTGGGACATCGTGCTCGCGGCGATCGCCCGTGCCAACCAGGACCTCGACCAAGCGACCATCGACAAGGCCATGGAGTGTTGGAGCAATCAGTCGTGTGACACCGGCAGCGGTGGTGAGCTTGTCATGGGCTACGCCGACGGTGGTGGCGACACGGTCAACGTCTGGCGTTCGGTGAGTCACATGGAGGCCATCCTCCAAGCGCTGACGTACCCCGAGATCGGCTCGATCGTCTCGACTGCCGCCAACTTCAACCAGGATCCGGAGGTCCACGCCAACGACGTGCGGTTCCTGATCCAGAGCGGCGTCGACTTCATCGTCGGGTATCCCGACGTTGGCATCGCCCTCGCCGGAGCCGTCTCCGAAGCGGAGGCCGCAGGCATCCCGTACCTGTCGTTCTCGGCCGGCTATGTCGGACTGCCCGGCCAGGAGGGCGCCCTCGTTCCTGGCGAGGACTACACGGCGGTGATCGGCGAGGAGCTCTGCGCGCTCGGCGAGAGCTTCGCCGACGTGCTCAACACCGGTGTCGGCAGTGGCGAGGTGGCCATGCTCGGCGGTACGCCGGGGAACGCCCTCAGCCTCGGTTGGCAGCAGTGCACGACCGCTGCGCTCGCCGACGGCGTCGATCTCGTCAACCCGCCGGCCGACGAGAACACAACCACCGGGGACACGTACTGGGTGAACACGATGGCCCTCGACGCGGTTCGCGGCCTGCTCACGACCAACCCGGAGATCAAGGGATGGGCATATGAGTACTCCGACGGGCTGTACACGGCCCTCCAGGCGTATGACGAGCTCGGAATCCCGGTGCAAGACCTGACCGTTGCGCTGCGCACGGACGAGCAGACCCTGTTCTGCGACTGGGCGGAGCGCGCCGAGCCCACCTACAACATCTGGTACTCGGCCGGCGGCAACTTCCAGTCCCGCGTGGCCGTCACCGCGGCGATGCTCGCGCTCCAGGACGCCGACGTTCCGGGCGAGGTCGTCGTCCCGCACGTGATGAGGCAGGTCACCGACGCCGACTGCAACCCGGATCGGGTCAATGAGGTCGTGTCCGGGACGTCTCTGGTGCCCGACAACGTGCTCGCCGTGATGTTCGGCGGTTGAGCGGAGGCGTCCCGTAGGAGAGTTGATGGAGGACGGACTTGTACTCGAACTGGCGGGCGTGTCCCGCCAGTTCGGTGCGGTTCGGGCGCTGACTTCCGTCAGCTTCGACTGCCGCGCCGGTGAGGTCCATGCCGTGGTCGGCGAGAACGGCTCGGGCAAGTCGACTCTCCTCGGGATCGCGTCAGGGTTCGTCGACCCCGATCGGGGCACCGTGCGGATCGGCGGCAGGCCGCTGTCGCGCGACTCTCCAGCGCTGTCGCGCAAGCTCGGCCTGGCGATGGCCTACCAGGACGGCTCGTCGGTCAACGCCGAGCCGGTGAAGAACAACCTCTACAACGCCGCCAGGGAGGGACGCCCGCGCTATCGGCACAGGAAGAAGTGGGCTCGCCGCGTCCTCGCCGACCTCGACCTCGACCTCGAGCTGTTCCCTGACGCCCCGGTGGGCTCGCTCACGATGGCCGAGCGCCAACTGTTCGAGGTGGCCAAGGCGCTCGTCACCGAACCAAAGGTGCTGCTCCTCGACGAGCCCACCACCGCCCTCGGTCCAGAGGAGGTCGAGGCCCTCCACCGAACCGTGTTGGCGTGCAAGCATCGCGGCGTCGGTGTGGTCTACGTCAGCCATCGGCTCCCGGAAGTGCTCGAGATCGCCGACCGGATCACCGTGCTTCGTGACGGGCGGCATCAAGGAACCTACGACGCCGCGAGCACCACGGAAGCGGAGCTGGTCGAGCGGATCGTCGGCCGCCCGTTCGAGGCGGCGTTCCCGCCGCCGATTCCGCCGTCGGCCGACGCCGACGAAGTGCTCGTCGTCGATGCCCTGCAGGGGCAGTCATTCGGCCCGGTCAGCTTCACGTTGCACCGCGGCGAGGTCGTCGGGATCGCCGGTGCCGAAGGCAACGGCCAGCCTCAGCTCTTCGACACCCTCGCCGGCCGGATCCCGCCTCGCGCCGGCAGCGTCGTCTGCGCCGGAAAGGAATTGACGTTGATCTCGACCCGGGAGGCGGTGCGCGCCGGGATCATGCTGCTCCCCGGTGATCGCAAACGAGAGGCGTTGATGGGCGTCTTGGGCGTGAGGGTGAACGCCACCGTCCAATCGCTGCGGCGGTTCAGCCGGTTCGGGCTGCTGCGCCGGCGGGCCGAACGAGACGCCGTGCAAGCGCTCGTCGACCAGCTCGAGATCCGCACCCCGTCGCTCGATCAGCCAGTCGAGTTCCTCTCTGGCGGCAACCAGCAGAAGGTGTCCGTCTCCCGATCGTTTCTCAGAGAACCGTCGGTGATCCTCGCCTACGAGCCGACCCAAGGTGTCGACGTCGGCTCGCGCATCGACATCTACGCGGCCCTCCACGCCCGGGCCGCCGCCGGCGCCGCCCTGCTCGTCAAGTCGAGCGACCCGATCGAGCTCTCCGGCCTCTGCAACCGCGTGTTCGTGATGTCGCGCGGCACCATCATCGAAGAGATACCCGGCGACGAGCTCGACGAGGTCCGCATCGTCGAGTCCATCGTTCGCGGTCCAGGAATGTCGAAGGCGGCAAGGTCTCCGTTGGGTGTGGCGATGCCGAAATCGACGACGGCGACGCTGACGCCAGACGAGGTCTCATGACGGTGGACCAGTGACTGTCGCCATCCACACCTCGAACGTCGATCGGGCGAGACAGTTCGCCCGCAAGGTCGCCCGCAATGCCCGCGACAGGAACGAGTGGCGCAAGGTCGTCAAGTTCCGACTGTGGATGCCGGTGGCGCTGCAGGTGCTGCTGATCGCCGTCCTGCTCTGGTACACCGAGACCCGGTTCGACGGGTTCATCAACCGGGCGAACCTCACCACGGTTCTGCTCCTGGCGATGCCCCTCGCGCTGGTGGCGATCGCCCAGACGCACGCGATCCTCGTCGGTTATCTCGACCTGTCGGTCGGGGCGATGATCAGCTTCGGCGTCGTCGTCGGGTCGTTTCTGATCGCCGGCGACGCCTCGACGATCGAGATCCTGTTCGGGATCGTGACGGTTCTCGCCTGCGGCCTCGGCCTCGGTTTGGTCAACGCGGTGCTGATCAGGGGTTTCAAGATTCCGTCACTCATCGCCACCTTGGCAACGCTCAGCATTCTCGACGGGATCTCGCTGACCCTGCGGCCCACTGCGCAGGGGATCATCAGCGATGACCTGGTGTCCGTTCTCAAGAAGAGCGTGGGCCCGATCCCCATCGCGTTCATCCTGATCGTCGTCGGCGCCGGCCTGCTCGATCTCTGGCTGCACGCCTCGGGGTCGGGCCTCGAGGTGCGCGCGGTCGGTTTCGACGATCGTTCGGCCAAGCGTGGCGGGATCAGGACCAACTGGATTCGGGTGCGCGCCCTCCTCCTGTCGGGCGTCCTTGCTGCCGTCGCCTCGCTCTTCGTGATGGCCCGCTCGCCGATCGGCAACGCCCAGATCGGTAGTTCGTTCGCGCTCAACAGCATCACTGCCGCGGTGTTGGGCGGGGCGGCACTCGCCGGCGGCCGAGCGACGTTCGTCGGGAGCACGGTCGCCGCGGTGCTCCTCGCGCTCGTCATCACCGCCCTCCCGTTCCTCGACCTGTCACCTACCGACGGTTCGATGATCATCGGCCTGCTCGTGCTGGTCGGCATCGTCCTGTTCCAGGTCGGAGATCTCAAAGAGCTGGTCAAGCGCAACTTCCGCAGAGCGCGTCGCCTCGTTCTCGGCAGCAGGGTTGCGGTGGCTGCCGACCTTCCCGATTTCTACGCCGCGGGAGTCGACTTCTCGGTGGTGCCGACCGAGCGGAGGTTGGTCAAGAACGGGATCGTCCTCAGCCTCGATCCCCAGATCGGCGACGTCAGCGGCTGCGACGTCCTCATCGATGGTGATCGGATCGTGGCCGTGGGCAAAGGCCTCGAGGCGGATGGGGCTGAGGTCATCGACGCCTCAGGCATGATCGTCATGCCTGGCTTCGTCGACAGCCACCGCCACATCTGGGAGGGTCTGCTCCGCAACATCGGCACCGACGTGCCCCTAGAAGGGCGGTCGAGCTACTTCTCCCATGTGCTGCACAAGTTGGCGCCGGCGTTCCGGCCCGAGGACGCGTACATGGGAAACCTGATCTCCGCCCTTGGTGCCATCGACGCCGGAATCACCACGTTGCTGGACTGGTCGCACATCCAAGACTCGCCCGAACACACCGACGCGGTGATCCAAGCGTTGGAGGACTCCGGTTTGCGGGCCGTGTTCGCGTATGGGTTCCCGTGGTGGGGCAAGTGGGAGGAGCGTCAGCCGAGCTGGTTCATGCGAGCGGCGACCGAGCACTTCTCGACGAAGGACCAGATGCTGACCCTGGCGCTGGCTGCTCCCGGCCCGGAGTTCACCGACTTCGAGGTGACCCGTGATCACTGGAAGCTCGCCCGCGAGGCCGGGGCTCGGATCACCACCCACGTCGGTGTCGGCTCCCACGGCCTGGAGGCCAAGTTCGAGCAGTTCGGACGGTCCGGCGTGCTCGGTCCCGACACCACGTACATCCACTGCACGACGCTCAACGACACCGAGATCCAGATGATCGTCGATACCGGCGGGACGGTGTCACTGGCGACGCCGGTCGAGATGATGATGGGTCACGGCATGCCGCCGATCCAGAAGTTCCTCGACCGTGGACTGAACCCCAGCCTCAGCGTCGACGTGGAGACGAACGTCCCGAGCGACATGTTCAACCAGATGCGAACGGTGCTCGCCCTGCAGCGCGCTCACGCCGCTGGCGCGACGCCGATCACAGCCCGCGACGTCCTGGCCTATGCCACCATCGAGGGCGCCAGGGCCAATGGGCTCGACGCCAAGGTGGGGTCACTGACGCCAGGCAAGCAAGCAGACATCATCATGCTGCGCACGGATCGGATGAACGTGACGCCGCTCGGTGATCCGGCCACGGCGGTCGTGACGAGCATGGATACCGGCAACGTCGACACGGTCCTGATTGCCGGTCGAATCATGAAGCAAGGCGGCCAGCTGCTCCATGTCGACTGGCCCGCCGTCCGCAGTCGGGCCACGGAGTCTCGCGACTTCGTCATCGCCAAGTCGGGCTTCAAATTGCCGAAGATTTAGGCGGGTGCAGCGGGCGGCTCACACCCTGCTTGTCACAGCAACATCCAGCCACCGTCAACGGCAAGGTTGACCCCGTTGACTGCCCGGTTCTCCAGCAGAAATTCGGTGGCGCCCACGACTTCGGCCATCGTGACGAGACGCCCGGTCGGCGTGCGTTGGATGACAGCGTCGAGCGGCTTGTTCGCCCAGAACGGGCTGTCGCCGACGACTCCAGGATGGATGGCGTTGACGCGCACCGGCGCCAGCTCGACGGCCAGGGTACGAATGAGGCTGGTCACACCGCCGTTGACGGTCGTCACGGTGGTGGAACCTGGATACGGGCGGTCCTTGGCTCGACCGCCGAACAGCACGACGGAGCTGTCCTCCGAGAGGCGGTCGATGAGGGCATGCACCGTCGTGGTGTAGCCGACAAGCTTCATGGTCGTCAGGTAGACGGCGTCGGCGATCGTGTACTCGCGAATGGGGTTGTTGTCCCGCGCGATCGACGCCAGGACCAGCCGCGACACGGCACCCAGCCCGCTGACCGCCTCGGCGATCGTGTCGGGTTCGGCGAGGTCGAAGGCCAAGGCACCCACGTCAGCGCCCATCTCCGATGCGATCTTGGTCGCGCGTTCGAGGTTGCGACCGGTGATGGTCACGTCGTGGCCCAGCTCGTGATAGCGGCGGGCAACTTCGCGACCGATGCCACCCGTGCCACCCACCACGAGAACAGATCCGTCAGCCATTTGGCTCCTCCTAGCTGGTGCGGAGGAGCCTAGACAACCGCCGCGAGTTGAACTCCCAGCCGGCAT